>JAENZX010000040.1 GCA_016841045.1 Thermincola carboxydiphila
GATTAAGACTGCCCTGCTGCCAAATGACAAAATTCAAAACTATGAATATGATGACTTGGACAATATTAAGACGATTACTGAAATAACCGGCAATAAAATTGAAGAAACATCATACCTCTATGACAAGAACAACCGCCTTATGCTCCAGGAAACAACAAAAGGCGGAGAAACTGTTCAACACAGGTTTACTTATGACGCTGTAGGTAACCAGCTGACCAAGGAAGATGTATTTAAAATCAATGGCAATACCATGGCCACCAAGTCCTTTAACTATTACTATAACGGGTTTAACCAGCTTCAGCGCGTACATACCCCGGAAAATAAGTTTATTGAATATACCTATAATGGAACCGGATTACGAACTAAGAAGGATTTTGGGGATTCGGCGACAAACTATTACTATAATGCTGACAATATTATCCTGGAGACAGACCGAGATAATGCTGTTACAGCCAGGAATATCCGTAGTTTTAAACTGATCTACCGGGAGAATAACCCCGGTCAGGTTGATGCCCAGACGTTATTTTACCTGCACAATGCTCACGGGGATATCACCCAGCTGCTGGATGAAAAGGGCCAACTTATTAAGGATTACCGGTACGATCCCTTTGGGCAGGAAGAAGTCAATCCCCTGCCTGCATTTGGCGGTAAGCAGACAACTGAACTGTGGCGCCAGGAAGTGGAGAAGATTGACAACCCCTTCCGCTATTGCGGGGAGTACTTGGATGAGGAAACCGGGAACTATTACCTGCTGGCCCGGTATTATGACCCGAGTATTCAGCGGTTTACCCAGGAGGATAGTTATGGAGTAGAAAAGGGTGCAGTTTGGCAGGAGCATTTGTACAGTTATGCCGCGAATAATCCGGTGCGGTATATTGACCCCAGTGGGCATGCAGTTACTGAGTGGGATAAAAAACATCTAAGTTCAAGCGATATTAAAAAACTGGAGGGAATAACTGAAAAGTGGAATAAAGGAAGCGCAGCACAAAAAAAATCAGCTCACTCAGAAGCAGAAAAAATCAGAAATAAATATAGAGCTGCTGATGAAGTAGGGACCAGTAGTGGACATACCGTCAAAAAGAAAAGTAAACCCGCTTTAAACGACAACTGGATGAATTTGCCCAGTTACTCAGATACGGCAAGTGATAGCCAACAACCAGTTAAACAAGATATCAATTTTAAAGATAATATCTTTTACAATGAATTTAAAGGCCCTAAGGTCAAGGCATCTCTAACAAAACAAAAACTTCAAACAAGTTTAATTTCAGGGGAAGCTGGACTAGGCAAATCAACAATGTATAATGAGTATGGCCGTGTTACCGTTAGTTCTCCAGGCGTTAGCGCAAACGTAGGAATAAGTCTTTCAAATAAAAGAGACCAAACAAATGTTGGACTATACGGTAAGGCATATTTAGCCGAGATTTCAGGTGAAACGTATATACCTATTCCATGTACCGACCATAAATTGGTATTGGGTGCTCAAGCGGACTTTGTGACTTTGGGTGGTGGTATTAAAGCGGATTTTGAAAAAATGAGGTTTACGGGTGGATTACATTTTGGGGTAGGTGCGGATGTTACTATCGGTTTTAATTAATTAGGGGGTAGAATATTATGAAAACATTAATTAAACCCAAAAAACAGTATTATTTTATTCCCTTAACATTTATTTATGGCTGTGTTATGGCTTCAATCAACTATGTTTTTTGGAGGAATGTTAATAAAGCAGCAATAACAATAATAAAGGGCTTGCTCATTTGTATAGTATTTTATTTACTACTTCCTGCACTAATTTCGGCCATATTTAAAGTGCCTAATATTCTTGACACGAATTATTTTTTGCTGTACTTATATCTTATTAGCATTCCTTCAAGTATATATTTTATAAAAGATCAAGAAAACTACTTAAACTGTATTAAAAAGGATTGGTAGAAATGGAAATATTAATAGAACAAAAATATTTTAATTTCTTAAAATATGACTATAAGATATTTAGTTCAACCAATTTAGTCTTTACAGCAAAAGCCAATCGTACTATTATACCTTGGTTAAGAACTATAACTGTTTTAGACCTTCAAGGCAAACAAATCTACAAATTAAAGCAACAAAATATTTGAGGCTTTCCCGATAAAACGGACACTGTAGAGTTAGCTATTCTCCCGAAATCTCATAATTACTTGAATTTGCGTATTTTCCCTAATTTTTATCGGTAAGCCGTCGATGCCATAGGAGTGGCATCGCCAGCCCATTTCAAGGGTTCTGGGTATGGGTTTGGTCTGCAAAGGGTCTCCGGCTGACGCCTTCGATGAACTCCGCTAACGCTCCGCCCTTGACAGCCCCCATGGCTAGTGGTTTATGCCGCTGTTTTTTTGGCATACATACGCCTGAATTCTACAGGTGTCTTGTACCCGAGAGACTGATGTCTCCTCTTGCGATTATAAAATATCTCAATATACCAGAATATGTCTCGGTGAGCTTCTTCGCGTGTTTCATATTTCTTGTGATACAGCATTTCACATTTTATCGTACTAAAAAATGTTTCCGCACAAGCATTATCGTAGCAATTGCCCTTACGGCTCATGCTGCAAAGCATTCCATGTTTCCTGAGGACTTTTTGGTAGTCTTTGCTACAATACTGTACGCCTCGATCGGAGTGATGAATGAGTCCTCTTGGTGGTCGATACCTCCTAATTGCACTTTCCAGCGCCTTGATACAAAGTTCTGTTCTCATGTGATCTGCGGTGGCCCATCCAACAATATCTTTTGTAAATATATCTTTAACGGTTGCCAAATAAAGCCAACCCTGAGAAGTATCTATATAGCTGATATCTGTTACCCATACGGCTCCTGGACCTTCTGCCGTAAAGTCCTGGTTTAAAAGGTTTTCAGCTACGGGAAGCTTATGGTTCGAATTAGTAGTGGCTTTAAATTTCCTCTTTCTTATCGAGTACAAGTGGTTATTTCGCTGGATTCTAATATAGACGATTGCGACTGCATTTAGGAAACTTTTTTCGTACATCTTCAAGCATTTTATCTAACCCGCACATACCGCGACATTCATTAAAACTTTCTTTGGCAGTCTTAAGTATTTTTTCATTTTCAAGTACACGTTTACTTGGAACCCTGTGTTTCCAGCCATAATAGCCGCTCCGTGATACTTCAAGGTATTTGCACATCTTCTCAACCGGAAAATCGGAGCTAAGTTCCTTAATATGATTGTATATTATGGTTTCCGGTTGTCCTTCACGAAGAGTGCCGTAGCCTTTTTTAATATCTCGATAGCCTCCTCAAGCTCCGAATTTCTACGTTTCTCAGCCCTAAGCTTTGCCTCAAGCTCCAGAATTCTCGCACTGTCAGGATTTTGCCTCTTTTCTTCTTCTTTGAGCCAATTACGCAATGTTTGAGGGTTAATTCCAAGGTCTTTTGCCACACTGTTTGCATTTCTGCCGCCTTCATGTACTAGCTTGATGGCATCGTTCTTAAATTCTTCACTGTACCGGTTTGCATAGTTTGACATTTTTTAATCTCCTCCACATGGTTATTATACCTAACTCATGTGTGTCCGGCAAACCGGGTATAGGTTATATTTTCCCTACACAAAAAGATATTCACTCCCCCTAATGATTTTTTTCAAACTACACTGGCATTGAAATAACTTTTTTTTAATATCTCGACAGCCTCCTCAAGCTTCGTATTTCTACGTTTTTCAGCCCTAAGCTTGCCTCAAGTTCAAGAATTTTCGCACTTTCAGGATTTTGCCGCTTTTCTTCTTCTTTGAGCCAATTAAGCGATGTTTGAGGGTTTTTGCTACACTGTTTGCATTTCTGCCGCCTTCATCTGTTAAACTCGGGAGAGTGCATCTGCCTACCTCGTTCCAACATTGTCACAATTTTACCATTATGATATAATTTAGGCAAAAACTGAGGTATCCGGCATGAAAGTCATTTTAGTAACATCACAGTTTACATATGTCAAAGGTAATTATTATTATCTTTTAAAGCAAGTTACCGATAAAAATAATTTGCCAAAAAACACAGAGATTTCCTGTGTTGTTTTTATAAAAACTTTTTCTTTGCAATTACTTCTTAAGGTGATTTTTTTAATGTTCATAGGAGCCAGGCACTTTTCGTTAACCCTTCTGAAAAACATGCTGACATCATTCATTTACGATCCCCGAATCAGACTGCTTAAATCACTGCACATCCCTATCCTAAAAGTCAAAGATATTAACTCCACGGAGTCATTATGTAAACTTCGTCAATTACAACCTGATCTGATTGTTAATCTTCGTACACGAAATATTTATAAGAAGGAAATCCTGTCATTACCTGAAATAGGCTGCATTAACATTCATCATGGAATTCTGCCTGATAACCGGGGAACAATGTGTGACCTTTGGGCTTGGGTTGAAAACAGGCCAGTCGGTTTTTCGATTCATTGGATGAATGAAGAAATCGATGGTGGAAATATTATTATCACAAAACAAATCGATTTGTCAAAAGTTAAGACATACCCCGACATACCCCGCATTTCCAGTATTGCCGAGTCGGAGCAACTTCTCTTGAGCCTAATAAAAATTTCCCGGTCAGGATACTTTTTTAGTGACAAAAACATTAGCATGAGGCCAAAATTCACTAAAAATCCCTCCTTAAAACAAATCAGGCTAATGACACAAATGGGATTTAAATTATGAATGTTCCTCTGCTGCAAAGTCGTGGTTTTAGATGTATTGTCCCTGACCGCCCAGGTCGTGTTAAAAATTTCTACATATTACTAACTTCCAAAACGGTTATAACCGAAGCCAGGACTCTGTAGCTGACCCTAACGCCATGCAGCTGTTTTAAAGGATATATACAGATATCAAAGCTGGAAAAACATTGAGGGCGGCGGCCATAACTAGCTGCAATCTCACAGCTTACATGTTGCCGAGCTTATTACGAAAAATCTCAAGTAAAGGATGGGAACTCATGCTTGATTCCAGACAATTAGAAAACAACTATTACGGTTTTTTCCAGGGTGAGGATGAGAGAAACAACGTGGTCAGTCTTCTAAAGGCAAGCGCCACAAAAAAACCTACTGCCATAGCACTACAATGGCCCTCTCAAGGAAATCACATTGATTGGTTCAAAGGTGTGCCTCAGACTATTCCACATGAGAAAATTAGTTTCGAGGTTTTTTACCGGTTGGTTCAAAGAACTGCCGGTGGCCTAAATGAAATGGGAGTTAAGCGTGGTGACTGTGTATTTCTGTTTGTCCCAATGTCACTATATCTTTACCAGGCCATGGCTGCTATCATAATGATTGGCGCGAGAGCTGTATTCCTGGACTGCTGGACCAGGCGCGTTCACCTCGGCGAAATTGCCCGGGCAGTTCAGCCTACGACTATGATTAGCTTTGAGCAGGACTTCGAATTATGTGCGGACGTGCCAGAGTTAAGAAATATCCCAATAAAAATCGTTGTTGGTCCTCACAAAGGAAATTATTCAGGGATCTTTGAAACTCTGCAAAACTCACCACCACTCGATATTACCCCGGTAGAAGGGGAGGAAACAGCCCTTATAACCTTTACAACAGGAAGCTCAGGTATGCCTAAAGGAGCCGACAGAACCCATCGGTTTTTGGTTTCGCAGCATCTCGCCCTTAACAACTGTATACCTTATAATGATAATGACAAAGACCTTCCGGCCTTCCCTGTTTTTTCACTGAATAACATTGCTAACGGAATAAACACTGTAATACGAGTTACCGATTTACGGCGACCGACTCCTCAAGATCCCCTTATGCTTGTATCTCAAATGGAAAGCACTGATGTAACCTGTGCAACCTTGTCTCCTTCGATGATTGTCAATTTGGCCAAATATTGCAGTGAAAATCAGATTGTACTGCCAAAAATCAGGCGGGTTGTAACTGGCGGTGCCCCAATTAGCAATGATACCCTAGCATTATTCAAGAAATGCGTCCCCAACTCAAAAATTTGGGTTCTCTATGGCTCTACAGAGGTGGAACCCATTGCATACATAGAGGCAACTGAAATTCTTTTCCCAAAACATGGAGGATCTTCCGAAGGTGAAGGGGTAAACGTTGGTCAAATCTCTCAAGGCCTTAATTATAGGTTAATTGAAATAAACAAAAAGCCCGTAACCCTCATAAACAATGACTGGTCAAATCTTGAAGTTGGTAAGGGGCAAATCGGGGAACTGGTTGTATCAGGCTTCCATGTGTGCAAGTCTTATTATAATAATTCGGATGCTGTAAGAGAGAGTAAGATTTTTGAATCGGACGGCACTACCTGGCACAGGACCGGTGATCTTGCAAGGATTGACGAACATGGTAACTTGTGGCTGGTGGGCAGGGTTCATAATGCAATCTGCCGTAAAGGTCAGCTGTTATTTCCTGTAAAGGTAGAAATCCTAATGAAAAAGCATCAGGATGTAAAACAGGCAGCTTATCTTGGTTTACCTGATAGGGAACTTGGGGAGAAGGCTTACATTCTTGTAAGTTTGATTGACACGCCTCACGATAGTAACGATAAAATATTAAAAAATCTTGCCGAAGGATTGGCAAAAGAAAAAATACCTTTTGATTATCTTGGTATAGTCAATGAAATTCCTATGGATCCCAGACATCAGAGTAAAGTTGAATATGACCTATTAAGAGAAAACTTATTAAATGGAGTGATTCAAAATGTTTTTTGTCTCTGAGTGGATACAAACTTACCAGAGAGCTTTTTAGCCTTTGCCTACACACACTTACCATCACGAAACCTTTGGAACTGTTAGCTTCAGTAAAAATATTCACGGAATTTTTTCTACCCTTTTAACAGAAAGCCCCTCGTATTGCTTCTTATCTACAATACGAGAGCTTTGTTTTGATAGTTATAATTTTTAGATAGCACTTCCGACAATAAACCTTTTGTAAAAAAACGCTTTATCTTTAAGGTGAAGTTTTTCAGAGAGATTGAAATCGGTTTTTATCGGAAAATCAGACGGAATAGTTCTATCAACCATCATGTTCCAAAAGGCCACCCTGGCTCCTTTTTCCGCTGCCCTATGGATTATTCGGAGGGTTTTATGAAAAATGGGCACATCCATATATTCAAATATATCTGAAAGATTAAAAGCATCAAACTTAATTTCTTTATGTTCATCAATGCAGGAAGTGATTCCGCCTTTAAATATTCTAACTTTATGCAGGTTTTTTCTGATTTGTTGATAACTGTCCCTTCGAAGATAAAGAGGCAGGGCGTGTTTTGGAAAATTTCCTTTAACAATGTAATTTAAATAAGGATTGGAGTAATTGGAAACAGAAGTAAGAGCGTATTCAGTTCGTTTCAGAATATTAAGGGCCACATTTTCCTCAACATACCGAAAAAATTTAGGGTCCCTCCCAAAGCGGCCTATAACTACTTTACTGAAGAAAATCTTAAACAGTAATTTCCATCTATCATTATTCCAAACCCTCTCATAAAACACTTTCTGAGCAGTCAACTCTTTTTGATCAAGTAATAGATCGATGTGCCTCCTCCCGTGAATTAAAGGCAGCATGTACCTACGTATTATCCTGAAATAATTTTCAAATTTCCCCGCGTGAATAATCCCCAGATCTATATATTCCGGATGTGACTCCCAAAACTTTCTGGACTCCTCTGACAAACAGGAACGTAAATCTCTGAAAATCAGTTTTCTTTCCTCCTCTTCATCGATACCGATAAATCGCAGAGTTTCGTCATAGTCAAGGTTGGCGAAGGCCGCCATGCGAAGTTCAAGACAGGCCAGCTGGGCAGGATTGAAATCAACAGCCATCACCAATTCGGGGTCCTTTAAAAGAAGCGCTAAGGTGTTATCCCCAGCAGAAGCAACGGAAAGACAGTTATCACCCCTTTTAATCCTCAGAGCCTCTAGCAAAATGTCAGCATCTTCCCAGCAGTTTGCATACCTGATAAAATCAAACCGTACTTCATTATGAACGGACATTAGTAACCTCCCTCACTCTCGACTATAAACCTTGTAAGGTTGCCGTATACTCTGGGTATAAACTTAAAGTGCAATAGATTGTGGGCAAGCAGGTAAAGATTAAACCTGACAGTGGCAAGATCCATTAAATTCAGACGCAATACCTGGTTAAAGCTTTCTTTTGGTATCGTAATGCCGGTTATTTTCTGAAGTTGAAGCCTATAGAATTGTGTAAATTTGAAAAATTGCTTCACATCTGCTTGTTCACTTAATGCAAAAACCAGGAATTCAGCCAGATCGTGCTGGGGATTCTGGTAACAAACCAGCTCCCAGTCATATAAAACCAGAGTTTTATGTCCGCTTTGATCTCCTATGCAAAGATTTCGGGTATTAAAATCATTGTGAGTCAAAGTCATGGCAAAATCCTGCATCTTCTTTAAATTGGAGGAAAAACCTGTTATGTAATCATGGTAGAGTTTTCTAACCTGAGAAGTAATTAATTCCGGAAACTTCCCGGCATTAAAATCAGTTAATTCTCTCAGAAACTCGCTGGCAGCAAAAAGTGATTCCGGATCAAACCTGTTAATTTGCATGGATTCAGGTATACTCTGAAAATCATTAAAATAAGCCGAGTGTATTGAGGCCATGCCTTCCAAAACCGCTTTTATGCTGTTTTCATCCCACTGTGCCGGGTCATCAATAGTGCTAAAGTTAGCATTTCCTGAAAGATCTTCCATCAGGATTGCATATAAAGCCCTGTCTTCTTCTATTTTTGTTCCGTATATTTCCGGACAAAATTTCAGAACCTCAGGTTTGGCATCTTTATAAAACGCGATTTCCCTTATGGTACTGTTTTCAAACCCGAAAATGTGCTGATGCCTCTCAAAAAGCCCGGGCAGCCTGTCTTCTCCCGAAAGACGAACAAGCCCCACGCCGGTATTAAGAAGATCACTTTCTGCGGACTTTAATTTTAATACAGCGGGCATCTCCCGGGGTCCCTTATCAGTATTAATCCTTAACTTATACTTAAATAATCCCACCGATGCCCCTGATTTCTTACCAACAATATTTGAAACGATACCGTCAATATTTTTAATTTTTTCTTCTGAAAAAGAGGTTACTTTAACTTTCCTAGCTGAAAACATTTTGGAAAAGAACCTTGTATTTATCTCCGATTTGGTAAATTTTCTACTATTTCGATTTCTGCCTAACCTTTCGTGGGCTTTCACAAATTCATTATTTCGAATTGCCGAAAGGGTAGAAATATCAAGGGCCAGGCATGCAGAAGCGATAATTTCCGCCAACCGGAAAAGCTTACCTGAACCGTAACAGCCCATTAGTTCCAGGCAGTCTTTTTGAGTAGGCAGGTGGGTACCACCGCCCACAGTACCAATTACCAGGGATGGAAGATAGGCTGTAAAGATAACTCCCTGGTATGTTTCTCTGTACTTAAATATGCCGGTCGAGGATTCGTGGACGGAAGCAATATCCTGGCCGGTTGCAGTAAATATGCCAGCAATTATATTGGCAAAATTAATATTGACCCCAACCATACCAGTAACCAAGCCGGCAACTTCGCCAGCAGCGGCGAGGTGAAGAAGAGTTCTGGGACTGACTCTCAAAACCTGTTGCAATGTTTCGTCGGAAATGAGACACTCAGCAGTAACAGAAACTCCCCGTCCATTAACGAAATTTTGCAGGTTAACCTTTTTATCTCCGGAAAGATTTGCGTCAATGCAATATGATATGTATTTGATTTGCTTGTTACAACTAATCTCTCCAACAATCCACTCACAAGCAAACCAAGTACATGCTGTCGTCATGTTCTGACCAGCCGCATCCCCCGTAGAAAAGTAAAACTGAAGATGCAGGATACTACCAAACAGAAGAGTATTTAATTTTATAACCCTTGCCACTGATGAGACACTGTTGGCCTTACTTATAATTTCTTGCTGATTGAACTTTATCCAGTTTTCCAGCTTTATAGCGCCATCCATGTCCTCGCAAAAGAATACTGGTGCCCTCACCATGCTGTGACGGGTTACATGAACACGAATACCTCCTGACAGGTTGCAGGCCCGCGCCCCCCGGCATATTGACGATATGAGAGCGCCCTCAGTCGTTGCTATTGGAACAGGGCAATATCCGTTAGTATATGTCCCCCTGACAAGAATGGGACCGGCTAATCCCAGAGGAACTTGAACACTGCCAATGTAGTTTTCTATATTGCCCGCAAGACTTTCAGGGTCTAATTTTGATTCTGAAATATGATTCAAATTTGCGCCCGAAACTGCCCGGGCCCAATTTAGACGCTCGTTAACAGCTTCCTTGGAGTAATGCAGTCTGCTGCGTGTTGACGGAATCTTTTCGACACTGTATTCACCCGGAATTTCTTTTTGCCCTTCAATAATCAATTGAAGAACTTCAGTAATGCGCCTCTGAACATCTTCGGACGATGGGACAAGACAAATACGCACCTGTTGATTTGCTGAACCCTTAGTAAGACTGGCTATTCTCAGTCCCTTTACGGAGAATTCAGAACCAATTTCACCAATATGCAGGGTTGATATCACATCATCAATATTAACCGTTGGCTCCTCATCCATAACCACAATAAGACCTTCGTCTGACTTTTCCAAAAGTCTGCCACCATACGTTTTGGATCCCGCAACCATAATTACAACAGGCTGCCTGCCTTCGTGAAAGACCAATTGTGAGTTATATACGCGGCTGTCAACAAACTTCATCCGTATACTCCTTAATATCGTTTTTTCCATTACTTTTCGCCAATTAAGTGTTAATTCCTTCCATAATTTAAATTTCCTATTAATAATTTTCTTAATAGGAAATATTTTGAAGAAGAGTGGCGTGTTCTATTTTTACGATACCATGATTCTCTACAAAGGTTCTCCCTCTCTTCATTTCAATCTGTACCGCTTCCCAGGTTCTTTATCAATAATCGAAAGATGGCTTTCCTTAACATATTACTTCTCATATTTATTTACAAACCTTTTTTCAAAGCCAATCAACTTTATAAGTTTTCTGAAGCAAAACATCACCCTTTGAATTCAATAATGATTTACTTCCCTCTTTGATAAAGGCTCATTAGCATCAAACCTCATTCTTATGCAAAATATTTCAGGTTTTATGTTTCAGGTTTATCTATAATTTCTCCAAAATGTCTCATATTTCCTGCTTATTAGTGAGTTTGCGGCCAAAAAGGAAAGCTGCCCCATTTGTATGAATAGGACAGCTTTCCACTGACACCAAAGGCAAGTAGTTGTTACGCGTTATCATTATCCGCCATACCGGTGTAAATGAGAACCGCATCCCGCAGAAAAGCTGCTGTACCCGGTTGTTTCCTGTCATAGTACGCAGTAAACCGTTCATCATCCACATACATCTGAGCTACCCCGGCATGGGCTTCACTGGAATAGTTTTCCCAGAAGAAGCACAGCCACTGCCGGTGCAGGCCGGCAGCTTTTTGAGCCAGTTCACCGGCAGGATCACCGGTGGCAAAGGCCTCCTCCAGGGTATTGAGCACATCCTCACCAAGCTTCTCCAACCGGGCATATTGTTCTTCGGTCATTCCCATTAATTTCCGGTTTGACCTGTCAACCTGCTCATCCCCATATTTTTCCCTAATCTCTTTACCATACTTAGCCTCATTTTCATCAATCAATTTTTGTTTAAAACCCTCAAATTTCTCTTTATCACTCATATTAATCCTCCCTTCCGCAGCAGCTATGGTTTTTTCCACATTGGCAATTAACAGGTCCAATTGTTCCCGTTTTGTCAGCAGTTTCTCACGGTGTTCCCTGAGAGCGCCGACAGCATCAAAAGACGGTCCGGTGACAATATCCCTGATGGTTTCCAGGCTGACCCCCAATTCCCGGTAGAAAAGTATCTGCTGCAGCCTGTCGACTTCCTGCCGCCCGTAAATCCGGTATCCTGAAGAATTGATCCTTGCAGGTTTCAGAAGCCCTATTTCATCATAATACCGCAGCGTCCTGGAGCTGATACCCGCCATCCCGGCCAGTTTCTGCACTGTATATTCCATGTCCTCACCTCCCGACAATTCTACTATAAACCTTTACGCAGCGTCAATGTCAACACCATTTTAGAAAAAATTCAGGTAAATGTTGAGTCACGAATCAAATTGGGCCATAAGGTTAGATTCCGCAGCAAAATGCCGACATCATAAATAATATTTATTAAAAACGTAGGACCATGCAGTTTTTTTATTGGTTATCCAAACCGGTTCCGTATTATAATAAGGATTGAATTGATTTACCGTTAAGGAGTGATATCGTGGAAGCAAAAATTATAGATGCCCGCGGCATGGCATGTCCAATGCCTGTAATTAACACCAAGAAAATACTTGAAGCAATAGAGGAAGGCGCTGTAACCACACTGGTAGATAACGAGGCAGCCAGGGACAATGTCACCGCACTGGCCAACAGTATGGGATGCGGGGTGGAAATAGAACAGGAAGGGAATGAATACCAGGTCCATATTACCAAGAAGGGGATCAAAACAGATACCGTTGACCTGGCAACAGATAACACCGTACTTCTTATTTCTGCCGCTGTAATGGGCCGGGGCAGTTCGGAACTTGGTGATATCTTAATGAAGAGCTTTATGTTCACCCTTGTTGAAAGTGACAAAGTACCGCAGACCATATTGTTTGTCAATGGTGGTGTTCAACTCACGTGTGCTAATTCGCCGGTACTGGAACACCTGATAAGCCTGCGGGACCGCGGTGTGGAAATCTGGTCATGCGGCACCTGCCTGGACTACTTCAAACTAAAAGACAAACTTGCCGTGGGACAGGTGACCAATATGTACACGATTTATGAAAAAATGGCGGCTGCCGGTAAGGTTATTTCACTTTAGCCGTTTACCATATGTTTAGTGACCCTCATATACATCGAAATTATTAAAGCACAGAGACCTAAAGTCGACTCTGTGCTTTGGTTTACCGATAATTTCGTGCAAAATTGACCCCGTACTATAGCTGAATAAATTCCTTGGGTGCAAAGTTTGTTTCCATAGTCCAGGTGGTAGCCTGACCGCCCTTAAGCCTGAAGACTGCAAAAGACTGATAAAAGTTGTCCAAAGTGCTGCTTTCCCGCCATCCCCTCAGAAACTGCCGGGTTGGGTGCTCACAAATCTCATCCATCAGAGCTTTATCATCAACTATCTCCAGTTCCCCCGTTACCCGAACCTGGATTCCCCTCTTAAAATCATTGAAACACAGTTCGGCCTTGGGGTTATTCAGCACCTGCCTGTATACATCCTTCATTGTCCCTGAATGGAATACTATTCCGGATTCATCGGCTTTATACAGAAGCATTCCCCTTACTCTCGGCTGGTCACCTTCGGCCGTGGCCAGGAAAAGCACCGGGTTACTATTGATTAACTCCAGAATCTCCTGCTTAGTCATGTCTCTTCCCCCTTTAAAAAATTAAAATATAATTTATTATACTAAAAACCACAGGGGGGTTCTTGCAAAATATCCTCACTTTGTTCCAAAATCCTGCTCACTTTATGACTAGCTAATCCGGATATTATTCCGAATAGGGACTCTGATATTCAGAAGGTGCGATTCCCTCATGTCTGGTGAAAGAGGAGGAGAAATGTGATATACTGTTAAATCCGCAGTGTAACGATATTTCCGTAATGTTCATCGTCCCTGCTCTCAGCAGTTTTTTCGCTTTATCCAGCCGTACCCTGATCAGGTATTCCATGGGTGCCACTCCCGTTTCCTTTTTAAAAGTGCGTATAAAATGGGACTCAGACATATTTACGGTCCTGGCCAATTTGCCAACAGACAACTTTTTCCCATAGTTTTGATGGATATAATCTATCACCCGCCCAATTTCAAACCTCTCTGCGGCAAAATCCCGGGAAACATCAATTTTCAACAGGCCCCTGATGAAATGGTGAGTAATGATCAGCGCCAGGGCTTCCAGCGCCTGTTGATGCCCCGGCAGCCCGTTCTCATATTCACCCATGAATTTCTTAAGCAAAAGCATGATATCATGAGGAACAAGGAATTGGTCCCAGTTGTATTGGCCGGGAGGATTACGGTCATATGCTGCATATTGGGTTTCATAGAGGTCCCGTGAAATCATGATGGCTATATAACGGGTGAATGTGTCTGTCGGATTTTCTTCGTGAGGAACCCCGGGGGCCATTGCTGACACCAGGTAGTGTTCCGTTTTTATTTCAATCTCCACCGGGACGATGTCCTGTTCCCCGGAGAAAAACAGGATAAAGGAATATGCCGGATGAGTGTGCCGGGGTTTGATCGCATACTGGCAAAAGCCGACACTGGGAATAAATATGCCAAAGTCGTCTGACACATAGTAATCCACATACCTTAGGTCATCCTTGGTAATAGGTCCCACCAGGACCCGGGCTTTTAGCAGGTCATTATTGTTTGCACTCAATTCTGTCACCCGTTTCTTTAACAAACCAATGCGTAGTCTATCTCATCATCCTGCAGATATTATTGGTGAACTCCACCGGGTCCTCTATTGGCAGCCCTTCTATGAGCAGGGCCTGATTATACAGTAAATCCGTATACAGCCTAAGCTTATCCTTGTCTTTTTCATATGCCTCCTGCAGGGCTTTGAACACATCATGATTAACGTTGATTTCCAGGACTTTGTCTGCCTTTATCTTTTGGTCATTATATGGCATGGTGTTGAGCACTTTCTCCATCTCAATGGTAAGTTCACCCTCATTGGCCAGACAAACAGGATGGTTCTTCAGCCTTTTTGATGCCCTGACATCCTTGACCTTGTCAGCCAAAATATTTTTCATGTAATCAAAGAGTTCTTTCTTCTCTTTATCGTCGGCATCACCGGCATTTTCGTTTTCTTCCGGTTTAATACCCAGATCGCCGCTGGATACGGATTTAAACTCCTTGTCCTGATATGTCCTGATCACTTTTATGGCAAACTCATCGATATCATCAGTAAAGTAGAGAATTTCATATCCTTTATCTGATACAAGTTCTGTCTGTGGCATTTTTTCAATCCTGTCTACAGATTCTCCGCATGCGTAATAAATATATTTCTGTTCTTCAGGCATCCGGGAAACATACTCACTTAATGTGACCATTTTCTTCTCCTTGGATGAATAGAACATCAATAAGTCCTGGAGCACCTCTTTATTGCTGCCGAAATCACTGTATACCCCGTACTTTAACTGCCTTCCAAAGGATTTATAGAATTCCTCGTACTTGTCCCGGTCATTTTGCAGCAGATTTTCCAATTCGTTTTTTATCTTATTTTTGATGTTTTTGGCGATAAATTTCAGCTGCCTGTCATGCTGCAGCATCTCCCTGGATATATTGAGGGACAAATCTTCTGAATCCACCATGCCTTTTACAAAGCTAAAATAATCAGGCAGCAGCTCGGCACACTTATTCATAATCAAAACACCGTTTGAATAAAGCTCCAGGCCTTTTTCATACTCCTTGGTATAAAAATCAAAGGGCATTTTTTCCGGAATGAATAAAATAGCCTTGTAACTTACTGTGCCTTCGGCGCTGATATGGATATATGTAATCGGCTTATCAAAGCCATAGTGCTTTTCAGAATAAAAATTCTCATAATCCTCCCGGGAGAGTTCGTTTTTATTCTTTTTCCAGATAGGCACCATGCTGTTAACAGTCTGTTCCTCTTTATATTCCTCGAATTCCTTGTCAGTGTCTTCTTTTGGTCTGGTCAGGGTGATATCCATCTTGATGGGGTATCTGATAAAATCGGAGTACTTTTTGATAATAGACCGTAATCTATACTCCTCCAGAAACTCATCATATTTTTCGTCCCCGGAATTCTCTTTAATCCTGAGGATAACATCAGTGCCGACCGTATCTTTTTGGCAAGGCTCGACAGTATAACCGTCGGTGCCCCCGGATTGCCATTTATAGGCCTGGTCACTGCCCAGTGCCTTACTTATTACAGTAACTGTGTCTGATACCATAAATGCCGAATAAAATCCGACCCCAAACTGTCCGATAATGTCATAACCGTCTTTTATTTCATTTTCATTTTTAAAGGCTAATGTGCCGCTTTTTGCAATTACTCCCAGGTTATCTTCAAGTTCCTCTTTGGTCATCCCGATACCGGTATCAGATATTTTCAGAATCCTGTTTTCCTTATCTGCAGTCACTTTAATATAGTAGTCATCTTTGTTGAAGCTCAATGAATCATCTGTTAATGCCTTGTAATAAATCTTGTCAATAGCATCACTGGCATTGGAAATGAGCTCCCGTAAAAAGATCTCCTTGTGGGTGTAAATTGAGTTAATCATTAAATCCAGCAATCTCTTTGATTCAGCCTTAAACTGTTTTTTGGGCATTCCAAAGTCTCTCCTTTCCTTGCTAAATTCCGATGCAAATGCACTGTCAACTGCACCTTCCCGTTCTTAGCACTCTCATCTTCAGAGTGCTAATTCATATATTTATATATCAAAATATGAGTCCATTGTCAATATATTTGGGCATCATTATAGAATTTCCTTTATGTTCAAGGTTTTGTGCCTAGACTGACGCTGTGAAAAATGTTCCCGGACTTCGCCGGGAACAAGGTTAGATTTCTCCATCGTCAGTGTTGAAAATCGGTACAATAGCTCACCATCTACTTGTCAACCTGAAGTTTATTTTACCCTGAAAGACGAAAAAACGCCCTTTAAAGGACGTTTCCTATAGTTGGTCCGGAAAACAAAAAATCATTGACTTTCGGAAACAAAGAATGGTATACTGAAGGTTGACACAATATAAAGACTTACATATTTTTATCCAATTATACTATATCACAAAAGACGTGTTTTGTCAATGTCCTTTAAAAAATATTATTTGAAAAGAGCAGAGAAATTTTGAAAGGAGCAGAAAAATGGCTGTTAAGGCTTTGATCTTTCCTACAGCAGTAATGAACCAAACAGCAATCTCCGAAATTATAAACTGCAACAAAATAACACTGCGTTACGGCCTGGCGCTTTCTTCTAAAGAAGCGCAGGAACTGGTGGAAACACGCGCTTCAGCTCTGAGGAGCTTTGGGCGTGTCGAATTCGGGGCCGGAATTATTAATAAACTGATTCTGAAATTCTGTGATTCCCCCTTCCTGTCACAGCATAACTATGCAGAAACACTGCATGACCTGATAGAAACCTTTTATTACTTCAAAAATGAGACTCTGGACGAGATCAGTGATGATGAGCTGCTTTCATTAATGAAAAGCTATTTTGACCGTAACTGCCAGGGTTCCATAGAACTCCTGCAGCAGCGGGAACTGGAATTAATGGCACGCAATATCAGGTACGGAGTCAGGGACTATGCAGATTTAAGACAAGATAGCGAAGAATCTGTAGATGAGGAGAGTTACTATGACTAATCTGGAAAAACAGCACTTAATCAAAAGAGAAAACCTTAACCAGGCATATTATTTCCAGTCGGTTTTACAGGAAGCCCGCCGCCTCAACCTGTTAACCCAACCGGAATTAGAAAAAATTCAACTGCAGAGCATGCAACTGTTGGCCCGGCAGGCTGAACGCTATACCTTTGGTGACAGCAGTTCGGTTAAGGAAGAAACGGCACAGAATATTTTGTACTCAATTTTCTACACTATTGGAGTATATCTAAAGAGCTTTCCTGATACCGATATGACCATAGAGGCGCTTAAACAAAAGCCGGTGGCAGAACTCTACCGTCAGGGCAGAAAACTGGTGGAAACACAGACAGAACATGCCAGAAAAATTTATAATCAAGTCAAAAATAACACCATAGCCACAGGTAATCATGCTTATAATGATACCATAGAGAACGCAATCCCTGCTTTTTTCTCAGTCTATGATGCTAATTATGCTGCCCACGACACTCCTGCTTCCATTGATTATCCTGTCAGCAATGATAAAATGGAGTTGAGCGGTATCGAGTATATCTGTAACTACCTGCAAAAACTGCATATGGAGAATCAGTTCTGCAAAAACTTCACCCCACATGATATTCATTGTTTGCTGCATAGTTATGATACCCATTATCAGGACCTGCTGATCAATATTTTTAAAATCGTACTGACAAACGCCATCGGCTGCATTTTGGCAGGCAAAAACGTCCTCAGGCTGAATATTGAACCTTTTGACAGGGAATACCTGCAGCAAAAACTGGCCCCTATGGCTGATGACCGGCTGTACACCATACTGATAGACGCATCCAAACAGCTCTGCCAGGGGTTCGATATCACAGATGGATTGCTGCAGGCACACATTACAGCAGCTGTCCCGGAACTGGTGCCTGGATTAAAAAATGCGTTAGCAAATAACTGCCTGGAATCAGTATTTGTCAGTTTAGACGGAGACCAGCCTCAATCTGCCATAAAGTTTGCCGACGGCAGGAAAGCAGAAGATGAGTTGTTCCGCAATATTGCAGATGAAATCAGGCGGTGCAGGTATGTTTCAGATAAAATAGCAATCATCAGGCGGGAGATTCACAGCATTGCCGACCTCGTAGATATCCTCGGGGGATACTGCCTCTTTGACGACGAATATTCCCAGGTGTTTCAGTCACTCGGAGATATGGAACTGGCCCTGCTGCTGAAAAAACTGCCGGCTGATACGGCAGATACCGACCTTCACTATTCAGAAAATGAGAAAGAGTGGCATCATAGGTTGAGCAGTTACTTGAAGAATATGGAGCCGGTCAGAAGGAAAAGGCTCATTGGGTTATCAGGGAGAATAAAATTGAAATAACGATAGTGGTAACCTTAGTAGCAAATTTTTGTCAGTGTATATCAGGGTATGGTCTAATTCACCCAATAATTGCGGAGGAGAATGTATCTGTGGAACACTTATCTTATCAGCGTAAAATCACAATTATGGTTGCTATCATAGTATCCATGTTCTTTTCTTCAATCAACCAGACGATTGTAGGTGTAGCCCTGCCCCGCATTATCGCCAAACTGGGCGGGATGGATTATTATACCTGGGTGATGACAATCTACCTGTTAACCTCTACAATCTCAACAATCCTGGTCGGCAAACTCTCAGATATTTATGGAAGAAAGCCATTTATCCTGGCCGGGATTGTGATTTTTATGACAGGGGCCTTTTTTTCCGGAACCTCCCGGGATATCATCCACCTGGTAATTTACCGTGGGATCCAGGGAATCGGGGCCGGGATTATCATGGCTACGGCCTTTACTGCTATCGGCGATTTATTTTCCCCGCGGGAAAGGGGACGCTGGGCCGGACTAATGAGCGCAGCCTTCGGGATATCCAGTATCCTGGGTCCGGGTGTTGGCGGCTATATCGTAGACCACATGGACTGGCACTGGGTCTTCTGGATGTTCCTGCCGCTGGGATTTGTGGCCTTTTTCATGATTTTGTTTCTTTTCCCCAAAGTGAAGCGGAGAAAATCTGAAACCATTGATTATGTTGGTTCATTATTTCTGGTCCTGACCATTGTCCCTATGCTTCTGGCATTTTCATGGGCAGGCACAAAATACCCCTGGGGTTCACCCTTTATTTTGGGACTTTTTGGTTTCACCCTTGTTTCCCTGGCATTGTTTGTCTTCACAGAGACCAGGGTGAAAACCCCGGTCCTTCCCCTGTCCTTGTTTAAGAACAGTGTAATCTCCCTTTCCAATATTATTGGTTTCATAATGAATGCAGGAATGTTCGGGGCCCTGATTTACATGCCTTTGTATGTACAGGGCGTGTTGGGCGTTTCGGCAACCTATGCCGGTTATGTTGCCATGCCCATGTCTTTGAGCATGTTTACTGTAAGCGCGTTTACAGGACGCCGGATGACCAGGACAGGCAAATACAAAAACATGGCCCTTTCCGGGACCTTCCTGATGGTCCTCGGCATGGCCCTCATGGTTAAAATGAATAATGTCTTTACGGCTGCACTATGTATGTTTATTTTTGGCTTCGGCCTCGGACTCGGGATGCCGGTCTTTACTATTGCAGTCCAAAATGCCGCTGATTCCAAAGACCTGGGAGTGGCAACGGCATCGATGCAACTATTCCGCAGTATCGGAGGGACTATTGGTATCGCTGTGATGGGAACTATTCTTTCCACAAGCATGGCCGGCAAAATGAAGGCACTGGTCAGCTCCGGCGGCGGGTTAAATCCGGCAGCACTGGGCCCGGCCGCCACTGAAAAGCTGGCCCAATTACAGGATCCCCAGATTCTTCTTGACCATCCTAGACTTACGGCAATAGAAAACAGCCTTCCGGCATCACTCCAGCCGGTCTTTACACAGCTTACGGAAGCATTACGGGAGGCCCTGGCTGCTTCCCTGTCCAATGTCTTTTTAACCGGAGCAGCCGTCCTGACAATAGCTTTTATCCTCACCTTCCTTCTTAAAGAGGTACCGCTGCGCACCACAGTCCATAAAGCAAGCAAAACGGTTACGCAAAATTCCGAAGGAGCTTCATTATAGCGGTTATCTGCCGGATAAATGTTAAGGAGATTGTTCCTGTTACCGCGGGTCATAGCCGACAACTGACCAGATACCCCAATTTAAGGTAAGAAAATGCAAAAAGGGCATCACATAATTAAGTCTGCTAATATGTTCATTAATTTGAGCTTTAAAGTAAGGAAGTGGCAGATATATTCCTTCCGGAACATATCAGCCACTTCCTAAATTTAACTTCTGAATTAATGCAACATATTATTTGCTTAATTATAGGGCGCCCTTTATAATCCTGTTTCAGCAAGCCGATGGCCTTTTTCATTTTTTCGTATGACTCGGGAGAGGCCGTATCAGCCCCGGTGATTATACCTCATTATTTTTCTTCTTTCTTTTCCAGGAAGTTTTCGATTTTATAATCCTTGTATAGTTCCTGCATCAGGGCACCATACTCCGCCTGTGCCTTTTCTCCAAACAGGGTATCCCTGATCTGGGGTTTACTCTGCTCATAATTGGCTTCCTGAGCTTCCTTGGTATCTGTTACTTTAATAATATGATACCCGAATTCAGTCTTTACCGGAGCACTGATTTCTCCGACCTTTAAGGCAAAGGCTGCTTCCTCAAATTCTTTGACCATATCACCGGTGCCAAAAAAGCCCAGGTCACCGCCTTTATCCTTAGTCTGTGTATCTGTGGAGTTATCTTTGGCCAATTGGGCAAAATCCTCTCCGTCTGCCAGTTTCTTTTTGATCTCATTGGCCTTTTCCTCGGTCTCAACCAAAATATGGCTCGCCTTCACCTGTTTGGGCTGGGCAAATTGTTCCTTGTTTTCCTCAAAATATTTTTTCATTTCCTCTTCAGTAATCTTAATCCGGGGTTCCAGAAGCTTGTTTATTTTCAGGCTTAAGGCCATTTCCTTTTTAATGTCATCCATGGAATAACCGCTGGCTTCCAGGGCCTGTTTAAAAGCCTCCTGGCCTCCATACGTTTCATAATATTTTTCCATTTCTTTTTGAACATCTGCATCAGATACGGTGACCTTTTGTTTTTTGGCTTCAAGTTCAATAATTTTTTGTGAAATTAATGCGTCCAGGGCCTGCTGACCGTTTTGTTTCACCATTAAGTCATACAGCTCATCTTTGGTAATGTCTTCTCCGTTCACACTGGCCACAACATCCTGGCCGGATTTTGCAGTCCCACAGCCGGCTACAAGTGCTAAGGCAATACTCAGGATCAAAAAACCGATAATAGCACTGCGTTTAATTTTGGGGAATTTTAGTTTCACTTACCTGATCACTCTCCTTAATATTTGTCCGATGGCTTACCAAACTATTATAGCACATAAATGTGTCCATTGTGTGTGTAATTCACTCCATTAAAGCCCCGTGAATAATTGTATGAAACTTCATACAGAATAAATTTAGTTTACAATTCAAGTAACTGGAATAACTATTCATAAAACGGAGGTTTTAAAAATGGGAAACAAGCTGGTGGAAGCATTATCTTCATTTACCGCCACCTCACAGGAGGCTGCCCCGGATATCCTGGTGATGAACTTTACCGTTGTAACTGCCTGTATGGTTGGAAACCCCGATAACAAGGCGGGGGGTTGGACGTTGATAGACACAGGTCTGGAAAATTCCGCAGATTTCATACTTCAGGCTGCCGCCGAACGTTTTGGTGAAAACAGCCGCCCACAGGCAATAGTACTTACTCATGGTCATTTTGACCATGTCGGTTCGGTGGTTAAACTCTCGGAATCCTGGGATGTACCGGTATATATTCATGAATTGGAAATGCCCTATGTAACCGGGAAAAAAGATTATCCCACAGCAGATCCTACCGTAAGCAGCGGAGTGGTAGCTAAAATGTCGCCGTCTTTCCCGCATTCAGCCATTGACATAGGTTACCGTGCAGTTGCACTTCCCGCTGATAGCAGCGTACCTGGCATGATAGGCTGGAAGTGGATACATACCCCGGGACATACAAAGGGGCACATCTCACTATTTAGAGAAAAAGACCGTGTACTAATCGCCGGGGATGCTTTTTCCACCACAAAACAGGAATCGTTGTGGTCTGTGTTGACACAGCGTGAGCAGATTAGCGGTCCTCCTCAATATCTGACTACAGATTGGCAGTCCGCAGAAAGATCAGTTCAACACCTCAGGGATCTGAAACCGTCCCTGGTAATCCCCAGCCACGGAAAACCTATGAAAGGAGAAGAACTGACAAAGCACTTGGAACTCCTGGTAAATCATTTTAAAGAAATTGCCAAACCGGAACAAAGCCGCTTTTTCTGAAAAAACGGTGTGCAGCTAAATAACGGCTCCCTGACCCTGCTCTCCGGTCTGGCTCTGTCCCTTGGTCCGGCCCGTTTTCCTGCGGAACCACTTTCCGGCATCATCCATGATAGTATATACTACAGGAACAAATACCAGGGTGAACAGGGTAGACATTGTCAGCCCCCCGACAACAACTGTGGCCATAGGCGCCTGGGCCTCGGCGCCTTCTCCAATGCCCAAAGCCAGGGGCACTAACCCCAGAATAGTGGTGGTAGTGGTCATCAGAATCGGCCTGAGCCGGGTCGGTCCGGCCTGGATAATGGCCTCTGCCCTGGCCATCCCGCGCCTTCTCAGGGTGTTTATATAATCCACCAAAACGATAGCATTATTTACGACTATACCCATCAGCATAATTACCCCGATAAAAGCCGGCACACTCAGGGATCTGCCTGTTACAGCCAGACCTCCGATTATTCCGATAAAAGTGGTGGGTATGGAGAACATGATTACAAAAGGATGCATCAGGGACTCAAACTGGGAGGCCATAACCATATAAACCAGTATGATTGATAAAATCAAGGCTAACCCAAGGCTTTCAAATGATTCCATCATCTCCTGATTCTGACCCCCGTATTCAATAGAATACCCGGCCGGTAACCTTACCTTATTCATAGCCTCTTTGAGTTCTGTAGTCACAGACCCCAAATCCCTGCCGCTCACATCAGCAGTAATGTTTACCACCCGGGACTGGTCTTCACGGTTAATGCTGGTAGGTCCATTGACCCTGGCAATTTCAGCTACTTCCCTTAATGGCACCGTGGCCCCGGAAGGGGCCGCAATGGTCATCCCCTCAAGTTCCCTTAATGTGGGCTCGTTTGCTCCAAATTTAACCCTGATGTCATACTCCTTACCCCCCACCCTGTAAGTAGAGGTAGTCGTCCCACTGATTGCGGTCCGGACACTTGACGCTACCTGACTCGCAGTCAGGCCCAACTGTCCGGCCCTCTGGCGGTCCACCAGGAGCTGTATTTCGGGCCTTGATTCCTCAAGGCTGCTTTCCACTTCCCTGGTGCCGGAAACCCCGCTGACCACCTGCACTGCCTGTTGGGACAAGTCTTTTAATGTCTCCAGGTCTTTACCCTTTATGGCTATATCTATGGGACTGCCGCCGGCCATCTGCTGCTGCGTTCCTTCAGATACTGTTATCCTGGCCCCGGTGACAGACATAAGCTTGTTTCTTAAATCTTCCATTATTTCATCAAGAGAGCGGACCCGTTCGTCCCTGCTGCCAACTTTCACCTGTATCTGAGAAACCGCTCCTGATGCGCCTCCCATCATCTGACCGGTACTGCCAATACTGGAAAAAATGGTTTTGACCTCTGGTACCTGCCTGATAATCTCCTCAACCTCAGTGGCAATCTGTGCCGTATCGTCCAGCACCGCACCCTTGGGAAGCTCCACCCTTACTGCAATTTCCCCTGAGTCCACCTGTGGCATGAACTCCATGCCGACAAGAGGTATCAGGGCAAAACTGCCCAAAAGGGCTACAGTCACGCCTACCATCACAGTTTTCCTGTGTTGCAGCGCCCAGCTTAACAACTGGCGGTATTTCTCGTCCAATATGCTCAAAGCCCTCTGAACCATGTTGGCAGCTTTAGCCAAAGGCGTCTTTCGTTCAGCTTCTTCCTCAGGATTAACCTTTAGTAATTTGGAAGATAGCATCGGTATCAGTGTCAAAGCCACAAAAAGTGAAGCCAGGAGGGAAAAGGTCACTGTTAATGCCAGCTGTTTAAAAAGCTCAGATGCCAACCCTTCCACAAACACTATGGGCAGAAATACAGCTACAGTTGTAAAGGTGGAAGCAGTTACTGCACTGCCCACTTCACTGCTCCCCCTGATAGCGGCATCGATATATCCATGACCCAGCTGACGGTACCGGTATATGTTTTCCAGGATAACTATAGCGCTGTCTACCATCATCCCCACTCCCAAAGCCAGTCCGCCAAGGGACATAACATTGAGAGTAATTCCGGCAAAGTACACCAGAATAAATGTAGATATTACAGAAAAAGGGATCGCCAGTCCGATAATCAGCGTACTGCGGAAATTTCTTAAAAATACCAGAAGCACCAGGACGGCAAGTAATCCCCCTGAAACCGTATTCCGGGCCATTTGGCTTATGGAATCTTTGATAAACTGTGACTGGTCAACTATAACATCTATTTTTACTCCTGCCGGGAGTTCTTTCTGCAGGTTTTCGATTTCCTGATTAACCTTATCGGCAACCTGCACAATATTACTGCCCGACTGTTTAAGAATATTTATACTCAGGCTGGGCTTCTGATCCACTCTTGTATACTGGGTTGGCTCCTGGTGGGTAAACTTCACCTGGGCTATATCCTTTAACTTAACCTGAGCCCCGCCGGCACCGTTAATAATTATCTGCTCGAAGTCCTCAATTTGCCTGAGTTCCCCAATGGTCCGTACCAGCAGTTTTTCTTTTCCGTCTTCAATTTCACCCGAAGACAGGTTCATATTTTCCCCCTGCAGGGTCTGGATAACCTGGTTAATTGAAATCCCGTAGGCATTCAGTTTGACAGGGTCAGCCTTAACCTCTACTTCACTGACCAGCCCTCCCGTTAAGGCAACAGAAGCCACCCCCTCAATTCTCTCGAGGCGGTTCTTAATCAGGTCTTCAGTAATCTGCTGCAGGCTGGCCAGATCCCGGCTGCCGCTTACACCGGCCTGTATAATGGGCATGGTTGTCGGGTCCATTTTCAACACAGTGGGAGTACCCACATCATCAGGTAAGCCGGATTTGATAAGATCTACCTTTTCCCGCATCTGCAGGGTGGCAAAATCAATATCCGTACCCCAGTTAAACATCATCAGGACCATCGAACTTCCCGGTGAAGAAACAGACATAATGCTCTCAACATTATTCACTGTACCCATAATTTCTTCCAGCGGCCTGGTGACCTGATTCTCAATTTCCTCCGGACCAGCCCCGGGATAGTTGGCAATGACCGCTGCTATCGGGAAATTAAGTTCCGGGTATAAGTCTATAGCCAGCTTACCCAGGGAAACGGCTCCAATAAGGACAATCGCGAGGACAAGCATGGTAATGGTGACAGGTCTCCGGACAGCAAAATCAGATATTTTCATAGCTTATTCGCCCCCGGATTCCACTGTGATTTTAGCCCCGTCAGTCAAAAACTGCTGACCGGAAATTACTACCTGCTCGCCCGCCTTTAATCCGGATGTTATTTCTGCCATCGTATCCGTAATGAGCCCCAGAGTAACGACACGCTCCTGAGCTTTGTCCCCATTGACAACATATACAACCTGCCTGTCTCCCTGGTCTAACAGGGCTTCCCGCGGCAGAACCAGGACATCGTCCCTTGCTTCAGCGGTCATATGTACCTCTGCAGCCATGCCGCCTTTAAGCAGCTGGCTCCCGTTTTCAATCCGCACTTTTATGGAGTAGGCTTTGGTGACAGGATCAGCGATGGGGCTGACATTTTCTATATAACCCCGGAATGGTTCTTTGCTTGCTGCTGTGACATAAACCTTTACCTGTGCACCCACTTTGGCAAAATTAACTTCGCTTTCTGCCAGGTTACCCTCGACAACCATTTGGTCCATATCTGCAACAGTCACCACCGGTGCCCCGGGACCGGCCATTTCCCCAGGTTCAATATTTTTGGCGGCAATAATGCCGTCAATAGGTGAGGTGATCCTGGTATTCTGCAAATTGATTCTTGCCGCATCCAATTGGGCCTGAGCCTGCTTAATCTGTGCATCACTCTGGGTTCCCCCCGCATTTGGGTCATAGGAAGCAGCGGCCCTGGCAAAATTGTTTTCAGCAGTCTCTAGCTGGCTCTTTGATATAGCTCCTTCAGCAAACAGGGCCTTCATCCGCTCCAGGTTTGCCAGGGCTTCCTGATAAGCAATAACAGCCTGCTGCTGCCCTGCCTGTGAAACCTCAAGAGCCGCCTCATTCATTTTAATCTGAGCCCGAATATCAGAATCGTCAATGGCTAAGAGTAAGTCGCCTTTCCTGACTTTCTGGCCTACTGTAACCCTTACTTCAGTAACCTTCCCCCCGACCTTGGGGACTATGGCCACCTCTTTTGAAGCCGCCACCTTACCGCTTATTTTTATAGTGGAAGTCAACTCCCCTTTGGCTGCCTTGATAACTTTTACAGGAGTCACTTCATCTGTTTGTGTTGCTGATACATCCTTATTTTTGGACACTGACCCCCATACAATGGCAAGGATAACCAGTCCAACTACTGCAATTACTGCAATCTGTATCTTCCGCTCTTTGAAACTCAAAAAAAATCATCTCCCCATATGTACATATATCGATGGTTAGTCATTTCTATATTGCCGATACATTTCTTTGTGATATTCCAGGTTTAAAGATAACAGTCTGATAAATTCTTCACTGTCCTTCTCTCCCAAAAACTCCACTAATCCCATCAACTTATCCAGAAACTCCTTCCGAATCTTCCGGACAACCTCCTCTCCTTTCTTTGTC
>JAENZX010000070.1 GCA_016841045.1 Thermincola carboxydiphila
GCGGATGTGGCGGAATTGGCAGACGCACCAGACTTAGGATCTGGCGCCGCGAGGCATGGGGGTTCAAGTCCCTTCATCCGCACCACAAAGAGCTTAAAGATTTGCAGATTGACGGTTGTCAACGCAAATCTTTTTTTGTTGCTGAAAATTCAGACTGGACAGATGATATTTGTTACCTTCTTTGATTGTTTTTGAAACAAATCAAGGGAGGTTTTTTATGGCCAAATTTGTTCGTCAATAGCGAAAACGGATTCAAAAGGAGGAAAGTTAGGAAATGAGGGTTGAGTGGCAGAAAATGAGAGTTGAATGGCGGGAAATGAGGGTTGAGTGGTACGGAAAGCTGGATAAATGAAGTGCGAACATTGCAAGACCGCAATGGGAGACAGGCGTTCGGCTATAGGACATTTAATTGGCTATTGAACCAATAAACAAGCTTTTATTGACATTAAACTATCATATATAGCCGGAAAGGAAAAGTTTAAGTATATTAAAATCATACAGTTGTGAATGGTGTTAACTGCTCGGAACAGTGGTTGTTATTGTGAAGGGGGGCAACTGTCAAAAAAATTAAAAGTTTTTTCGTTTAACCATGTACCTAGATGTACCTAGATTGTTATGGTAGTTAATATGGTGAGTTAGGAGTGAAATCTTATGAGTAAGTTCGTGGAGAAGGTGAGCCAATTGCTGGATATGGGCGCACGCATAGCTGTTGCAGGCATCATGTTCGTCACCACCCTTAATGTTATCATGCGCTTGTTTGGCTCATCCCTCAGAGGCTCAGTAGAAATTGTCCAGTATCTGACTGCCCTTGGTGTAGGAATGGGTCTGGCTTTATGCGCTTTTCACGGAGGTCACGTAGCCGTTACCTTTTTTACTGATAAGTTACCAGAAAAATTGCAGCAGGTCATATTCCTTTTGATTGACTTACTGGTTGCGGGCTTCCTGGGCTTGACCACCTGGCAGCTTATAAAATATGGGCAGGAAATGCAGCAATCTGGTGAAATTGCCCTGACCACAGGTATGCCCATATACCCGATAGTTTATCTGGTCACAGCCGGTGTTACTGCCTACCTGTTAGTGGTAATTAACGGATTGGGTAAGTCTCTATCCAGCTTGTTTTCTGCAGACACTGTTACAAATGAAAAATGTCAAGAAAATATCAATGTTGATGACTTAGTAAGTTAATTAGGGGGAATTAAAATGGAAATGAGCCCTATGATGGGAGGTTTTCTTGGAATAGCGGGGTTTCTGGTTTTCATGATGCTCCGTATGCCCATTGCGGTATCGATGGGTTTGGCCGGCTTAATCGGTTTTAGTTACGTTAATTCTTCAGACGCTGCCTTCAAGGTGCTGTCTTCCGAAATTTTTGGCAGCTTCGCTTCTTACAATCTGAGTGTAATTGTAACTTTTAGTTTAATGGGGTTCCTGGCCTACCATGCAGGAATTGGATCCCAGCTGTATGCTTTCGCCTATAAGGTTGTGGGACACCTTCCCGGCGGATTGGCAATGGCCAGTGAAGTGGCCTGTGCCATCTTTGGAGCCGTTTGCGGTTCCAGTACCGCCACCACTGCTACAATTGGCTCCATTGCCGTTCCGGAAATGAGGAAATACAAATATAGTGATTCTCTCTCTACAGCCAGTGTAGCTGCCGGAGGTGCCATAGGCATTCTGATCCCACCCAGTGTTATTTTTGTTGTTTACGGTATTGCCACTGAACAGTCCATTGCTCGCCTCTTAATAGCTGGTATTGTGCCTGGAGCTTTATTAACCCTTGCCTATTGCCTGACCATCTATATTCTTAGCAAGCGTAACCCTGAACTTGCTCCGGCCAGACCGGGTCCGAGGCCAACTGTGAGAGAAATGTTTGACACCTTAAAGGGTGGCTTATTAGAAGTTCTTGTTATTTTCATCATTTCCCTCGGCGGTATGTTTATGGGTTTCTTTACGCCTACTGAGGCCGGCGGTGTGGGAGCGTTCGGGGTTCTTGTGGTAACTCTTATCACCCGCAAGATGAACTTTAAGGCTTTTAACAATTCCCTGAGAGATACAACCCGGTCTTCGGCTATGATTCTTTTCCTGGTTGCCGGGGCAATGATTTTCAGCCGCTTTATAGCCCTTAGCCGGATGCCCTTCGAACTTGCTGCCTGGGTCAGCGAGCTGGATATGCCTCGTTTCTTTGTTATGATGATTATTTTTCTGGTTTACCTAATTGGTGGTTGCATTGTTGAAATGATTCCGCTGATTTTGCTGACTATCCCTATCTTTTTCCCTATTGTAACAAATGTACTGCACTATGACCCTATTTGGTTCGGCGTCGTTATCGTAATGGTAACCTGTATCGGAGTAATCACTCCACCTGTAGGTATCAATGCTTATGTTATCAAGGGCGTCGTCAAGGATGTACCTTTAGAACAAGTTTTCAAGGGAGTATGGCCTTTTGTGTTCGCATCAGCTATTTTGACTGCAATTATGATAGCATTTCCTGAACTCTCTACCTTTCTCCCAGATTTGCTGATGGGCAAATGATGGAAATACAGAGCAACCTCGTAGAGAGAAAACTATACCAAGTTGAAAAAATGGGATAAGCTTTTGCTTATCCCAATTTGTTTCCTGCTGTTGTTTAAATTTGAAGGTTTAAGAGAAAAATATTATAATGTGGTTACTGCTTAGTATTGTTGGTCTTTGATAAATTAATAGCAAATATCTATTGGTCAGATATGCACCAACAGTAAACTCCCAAAAATTATGTCAAGAGACTTGACACTGCACGTCTGAATCGTTAAAATATACAATGTAATTAAAAAACGGTTTACCGGGCGGAAGTGGCTCAGTGGTAGAGCATCGCCTTGCCAAGGCGAGGGTCGCGGGTTC
>JAENZX010000071.1 GCA_016841045.1 Thermincola carboxydiphila
AAAGTCTACCACCGGTAGGCTTGCTTTGCTATGCCCTTTTGCAGGCGCAAAAATAATTTTTCAAAAAAGACTTGACGTTTACTAGCTGGTTTAGGCGATGTACCCTGCTACCCCAGCCTTAATACCTTTAATAGTCACTCTATTAAAACCTTATTATTTCTTCCTTACAACAACTGCAAATTCCAGATGTTGAGAATCAAATTTCTGACCAGATACGTCTGAATATAGTTCATCGACAACAAGATTATTCTCCACGATTTCTTTAGTTAAGGATTCTGCATTGAAATATTGCAACCAGTTGTACACAACACGTGTCCGTTTCTTTTCTATGATTGTATGTTTATCTAGCACAACGTTTTCATCATCATATTTAAACGTGTTAATAAAACAATAATAATCTTCTGGAGACCAAAAACGATTTAGATGATTAAATTCATATGCAGATACCTCATCTTTTTGATTGAAAGAATTCAAAGAATATACATCAAAAAGAACACTTCCATTTGGTTTTAACATATCTCCGAACTTTCCGAACATGATTTTTCTTTGAGCCGGACTCAAAGCACAAAAATCGCACATAATCATAGTAATTAGGTCATATTTTTCGTCAGTATCAAAATCAAGGTAATTTGAATGTACATAATGTACATTCAAATTGTTGTTTAACGCTTCCTGCTTGGCATAATCTATGGACCTTTCTGAAAAATCAACCCCTGTAACTTTGATTCCATTTTCTGCAAATCTGTTTGTATAAAGCCCTGGTCCGCACCCAAAATCCAACAAATTAGAGTTAGAATTCAGATTAAAGTGATTCAAAATCCATGAGACGGATCGGTTAATAAAATTGAGGTTTCGGGAGGAAACATCAATTGATTCATTAAGATGGAACTCGAGCATTTTTTTCGAAGTATAATCATCAGTCCACAAATCTTCCGCAGTATAAAACTGAAAAGGTTTTGGCTTTTTATTAATTTCACTTAATTCATTAAACACAGAATCCACTCCATAATATTGACATTCATATAGCAGGGTATTTCGCCTAACCTTGCCCAGCCGCGCCGCTTTGGCTCTGCGGCATAAATAATCATGAAAAAAGGTTTAAATCCCTCTATCAAATCCTTATCATTAATTTATAGGCAGCATTAAGAGCGCGTTATCGCGATTGGCGTTTCCAATCTCATGGGATAAACCCGAGCCTAACCTTGCGACGGCAGCCTGAAGAATAAATAATTGTGCTTTTAGCACGGATACTACACTTTCGTAGTTTACTGGCTGCTTTTTGCTGTCTATATATTGATGAAAAGGAGGTTTCTTGATTTGAAGGTCGTCCACCCTATTTGTGCCGGAATCGATATCCATAAGAGGTCGTTCACTGTTGCCATTGCTACCACAAAAAAAGATGGGACTTACTCAACTAAGGTTAAGACTTTCTCTACCATGCAAAAAGGCATTGCCCAGGGACGAGAGTGGATTATCGAAAACAACTGTTATACGGTTGCTCTGGAAAGTACCGGCAAGTACTGGATTCCGGTATATGACCGGTTCGAAGATTTTTTTGACCTCACCCTGGCAAATCCGCGATTTACTAAACATTTCCCGGGGAATAAGACTGACAGGCGGGATGCCAAATGGCTCTCCGAACTACATCGGGTAGGGATGGTTGCCAAGAGCTTTATCCCTCCCAGAGACATTAGGGAACTTCGTGAGCTTACCCGTTACAGGGTTAAACTGATCAAAATGCGCTCTTCGGAAAAAAACAGAGCACACAATTCCCTGATTATCTCAAACATCATGCTCTCTTCTGTTGCTACTGATATTTTTGGTAAATCCGGAATGAACATTATTGAAGCACTTATTGCCGGTACAGAGCTTGATGAACAGGCACTCTCTACACTGGTTTGCGGCAAACTCCGCAGTAAAATACCTGACCTGCTGGAAGCTCTTGACGGAACCATGTCCCAGCTTCAGAAAGACAAAATCCGCATTATTCTCGATAATTTTATCAGTCTTAGTGAGAAAATAGCGAAGCTGGAACTTCTTATCCTGGAGAAGGTTAAGCCATACCAGCAGATTATTGACCTGCTCTGTTCCCTTCCAGGTGTTAAAAATACTGCAGCAATTGGCATCATTGCAGAAATTGGGGTAGACATGTCCGCCTTCTACTCGGACAAGCACCTTTGCTCATGGGCAGGGGTATCACCCCAAAACTATCAAAGTGCAGGTAATCGTAGAAACGTCCCTGCAAAATCAGGAATGGATACCTTACATCCATGCTTGTACAGTGTGCCAACGCTGCAGTCAAAGAAACCGGTTCTTGGCTCACCAACAGGTTTGAGTCAATCCAGGCCCGGAGAGGACGCCGCAAGGCCATTATTGCCACCTGTCGGTCTATGCTTACTGCTATTTACCATATTATATCAAGGAAAGAGCCTTATCGGGAACCTCAAAAAACTTCATATATCTCTGCTTCCAGGGAGAAGAAGCTGATAGCTCAACTTCAGTCCTTGGGATATACGGTTGAAAAGCTGGCCAGTTGATACAATGTGATAATGTTATAAATTTGTTGTAAGGCCCAAAAAATATTTTTTTAGGGGCTTAGTTTGTTGTGCCTTTTTAAGCCTGAGAAAGATTAAACGGAATTAAACCTTTTTTCATACTACGCATTGGGGCTAAATGAACTTTCCCCGCCCGCAGGCTGGCGCGATTTTTGCTCCTCCATATCTTCCCCACTTACCGCAAAAAGCGTGACAAGCCGAGGACGGGGAAAGTTGGGTCGGAGCGAAGCGGAGCCATTTAGCCCGTTGTTCGTATAATACGGTCATAACCA
>JAENZX010000041.1:0-1294 GCA_016841045.1 Thermincola carboxydiphila
ATTACTTGAGTTAACCGACTATTCGCTGCGATACCTGGATGAACTCAGCGGTGGTGAGCTGCAGAAAGTGGTCATAGCCCGGGCCCTGGCACAGGAGCCGGATGTATTGCTTTTTGACGAACCCACCAGCAGCCTTGACTTAAAAAACCAGTTTGAGGTCTTAAAATTGATTAATAAAGTCGTAAAGAGCAAGCAGGTAGCCGCTATTGTAACCATGCACGATCTCAACCTGGCTGTTCGATTTGCTGAAAAGTTCCTGATGCTTAAGGACGGTGCGATTTTTGCCGCTGGCGGTTTGGAGGTGATTACTCCGGCCAATGTCGAAAGTGTTTACTCCATTCCCGTTAGTGTGGAACAGTTCGGCGGGGTTCCGGTGGTACTGCCGATATAGAACAAAACCTGGCTTTGTTTGAGTAAATGATAGCCTGATAATATGTAAAGGAGTGAAGGAAATGTGAAGAAAAAAAACCTGGCCTTGATACTGATGGTCCTCTTATTTAGTGTCGCTGCTTTGGGGGGCTGCACTTCCCAGGACAGCAGCACACCGAAAGTACAGCAAATTACGGTGACTGATACCCTGGGCAGAGAAGTTGCCGTAACGACTCCGGTTGATGCTGTGGTAGGAGTGGGCCCCGGTTCCTTGAGGCTTTATTGTTATATTAATGGAATGGACAAGGTAGTAGGTGTGGAAAACTTTGAAAAGAAAGATTCGACTGGCAGGCCTTATATGCTGGCTTACCCGGAGCTGGCCAACCTGCCTGTTATCGGCAGCGGAGGTCCCAGTTCCACACCCGATGCTGAACAAATCGTAGCTGTGCAGCCTGATGTGATTTTTGCCGATGGTTCATTGGATCAAGCGGCAGCCGATATGCTGCAGGATAAGACCGGAGTGCCGGTCATTGTATTGAATTATGGTGAATTAGGAACATTTAACGAATCTGTCTATGCTTCCATAAGCATGATTGGAGAGGTCATGGGCATGGAAGAGAGAGCTCAGGAAGTGGTTGATTATATCAAGGCTTGCCAGCAGGATCTCGAAGACCGGGTCAAGGATGTTCCTGAGGAAAATAAACTCACTGTTTATGTGGGTGCTCTGGGCATGAGAGGCACTCATGGAATCCAGAGTACTCAGGGCCAATTCCCTCTGTTTGATATAGTAGGAGCCCGCAATGTAGTTGATGAGACAGGAGATACAGGATCGGTTATGATTGATCTGGAGAAGCTGATCGAGTGGAATCCGGACAAAATATTCATTGACGGGAGCGGTTACAGCCTGGTAGTACAGGACTATGAG
>JAENZX010000041.1:1304-25059 GCA_016841045.1 Thermincola carboxydiphila
TTTTTACCAAACCCTTTCCGCATATCAGAACGGTGAAATTTACGGACAGCTTCCTTTCAACTATTATACTACCAACATAGATACGGCTCTGGCCGATGCTTATTACATCGGCAAAGTTACTTACCCGGAGCAATACCAGGATATAGACCCGGAAAAGAAAGCTGACGAGATATATACCTTCTTTCTTGGGAAGCCTGTGTACGAACAGATGAAAACAGATTTCGGCGGGTTTAAAAAGCTGAATTTGGAATAACAGTACAACAGGAGCTGCCGCTTTTTGTAGGGCAGCTGGTCCAATGTGGTTTTAGACCGCCTTACTTATAAGGCGGTCGTGTTATTTTCTGACCTGTACAACACTTTGATAAATTTCTGCCCGTGATTTTTTATTAAATCGATTGCGGATGCTCTTCATCTGGATAAATCGGCGTATTAGTTAGCTGCTTACAGAGTGCAAGTTTTACCGATTTGTTTATGTTACTGAGTAAACCGTAATGTTTGATTTTCATAAATTCTGCAAGACACGGGGACGATGTCTGCCCTTTTAAGACAGTAGAAACCGTCCCCGAGCAAATTTAGGAGCTCTTGAAACAATCTGCACATTAATCTACTATCTTCTTGCGTTAATCCCTGCCCCTCCGGGCTTCCTAATATGGTATAAATCCCATTATTTAACTTTTACTCATCTCCTAGTTTAAGGCCAAGTCTGGCTGATTTACTCTCCAATAAATACGGGATCTCGTTTTTCCAAAAACGCAGTAAGCCCTTCAGGATAATCTTTGGTGTAACCAGCTTTTTCTACGCCCAGTCTTTCCAACTCAATCTGTTTTTCTAAACAGGGCATTATTGATTCATTCACCAATTGTTTGGCCATTCCATAGGCCGTTGTAGCACCCTTGGCTATCTGGTTAGCCCATTTCAAAGCAGCCTCGTTTAATTCATCTGGTGCGACCACCATATTTACCAAGCCCATGGCCAATGCTTCTTCAGCATTAATGACCGGGTCAAGGAAAAGAAATTCATTGGTCTTACCCCACCCAACCAACCGTGGTACAAAAACAGTGAATCCTCCATCTGGTACTAAGCCAAGACTTGTATAAGCCTGTTTAAATTTTGCGGTTTTAGCCGCAATTTTAAGATCGCATGCCATAGCAATACTGAATCCCGCGCCTCCTACTGCTCCATTAATTGCTGCGATTACAGGTTTTTCCGACTGCCTTATTTCCAGGATAGCCCGATTAAGAGATTTTGTTAGCTGTTTATAATATGCAGGAGGGTCAGTGTTTACAACTTCCTTACCCTTGATTAAATCTCCACCTGAGCAGAATGCTTTTCCCGTGCCGGTAAGAATAATGGATCTTATTTGTTTTGATCTACGGCTTTCCTCCATTGCTAATGTTATATCATCTGATAATTCAATATTTAACGCATTAAACTCATCAGGCCGATTAATAGTAATAATCCCCACATTTCCAACACATTCAAAAAGAACTGTTTGTAGATTCATATAAAAGACCTCCTTAACAAGAATTTTCATTTTGCAACTTAAAAACTGAGGAGCCGTCATCTCTGGTATAATGTTTTTGCCAACAACACATTTGCTTTACGTGAACCTGTATCTGACCCAAGTCTATTAACCTTTAAAATCCCCCACTTACTCCACATTATTGAGTGAGACAAGATTAAATGATTCCCTATATACTAGAAAAATTAGAAAGTGATGATGTTATTGCTTATTATCAATTTTTGTATTTCGTTAGTTCCCTGATAGATTTCAGTAATTTTTGCATCCCGCATCATTCTTTCCACTTGATTATCCCGGATATAACCGTGGCCACCGTAGATTTGTATAGCATTGTTAGTTACCCACATTGCGGTTTGGGCCGCTTTGAGTTTGGCTATGGAAGCATCAACAGCAAAAGGTAACCCGTTATCTTTTTTCCAGGCTGCACGATAGGTTAGAAGCCTAGAAGCCTCAATTTCAACAAGCATATCGGCTAGTTTGAAAGACAAGGATTGAAAACTAACTATTGGTTTACCAAACTGGACTCTAGTCTTGGCGTATTCTAAAGCCTTTTCATAAGCCCCCTGTGCTATTCCCGTAGCTTGGGCAGCTATACCAATACGCCCGCAGTTAAGACTCTTCATAGCTATGGAATACCCTTGCCCAATTTCTCCTAAAAGGTTCTGCTTGGGAATACGACAATCATCCATTATCACATCGCAGATCTGTGTACCACGAAGCCCCATCTTCTTTTCAAATTTTCCAAAACTCAGACCAGGCCTGCCCTTTTCCACTATAAAGATGCTTATGCCTTTTCCTTTTAGATCTTTTGGCCCTGTACGGGCAGCAACAAGATAGATGTCAGCAGCTGCTGCATTAGTGGTAAAGCATTTCCGACCATTTAATATCCACTCATTACCGGCAATTTCTGCCTTGGTAGACATTGCCATAGCATCAGACCCAGCATCAGGTTCGGTAACTGCAAACGCTCCTTGTCTCTGGCCTGTGGCAAGCAGGGGCAACAGTTTTTTTTGCTCTTCTGTCCCATATTCATATATAGGCAGAATACATAAAACCACATGCACCGCTAGAGTATCTCCAGCAGATGGATCAACGCGCGATATCTCCTCTACAGCGATGGCAAAGGCAACCTGATCCATGCCCGCTCCCCCCCATCGTTCTTCAAGACTTATACCGGTTAATCCTAGCTCTGCCATAGCCCTAAAAGTATGGGGATCATAGTATTCCTTCTCATCCCGGTCAGTAACTCCGGGACCAAGGACATTTTCAGCAAATTCTCTTATGGTTTTCCTGAGCATTTCTTGTTCCGCGCTAAACGCGAATTTCACTAATTATCTCTCCTCTCTCTTGTAGATTCCGGATTAAAAACATACTGCACTGCCCGTTCGAACATATGTCTTAACCGAATACTAAAAAAAACAAACAGATACTGTAATTTTAATATACCTCTAAATTAAGGTACCTTAAATTTAAGGTATCTTAATACTAATATATACAGTGGATGCATGTCAATTATAAAAATGATTAGAAACACTAGTTCATAGATCATCATAATATTAATCTGGGGCGGCATTACAATCTTTGATTACAGACGGGTCTGTCATAATTTTGAAAGACCTGTTTTTGCTATACCGGCAGAAACAGCGGATGATGGCGCTTCGGGTACCTACAAAGGATTGGGGTATTCATTCGATATAGAAGGAAATTTTATGCCGGAGGACGAATTTCCGGGTGTAACCCGGGCTCGATTTTATTGGTTTGGCAAGATGATTGAGGAATGGGTGAGAGACTAATTACAAGAACGAAGTAATTTTCTATTCGCACATGTATACCCTGTTAAAATATAATAAGGACAGTAAGCGATTTATATTTTTGGGGGGAGAATTGGGAAATGGGGGAAGAGAATGAATTTTATCGGTAATATAATCTGGCTGCTGATCGGTGGGATTATTGCAGCTGTTTTATGGGCTTTATCCGGTATGGTTTTGTGTATAACCATCATAGGGATACCATTTGGGCTGCAGTGTTTCAAGATTGCTGGTTTTGTGTTGTGGCCTTTTGGAAGGGAGATAGAACTCGGTCATTTTGGGGCGGGTGGATTGATCTTCAATATCATCTGGCTCATCGTTTTTGGCTGGGAGTTTGCCATAACTCATGTCATCATAGGGTTAATCTTCTGTATAACCATCATCGGGATACCCTTCGGAATCCAGCATTTCAAATTTGCTATGCTGGGGCTCATACCTTTTGGGGCGAGAATAATCAGTCATAATCAAGTTTCCTGTGTTTGAGAAGCCAAAAAACAAGTTGTTTTTCCTGAGTGAACCTGGGAATATAGGAGGAAGTGTAATTTGGAAATTATAAATTTTGATACCTGGGAACGTACAACACATTATAAATTTTTCAAGAGAATGGATTATCCTCATTACAATATATGTATGAATATTGATATAACCAACTTCGTGGCTAAGATTGAAGAAAATAAAATTCCATTTTATTACGCTATGATATATGCAGCAACTTATGCTTTAAATCAAGTAAAGGAATTTCGTTACCGTATTAGAGGAGAACAAGTTGTTATGCACAATATAATACATCCATCCTTTTCTGATATGTCCAACGGCACTGATTTATTCAAAATGGTGACTGTGTATATGGAAAAATCCATTATTGACTTTACGAAAAAGGCAGAAGAAAAGTCAAAAAATCAAACGGATTATTTTATTATTGAAGATGTTGAAGGACGGGATGATTTAACTTATATTACTTGTGTTCCATGGGTGTCATTTACCCAACTATCGCATACAATATCCTTTGATAAAGATGACTCTATTCCGAGATTGGCATGGGGCAGGTACTTTAAAGAGGGTGAAAAAATACTGTTGCCATTTTCAGTACAAGCCCACCATTCTTTTGTTGATGGTATTCACATAGGCAAGTACATTGATTGTTTACAGAAATACCTTAACGAATATAGCTAATCTAGTTACTACAATAAAACGATTTAGGGGTGGTTATGTTGAATCCTAAAACATGTTATAATTCTTTGCTTGCTCAAAAAGTGATTGAAGGTCTGGATAAGCGTAATATTGAAAGGGTTTATTGCGAGACCAGGGAAGAAGCCGTCAGAAAAGTACTTCCCAATTATTTAATTAGTTTTTGATGGGTTGACTTTATTAAAGGGGGATGGACATGGAATATAAAGAAGTTGTGGGGCGGATTGCTCCATGTGGGCTGGATTGCTCCCGCTGCGCCGATTACGCTGGCGGGGAGATTCCGAAACTGAGCCTACGGTTGGGCGAACTATTAAACGGGTACCTTCGTGTGGCCAAAATAAAAGAGGAAATAAATCCGATATTCACTGGCTACCCCCAGTTTGAAGAGGTGCTGAAGTCATTCGCCCAGGCTGCTTGCAGCGGATGCCGGGGAAATAACGTGCTTTGCCCCATCGAGTGCGCTGCTGGTGAATGCAGCAAGGAAAAAGGAGTGGATTTTTGCTTCCAGTGTGAGGAATTTCCCTGCTCCAAGAAGATAGCCCCCCAGATACAAGCGCGGTGGCTGAAATTCAACCTGCGGATGAAGGAGATCGGGGTGGAGGAATTCTACCGGGAGCAAAGCAGATTTCCCCGGTATTAGGTGGGCTATAAGTTGATTCTAAGACAGGAAGGTAAATTAGATCATAGAAAAGAGTTAGGCGTTAGGTGGGATCGGGCCCTAACGCCGTGGAGGATTCCTGATTATTAAGTACATGATAATGCAAGTTAATGAGGGTTCCTCATCCGCCTCTTCCGTTCCATGAATGTTTCATGCGTTCTTGTCATTTTTTGAGGTTTTGGTGCTTCGGGAGTATCTGAAGTTTCATCTGTCTCTTCTGACAGTTCAAGCATTTCAAGCATCTCTTCTGTTTCGGGCGTCTCTTGTGTTTCTAGTTTTTCTGGTGTTTCCAGTATTTTGTACGTTTCTGGCTTTTCTTCAGGTACTTCTAACGTTTCGGATGTTATTGGTTCTTCTTCTGCTTCGGGTATTTCAAGCATTTCTGGTGTCTCTGGTTCCGCAGGTATTTCCAGCTGTTCGGGGGTTGCGGATGCTTCATTTATCTCCGGTGTTTCGGACAATTCAGGCTTTTCTGGCTTTCCTGGTATTTCAGTTATTCCAAGGGTTTTGTTTTCTTGCTGCAATTCTTTAGATCTTATTATGGTTTCTTGGTCTAAAACCGAATTAATAGGTGAATTAACGGTGATAAATGCTTTGCTGCAAAAGGGACAGAACATATCACCTGACAGAGGAGTAGTGGATTTGCTCCACTCTTTACATGATTGGCAATGCAACCAATAAGCCACTGGTATTAGCTCCTTTCTTATTAATTTTGACTGGTCAGCAAATGACTCTTTTTAGTTGACAAACCATCGATCTTTCTAACACTTTATGGCATTTGAATAATTTATGTTACTATGGATACTATTTGAAGATATGCAAGAATAAAGTAAGTCCTGCTCCGGAAAGTTGATCGAGTTTCTTTGTCGATCCCAATAAATCCGGATTGGGCTTCCTTTTTCCTGGCGGAAGGCCACAGCTCTTATAATAATTGCTATATTGTGTTTATTCGGTAATATATATGAATTTACAGCTAAGGTAAGAACAGTTAATGGCTGTAAAGCGTGTTTTCTTATATGAATATAATATACTAGCCAGGAAAGATATAGCCTAAAAAAGCAGCTCGCAAGATCCCATGCTGCGAGCCTAAAAAAGATATATTTACATATGATGTCAGGCACCTAAGATTATTTCTTATTCTTCCGTCCACAAAGGTAAGGCTGTCGTCACCTTGAATAAATCGCCATCGATTTCCAGCTGAAATTCTCCTCCCTGCAGAGTGGTTAAACTCTGAGCAATGGAAAGGCCCAGGCCTGATCCGTCGGTGCTTCTGGATTCATCCCCACGTACGAAGCGTTCGGTGAGCTGCTCCGGAGAGATATTAAGAGGAAAAGCGGAGATATTTTTTATGGTAAAAGATCCATAGCCATCATCCGAGGCAATATCAATATATACCCGGGTATGGGGCATGGAGTATTTTACCACGTTGGACAGCAGATTTTCGGCTATTCGCCACATATGTCTGCCATCTCCTCGTACGGCGATAGTTTCATCAGCCGTGTTAATATGAAGGGCCAACTGGGCTTGCTGGATTTTCGCCTCATATTCTCCGCAAGCCTGCATTATCAGTTCATGCAGGTCCACTTTTTCACCGGTTATGGTCAGATTACCGCTGGATGCCTTGCTGGCTTCCACCAGATCTTCAATAAGCTGCTTCAGGCGGTCGGATTTTTCTTCTAATACATTTACATATTCAGCTGCCCTTTCATTTTCTAGTTTTTCCTTCTTGAGCAGGTCAACATAATTGATGATAGAAGTGAGCGGAGTTTTCAGGTCATGGGAGACATTGGTGATAAGATCGGTTTTCATTCGTTCTCCTTTGACCGCTATGGCAACCGCTTTTTTCAATCCTCCCTGGAGGCTGTGGATATCCTCTGCAAAAGCTGACAGGCTAACAGGAATGATTGCGCTATCCAAAGGGTAATCCAGATTTCCAGCCGAGATTTCTTTGACTGCTTCCATAATCTGTGGCAGGGCCACCAGTGATCTGGCTATAAAATAGACTACTCCGGCGTTGAATGCAATTAATAGCAATACCATAAAAAGAAAGTTTCCGTTTATAAAGCCATAGTAGCTTTGCTCACATAAGATAAATAGCAATCCGTTTATGAAGCCATATCCCCCTAGCAGAATTAACATCCATACTTTGAAAACTTTGCCCTGGAAAGCCAGGCGGAGGAAACCTTTTAAAACCGAGCCGAGCTTGTATATCAGAGAGTTAGTGAAAATCTGCCCGGTCTTTATCTGTTCTGCCATGGATAAAACATAGAATAAACCGATGAAGATATCCAGGCTGAGAACAATGGCCAAAAATACAAAGGTCACAATATCAGGTATCCCCATGGAAGTACGGACCCCTATGGTCAATGAGAGGACAGCCGCTATAGCAACCAGCAGGGTATGCACATCGGTATACAGCCTGACTGGCCGTTGGGTCTTTATTTCTTCCGGATCACGGCGAAGGGTGATATATATCAGATATATAAAAGCCAGAGCCATGAGGAAAAAAGAAATAATCGATACAGTGGAAGCGGTCTGGGACAGTACTTTGCTCCGATTGAAATCAACATAGTAATCATAGAAGGCATCCCCAGGCTGCAGGGGTTCTGCTACTGCTGCATATACCTCGTAGGGGCGGTCTGTTATCAAACCCTTAATATCCTCCATTATAGCTATATTGCCATCCGAGGTCCGACCATTGAAGAAGACGGTGGACGGCTGCTTCTGTATGAACCCGATAGGGTCGGTCTCTTCAGCATCCAGGTTGCTCCACCACTGACCGGTTTCGGTATTACGAACATAGTATACAAAATTGACCATGGTAGGGAACCTATCATCAATGGGATTCACCTGCGGCCAATTATCATCTTCGCTAGCTGAATCTCCGGCAGTGTTTTCCGTATTATCTTCGTCCGGGACTGCGAGATAGTATTCTACTGTATTGTACAAGGTCCGGGAGAAGGTACTCTGGAATGAATAAGTTTCGGTATAAGAGGAGGCATTTGCCGCCTGCCTGTTGTCCAGCCACAAAATGCAGCCTCCCATAGTTCCTAAAAAGCCCAGCCAGACTATTATAATAGCAAGCAGTTTAGCCCCGCTGGAATAGCTAATATTTCTCAATTTTATATCCAATACCCCATACCACCTTTAAATATTTTGGTTCTCTAGGATTGATTTCAATCTTTTCCCTTATTCTCCTTATATGTACGGCCACCGTGTTTTCTGCTGCATAAGAAGGTTCATTCCATACCTGCTCATAAATCTGTGCTATGGAAAATACATGACCCATGTTCTCCATTAAAAATACTACTATCCCATATTCTATAGGAGTCAGCCGAATGATTTCCCCATCTACTCGTACCTCTTTGCCTTCTCGGTCCAGTTCCAGACCGCCGGTTTTTAATATACCGTTTTTCAAGGCTATACTACCCAGGGCGGTGTAGCGGCGCATCTGCGATTTAACCCGGGCCATCAATTCCAAAGGGTTAAAAGGTTTGGTTACATAATCATCTGCTCCAAAATTAAGCCCGGCAATCTTATCCGTGTCCTCTGATTTCGCTGAAATGATTATAATGGGAATATTGCGGTCTTCACGAATCCTAATGGTGGCCGAAAGACCATCCAGTTCCGGCATCATAATATCCAATAAAATCAAGTGAATTTCATGTTCGCTTAAAGCCTGCAGGGCTTGAGTCCCGGTATAGGCTTTTTCTACCCCATAGCCTTCCTGTTTTAAGTAGATTTCCAGAGCATCGACAATGGCTGTATCATCATCACATATTAGTACATTTAATCTTTCCATAAAATTCCTCCATTGCTCTCTATTCAATTTATTTAACTGCTCGAATACAACCACCTGCCTTCTACTGCATATTCTGGCAGGTAAAATTTACAAACTGCTTGATAAAAATCTTAAGACTTTCTTAAGAACCGGGCAGTCTCAAAACAGATACCGGGGTATGCTTGCTGTGGTATTACCAGGTTATCGTACAGTCATCTATTCACTAATAATCACACATGGTCTATTAGTAACTTATGCGCCGGGACAAGACTTGTCAAGGAGACTTGGGAAACAACAAATATACATCCGAATAACCTTTCTTGTACCCGGGTGCAAGCAAGCTGAATGGATGGCGTATATACAGTAAGTAAGATTAATTACTGCTGCTACTTAAAACGATAATAGGGTTTTGGTTCCTGGTCATGACAAACATCTTCCTGTCCAAGTTGAAGGAATATCAGATTGTGGTGATATAAAGTTGAGGATAAGGTTATTAGGCAATTATATTCCCAGCTGGTTAAACGTTTACTGGATAAGGTGATCGATTCCCAAACAATAATTCGCAGCCAAAGAAAAATTCAATTGCGTATTACCATGAAAAAGCAGTAGTATTTAATGTAATTCAACAATTCGGATGAGGTGAGTTTATGATGTCAATAATTGCCCTGCTTATCCTGCTGGTCATAGCAGCACTTGTTATAGGAGTGATTGCAGCGGCAGTAAAGACGAGTAATTCTGAAGGAGGGAACCAAGTGATAAAAAACGTTTATATTTATCTGGTGCTATTTGCTACTCTGATGATGACCATTGGCGGGAGCGTGGCCGCTTTTATGGCGGTTGCTGACATTGTATTCCCGGCTCCATATTATCAGTCGTTTGAAGAATATAAACAGATAGGTGTGCAAAAGGCGCCTGATACTGAAAGTACAGAGAATTTGTCTGATGCTGAATTAAAAGCCAGATACGATGCCATGGTGGAAGCGGAAATCAATCGTCAAAAGAGCAGGGCTCAAAATAGTCTAATAAAAAGCCTGGGTTGGATTATAGTTCCTCTGCCGGTGTTTGTCTATTACCAGAGACGTTTAGGAGAGAAGACCAAGGAACTCTAACTAGGAAGGGGGCGTTGTATCAGCTTAATGATCATGCCCCTGCGAAGGATTTGCTGCATATGCCAGAAACTTCGCCATACTCGGTATAAACCTGGTAAGTTCTACAGTTAAAGATACCGCGGGACGATTTAAGGGCATTCTCGAATCCGGATAATGCCCGATATAGGTACGCCCTCCCCCCCCGAAATACCTCCAAAATTTGCATGTAAAAAAAAGTCACATTAAGCCGAGTGCCTGCATATAGTGTAAAGCACTCTATTTTTTGGTTTGCAAATATCAGGAGGTGGTTTAGTGTCCTTCCTGGGATGGTTCTTAGCTGTTGCTGCGGTGGTAAAGGGCAGCCTGTTATTGTTTGGTTACCTGAACAATCAGGTATTTCCCCAGCCTTTAAATGAAGCGGAAGAAAAACGATATCTGCAGGAATTAAGGGAAGGTAGTGAAGAAGCACGAAATATATTGGTGGAACGAAACCTGCGTTTGGTTGCTCATGTGGTGAGGAAATACGAGAATACCGGCGAGGATATGGAGGATCTAATATCAATCGGTACTATAGGTCTTATTAAGGGGATAAAAACCTTTGATGATGAAAAAGGTGTTAAACTTGCCACCTATGTCGCTCGTTGTATAGACAATGAAATGTTAATGTCAGGATATGCGTAATCTAAAACGCCTACATATTGGGATTTGTAAGCCCTTGATACTAACTACTAAAACTAAAAGGTTACTAATTAATGGTAATTTTACCCTATTGCCTTATAAATTGCACGAAAAATTTTAATAAAGCCCTGCAAGAAGTCCCCTATCTTCAACGCCATAGGGCGTAAGTCAAGAGCAACCACTCATCACAGGTCAAAACCACCTGTCAATGGGTGGTTTTTTTATACCACTCTTTTTTGGGCCGGGTTGGATGCTTTACGCTGAAAATCCGGCCTTTTTTTATGAGCAAAAAAGGAGTGGTAGACATGGAGCCTAAAAAATTAAAAAGAATGGTAATTAAAGAGGAATTAGTAGCCCTTACTGGTGATTTTAAGTTGGCTATAGTGTTAAACCAAATGATTTATTGGGCTGAAAAACGAAATGATGCAGATAAGTTTATTGAGGAAGAAAGAGATCGCTATAACAAATATTCTGTATCGGCAAGTGATAGTCCTAACATAGAAATATCTCATGGTTGGATATATAAGAAAGCAGAAGAACTAGCCGAAGAGACTATGATAGGGGTGTCAAAAAAGACAATGCTGAATTACTTAGATACACTGACACAAAAAGGCTGGTTACACAGAAGACGCAATCCAAAACTAGCCATGGATAAAACATATCAATATCGAGTTGACTTGGTAGCGATTCAGAAGGATCTGCTTTCATTAGGCTACTCCTTAGATGGATATAGCATTGGAACTACGAAGTTACAAAACGAAAATAGCGAAAATACGGGGATTAGAGCATTATGCTCTAAAGAAAGCCCGAAATATTGCGATTTACCTTTTGAAACTTCGACAGGAAAAAATGAAACTTCGACAGGAAAAAATGAAACTCCGAGGGTAAAAAATGAAACTCCGAGGGTAAAAAATGAAACAGCAATACCAGAGATTACAACAGAGATTACCACAAAGATTACAAAACAAAAAGAAAATGATGATGAAGCTTTTTACCCTGCAAAGGATTTAGGTGCTCCAGAAGGAGCAGAATGTGATGATGAAATTTATGTTTGGGAAATACCAAACCAGGGTAAAGATGATCCAGTAAAGATTCTTTTAAAATACGATATCGTACTAAGTGAGAAAAATCCTGCCACTAGAAATTGCTTAGAAAGGCTGAAGCAATATACCCCAGAACAAATAGAAGTCATTGGCAGGGTATTAAGCGAGAAAGAAGCAGCTGGCAAAATAAAAAACGCAGCAGGGCTGATAGTGCAGGACCCCAGAGTATGCCAAAGAATATTAGAGGGCAAATTCTATCCGGAATACACCCACTTTCAAAACAATAAACAAAAACTATTAGCCAGTAAGGAGAAAAACGAAGAGTATGAGATATACATTCCACCAACAATGCGTGAAATGTGAGTTGCCCGAATTTCACAATAAAGCTTCTAATTTAATTTTAGGCCTTGCTTTAGTCCTAAATATATTCTAATATATGATTATAGAATTTAAATAACTCAATAAAAATAAAACAAGTAACCGACAACAGATTTGTCCCAAAACTGCTGGCGGTATTCCTGTGTCTACCAGCCGCTTAATTAAGCGGCTTTTTTTATTGGCAAAATTAATAAAAAGATACCGCGAAATACGCGGGGAAGGAGAGTTTATATGTTTAAAAAGAATTTACAGTCGGCTATGAAGGCTGGCGTACCAATTGTGTCAATAACCACTCCAGAGTGGGAAAGATGCTTAAATGATATTGGACACGTCACAAGAAACGAAGGTTCGGAAATCATGACCTGGGACCCAGTTTATGGCCTGTTAAATGGAGAAAAGGAATGTCTAGGCAACCCGGCAAACACACTCGCTATGCTGGATGTTGTAGGGGGGACAGAAGATACCATAATTGTATTCTTTAATTTTAACGGTAATTTAAAGACCCCAGCGGTAATACAGAAAATACGTGAAACTGCTAATATCGTTAAAACCCGGGGAAGCATGATGGTGCTGGTTTCTAGTTCTGGTGAGATCCCACGGGAATTAGAAAAAGAGATAATTGTAATTGATTATGCACTTCCGCAAAGAGAAGATATCAAGGCAATTGTTGAATCATTAGGCGGGTACAAGGGAGAATCATTGAACCGGCTGGTGGATGCAGCGGCCGGCTTAACGCAAACCGAAGCCGAAAATATTATCTCATTGGCATTGGTTAAAAACGATCTAGCCATAACCGATCAAACCATCGAAGAAGTCAAACGGCAGAAAGCCCAGGCACTTAAAAAATCAGGAGTGCTTGAGTTATACGAGCCCGAGAACTTACCAAGCGTTGGTGGTCTGGACACATTAAAACTCTGGTTATGGGAACGCGGAAAAGCTTTTTTACCAGAAGCCAGAGAGTTTGGATTACCGTTTCCTAAAGGAATACTGGTATTCGGCATACCTGGAACTGGTAAATCCTTAATCGCCAAGACCATCGCGAAACAATGGTCAATGCAATTGTTGGTGATGCAAAACGTCTTGGATAAATATGTTGGTGAGAGCGAAAAACGCATGAAAGAAGCTTTAAAGCAAGCAGAAGCCATGGCCCCCTGCGTACTTTTTATCGATGAAATTGAAAAATTCTTCGCAGGAGTGGGCGGCAGCGGAGATTCAGGCGTTTCATCTCGAATTTTCGGCCAGTTTTTGACATGGATGCAAGAATGCCAGAAACCGGTTTTCGTAGTAGCCACCGCTAATAACATAGCGGCTCTCCCACCAGAATTACTGCGTAAGGGGCGTTTTGATGAATCATTCTTTGTGGATTTGCCGGGACAATCCGACCGGGAGGAAATATTTAAAATCCATTTAACCCGCAAGAACCGAAATCCCGAAGAATTTGATCTCAATAAGCTGGCAGTCGCTACAGCAGGGTATACCGGTTCCGAACTCGAACAGGTTGTCATTGCTGGTCTATACCGGGCATTTGCTAAAAAACAGGATATAAACACTGATCTATTGATTGATGTAGCCCAGGAGACCCCGCCACTGTCTGTAACTATGGATGAGACTATAAGTGCCATGCGGCAGTGGGGAAAAGAACGGGCAAGACCAGCTTCATCAGTCAATGAAGAACCTGAAAAGAAAAATAATGCCTTTATAACGGCCAGAAAAATAAGAGGGTAAGGTACGCGCGTACCTTCTGAATAATCTTTTTATTCCGGGTAGCCGGGGGAAATCAAACGCCCCTGGTTTCCAGGGGTAGGAAGGAGAATTAATATGTCAATTATCAAAGGTCAGAAGGAAGCAAAATTTCGGAATGCTTTTTTTAAATGCCCATCTATTGACAGTGGGTTGGAGGCTGCAGGAAAAGCGTTAGGGTGTGGCCGACAAGAAATTTTCGATTATTTCATGAATTTCACACCTTCGGTGCATGATGTTTTAACGGCGTATATTTACGCCTGCCGTTACAAAGTGCTTAACGACCAAGGTCTTACTCAAGGGAAAATAGCAGAAATCGTTGGATATAACCACAGTACCGTTCACAAAGCAATTAAAGTCGTTAACACATTTCGCCCTAATCAGATTAACCCAAAACTAGCGTATACAGCTTACCAGGATGCAGTTTATACAGAAGATCCGTTTAAGAGCATTAAGCGCAGGCTTGCTAGGCAAAAGAAGAAGCGATTTGAACCTCTACCAAAAAGATTAGCTCGATACGTTGAAAGGGTACAAGAAGTCGCTGAATTAAAAAAATCTGGTAAATCTAATAGAGAAATTGCAGATATATATAATATCAGTATGAGTGCTACCAGCCGTTTGGTTCGGGCCGGAGATATTCCGTTGGACGTTTTGCAACAAGCTCCGAGTATTGTCGCAATCAAGGAAGCAACATTCGCCGATAATCCCACAAAACATTTGCAAACGCTCACAAAAGCGGTACATGAATCAAAAGAAAAACCTAATATAAAGCAGGAAGTTAAACAAACGACACCAAAAATGTTGTCTGTTAACGAGCAATTAGAGGAAACAGCATTAGGAATACTAAAAATGCTTACCGAATACAAACGCTTGGAAAACTTCAAAGAAAGCCATGAAGAAACAATTCAGTCTCTTCATAGCAAAATGCAAGAACAGCAGGAAACAATCAGGAAATTAAGAAAAGAAAATGCCAAACTGCAGGAACTAAATAGCAGACAAAACCTGCAGGTCAAAGGTGTTTTACATCAATTAAACCAGGTTGTTAACCTCACCAATTAAAAAATAGTAACGGTGCCTCCATTATTGGGGGCACTTTTGCTATGTAAAAATCCTCTTTTCAAGAGGGAAAGGAATGAACAAATGAAAAAGATCAGAATATTTTTACTGGTAGTAATATTGATTATTCAGCCAACAGTTACTTCAGCAGCAGTATATATCAATCAAGAATACATTGACATCAACCATATAAATATTGATCACTGCAATTATATCACCCTGGAAGATGCAGTAGCCTCTCTTGGATATTTACCACCTGATGAAGCAATAAATTATGTTGATGAATATATCCCGATCAGATCTATAGCTGAAGAGCAGGGGTATTTCATTCGTTGGGATGAAGAAAATGTTTATCTGGATGATAGCGAGCCGTTAATATTCAGGCAAACAATCGGCAGCAGCTATCAGGACCGTCCAATAGAGGCGGTATATTTAACTCCACCGGCTTACGACAAGACTATACTGACCACCTTTGCCGTACACGGCTTTGAGGATCAGTATTATCGGGATGGGGTTATATTGACTCAAATAGCCGAACAGGTAATTAAATACTTCTCTGATCAGCCGGAATTGCTGAAATTCACGCGACTGATTATCATCCCATGTGTTAACCCAGACGGAGTAAATACTGGTATTAGCAACAACGGTTTTGGCAGGTGTAATAGTCAAGGTATAGACATTAATCGTGACTTTGATTATAACTGGGGTAAGATCAATAACTCACGCAACAAAACCGGCAATCAACCATTTACTTCGCCAGAAGCACAGGTGCTAAGAGATATTGTCTTAAACGAAAACCCAGACATTGTTTTGGATTTCCATGGCTGGTTGGATTGTTGCTACAGCAGCGACATAGAACTTAAAAACTGTTTTATGAGCAGTTTAAATCTTGGAGCTGAGAAGAAAGCTCTGCCAAGGTATAAACCTCAGCAGGGATACTTCGTTGGTTGGGCATCACAATATGCAAAAGCAGCCCTTATAGAATACAAATACAAAGATGCTGACATATTAACTACCCAGACCATACAAGCTTTCAATAAGTTAATTCAGAATATATAATAGTCTTAGGAATTGTGGGGACTCCTGACTGCGATTAGCGGAAGGGAGTTGAGGCGTATGAATCGATACGAAGTCATATTACTTATGGTCCTTGTGTTGTTTGCGCTGGCTCTCATAATAAGATAGAGCCGCATAACCTCTTAATATAAGAGAGTAGCAGCTCTACAGATTAAAGCTATTAAGCGAATCGCTTGTTAGGGGAACCGACCCCACGATTCCTATATTTATTATATAACACATATGAATCTAATATTCAAGAGCCGTCCAAACGGGCGGCTTTTTTATTGGAAAAATTAAAATTAAATCTTGCGATCTTACGCAGGGAAGGAAGTGAAAAAGTGTTAAATGATTTTTATCTCGTGAAAAAAGCGGAAATAGGAACCGCAAGTAACGGTTCTAAGTATTTGAATCTGACGTTGTTTGATGGTAAAAAAACATTACCAGCTAAACAATGGGATTTTACCGGAGAGCCGCCTAAAATCGGGGATATATTATTAATTAAGGCAACGCTAGGAGAGTACCGGGGATCCCCGCAAGCTACTATCAATAGCTGGAAATTAGCTGAACCCGGGGAATGTTCGATTGAGAAATTTGTCCCGGTTATCCAGCAGGATGTCAATCAGATATACCAGCGGATATGTAAAGCAGCGGAGACAATTATGGATGGTAGTCTCAGGGCTTTAACTGTTAAGACCTTGGAGTGCAACGAAGCTTCGTTCAAGGCAGCGCCGGCCTCAATAAGTATCCACCACGGTTATCTGGGTGGTTTAGCAGAACATACCCTTAATGTGCTTAACCTGGCCGTAACCATAGCAAAGCAATCTCCGGAAAACCTGGATATGGATTTAGTAATAGCCGGAGCGATTCTGCATGATATAGGCAAAATTGAAACCTATACATGGGAACGCGGTTTTATCGAACGTTCAGTACAGGGAAGGCTTATCGAACACATAGTATTCGGAACCCTGATAATCCAAGAGATTGCTAATGTTTTAGAAATCTCTTTTGAGGAAATTGAAAAATTGATGCACATTATTGTATCGCATCATGGCAGGCAAGAATGGGGATCGCCCGTTGAGCCAGCCACGAAGGAAGCTATGATAGTCCACCGAGCCGATGAAACCGAAGCCAAAATGACCATGGTTGATGAAGCAATAGCTAATATAGAAGATGCAGATGCAAAATGGCTGTACCTTAAACCAGACAATATCCAGTTACTCTACCAGGGTAAAGAAAAACAATCAAACTAAAGCCTGGAAGATGATAAAAACAAGCCACCTGGAAACAGGTGGCTCTTTTTATGCAATGTTTTAAAAATTATATCTTGCGATCTACGCAAGGAAAGGAGCGTTTAATGAGTTTAAAAGAAGAATGGCTGCAAAAAGCCAAAGAAATTCAGGAGAAAAACGACAAGATAATGGCTCGCATCCCAGAAGAATACCGGCATTATGTCCAGCATTTATCCAGAGCATCTAAGGTTGCCAAAAAGGTAGTCCAACTGGATAAGGAACTGGAAGAGGCCGGATATTTTACTACAGATAATGGCACTTATCTTAACGTCACCAATGCTTATCTCACTGTAGCCGGGAAGAATGCCATGTTAACCGATTGGGTAGAGGAAAAAGATTATCGGTTTTCTATTGAAAACGAAATAATCACGCTCAAGGAAAAATTCTTCATAAAAACAGTTATCAAAATAACCAATGAAAAAGGTGAAGAAATCCGTCGAGCCACCTCTACAGTACCGGTTAATATTGGAGGCACTGGGGTAGACAGAACCAACCCCTACGAAAATGCGGAAACCTCAGCGGTAGGCCGGGCATTAACTTTCCTGGGCATGGGCCGGCAGTTAGGCGAAATAGCGTCCTACGAAGAAGTAGTGGAAGCAGACCGGCTAAGTGAAGAACAAGAAGCCGCCGAACCGGAAGGTTTTATTATCGATTCATTCGATTTTAAGGATGAAACGAAAAAAGCCGGGAAAATCCGTTTGGTAGGTACAAACGGGGAAATACAAGAATTATTCGGTTGGGGTAAAGTATTCCAGGAATTTGTGGATAAAGCGAGAGCGGGCAGCAGGGTAAAAATTAAAACCGAACTTTTCCGGACTCAGGCCCAACAGGAAGCCCAGAAATTAGTCGATTATGAGATCGTAGCTTAAGGGGGCATGAGTAATGGATAATATATTAAAAGCCATTTCTGAAGCACCCGAGGCCATAGCTAATCTTGAATCAGATAATCTGGAAATCAAACGACAGTGCAGCAAACTCAAGGAACAAATGGATGGTATCAGGAAATCCACCTGGGCTGCAGTAGCCAACGAAAAAGAAGATGGGAAGAAAGTTTATCCCAATGCCGAAATGCGGGACATCGAAGTGGAACGCCGGTTGGCTGAAAGCAATGATTATCAAGAAGCCGTAATAAGTCTGGAAGTATTCGAGGCCCAAAAAGCTAGGAACGAAATCAAATTGCAGCAGTTAATAAATCAATTCTCCGTTGATCGGTACAAACTTCGGCTCTATACAGCTGAAAAAACGGAACGGGCAGCAACAACCTTCAATGAAGGGTTAAACACCCTTTATCATCTGGGGAAAATAATCACTACATTCAAAGCAATACCGGAATTTATGCCCCGTGAAGAGAATTGCCCCTACTAAATCTCTTTTATCGCCCCGAAGGGTAGGAAAAACGACACCTACCCTTTAAGGGTGGGTGAAAGGAGGAAAACAGTGAAACAATTTTACCAAAAAGTAGATACAAGGTCCCGTAGTGTAATGATCAATTTTCTGCGGAATCATTTTCGTTATGACACGATGAACAGCTGGAATCGTTCAAGCAGTTATGCAAATAACCTTAAGGTCCACAACTTGGGCCTACCTCGGGAAATAGAAAGAAAGGCCTTTGAGCTGCTAAGTGTTGATGATATCTACATGGAGATTAATGATTTAATCAGCAATTGGAATTACGATCATCAGTATCAATGGCAAGTAGGGTTTAATGGTCGTAGCGGTGGCTATCTGGTTTTATATCAGGGATGCCTGGAACCCACAAAGCATAAATCCTTTTGTACTAACTGTGGGCAGCTTAATTTCCAAACAACCGAGAAATCGAATCGATGCGGAGTATGTAGTCAAAATACCAGAGTCAATCTGGAGAAGCCCCGCATGATGATAAAAACATACCCTGGCAGGGGTACAGACCAAGATGATGATTTTGAAGATTGGTCATTAGGCGAACTCAAAAAACGGGTTAAGCTGGTACAGGATTTTGACCGGCTTTGTGATGATATCGTGGCACAGCTAATCTATATCTGCGAGAACTTTGAAGTGGTGGAGCAGGAAATATGTGTTCCTAAGACTATAAAGGTTCTACAGGAAGTGTGAAATCTCTTTTAAGGAGGAATGAAAGTGCTAGAAAACTATATAAACCATGTATCGTTTTCAAATCTGGATAAATATCAAAAATGCCCTTATCAGTGGTATTTACGGTATATAGAAAGACACCCGGATGAAGCCGGTGACTCGGCCCAGATAGGCAAACTGGGGCATCTGATGATAAAAGCAGCTATAGCCGGAAAAATAAGACCAGACCTTGATGCTTTCAATGATCTGGTTATCGATATAGCCAGCGGTGAATGTCCAAAACTCTCACTCAAAGAGAGAGTAGAAGCTAAGCAGCTTTATCAGAAATACGGTTCAAGTAACATTACCAACCTTTATGAATGGGTTTTGTTTGCATTGGATGTACGGAGTAAACATAAAGGCAGAGTAGAATTAGAAAAAGAAGTCTCCTGCATTATACCCGGTATACCAGTACCGATGGAAATGCATATTGATTTTGTTAATAAAGATACAATCATAGACTGGAAAACTGGTCGTAATACCGAACCTGTAAGTTCTCACCAATTAGGTCTGTATGCCTATGGTGTTGGCAGGGCAAAAAATGTAAACCCGAGCCAATTTACCAGAAAATTTGTTTTTACAGGCTTACAGAAACAATATGAGGACAAAAAGCCAATCCAGGATGCTCTTTCATGGGCATTAAATATCTATGAACACATAGAAGAAGATCTTGAAGGGCTCGCCTTCATGGGAAAAGGCGTATTCAAAAAGAATGCCGGTACCGCCTGTCGCTGGTGTCCGTATAAAGAAACTTGCTTTGAGGAAAATTTAGGGCCTGTTGAATTGATCAACATCCCGGAAGAGATATTAACTTATAGTCAAGCTGAAGAAGTAGCTAGAGCCATACTTCTTATGGAAGAAAAACTAAACGTAGCGCAAAAGGCTCTGCAGGTATATTGCGAAGAAAATAACCTTCTTATGCAGACTAATGGCGAATACTTTGGATGGTACCCCGGCTCCATAAGCCGAAAATGGGATAAGATGAAAATCTATGAAGCCGTTAGGGATTTGCCGGCAGAGGATATTATCAAAGCTTTTAGCGTGGACCTTAGAGGCATCAACGCTTTGGCAAAAAACAATGATTGCATAAATCTTGCAATCCAGGAAGCAGTAACAACTGAAACAGGAAAGCCAAAGTTCAAACACGCATCTAAACCGCCTAAAGCAAGTTAAAAAGAGCCCCGCAAGGGGCTTTTTTTATACCCGAAAATAAAAATTAAATCCTGCGAAATACGCGGGGAAGGGAGTGACTATATGTTAGAAAAATCTGAAGAAGGGAATAAGCTGATCAATCTCCAGATCCAAGTTGTGCTGGATGGAGATGTACTTGCTTTGCCGGTATATAATCGGCAAGGCTGTTTATTGTTGAGTAAAGGCGCAACTATAAGCGAACAGAACCGGAGTCAATTACGCAACCACGGGGTCAACCAAGTTGTCGTAATGCTAAAAGAAAGGAAAGCGCTGGTATGTTAGACAAACAAGATGCTGCTACAAATATTGAACAAAAACTATGTGAACGCGAAAAAGAAGTGCTTAAGTGTCTTAGTAGCGGCATGAACAACCAGGAAATTGCCACGGAATTATATCTATCCACCGGAACCGTGAAAAACTATGTAAGCTCGATACTGAGCAAATTAGAGGTTCGGGATAGGGTAGGATTGGTGCTATATGCACTTAAAGCAGGGATTTGAATCTCTATTATAAACCCTGATCTAACAGAAAATGAATAACGGGTAATTTCTAAGCCTCCACCTATGGTCGGGGCGGTCTCTATAACTGTGGCCGCTTCCGGTCACAGTGTATTTCAAAGGAGGTCTTATAATGACGAAAGAAATAAAAATGGCTGAAGAATATTGGAGTGCAGTATTTAAGTTTGCGGATACCGCAAATAACCTTCACGAGAAGGGGTATAGTATAGAGCTTGTGGCTGAATTAATGAAAAGCAATCCGGAGCAGACTGAACAACGGGTCAAGTTAGCCCAAGCTTTTCCGCCTGAAAAACGAATCAAGAATGTGCCGATCACGGTTTATCAGGCAGCGGTTGAATTTCCCAATCCCCAACAGATAGTTAAAGAAGCCTGGGAAAAGAACTGGACTACTAGTGATATTCAATTCCAACTATCAAAATGGAAAGGGGAAAGAAACAAAATTAAATTAAAAAGAACTCCCATAGAAGAAGCCCTGGGCGTAGATAATGAAGGCATGACCACAGCCAAAAAGCTGTACGCATTTCTTGAATTGCGTCCTGGTGATTATTCAAGGTGGGTAAAGAAAAATATAGAAAAAAATATTTTTGCCGAGGCCGGGAAGGATTATATAATATTCCGCATGGATGCGGAGTGGCGAAAATCTGGCGTTCGCGGGCAATTTGCGAGAGATTATAAGCTCACTGCAAGGTTTGCGAAAAAATTAGCAATGGTTTCTCAAACTCCTAAAGGAGAAGAAGCCAGAAACTATTTCATCCGTATAGAGGAAGCTGTTTTTGCCAAAGCACAGGATATTCCTGTATCCTTCAATGGGATGTCTTTAGAAGAACAGGCTAATGCAATTCTGGAAGCCTTGGAGCAGGGTAAGTCATTGCCAAATACCTTCAAAAAGAATCTTGCACAAAACGCAGCAAAACTCAAAAGAGTCAAATAATCCACCAGCACCCGGGTCATATTAAATGGCCCGGGTATTTCAAAAGGAGGGCTTTTAACATGGAATTAATTAAAACAATAAAGGACCAGGATGCTGAAAAGGTTGAAAATTTACTGTTTAATAAATATGTCGATCCTAATGCGGCTGATAAAAACAAAACCACTGCTTTAATGTATGCGGTAAAAGGTAATCCTGAAATAGTTCAATTACTACTTAAGGCCGGGGCTGATATTAATAGCCAGGATATGCTTGGTAGAACAGCTTTGATTGAAGCGGTGATTTGCCGTAATGTAATGGCCGTTCAGACATTGGTTGATGCCGGAATAGATATTTGGGCAAGAGATGATTATCAGGAGAATGCCGCAAAAAAGGCAATCGAGAGTCAACAAACCCAGATAGCAAAGATATTGTTTAATGCAGCTTTTGATGCCCTTTATCAAAGTAGTCAACCACCCCAGGCACAAGGCCAGGGGCTTGGGGGGAGAACCCCGTAAGCCCGGTTGATTAGCCTCAGTCTATCAGACTACGTTATGCCGGAATGGTATTAATACCGAAATAGGCACCATGGGATACTCCACACGTCCCATGCACTGCGGTTAGTGGTTAAACATCGCTGAAGGGTAAGGCGAAGTGCCGCTGGCAAAAACCCGGTATAACATTGGCGAAGTGGACCCACTGCCGAAAGGCAGAATTATTTCTGAAAGGAAGTTAACAAAATGGTTTATGTAAAGTCAGCGGAAGGCAAGCCTTTAATGCCAACCGAAAGACACGGCAAGGTACGTCGGATGCTGAAGGAAGGCAGAGCAAAAGTAGTTAAGGCTAAACCCTTTACCATTCAACTAACCTATGAAACAACACATTACACCCAGGCAGTGGCACTGGGTGTAGATGCGGGTTATTCGCATGTAGGATTTTCCGCAGTAACCGAAAAGGAAGAGATGTTAGCCGGGGAAATACATCTGCTGAAAGGACAAGTAGAACGTAACCGTGACAGATCAAGCTACCGCAGACAAAGGAGGAGTAGACTGCGTTACCGGGTACCGAGATTTGACAATCGGAAAAAGCCTGAAGGCTGGCTTGCTCCAAGTCTGCAGAATAAGCTGGATACACATATCCGGTTAATAGAAAAGATTGAATCTATTCTGCCAGTAAGCCGGGTAATAGTAGAAGTAGCCAGTTTTGATATTCAGGCTATTAAGAATCCCGGGATAGAAGGCAAAGAGTACCAACAGGGTGAACAGGCAGGTTACTGGAATCTGCGGGAATACATACTACACCGTGATGGGCACCGTTGCCAAAACCCTGGCTGCAAAAACAGGTCAAAGGAACAGGTTCTGCAATTACACCATATAGGGTATTGGAAAGGTGATCGTACTGACCGGCCCGGGAATTTAATCACGCTCTGCGACAAGTGCCATAAGCCAGAAAAGCACAAAGAAGGCAAATTACTATGGGGTTGGCAACCCAAAATCAAACCATTTAAAGCTGAGACATTTATGACGGTTGTGCGATGGAAGCTGGTTAATGCATTGGGATGTGAACATACCTACGGTTATATCACTAAAACCAGAAGGATTGAGTTAGAATTGGAAAAATCACATAGCAACGATGCTTTTTGTATTGCAGAAGGAACTAACCAGAAAAGGACAGAACCAATTAAAATTGACCAGGTACGTCGAAATAATCGGAGCTTGCAGAAATTTTACGATGCCAGGTAC
>JAENZX010000042.1 GCA_016841045.1 Thermincola carboxydiphila
ACCGGAGAGAAAACCAGCGCCCAAGAATTAAATTGTGGCCGACGTGCCCGTAACAAAAACCTGAATACCGAAAACCTGCGTAAGTATCGTGGTGAGAAATTATCGCCAGGACGGGTAAGTATTCGCAGGAAGAGGTACCCATATCAGCCAGGCGATACCATATTGTATCAAGGAAAGGAATGTACTGTTAAAGGTGTCCAGAACCTGGGAGCATATATTAAGCTTACTGAATTAAGTAAACCTGTAAAAACATCAAAAATCCAGATCCTACGTTATGGGAAGGGACTGCGTGTTTATGCAAGTTAAAACAAAGGCCATCAGTCATAGTAAGTACAACATCAACTATCATCTAGTCTGGTGCCCAAAGTATCGTCACCAAATTCTTACTGGACAGGTGGAAACCTATCTGAAAGAACTGATTAATAATATCTGCGTCCATTACGAATACGAAGTATTGTCAATAGAGGTAATGCCGGATCATATTCACCTATTTGTATCAGTTAAACCGTATATCAGTTCTACAGAAGTAGTTAAGACTATTAAGAGCATTACAGCAGTATGTATATTTAAGAAATTTTCAAACCTCAAAAAGTGTAAATTCTGGGGGTCTGGCCTATGGAGTAAGGGCTACTACGTGGGTACTGCAGGTACAGTGTCTGCAGAAACTATTCAAAAGTATATCGAAAATCAGAAAGTGATGTAATAACTTTTCTTTGATGCCAAAACGGAGGGTGCGCTTGCATTTCGCCCACGAGGGGCGAGGTTTTACGTGCGATTATATAAACTAGCGTAAAGGAGGATAAGAGCAATGCAAATATGCGAAATCTGTGGAAAAAAAACAGATAATTATTCCACCTGCGATTCTTGCGAGCTGATATATTGCATAGAACACTTGGGCGATCACAACGAATGCCCGGTTTGCGGTGGAGAACATACTTTCAAAGAGAATTTTTAGGAAAGAGGGTTAAATTATGCTAATAAAACCCACAAAAGCATTAACCGTATATCAGCCCTGGGCCTCATTAATTGCACAAAAGTTGAAGAAAAATGAGACCCGCAGCTGGCGTACAAAATACCGTGGACCGTTGGCGATCCATGCAGCAATAGGTATGCCAAAAGAAGCTAAAGCATTTTGCCCTGAAGTTGCAAGAATTATAGGAGTTAACCCCTATAGTGGATCTCATTGGTACTACCTGGAACAGCACTCAGATGTTATGGGTGGTTTTGGTCAAATACTGGCCACCTGCAACCTAGTTGATTGTGTCCAAGTTATTGATGAAGAACCGGGAATTTTCGCACTACTGGAAAATGGGAAGTATATAGATGGTCCCGAACTTTTGTTTGGAGATTACAGGCCCGGCAGATATGTATGGATTCTCGATAATATCAAAAAACTTCCCAAACCAGTAGCTGTCAAAGGCAAACAAGGTCTTTGGAACTGGTATATGGACAGTGTGTGAAGGGGTGGTTTTATGAAATTTATTATCCCAGGCCGGCTACCCGGTTTAAACGATATGATCAACGCAGCCCGAACCAGTCTCTATAAGTCAGCAGAACTGAAACAAACATACACCGATTTGGTAGCTTGGTACGCCAAAAGTGCCAGGCTGCCCCACGTTGTCCAAGCTGACTTCATAATAACGTGGTATGAAAAAGACAAAAAAAGGGACAAAGACAATGTTATGGCTGGCCAGAAACTACTGTTTGACGGCTTAGTTAAAGCAGGAATATTAAAAAACGATGGCTGGAAACAGGTAGGGGATATAACTCATAGAGTTAGGGTCGATCATGACAATCCCAGGATAGAAATTGAAATAATTGAAATCAAAGCGAGTTAAACGCAAGAACCTAACAGATATTCAGTAATCCAGGAACTAAGCGACCTCTCGGGGTCGCTTTTTTATTGGGAAATTTTTAAATACATCCCGCGTTTATATACGCAGGGAAAGGAGCGATTTATGAGTAAAAACGCAGTTTTGAGAGAGCAGTTGTCCCTGTTTGATATGGCGTATGAACAGGGGAATCCTTTGATTTCCGATACGGAGTACGAAAAAAAGTACAACGAACTCAAGAAATTTGAGGAAAAACATGGAGTCCCAGCAGATTCACCGACCCAAGTGATTCCGTTCAGCAGGGTAAAAGGTTTAGAAGTAGTAAAACACCCAAAACCCATGCTATCACTGAATAAGGTAAATGACTTTGTAGACCTCAGGAAGTGGTTTGTACCGGGTCAACAAATCTCAATCCAGCCGAAACTAGACGGATTAACAGTCGTACTCAAATACGAAAATGGAGAACTGGCAGACGCAGTTTTAAGAGGTGATGGATACGAAGGAGAAAGGATTTTGCATATCGTTAGAACGATACAAAGCCTTCCTCAACAAATATCCTACCAAGAAAAACTGGAAGCCAGAGGGGAAATTTTCATCCCATTTAAAGTATTTGAGGAACTTAACAACGGTGAGTATGCCAATCCCCGGTCAATGGCAGCTGGTGCAGTAAGATTACTTGATGCCAATATAGCGGCCAAAAGAAAACTTGATATTAAAATCTTTGACTTGGTTTCATCAAACGAGGAATTTATAACCGATTTTGAACAGTTAATGTTTTTATTTAATATCGGTTTGCCGGTAGTAGATACCAAAGTCAAAGAAAACCTGGAAAAAATCATAAGCTATTGCAGCCACTATGAGCGGGAAACCCGTAAGACCCTGCCATATCCCATAGATGGGTTGGTATTAAAAATCAATGATCTGGCAATACGAGAAAAAATGGGCGAAACCAGTAAAACCCCTAAGTGGGCGATAGCGTTTAAATTCGAGAGTGAAGAAGAATTTACCACTCTGGGATGTGTCCAATGGCAGGTTGGGAAAACCGGGCAAGTTACTCCGGTGGCAATATTTGACCCGATTAAAATTGATGGGGTGATTATAACCAAAGCCACTCTGCACAACTTTGGTTTTATCCAGGAGCAAAATCTCAAACTAGGCAGCCGCATAGTGGTAGCGCGCGCCAATGATGTTATACCGAAGGTAGTCAAAGCAGTAAGTGAAGGAATTGCCGAAATAACCCTACCCAAGAACTGTCCAATATGCGGAGCAGCTGTAAAACTTAACGGGGCTAACGCCTATTGTACCGGCACCGAATGTCCTGGCCAGCTAAAGGAAAAACTGATCCACTTCTGTTCCCGTGATGCTATGGATATAAAGGGGATGGGCGAAGAAACCATAAAAACCCTTTTTAACCTGCATTACATAAAGACTCCGGCAGACCTCTACACCCTGCACCAAATAGCTGACAGTATAAAATCTCTGTATGCCTATGGTGATAAAAAAGTGCGGGCTATGCTGGATGGGATAGAAGAAAGCAAAAATCAGCCGTTTCAGAAAGTGTTATATGCGATCAATGTTCCTTATCTGGGTAGAACCAATGCAAAGGCCCTGGTCAAAGAATTTAGAAACATCGATTCTTTGATGGCAGCTTCAGCTGAACGGCTCAGAGAGGTTGAAGGGATAGGCAATATTACGGCCGAAACAATAGCGGAGTTTTTTAAAGACGAAAAACTGATAAACGAGTTAAAAGCTCATGGTCTGTGTTTCGTCAGCGAAGAACCGCAAGAATCGTCCGAGACAGCCCTGAAAGATATGGTTTTTGTAATTTCCGGAACCCTATCTAAGCCAAGACAATTCTTTGAGGATGTCATAGTCGCAAATGGGGGTAAGGTAACCGGAACCGTAAGCAAAAAGACCAATTATTTAATTTTAGGTCCGGATAAAAGCGGTACGGCCAAACACAAACAGGCTGAGAAGCTAGGTATACCCATTATTAACGAGGAAACATTCTGGCAGCTGGTAGGTGGTAGAGTTGAATAAACTACTTATCATCGATGGTTCCAGTATCTTGACCACCTGTTTCTTCGCTACAGTACCAAGGGAATATTACTATGGGAAAACGCCTGAAGAAAAGCAGGCAGCGTTATCCAGGGTAATGAAAACCAGTAACGGTATCTGCGTTAACGGTGTATATACGGCCATGAAAAGCCTGACTAAGCTACTGAATAGCCAAAAGCCGAGTCATTTGGCAGTAGCATGGGACATAACCCGGGATACATTCCGTAGGAGGATATATCCCGAGTATAAAGGCAACCGAGCCGAAACTGTTCCTGAGTTAAAATCACAATTCATATTGATGCAAGAACTGCTGGAAGAAGCTAATATTCAGCAATTCATGGATGCCAATTTAGAAGCAGACGATCTTATAGGTTCACTAGCAAAGCAATTTGAACAGCAGCTACCAACCTATATCTATACCAAAGACCAAGATTGCCTGCAACTGGTGAGTGATTACACTCGACTCTGGCTGAACACCGGCAAAGCTGATGAGCTGAAAAAGGAATATAACGTCTCTGGGATCCCCGACAATTGTTTTGAGTTTACACCAATGTATGTGAAAGAAGTCTATGGTCTGGACCCGATCCAGATCATAGATAAGAAAGCATTAGAAGGCGATACCAGCGACAATATCCCAGGAGTCAAAGGAGTAGGTGAGAAAGCCTGTATCCCATTATTGCAGGAATTTGGCACCATAGAAGTGATTTATGAAGCCTTAGAGGATGATGAAAAATCTTTTAAAGAGACCTGTAAAGCTTTGGGTGTACGATCTCCTGTAAAAGCCCTAAAAGAAGGTAAGGAAAGCGCATTTATGAGCAAGAACCTTGCTACTATTAGATGTAAAAACCTTGAAGTCACCCTGGATGAGCTAACACTTGTGGTGAACGAAATAGCTTTAAACAGGAAATACAAAGAATTTGAGTTTAAAAGCCTTGTTAAGCCAGCTCAAGAAGCACCAAAACTTATGGTTGCAAAACAAGGGAGTCTTTTTTAAATTAAAAGATGGAGGTTCAGGTATGTATAGCAGTATTGATAACCCGTCACATGAGGAGTGGATTAATGAAAGCAGTAGACTGCTTAATGAACTTAAGGATCATCTTGACTACTACACCCAAAAAGTCACAGAGTATCAAGAAAAACAAGATGATTTTATGGTTAAGTTTTATTGTTTAAAGCTTTTAGAAGCCAATAAAAAATTGCAAATGTTAAAAGTTGTGGCTCAGTAAAAGGAATTTCCATAAAAAAATCCCGCCCTTCGGGGCGGGGAATATAAAATACACATTCTGTTAAAACTGCGAAATAAGGAAGGTGAGGAAAATTTATGGAGAGTAATTTATTAGACGGTGGAGATTTTGAGAAATTTTTGGTTATAAAGACAGAGGATTATAAAAAGCTATCGGAAGCACAAAGAGCTGAATTAGCTGGAATTTTTAATAGTATTGGAAGGATACGTAAAGCAGAAAAGAAACGTATGTTTAATCAGTATTTTGTTATTAATATAGATGAACCCTATGCCCCTGAAATCGTAAACATTTTAAAAGCAAACGGACACTGGGGTACGCATTCCAAGTAAAATATGATACGCAATATACCGCTCAAATGAGCGGCTTTTTTAATGGAAATTTATAAATTTGATCTTGCGCTATACGCAAGGAAAGGAGGTTTATACCAATATGGGAAATATCGAAGTAATCACAGGACCAATGTTCTCAGGAAAAACCACTGAGTTGCTGCGTAGGCTGGAAAGGTATGTGCTGGCAGGGTGCAGTTATATTGCTATAAAACCTGCGGTAGACACTCGCGACCAATCCACAACCATTAAGACCATCAGGGGCGAAGTGAACTTAAATCCAATCAAAGTAGCAAGTCTTTATTCTGTAAAACCGACCACAAAAGTTGTTTTATTGGATGAGGGTCAATTTTTCGGGCCGGAGATAATTCAGTTTTGTCAAACTATGAGAGACCAGGGTAGAATCGTAATCATCAGTGGACTGGATATGGATTATCTGAGGCAGCCGTTTGGCTCGATGGATAAGTTGATGGCAATAGCCGACAGCGTCACCAAACTAACGGCTATCTGCTCTTGTGGAAAAGAAGCTATATTTACTCAAAAACTCAATCTTAATAGCCAATATATAGACATTGGGGATACGGAAAAGTATATTCCTGTTTGCACCGATTGCTATAAAGTGGGTTTGAAGGAGTGTGTGTCATGATATTTGAAATTATCAATTTTAGTGATACATACACCTTGGAATCAAAGGATTTTGGAACAGCTTGTATCGCTGCATTATTGCTGGGTGAAGGTCAATATGCCATTCAACAGGTTGATGGCAATCTCGAAATGCCTATATTCCTTTTTGGAGGCTGTGACGAATGGTTTTATAAGCAATTCGATATGGGTTTATCGGATTATATTGACCAGATCACTAACCAAGGTTGGAGACAAATAGCTGAATGCCTGGATGGTGTTGTAATCGGCAACTCGCAAAAACGAGAAATATACAAACAGAATTTTATTCAACTTGAAAGTAAAGAAAGCAAAAAGGAATGGCGAGATAAATGGCACGAAGAACACCGTAGTTCGCTCAACAATATCGGCGCCAGATCATGGGCTTTAGCCCAAAGGATACGAGAGATACATAAGGAGGGGTAAAATGCAGCCGGTAGTATTAAAAATTGAAGGCATTAAATGCGACAATCCCGACTGTGATTTCAAAGATGATTCCGTAGTCTACGAGGATTATAAAGTGTGGTTAAATAAACCTTGTCCCAAGTGTGGAACAAACCTCTTGACCGAGGCAGATTTGAAAGCGGTCAAAAAATTAAAGAAATTTGCGAATATCGTTAATTTCTTTTTGAGGCCTTTTATAAAACCCGATATTAACGTAAAGCGGAAAACAGTGGATGTAGAAATGAACGGCACAGGGACCATGCAGTTCAAAATGGATTAATGTCTTTGTCCTTTCCATTCATAATGTCACCGAAAGCCAGGCTAAAACGTCTAATTAGTGACGAAATTATAGGAAGGAGAGGAATAACGTGGCACCTGATATCATATCAATAAGATGCGTGACATTCGGCACACATTACATTGTGGGAAAGAAAGGTCCTGACGGTCGTATCATTGACCAAATATGTGATAATAGTATGACTTGGGAAGATCATATAGACTATGTGTATACGGTCTATGATGGTCTTGGTAAACGCATAACTGAACTTGTCAATGCACCAGTTGAAATCACCTATAAAGGCGAATAGTAGATTCTATCATAAGAAGCCCTCAGAAATGGGGGCTTTTTTTATTGGGTTTTAACTCAAAATAAATCCTGCGAAATACGCAGGGAAGGAGCTGTTGTTATATGAAAACCCCTGACTTTTTTGTAAAAAAGGACGGGAAAACAAAGTTTGTCGATCCCAGGCCGGACCTATCTAACCCCAAAGAATCAAGGTTATTTGGAATGCTTTTAGCAAAGGCATGGGAAAAAAGCCCAGAACTAGCCGTATTGCTTCATGGTTTCAGATGCCAGGGTACAATACTAGCAGCCGATAATATAAAGCTGCAGCCAGTTATCAGCCTATCGGCAGGGTGGCCTTCGGCAGAGGACTATAACAAGGAAAAGAAAAGGCTGATGCCGTTTCTCGAAACGATCAAAAGCCTTTTCAAAGAATTAAGGGGGTGTTTGGATGGCTAGACTTGCGTCACAAGCGAATCTGCAGTATATCCCAACACAGGATAGGATCAGAAGAATTATTAAGTCTTATCTTGAGTTTCCCTTAAAAGGCACTACTTGTTTAGATCCCTGTTGCGGGCCTGGAGACGCACTACTGGAAATATGTCCAGAAGGCAACTTCTTATTCGGTATGGAGCTGCATACAGGCAGAGCATTGGAAGCCAAGAAGAAAGCCTTCGTACAGGTGCTTGCAGGGCCATTCGAGAACTCGATTATCTCAAATCGGGTTTTTGGTTTTGCCTTCGTGAATCCACCGTATGATTGGGTTGCTGGTGGTGGCCATAGGTACGAAGAAGTTTTTCTAGGGCGGGTGATACAGTATATCGCACCTAAAGGCGTTTTGTGCTACATCGTACCCACTTCTCTTTTTGAGCATCGGGGCGAACAAGTTTTAAAAGTGCTTTTAGAAAACTTCTCTAATGTTAGGATATGCAAATATCCCGAACCTGAATATCAGGAGTTTCGGCAAGTAGTTATCTTTGGAGTAAAAAAACCAATGGAAAGAGTAACTGCATCATCGGAATGGTGGGAAGATCAAGTGGCTAGAATTACAACCGCTGAGATACCCGAACTCGAAACCATACAGACCCCAATATATTCAATACCCTATGTTAACCCTGGGTTTGTGAGGACATTTAGAGTGAACTATTATGATGCAGTCTTAGCCGAAAACGAAAGTAAAATCCTATCGTTTCTGGAAAAATTAAAGCCTAAAAACGCCGTTAAAAAACTAACAGCACCATATTATATGGACAAAGCTTTATTAGCTTTACTTGCAGTTGGGGGTTATATAGATGGCAAGATGCCAGGGCATTTCTTGTCGGGCAGGTATGAAAACCACGAAGTATCCAAGACCGATATTGATATGGATACCGGGGAAGAGATTTACACCACCCGAAAAACGTCCTCTTCTGTTTTTTATATTCTCACCAGAGAACCAGATGAAAATGGAAGCAGGATACGAGAAATCCGGTAAAGGAGGAAACATAATGGCCCAAAACATGAGTCACTGTCGCTTTAGAAACACAAAAAAGGCACTTGAAGAGTGTTTAGAAGCGTTGCGTGAAGAGGATATAGAAAATCGCGAAGACAGATATGCAGCAAAGGAAATGTTTCGAACATTTTTGAAATTCTGCTATGAGTTTGGCCTCATCGATGAGTTTGATGACACCCAATTAGAGAAATTCATTAATAGTTGTTATATCGAAGAAATCGAAGAGGAATAACCTTACGGCCGCTAATGCCGAGGTTTCAATATCTGCTAGGAGGAAAGAATGCGTAAAAAAATATTTAAAGATAGGTTATATTGGCAAAGCGTAGCCCAGGGTATCATGGATAAACGTAGCGAGGCCGAAAAGGAAATCGAGTCTAAATTCTTCATAACACTATCTAGGGAAGATCAGAAACGATCAATAATTCTCAGGGATAGAGAGTTGAAAGAATTTGCTGCCAAAATGGGATTTGAAATCGGCTCTTATGTATGCGATTCCAGTAATCATATATGGGAAGTGACCTGGGTATCAACTTACAGCGGGATGTTGGATGTAGACGATATAACAATCACACTGCAAGATGAAACCGGCGATTGGGTTAATCTTTGCAGCCGCAGAGTTAATTATAACGGTCTGAAAGAACGCAACTATTTCGATAATTATATCCCGCTGGGTGATAAGGCAAATACCGCATAGGAGGAACAAATATGTACTGTTTTTACAACGCTCATTGTCAAGACTGTCTTTGTAGCAGCTGTATGTATAAAAGAACAGATAGCTGTATAGATGGCAAGGGCTCTTGCGACCAATGTAAAAATGATACACATATAGTATTTTGCTTTTGCTACGAAAGGGATGATTAAATGATCAATGTTCAAAAGGAAAACGGCAGCACTTATAATGTGATATTTGCCAGAAATTCCGTTACCAATGCGTTGGTGAGCGAGGTGGAAAAACAAATTGAACTTAATGGTAAATGCCGGGTCAGTTTCAATGTAGTGGGCAGGACTAAACATATAGGGCTGTCCCATGAATTGTTTGAGAAGTTTCCCGAATACCAGTTTGATATTTATGATTACATCTGTATAATCACCAAGCCTGAGTAAAAAAGAAAGGAGATTTTTATGAAATCTTCTGATATTAAACCACAGATTAAGGGCCAAAGTGATAAATATAGCTGGAATTTATCTAAAACTCCGCAAGAATACTCCCTCCTCTAGGCGAAGCGTAGGTGGGAGATGAATTGTGAAGAAAGGAGGCGATAGGCTGAAAACTTACAAATATCGCTTATATCCAACTAAAGCCCAAAAGCAAAACCTCGATGAAAACCTAAACCTTTGTCGAGTGCTATATAACACTGCATTAAGTCAACGCAAAACAGCTTATCGCCAACAACGAATTAGCTTAAACTATTACGACCAAGCTAGCGAACTTAAAGAAGTAAAAGAATGTCTACCTGAATATAAATACATTCATTCTCAAGTCTTGCAGGATGTGTTAAAACGAGTAGACAAGGCATTTCAAAACTTCTTTCGTAGAGTTAAATTAGGTGAAAAACCCGGCTATCCACGGTTTAAAGGTTACGGCTGGTACGATAGTTTTACTTATCCGCAATCGGGATTTTCCCTCTCTGATAACAGTAAAGGCAACCAGAGATTAAAACTCTCGAAAATCGGCAGTATCAAAATCAAGCTGCATCGTGCTATCAAAGGTAAGATTAAAACCTGTACGATAAAACGAGAGTTTAATAACTGGTACGTCTGTTTGTCCTGCGAAGCTGAACATGAGCTTTTACCTAAGACTCATAAATCAGTTGGTGTTGACGTTGGTATTGAGAAATACGCTGCTTTATCTGATGGAATTTTGATTGAGAATCCTAAGTTCTTGCGTAAATCAGAATCTAAACTCAAACATGAGCAGCGTTGCTTATCCCGCAAGAAGAAAGGTTCATACTCCCGTATTAAGCAACGACAGAGACTCGCAAAACTCCATCACAAAATCAAGAACCAGCGTAATGACTTCTTGCATAAGGAGTCTCGCAAATTAGTCAAAAACTACGATGTAATCGTGCTTGAAGATCTGCGGGTAAAGAATATGGTCAAAAACCATCATCTCGCAAAATCCATCTCTGATGCTGCGTGGGCTAAATTCACCGAATATCTTTCTTACAAGGCTGAGAGTGCCGGTAAGAAGGTAGTGTTCGTGAATCCACGCAATACATCGCAAATTTGTTCAAAGTGCGGTGAAACGGTCAAGAAGTCACTTTCGATTAGGGTTCACAAATGCCCTTCCTGTGGACTTATTCTTGATCGTGACGTAAATGCCGCAATAAATATTTTGAGGTTGGGAACCAGCCCCGGTGGAGCCACGGCATTAGCCGGGTGATGAAGCCAGAAGCTCGCCAATTTATTGGTGAGTAGTTCACTGAAAGATAATATTGTAACCGTTAATTCAAACGATATATTCAACTCATACAAAGCGGAAGTTGCATCTTTGATCAATAAGAAGGTTCTGACCATAGAGGATACAGTAAGACTAAAAACCCTCAATGAAATACTGGCAGAACAGGACATCGATCTATCGCAAATGTCTCGTAGCAGCCGGAAGAAACTAATGCAACAAGCAGATAGCCAATTAGTCCTATTTGGCTAGTGAATCATAAAAATAAAGGAGAATACTCTTAAATTCTCCTTTATTTTTTCTTTTTAAAGATTTATAATTAACTTAATAAAATAAAACAAGTAACCGACAACAGATTTGTCCCAAATCTGCTGGCGGTGTTCCTTTGTCTACCAGCCGCTTAATTAAGCGGCTTTTTTAGTTGCATAAAACCTCCTAAAAGCCGTGGTTAGAACTTAGTTTCAGCCACGGCCTTTTTTATTGGTGTTTTTAACACAATGTATTGAAAAATATATCTTGCGAAATACGCAGGGAAATGGTACGCGAGTACCTTTATAAGAAAGGAGTGGGCAAATGAGTCACTGGTTTTCAGTTAAAACCAAATTTAATAGCATTGATGCTATTAAAAAAGCAGCAACGCAGTTAGGTTATATGGTAACCCATAATCGTATGTGCAGAGGATACCAAGGACAGGAAACGCCTTGCGATCTTGTTATGAAACTCCCAGGGGAATATGACCTTGGGTTTAAAAAACAAGAGGATGGCACATATGAGATAGTTGCCGATTTCTGGGCTAATCACATTAGTGATTATTTAGCAAATGCTAATGCCCTAAAAGAAGCAGAAAAACTATTCAATGAAAAAATCCAGAACCAGGAATGGAGTTACAGTGAAGCTGAAGCTTTTATGAATGAAGCTAAAATTAGTAAATTCATGCAAGCGTATAACTGTGCAGCTCTGGAAGAATTGGTAAGGATGCAAGGACTTCAGTATATCGCAAACACCCTGCCAGATGGTTCCATAGTCTATGAAACTTATGGTAATACCAATCCTGAAGAAAAGGTGATCACAACAGTTAATGCAGATGGTGATTTAAAAGTCGAAGCTGAAGGATTTACCGGAACATCGTGTACCGATGCGACCGCATTTCTGCAAAATCTCGGAATAGTAGAAGAATCCGAAAATAAACCGGAGTTTTACGCCGAGGAAAATCTTATCATGGAGGTTAATAATGGAAAATAACGTAGTTTGTATCAGCCGACAAAAATTGGAGGAAATCGAAGATCAATTGGCATTCTTCAAAGAAGAAGTTGATATCCAAAAAGGTAGTATCCAGAATTTATCGAGACGTCTGGTTGATGCTCAACTTAATTGCATCAAAGAGGTATCATTCTGTGATAGCCAGGGTAATGAACACAAAGTTATTTACAATGATGGCGACAATAGTGCAGGATTACCTAGCGGATGGGGACTTGAAGAGAACAGTCTTTTATATAATGCCTTAGAAAATCTTGAAATTTACAAAAAGGCGTTAGGAATATTGGCTAGACGTCATGCGGTAAAAACAGAGTTATCGCCGCACCCTTCGGTAGCGAATAAGATTTTTGAATGGGCGGTAGAAGATGCCAGAAAGGGGATGCGACATGGCTAAATTCTTTATACGTCCAGAGGGCGCAGTAGAAGGGTTGTATAGTGATGAAATTCCCTTAAAGAATCTAGGATACCTGGATATCAAACGAGCAACCAATGTTGAATTTTGTTCGGATCGCCAAGAGTGGCTAGTAACTCTACCCGATGGGACCGAAGTCTACTCCGATACAAACCGAGAAAAGGCTTTGGCATGGGAAAGAGATTACTGCGATAATCTACTGGCTGCAGGGTACAGAGTAGGAAAATAATTAAGGTTAGGTGGTAAACCGTGATACAACCTTCTCTCTCCATCATACATGGGGCGTTTGGTGGGTAAGAGAGGAGGTGGAGGTACATCGATCTCATTATACTTATAACAGCTTTTGTAAAGCTATTAAAAGCAATTGTAGACCTAGTACACTCCATCGCCAAGAAAAAGAAAAGGCGTTAGGTAATTAACACCAACGCACACACAATAAAACTTGAACTTAAAAACCACCAACGCTCCGTCAATGGTTGAATATAGTATAACATAATGTTATTTAACTAAACAATATCTATATTTGACTCTATTCTCTTTTGTACGGCTTTGGCCGGGAATTTTAATGCCCGGCGTTAGCCGGGCGAAAGGAGGAAAATCCATGAGTATATGGGATAACGTAACAGGCGTAGAAAACGCCGAAAGCAATTATATCGGTAAACGGTTCGCTTATGCCAGAAAGGAAAGCAAAAAGGGCATTAGGTATGATTTTCTAATACCGATTTTGAACGAAGCTGGATTAGATAATTATGCACCCAACCCGCCTACTCCGGCAGATGCTTTCCGTAGAGCCTGCCAGGACATTCCGAAAAGGTATGTCCATGACAAGGAAAGCGGCCGGAAATATAAAATCAATATGATTTTAATCGACGAGTCTGCCGACCCGATAATTAGAAATCTCCAGTTAACCGAAATTGATAAACAGAATCGTACCTCTACAGACGGTAAACTGGTAGCACAAATTAAATTCTTCAGGGATAGCGAAGCTATAGTAGCTTATCACGGGTATCAGGCGGGATATGAGTTCGATACCTGCCCTGACTTTGTTTGTGACCGGATACAGGCAGCTATCGAACGGTTTCGGAAAGAACGGGATCTTGTTTCCGAAATGCAGATTCACAATATAATACAGAAAATCTTGCAGGATGCAGGCAACCCAGTCAACCGCATATTAAGCACATGGAACATTCCAGTAACCAGAGAGGAATTATTAGATAGATTACTCAGGGTAGCCGAAAGATTAAACGAGTATGAAGAAGGAATCTTTGTAACAGACACCCTGCCAGTGATCCGTACTCCCGAGGTTACAAGCAAAGTCAAAGCGGATGCGGTTATCTATGCAGTTGACAAGCTGAATAGTCTTTATAAGAAAGCCAAAGACGATATTTCTGTTTCTACCGATGTAGAGAAAACCACTCTACGAGTTAAAGGACAGCTTAAACAAGAGGCAGAAAAAGTAATGTCTTTAGTTGAGGAATATGAGTCAATTTTAGGTGAGGCTATGGATGAAGTCAGGCAAGCTCGGGAGATCACCGAGAGTAAACTGAAAGAGTTTGCGGATTCACCCGAACAGCAGATGCGGCACAGAGAAACAAAACGGAGATTAAGGTCCGGGGGTAATAAGCCAGCAGCAGTCGAAGCAATTTCTGAAGAAGTCGAAAAACCCGTTCGCCGGATAAAAGGGATGCAGGCTCAAGCACAAGTGCAGGCGTCTTTAGCAATGTAAAAAATGCCCTCCATTTTGGGGGGCAAAATCCCTTTTTACAGGGGAAGGAGTGAGTACAAAGTAATGAAGATTTTAGATATTGACTATCTTAACAGTGCAATATCGGCCAAAGCCGAACACAAGAGCAAAATAGATGATGTTATTAAGGATGAGGCTCAAAGAATTTTGCGCCTGATGGATTTTCTAACGGAAGAATATATAACCGAGGAAATACTTGCCGTACCCTTAGAAGAATGGGAACTTGAAGAAGAATTGGTTGCATTAGAAGAGGGAACCACGCCAATAGCACGTTACATTTTGGCGAATGAGGAAAAACGCAACTATTACAACCATTACTACAACCAATTTCGTTCAGCCCCGTTGCCCAAGGCACAAGACTTTGTGTAGGGGGTGGCAGGATGTATCCAGATTATTATGGTTTTAATGAGGAATTAATCGACCAATACCTGGGCACTCTTTATAATCTAAAAACTCTGTTATATATCAAAAAAGAACTGGGTGATTATGCAGATATTACTGACAGGTATTTTGGCTATAGTCCTTACTGTGGTGATAGCGAAGCAGTTTTTTTCCGGAGCGCAATTGCGATTATCCTTGGCTTAAATGAAGAACAAGAACTAAACATCGCAGAAGAATATTATATTAAGGAAGATTTTTTAAAAGAATACCCAGATATTCAGGAAGATATCAAAGAGGAAATAGATGAAATAGCCGAGCTGAAAATCCCGGCAGTATATGCGGATATATGTGAACAAATTGAAATTCCTAAAGACTCAGGTGAGTTTAGATATAGAAGGATTAATGAAAAATTTAGTCACATATATTTCGCTGCAGATGAATGGCCTTTTCGTGAAGATCTATTCAATTTCTTCATAAAAGTCAGGAAAATTGCTGAAGGTTTGGAGGTGGCGGCATGATACATTTATTTCTTCAAGAAGACGGTGTTTTTATCGAATTAGAGAATGATGGGAAAAAAGAATTTAGAGAGGTCAATATTAAAGAGTTGATTGATATATTCAACAGCGCAGTCAGGGATGTAGTAGAAGATGTCATAGAAACCCCACTATTACCGCCCGGCACAATTAAATTCGACATAGACCCTTCTAATCCGGCTAATTATAAACTATATATGTTCAAAGAGCCAACAATTGGCCCGATAACATTTGAAAGCCGGCAATATACAGTAGGATACCCTGCAAGCGTCCATCTATTTAAAGTTCGGAATAGGGTAGTTACTCAGGTGAAAATATGGGCCATTCAGGGTAAAAACCTAACGCCCGATGCCCCTATATATCATTATCCATACTTCAATGCCTACAGTGACGGCAGGATATGCATCGGAACAAATCGTATTCCAGTAGAAGAACCCTGGCAGTTATTTAAAATGCCCGACATTTTAAAAGTTATGCCTTCTAATTTAGGGTTAAGTACACATAACAACGCTGGATTACAAGGTGATTCTTTATTAAAGGCGGTAGAGGATAAACCGTTTCCGGATACCTGGTTAAAACCATACCACAAAAAACTTAAAGACATTCTTAAAGAGGGGTAAAAACCCCTCTTTTTTATTGGGTAAATAAAACTATATCTCGCGATATACGCGAGGAAAGGAGTGTCTTATGAGTAATAATTTATTTGGCGAATTTGGTGAGCAGCCAACAGAAAATACCTGCGGAGCCAAAGCGACCAAAACATCTAAAAAGACAGGCAGCGCGCCTGTTAAAAAAGGTTCACTGGAAGAGAAATTACCTGCTAGAAATATGCAGGTTAAAATGTACTCGGATTTTTACCAGTACGAAGCCCCAGACGATCTCCAAGACCCAACTTTGGATGACGTTAGGAAATGGTTATTGAATAACCATGGCTTTACCGAGCTGGCTGATTCTAAAAGAGTTGGCATGTTTGTAGTAAATTCAGAAGTTGAAGGTGAGGAAAAGTATATCTATTGTGGCGTGAAGTTCGAAAAGATGGGATAAAGGAGGAACAAAATGTTAAACGCTATTGAAGTCGATGGTCCAAAGACCATAGTAAAGGCAGAAGAATTTGAAAGAATGTATCTGGAGAATAAACGGTTGAAAGCTCAGTTGAAACAAGAACGGAAAGTTCGGGAAAGGACAGAGCTTTCATTGGAACAAATCAAAAACCAGTACGCAAAATTGGAAAAGGAAACCCGGCAGCACAAGGCGATTTTTGAATTAGCAGAAGATGCTTTCATCAACAAACAAATAAACCCCGAAGATCAGGGTTATATGGGTGCCATCGCCAGAACGCTTACTAGGGCTTCTCAATAAAGTTTATAACATCCTATTTATTAACGGCAGTGCCGTGGGAAAAATCCCCGGCGTTGCCGGGGTAGAAAGGAATAAAGATGATATTATACCATGTTTCATTTAATGCAATTGAAAATGGCATACTTTATCCCAGGATACCGGAAAGCCGGGCTCCCCATGAGGATAAATCAATTCCAAGAATCTGTTTTGCAGACAGTATTGAAAACTGCCTAACAGCTATACCCGGGGGAGGCCGGGCCTTAAAAAACCTTTTATTTAGGTCAAAAGTAATGCCCATATCGGCAGTGCTCCATGTGTACCACATAAACACACTAACTGTGCCAAAAGAAAACCTAGTACCAAACTCAGAGGTAGTAAGGTATGTACCAGATGCAAAGCACACGGGAGAAGTCTGGGTAATAAACCAAAACACAGTATGCACTCACCAGATCATTGAAGTGACCAACGCACACGTTAAGCACGGAACAGATCTGTACGGTAAAGACGTTTACGAGGTACGCTATTTGGAATGGCGCCCACTAGGAGAATTGCCGCTTAACGCCCCTGAAATCATAATTGAAAAAGCCAAAGCCAGACTGCAAATAGGTGCTGGTTTTTCAATTAGAAGCGTACTAGCAGAATGGGATTAGGGGTGTTTCAATGATTTTAGATGATATAAACATGATATCAATTGTTCAAGTAGGCTGTGGCGGCACCGGGGGCTATCTGGTCCCTAAAGTCGCCCGGCTATTAATGACCTTGGCAAGCTTCAAAAAAGAAGTAAGGGTAATTTACACAATTAATGACTTTGATTTTGTAGAAGAAAAAAATCTTTATCGCCAGAACTTTATCCAGGGTGATCTAGGAAAAAACAAAGCTGATGTGTGTGCTTTACGATATGGCAGTCATTTTGAAGTGAATATCATAAGCTGCTCCGAGAAAAAAGAAAACTCCGATCAGCTTAAAAACTTATTTTCACTACGTGCAAATGACGGTATGTGTTGGAGCCCGAAAGTCCTGTGTATTTTAATCGGGGCGGTAGACAATAACAAGGCTCGGAAAGTAATGCACGACTTATTTCATAATTGGAATGGCTTCGGATATGGGCACTCACTGGTATACATTGATGGTGGGAATGGAAAATTCACTGGGCAAGTAGTTACTGGCTACAGGACCCCTAAAGAAATCATATTGCCACCTGTAGGGGATGTGTTCCCAGAAGCCTTAATAGAAGATGAACAAGAACAACCACAAAACTGTGCGCTCAACGCCTTACAAAACCCACAAAACATCGGGGCTAATGATATGGCCGCAACACTGATTTTTAGCATAGTCAATGTGTTGTTGACTGACAACGAAATCAACTCCCATATCATTAATTTTGATGGCAAGACCCAGGAGATCAGTACCAGAGGAAATAAGGAGATTGCGGAGGGTGGTGAGTTAAATGCCATTGATAGTGGGTTGTGCTTGCGGTAAAGCAACTATTCAGAAAGAATGGGATTCGGAATTAGGTCAATACTATTGCTTTATCGAATGCAAACATTGTAATTATTATTGGGAAGGACCCATGGATTACGGAATATAAGCAAAAACCACCTGGAAACGGGTGGTTTTTTGTAAAAGATATTCTTTTTCAAGGAAGGAGGTAAATAAATGTTTACCAAAGTTACGAAAAGACCACGAAAAATCAACGGCGAAAACATTAGCCGTACAGTAGATTTTGACCCGAGTAAAATCACCACGGCAATCTATAAAGCGGCTATGGCAGTAGGGGGACGGGATTATAACCGAGCCATGGAACTTACCACAAATGTACTATCACGACTAGAAGAATTATATCCGGATCGTGATATGGTTGCGGTGGAAGAAATCCAGGATGTTGTTGAATGGGTATTGGTTCATAAAGGGCATTATAAGACAGCCCGGGCCTATATTATATACCGGCATCAGCATTCCGAAATCAGAACCGGCGAGATAGTCCGGAACCAGGATAAAATCGACACGTATCTAGGCAAGAATGATTTGGCTGTGCGTGAGAATGCAAATATGACTTTTTCCCTGCAAGGCTTAAACGTTCATGTTTCGGAAGGTGCTATTCAACAATATTGGTTAGATAAAATCTATCCCGAACACATTAAAAACACTTATTTAAACGGGGATTATCATATCCACGATTTAGGGGTGTTGGCTCCATATTGTGTAGGGTGGGATCTACAAGGTTTACTAAGGGAAGGTTTTACCGGTGTAGGAGGGAAAATCACCAGCTCACCAGCCAAGCATTTTTCAAGTGCATTAGGGCAAATTGTAAATTATCTTTACACCCTGCAAGGTGAAGCAGCCGGGGCACAGGCTTTCTCGAACTTTGATACATTACTGGCGCCATTTGTGAAATATGATGGGCTTAATTGTCAACAGGTAAAACAAGCCATGCAGACATTCATGTATAATATGAACGTGCCAACCAGGGTAGGTTTTCAAACACCTTTTACAAACATAACTATGGATCTTAAAATCCCTGAACACCTAAAAAACGAACCGGTAATAATAGGTGGGGAATATAAAGACACTGTGTATGGCGACTACCAGGAAGAAGTTGATATGATCAACAAGGTGTTCGCTGAAATAATGCTGGAAGGGGATGCAGAAGGCAGAGTATTTACCTTCCCTATCCCTACTTATAACATCACAGAAGATTTTGACTGGGATAATCCGAATTATGAGCCTATATGGGAGATGACTGCCAAGTATGGCATACCCAATTTTGCTAATTACATCGGTTCTGATCTGAACCCAGAAGATACTCGGAGTATGTGTTGCCGGCTCCGATTAGATAATCGGGAGCTGCGTAAAAGAATGGGTGGATTATTTGCATCTGTTCCACTTACCGGCTCTATTGGGGTAGTAACTATTAATATGCCCCGAATTGGTTATCTATCACAAACCAAAGATGAGTTTTATTCAAAATTGGGAATGATTATGGATATTGCCAAAGATAGTTTGGAAATCAAGCGGAAAGTGCTTGAAAACTGGACAGGAGAAGGGCTTTATCCTTACACTCGTTTCTACTTGAAAGACATTTTTGGTTCAACGGGCCAGTATTGGATTAATCATTTTTCGACTATAGGGGTCATTGGGATGAATGAGTGTTGTCTAAATTTCATAGGGGAAGGCATTCACACCCTGGAAGGTCAGCAGTTCACTTTGGAAGTAATGGATTTTATGCTGGATAGGATAAAGTGTTATGTTGAGAAAACAGGGAATCTTTATAACCTTGAAGCCACACCAGCAGAGGGAGCCAGTTATAAACTGGCTTTAAAAGACAAAGAGAAACTTCCTGGTATCATAACTGCCGGAACCCAAGAAACACCGTATTATACTAACTCATCTCAGTTGCCAGTTGGATACACCGATGATTTATTTGAAGCCTTGTTGATACAAGAAGCACTTCAAGATAAGTATACTGGCGGCACCACATTCCACATATTTTTGGGGGAAAAGATGCCCGACACAGAATCAGTCAGGCATTTGCTACACAAGGTATGTCACAATTTCAAGTTGCTTTATTTCACTATTACCCCGACATTCAGTGTTTGTCTGAAACACGGGTATATCTCCGGAGAACATTTTGAATGCCCTCTATGTTATCAAGAAGGGGTAATAAACGAGTGTGAAGTTTACTCCAGAGTAGTCGGCTATATTAGGCCGGTTCGTCAGTGGAATAAAGGTCAACGTCAAAACTATCAGGAACGTAGAATGTATAATGCTCAAAAAAATACTATCGCAATATAACCAATCAACCCCTCAATCGAGGGGTTTTTTTATGGAGTTTTTTAAAATTACATCCTGCGATAAACGCGGGGAAAGGAGAATGATATGAAAATATTGATTGAGCAAAAGAAGTTGGCAGAAATGCTGAATATGGCAGCCAGAGCCGCATCAAAGGGCACAAATGTAGTACCAGCTTTAGCCGGAGTACATTTAGAAGCTTTAAACGGCACCTTAACTCTGACTGCAAGCAACTTTGATATGGCAGTCAAAACCTCAACCAACGAGGTGGAAATCGTGCAAGAGGGCGAAGCGTTATCCAACGCTCAATATCTAGCTGATTTCATCAGTAAGCTGGATACCAGTCCAATATCCATTGAGTTGACCAAAACCGCTAAATTAGCCATCAAATATGGCAAAAGCAAAGGTAACATCAACACCTTGAACAAAGATGGCTGGGTATCGCCCAAGATTGATGGAGAAGGCTTTATTGAAAACTTCTGCGTTAAATCCAAGGATCTGAAAAAAGCTTTGGAAGCGGTAATGTTCGCTGCAGCCAATGATCATTTCCGTAAAGTGTTTACAGGAGTCCTGTTTGACATTAAAGACGGAGTGGTTAATATGGTGGCTTCGGATACCCACAAGTTGGCATGGTATACAATCAGTGACGTTAATAACCCTAAAGAAGGGCAGTTTATAGCCCCCACCAAACTACTCAAGGAAGTAATAAGGGCGCTAAAGGATACTGAGGACTTGGTAACCGTAATGTCTAATGATAGTACACTGGTTTTCAAAATGGAGGAAACCGTCATATCTATACGGCTTCTTGATGGGCAATATCCTGACTACCGGGCAATAATACCGGCTACAACCCATGAGATGAGTATGGCTACTGAAAATTTAAGATCATCACTGGAAAGAATACGGACTCTTCCCCAGGAAGATAAACTAAAACTTCCAGCAGCTAAATTCTGTATTAACGGCAAAGGAGAAATAAAAGTAGAATACACCTCCGATATTGCTGGTGCAATTACCGAAGTCATAGCTTTGGAGGATAGTCCATCCCTGGAAGAAGAATTAACTGTTATTCTCAACGCCAGTTACCTACAGGAAATAGCCAGGAATATTAATACCAAGATCCACATTGGCTTTACGGGTCCAGCAACACCAATACTTATAAATGGCGAAGAAGCCGTTGCAAAGTATGTTCTGGTTCCCATGAGGTAAAGAACTCAAACAGTCTCTATATTTTGAGATTGTTTTTGTTTATATGAAATTTTAAAATGCCTTTTTAGCACATATAGTGCAAGGCGAAAAGGAGGAAAATATCAATGAATACTGTTAATGGTGATGTTTTTGCCGGTAAAATAACTAAAGCTTTTCCGGTAGATAAGGGATTCAAAGGGTTATTGCAGTTGGATGAGAATCAAGCCATCGGGGTGCAGGTATCCTACGATGGCAAACTCAAAGAAAAGCTGGCTGAATCGGTAGGGGAAAATGTAATACTGGTTGGCAGCTTGAGTTTCCCGGGTAAAGACCAGTCCATTCCTGTTTTAGAAGCAAGAGGAACACTGGGAAGCAGCCTGCTTGTAAAAAGAGGTCGTTTGAGTAAAGACCCGGAACTGAAATATTCTCCCCAGGGTAAAGCATATACCCAGTTTTCCATGGCCGTAAACCGGGGATATGGGGATAATAAAACCTCATATTTTATAAACTGCACCCTTTTTGGAAACGACAGAGAGAAGAATGCCGCCACAGCACTGGCTGAAAACGCCCAGAAGGGGCAGGAAATAATCGTAAAAGGCCGGTTGACCACCAATAAGAGTGGCGATAAAACCTATTTCAATATGATCGTAGATGAATTTGAATTTATCTTCTCGGGCAGCGGTAAGAGTAACGGCAACAGCACAAAGGCTGAGGACGATCCCTATGCTGCATACCTGGACATCGGGACTATAGTCGATGATAGCGGCATTGATGATGACGAAATACCATTCTAGGGGCAATGCGTGAGCCGGGGATAATCCCCGGCTTTAGCCTAATAAGGAAAGGAGTGAAAGTTTGGCAAAGTCAGTAGATTTTGATCTAGTCGATATTATCGACATAGCGCAACAACTTAACTTAAAGCTTCACTCTATTCAGGGCGGGAAACAATATGAAACGCATTGCTGGAAGTGTGAAGATGAAAGCATACATGGTAAACTCACTATAAACCCTATTAAGGGCGTATATCGTTGCGCCAAATGCGGGTATAGCGGTAACGTCTATACTATGGCTCATGACATCCTGGGATACAAGGAAAGTGCATTGGAATTACTGGTCGGGAATAAACTGGATTACCAACCACAGCAAAGAAGAAAGCAGGCACTTCCTAAAGAAAATTCGATTGCTCCAATCGATATAAGACATGCGGTATATACAGCGTTTCTTAAAAGGATGATACTGCACTCTTCGCATCGGCAAGATCTGCGTAGCCGTGGTTTAAACGATGCAATAATACAGCAGAAGGGTTATAAATCCACCCTGCATTGGGACTCCACTGTTGGTGTTTGTTATCTTCTACAGAAAGAAGGTTATTCGCTGCAGGGTATTCCTGGCTTTTACGAAAAGGATGGCCAGTGGTTATTTATGACCGTACCGGGCTTTCTTATCCCGATAAGAGACAAAGAAAACCGGATTCAGGGCTTACAGATCAGGGTAGATGATAGCATATTAAAGCAGAAGCCTAATTTAAGTAAATACATCTGGAAGTCCTCAGCTGGTAAACTCAATGGTACTTCAAGTGGAGCGCCGGTGCATATCGCAAGACCGAGTAAGCCCACTATACCTAGTGTAGCCTATATCACAGAAGGGCCACTCAAGGCCGACATAGCCGCAGAGTATATTGGCGGGACCTTCATAGGTACAGCTGGCGTAGGGCTTTACAAACAAGCGGTAGAAGCGGCAAAGGAATTAGGAATAACTACCGCTCCGGTACTATTTGACATGGATAAGCTTAAAAACAAAGACGTCAAGAAAGCTGAAACAAAGCTATTGGAGGAATTACGAAAAACGGGGATCGATACCTTTTCAATTGAGTGGAACCCCAAAGCCGGAAAAGGCATAGATGATGTAGTAATTACCCATGGGCAAAGATTCAAAGACCTGATTCAAAGCCAGGTAGCGAAGCACACAGCGCAACCGGTAAAAACCAATCCTTCAATCCTTCAGAAATGGATGAAAAGCAAAGCTATGTAAAGGGAAGCCTGCTGATATTGAGTTATCGGCAGGCTTTTATTTCTACAGATCAACGGAGTTGAGATAAGTATCTCTCCTAGTTTCTGGGTTTCAGGGAGTGACCAAACCTCTTTATTTGCCCA
>JAENZX010000001.1:0-19440 GCA_016841045.1 Thermincola carboxydiphila
GAACCCACGCGACTAGCTTGGAAGGCTAGGGCTCTACCATTGAGCTACACCCGCAATCTATTGAGTTTGCAGTTGGCAGCATTTGTTGGCAGCAATTTCTTTACTGCCTAACTGTTTACTGTTTACTGCTAACTAGTTTAATGGTCGGGATGACAGGATTCGAACCTGCGACCCCTTGCTCCCAAGGCAAGTGCGCTACCAAACTGCGCTACATCCCGTCAAACTGACAATGACTAGTATAACTCAAAAAGTGAGTCTCGTCAATACTTTTTCACATGCCTTTTTTTACTGTTAGTATCATTAATTTACAGCATTCCAGCCTATGAATTCCAGCCTATAAATTATACCTTTTCCCCGAATCGATATAACATTACTCAGTGAGAAGCAGGCAACTGACTAATTAATAGTATAACATATATTATACTTTTCCTCAACAGACTTATGATTGCCAATTTAATTCATGGATATACGGTACAATACCATTTTTTCCTATATCAACTATACTGTAAGACCTTTTACTGCCCATACGGGGGATAGCAACACTACCCGGGTTGAGAATAATACCTTCAGGCATATGGGTTATTTCCGGAATATGTGAATGGCCGTATATCAGAAGATCATATTTTCCTTCTTTAAGTTTGTGAATAAGCCTGTCGTTTCCGGACTTGGCTCCGTACTTATGGCCGTGTGTGACAAAAACCCGGTATCCCATGAGTTCGAATTCGGCTTCGTCCGCTCCCGGTATTGACCAATCACAGTTACCAGTAACAGCTACCGTTTTTATTCCTTTTTCCTTGCACATATTTATGGCATCCCTGTAATGATCTCCGGCGTGAATCAGAAGGTCTATTTCACCCATTTGTCCAATAGCAAGCCTTAAGCACTCCGCATTACCGTGAGTATCACTCACCACTCCAATCCTCATAGTTTACCTGCCTCTTTTCTCTCACATATTTCTTCAGGCCTTTTCCTTTTTGACTATTTCAGCAAGAACATTTTTGGCCTTGGCCACAGCACGACCACGGTGGCTTATCTTATTTTTTATATCTGGATTCAGTTCCGCAAAAGTCCGGTCATATTCGGGTAGGTAAAACAAAGGGTCATACCCAAAACCCTTTTCACCCTTCATTTCAAAGCCAACAATTCCTTCACAAGTACCTTCAGCTGTATATGTCTCACCTTCCGGTGTACATATAGCTATCACACACTTAAACCTTGCTGTCCTTTTTTGTAGGGGGACATCTGACAAAAGGGATAAAAGTTTCATATTATTATCAATGTCATTTCGGCCTTCACCTGCAAAACGTGCGGAATATATCCCTGGGGCCCCATTAAGATAATCAACTTCAAGTCCTGAATCGTCAGCCAGAGAAATAAGTCCGGCAGCTTCACAAACTGCCTTTGCTTTTATTATGGCATTTTCTGCAAAGGAATTGCCATCCTCAACTATATCCCCGATTTCAGGAAAATCTTTTAGTGATAAAACTTCCACATCTAAATCACTTAAAATTTCAATAAGCTCCTTGACTTTCCCCTGATTTCCTGTAGCAAGAACTACTTTCACAAATAATCCTCTCCCTAAACTATATGCCTATTTTACTGGACAATTCCCCCATTACTTGTTTCTGTACAGCTATAAGCTGGTTAACACCGTTCTTACCATACTCTAACAGACTTTCGAGTTCATCTTTGCTAAAAGGGCTGTCTTCCGCCGTGCCCTGAACCTCAACAAACTTGCCATGCTCGGTCATAATAATATTCATGTCGACTTCCGCAACACTGTCTTCACTGTAATCCAGGTCGAGTAGAATTTCCCCATTAATCTTTCCCACACTCACAGCGGCAAGGCATTCATTTACCGGCAGCTTTTCAATACTTTTATTTTCCAGTAGTTTATCTAATGAATCTATCAGTGCTACGAAAGATCCGGTTATAGATGCAGTACGTGTCCCACCGTCAGCCTGAATAACATCACAGTCAATGTGAATTGTTCGTTCGCCGAGTTTCTCAAGATTGACAATAGATCTTAAGGACCTGCCAATAAGTCTTTGAATCTCGTGTGTGCGCCCAGTCACTTTACCTCTGGATGATTCCCTAGGCACTCTTGTTGGTGCTGATCTGGGGAGCATGGAATATTCGGCAGTTATCCACCCTTTTCCGGAACCTTTCAAAAAAGGGGGTACCTTTTCCTCAATGGTTGCAGTGCAAATAACCTTGGTATCTCCCATTTCAATCAAAACCGACCCCTCGGCATGTTTAATATAATTTCTTGTTATTTTAACAGGTCTTAACTGGTCTGCTTGCCTTCCATCGTTTCTTGCCAATTTAAATTCCTCCATTCATATACTTTACATGCCTTAGATCTTCTTATTTTATTGAATACTTATATTTTCCTTACAGGTGGCGCCTGCAGTAATGCCATGGAACGGGGACATATTATTGGTTCGCTGTCCATATTATTCTCACCAACAAGACCCGCCAGGATATATAGATTGGATATGGGGTCACATTTAAAATCCTTAATAAGCCGATACCCTATAATATCGCCTGTCCTACAGACATGAAGCCTGGGACCGGTACAATCCCATTCACAGCCCCCAATCTTTATTTTACTTTCGTTCTGGTACTTAATTACTTCATTGGCATCAATAATAGCATGTACTTTCTGTTCAACCTCAACAAGATCAATATTCGGCTTTTCTTCGAATTCCAATAGGAAGCCGTGCCTAATGTCACTATGGTCATCGGGTTTGCTTATTCCCATTTCTGCCAATACCATAGCTGTAATATCTTCTGCACTGTGAGCCATTTTTCTGTATTTTAAAGAGGGGAAAACCAAATTCACTATATCCTGTGGCACAGGCCCGAAAACCCCAGGCCTGGTTACTATAACCTCTTCCCCCACTCCTATTAGGACTTCCGCATTTATTTCAAGGACTGGATAAAGTAGGTCAAAGTGCTCCAATATTACACGCCGGTCGCTGGCAATAGCTTTTTTTACGGCTTCAGCAATTACGTACGGTTGGGTAAAGGCCGTTTCAAATCTTACATCTACATGATAAGTATGTGACTTAAAGTGCCCTCCCTCAGCATCCCTGATTAATGGCAGAGGTCTGACATTTATCCCATCATCATCATTAGTAAGTTCCAGTCCTGGGAAAATGCCTCTTATGAGGAGAGACTTTCCTGCTCCCGCATCGCCTATCAAGCCAATAAGTTTATCACCTGGATCTATATACCTGTGAGCAATACTCCGTCCTAGTTCAATAATACGAACCTTGCCTCTTGGAGCAAAATAAGATGCCTCCATTAAATACTCATGAATGGCTACCCTCATCAGGGTCACCTCTATTCAAATATTTTTCAGGACATTTCTTCATTTACAGGATTTCGAATTCCGTGTTTAATAGAGGGGCATGCTGTTGTGCCCCATAAACATCAGTTTCCCCAATGTCTCCTGAAACTATTGGCCGTTTTATTGTAATTTTAATCGCTGATGCTGGGGTAAACTCAATAATAGCGAGCACATTATCTTCCGGTATACATAACAACTGGCTTACAAAACTCTTATTAATAACACCCAAACCTTTTACTTTTTCGAACCACTCAGCCGACTTAAAAATTATATCAAAGGTGAGCTCATAAGGGCCCGCATTTTTACTTCTAATAACACTTGCAATATCAACAAGTCTGGTTCCCATTATGACCCTCCTTTATGTCCAATATCTCCTTTTCGAACAGAGCACAGGGGTCGTCAACCTGTATAAGATGATAAATGTTAAACCTGTAAACCTCACCAGCCTTAAAATCCGACGGTGAATACAAAAAGGCCAAGTTTCCCGCTGTGGATAGCCTGCCAGGATAGCCATAGTGAAGCATTGTAGATCTTGCAAAGCTGCAAATGGTGTTTGCCAATTCTTGAGAACATGCCACTGTTTCAATAATGATTCCCAGTTCATGCGAAGTAATGCTTTTAACGGGCTCAAGATCACCCATCACACCGTTCTTCCCATATAAATGAAACAATAACGTGTATGATTCCACCGATATTTCCGAGAAATTATTTTTAACCCTTTCCCTGACCCCATTAATTATTTCATCTATTTTTGAAATAAATACGGGATCCCTTGCTCCAGCTACGGAAACGGTTCGATACCCTTCAATTTTAGCCCCCTCAAGCTTTACAGTATATTCAGCAGAAAGTGCAAATCGGCTGCCGGAAACTTTTACCACATTATCATTATATTGTTCAAATTTGGCTTCAGTCAAGTCAATGCACCCACCCGGTCCTGGCAAAATGTACGGGTTACTTTTTTCATAAAGTGTATGTGCTGCCACAGAAGTAACAGTACATCTACGCTCTGGATTTAATGGTTCCAACAGAAAATGGTCTTCTCTCAGATAACCTAACATACAATCACTGCCGCTCCCGGGAACTGCAGCAATGGCAGCACACTCCAGAATCTTGCCCATGTGCAATGCCAAACCAATATCAAACCCTTTCCACACCGGGTAAGCCGCAAACACTGCGGGATCATATGCCCTACCGGCTATGATGACCTCTGCACCACCCTCCAAGGCTTTGATAAAGGGCTCAATACCCATTTGTCCTACGATATGAGTGCTTTCCTCGATATCTTTCTCAGTCAGGGGCATACCTGGAGGAAGCTCGGTAATCCTTCCACTTCTGTAGGCATTCATAACTTCCTCTTTTTTTACTTCCCCATGTATTACCGCCAACCGAAAGCGTAACTTTTCTTTCCTGGCAATTTCTATGACAATGTCTTTTGTCCACCTTAGATGAGGCTCAGCTCCTGACCCACCAGCTGTACCTATGATGACAGGAATGCCCAATTCACGTCCTGCCTTAAGCATAAATTTCAAGTCTCTGTAGACAGCATGTCTATCAGTAAATGATACACCGGAGCCCAAATAATAGGGACCAGGATCGGTAGACCCGGCATCTGCTGCAATAATGTCAGGCTGTCGTTTTAGGCCTGCCATAAAAGATTCCTCCGGAAAACCGTAACCTAGTATAGCAGTAGAAGATAAAACCCTGACCTCCTTCATGCTCAACCCCCGTTTCTATAGGCCTGGTTTTAATAAATATGTGAAAATCTACGAAATATTAAATAAATCTAAACTTTCCTCCCCATTGAAGGTAGTTGCCAGAAATTTGTCGAATTTTGGCTTATCACATTCATTAAAGGAGGTTACTTATGGCTTACCTGACTTGGAACGAAAAATACAGTGTCGGCGTCAAAGAGATTGACTCACAACACCAAACCTTAATTGACCTGGTAAATGAACTTCATGAAGCCATGAAACAAGGTAAAGGCAAAGACATTATGTCACAGGTCTTACAGAGTCTTATAAACTACACAGCAACACATTTTGGGACAGAAGAAAAATATATGACAGCTTTTAAGTATCCTCAGCTCTCGTCACATAAACTGGAACATGAGAAATTCGTAAAAAAAGTATTAGATTTTCAAAAGGATTACAATTCAGGAAAGCTTGCCTTAACTCTTGATGTAATGGCTTTCCTAAAAGATTGGCTGGTCAGCCATATACAGAACACAGATAAAAAGTTCGGCCCCTTTTTCAATGAGAATGGGCTTAGATAGGTTATTTCAGTAGGGCTTCCCTTGGGAGGTCCTATTTTATTGTTACCTGAAGCCCCTCATGTGCCAAAATAACTTCCTTTCCAAATCCCAACTCAGCTTCAGCTTTTATTGTTTTATGATTGTACCCCGGCCAAAAGTGAGTGGCAATAAGTTGGCCAGCTCCTGCAGATTTGGCTAGTTCACCTGCCTGGCGGCAGCTTAAGTGCCCAATTCCGGTTAAATCTTTGTTTTTTTCAGTAAAGCTGGCTTCACAAAGTACGGCATCAGCACCCCGCGCGAATTCGGGCAGATAGCTGGCCCATTTGGTGTCAGCCGAATAAAAAAGCTTTCCTTTGCCTTCCACCAAAACTGCATAAGTTGGAAGCGGGTGGTCTGTCTTGACAAACTTTATCTTGTTCTGGCCAATCCACACCTCTCTTATAACAATTCCATTTATTTCATTTCCTGGTAAACTACCTATTGGAACTACCGTAAAGGCTTCTGTATAACCTGCAATCTTAGCAAAGGCGTCAGCAGGTTCATCGGGCAGATATAAAGTCACAGGATTAACATCTGACCGTGTACGCCGTTCAATTCCAATAGCATGTCTTAAGCAAAATATGTCAACATAATGGTCGGGATGCAGATGAGTGATTACAACACTGTCAAGAGCACGAAAATCAAGATATTTCTGGAGATTGCTGAGCACCCCGTTACCGCAGTCAAGAAGGATATTCTTCCCCTCCGACTGTACCAGGTAACCAGGACAAGCCCCGCCCGCAGGCGGGTATGGAGCCCAACACCCTAAAACTGTCAGCTTCATGTCAACGACCCCCTCATTCCACCATGCACACAGCAGCCAATTGCTCCGTTAAACTGGGGATACTTCGGAATTACCACCTCAACTTCCAATTCTTCCCGTAAGATTTTGCAGAGAGCCTTGTTTTCCGCCACACCGCCTGTAAAGACAATGACGGGACTGGCCAATTGTAGGAGCATGGGTTTTACCCTTTTATATATTGTATAGTTTACACCTGCTGCAAGTTCTCCAATCGGATGTCCTTCAATTATTTTTCCGACTAGTTCTGACTCCCCGAAAATAGCACAAGTAGCACTAAGATCCACCGGTTCTTGTGTGTAACTGCTTAGTTCCTCCAGCGTGATGCCTAGTATAGCCGCCATGTTCTCCAGATACCGGCCTGAACCTGCTGCACATTTATCATTGGTTTGGAAATCGGAGACTTTACCTCCTCTGACAAGAACTACTTTACTATCCTGACCACCCAGATCTAGAAGTGTAAAATCCGTAAGTCCCGTCTGCCATCCCGCGCCCAAGGCGTGAGCCTTAATTTCTGGGATTTCTTCCCCTCTCTTGATTCTTATGGTGTTTCGGCCATATCCCGTTGTTACCAGCTTGTCCCCACCCGTTTCGTCTAATTCCATTTCAGGCAGGCCAAGGCCCTTAAAATCAACAATCAGGCTGTCTTCCTCTTTATGTCCGTGTTTCTTATAAAAGTCTATGGTGTCATATACATAGAACCCCTTTATTCCTGACTCCTCTGCCAATACAATTTTGACATTTCTGCTTCCCAGGTCCATTCCACAAAACATTCCAAATCAACTCCATATACATAAGATTCCCGTTACAACACAAAAGAGACCATTAAGGTCCCTTTATTTAGAAGATTCTTTCCTGTAAATTTTACCATTCTTTAAATAACGCTTCAAGTGGTGTACTGCCTCTCTGGATTCCCCGACCCTAATTTTCACTCTTAGCCTGTAACAGCCCTGCCCAGACATCAATAAGACCCGCGCCCTGGGAATATGCGTCGGTATCCATAGTCCGACAAGTACTTACCAACAGGGATTTGAGGTTATCAGGGGAGAAATGCGGATACTCTGATAGTATTAATGCTGCAATTCCGGCACAAACAGGTGTAGCCATGGAGGTACCAGAAAGCGAAGTATACCACTGCCCAACTCTTGAATCTTTATTACTCTTGTCAAGATATGATTTGGGAGACCTTAAGGATACAACGTTAACTCCCGGTGCTACAAGATCAGGTTTGGTAAGACCATCAACAGTAGGCCCCCTGCTAGAGAACAGTGCAATGCGGTCATCAGAGGTAAGCACCGTATCACGATCATCCACAGCACCCACTGTAAGAACCTTCGGGTCGATTCCAGGGCTGCTAATGGTGCCGGTTTCAGGTCCTTCATTTCCTGCGGCTACACATACCGCCATTCCAGCGTCCCACGCTCTTTCAACTGCCTTGCAGAGAGGGTCATCAGCATACGAAGCGGTCGCTTTGGCACCTAAAGACATTGATAAAACACGGATATTGTATTTGTCTTTGTTGTCTATACACCACTGAATACCGGCTATGATTCCGGACATCGTTCCGGAGCCCATTTTGTTAAGAACCTTAACACCAATCAGGTTTGCTTTGGGTGCAGGGCCAGTATATTTACCACCGGATTGGAACCCATTTGACGCAGCATCTCCTGCACAGTGAGTTCCGTGGCCGTTATCATCGTAAGGCTTTATCTTCTTTCTAATAAAATCTTTAAAAGCAACAATACGATTAACAGGAGTTGTTAAATCAGGGTGAGGGTAAATACCCGTATCAAGAACTGCAATTCCGATTCCTTCACCGGCAGCTCCGTCATTCCATACATGAGGTGCATTCACTGTCGGTGATGCGATATCCAACAGTGCTTCAACAGATCTGTCATACCACACCTTTGTTACAGCCCTACTGATCATAAGTCTCTCAAGGGTATTAATATTTACTTTAGTTGAGAACCCATTTATAATAGGTAATCTTTGACTCACAGGGCAGTTAAGGGCCCGGGCAATAGAATTTATATCAAGAGCGGAAAAGTAATGTTTTTGATCAAGTTCAACTATTACCGATAATTTCCTCAATCGCCGTGCCAGATATCTGAATGTTTTTTGCAAAAAGCACGGAATCCATATCTTAGCTCTAAACTTCTCCAGGACTTTTTTTCTCAGAAGTGGGGAAAATTTTCCGCGTGCAGCTCTAATCCAACTGGTTTCATTAAACACAAAACCCACCTCCATAGTCGTTTTATACATACTATTAGAGATAGGTTTGGGAGGTTACAGTTTGATGTTAGTTATGATCTCTTTGAGAACATCGCAAAAAAGGTACGGATTAACCCGTACCTTTTTTCAACTACCACTTTCCATATGTTATTGATCGGCCTCCAAACTTTTCATTACCTATAAGTTTCATCAGCATCACGGCCGCTTCAGCCCTGGTAGCAGAATTACCCGGCTTCAAATAGCCGTTCTGCCCATTAAGAATTCCCATCTGTACAGCCTGGGCAACTTTCTTTTTAGCCCAGTCAGCCACTGTATTTGCATCTTTAAATTTTGCCGCCAGTTCTATGGAAGTATCACTCTGTAGATCATTATTTAAAGTATTGACAAGCATTACTACAATTTCCTGTCGGGTAATTTTTTTATCAGGATTGAATTTTCCTGCAGAACCCTTAATCAACCCGGCCTTTGCCGCAGCTTCAACAGCACCGAAATACCATGCTGTTTTGGGCGCATCCTTAAAGGTCTCAGAAGCGTTGTTATCAATTTCGAGACCCTTGGCCAGTACAAGCATGTTAACAAACTCAGCCCTTGTTATTGGCTCATCCGGATTAAACTTCTTATCGTTTCCGGTAACAATACCCCAGGATGCAAGTGTCTGAACATCTCTTGCCGCCCAATGCCCTCCAATATCCTCAAAGATAATAGGATTTTCCAGTTCAAAATAACTTACTACCTTACCCGTGACTGCTTCAACCATCTTGGGAGTATCTTTGAAAAGCCTGTAAACAAGCATTAGTTCCTGTGTTCTCATACCATTTTCCTGCTGCTTATATGTATACACCGGTGTCGGTTTTTCAACAGCGAGAAGTTTATCTACTGCTTCCTGTTCGGTAATAACTTCACCAGGATCCGCAAATTTTGATGTCTGGTCCCAGTTCATCCAGAATCCCCTGATTTCCCCGCTCTTGTTGTCAACATCAATACTTATTTGGTTTGAAGGGAACAGGACTCCATTTACCACCCTTTGGAAATTAAAATTATACGCAGAAGGTTCCGTAAGCTTGCCGTTAACAACCCAAACCGGTTTTCTCATCGGTTCCTGCAGATAAACATATTTCTCTTTTGCAGGAGCAACTTTTTTGAGAAACTCAGAGGCTATTTTTTTGCTTGATTCATAGTTGTACTTTACTGAGCCCTCGGCTCTGCTTTCCATTCCCTCTTCCCACCGGTTGTAGTGTACAAGTTCACCGGTCACGGCATTGATTCCGATATTCAATGAAGCTCCACCCCGGAAGTCGCTTGGTCCGAACTGAAAGTCCCAAACTTTTTGTGCACCAGGTCCCCAGCCTTCGGAATACCTGGTGGAATGTGGCTTATAATTTTCTGGAATTGTGATATATTCTTGTATTTTGGACTTAGCTTCATCGAGGGTTAAAGGTTTCTGTTCCCCGGTAACAGGCGCAGGTTCAGGTTTGAACGTAAGGTATACCCTATTTTGAACCGTAACTTCTTTGCCAAAGGGGTCAATAATTTTTCCTGAAACAGCATCTATCATTCCAGTTGGAGAATAATAATTGTCCGAAGCACTGTAATATAATTGGATTGGTTTTTTCAAAGCGGTATTTGCAGGGTAATAACCAAATTGCAGGTAATTCAATCTGAGTCCTATTTTATCTTTAAAAATTCTTTCAGCATCATCAGGTGTAACAGTTGGCAGTACCTTAGGAAAAACTACACTATTATCCCAGTTACTGTAGTAGTTCAATACTTTTCCATCTTCATTGACATTGACACTGACGCTGTTCTCAGGAAACGGAATGCCGTTGACTACACGCTGATAACTAAAGTTGTACCTTCTGGGTTCATTTGGCGGATACCATATACGATAATTATTTTCCTGCAGGCTCACTTCCTTTAGCTGCCCAAACTTTTCGGGTGAGATTTTCTTTATGAAGTTTTCGGCAATTGCTTTACATTCTTCCTGTGATTTTGCTTTACCGATTAATTTATAGTTATTCCAGTCCCTATCCTCAGAATAGCTGATGACTTCTCCCGTATCACCATCAACTTCAACCCGGTAGTTGTGCCATTTACCGTATTTGGAATCATCCCACATAAATTCCCAGACTTTTTTGGATCCCATGTAGTTTTCTTCCCGATATGACATCTGAACATTTTTTAGATTCTCTGGAATTGCCAGTTTTTCCCTGGCAATTTTCATAGCCTGTTCCTGACCAATCTTTGGCGCCTCTCCCTCTGCAAAGACCGGAGAACTTATACTAAACATAAAAACAATCAAAACAATTGTAGAAATAAGCTTTCGTTTCATTTCTATTACCTCCGACTCTTAATATAAATAACAAAACACAGCTATGGAACCCCATACCTCCTCTCAAGTGTTTGTTACATACATTTCTAAGTTTATGAATGACCCTACAAAGATTATTACTGTGAACATTTTTAAAAAAGGTGTACATTTTGATGGACGTAATAACTATCCATTTTGTTCCACCCGGAAATAAATTTTTCTATTTTTTACCTGATATAATCATGATACCTTTTATTTCCAATTTATTCAATGAAATAAAACCGCGAGTACTGAAAATTTGCCAAAAAAAACGTTCAGGGAATACCTGAACTCACGCTACACTTACCATTTATTTTTCACCCAGTGCGCCCCCAAGGCCGCCTAACAGCCAATTTTCTCTTTCCGTGATTATATTTAACTAATTTCCAGGATGGGACAGATTTTTCCGGAACGGCAAGTCGCAAAGTAAAAAAGATAACAGTTACCCGGCCTATTTAAGCATTTCCACAAAGGAATCTATTCTCATTTTTGTTCTTGCGTCAAGGTGAAGAGGCCTGTCTCCTTCTATTGTGAGTACAGGGACATTTACTTTGCGCCGGATTATCAGATCCTGAATCTGACGATAACAAAAGCTCTGGGCATAATGAATTATTCCGTGAATATTGCGTTTTTCTATCTCCCTGGATATGTCTTCAAGCCGCCAAAAAATATCATAGGGATAAGTATACATAGAATACTGTTTCACTATATTATCTGTGTCAAAAGGCATTGTAAACTGCCTTTGCACTTCATTGAAAACGACTCTTGCCCCCTTTGACTCAAGATATTGATATAGATCAGTCATTATCGGAGGCACCCCTATGTAGCCCAATCTAACCGGAGCATCTATATCTGGGGCCTTTTCGAGTCTAGCAATGAATTCTTCAGCCTCTTGGCTAAATTTATCAGGTTCTCCATTAAAATCACTGCAGCATACCTGCCACAAGTGATTATCAAAACCACTAACTTTATTGGTTTTCCATGACAACTCATCAATGCGCCATACTCTTTCTCTTACCTGGTCAAGTTTCATTTTCCATTCTTTGACCTTTTCCCTGTCAGCCCCCAGGGCCAAGGTTAATTTGTCAATTTGAAGCCCTAACATGTCCTGGTCCCGGTCAAAAGGATATGCAAACGGTATTATTTCCACTCCTTCCAGTTGAAGAGTTTCCATTAGCGCATGGGTATTACTGCAGTCACCCTGAGTTACAGCAATAACCTTATTAATATCGTCATTTTTGACCACAGTTGTGTATATGCCTTTAATCCAGGCACATAAGTTTCTGGGATATCCGGCCAGTTCAGCGTCTTCAAGCAACCCGTGAGGGTTCTCATGTGTGATGAAAATATTATTCAGATCAACCGGCACTAAGTCGGCGGCATAAACCACCTCGACCGGTATAGTCGTAGTAATTCCTATTTTTCTGTTCATTTAACTCCCCCTAGAAACATTTGGTCTCAGTCTCATACCCAGTCTTATATACTATGTTAAGTACAATTCATGTTTTACGGGGTCGATACTGACACCGTATTTCCGCTTTAATAAGGCCAGGGTCCTGCTCATTTCATTTTGAACTATCATGTAACCCTCGTCAACCCCCATACCTGGTTTTGCTAACATCTGATCCGGTCTTGTGGCAAGAGCTGCATGCACACATACCTGAGCTGACCGGTCAGTTTCGTTACAGGTTCCCCCCAAATATGCTCCAACACCTCGTTCTTTCGCATAAAGAACCGCCATAATGGTGTTATTTATTCCGCCAAGGTCCGGTGTCTTTATCTGAACCATATCTCCTGCCCCGGCATCAACAAATTCCTTTATATCTTCAAAGGTATTACACCATTCATCAGCTACAAGTTCAACATTTACTCCCATTTTCTTTTTAGCCTTCATTAGCCTGACCAAGGCTTCTACTTGACCTTCCTTGCTGCCTGCATCAGTTGGTCCTTCAATTCTTAACTTGAAGGGCGCTGCCGCATCAGCCAAACGTCCTATGTAACTTATCATCTTTTCTTCATCCTCGGAAAATGCAATACCTATTGTCCCATACACATCTATATGAAGCACCGGTTTATATTCTTCAGTCCCCAATTCCCTTATTCTGCTGCTCAGCCACTTGATATAGTCCAGTAAAATTTCTCCCTGGTAACCAAGTTTTGTTTCGACATTGTTAATTAATGCGTGGGGAAGAACCTGTGCCTGTTTAATAATAGCTTTATCAGCATTGACATACCTGTCATCACCTGACTGTGCAAACACAGGTACAGGCTCAAGTATTAACTCAGTTCCGTATTCCTGGGCAACAACTTCTGCCATAGTAACCTTTCTTGCCTTGGCCGCAGCATCAAGCAGGGCCTGGGTTACTCCATATCTTATAGCTGTATGAAACTTTTTACCATCGTTCATCCTTAAACCATCAAGGTATTCCGCTATAGTCCGGAAACCCGTCAGGTTAAGTCCCACCAGTTTTGGTCCAATCTCAGCTTCAATCAGCGGTATGAATTCCTCCGCAAGAAACAGAGGATCTCTGCCCCCCGCTCCTGAATACTGAACAGCTGCACAATCTCCAAAACAAATTTGACCGTCTTCTAAAACCAGAATTACAGATATTGACTCACCACGCTGGCGTATAGCTTCAAAACCCGGAGTCACAGGTTTTCCACACAAAGCGCACCCGTCTACCCGCGCGCCACCAAGTTTAATGGCTTTCTGATCATCAAAATAGAACCCTGTGACTCCCGGTGAAGTAATGACATCTATTATCTTCACTGAGTCTACCTCCTTGGTCTTCCCACCAGCATTCCTTTACTAATAGCATAAATATCGTCCACAACCATTTGAAAACTCGGGTCCCTACTCTCGTGCTGTCCTCTTTGGGAAATTCGTTCCCTGTGGAAATCCCTTATATCGTCATCAAAGGGAAGGTTCCCAAAATCAAGTAGTCGTACTGCCCCTCTATTATCTCTCACAGGCATAATCTTACCCGCATTGGCTCTGCTGGGAGCAAAAGGCACATCGAGGGTCCCGGCCTGAAAAGCCCGTTCTGCTCCAGCCGCCAGATCTCCTTCACCTAATTCTCTTACTTTAGTTATCAGCGCCCTGGTCTCCTTTTTTATTATTTCAAGTTCCTCAAAAAGTTCATAAGTCTCAGGCATCTTTTGATCACTAAGCATATTCAGTATCTGCTTCGTAGCCATGATGCCTGCCGCATTAGCTTCCCGGCTGGGAACACCAAGTGCTTCGTGCGGTGTCTTAACAATTACCTTATTGGCCCGGGCCAGCGCCGCCGCAACAGCCCCCCATGAAATTACGCCAAAAGCCTTACTTTCCTCCTGCGGGAATCCTCCCATCCACTGGTGGAAAACGGTAGTTACAGTTACATTTGAATATTCAAAATCTGACAAATATTCTTCTGCTAGCTCTTTCAAACTGCGAATTGCAGCTACATCCTGAACCAGGTTGCCGCACTGCCCATATCCGAGAGATATACTCCTGACTCCCTGTTCTACTGCCAAAAGGCATTCTATTATTCCGATAGCATGTGAGATACACGGCGGCACAAGAGTTCCCGTCAGAGGCCCAAAAGGCTCCCTGTTGATAGTAATTCCATTTTCTTCGTAGTAACCCACAAGTCTGTCAACATATTGCCAGTCCCTGATGCTTTTCGAAAGCGGAACATCCTTTGCATAAGGGATGTTATAAGAAATTCCTCCGCCCTCAAAAGCAGTAAAGCCTCCCGCAAGAGTTATTTCCGCCAGCAGCCGGGCATCTGGAGTTCCATGCCTGACTTGTAGGGGTACATTTAGTTCCTCAACTATTCTTCGGCAGGCAGCCACCCCATGATTTACTGCCGGAAATCCATTGAGCATAGACCGGCCATGAGCCCTGCTTTCCTCAATCCCGTTCTGTGCTTCCTGATAGCGGTTTAGCCGAGTATAGCTGTCAATGGTAGTAGGCAAAACATCCGCCCCGCCTGCATCCTGAAGATATTTTAATAACTCAATTAATTCAGAAATCAGAGCCACACCTGCCCTGGGCTGAGCAAGAGTCGTTCCAGTTTTCTCTGCCCAGGCCAACTTTTCGCTAAACCTCTTTTCAGAGGGCAGATTTTTCTGATAACCTATGGCTTCCTGTATTTCTACTTCAGCGCCGGTGGGCCATTGCAGAAGGACTTCTTCTCTTATCTTGCTAAACTCGTCAATATCCCACTTTTCATTTGTTAGCTGCATATCATGGCACCCTTCCATTAAGTCTTTTCAAAGCTAAGCTTCAGTCAGATGTTCCTTCATAATTCTTAATGCCTGCGCAGAGTCTATCTCCGCCAACAAGCCCATAGACGCCATAAGATAATCCCTGTACCCCCCATAATATCCGATTCTACCGTAGAGAAAGCTCTGGCAGTACCTACCAGGTTGCCACCCTTCTCAATGGCCGTAACCTTAGTATATGTACTGCCAAAATCAACAAGAAGGGCAAGTTCCACTTAGACTTCCCTCCATTTGTACATCCCACGACAGGTCTATTTTTAGTTGTGGAATTACTTCATCAGGCAGCGTCCCTGGGGGAAAAACCCGGTCAAAGCCCATGTTCTTATATATCTCTTCAACCTCATTCCAATCCATCTTACCTACTACAAGATTGCCGCCAACATACATAAGTATGCTTCCAATACCTGCCTCGACAGTTTTCTCTCTAAGTCCCCTGCAGTCCATTTCTCCGTGCCCATAAAGAGATGATACAAGTATGGCCTGTGCACCGGTTTCAATAGCAGAATTAATGAATTCCTCCTGAGAAGCTAAAACACCCAGGTTAACCACCTTAACTCCAGCCTCTGCCAACGCATAGGCCAGTATCCTGTTACCTACAGCATGAACATCAGCACCTATAACACCTAAAACTATAGTAGGCCGAGATTCCATAAGATCATCCCCTTTTTAAGAGACATTTCGAGCCTACTATTACTTTTCCCTTAAAAACATTCGTAATACCTATTTGTGCTTAAGTTCGAGCAAAGCAGTTTTTACTGCATTAATAGACCCCACATCTGGCAGGTATCTGAATTCAATCTGCTGCTTATTGTCTGTATTGCACTGTGTGACTTCCTTATGTCTGTTGGGAGATACAACAATGGCATTGGCTCTGTCTATGAATTCTTTTAGCTCCCCAGGCACTCTGGTAGTAGTAACAACCATCTCTAGATGGTCAATCCCAGCCTTCTTAAGTGAACCAATTACCTTTGCCCCAAAAGTTTCGGACAGACAGACAATGCCCAACCTAGTTCCCTGAGGCAGTCTGGCAATCTTAACAATGGTCTCCAACTGAGGGTCTAATGCAATCCCAATAATCTCAACCCCCTTAAACTTAACCATTTCCTTCACTTCCTGAAGGTGAAAAAAGGTTGTTAAGATTAGATCAGTCGTTGTTAAAAACTGATTTACTTCTCCCGGGTTATTTCTAAAATCATCTAAAAGAACCGGGATAATAGAGACGCTGGGATCCAAATGAAGATCCTTTAAAAAATGGTCTAGCTGCTCCTTGTTGCATTCAATAAAGGCTACCCTCAACCTGCTCAACATTTCTTTTTTGTAAGTGACCCTTTGATTTGCTATTACTAAAAACTCATCAATATTAAAACCCAGCTCAGCAGCTTCTTCAATCGCAATATCAATTATTTTGAGGAGTCTATCTTTACGGGACTCCCTCCTTATAACAGCATCTCTGTCTGTAACAAAAGTTCCGCGTCCTTGTGTCGAAACGAGAATCCCCTCTGCTTCAAGTTCTTTGTAAGCAGAACTTACAGTGTTCCGACTGATACTCAGTTTGTCTGCCAGTTCACGTTCCGTGGGAACTTTTTTGCCAGCTTCCCATGAACCATTCTGAATAAGCTTTTTTATTTCGTGAGTGAGATGCAGATACATCGGTACACCTTTTTTCCTGTTCATATCAAATGGCAATTAAGTTCACCTACCAAAGTTTTTAGTAAACAGAAGAACAAACTCCTATATCTTCAGTATACCTTATATTTATTCTGTGGTGGATTTTTTTTATTTAAACTTCCTGTAATTTACTCCCATAAGTGGGAAGGAATTTTGTCGAATTATGTCGAATACCATTTGAAGCCAGTTATTTTGTCCATGTCCTTTAGTTTATGCCTTCTGTTCTACAGGTTGCATTTAAGTTACATATGCTACCGTCTAATTTAAGAAAAGCTATTCGTACTAATAATCAGGAATAAGACATACTGTGTCGATTTATTAGACCCAAAAGATTAAATTGGGAGGTTAAATTTATGAACACTGGAAAAAACGTTTCAAAGTATCTTTTCGTTTTAACAGTCCTTCTCAGCATTTTCATTACGTCTCCTGCCGCAGCTGATACAGTAGGCCCTTCTTTTATCAATATGTCTCCGTCGGAGGGACAGGTTTTACCGGGAGGGTCGTATCTATTGGAAATAACAGCAATGGACTCCGATTCAATTGATCCCCGGTCATATAAAATGTTCATTAATGGCAGCCCCGTGCCAGCTTCTATTGATTATAAAATCATCTCTATAGATCCGATCGCTGAGACAGAAGAGTATGACTTCACTGAGGCAGTTATAAATTATAGGCAGTTTTTCCCTGACAACGTCTATGACATTGAAGTTCAAGTCAAAGACGGGGCGGGTAATTTATCGGTAAAAAAATGGTCCTTTGAAATCCGGTCAGTACCGGTGTTCAGAACATTAACCCCTCTCCCGTCATCCACTGTTTACACCCAAAACCCAAAAATTTCTGCAAATATAAGTTCCGTCGGTTCCGCTATTGACTCTTCCACTGTTGAATTGCAAATTAACGGTGAACAGGTACCTGTTGCTTTCGATCCTATAACCGGACAGGTTACATATACTCCTGTATATCCACTGGCATGGGGCGAGAACGTCAGTGTTTTATTGAGTGCTGCCAATCTTAATGGCCAGTACGGTTACACTCAATGGACCTACTTGGTTGACTACCCTCAAATGCCATTTTCCGCGGAAAAGCAGGATTGTCTTAAATGCCATGCCATTATGCCGCAGCAGCATAAAATGTCCAATTGCTCCGCATGCCACGATGTAGCCTTAAGAAAAATTTATCAGAACGCTGCTTATCAACCTCATTTTATTGCTGACAGCTGTTTCCGCTGCCATGATACCGCAAGCCACGAGCAAGCTGCTACAGTATATGAACCGGCATGGCTTCCAATCGACAAGCTTTATTCGTGTGAACAATGCCACTCACATTCTGAAGAAAATCTTGCTGTAGTTCACCAATCAGGTACGATAGGTACCTGTCAACAGTGCCATAGTTCGGGCCTTACCCAGGAACATTTTAGACCGGGCAGAACAGACGATAACGGTAACAATGTAACATGTTTTACCTGTCATAATAGTTCAAAGCAGGTTGTTCAAGATGCAATCAAAAATAACATAACTTCATGCGAGTCTTGCCATACTGCAATTACTCATACCACTGTACATAACAATCCACTTTTTACTTCTCTTAATAAAGATCCTGATATGGATTGCGCAGGATGCCATAATGGATCAGTATCAGATGAACATATAAGTGGTAGATTTACCGCTTCAAAAGGCTATACCTGTGATACCTGCCACAGCAGTACAAGACCCGAGGTTCGGGACGCAATTGCCAACAATAATCTTAACTGTGAGGCCTGCCATATTGACCCGGCTGCTAATCAGCCTAAGGTTCATACTTCTTCAGGCCCACCGCTTCATGATTCGACCTTTGTTTTAAGCAGCGAATCTGACTGTATCCAGTGCCATGCCGCAAACCTAAAGACTGTACATGTGGGCCAGCCTAACAAGCTGGATAATAATAATCCCATGTCTTGTGCTACATGTCATGACAGCTCCAACCCTGCGGTTCAGACTGCTATTGTTACTGATAATACCCGATGTGACGCCTGCCATACAACACGGCATGCCAGTGTCGACCACTCGTTCCCGGCCGAGTATGTGCTCAGCAACCCCAACAACATGGACTGCTCCTCATGCCATCTGGGAACAGGGCTCACTGATATCCACGTGGATAAGACTTCTTCTTCTGGTACTCTGATGAATTGCGCTACATGTCACAGCACCTCCGCCCCAGATAATGTCAAAACGGCAATATCAGGCGGACAAACCAACTGTGATGCCTGTCACGTTATCCACCAGGATTCGGCTCAGGCTCATCTTAACCCGGCATACACAGCACTACAGCCAGACCCTGATATGAGCTGCTCCGCTTGTCATAACAGCTCTGTTTCAGACGAGCATATCAGCGGAAATGTCACTTCGGGTAAGGGCTATACCTGCGATACCTGCCACAGCAGTACAAGACCCGAGGTTCGGGACGCAATTGCCAACAATAATCTTAACTGTGAGGCCTGCCAT
>JAENZX010000001.1:19540-396684 GCA_016841045.1 Thermincola carboxydiphila
ACCCGAGGTTCGGGACGCAATTGCCAACAATAATCTTAACTGTGAGGCCTGCCATTCAGTCGTTCATACCAGTCCTAATCCGTATCATGCTACTACTTTTGTGGCTGATAAGACAATGGCTTGTGAAAAGTGCCATAACGCAGACTCGATTGCGTCCGAACATGCTAAATATAAAACTTCTACCGGACTGGCAATAACATGTCAAACGTGTCATAACAGCACAGACCTTAAAGTTCAGTCGGCAATTAGCTCAGGCAATACCGGATGTGACAGCTGCCATACAACCAGGCATACTGATGTCCAAACACCGCATAAACAACTTTACATCCCTGATACAACATATAATTGTATCAGCTGTCACACAGCTACTGCCCTAGGCTACAACTTTACAGGTTCTTTCCATAGGGTTTCGGGATTAACTCCAAGCAATAACCTTTTACATGGTGGTACTTTCTTAAGTCCATGGACCTCAACCAGCAATGTGGAATGCCGTGGGTGTCATGGTCCCAGTCCTCTAAATCAGGTGTATTACGGTAAGCTTTTGAAAGGAACGTACACCAGTAATACGGGTAAATACGGCTACACTTCACGAACTGAGTTATGCTTCCTTTGTCATAGTGCCAGATACTATGCGCAACTAAACTCTAACATGGTATCTGGATTTAATGACGGCATTACCAATCTGCATACAAACTATGCTCATGCATATACGGGATGTCAATCATGTCATGCTAAAAAGCCGCATTCCAGCAGCCTGCCTCACTTTATTGCTCTAAACAGCAGTACTGACCCGAATTCGATACTGTACGCATACCAGCATACTTATGGTTATCGTTACTCTAACAGCTGCGGTACTTGCCACGAATAACGGACTCTCTCAGAAGTAATGGATTGCCCATAATTGAACCTGCAATCTCCTGCAGCCGGACACCCAAATGAAGAGCCCTCCTATAGTAGAATTTTAATCTACTATAGGAGGGCTTTATTCATGGCAAAAGGTATTAACCACATGTCAACAAAAAACAGAACCGACGCTCTGGAGAAGAGACATCAGTTCTAAGCTATCACCACATATATTAATTACCGGTAAAATACTGTGTTAAACCATTTGCAATACCCTGAGCTACTTTATCCCTGAAGCCGTCTTCTTTTAGCAGCTGCTCATCATCGGCATTTGAAAGGAACGCTGATTCTACCAAAATAGATGGCATTTGGGTTCCACGCAATACTGAGAAATTTGCCTGTAAAATACCTATATCCCTTGTTCCCAGCAGTGGGATCAGGTTATTCTGAACCAGCCTCGCCAGTCTCTCCCGCTGCTCAGCCTGGATCAAAGTATAAAAATATGTTGATGTCCCCTTTATTGCCGGGTTCACGTTAGCGTTGGCATGAATAGATACAAATACATCAGCCTGTGCATCGTTAGCTATCCTGCTGCGTTCAGTAAGGCTTATAAAAGTATCATCCTCACGGGTCATGATTACGGTTGCCCCAAGAGCTATAAGTTTATCCCTTAATTTCAAGGCTGTATCAAGGTTAACATCTTTTTCTTTAAGTCCTGTTACTCCTGTTGCCCCATTGTCCATCCCCCCGTGGCCGGGGTCTAATACTATAACCTTACCTCTTATTGAGGGTTTTGCCAGCGTAATTCTAAGGCTTGTCCCATCCTCCGAAATAAATGGGACGAAGTCGACGGCATTATTTAAGTCAAAAACAATTCTGACTGCCATTGGAAAAACAGAGTACTGAGATAACCGGATATTTTGTAAAAGTCTACCGTCTGCCTCAATGTCTTTAAGACCGTTGATTTCGCAATTTTTTATATCTATTACCAATCTTAAAGGATCTTTTAAGGAAGTTATGCTGTACTGAATCGGACCCGAACCAGTAATGACAACAGTCTCTGAATCAGGTTCACTGGTATCATAATAAATGTTGGAAAGTTTAACAACAGTATTGTGACCATTGTTATTCTGGTCCTGGTCTGGTGCAGTCCCCGTATCATTATCGGTGCTATCCTGGTTATCACTATTATCAGAATCAGGGTTATCAGAATCATCGGGGGTATCAGGGTTATCAGGGTTATCTGAATCATCGGGGGTATCAGGGTTATCAGGTGTGTTAGAATTGTCGGGGATTTCGGAGTTATCCGGGAGCTCCGGAATATTGGTCCCTGTATCTCCCCTTGACGGTAAAGTCGGGTCTACAACCTGAGTAAGCCATCCGGCAACCCAGCCCCGGTTACCATCGTAAAGGTTTATTTTGTACCAATCTCCCTGGCGCTGGACCACCTCATATTTTTCCGGGGCCTTTACCTTTGTCACAACCGGGTAATCGGTTCCTGCACCGGAACGAACATTTACCGTACTTCCCTTAATCACAAGATATTTACCAGTCCCAGTATCACTCTCCGGGTCTTTGCTGCTATCCCCCGAGTCAGGCTTATCACTTCCCGACCCAATGTTACCGCTGGAAGTATCCGGAGCTTCAGGAACCTTACTCTTTGTAGAAAGGAAATCATTTTTCACCCAACCATGCATCTTCCAAACCTTGACTTTGTACCACCCGTTTTTCTGTTCTATAATTTCAAGTTTCATGCCCTTTTTTACTGACCCAATTTTGGTGTATGTAATATCAGGTCCGGAGCGGATATTTAATGATGCTGTGTTAACCCGTCCTGTGCGGATTGCATGGACGTTTTCAGCAAATAAAATAGCGCTCCCGGTAAATAGGAACACGCTTAAAATTGTCAAAACGAAGACGAATTTGAATCCATTCTTAGACAAATCTGTCACCTCCTCCAGGTCTAATTAGGATCACCATCAATCTTAGTAAATTTAGAAGACACATTACCTGAAGGTTCGACAGAAATTGTTATGATTCCTGCATTTTTTTCTGTAAACTTTTTACTTACCCATTATCTACAGACGAATAGCTGTGCCCTTCAATATTTGTTTTTTTGACACACCAAAAAGCAAAAAAGCTGCCTTCTGGCAGCTATTCTACACCTTTAATTATTTGACTATTTTTCATTACCGGGGCAGTTAGGTCCATATGTCCTGCAAGAGTATCTATCCTTTGACCTTCTACAAGTATTTCAACTTCCTTCACAGTTTCAAACTGGGTCAGGGTATCAACCAGTGAATAAACAGTCAAAATCTCTCCACTGGACCCACCCCAGTGATTCTCTTTAAACTCCTTGCTCAGGTCAATCCTGCAAAGGCCGTTTTTAATATCTATCTCACGAACTTTGGTCCCCTGCGGTATGGTTCTTGTGAGATTTTTTTGTGTTGGCCCCTGTATCAGTTGCTCGACTGTTGCCTTAGCTAGACCGGGTACCATTTCGATCTGCCGTTTTTCCGCTTTCAGGTAGTCGCCGCTCTGGTCCGCGAAGTATAAGACCACATCAACTTTGCGCTTGACGTTTTTCTTTTCGATTTCGCGGTCACTCAAAACCCCCGGTGCCTCCTCAGTACTTATCCCTGAAGCGGCAACATTCTGTCCTGTTTTTGCCGCAGCAGCCTTAACATTCTGAAGTTGCTTACCTGTTATCAATCTATAGTGGGTCTCTTTCAGCCTTTCCCACGAAAACTTTTCTGCTTTACTACAGCCGGCCGAGACCCCTAGTAGAAGTATAATTCCGGCTCCTGCCAAAACCTTTTTCCCGCTCACCTCATAAAATTTCACTGCATGTCCCTCCCTGAAATAGTTTAGTAAGGTTGTCTACTAAAATATATTAAGGAGGACAAGCAAATATTCCATTTATTTTTAATCTCCTAAAAGAAATTTTAATATCAGAAAATAATTTCAATACCAGTGAACCAGTGCAAGAAAATAGAGACCAAGGAAAATTAGCATCACACCACTAGCAATAGTTACATATTGCGAAAACTTGTGAAATCTTGCCATTTGTTTGACAGCAGCAGTAAAAGTACCTGCGAGTATAAGTGGTAAACCGTGGCCAAGCCCATAGACAAAGAGAAGACCAGAGCCGTAAAAAACATTTTTGGTGGCAGCAACGTAGGTAATTATAACAGCCAGAACTGGAGTAGCACATGGAGACATTACAAGTCCAAAAGTCAAGCCAATTAAGAAGGCCTGAAAAAGACCGCCCTTTTTTAGAGGGGTAATATTTAAAGAAGGAAACCGTATGTTAATTACACCCAGAAGATGCAGTCCCATTATGATAGCAATAGCAGAAAGTATATAATACCACGCCTTGCCTACTTGACCAAAAACCCTGCCCAGAAGAACCGCAATTACACCAAAAAGGGCAAATGTCAGTGACATTCCCAACACAAATGCTAAAGATGTGAGGAACCCCCTGAACTTAGAATTATTTTCATCAGAATAACCACCGATATATCCTACGATAACCGGCACCATTGTCAGTATACAGGGGCTTATGCTGGTTAAAACCCCGCCTATATAAACAATAATAAACGTAACCGGAGATATTCCACTTAGAGCACTGGGAAGAATATTATCAAAGAAATTCTGAAGCATAACATACCCCTTAGTTTGGTTTATGAGTTTACTTTACTCTTTGATTATCTTACTTATTTCCTGTTCCAACTCTTTCTGGGACTTTGCACCCACGGCAGAGTAGGTAACATTTTTATTTTTGTCTGTCAGAAAAATGGCAGGGATGGAGTTTACATTATATTGTCCAGCCAAATATCTACCTTCCTCAGTATCAACATCAACTATGATAAATTCTACTTTACCGTGGTATTTCTTTTCAAGAGCCAGCACCACCGGCTCCATATCTACACAGGACGGTCACCACTTAGCATAAAATTCAAGAAATACCGGTCTGCCCTGCCCCAAGGCCTGTTTAAGCTTTTCTGCCGGTTGGTCGGTAGTTGTAAATTTATTTGGAAACTGGCCTGAGTCCGTGGAACCCTTACCAAAATCCAGATAGGGAACTGCAAAAATAACTCCTACAGCTAAAATAACCAGAACAAAAATTATTAAACGTGTATTAACCTTCATCATTTGCCCCCTCCATTTCAGTTGACAGTTGACAGTTGACAGTTAGTATTACTCTGTTATCTGTTATCTGTTATCTGTTATCTGTTAATTATTATATCATTTATAAATTTAACTAAATAGAGTTAACAAGTCTTTTTCTGCGTAAAATAAAACCGGAGGTGACTGTAAATGCGTGACGATGCCAAAGAACAACTGAGAATAGTAAATGAAAAAATCAAAAAAGCCAAGACCTCTTTTGAGGAGATGAATGAAGAGACTATTCCAAAAACAGTTTCAGCGGAGTTTGTTGATCTGCTTCCTTTAGGCCAGTTCCCGGACAATACTTCTCCCCAAAATGATGACGACAATAAACCACATCGTAGTTAATTCATGGGCTGATACCTTTCTTCCCGGCGAAGAAGGTGTTAGCCATTTATTTTATATACTCAATCTAATTCAAAAAAAGAAGGGGTATACCCCCCTTAAAATTCCGGTTAAAAACAGGTTGGAACAACTGTCAGCACGTAACCTGCAAAACCCATTAATCCAAGAAATCCTCCCACCCATCGTTGCATCATGGTCCCGCTTCCTCCGAGGCCCAGCATGAAATATACCCCCATCAGTACTATAAATCCGCTGGTTAACAGAAGTAACAGGTTTGCCGTTAAGATACTTTGCATAATTACTCCTCCTTTTCGATGCAGCTTAACACCCTGAAGACCTTGAAATACAAAGAATTTTCCGGGTTCGCCTATACCCCTGCGGGGTATGGTGTTTTCTTATTGTAACGTTTCAGCATCCATTTGTCAATAACATACAAAAAAACTTTATTTCACATAAAGCAATATAACGTCGCATAAAAAAAAGCGAATAATCACCACACAATGCCTAGTGATTTTCGCTTTCCCAATGGGCAAACCCTATACACACATATAATTTTTTTAACCCGAAATCTGTATCTTCGTGTTCTTGTTATATGGCTGAAAAACTGCTTCCACTATATTTTGGGTTTCATCAAAAATCACAGTGGCATTATGCAGGAAATCCTCCCTGAAAAAATACCTTAAATCACAAAACCTTACAATGTGCCTGCCTTCCTCGATACAATGATAAATATAAAAATAAGGTGTAAAGTTCTGAAATAATTGGCCTACTTTAGTGCGCATCGCCTCACGAATAAGCGAATTAGCCGGATTTTTATCCAGAACTTTTTTGACCCCAGGGTCAAGTGTAAAGCCCGGGACTTCCCCTACTATATAACAGTCTTTGGTCTCCACAAGAAAAGACCAGTTCACCAGACTAACCATTGCAGGCATTACCACTATTCTTTGAACTTTTTCGTTGTTATATTTACGCCTTAGCATCCAATGAATCTTCTGCCTCATCAGCAATCTCGCTCCGAGATAGGCCAAAACAATTAAAAACACAATCCTGGCTGCAACCGCAGGCGAAAACGGTAGAAATGGAGTTGCTGCGAACAGAATAATAATAATCGGGTCAGCCAAAACCAGCAGGTTCAAACTGAAACTTCTGTTGCTAAGTGGCCAGAAAATTTTAGCTCCATACGAATTTAATACATCCAACAGAACATGCGTTACGGATCCCAGCAGAGTCCATAAGAATATAGTTCCAAAGGAACCACCCCCAAATAAAACACCTAACCCCAAGGCAATTACGGCTGAGGAAAACAATATGCCTGGAAGTGAGTGGGAAGAACCCCTGTGGTGTTTGAGATAGGGCAAATGCCCGAACAGTTGAAGTACTATATCAAAGTCAGGTGCTAATGACCCCAAGACGGTTCCAAGATGAACCGAATTTATGACGGTAAAGTTTTCACCTGAAAAAGCAGTTACGCTTATTCCGACTAGTAAATGAGTCAACGGATCCATTTTAGCAGTCCCTCCTCCAATATGTTTGAATTATAACATAGAGAGGCGGGGAGGTTCTGCAGGAAACTGTTGGTAGTTCTCATTTTTCATAAGCTGCATTATTGTGCCTATTTTGTTCGGGCGAAGAGTTTAGCCGTTTGCACGGTTTTCATGGGTTCCCATCTGGTCAACTAAGCCGCATCCAATTGCAAACCCTTGGGTACCCGCCCCAAGCGCCCTCCTAGCGCTGGGCGGCTTCGGACGTCGTGTCCTCCGCCCGGCGGGTTTACAATTGGATGCGGCAAGTTGACAGACGATGGTAACCCAAATGAAAACCTTAGCAAACGGCTAAACTCTTATTCCATAGCGAAAAAGCGACTCTACTGTACCTTTACGAAAAATGAGAGGGGCGTTGGGGGCGTGAAAAAATGCAAGATAATAGAAGGAAATTACATATTTTTGTAGTATTAGTATTATTTAGTTAAATATTTTATTGTTCATACCCGATAAAGGCAAACCTATCGAAAGGTGGGGACGCAAAGCCACGAGTCTTAGTAGTGAATACCACTAAAGATAGTCGGGCCGCCGAAGGAAGTTGTTCTGACATTTACGAAAGGACATCTATACTCTTTTAAGGGTATAGATGTTTTATTTTTGCGAAGGGAATATTCTATTATATGGGGGATTCTTATGTCTTTGACAGCACGAAATGAAAATATTGATGAAATTGGTATCATAAAAACTGCATGTCCAGATAAATATGTCTATAGATTTTTAACTTTCATTTACGAACTGCTTAAAACTAACCGTGGTGTCCTTTTGATCAATTTTTGTATTTTAGCAAAGCTAGAATACCTAAGTTGGTGTACTAATGGTTATTTAAAAGCACCGATACTCACTGCTTTTGGTAGTTTGCTGTTGGTCTTAGGCCCGATTATATTTTATTTTCCAAGAAGAAAAATAATTGTTTCACTTGTAATTGACCTATTTGTATCGGTTCTTATATTTATTGACTTAGTATATTTCCGATACTACAATGACGTATTTTCTCTGTCTTTTTTATCCTATGTCGGCCAAATCGGGACAGTCGTTGACGGAGTTTTGGATTTACTCAAAATCAGCGATTTATTTATTGTTGCAGATATAATTGTTCTTTTTCCTCTTTTATTTCCTAAAACAAAGATGTTAAACATCGATGTAAATATAAATCCTAAAGAAATCTTTTCTCATGCAATTACATTCGTACTGATTGCAGTGCTTTTGTTATTTTCAGGTTTGCCATATGACCGAAATGATAGAATGTTCAATATAAAACATTTTGGTATGCTTTTTTACCACGTTCAAGATCTAGGGGTTTCTGCTATTAATTTATTTTCTGTCAGTCCTCCCAGCAATGAAGAAAAAGTTCAGGTTTTTAATCGATTTAATTTTACCCCTGAATTGAAACAGAGCCAGTTAGCCGGTATTGCAAAAGGCAAAAACCTTATAGTAATTCAGGTTGAGAGCTTACAAAATTTTGTAATTAATCTTTCTGTTAACGGACAGGAAATAACCCCAAACTTAAATAAATTAGCTCACGAAAGTCTCTACTTTTCAAACTTTTATTCGCAAGCTGCCAATTGGACTACTTCAGACGCCGAATTTATTGTTAACAATTCGCTCTACCCTATAAAAAATGCACCCGTATATCGTACTTATTATAAAAATACATACCAGTCATTAGCCAAGGTTTTAGGTGATATGGGTTATTCAACTAAGGCTATGCATGGATTTAGGTCAAGCTATTGGAATAGGGAATCTTTAAAAATTCTGTGCTGGTTATTTATTGGGTAAAGATTTACTCAATTCCAAAAATGGTATTGTGATATTTAATGATGGGTCGTACATAGATGCGAATAACATTTATCATGCGGCTTCTAATGATGCATCAAATACTTTAGAACAGCAACAGGTCCGTAATGAATTAAGAATTTCTGAATTGATTATTCGAGAGAACATGCTGCCAAATCTAATTAAAAACCACTCACAATATTCCAATTTTTAAATTTCTTCACAGCGCTAAGTTCTGGTCTCTTTTTTGATAATTTAGTTTTCATTGTTAAAGGAATTCTCTCCCAAAAGGGCGAACATAGCAAAGTAATAATCACAAAAAAATTTGGCAGGATGGTGAAATTCTTTGAAAACTAAGCTTCTCATCATTGCACTCTTAACATTATCTTTTATGGTTGGTTGCACAACTTCTAATAAGACCGGAAGTGATAAGACAAATCCGGTAAGCTCTGAGGACACGCAATTTATAGTGTTGAAGGCTTATGATGCTCCTAAAGACTGGAAGGTTTTGAATCAGAAGGAATCTCCTATGTCTACAACTGATTGGATTGACTTCCAATCGGCAGATAATCAGGAGTCCATCGGTTATTCAATCAGTTACCCGGGTGACTGGACGCTTGAATACTCGGTATTCTTAGACAAAGAAGGTAAGAAAGTTGCTGAGCTTATACCGCCTATCGTACTATCTCAAGGTCAGCAACCCTTTGATAACTGGAAACCGGGATATGGTGATAAGCTGATATCACGTAAAGAGATTTCCCTTGATGGTCTTTCCGGTCAAAAGATCACAACTAAAACAATTCCTGATGACGGTCCTGTATGGTACCCTCATAGTTACTGTATTGCTAAGGATAATAAGGCTTTTATGATTATCTTTTATGAACAGGAATTGGATTCCGGTGAAGAAGCTCTCTTCAATCAAATTGTTTCAACCCTAAAATTTCAATAAAAAAGCTTGGCTTCACGCATTTTTACTTGCGGTGAAGCCAAGCTTTTCGTTATTTCTAGTGAGAACATCCGCCTCCGTCATGGTGGTGATGCCCCGCTCCATGGTGACTACACATCTTCCTCTCAGAAACAAACTCACCCCTGGCGAAGGTCTCGGCAACATCTTTCACCGGACCTGAAGCTCCAAACAGCACTTTCAACCCCTGGGCTTCTAGTGCCTGAACGGCTCCTGCTCCAATACCTCCTACGATTACCGTATCCACACCCTGGGCTTTCATTAATCCTGCCAGACCCTCGTGCTTGTGTTGAAGACCGGAAGCTGATACTTCTTGGACTGATGTTACCTGTTTATTTTCGTCAATTTCGATGATGGCAAAGTTTTTGCTTTGGCCAAAATGCTGATTTACTTCTCCCTGGTTTTCCGGAATTGCAATTTTCATATTTTATAATCCTCCTTGTTGTTCATTTAATTAACGAGTATCCAGGAAAGGTTTCACTATGTCTTACCACAGCACCTTTTGGCACAAAATTCTCCTTTTTTACGACCACAGCACGTCAGTTCTTCGTAACCGCAGTTAGGGCATTTGTATTGTTCGTCATCTTTTGTCTTAAAATTCTCGTAGCTTTCTTCCCATTCTTTATTACATTCGGGACAAATAATTCTACAGACCTGTTGTGTAAAGTCTCCGCCACTGACTCTTATGGCCCGCCCGTTTATAAGGGCATTGGCTATCTTGGAACGGGCGTCTGACAGTATCCTTTGAAAAGTCTGTCGGGAAATTTTCATTTTTTTTGCACACTCATCCTGGTTTAGTTCATTAAGGTCTTTGAGACGTATAGCTTCTATTTCCTCTACTTTGAGTATTTCTTCTTCAATATCACAGCGTGATTTTCCAAAGGGAACAAAATATATTTCACCTGGAATAGATTCTACAATACGCCATTTTCTCGGCCTTGGGATAGCACACCCCCCCTTCTAAGCCAGTGTATCACTTTTCATCCCGCCCACTTGGTGTTTACCTTGATTATATAGACGGCACCGCCGTCCCTTTGTTCTTTTCCTATCATAATCCCGATTCCGATGTGCCCAGATAATCGTAAATAGCTTTTCTAAGCGCACCGGCGCCTAGGAGTGAACAATGCATCTTCTCATCCGGCAGACCGCCTAAGGCATCTGCGATATCGATTTCACTTATGTTTAATGCATCAAAAACATGCTTACCTTTGGCCAACTCTGTAGTTATACTGCTGGTTGCAACTGCCACGGCACATCCTTTGACTTGAAACATAATTTCCTCAATAATCTGCTCTGAGTTAACCTTTATAGTTATAACCAGGTAATCTCCGCATTCCTGAGAACCCATATTCCCCTGACCACTAGCTTCTTCTAATCTACCTACATTCCTGGGATTATGAAAATGATCCATCACCTTTTCAGAGTACAATTCTATTACCCTCCCGCATCTGTAAAAAATATATACATTCATCAGGGGCAAACTTGTATTATTGTTAGGCTGTTCCAGAGAATTTTTTAATCAACAAATCAACTGCGTCTGTGATATTTTCTTTAATTACGCTGTCACGTTTCAGGTATTCTTCTATCATACCATTATCACAATGTTTGACAAACTCGGCGGCAAGAGGAAGCCTTCCAAGCATTGGTACACCGGTCTTTCCTGCCATTTCTTCAGTATGATTTTCACCAAATAGATTTATTCTTTTATTACAGTCAGGGCACTCTACATAAGCAAAATTCTCAATGAGTCCAATTACAGGTACATGCATCATTGCCGCCATTTTTACAGCCTTTTGTACAATCATAGATACCAGGCTCTGTGGTGTCGTTACCACCATAATCCCATTTAGCGGCAGGGTCTTCATGACAGTGAGGGGCACGTCCCCGGTACCAGGGGGCATGTCAATCAGCAGATAATCCAGTTCGCCCCATTCAACTTCATTCCAAAACTGGTTTATTACCCCGGCAATGACGGGTCCACGCCAAATAACAGGGTCGTCTTCATTGGGCAGAAGAAGGTTCAGTGAAATAACTTCAATACCCCCGGCAGTCTTTGCAGGAAGTATACCCTTTGATCCGTGTTCCATCTCCCCGCCTTTTAATCCAAATATTCTTGGGATACTGGGTCCTGTCACGTCAGCATCCATTATGCCGACTTTATAACCCTTTTGACTTAAACTTGCCCCTAACAGCGATGTTACAGAGCTTTTACCAACACCGCCCTTGCCACTCATTACAGCTATCACGTTTTTGATATTATCTTTTTTCTGCGGGCCTGGAGAACAACTTTCCCTATCACATTGAGAACTTTGACCACAGCTATTGCATTGTTCTGACATATCTCATTATCTCCTTTTTTAGGTTTTGGGCATATGCCCTTTCATAATAATATACTATTTTTATGGTTTTTGTCAAAGCCCTTAACTCAATTTTTTGGAAATTTCACATTACAGTCAGGCAAATTACCTAAAAACTTAAAACAAAAGGAAGGTTTGACTTGCAAACCCTCCAATCATCTAACTTCAGCTTCTGTTTCTGAATGCCCTTTCTTAGCATTCCCTAAAAAAACCAAATTACTCGCTACAGACACCATCAGCCATACTCCGATTGACCCGGCCAGGCCCAATGGCCACGACGAAAAAACCCTTATTAGGTAAAGCGCTGCAAATACACAGGCTGTGCATCCAATCATTCCGGAAACAGCTCCTTTTGCAACTTCTCCAGCTTCTCTGCTGCCGTCTCGAATTCCGGCCATTGTGATAGCAGCCGCCATCACTGCAGGAAAAGCAGCAAATACGCCCCCCAGGAATTTGACAGGTGAGTATACAGATATCACATAACAGAGTACAACTGCAGTCCCTCCCAGAAAAAACCGGACTGCAAAATCTTTTATAAATCCGGAGTTTATTTTCATTTATCAAGTCACCTCATTAACAATTTAAGCTGCCCGAAACAGTTAGCTATCAGACAAGTCATCAATTAAAGACCGTTTCATAAATCACTGCAACTGTAATAAGCCACACAGCAAAGGATCCTGCCAGGCCCTTTTTCCAGCCAATTTTGGGAATAAACATAACCGCTGATATGGCACAAATTATATTAGCAATCATTCCTACCAAAGCGCCTTTGGATACCTGAAGGGTTACGCCAACTGCTTCCTTAAGAGGGACACTGACTCCAACGGTAATAATAGCTGCTATATAAACTGCCGGAAAGGCCGCAAAAATTCCTCCCCAGCGCCCCCCAACCAAACGGGCCAAAATAAAGGATGCGGCAACAGCCGCACCACCCAGGATGAAGCGTATTAATATTCCCAACAAATTAACGTCTGCAGACTGCATCTACTACACCTCTTCAACACTCATGCATCTATCATACGCCCACATCTACCATTTTTCAACCCTATAAAAAGGAAAGGCAGGAGACTTCCTTACTTTTTGCCAAACACCATTTGTTTAGCCACACCAACAGTTTTATTTACCACATACCTGACCATGCTTAACGATACCATCCCGGCAAGGGTAAACATGCCTAAGTTAGGCCTTAGCACACCATTGCCCAAAAATAACCTTGGTCCTATATCCTCCATTAGTAATGGAAATGCATTATCAAGCATCTTTTGGAATATACGAAATCTTACTTTTGGTGAAAGTTCTTGTTCATTAAAGAATAGCAGCCTGTTCATTTCATTCTCTTTGTTTAGCCACCGCCGTGCATAGGTTCGACCTACATTATAATCATGTTTCATAAATCCGCTGTCGAGAAATCCACCGAAATTACCAAAGATTTCTCCGGCAAGTTCCTTTTCCGCATCTCGAGGTCTTATCATTTCCACAGAAACTTCCTGCTTGTTTCTCAAATCAGCAACATGCTCCATAAGAAAACAGTATTTCACAAACAGGTCACTGTCATTAACTTTATTTATCTCGTCCCTGTAAGAAGTTCTTATCCGTTCCTCTTCATATTTCATGTACCTATCATAATCAATACCCAGCATAGTCTGACCCTTGAAATCAGCAACCTCTTTGCTCAACCGCTCCAGGGCACATCTGTGTTCATCAGTTATTCTGCAGGAATTCCACATATCAGTAACAGCAGAGATGAATGAGTTTTTCCACCTAATGCGTCTGTTGACCTTTTCCAGAAATAGCAGATCCTTGTACAGCGTTTGATTCCTGGGTATAGTCCATACCGCTTTACTTATCACATCAAAAACTTTGTAATCATTTCTGGAGGGCGCCGATGTAGGTGGGGCCGGGTCAACAACAAGGAAGAGTCGCTCATACCCATCACTAGAATTGTTATACGGCAGATCATTTACTATTTCAATTGCTTTGTTCAGCGGCTGGTTATTAACTATTCCGCCATCAGAATAATGAAAGTAACGCTCAGGAACTGCGGTAAAATTGTATTTCGCTGTCCGTAAAAATTCACTATCGGCTCTTAATATTTTCTTGTGTTCAAATGCTCCGGGGTAAGCGCTGGAGGCTCTAACAGCACACCTCAGTCTTTCCCATTCATTAAAACCCGGTCTGATGCAAAATTTTATAGCATCTTCATACCCTATAGCACTAATTGAAAATTTATCACTTTTTGTCCTGTGAATATGGTACTTCATCCCATCTAAGTTTGTCACCACTACTGCCAGCTTAATTTCTCTGGCATCTGTAAAAGTAAGTGTATTTTGTGCTAACTGCGGATCGAGGTATTTTGCAATGAGTTTCTCTACCTTACTGCTAGATAGGATTGAACGGTCACCAGGATTTAACCTCAGCAGATCTTCCAACCTAACCGATAACCATGCCTCTTCTAAGGCTGACGGATCCAGGCCAAAAACAAGCGCAAGTGCCGTCAATGCTCCCGTCAGAGCACCTGCCGAAGTACCAACTATAACATCTACCTCCAGTTCAGGTTCTTGCTTTTCCAGAATGTGCCGTACAATTTCGTAAGCCACTCCGGCCTCAAAACTACCCAACGAAACAGCCCCTGTAAATACTAAGGCAACCTTCTTTTTTCGCGTGGAGGACATTAATTACCCCCCTCATTTTCAATAATGATTTGTATTATGCTATGCAAAATTTTCCCTGGAGGGAATTGCTAACCAAAATGGACAGGATTTGACACTTTATTTGTCGAAGTTAACCCTCACAAAGTTTTTTTCTCTATCGTATTAACAATTAACGAGGTGTAAATAATGACCCCGGACAACAGCGCTGTCTTAACTAAAATCATAAAAATTCAAGCTGGAGATTTATTATCCCGGGAAGATTTCATCAGGGAATATAAACCATTTGTCGCCAAAACAGCCATGAACCTATGTAAACGGCCTTTACAGTGGGGTCAGGACGATGAATTGAGTATTGGGCTAATTGCCTTTAACTCAGCAGTGGATTCGTACGATCCAAAAAAGCAGGTTCCCTTCCTGCCGTATGCCAAAGTTGTCATTCAAAACAGGTTGAAAGACTATTTCCGAAAACAGTCGCGTTCTAACGAAGAATGTACCCTCGACACGGATGCAGACAGTAAAATGTTAAGCCCTGCGGAACTGCAGTCAGCATGGGAAGAATTTCGCGAGAGGACTATTGAGGAAGAAAGACGTGACGAGCTTATTGAGTACGAGAAAGTTCTAAACCGGTTCGGAATTGATTTTGAAGCATTGGTTAGTGTTTCCCCGAAACACAGGGATTCCCGCGAGAACCTTTTCAACGTAGCAAAAACGGTCGCTGCAAAAAAAGAATTTATGAGTTACCTTTTGGAAAGAAAGCAGCTTCCTATTAGTGATCTGGTTCGTGAAACCGGCACAAATCGGAAGACACTTGAAAGAGGCCGTAAATTCATCATAGCAACTGCTTTAGTGCTTCATTACTATATGGAGTTTCCTTATATTCGTGCTTATATTAGCCCGGATAAGGCCTGAAAGGATGTTCGTCATGAGTAACAAAGGTATTATTGTAAAAATTAAAAACTCCCACTGTATAATTTTGACCAACGACGGAACTTATCATAAAATCCACCGTTCAAGGGTTAGTAATCCTACAGTAGGTGCTGAATCAGAATTCTTCCCGGTCAACTGGTCAAATCGTTTAAAACCGCTGCTGCTGGTGGCATGCCTGCTCATTGCATTTGTAAGCCTCAATTTTTACCGTGCAAACGCATTGGCTGACCCGGCCGCTTATGTAGCCCTAGATATTAATCCAAGCCTGGAACTGGGTGTTGATAAAAACAGCAAGGTGGTTTCAGTTCAAGCCCTAAATCAGGATGCTGAAATTCTTTTAAAGGAAGTCGATATTAAAGGCAAAGATTTATATTTAGCCGTCCGTCAAATCCTTGGTGAAGCAGCCGCTTCGGGATATATCAAGCCGGAAGAGACAAATTACATCCTTTCAACGGTAACACCAGTGGAAACTTCGATTGATGTAATAGATTATGACAAGATGACTGATAATCTCCAAGATTCTATTGAAAATGAAGATCTGGACGTAAGCTTTGTAGTCCTCTCTGCAGACAGCACTACTCGGCAGGAAGCTATGAATAAAGGTATTTCCGTCGGCAAGCTTCTGGTTTATAAAAATTCCATCAATTCCGGCAAGAAATTGTCATTGGAAGAGGTTAAGCAGAACAGTGTAACCACACTGGTAAGAAATCATAAAGTTCTTTTGCTGCCGGGCAATAAAAAAGGCTACGTTAAATTGATTCGCGTCCCGCGCAAAAACGGGCACCTGAAAAAACAGAGTTCGGCACCTAATGGTGATAACTCAACAGTTAACTCCGACCTTAATAAATCTATAAAACAGACTGACGGTAAGCAAACACCCCCGAGATCAAATGACATCGTCAAATCTAAATCCGGGAAAAAGGAAAAAACCAAACAAGAACATTTATTCCTCCGTAAACTCCGGAATTTATTAAACCTCGATGTACAGAATAAAACAATCTTCCCTAACCAGGATTCTGGAAGCATGGATAAAAAATCAGAGAAGCAGGGCGGCAAAAACAAAAGTAGTCGTCCTGCCAACCCTGTTGAAGAAAGTGATACAGAATCGCAAAACACGACAAACTCAGACAACACTCATGAAAAAAATAAGGATTCGGAAACCAAAGCCAGCTCACCTGAAAAAAAGAAAAATAATGCGGAAGACAGCAGCACCCAGAACTCTAGTAAAAAAGGCGATAATTCCGCCAAATCTAGTCGTTAAAACACCTTCCTACAAGTGTAAAAGGGGCTGTCTCATAAGATTTCACTTATGAGACAGCCCCTTTATATATTAAAGCTTTTTTATGCACCAAAATTTTTTGATGCTTTATAGAGTCTTTTCCACAACCCGGGTGAGCATATGTTCTTCAGCCTTACCTGCCTATAATCTTCTGAGCCGGAAAAAGGTGTGACGGGATAGTCCCTGGCATCTGGTTTCGGCGAAACTCCCTCATGTATTACCAGTCGGCCGTTTGCCCCTTTTATGTTGAACCAGCTTCTGACCAGCTCGTCCTCTCCTGCATTAACAACTTCTTCTCTTAACTCCTTTGCCGTTCGTGTAGACGGGCAGCATACGAAAGTGTGGCAGACTAAAGGCCTGTTTAGATAATTGGAACAAATTCCTTTTTCCTTATCGAGAAAAATACATCTTCCCTCATCATCAAGCCCCATTGTTATATCTACTACTCTGCCCTCTACATAAACGTAAAGTACGTCTTTGAAGCATCTCTTTATATCGTTTCCGCAAATTTTGAGAGCATCCACCAAAGTCACCGGAATTCTCTCCTGACAGCAAAGGTTACAGCCATAACAGGAGTCGGCAATCTCATTGCGAGAACGGTAGCAACCGCTATGTTCGATAAAATTGTCAAGGGCATCGATATAATCCTGAACCGTTGCCTGTTCACTGTTTACCCGAACATCATAACCCAATTGTCCTCTTATATTTACCGGAATAACGTCAATGTTAACCACAATCTTCATCCCTGCTTCTTAATTTAAATAATAGTTCAAAACATTTTCCATTACTGCAGTAGCTTCAGCCCGGTTAGCCATATCCTGGGGTCTGAACATGTTATCACTGCCCTTCATAAGCCCTGAAACTTTGGTATCCCTGATAGACTGTACAGCCCACAAAGGGATAGCTCTGGCATCTTTATATGCAGAAGGTTTCTCACTATCAGGCAGGTTTAGCGCTCTATCAATTATTACAGCCATTTCAGCTCTGGTTATTACTTTGTTAGGCCAGAACTTCCCGTCATCGTAACCTTTCACGATTCCCCTATTAACAGCAGTGGCAATACTCCCCTCTGCCCAAGCCGGTATTTCATCCTTGAACACAACACCGGTTTTCTGAGAGGGCCAGCCCATTGCATTTGCAAGCAAAGTAATAAATTCCGCCCTCGTCACACCCTTCTTAGGACGAAAACTCTTATCCGGAAAACCTTTTACTACATTACGCTCTGCCATCCTGAGTATGGTCTCTTTAGCCCAGCTCGATGCTATATCATTGAATTGAGGAGCTGGTCTTACATCTTCCATAAGACCAAAAATCCCAGTGAAGCTGGTCTTACCTTTTACAGAAAGGGAGCCTGCATCAGTTACAGACGGCACCATACTCCATTTAGCTTCTTTGTCATCCCATTTCATAAGTCTCAGCTTACCGATGTTTCTGGCATTAGTTATTTTAAGCTTGACCTGCATGGTTCCCGGTATTTGATCAAAATCGTCACCATTGGCCGAAGCCTTTATCATATATAATGGTAAAATTGGATAAAAACCTGGAGTGGGTAATTCTGTCTTCCATAACTGCCTGGCCTCAATAATATATTCTGCAGAACCGGTTGGGTTATTAATAACAACCTCAAAATCTTCTCCCACCTTAAAATCTGCAGTTTTTCCCGGCAGCGCCTCAATTGCGCCCTCCAATTCTTCCGGAGTCTCAGGCCCTTGGTCTCCCGCAGTGGGAGCAGATATTACAGTTAGCTCGTCAAAATACAGTACTCCCATATCTTGAGTACCGTTTTCAGGTTCAACTACATAGATATCAGATAATGTCACCGGTTGTTGTAAACCTGTAGGAATCAGTGCCTTCACGTGTTTCCACCCGTTCCAGTCAATATGTCTGGCAAAATCCACCAGCTTTTCACTGCCGCTGCCATCAATAATCCTGGCCCTCAGCCAGTGTCCGCTGTCATTTCCATAAACCCACAGCCCTAGCCCCAGAGCGTCAAAGGGGAGTGATAAGCCTCCTTCAAAATTACCGTACCCAGCCCGTGTTTGTGTTGTTTTGGTAAAATCATATTCCAGCCTTGCCGCAACATTTCCCCGGAATTTGGGCTCACCGGGTTCGGTAAGTCGGTAACCACCAAGGGTAAGTCCCATAGGATAACCTCTGAATTTCAAGTTTTTTGGAGTTTCAAAATTATAATACGGTTTCTCAATTCCCCCAACGCTTATCTTTACCCTTGTAGAAGTTGAATCAACTTTTACAACCAAATCACCTGATGACATGTGGTCTACAGCAGTGAACCTGCTGCCATTAACAGAACCAACTTCTCCATTAATTTGAATATTGTATTCGCCAGGCTGAAGGTCAATAACTTCTCCCTGTTTTGTAGTCACTTTCACTGAGATATTAACCGTTTCCCCAGGATTAAGGACAATGACTGAAGGAGTTACTTCAAGCTTTGCAATATCAGAACTACCAAGTATCTTAACCTTATATTCCTGGCTTACACCACTATATTCTGCTTTAAGCACCGCTTCTCCACTATAAGCTGCACTGAAAACGTTTTCCTGAAAAAATCCTTTGTTAGAAGCACCGGTCCATTTAACATCCCCGGGCATCAGAGAAAAAGGGTTGTAGTAAGTATCATACCCCTTGGCAGAAAAGGCCTTTTGGGAGCCTACCAAAAGTAATCTGGGCCCCGAAATCTTCAAACCCATAAGCGGTCCCGCAGGAGCGGTCGAAAAAATACCCAGAGCCGTGGGCACTGCACGTTCTGTAGTGTATACTGGAGTATTTAGTGCTGAGACAGAAGTATCCCCAAGCTTACGTGCAACCATGGTAGAGGATCCTCCACCGTCGAGGTTAACTGCAGTCCAAGCCCCTATGGAAATCATAAAGTCGGCCAGTTCCTCCTGTGTCATGCCCCTGCTGCCGTTACCGCCTTCCACTACAACCATATATAAAGTTGTTCCATCCTGTGAAGCACCTATGGCAGTACGAGCCCTTTTGCCGGTAATATTCTGGCTAAACCAGTGGCGTTTTCCCTCATCCACCAGTAATGCCTGTCCACCAAGAGCCGCCATGAGATTATCATTTTCAGGGCTGACCCTGTAGTTAACCTGAACCTGGTCCCCAACCTGAAAGTTTTCCGTCAGGAACGTACCTGCTGCACCATGTCCAGCCAGTACATAACCGTTAGGAGGGATAGCTGCGGCAGGCTGGTTAACCCTAATTTCTTTTACCACGTCATCTTCCACTACCATTTCAACCATACCGGTCAATCCTGAAACAATTCCACGGCTTTTTGCACCCCATCTCGGTGTGTACATAAGAAGGGTGTTTTCATCAGACCTTTTTCCCTTATCTGCTAAGTAAGTAGGTTTGTTTATACCGCTAAGTGTAAAATTTATTCCCTTGGGAGAAGTCACAGTGCCCTGAAACTTAAAAACAGTGAAAACCGGCCTGTTTTCCCTAGTCAAACCAAAGCCATACATATCATTCCTTTGCGCCGGAGAGGTTACGAGATTTCCGGACTGTACCGTTAGGCCCAGGGGAGAATTTTCACCCATTTGAAAAAAGTCGCCATTTATTGCCGCTACAGCCCCGGCATCCCTGGCCATTTTGCCTACACCTCTGGCTGAGGTAATTGTATTACCATTTCCGACCAAAGTATCCACTTTGACATAAGGATTTGCAAGGTCAACAGTCATCACATATATATCTAAAGTGCCGTCTGTTGTCTTAATAACAGTATTGGTAACATTAACACCTTCGGTAACAGGTTCAGTGTAAGAAGACTTTGAAGTCTCTGTAAACGCATACACTACTTCAGTTGGGAACAAACCCGCCATCATGCTCAGGATAGTCACCCATGAAAAAAAGGTTCTGAGAAAGCTTCTTCGAATCAACTGTATCCTCTCCCCGTTCGTTAATATAACTACCAATTTTAATTATAGCGCAATTTCCATCCAGCTTGTACCTTTTTGAAATATTTCTACATATTTTGTAATTTTTTGAATTGTTTTAATAGTTCATAACTGATTGCCAGGTTACCTCTGCCAATGCCAACTTCAATTCCGGGTTTATGGGAACCATGAAAGTCGGTTCCCCCTGTAATTATCAGGTTATTATCGCTTGCCAGCTTATAAAATCTATCCGTTTCTTCGGGAGAATGCTCGGTATAATATACTTCGATACCCTGTAGACCATATGACATAAGCTCGTGCATAAGTCCGTCCAGATCCAGTCCTCCGCCGGTTCGGAGATATTTGGGGTGGGCGAGCACAGGCACACCGCCTGATGATTTAATGAGTTCAATCCCTTGGCGGGGTGATAGCCGGTCCTTTTTTACGTATGCGGGTTTACCTGCTCCCAGGTATAGATCAAACGCTTCAGCAGTATCCCTTACATACCCCTTTTTGACTAATACCGCCGCAAAATGAGGACGACCGATAACTTTTCCCTCCGAGGCATCTGTAACCTCTTCCATGGTAATGTCAAACCCCATTTTCCTGAGCTTTTCAACCATCTGAGGGTTTCGTTCGTCACGATAACTCCTGACCTTCTTCAACCCATCTACTAATACCGGGTCATTATAATTGATGAAATATCCCAGGATATGCATTTCTCCTGAGTAATCCACACCAATTTCGACCCCCGGGATAACCACAATATCAGCCTCACGCCCAGCCGCTTCTGCTTCTGCTACACCATCAACTGTATCATGATCTGTCAGGGCAACTGCTTTTAATCCCCTGGAAGCAGCATGAAACACCAACTCCCGAGGGGTCATTGTCCCGTCAGAGGCAGTTGAATGAACATGCAGATCAATTAAATCCTTCATAAAACAGTCCCACCCTCATTTTTTGATTTCTTTTATTAATACGCCTGGTTTCTATATTTTAATACTTTGCAAAACAATTTCGAATTTCCTGCTGAAAAAAATCTTAAACCAAAAAGAAAATAAAAAAACAAACGTGGTTAATCTGCCTGGCAATTAACCCGTTTGTTTTTAACCAACTTTTACTAGATGCTTTTAAAGGTTTGCTCAATACGGTTAAGCAGCTGCTCAGGAGTCATTCCCCTTGTATCAATCACCGGAGCTTCAGTCTTAATAGTGTTCATTCCCATTAAATCCTCATCCTGCCCTGATACAACAATAGCATCACAGTTTTTAAGTTCTATTCCGGTCTGAGTATGAGGATCAAGCTGCACAATTTCGTAACCTTTTTCAGTCAAGTAGTCCCTGAAGTTTCCAAGAGTGCTTTCTACAGCGATACGTTTTTTGGCCATTCTAAAAACCACCTCCGTAAGTTATCGTATTCCATCGGATTTAATCTACATTACAGAATTATTATAAGTATAATAGAGTGGTATTATTCACTGCTGTTTATTCAAAGCTTCATTATGCAAAGCATAAAGGTAACTATAAATGGAGAATATACCTATCAAAGGAGGCCAAGAATATGCAGCAATCAGAATTAAATGACAGAGTTTCCGAGAGACATGACAGAGCCTGGGAAGTCAATACCCTGGAAAATGAAAAAGGCAGGTGGAATGTTTATCTCGGTTTGTGTAAAGGCTGTGGGTTATGCGTAGAAAAGTGCCCGGTAAAAGTTATAGAATGGTCCAAAGAACTGGGTTTCATGGGGACCCCAAGTGTCAGGGCCCGGATGGACGGCTGTATAGTTTGCGGTATATGCCAGACAGTATGCCCTGATGCAGCCATTCACGTTGAAAAGAAAGGGAAAGGCGCACCACCTGAAGCAGTCCCTGTATCCTGAGAAATCCAAGGGTCCTATAAGGCTGGGGCCCTTTTTAGTTTCTAGCTCCTGAACTTATCCCATAAGATTTTTTCATTTATGAGACCTTCTCTTTTACTTGCCGCCTTTCCTAAAATACTGCTATTATAATACTAACAATCATAAAGACAGCAGTATACTGAAATGGGGGACTTAATATGCAGTCTGAATCTGTCTATTGTCTAGGCCTGACCACAAGCCCTAGAAAAGGTGGCAATACGGAAATTTTACTGAGAAAGGCCCTTAAAGGAGCCGAAAAGGCAGGGGCTAGAACTGAGCTGGTGGATATCAGCACCTACCGATTTTCTCCATGCCTAGCCTGTGACGGCTGTTTTAAGGAAGGCAGATGTGTTGTCAAAGATGACATGCAGGTTATCTACGAAAAAATACTGGCAGCAGATCGTATCATCCTGGCTGCACCAATATTTTCGATGGGGATGTGTGCACAGGCTAAAACCATGGTTGACAGAACCCAGAGGTTCTGGGCAACCAAATACGTTCTAAAACGAATGGTAATTCCAGAGGCCAATGACCGCCCTCCCAGAAAAGGAATATTTATAAGCGCCTCGGGTTCAAACCATAAAAATGTATTTGCCGGAGCCCTGCAGGTTGCAAAATATTTCTTTCTTATGATTGAAGCAGAGTTTACGGGCAGCTATTGTTACAGTGAACTGGAAGAAAAAGGTGCTGTTTTAAACCATCCGGATATCTTGTCAGAAGTTTTTGAAGCGGGAAACAGCCTGTGCTCTGCACCGCAGAAACCCTCCATAGCTACATTAAATACTGTTGAGGATTGACAGAAGTGGTATGCTCCCGGTCATACGACGGAATAAACTCAGCCTCATCATCAACCTTAACAATTCTCTCCTCTTTTACAGATTTAATTATATCCAGCATCATTTTTGTGTCACCATACTCCATTTCAGGGGTTACAGAGATAGGTTCTTTTCCTACAGCCGCATTATAGAAATTTAGCAGTTCGTTATAATAGCCCCGCTGCGGCCGATACGCGATTTGCTCTGAACGACTGTCATTATACACAATATTTATGGTTCCACAGTCCCTTTCCTCCAGGTAGATCATTCCCCCGGTACAGAAGATTCTTAATCCAATCAGTGGTCTCTGCATCTCAGTTCCCGAACAGTAGAAACTGAACTGACCGGTTACTCCATTTTTGAATCTTATGTTGGCATTTATAACAGCATAGGGCGCAAATTCATCGTCCTGAGGTACTGCTATGGTATAAACTTCATCTGCCGCGCCAAAGAAATGTCTTAAGGCAGCTATATCATGAACCCCTGTGTCAAGTATAACTCCTCCAGCAAAGTCAGGGTGCTGACGCCATTCCTTTGCTGCAAATTTGTTTTCCAGCATGTCCTTGGGGAAGTTCATTACCCTGTTCTGGATGAAATACACCGGCTTACCCACTTTTTCAGTACGCAGCATATCTCTTATCAAGTCAACTTCTTCATTATACCGGTAATTTTCGGCAATCATTATGGGAATACCGTATTTTCTGGGCAGTTCCCTGTGAGCTCTGGCCTGTTCAATATTAGGAGCCAGAGGTTTTTCACAAATAATTGGCTTACCAGCTTTGGCCGTTGCCTCGGTCACAACGTAATTTTCACTGATGGGGACCATTATGTCAAACATGTCCAAATCTGTTCTTTTTATCATTTCTCGATAATCTGCATATGCACTTTCTTCAGTTAAATTAAGCCGTTTTGCCCATTCCCTTGCCTTTTCTAGGTTATTATCTGCAAGAGCTGCAATTTCGTACTCCTGGCTAAGCTCCATATATGCCGGATAATGTAGTCGTTCAAAAGCCATTCCAGTTCCAATAATGCCGACTCTTAGTTTCTTCACTCAAAACCCTCCAAAGATATTTTTTTATAAGGACTCTCATTTTTATTTAAGAAACTTTTTGGCCACCAACTTTAGTCCGCCAATAGAATAGAGGTATTTCCACTGTATTGCCTCTTTTAAGAATCCTGCTGCCCTTCCCTTTGTCTTGTACTTCTTTCCTATTTTGCCAACTGCCACATTTCTTCCCAGAGAAATCACTCTGCCCAATTCCCTGGGGCGGAATATCTGTGGGCTTTCACTCCGTATTTCAGCCAAAATATTTAGGGCAGCAATATACCCACTCTGAATAGCTATTTGAGCTGTTGGAGCCATAACTTCTCCAGTATCGGGATTGGTAATAAATGCATTGTCGCCAATGATGTAAACATTAGGATAGTCAACTGACTGAAGAAACTGGTTTACCTTAGCCCGTCCGCGCACCATGGCACTAAAACCTGCCTGGGATACAATATTATTTGCCCTCATTCCTCCTGTCCAAATAAAAGTCCTCGATTTTAGAACCTCGCCATTGGCGAGTCTTACCTCATCTGCGGTAACACTCTCAATTGCTATGTCAGTTATAATTCGCACACCCTTGTCCTGAAGGACGCGGTAAGCATTTTCCACTAAATGTCTGTCGAACCCGGTTAAAATAGACGAAGAGGCTTCTATACATGTGACCGAAACCATTTTTTTAGGAATATCATATTTTTGAACCAGCGAGGGTACCCAATCTGCAAGCTCGCCTGCCAGTTCTATGCCGGTGAAACCTGCCCCACCTACAACTATATTAAGAAATTCCCTGTGCAGTGGATGGTTCTTATAAAATGCAAAATTATTTTCAATATGGGTTTTGATATGCTTGGCACTGTTAAGACTGCGTAATGTAAGGCTGTATTGTTCCAGGCCTGGAATTTCAAAATACTCTGGTTCACTGCCAAGACCAACCACCAGGTAATCATAATCCAAATTACCATCTTCCAAAATAACACTATTATCCCTCGGAAAAATTTTCAGAATTTCATCTTTAATCAATTTAACCCTTCCACCATTAAAAATTTCATCAAGAGGGACTCTTATATCACGTTCGTCACTTAGACCAACAGCCGATTCATGCAGTTGGGTAATGAACTGGTGATAGTTATGCTTGTTAACCAAAATTATTTCCACTTCACCCTTTTTAGCCTCGTGTTCAAGTGTCAAAGCACACCGAACCCCTCCATATCCGGCTCCCAGTATAACTATCCGTTTGGCCATAACAATTTCCTCCTTGTATTAACCATACCTTTCTAAAAATATCATGTCCAAACCAGGGAAAAATTAATTAAACCTCTCATTAAATGAATATAAAATAGCCTCTCACTATGTACACTGGTCAGTAACATTAAAACGAACCAAGTCACAGCAGGAGAGGCATATTTAGCGCAATCTTTTACAGTGCATTTTTGTAAATTTGAATCACATCGTCAAGAGTAGCCTTCCTCGGATTCGTCAAGTGGGTAGCATCCTTCATTGCATTTTCAGCCATAGTTTTAAGGTCTGCTTCTTTGACACCCAGCTCAGTTAACCCTGACGGAATACCAATATCCGCTGACAACTGTCTGATAGACTCAATAGCCACATCTGCGGCATCTCTAACAGACAGACCGTCGACATTTTCTCCAAGTGCTTCCGCGATATCAGCAAAACGCTCCGGGCAGGCAATTAGGTTAAAACTCTCGACATGTGGCAGTAAAATAGCGTTGCACACTCCATGTGGCAGGTTATAAAAACCGCCTAACTGGTGTGCCATTGCATGTACATAACCTAAACTTGCATTATTAAATGCCATTCCAGCCAAAAACTCAGCATAAGCCATTTTATCCCTGGCCTCGAAGTTATCTCCGTTGGCAACTGCATGACGAAGATTTTTGGAAATTAAATCTATGGCCATTAAGGCAGACGCATCGGTGATAGGTGTAGCCAAGGTAGATACATAGGCTTCAACGGCATGAGTGAGCGCATCCATCCCTGTAGCAGCTGTTAATGAAGGAGGCATTCCCATCATTAGCAGCGGGTCATTAATTGCTACGTTCGGAGTGCATCTCCAATCAACTATGGCCATCTTTACGTGAGTATCAGTATTTGTAATGATACAGAACCTGGTCATTTCGCTGGCTGTACCTGCTGTTGTATTTACAGCAATTAACGGTGTCATAGGTCTGCTTGATTTATCAATACCTTCATAATCACGGATGTTCCCGCCGTTTCCGGCCACAATTCCTATGCCTTTGGCACAGTCATGGGCACTTCCGCCACCGAGTGATACTAATACATCACAATTATTATCCTGCATGAATTTTACTCCATCATGTACGTTTTTATCCGTTGGGTTCGGTTCTGCTCCCGGATAAACCGCCACGTCCACTCCGGCTTCTTTGATATACCCCGCAATTTGGTCAGCCATTCCGCTCTTATAAAGGTAATCATCAGTAACTATTAATGCCTTTTTACCAAATGTCTTGACCTGATTCCCCAGTGATTTTGCACTGCCGGGCCCCATCAAGTTAACTGTAGGCATAAAAAATCCATAAGTCATTTCACCTAGTGCCATTTTTGCATCCTCCTATAATTTGTAGTCATTAATTGTCAGTTTCCTCTGTGACATTGATATATTCCTTATCCACCTCCAACCGGCGGAAAAATGCCGACTCTGTCTCCATGTGAGAGAGCATGGTCATCTTTTTGAGCTATTCCGTTAACCAAGTTTATCAAAGGGTATTTGGATTCCAGGTTCATCAAGTTATGCAACCCTGAGATGGTAGTACCCGCAGGGACCTCCAGGTCGAACTCGTTCTTGCCAAAGCATGGCAGTTCAGGGTTGTTGCATTTTAGGCCGGCAAACAGTCTAACATCAAGTTTCACCTGCCAACCTCCTTTTACACATATTGCATTTCATTTGTATTTACTTTTTGCATCTCTTTATTGTCTACTTTGCCATAGTCATTTTTCTCCTCTACGAAGTTAAATACTTCATCCAGTTCTTCCCCTGAAAAATCCCAGGTAGTATTATGGGGCGGCACAGGTTCTTCAAAAAATTCCGGCAGCCTGTCATCTGCTTTTGTAAAACCGGCAGCCTCATTAAATTTACGCTCAGTAGTCAGGACGAATTTACCCAGTTCCGTGATGTCATCTTTAACTGCATCAGGACCGTTTTTGGCGTCAATCATATCAATCATAGCCTGGTAAACCTCCGGCTTGTCCAATACACCAAAAGCCACAAAAAGGCAGAATCCTAAACTGTCTATAGCTGCTGTTGCAACCTGCAGGTTTCTTGAGAGCTCAACGTTTCCTTCTTTGGCTAAAGGACTAACGTCGCCACCTACTTTCAAAATATTGGTAGCCACAGAGTAACCTGCAGTATGATCGGCTCCCATTGGAGTAGTAGCATAAGTCACTCCGACCCCTTTAACAGCCCTTGGATCGTATGCCGGAATGGCCTGGTTTTTCACCACTGCCACTCTAGTCACCCCTAGGGCTTTACCTGCAAAAGCAGCGCCATTGCCGATTATACGGCCCAGGTAACTCCCTTTGCTAATTTCTCTGATTAAATTCAGCATCCCCTCTCCGTCACCGAAGGGGATGACTCCGCCTTCCATAGCCGTTGAAATTGCTACTGCAGTTTCGATGGTATCAATTCCGATATCATCACATATCCGGTCTGCCTGAGCAATTATATCAAGGTCATCCACCATACATACGGCACCAAAACCCCAAATTGTCTCATATTCAAAGCCAGCAGTAAGAAAATTGCCTTCCTTATCGTTATAAACCTGCGAACAGCTGATTACACAACCTGCATGACAATTGTGAGTTGGTTTGCCTTTTCTATCTAAAATTGTTTCATACATTGTTTCGCCACTGATTTTATTTGCCCCGGCAAATCTGCCCATGCGGAAATTGTGAGTAGGTAATCCCCCTGCTTCATTAAGTATATTTACCAACACATTCGAACCGTAAGTGGGTAGACCTTGACCAGTCACTGGATGCTCTCTTAAGCCCTGGGCAAAAACACGACCGGCATTTTTAAACTTCTCCTGGTCAGCTACAGGCACACCGGGGCCGTTTGTTTCATCAACAGTGATGTACTTTATCCTTTTAGAACTCATTACTGCTCCCAGGCCACCTCGTCCGGCACTTCGGATATACCCGTGAGGGTCTTTAACAGAAATGTTGGCGGCAGACATTTTATATTCACCGGCCTGTCCAATGGTAATAACCCCAATTTTGCTGCCGTACTTTTGGGACAACCTGTCAATAACTTCGTAGTTTCCTTTACCAATCAGTTCAGTCTCTTCCTGAATCTTTACTCCATTCACATCCACATGCAAATTATAAAATTTATCACCCTCTGGCATCCCTTCTATAATTAAAGCCTTAATACCAAGCCTGCCAAGTTGTTGTGCGGCCATGCCACCGGAGTTACTTTCCTTAATTCCCCCTGTCAAAGGACTTTTAGACCCCACAGACATTCGGCCGGAGCTGGGGGCCGTAGTTCCTGACAAGAGCCCCGGGGCAAATACCAATTTGTTCTTTTTCCCTAACGGGTGACAGTTTGGGTCAACCTCCTCCGCCACAATAGCCGAGGTCAAAGCCCTGCCTCCCAACCGCCGCCACTTTTCCGGAACATCTTCACTTTTGACTGTCAGATCACTCATATTAACACGATAAATTTTCACTATGAGGCCTCCTTTTTACTGTGTCTACTGGAATAACTTCCGTTTGCGCGTAACATTTTTCACTGCGTCAAACCTTGATTGACCTTTAAAATTATCATTTCCAACCCGAAGAAATTTAGTAATTTTCGTAACCTAAAGCCCTGCAAGAAAACTAATGTTAGCACCACAAAGAAGCCTTCCACTTTTTCAGAAAGATAAAGAACAACTGCCCCTTCTCGTTTTTCATAAAGTTTCAACCCCAGCGTCTTTTATGCTATAGACTAAGAGTTTAGCCGTTTGCGGAGGTTTTCATTGTGCCACTATCGTCTTTCAACTTACCTCCTAAAATTTCAAATCCGCAGGGCGAAGGCAGGACGCCGAGCCCGCCAGCGCCACGGACGGCGCTTGGGTGGGGTACCCAAGGATTTGAAATTTTAGGAGGTTTAGTTGACCAGATAAGGACACCTGAAAACCGGAGTAAACGGCTAAACTCTCAGCCCTAGTAAAAACACCTTCTAATGCAGCTATGAAAAATAGAACGCCCTCATCAATTGTTTGCCCGCTCCAATTTGTGATATAATACTTTGTAATGGTTTAACAGCATGATTTGGGAGGCAAATAATGTTCTGGTCTAAATCTTCTACATTTTTTGAAAAACTTAATTACCTGGTCCTTCTCGCCTTTGTATCTTTTCCTTTACTTGATTACATACTGCGCAATGTACTGTCAATACCGGTTTTGTCTTCTCTCTGGGACGAACTCCTTCTCCTTGGGGGACTGACTCTGGTAGCTCTCCGGTTGTTGTTCGGCAGTTCAGGAAAAAATACACAGTTATCAAAAACAATTTTTTATGTAATGTTAGCCGGTCTTGCATACCTGGCGCTTAATTTAACCACCCTCTCGTACAGCATCGAAGGGTGGAGGGCCGTATTTCAATATATGTTCGTATTCTTTATCGGCTTCTACCTCAGCGGCCGCCCGGAAAATACAAAGTCACTTTTATCTGCTCTTGTTGTAATAGGAACTGTGATAGCTCTGTATGGGATTTATCAGTGGCTGGTCAAAGTACCAATGCCCGGTGAATGGGTTGACGCTGCAGAATCAGTCAAAACGAGGGCTTTCTCTATAGTAGGGAGTCCTAATGCTCTTGGAAGCCACATGGCGCTAACCTCGGCAGTAGCCTTAGGGCTGGTATTGGAAGAAAAGACCTGGTTAAAAAGGCTTTTATGGTTAGCAGCTTTCACCATACTAACGCTTTGCCTGGTTCTTACCTTCTCACGCGGAGCCTGGCTGGCCTTTGCCGGAGCCCTTGGAATAATAGGTATCATATATGACCGCAGAATCCTTTTTGCCGGGATAGCTGTAGCATTGGTTGCAGTACTTTTTGTACCTGCTGTAAGCCATCGGCTGATATATCTTTTTTCTGAGGAATACATGATAAACAGCGCTTCCAGCGGTAGAATAAGTAGGTGGTTTCAAGCCTATGACCAAATGCGGAATAATCCTCTTTTTGGAGCCGGACTTGGCCATTTTGGCGGCGCAGTAGCAAAGAGACATTATAATACAATATATGTAGACAACTATTACATGAAAACACTGGCGGAAATGGGCCTCCTGGGTTTAAGCCTCTTCCTTTGGCTTATTGGCAGTACTCTTCGCCAGGGATATAATTCGATGAAACAACTGATCTCCCCAAGGATGAAATTTATGTCCATGGGCATGTTTACCGCAATTCTTGTAATCGTACTGCATAATGGAGTTGAAAATGTTTTTGAAATCCCTTATCTAAACAGCTACTTCTGGCTGCTAACGGGCCTTTTGCTGGCCTTGCCTTTTAACACCACTCAGGAAGGAGGCCCCGAAGGTCAATGACAGCAAGATTGTTGAAATTTATCTGGGGAATTACCAGTACTGCCCTGATGGCACTATATGTTTTTGTACTTTATGAGCTGGCCGTGATTCCTGCAATTCTGGATTGGTCGGTGTATGGAGTCCTGCTGGTCTTTTGTCTCGTAGGATTACTTGTACTGTCGATTCCAGCGGCAAAGCGGGTCCCTAATTTGGTCTTAGCCATTGCTTTTCTGCTGTCAGTCAGGTCCCTTGATGACATCAGCAGTTATACGACTGTTTGGAAAATCCTTTTCGGTTTATTTATTTTTTTCCTTCTTCTCATAGTGGGTAAAATTCTAGGTCGTTTTTCTGTTCGCAGTTACTTGGTGACCTTTCTTGTGGCAGTTGTCCTTACTTCTTCCATTGACCTCTCACAGGCACGACTTTGGACGGAGTTCTTTGTAAAGTGGGAGAGCCCCGCCCTTTATAAACGCTACGCTACAGTTGATTACTTCCCGGTAATACTGGCGGATGTTGACGGGGACGGCGCCCAAGAAATTATTACCCAGCAAAACCTCGAAGAAGCTGAAAGGGAAAAACTGCTGGTTGTGGAAAGAGGCGTAAAATACGAGATTCTGACTAATGAAGAAAGCCTCTTTGCAGTATACAAATGGGATGGTGAAGTCTTTAAAGAACTAACTCCTGAGCAATATGACATCAGCAAACTCAAAGCAAATCTTCCTGTTGATTATCTTGGCTTTCCATTTTATGAGACCAAAAACCGGATTGACCAATCCGGAGCTGTTAAACAGATCATGCGTCCATCAGCAGGAAAAACTGAACTTGTGGAATCATCCGTTAATTTCGTCGCTTTCCCATTCCAGATTCTTAAAATAAGCGAAACGGCTCTTGAATCAAGGTTGGAAAACCAGGAGGAGCTAGGACAGGCTGCACCTACATCGTCAGTGGGACAAGGAAACCTTATACCAGGCCCTTCCTTGGAAACTGTTGCAATTGACCATATTCTAACAGTCAGTAAGGCAAATGATAAAAAACCTATTGGCATTATTGACGAAACTATGATATCTGATATTGGTACAAGTGAAATTATTATTGGTGACGTTGATAATGATAAAACAGATGAGATTCTTTTAACATCAGAAACTTCACGCATACTAAAACTTAATTCTGACGGAAAGTGGCAGATTCTTTGGACAAGTATTGATAAACTGGATGAAAAAGCCCGGTTCCAGAAATTCAGGTTTGAAGATTTTGCCCCCCTTGGACAAAGCAAATCACCACAGATTATTGCTTTATCCAAAAGTTATGTTAGAAATAACCCTACCCGTTATATGACCGGTTATGTATACAAGGATGGAGCGCTCCACCAGCAGTGGCGGGTTTTCTCAGGACTTATTAATCTTAGAGCCGGTGACATAGACGGTGACGGGGAAAATGAACTTATTGGCTATATGTATCGTGCTCATAGGCTGTTCGTGCTGGAAAAGCATAATGTACCTGTGGTAACCGGCATCTATGTGGTTACCGGACTTCTGATTTTATGGGGGCTGGTACGCCAGTGGCGAGGTAAAAAATATGCCGGGGGTGAACAAAATGCCTAATTTACGCAAATACCCTTTATTGCTGTATTTTTTGTTCACTATCATGGGGGCGATAATATTCTCCGGATGCAGTCTGAAATCCGGCCCCAAATCTTTTGACATCCCGGGAAAATCATATATTAGGGAGGCTCCCGAAGCTTCCGATGTACTGGCCGAAGCCTTCGAAAAAACTACTCGGGAAAGTAAAAAGTTCTATTTTTCAGGTTGGGCAGGAACCAAAATCCAGAAGCGGTCAAACGGTTACTATGTAATCGGTTCTATGGATAAAGAAAAAGGTTACTCTATTGATGCAACTATTTTTGGACAGCCTTTCCGTTTTTACAGGTGGGGTAATGATGTATATGTTTCTGAAGGTGAGAAATGGCGTAAAGCCTCACCTAGTGAAATCCCCCTTGAGCCTTTTACTGACTTTGCTAAGCTCAAGTTCCTGACTGGAAAAGCTGTCAGAGACCATGATGATACATTGTACGGCCAAAAGTGCTCCAAGTATGTGATTACCCTTAACGCGGATGAAGCCATCAAAGCGGCCAGGGCAATGGGTGTCGAACTTTCCCAGGATGATGAGGCCTTAAGCACACCTTACTTAAAGCAGCTTAGAATGAAACTGTTTATTTGGGTAGGGCAAAATGATAACCTAATTTACAAATATATGACCCAGACCAACATGCCCGTACCCAGTGCAGGCTCAATCTTTCAGGAAGTTTCTTTTAAGTTCTGGAAATACAATCACCCTGGGCTCAATTTGCCAGGTCCAGAAAAACTTCAACCGTATCTGATTAAAGAATAAAAAAAGCGGTCTTGCTCACCTCAAATATCAGAGTTCGAGCAGACCGCTTTTTATCTTTATTTTAACACTTCAAAACTAAAGCCCTCGTTTTTCAGCATTTCTATTATTGCTGGTAGTGCCTTAAGAGTATTTAAATGACCTTTTCCGTCATGTAATAGAATTATCATATTACTCCATATTCTGGGATTCTTTATCTGAAGCCTGACATTTTCTATAATTTGAGGCGTTGTAGGCTGCGGGTTTCTGGAGTCATATGAATCCACATTCCACTCAACAAGCCAGTAGTTATTTTTACCTAAGGACCTTCTGACAGGCCAGTTATTTCGCACCTTCCCACCCGGGTCCCGTACTATATAAGGTCTTAAGCCAACAGTTCTGTATATCACTTCCTCATTAATTTTTAATGATTTTAAAAACCCGCCTTTCACAGAATAAAGGTCCTGGTATCTATGATTATATGTATGATTTCCAACTACGTGTCCCCGTTTTACAATGTCCTTAAGAATTTCAGGGTATTTTTCTACACAGGTTCCTATAACAAAAAAAGTTGCCTTAACACCGTAGCTATCCAAAATGTCCAGAACAGTAGGTGTAATGGAAGCTTCTGGCCCGTCATCAAAAGTAAGAAATACTTTTTTTTCAACCTTTTGATCATTTACATTCTTCTCTGTTTGATCATTTACATTCTTCTCTGTCGGTGGTTGGGCCATTACAGGCTCTACAACCGGTCTTGTCAAATCGGTTTTGCTTTTGGGAGTTGGCTTATCTTTAACCAAATTTTGCCTCTGCTGAATTTTATGATATTCCTTTATAATGTAGGGGATACCCGTTTCCTTACCCTCAGTCGAAGTTGTGCACCCATTAATAACGAAGCCTGTAAGCAGGATTCCCAATATGATAATAATTCTGTACATCACTGTTACTCCCCCACATTTGTATGAAATATATACTTCGACAATTTTCTCTTTTAGCCTGCAAAAAATATTTGACCGTTAAAAATAACATGTCTTTCTTATCTTTCTTTATATCCTACAACATAAAAATTGAAATTCCGATAGAAATATATTAAAATGTATTAGAATGGTAGTGTTGCCATTCCTATAGCAATTCTGTAGTTATTACTTAAGGAGGTAAAATTAGTGGCAAAAATAATTCCGTTTAAGGGCATTAGGTACAACCCCGCAAAAGTTGATTTTAATGACGTGGTTACTCCACCTTATGATGTTATAGATGCATCAGGTCAGAATTTCTTTTATGAAAAAAACCCTTACAACATTATCCGCCTCGAACTGGGTAAAAAATCAGATGATGATAACGATACCAACAACAGGTATACCAGAGCGGCCCAATACCTTAAAGAATGGTTAGCCGCAGAAGTACTGGTACATGACGAGAAACCCTCTGTCTACCTGTACGAGCAGGAATTTGAGGCCAGAGGCGAAAAGAAAGTTCGCAGCGGCTTTATATCAGGAGTACAGTCAAATGACTATAGTAAAGGAGAAGTTCTCCCTCACGAGGAAACCCTTCCTAAACATAAAGCAGACAGGCTTCAATTAATGAAGGCCACATTGGCCAACTTCAGTCCCATCTTCGGTTTGTACGCAGACCGTGAGCATATTATTGAAAAAGCTCTCGAAGCCGCCAAAGGCGGTCGGAAGCCAGATATAGAAGTAACTGATGAAAACGGGGTAATCAACAGGTTATGGGTTATTTCTGATGAAAAGACTGTGGAAACAGTAGTTAAGGAAATGTCCGACAAGAAAATTTTTATTGCTGACGGCCATCACAGATACGAAACCTCCGTTGCCTTCGGTAAAGAAATGGCTGCAGAAGGTAAGCCCGGATATGACTATCTTATGGTCAGCCTGGTAAACCTGTACAACGAAGGTCTGGTTGTTTTCCCCACTCACCGCGTAGTTAACAATGTTAAAGACCTTAGTGTGGAGAAGCTGCTGCAGGATTTATCAGAGGATTTTACCGTGGAACAGGTGGCTGACGGAACGTCCCTTGATAACTTTGTCAATCTCCTGGAACAGAAAGGTGAAACAGCGCCTTCCTTCGGCCTTTATGCCGGGGCTAACAAATATTATCTTATCAGTCTGAAAAGCATTGATAAACTAGACAGTCTCAACCTGGAAGGCCGTTCATCCGCATGGCGTCGACTTGATGTTTCCATACTCCATACCCTCATCCTGGAAAAACTGCTGGGAATAGGCAGTCAGCAAAGGGCTGACGAAAGCAACCTTGTTTATGTCAGGGATGAGAAATCCTCCAAAGAAATGGTGGATTCAGGCGCCGCTCAACTTGTGTTTTTCATGAATTCAACCAAGGTTGAAGAAGTCACCGATATAGCTACAGGCGGCGAAAAAATGCCCCAAAAGTCAACCTTCTTCTACCCCAAAGTAATTACGGGTATGGTAATAAATGATTACGAAAGATAAGTTCGCAGGGCTGTCAAAAAAGGCAGCCCTATTCTATTGCCTGGGATAGGTGTTGAGCCTCCCAAAACCGAAACTCCACTCAGGACATGACAACCAAATAACGCAAAAGAAAAATCGGCTCCCCCGCCGATAGGTACATCCATGCGCGCTTTCGCGCGGTCCTGCGAGCCCTCGGACTACCTAACGGCGGGCGCGAAACGTCCTATTTCGCGGCCGATTTTTCTAATTGCGTTATTTCGGTCATGTCACTGAGTTCCATTAACGGTTTTGTCCGGCTAAACACCTATCCCTTTAATAGGAGGCTACCTTTTTTGAACTGGTGGGCTACCCCCGAGGAGTAAGCCGCATTTCTAAGCGTTGGTGCGTTAAGAAATGCGTAGTCATGAGCCTTTATACACCCGGGGGACTCGGTGGCTTACCATACAAACAATCTCATAGTTGATAGTCCCCAAGATTTCTGCCAGTTCATCAGCAGTGATTTCCTGCTCACCCTGGCGTCCAATAAGGACTACTTCATCACCTATTTCGACCTTCGGTATAGTGCTTACATCAACCATAAATTGATCCATACATATCCTTCCTATAACAGGAACCCTGGCCCCTCTTATAAGGACATGAGCTTTGTTAGACAAGAGTCTGGTATAACCGTCTGCATAACCTACAGGTATTGTAGCTATTTTTGTTTCTTTGTCAGTTATGTATGTTCTACCGTAACTTATACTGGTTCCCGCAGGAACGGTTTTAACATTGGCGACCCGAGCTTTAAAGCTTAATGCCGGTCTTAGATTAATTTTATCTTTGAGTACTTCGCCGGAGGGATAGAGTCCGTATAGGCTAATCCCAGCTCGGACCATATCCGCATGGAATTGAGGTAGGTCGATAATAGCTGCACTGTTGGCAAGATGTCTTATAGGTATATTAACCCCCAGCTTCTTTAACTGGTTATCAATCATAATGAATTTCTCAAATTGTTTTTTAGAATACTCTTTGTCAATAATGTCAGATACTGCAAAATGGGTGAACATACCCTCCAGCTCAAGACCCGGAAGAGACGCAATCTCCTTTATCTCCGGACCAATATCTTTATTAGTCAAAAAACCCAGCCTGCCCATCCCGGTGTCTATCTTGATATGGACTTTAGCCTTCTTATTTAAAATTGCGGCCGCCTCGGACACGACCCGGGCCCCCTCATTATTATAGACTGTCAGAGTAATATCTTGCCTGACAGCTTCGGCCACCTGCTCAGAGGGGGTGTACCCTAGAATAAGAATTGGGGCATTTATTCCAGCGTTTTTCAACTCCAGAGCCTCATCCAAAATGGCAACACCCAGATAATCAGCTCCAGCAGCCAAAACAGCCCTGCTTATCTGTGCGGCGCCATGACCATATGCATTTGCTTTTACAATTGCCATGATTTTTGCTTTTTTGTCAGTTACCCTGCGCATTTCCTTTAAGTTGTGGGTAATAGCTAATAGATCAATTTCAGCCCAGGCCGGTCTTGTAACAGAATCTGTTGTCATCTTTCTACTTCTTCTCCGCCATGGATTTAATAATATCTGCCCTGGTGACAATCCCCACCAGTTTATCATCCCTGACTACAGGAACTCGGTTTATACCTTCACCTGACATAAGTGTCACAATTTCCTCAATGGGAGTATCCTCATCAACTGTTGCAGGAACAACTGTCATTATGTCAGCTACTTTATAAGCAAAGGCTTTTCTAAGCTCTTCCCTAAAATCCTCCGGATCATCAAGATAAATAACCCCACCGAGAATCTGTATAAATGCCGGTGGCCGTATTTCTTGATTCCTGATTATTAAATCTCCTTCCGATACAACACCTATCACTTCCTTGTTTTCGTTTATTACAGGAACCCCGCTAATTTTGTTTTCCAGAAGAATTTTTATTACATCCTCAACCGTGTCGTCAGACCCAACTGTTATTACATCTGTGGTCATTATCTCTTTTGCCAGCATAAACTGTCCCTCCTTACATTTAATAACCTCTAGTTGCTTCTGGCATATACTCCAGCAAGTCCCCCGCTACAAGCGAAAGCATACTTTTTTTCTCTGCTGCCAGATCGCCTGCCAGACCATGAAAGTAAACTCCTGTAACAGCCGCTTTAATAGGAGTAAGCCCCTGGCCAATAAAAGCGGCAATCATTCCAGTTAAAATGTCCCCTGTCCCCCCTGAAGCCATTCCCGGATTTCCAGTAGGATTAATATACAGGGAGCCGTCAGGATCTGCAATAACAGAACGATCCCCTTTTAAAACCACGACGGCATTCCATTTCTTTGCGGATTCTATAGTAATTTCAACTCTATTATTCTGTACTTCTTCGGTTTTTATCCCAAGGAGTCTGGACATCTCACCTGGATGGGGTGTTAATACCAGAGGTGCTTTGGATTTATTCAATATATCAGTTGACCCAGCCAGAGCATTTAATCCGTCTGCATCAACAACAACGGGTGTCTCTACCGAAAGCAGAACCTGCCTGACTAATTCCATAGTATCCCCGTTGGTTGACATCCCCGGTCCCAAAGCTAAAACATCTGCCTGGCCGGTCAGTTCTGTAATGTCCTCCAGAGCATCTAGGCTTATACTGATGTCATCAGTCTCAGGAAGAGGTTTGGTCATGACTTCGGTCAGCTTAACTTCCATGAGGTCATGCAAACTGGTAGGCACTGCAGCAGTCACAAGACCAGCTCCCGCTGTAAGTGCTGCCATACTTGTCATGGCCGCTGCCCCAGTAAGTCCACGGGAGCCTCCCACGACTAAAACCCTCCCGTACGTACCCTTATGGCTGTCAGCCTTTCTTTCGGGCAGTAGGGCTTTTACTATTTCATTTGTCACAAGGTACCTTTTTATTTGCTGACCTTTAACCAAACTGTCGGGGATGGATATATCGACAACAGAAAGCTTCCCCACATATTCAGGCCCAGCCCCAATTATAAGCCCAAGTTTATTTTGGCCAAAAGTAATGGTGCTGGCAGCTTTTATACAAGGTCCGTTAACCCGGCCTGTATCAGCTTCTAGTCCGGATGGAATGTCTACTGAAATCACGGGTTTTTCAGATGTGTTTATTATTTCTATGACATTCCCAATGTTGGTTGGAATCATGCCCCTAAAACCTGTTCCAAATATTGCATCAATCACCACATCCGCATATACCATCGCTAACCTTACGATATTCAGGCTATTGGGCTTTATTATAGGGAATACTTTATGTCCCATTGCTATTAGAATTTCCATGTTGGTCTTGGCATCCCCCGTCATTTCTTCGGGCTCTGCCAACAGAAAAACCTTTACTTCAGCTCCCGCGTTTAAAAGATGTCGGGCAACAACAAATCCATCCCCTCCGTTATTACCTCTGCCTGCAAAAATAGTGACTGTTTTGCCTTTAGGATTACCGATTAAATTAAAGACTTCCTGCACAATCTTGAGACCGGCGTTTTCCATCAGCACTATACCCGGAATTCCCAGTTGGTTTATTGCTGCGTGGTCAAGTTTGCGCATTTCTTCGGCAGTTAACAAATACAAATGTATTCACCCCGTCTATATATTAATATGCTATAGCGAATGCAATGGCATAATCACGACTATGACTAAGCGAAATTTCTATTGTGGAAATACCAAGCTCAAACATCTTGTCTTTTGCTCTGCCATGTAAAAAAATTTCCGGTTTTCCACTCTTCTGATTAGTTATTTCTATATCAGTCCATTTAATTTTTCCTATCCCCGCCCCCAGCGCTTTAGAAACCGCTTCCTTTGCTGCGAATCTTGCTGCTAGCGAGGGAGTACGTGACTTTTCAGCCATACAATCTTCCAGTTCCCTGGCAGTGTAAACCCGTCGAAAAAATCCGCTATGACGACTTATTGCTTTTTCAATCCTTGAAATCTCAACTATATCAACGCCTGTTCCTTTAATCATAACTCTTACCTCTTTATTATCATTATCATCTAAGTAGAATTGCCATTATTGACCAATGTATTCATTCTTCAAAAAAAGATAAAACCCTGCAAGTTATGCAGGGAAGTAATTTAATCGTTATGCTGATTGTTCATTTACAGTGTTGAGCTGTGTTTTCTCTTCATCAGTTAAAAGCTTATCTAAGTCAAGCATAATTAAAAGCCGTTCCTCTACTTTGGCAACCCCTGTGATATACCTGGAATCAATCCCACTCACAATATTAGGTGCCGGTTCGATATCCGAAGTGTTTATCCTAAGCACTTCCGAAACTGAGTCAACCTGAACCCCAAAGGTGCTGCCATTCACCTGAATGACGATTATCCTGGCATCTCCGGTGTATTCAGTTAACTCGAGGTCAAATCTCTTTTTCAGATCCACTATAGGGATAATCTGGCCCCGCAGGTTAATGATTCCCTCAATGAACTTGGGGGACTTTGGAACCTTTGTCGCAGTTGTGAGTCTGTTAATTTCCTTTATTTGTGTAATTGGGACACCATACTCTTCTGTCCCTATTCCAAAAACCACAAACTGACATTCTGCACCAGCGGAACTGTTATGTTCCATATAATCCCCTCCTAGAAATCAAACTCTTTCTAGGCATTCGACAAATGTTGCCAAATTCCTTCATCACATACCCAAAATCTTCCTAAGTTTTTTCGCCTGAGCCCGGCTGACCGGCACTTCACTCTTGTCGTTATCTTCTACTATAAGGGTATAAGTACCGTTAAAAAACGGAATGATTTCTTTGACTTTATGAAGGTTTACAAGATAACACCGATGAGTCCTAAAAAACATAGACGAATTCAAGCGGCTTTCGAGTTCTTTAAGAGTAAATCTTGTAAAAAGCTTATCGGTAAAAGTTTTGATATAAACATAATCCTGTTCGGTAAAGGCATATATTATATCAGATTCGTTTACCAGTATGGTCTTACCCTGCTTTTCCGCCGGAATCCTATCTATTTTTATCTGTGATTTAGTGGCTGTTCCGTTTTGTTCTCCCTCTGATGCAGCCTGAGACTGGTCCTGCTTTGAATTTTCATCACCGGCCGTCTGCTCGGCTTCAATTTTAGACTGCTGTTTTTGCTGTTGGTTTATTTTTTCTATCTTTCGTATAGTTTGTGTAAGACGTTTTTCATCAAAAGGTTTAAGGATATAATCCACAGCATTAACTTCGAAGGCCCTGACTGCATATTCATCATAAGCAGTTACAAAAACCACATGAGGGGGATTTGGCATTTCCTGCACCTTTGCCCCGACCTCAAGCCCGTTCATGCCCGGCATTTCAATATCAATAAATAAAATAGAATAATCCAGGGCTTGTATAAGGGTCAAAGCTTCCTGGGCATTAGTTGCTTCACCCACAACCTCAATATTATCAAACGCATTCAAATGATATCTGAGTTCTTTTCTTGCCGGATACTCATCGTCAACGATAAGGGCCTTAAGCTTCATTTACTTTCCTCCCCTCTTCTTCCATATCAAGCATTAAAGGCAGTCTCACGTGCATTGTAGTACCTTTGCCTACCTCACTGGAAATCTTTAACCCATATTCTTCGCCAAATAAACTCTTCAGCCTTTCGTGAACATTTGAAAGACCTACCCCGTTACCTGAACCAACACCGGGAAGCAGTACCTTATCAATTTGATCCGGTGGAATCCCAACCCCGTCATCCTTAACCATAATTTCCAATTCACCGTGAACTTTTTTAACAATTATTTGTACTGCACCTGCTCCAACCTTTGGCGTAACACCATGCTTCACTGCGTTTTCCACTAATGGTTGTAAGGTTAATACAGGAATCTGATAGTTCATAAGACTTTTGTCAATGTCTCTAAGAATTCGCAGTTTCTCTCTAAACCTGGCTTTTTCCAAAACCAGATAGGTGTTAATATATTCAAGTTCTTCCTTAAGTGTATTAAAATGTCCATGCCGTTTAAGGGTCTGCCGGAAAAATGTAGCCAGGCGTATCAACAACCTGCGAGCCGTCTCCGGGTTTGTACGACTGAACATTATAATAGTATTCAGTGTATTAAAGAGAAAGTGCGGGTTAATCTGTGCATGCAGGGCCTGAAGCTCGGCTTTAGTGACTAGCTGGCTTTGCCTGTCGAGTTCAGCAAGTTCCATCTGCACCCCTAACAGTTGGGCAATACCTACTGCTAGCTTTACAACGTGCGGCGGCATTTTTCCTTCTCTGGTCTGATAAATTTTTACACAGCCTTCTATCTGACCTCTGCACCTAAGCGGTGCAATAACAGCTGCTTCCAGAGGACAGTTGCAGTCCTTGACAGCGCATTTGAGCTTAGCCTTATTATCAACAATTTTAAGCTCACCGTTTTGAAGCACCTGTCTTGTAGCCTCAGTAAGAATAAGCCGACCTGGCTGGTTGCGTTCACATCCCCCTCCCACATACGCCAGAACCCGTTCCCGGTTAGTTATGGCTACAGCTGCTACATCACTTATCTTAAGTATGATCTCAGCTGCTCTTTGTGCGGTCTCTTCGTTTAAGCCCTGTCTTAGAAACGGCAGTGTTTCATTAGCAATCTTGAGAGTAGAATCAATCTGTTCTTCAGCGTCTTCAAGTCTGATTTCAATTTTTCTTGACTTCACATAATCAAAAAGCAGATGAGTCCCTATAGCGTTAAATAAGAAAAACACAGCAGAAATGACAAATGGATGTGGTGTAACCCCAGCAGCGACGAAAACAACACCAAACTGGACTACGGTCATTCCGGCAGCAATAGCAGCAATTCTCAGAAGCTGCATACAATCTCCCCCAATAGTTTTCCGGAACTTATCATTCCGTTAATTAGCGCAATCCCGTAGATTCAATTCTTATTTTTATTAATATTATCTAATTATTCTATATTTTTTTTAATATTCCTTTAATTCATTATCTAAATTCACTGGGAAAGCTGGAAATCAAAGATAATTTATGGTTTCCCCTTTCTACTTAAATTCTTCTCTACACCGGTACAATAAAGGAAAATAATGAAATTAATTCAGTTTATGGTTATTTAACCTTTATCTGCCACAAAAACCAAACCTGTCTTTAGCTCATACAATTAAATATTTTTTTTCTTAAAAATGTAGTATAATCTTTATGTGTTTAGTTTGTTTCCTATATATTAAACTTTGCAACGGAGGGACTTCATATTATGGACATCAAAAACAACATTTTAGAAGCTATAGGAAATACCCCTATGATAAAGATTAACCATTTATGTCCTAATTCAAATGTATTAATTGCAGCAAAGCTTGAAGGAAATAACCCAGGTGGCAGTGTGAAGGACAGGCCCGCTTTACATTTGATAGAAATGGCCGAAAAATCCGGTCGGCTGACTAAAGACAAGATTATCGTCGAGCCTACCAGTGGTAATACCGGTATCGGGTTAGCCATGGTCGCGGCAGTGAAAGGTTACAAGCTGATTGTCACCATGTCCGAATGGATGAGTATGGAACGCCAAAAGACCCTCGCCGCCTTCGGAGCTGAAATAATTCTTACCCCTGGCGAAAAGGGTACTGACGGTGCCATAGAAAAAGCTATTGAAATGTGTACAGAGAATCCTGACTTATACTTTATGCCAAATCAGTTTGATAACGAAGATAACCTTATGGCTCATTATTATTCAACGGCAAATGAAATCTGGGAACAAACCGACGGAAAGATAACTCACTTTGTAGCCGGCATGGGTACAACCGGAACACTAATGGGAATTTCCAAGAGGCTTAAGGAACTTAATCCTCAAATAAAAATAATTGGTGTTGAGCCTAACATGAGCCATAAGGTTCAGGGACTTAAGAATATGGAAGAAGCAAGAGTCCCTCATATTTATGATCTCTCCTCGCTAGATGAAAAAATACGTATTGCTGATGAAGATGCTTTTGAAATGGCCAGAGCTCTGACAAAGTACGAGGGAATCTTCGCCGGAATCAGCGCGGGAGCAGCAATGCACGTAGCTGCCGAAGTAGCAAAGGGACTGGATCAGGGTATTATCGTTGTTATCATCCCTGATAGAGGAGATAGGTATCTCTCCACCGATCTTTTCTGCTTTAACCCCTGCGGCAACCCCAACTGTGCCATCAAAGGAGAGTAATTTATACCAAACAGAGAAGCTATTTGGCTTCTCTGTTTACATTTCTTCTTCTTTTTGCAGGAGCAAGGAGTAACATCACTACCGCCCCTGCCGCGAAGCCCCCGATATGAGCCCACCATGCCACCATATTTCCGGGTACTCCTAAAGTCAGATATCCACTAAGCCATTGTGTCAAAAACCATATTAATAAAAATATAAACGCAGGTATCTCAATAAATGTAAAGAAAAAGAAAATCGGCAGTAACGTAAGCACTTTAGCCCTGGGATAAGTTACAAAGTATGCCCCAAGAACACCGGCAATAGCGCCGCTTGCACCTATAATAGGCTCTACTGCCACAGGGTTGGCCCAAACCTGTGCCAATGCGCCAATTACACCTGCCGCCAGATACATTAAAATGAACCGATGTCTTCCCAGCCTATCCTCAACATTATCGCCAAAAATCCAGAGGTACAACATATTACCCAGTAAGTGCAGCCAGCCTCCATGCAGAAAAATTGACGTAAGCAGCGGAAAAACGGCAGGAACAAAATTTGATTGGCCGTTTACAAGATAAAACAATCTTCTTGGAACAACGCCAAAGTTTACTGCGAAAGAATTCAACTCACCCTGACTCAGTGAAAGCTCATAAATAAAGACCGCAATGTTTAAGAAAATTAGCGTCACAGTCACTACAGGAAATCGACGTGACCTAATGTTATCTCTGATAGGTATCATTTTATCCTCCCATGTGTTTTCTCTACAAGATAGTATATATAATACCCTGTTAAAAGGAAATATAAAATAAGCTGTCGATTAAAAAACAAGAGCTGTGACAAATATTTAACGAATTCGACAGGAGTTATTTGGTATAATTTTCTTGGTGAGAAATTATTACTCCCGATAATAGCAAACCTATCGAAAGGTAGGGACGCAAAGGTAGAACCGCACCTGCCTCGAAACTCGGCAGGTGCTTTTTCTCTTTAGCGGAGATTCGTGCTTCCTTGGAGTTATTACTGGAGGTGGGGGATGAAAATCATAGCCATTTGGCTATCTGAAGGACACTTCGGCCTTGCCGAGCAAAACGATTAGTGAAGGGGGGCCTATAGATGAAAAAACCCGGACTTTTCCAAATAGTTTTAATTTTACTTGTAATGGCAGCAGTGATAATCAAAACTTTTTCGACCTTGTACATCGATTTTCTCTGGTTCAAAGATTTGGGTTACAGCCAGCTATTCACCATTCCAATCATAACCAAGCTTCAAATTGGAGTAGTGTCTTTTTTAATTTACCTTGTGTTAATATTCGCAATGGGCCTAATTGCCTTCAGGGTTTTCGTGAATGCCGCAGCACAAGGAGAAAGGGCTAAAAACAAACTTCGTCTTTATGTTATTGACAACCTTAGACCTCCTAAGGAAGAGGATGTTACTCCTATTGCCAATAAAAAAGCTGTCTTAATTATTTTTGTAATTAGTTTTATAGTCAGTTTTTTAATTTCTCTCGGAGTAACCAAGAGCGGCTGGATGACACTACTGGAATATAGGCATGCCAGCAGCTTTGGGGTCAAGGAATTGGTATTTAACAAAGACGTATCCTTCTATATATTCAAAATGCCACTTTATCTCTGGGTGTTGAATTCGCTTTCGTTCTCAATTACAACAGCTTTTCTAACTAGCCTTCTCTCTTACCCTCTGATGGGCTTAATCAAACTAAAGGGCAGCATTTTCAAAAAACGCAGTGTACACATTCCCCGACCTCTCCGAAGGTTTTGGGCTACACTGACAGGACTTCTCTTTATCCTTATAGGTATAAAAAAATATTTATCTATCTATGCCATTATGTATTCACAAACAGGTTATGTGTACGGTGCCGGGTATACGGATATTCATGTCACGGTACCACTAGCAAAAATAATGACAGTTCTGGCATTCTTATGTGCAGCTATATGTTATCTATACATATTTCTTGATGACCACAGGCTAATTCTCGGTGCATTCTCCGTTTACCTGGCGGCCGCAGGTATTGGGTTGGCCGCTTTTGGGCTTATCCAATATAATGTCAGTAATAACGAGTTTGTAAAAGAAAAACCTTATATTGAACAGGAAATTCGTTTTACCAGGATGGCCTACAATCTGGATAAGATAAAAGTAAAAGACTATCCCGGAACAGCAGCAATTACTCCCAAGAACATCAGCAACAATAAATCAACTATGGAAAATATCAGGCTTAATGACCCCAAGCCACTAAAGACCGTGCTTTCTCAGAATCAAGGCTTAAGGTACTATTATAGGTTTAATGACATTGATATTGACAGATATAACTTAGACGGCAATTACCGCCAGGTTCTCTTGACAGCCCGTGAACTATCAAAAGAAGCACTTACTGATGACAAAGCGGCTACCTTTGTTAATCTCACCATGAGATATACCCACGGGTATGGTGTATCAGCCACCCTGGCAAATGAGATTGATGAATCGGGCTATGCAAAATTAATAATAAAAGATATCCCGCCGAAGTCTCAGGTAAAGGGAATTCAGATAAAAGAGCCACGAATCTACTTCGGAGAGCTAACTAATGACACTCAGTATGGCTACGTTATAGGTAATACAGCTGCGAAAGAGTTCGATTATCCCCAGGGAGACAATAATGTTGAAAATACGTATAAAGGTAAAACAGGCCTTTACCTAACAGGGCTGAATAAGCTTTTTCTAAGTGCCTACTTTGACACATTTCGCTTTTTTATGGCCAGTGAAATTAATGATAAAAGCAAACTACTAATGAGAAGGAACATTAAGGACCGGGTCAGGACCCTCATGCCATATCTGAAGTATGACAGCGACCCTTATATTGTCGTTGCTGATAATGGAAAGTTGCACTGGATTATTGATGCTTACACATATTCTGATAAATTCCCCTATTCAACCCCCGTGGGAGGCTTGAATTATATACGTAACTCAGTGAAAGTAGTTGTTGACCCTTATGACGGTACCGTTGATTTTTATTCCTTGGATAATACAGACCCTGTTTTAAAAACTATTTCCAGCATATTTCCCGGGGTGTTCAAAGACCCTGCTGATATGCCAAGTAATCTCAAAGAACATATAAGGTATGCTGAAGACTACTTCAACATACAAGCCAAAGTGCTGTTGAATTTTCACGTGAATAATCCCTCTGTGTTCTATAATAAAGAAGATACCTGGGATGTGGCAAAGAAAATTGAAGAAGGATCAACTGTAAATATCGAACCCTACTATTCTGTAATGAAACTCCCTGGCGAGAAGGAAAGCGAATTTACCCTGATGCTTCCTTTCACGCCTGCCAGCCGGCAGGAGCAGCACCGCAACAATCTGGTATCATGGCTTGCAGCCCGTAATGATGGAAAACATTACGGAGAACTTATCCTTTACAAGGTTCCAAAAAACGTAGAGGTTCAGGGTCCTCTAATGATTGAAAGCCTTATCGACCAAGATACTACAATTTCAACTAAGATGACCCTCTGGGGACAAGGGGGTTCTGAGGTGATTAGGGGTAACCTCCTGGCAGTCCCCGTAGACGGAGGCTTTATCTATGTTGAACCTATATACATCAGAGCTCAGCAGCAGGGAGCATCTATTCCTCAAATGCAGGCTATTGTATTTGCCATTGACAAGAAGATTATCATGGTCGAGACCAAATCCCTCGATAAAACAATTGCCGCATTCTTTGCCCTTGAAGGCGCTCCGCCAACTCCCGGTGCTGATATTGCAGGCAAAAACAATACCGGAGAACCACGGGTCATAAATCCGAAAGATTCTATTCTGAAAAAAATCCAACTTCTGAAACAACAGCTTCAGGACTTGGAAAATCAGGTTAAATCCTTATAATCTTCTTTACCAATTTAAATCGTTCTTATATTACTGGCGCCTTTGGTACATATCCATAGGCGCCATTGTATCAGAACTCAGGTTTTTTCAACCGTTGGGTTATTGCTCACTTTCTATACCTAAAATATAAATGTTATATCCCCCACTAAGGTTCTTTACACTAAATCCCTTCTGCATCAGAACCCTTGCAGCCACGTACGCCCTAAGTCCAACCTGGCAGTAGACAACAATTTGCTTATCTTTGGGAATGTCGCTTATCCTGTCTCTGATATCATCGACAGGAATATTTACCGACCCTTCGATATGACCATCAGAATATTCTTTGGACGTCCTTACATCCAGCAAAATAGTTTTATTTGGATCAAGGTCCTTTATTTCATGCCAATGTATAACGTCCATATCCCCTTTGAGAATGTTTGCAGCCACAAAGCCGGCCATATTAACAGGGTCTTTAGCGGAAGAAAATGGCGGTGCATATGCCAGTTCAAGTTCTTCGAGATCGTATACAGTTAACCCTGCACGAATGGCAGTGGCCAGGACATCTATTCTCTTATCAACACCCTTTATACCAACTGCTTGTGCTCCCAGTATCTTACCGTCTGAGTCAAAGAGCAGCTTAATATTTATCGGAATCGCCCCGGGGTAGTAACCGGCATGGGAGGCGTTAACGGTATACGATTTCTCGTATGACATACCCAATCTAGTAAGAGTTTTCTCATTATTTCCTGTACTGGCAACCACCAGGTCAAAGACTTTGGCAATAGACGTACCCTGAGTCCCTTTATAAGCTGCCTTCCTCCCGGCGATATTATCTGCGGCAATACGCCCCTGACGGTTTGCCGGTCCAGCCAGAGGTATATATGTCTTATTTCCGTTAACAAAATCAACAACTTCTACCACGTCACCTACCGAATATATACTAGAATCAGATGTCTGCATGTACTCATTAACTCTTACAGTACCCCGTTCTCCCAGTTCAAGCCCAGCTTCCCGGGCAAGTTCCGATTCGGGCTTGACCCCTATGGCAAGGATAACCGCATCTGCACTTATTACCTCGCCACTTTGAAGAGTTAATTTTTTCAAACCGTTCTCGTCTGCAAAGGATGTAACTCCCTGACTAAGTAACAGCCTTACACCTTTATCATTTATATGCCGGTAAATAATGCTGGCCATTTCCGGGTCCAGTGGAGCCATTACCTGGCTTGCCGCTTCTACTACAGTTACATTAGTTCCGAGAGCGTGAATATTTTCAGCCATTTCAAGACCAATAAACCCCCCACCCACAATTATTACCGAGTTAACTCTAGCCTGTGTGAGGTAGAGGGATATTCTATCGGTGTCGTCCAAAGACCGCAGAGAAAAGATATTTTGCCCATCAATACCGGGAATAGCTGGTCTCACAGGTTCTGCACCCGGTGAGAGGACAATATAATCGTATGATTCAATATAGGTTTCACCGGTTTTAGTATTCTTCACTTGTACTGCTTTAGCCTGACGGTCGATTTTTACTACTTCGCTGTTAATCCTTACATCAATGTTAAACCTGGCATCCATACCTGCCGGGGTCTGGACCAGCAGCTCTTCCCTGTCCCTGATAGTACCCCCTATATAGTAAGGCAGACCGCAGTTAGCAAAAGATATATATTCTCCCCGCTCAAACATCACTATTTGTGCATCTTCATTTAGTCTCCTCAGTCGGGCCGCCGCCGATGCACCGCCGGCAACTCCCCCGATAACAAGAACCTTCATTCATAAGCCATCTCCTTTTAACTAAACCATTAAATTCCTGACTTCCTGCTCTGCTGCCTGCATCTTTAGGAGGTAACCGGCACGTTTGGTTTGCCAATACGAGTCATTAAGATTTCCTAACACCCGGTCGGCGGAAAACCTTTTTTCAAAAGACTCCCTCAGATCCTCAAGAGCCTCAATCATTAGAAGCCTACACCGGTATGATTCCTCATCTTTACCCGGCAGGCCAATAACCTGCTCAAAAAACCGGTCAGTTTCGCCAAGAGCAAATTCTGTCAGACTCACTAATTCTGTATTATTTTGTCCACTAACCTGTACTTTTCTTTCTTTTTCAATTAACGATAAAACATCAGTTTTGATATTTTCAATAGTCTCCAGATATATCTTCAACAACTTCCGCTCCCCCATATACTAAACAAAAGTTTGAAAGGTTTGCTTTTGCAAACCTTTCAATTACCCGTTGTCACTATTCACCCGTTAATTGTTACTGCCAACTTCAACTATCAACTGTCAACTTTCCACTACTTAACAGGTGCTAGACTCGCGCTTTCCGGTGTGTCTGCCGCACCAGTCTCCTGCCTGCGTGGCGGGCGAGGTCCCGGGTATTGATAATATTGGCACTCTATCCGCCCATTATACAGCTTTCTACGTTTGACAGCCTTTCTGCCAAAAAACTTTTCAAAGCCGGGGTGGGCAGTTATCACATAAAAAGACCAGGTATCAAGGGCTCTCGATACCTCTCCCATTTCCTTATACAATTTTTCCACTTCTTTGTCATCGCCAAGCCTTTCCCCGTAAGGAGGGTTGCATATTACATATCCGTATTTGGATTTTGTCCTGACCTCTGACATAGGCAGCCGCTGGAAATGAATCTGATCCTCGACTCCGGCTTCCCTTGCATGATATCTGGCCATACTCAAAGCCTTCTCATTTATATCGGTTCCTATTATTTTTAACTTCCTGTCTCTTTTTTCCAGAGATAAAGCTTCCTGTCGGGCCGTCTGCCAAATCTTCTTCGGTACCGTCGGCCAGGTTTCAGCCACAAAATTCCTTTCAATTCCAGGTGCTATGTTCAGCCCGATAAGGGCAGCCTCCACAGGTATTGTACCTGTCCCACATAACGGATCCATCAGTATTCTGTCATGAAACCAGTGGCCTAAAGTGATAAGAGCCGCGGCCAATGTCTCTTTTAAAGGGGCTTCTCCAGTTAATTTTCGGTATCCCCTCTTATGCAACCCCTGACCGCTTGTATCAATTGTCAGAGTTACCTCATCTTTTAACAAGGCCACTTCTACCGCATAACGTGGACCATCTTCCGCAAACCATTCCTGCTTATATGCGCTCTTCATCTTTTCCACGATAGCCTTTTTTACAATTGCCTGGCAGTCAGGTACACTAAAAAGCTTTGAATTTATTGACTTGCCGGAAACAGGAAAACTAGCATTCCGAGGAAGCCAGTCAGGCCAGGGCAGCGATTTTGTCTGCTGAAACAGTTCTTCAAAGGTGGTGGCTTTAAATGACCCCATCTTGACCAGGACTCTATCGGCACTCCTCAGCCAGAGGTTTGCCCTGCACAAGGCCATTTCATCGGCAGTAAATGTCACTTTTGCATTTTCCACTGTCACGTCTTCATAACCTAAAGCTTTTACTTCCCTTGCCACTACAGCCTCCAGGCCAAATGTGGCTGTTGCAATCAACTTTATTTTTGACATAATCCAGCTCCTGTTCAACCAGTCATTTTCTTATAAACTCCTATGAGCAAAATCAGCAACGGTTGGTGTATTAGATAGATAATTAGCGTATGTCTCCCTAGAAAACCCAAGAAACTAAACAGCCTTAGCTCTGGCTCTGAAATAAGCAGGCTTGTCTTAGCAGGATATAAAGCCCTGCCCAGAATTACTCCATATAAAAATACCCCAAACCATGGAAAAAGGGGGTAATAATCAGCCGATACCCAGCCGGTCCCAGTCATATTAAACAAAAACAAGTAGTTGTTATCAAAGGCTATTGGCCCCAAATATATTCCGGCAGCGATTATAAGGATTCCAAGTAAAGCTAAAAGGTAACTGTTGAGTTTAATAAAAAGCGGTGCTAACAGCACACTTAGACCAAGAAAATGAATTATCCCAAACTTAATCCCGAAGGCCGGGTTATAAAGGTGTGTTACTACTGTAATAATAGCTGCCACAGCAAAAAATTTCAAAGCCCTTCGGGTATTGTTTCGGCTAAAGGAACTGCTGATGGCTGAAATAATTATAAACAGAATTGCCGAGGTTTTTCCAATGTAATAATATATCCCCTGGTTGTAGTGTACATCATAGCCGTAAAATTCTTTCAAAGAAAAAAGAAAATGAAAAAACACCATCAGTACCAGGGCTACACCCCTAATTATATCAATTTCCCACAGCCGTTTCCGACCTGTCCTATTCATTGTCTCCAAAAGTTATAGCAACAATCCGCAAAGATTTCCAGGCTCGGGGATTTGCATAAAATAGATCCCATTCCCGGTCATTGATTAATGCAGCACTAAGAAGTTCTGACCTATATTCAGATTCATCTGCTGACCCACGTGTAAGTGGGACAATTTTGCTTAATCTATCCTCCGGCACTGTTAAGGTTTCCCCTGAGTAACTGTAGCTGCCCGATGGTAACTTATAAGCACCCTGATACTCAGGGTCCTCTGAAAGGCTTATTACATTAATATCCCCATTTTCGAAAAAAACCAGTTTTACAGGCTCCGGCCTGCCCTCCTGTCCGTCAGCAGGATTAACTACCCAAAAACTATAGAGTTCCATCTTAATTTCCTCCTTGAAATCTCTTTCATTAAATAATTTCTAAAAGATTTTCCTAGTTATTTTACCATGTTCTGCCGTAAAAAATAAGCTATAAAAATGATAAAGCCCAGAGTTTGGGCTTTCTTAGTTTATATTTTTATCTTTTTACTCGAGCAAAGAGTTTAGCCATTTACTCCAGTTTCATGGATTCCTATCTGGTCAACTAAACCGCCTCAATTTTCAAATCCTTGGGTCCCCGCCAATTCACCGTCCATGGCTCAATGGCGGCTCCGGCCGTCCATGGCCTCCGCCCGGCGGATTTGAAAATTGAAGCGGTAGTTGACAGACGATAGTAATCCCAATGAAACCTCCGCAAACGGCTAAACTCTTAACTTTCAGTAATAACAAAAAACCATTAAACAAGGGATATAGTGAAAGGGCCAGTGTAGCCTTTATATTTTAGGGCGCTTGGTGTAAAAAAATAACTCTAATATCTTTCATTAGCCACTCCTCACTCTCAACTCTCCACTGCCATCGCCGCTGCCTGCCTAATGGCCTCCTTGGCATCAATAAGTCCTGCCCCCTGAGAGTTTTGGTCAAGGCTGACTGTCCGACAGGTGGAGGTTAGGATTCTCTTTACCACTCTCGGCTTTAAGCCCGGTCTTTTCTGTAAAATCAAGGCTGCCACCCCTGCACAAATGGGTGTTGCCATGGAGGTTCCTGAAAGGCTTATATACCATTTTCCTACTCTAGCCTTTCTGCTATACTTGTCTAAGGTTGAGTCCGGGGAGCGAAGAGCAATTATGTTGGCACCAGGAGCGACCAAATCAGGTTTTATCCGGCCGTCTAAAGTTGGCCCCCTGCTGGAAAAGTAAGCAACCGAATCATCGTTTAGAGAGATTGTTTTTTTGTCGTCCAGAGCTCCAACAGTTATTACAGCCGGATCAATACCGGGGCTGTTCACGGTCTTTTTATCCGGGCCATCATTGCCGGCAGCGACACAAACACATAATCCGGCCTCCCAGGCTTTACGTACCGCCCTGCAAAGAGGATCTTCTTTGTAGGAAATAGATGCCTGTGCTCCTAGTGACATTGACATAATCCTGATATTGTATTTTTTCCTATTTTTGATACACCATTGTATTCCAGCAAGTATAGCAGACATCCTGCCCGCACCCTGCCTGTTAAGTACTTTTACTCCTATCAGGTTTGCTTCCGGTGCAGGTCCGCGGTATTTACCATTGGATTTGCTGCCGTTTCCGGCGGCATCACCGGCACAGTGTGTGCCATGGCCATTATCATCATATGGCTGGGAACGGTAATTTATAAAATCTTTAAAGGCTTTTATCCGGTTTACGGGTAAAGTTAAGTCAGGATGGGGATAAATCCCTGTATCCAATATGGCGATTCCCACTCCTTTACCGCCTAAATTGCTCTTCCAGACCGATGGTGCGTTAACCACCGGTGAGGCAACGTCCAGAACAGCCTTCACATCTCTATCCATCCAGACCTTCTTCACGGCTTCATTATTTACCAGCCTTTTTAGGGTTTTAGTATTGACCACCGTTGAAAACCCATTCACGAGTTCCAATTTGTGGTCTGCATTGACATTAAAAACTCCGCCCATGTTATCTTTATTTAACCTGGAAAAAGAGTGACTGGGATCAACTTCTACCACCACTGGAATTTGCTTAACTCTTTTTTTGACACCCCTAACAGGTATAGATACTATAGAAGGCATCCATTCAGGAGTGGAATAAACGCCATTTATAACTTTCTGCAATTCCGGACAGATTTTTTCTAAATGATCACTTAACCACTGAACTTTATAACTCATTATCTCATCCCCTTTTTTAACCTACTACATTTTATCGGGGATAGAGGTTAATGGTTCCTTGGCTTGACCAATAAAAAATACGTGCCCTATTCGGCCACGCTTCCTTGTTATTGATGGGAACATTATACTATTGCATTTTTCATGAGAATATATTTGGACCATGAAAAGGTCCGATGGATTGACCAGATCGGAGTATTCTATAACTTCTTGAGTTATTATTTCAGATAGTCCCACTGGGGCTTTTCCCCAACGATTTTTTTGTTTGATGTACCGATTTCTTTTTCATATGCCTTTTCAGTTTCAGCTCTCCTGGCCATTATTTCCAATAAACCGCCAATTTAGAATACACTATGTCGTTCATTTCAATCTGACCACATTTTTATCAATTCCATAATGCCTTTCTTCTAACCAGCTGCGGATAAATCCGAATAGGTAGTTTATGGTAAACACTGTTCATTCATATTTAGCGTAATCTGTTAATTCTATTTAAGCAGTTACAGAGGGGAGAAGATTAAAAACACTTCAAGGTTCATAGCCTTAAAATTATCTCAAATGCGAGGATAAATTTAAATCTGGTAGGAGGGATATTTCATTGCCTTCTACCAGATTTAGGTTTTTTAGAAAGAAAAAATAGCGTTTATTTGTCCATAATTATAACCATGCCAATCCCAAATCTCAGCCGTAGCACCAGTAGTATTTGATAAATACTGCCCATAAGTGATTGATATAGGTGTTGCGAAGTTATCCCAGTGGTACGAGGGTGCATGAAGGCTTTCTGTTTCTTTATAATTAGAGCCACTGGTCCAAGATGCTTGGGACCACATAAATGTGTCCTTCTTATAATATTCATCCGTGTCATCTGGATAACTCCAGCCATGCCAACTATAGCCGTAATAACAATTTTCCAAAGAGTACATGGTGGATCCCCGTTCCCAGTGAACTGATTGGTCGTATACCTGTATATACGTACCACCATTTTGATAAGAGGCATTATACCAAATAGATACATAACCTGTAATGGTTGATTTGGATTCCCCTGGATGGTCAATAATTGCAGCGGCATAGGCAGCAGGGCTTCCAAAAGAAATTAGTGGTTTTTTCTCTTTAATTTTCATCTTAATAACAGCGGTACTTTTTATTTTATAACTTGTTTGATCTTTATTAACCTTTTTATCAAGAATCTTGTGAGAGACTTCAGCTTCACCGTCAAAATCTTTTGGAAGGCGTACCTTAAGGTCTGGACCTTTAAACGGGAGTTTATCAGATTTGTCGGAAATTTTGTATAAAATTGTTTGATTTTCGTTTTTTGCAAAAGCCAAATTGATGTTGAAACTGGAAACCATTAACATGGCCACCAAAAAAAAGATTAAGAACAACCTGGTTTTTTTCATCTTCATAAACAACACCCTTTGTATTAGTTTTAATTTTCTGCTGTTTTTATAACCTTCACCTCCTTCTCCTTTATGGGTTTTTCCTAATTCAAAAAAACATTTTTTTAACGGTTTCGTTGTTTGAATTAGGCCATAAAATACTTTCACACAAGATTTTGCCAAACCATACACCAAATGTCATGTTTAATAGAGCAAATTGAGATTGAAAATGAAAAGGATAAGTCAAGATTCCAGTGTTTACGTGATTAATTCCCGTTAATCTTAAATATAAAAATATTAGCGCGTCAAATGGAATTCCAAGAATGAACGCCGGGATTCCTTGAAGTAATAATTTTGGCCAAAAAATTGTAAGTTTGCTATTATCTGATTTTTTTATAGGCAAAGAAATAAAAAAACCAAAAAATACTGGAAATAAAATTGCAATTAAAAGTTTTAACGTTGCACCGTCAAATTGTTTATCAAGAATGCTCAGACATTGATGTAATATTAGAAAAATGGCTACTGATGTTAAAGCTATTATTGTATGCCAAACAATTGACTTTTTCATAAAAAGTTCCATTCCTTTCGCTGTGCTCAAGGCACAAATATTTAATGAAAGTGATCTCCGACCCCTCTCATGGGTGATATAATATAATTTGGATAAGCAGATACACTACAATAGCACGGGGAGGTGAGTGGTGCAGTTCATTACTGCCCGCATAAAAAGATGTAAAAGATGTGCCGTTTGCTCTTTTCAAGTACAAATAAGTGTGCCATGAGCACGTAAACTAATCTTTGTATAAACAATTCCCGTTTATTTAGTAGCAAACAGTCAATGTCTGCTTTATCCACTATAATCCGCAGAGGGGAAGTGTTTATGCTTAAAATTGTTTACCCTATTTGCTGTGGCATTGATGTCCACAAAAAGTTTGTTGTTGCTGCGGTTGATACTACTAACAAATCAGGTGTTACAGACTACCATACGAAGTAATTTTCAACTTTTACTGAGGATTTATACCGTCTTTTAGATTGGTTAAAATCTCAATCTTGTATTAATGTCTGCATGGAGTCTACCGGCAAATACTGGCATCCTGTTTATCTTGGAAGACTACTGTGATGTCGTAGTTGCTAATCCTAAATATGTTAAGGGCATTCGTGGCAAGAAAACCGATAAAAAAGATTCTATTTGGCTTTGCGATTTACACAAGCACGGTTTAGTTCCCGGTAGCTTTATACCACCCTTATTAGTCCGTCAAATACGTGATTTAATGCGGTATAGATTTAAACTCATTAACTTTAAGTCAAGTGAGAAAAACCGTATTCAAAACTCTCTTACTGTTTCAAATATAATGATTTCCAGTGTTGTTTCTGATACTTTTGGGGTAAGCTCTATGAAAATTATTAATCATATCCTTGAAAATCCTGATGTTAAGGATTTCGATGTTTCATCAATGTTACACGCAAGTATGCAAGGTAAAGCAGAAATGATAACAAAATCAATCAATGGAAATTTGACTAAGCCACAAGCAGATAAAATGCGTGTCTGTCTTGATCATTTCGACAACATTGAGAAACACATAGCAAATATTGAATCTGTTATTTTAGATTTAGCTCAGCCATATTTACCACAAATAGAATTAATTTTATCATTGCCAAGCATCAAGGATGTTTTCACTGCTATTGCCATAATCGGTGAGATAGGTACTGATATGTCAGTTTTCCACTCCTCAAAGCACCTATGCTCATGGGCTGGACTTACTCCGCAAAATAATGGAAGTGCCGGTAAGAAAAAATCTGTCCGTGATTCACGAGCTGGCGTATATATCAAGCCATTACTTGTTCAATGTGCAAACGCTGCAATTAAAAGTAAAAAGTATCCTTATTTTAAAATCCGTTATGACCAAATTAAGAAGCGCCGAGGTCACAAAAAAGCTGTTGTTGCTATTGCACATACACTGCTGAATTGTATTTACCATATGCTTGATTAGAATGAGACATTTAACTATGATCTATACACAATTAACTCCAAACCAAAACAGACTTATTCACCTCAAATAACTGAGGAAATGGCTTTGCGTTACTTGCAAACATTAGGCTACCAAATACCTGATATGCGTAATACACATTTAGCACAATATTTATTTCCCGAAAATCCGCTTCCCAGTGGGTTTATTTTGTTATGTCTTCTTTTTTAAAAAAACATTTATTAAGTTCTTTCAAACTAAATACCTCCCCTAAAATAAAACCCAGTAAATATTTTTACAAAACGACAAAATTAGATTTTTTCACATTATCCTGCTATTTGGTAACATCTTTTCTTAAATATTATATATAATATCGTAATCTTATTTCTGGAGGTATTGTTTTTTAATTGGTTCGATTATACTAAAAATGGAAATTGTTGTCAACCAAAACTGATAACCGGGCCATATTTTATACCAAGTGGGTTTGTTTAAAAATTTATGTAATAAGTTTGTTTAGTTCCCTCTAGATAAAGATAATTTTCTGGAGTTGAGAGCAAGTATGTAACGGGAATCGGGGTATTCCAGGATAGAAGTGCAGTTCTATAAATTCCTAGGCAAAAATAAAAGCGGCCTTTCGGCCGCTTCACTAGCTACTGAAACATTGGTCTTGATCCGGTTTGATAAGTATTCATTATTGTCTGAGTAGTCTGCTCAGTTAACGTGGGAATCTGGTACATCCCCTTCTGATTCATGTACTGGAACAGTTCATATGCCTGGTTAATAGCTGAAACCGTACAATTGGTCATCATACTCCGAAGGTTCTGGTCTGCGCACTCAAGGGCAGCGTTTGCACAAAGTACAGCACTGGCTTTAGCACATCCCATCATACCAGATGCAACATCCCTGTCATCCATTGCATTAACATCGGTATTAGGTTCAACTGGAGAAGGCTGACGCAGGCCGTATTTGACACTGCTGCTTTTGGGAGCCCTGTAAGGCGCCGCTGAGCCCATACCCTGATTGTGAAGGTAATTGACAACGTTTTGGTAACTGTTGTACATGTGGTTAATCTGGCTGTCAAGTATCTGCATCAATGCTTGGTCCTTCACATGCGGCTTATAAAGTTCAAACTGATTAATTCCATCAATATGGTCGGTCAGTACTTCATGAACCATCATCAATTCAGGAGCACCAAACTTGGGAATTGCCCACTGGCTCTGCTGCCCGGTTTGGCCTATTTGCTGGCCCATCTGGCCACCCATGCGTTGGCCCATCTGCTCACCCATTTGCTGGCCTATTTGTCCACCCATGGGCTGTCCCATCTGGCCACCTATTTGTTGGCCTATTTGGCCACCCATGGGTTGTCCCATCTGGCCACCTATTTGTTGGCCTATTTGGCCGCCCATGGGTTGTCCCATCTGGCCACCTATTTGTTGGCCTATTTGGCCACCCATGCGTTGGCCCATTTGTTGTCCTGTCTGAGTTCCTATTGATGATCCCAGGGTTTGACCCATTTGATAACCTTGTTGGCCGGAATGTTGGCCCATCTGTGAACCAGTCTGCTGGCCCATCTGTGAACCGATCTGCTGGCCGGTCTGACCTGCATTAGTTCCAAACTGGCTACTCAAGTTACTGCCGGTATGATTCCCAAAAGGATTTCCACCCATCGAACCCCATTTATGGGTATCCTGCGAATCTGACTGCTGTCCTAATTCATTAGTCTTGCGGGTACCATGAATATCTTCCGGGTTACCGGAAAAATTATTTTCTTTTCTTTGCAAATGACATTCCTCCTTCAAACATTTATGTTATTAGGTTTTCCATCAATTTTCATTTAATGTATAAATTTAATTACTTTTAGCAAATTTAAGTAACATTTTTTATCCCAAAAGCCCGAAGAGCCTCCTTTGCCTTTTCTACCTCCTCTGTCGACGCAGCCGGTATATCGGCCAACGGGTCACTACAGCCTTTTAACTCCCATTTGTGACTCCCCATTTTATGGTAACCAAGAAGCTCGACCCTTTCTATGATACTAAATTGGCTGATAAATTCCCCCAATTGTCGAATACTTTCACTGCTCCCGGTAATACCGGGGATTATAACATGTCTTATCCACATAGGTATTCTTAGTTTCTCAACCTCATTAGCAAAATTCTGAATCAGCGTATTATCAACACCTGTCAGGTCCCTATGTGCTTCTTGGCTGATTTCCTTGATATCAAGAATGACAAGGTCTGTCAGCTTTAGAAGGCCTTCGATTTTATCCGGTTCAACAAACCCTGAGGTATCAAGGGCGGTATTAAGTCCAAGCTCCCTTACTCCTGAGAAAACAGCTTTTACAAACTCCGGCTGCAGGGTAGGTTCGCCTCCCGAAGCAGTAACACCTCCGCCGGAGGATTCATAGAATGACCGGTATTGGTTTATTTCCTCAATGATTTGGTCAGAGTTCATTACAGACCCCTGCCCTTTTTCCCAGGTGTCGGGATTATGACAATACTTACACCTTAAAGGGCAGCCCTGGAGGAACATGACATACCTTATACCCGGTCCATCAACAGTGCCAAAGGTTTCTACAGAATGGACATTGCCCTCTTTACCCATAATTTTACCGCCCCTTATCAAACTTTCGTATGCATGGTTCTGTTTATGACATCAAGCTGCTGTTCACGGGTCAAGCTGATAAAATTGACTGCATAACCAGACACTCTGATGGTCAGCTGGGGATACTTCTCAGGATGCTCCATTGCCTCCATAAGTGTTTCCCTGTCAAAAACATTTACATTCATATGATGGCCATCTCTTGCAAAATAGCCATCCAACAGAGTCGAGAGATTATTGACCATATCTTCTCTGGTTTTTCCGAGAGCTTTAGGTATAAGGGAAAAAGTAAAAGATATACCGTCCCGCGAATAATCATAAGGAAGCCTGGCCACTGAGCTCATGGAAGCTAAAGCTCCTTTCCTGTCCCTCCCATGCATTGGATTCGCTCCCGGGGCAAACGGTTCTCCCGCTTTTCGACCATCAGGAGTACTCCCTGTCTTCTTTCCATAAACCACATTTGAAGTTATTGTTAGAATTGAGAGAGTCGGTTCAGCTCCACGATAGGTCTTCTGTTTCTTCAATTTGTGCATGAACCGGATGACCAAATCCACTGCCAGGCTGTCAACCCGTTCATCATTGTTACCCATCTGTGGGAAATCGCCCTCGGTTTCGTAGTCGATGACGTAACCCTTTTCGTTTCTTACCGTCTTTACCCGCGCGTACCGTATTGCACTTAATGAATCTGCGACTACAGAAAGCCCGGCAATGCCGCAGGCCATGGTTCTCTCAATATCCAGATCGTGTAAGGCAAACTGAAGTTTTTCATAATAATACCGGTCATGCATAAAGTGAATGATATTAAGTGTATTTATGTAAAGCCGGGCTAACCAGTCCAGAATATTATCGAATCTTTCCATAACTTCATCATAGTCCAAATAATCAGAAGTTATAGGTGCAAACCGAGGCCCTACCTGAAGACCCAGGTTTTCATCCCAGCCGCCGTTAACAGCATAAAGCAGTGCTTTGGCCAGGTTTGCCCTGGCACCAAAAAACTGCATTTGCTTACCCAGGGTCATTGCGGAAACACAGCACGCAATCCCATAGTCGTCACCCCATCGGGGCCTCATTAAATCATCATTTTCATACTGAATAGAGCTTGTTTCTATTGATAGATTAGCAGCAAATTTTTTAAACGCTGCCGGAAGTAAAGTGGACCATAAAACTGTCATGTTAGGCTCTGGAGCAGGCCCAAGGTTATTCAGAGTATGAAGGAACCGGAACGAATTCTTAGTTACCAGTGTCCGCCCATCCAGACCCATCCCCCCAATTGATTCGGTAACCCATGTCGGGTCGCCGCTGAACAGCTCGTTATATTCCGGAGTCCTCAAAAAACGGACTATCCTAAGTTTTATTATTAATTGGTCAACTAATTCCTGAGCTTCCTTCTCTGTGATTACACCATTTCTTGAGTCTCTTTCAATATAAATGTCAAGAAAGGTTGAGACACGCCCCAAACTCATAGCCGCTCCATTTTGCTCCTTGATTGCCGCAAGATAACCAAAATAGAGCCACTGAACTGCTTCACGGGCATTTTGGGCCGGTCCCGAGATGTCAAAACCATAATCTGCGGCCATTATCTTAAGTTCCTCTAAGGCCCTAATCTGCTCACTTACTTCTTCCCTGGCTTTGATTAGGTCTTGTTCCATAATGTCATATTCAATATTTTTCAAGCTTTTCTGTTTATCTGTTATAAGGTAGTCCACACCGTAAAGTGGAACCCTTCGGTAATCTCCTATAATCCTTCCCCTTCCGTACGCATCGGGAAGGCCGGTGATTATTCCAGCTTTTCTCACCCTTTTCATTTCTTCCGTATATGCGTCAAAAACAGCCTGATTATGGGTCTTCCTGTGTTCTGTATAAAACTGCTCTAGATCCTGCCGAACTTTGTAACCATAGGCCTCCGCAGCACCAACTACCATCCGGATACCCCCGTTGGGCATTAGCGCCCGTTTCAGCGGTTCGTCTGTCTGCAGCCCCACAATTATTTCATTTTCCCGATCGATATAGCCGGGTGGATGTGAACTTATCGAGGCAATTATCTCCGTATCAACATTTAAGCACCCGCCTTTTTTACGTTCTTCTGTAAGCAGCTCAACTACCTTCTGCCACACTGCCTGCGTTCTGGAAGTAGGCTTCTCTAGAAACCCGCCGTCTCCCTTGTAGGGTATATAATTTCTCTGGATAAAATCTCTGACATCTATCCTCTCACTCCATGCGCCATTATTAAAACCGTCCCATTGTTTCATTGAAAAGCCTCCTCTGAGGCTATTATTTCGCGGCATGTAAAAAATTATAAAATAACAACGATATCCGTGGCTTCTCTAAAAAATAAAAAGCATAGTCTAAATGACCATGCTAACTGCTAACGCACACTCTATGTTGGCAATGTACTGACTCTATGCTCTGCGTTTCATCTTTCTTCTTTGAGCTTTCACCGAAAGCCCTAATCAACATCAGCCGCCGCCCCGCCTGGAGATCCATACCAATAGAATAGCCAGCCCTATCCAAATCAAGTAGTCTTCCATTATAATAACACCTCACAAATCAAAAATATTGAGAACGTCTTAGCCTTCCTGCTACTGTTGGTATATTTCCTTTAAAATGTTCATAATATGGTCCCTGTTAAATGAACTGCACCAACGATAGTCATCATCATCCAGTATACGGTAATGACCTGAAATCACGTTTCTCTGAAGTCGGAATCTGCCCATCTGTTTTTCGACTTTCCACCATATCTTGCCACCCAATGTTTTTTCTTTGCGGCTTGGAGACCCAATATCCATTAGAGCCTCAACTACCTCAAAAGGATTACCTCCACAGGCAGACTGCAATACCTCACTTTCCCTAAAAAGAGAACATACTGCTATACAGACAGACCAATTAGCCAGAGCCCTGCCTTTCTCTATCTGAACCAGGGTTTTCTTGGACAGACCCAATAGATCAGCCATTTTCTCCTGGGATAAATCATTCTCGGCACGGATTATTTTTAACTTCTGTGATACAAGCTGTATAAGATGATCCTTTGTCATAGCTTGATCTACCGGCATGTCACGCCCCCAATCTGAGCTTCATTTAAGTGTAATAATACACTTTTTGAACAAAAAGCGCAATATTAATATTGATATTTTTTCACAAATAGTGTATTATTACACCATGAAATACATATTAATGTTATAATCTATCTAATGAAATCTATAATGATTAAAGGAAGGAGGAAGTTTATGACTGGGAAATGGGATATTCGCAGGATCTATCTTTACCTTGTCAGCTTCGCAACACTAATGATGATGGTTTTCGGAATGGTAGAATTTCTGCAGGGAATTGTAAACTTAACTTATCCAAAACCGGGACCAACATACTACGAAATTGAGATGAAATATGGTCCCAACGCCACTGATAAACCTACACCGGCCGAACTAAAGGAGCGGGCTGAAGCTGAGAAAGTCCAGCAAAGATACTATGAAATAAGAAGTATGATTAATAGCCTGATACTTCTACTGGTTGCCTTACCGGTTTACCTATACCACTGGCGTAAGATACAGTCCTCGGAACAGTTGATACAGTAGTTGAGAGTTGACAGTTAGCAATTGGCAGTTAGCAGATGAAAACATTTTCCGGGTGTGAGACTCGGAAGATACCGAAAGGCGAGCCTGATTTCATTAACAGGCTTGTCTTTCTTTGCGAATGTTATTTTATACTTATCTTATATCCGGCTTTGCGCAGGCAAACCTTCCACTTTCACTACCCACTAATCACTACTTTCACTCGACTTGTTCTTGTTCAAATATGTAAACACTACTCCAACTATCAAAGCTGCGCCAACATTCCACATAGTTAAACCAGCTATTAAAGTAAGAATAGAGAAGTCGGCCTTACTCATTTCACTTACATAGCTCGAAAAGGCAAGCTCGGTTCCTGCTAAAAGCATAATTATCCCTAGTATCGATTTGGGAAACATGCTTAGAATTAGTTCTAATGATTCACCAAAAAACAGTGATAAAATCACTAACATAAGTCCCAAGAGAATTGTCGCCCCTCCTGTTCGTGCCCCAAATTTAACATGTCCTGCCATCCCGCCGGCACCATGACACACTGGAACTCCCCCCAGGAATGGCGATACCAAGTTCATTAAACCTGTGGTCATCGCGGTTTTACGAGTTGTAACAGCCCGGTCGGGAAACAATTCATTGTTCTCCTCCACCAAAGCAATTATTCCATTACCTAATGTGAGTGGTATTTGAGGAATGGCTAACACTACTACTCCTTTAATAAATTCAGATAAATTAAAAACCCCCAAGTTTAATTCTGGTAAAATAAGCGATGGCCTGATATTTATTATTTTTAAACCAATATCTGGGTTAGTAACAACAGAATAGATAATTCCAGCAAGCATTATTATGAAAATCGAAGGCACCTTATTATATCTTTGTAAGACAAAATATAAACTGAGTCCGGCAATCGATAAGAAGGGTATCTGCAGCATCATTTTTATACCTTCAAGTATAAACGATAACCCCAATCCGAGAATAATCCCCTTCGCTATAGGCCTCTTAATTAGTTTTGCTACAACCTCAGTCATACCCGTGACGGCTAGAACACTCCAGAACAACCCTGAAAAAAGACCGGCTCCGGAAACCATCCCGGAAGTCACCTGACCTGCATGTGTGGCTGCAAAACCGCCAATTGCTTTCATCGGTTGTACCGGAACAGGTGTTTTATAAAGGTATCCAATAAAAATATTAAAAATACCGAATGTCAAAAATACATACGCCGGGTTAAACTTCAGAATGGTTATGTATATCAAAATAAATGGTACCAAAGTTCCTAGGTCACCAAATGCACCTGCAAGTTCCATTAAATTAAACTCGTTTTTGAAGATCTTTTTGGAATTTTCTGCGGTCATAGAAACCTCCCAAAAATAAAATTCTTCATTTGAGTCGATTATCCTTCGCAATGCAAATTAAGTCAGCGGAAACCCCTTTAAGCAGCTAAAGCCGTCATATGTCCAGCTGCGATATCGGCAGTTATAGCAGGTCTGATCCTCTTCAAAGCAAACTTCATCTTCAACATCAATGGTAAAACTGGTGCATGCCCCGGCAAAAGTTACAGTCGCACCAAAGTCCTCAGGTATGTCATCCCTGCCTTGAAAAACCATATCCTGCCCGACTCGGGTTACATATTTGGCAATTAGGTTTGATAATTTATCATCAACGCACAATATATTTCCCTCCATACTCTGGGTACAATAGACATCCTTAATAACTTCTTAAATCCTTCATATTGCACGTTTCCCACCTGATTTCATTAGTGGAACCCTGTAAATATTTAACCAGTAGCACACTTTTTTCATTTATGAGAACGCTTTTAATTTTAACTCCCAGCCGGATTCTGTCATTTTCAGCCAGCAATTCACCTTCTAAACTCCGTACTTCTTCTATGCTGGTTTGTGCAATGATTTCTTTAACAGTTGCAGCATTGTTTTCTGCATCAATGCGATGTTTGCCCTTGAACCTCCCGTCATTCCCGGTTAAACGGAGGCCAACCCCCGCAAGAGCGCCAATTATCCCCTGTCCGGTCCCCCCGTGTTCTGACAGGTGAACTCCTTGTTTTCTGGCTAAATCGTACGCTTCTTTTTTGGTGAAAATTTCTTTCTTAGCCCTTTTCCCGAAGTCGATAAGCAGTTCAGGCCGCTGCAGCTGTGATAAATCAGCGACACATAAACCGGGATCAGAACCTTGCGCACTTTCTTTGACCAGAAATTCAGAGGCACAAACAATCACTTCATCCAGTCTTGAATCTTTTATATCAGCTTTGAAACACATTGAGCTGTTATGAGACGTATATGGAATATCCGGGTGAACAAACAATTGGTGCCTGGTTATTCCGGAACATGTTCCCCATCCGTTTTCTTTAATTACCTCTGTCAGGGTTTCCGCTAATTCTCCGGTGCCCCTACTCTCTATATTGTCTGTGTCATCAATACAAACCAGGATATTCATTAACCATCCTCCTTTTAGTTTATGCGGTAACTAATTGCCGTTAGACTGCTGCTTGTCAATTATCTGGTAATGGATTCTAATGCGCCTGGATAACAGTTTCCAAATTAGCCCTTACTGCCTTTGGATATTCTCATACCCTTACCTGCAAGTATCTTTGTTACATCCTCATCTGTAAGTTCGAAATTAAAAAATTCCTTATAAAAAGCCTTCGTTTCAGCTGCCATATTGATTTCGGTAAACATTTCGGGATATAAGGTTTTGGCGGTCCACAATACCGCAAGCGGTGTTTCCAAAGATCCAGGGTGTCCCCATCTGGATATCCCGTTTGGCATTTGGTACACCTTTCGATCTTTTACCGCTTTAAGTCCAGCCCACTGTTTGTTGGTCAAAATATAATCAGCTACACCTGATTCATTCGCCATGATTACTTCAGGGTCCCATAAGTAAATCTGTTCCAGGGAAGCAAAGTGTTTATCTTCAATTAGTTTTAAATTTTTATCAACTGAAACGTTAATTGCACCGGTTACCTCTATCCAGTCTGCCGGCAGTGTATTCCTAGTATCTGTCCTGGCAGCCTCGTTGACTGAATGATATAGTCTCAATTTTTGTGACTCCGGGATTCGGTCCGCCTTATCCAAAACCTGCTTAATACAACTGTTATAGTAATCAATGTATTCCTTGGCCTTATCCTCAGCACCTATGGCCTTGCCAATCATCTCGATAGCAAACTGCTGTTCTTTAATACTATTGAAAGCTACCACAAGAAAAGGAATACCGGTCTTTTGAAGTTTTTCCACTTCTCCCGGATTGCTGGCTGTATCCGTCTGAACAAAAACTATATCAGGGTCGGCTTTAATTAACTCTTCAATATTAATTGCGCCCGAGGAAACCGGGGTCATTGTATCTTTAATAGTTGGGACCATTTGGGTGAGAAGTTTATCCCGCTTGAGCCCCTCTACCACCGCTACTACGTTTGGCCCCTTTCCGAGCATTGCGACCACATGTCCCGAAAAGGCATATAGACAGCCAATCTTATTAACTTTTTCCGGTACATTTACCGTGCGTCCAGCACTATCTGTTACTAAAACAGTGTTAGATGATTTATTCTGTTCTAAGCCAACTTTACCACCGTCTGTGCAACCGGTCAGTAATAACGAAATTATAATTAATAAAGATAAACTAAATACGAACAGTCTACTTAAAGCTGCTTTTCTCAAGAAAATCACACCTTTATATTTCTATTCACGCAATAGTTCCTGAATCAATATTGCTGTTTATAGGTATTATCTGTTTCAACTCAGTATCACTGCTAATAGGATATGAAACAACTTTCGCGTTAATATTATAAAGCTTCTTTATATTTGCTTCAGATAACACATTAGACGGGCTTCCTATTTGGGAAAAAGTCATATCACTCATTAAAGCCACTGACGTCGGAATCCTGTTGTTTTCGAAGTAAAAAGCATGGTTTGGAAAGTGAGTGGCCATTATCACTGATAACCTGGTATCTTTAACCAGTTTGACAATAGTCTCCAAAACTTTCATTTCGTGCCTGAAATCCAGATGTGCTGTAGGCTCATCCATAACTATCACAGAGGCCTTCTGCGCAAGAGCCCGGGCAATCATCACCAGCTGTCCTTCTCCTCCACTTAACTGGGTGTATGGTTTGTTTTTAAAATCACCTAATCCAACCATATCCAGTACACTCTCGGCTATTTCCGAGTCTTCTTTGGAGGGAGAACTAAACCACCCGGTATACGCCGCCCGTCCCATCATCACAATTTCCTTCACTAAATAAGGAAAGGTTTTTTCATGCAATTGAGGGACATAAGATATTAGTTTGGCAATTTCACCCGGAGTCATGGTTTTAATATTCTGACCTTCTAAAAATATATCTCCTTCATTTAGCTTCAGAATACCAAGAAGACAGTCAATGAAGGTGGTCTTACCACATCCGTTAGGGCCAACAATGCAGAAAATTTCACCGCTGTCAATCTTACAATTAATTTCATTAAAAACGTCCTGAGATCCATATCCGAAGCCTGCACCTTGAACAAATACCTTAGCCATTATGTTTACCAGCCTCCTCCCTTGGTTGTTTTCAGGAGGTAAATAAAAAACGGCCCTCCAACCAATGCTGTTAATATCCCTAACGGCACTTCTGATCCGCTGATAACCCTGCCTAAGTTATCTACAATGATGAGAAAGCAAGCCCCCAAAGAGAGGCTTGTCGGTATAAGTACCTTATTGTCATTGCCAACCAACATTCTTCCTATATGGGGTATAACCAGTCCCACCCAACCAATAATTCCGCTGACACATACGGCACCTGCAGTTGCCAAAGTGGCGAAAGCTATAATAATCGCCTTATATAGTGCTGTATTAATACCAAGCGTTCGTGCCTCCTTATCACCCATAGACAGAACATTTATTTTCCACCTAAGAGCAATAAGACCGATTATGCCAACTATCATTGGAACTCCGGCAATAAATATATCCTTGAACTGTAGGGAGGCTAAACTTCCCATTAGCCAAAATACTATTGTAGGCAGCTGGTTATAAGGATCGGCCACATACTTAATAAATGAAATCAGGGCTGAAAAGATGGAAGATACAATTACTCCTCCAAGAACAAGCATTATCGTGAGAGTAGTATTATAGACCCTTCCGATAATGTAACTTAAAAACACGGCAACACCGCCAAAAACAAAGGAAAAAAGATACACATAGGAGGTTGAGCTAAATAGCAGAATAGCCAACGCTGCTCCAAAACCCGCACCCGAGCTTACTCCAAGTATACCCGAGCTGACCAGCGGATTTCGGAAGAGCCCCTGGAAGGCAGCACCGCTTATAGCCAGCGAACCACCCACCAGTGCTCCTACAATCGCCCTCGGCATCCGTATCTCCCAAATTATCGCATAATATTTTTCCGGGATGCCGCTTGGATTTTGAGTAAGTTTAGACCATAAAACGCCGGTTACATCGGCAATGGTGATAGGGTATCTGCCAATGAAGAGAGACGCAACAACACATACAAGGGGGCCAATTATAAGTAATATGTAAACAAGCTTTTTTCTCGTTATGTTCACCCCCAATAACAAAGTTTTAAACCTTAATATTTCTTTCTTCTCATATAAACGAATCCAGCCAATGCTGCTGCCGCAGCTAATAATAGGAAGAATACATAATTACCCGGATTATTACCATCAGGCTTTTGATCTTCTGCTTTCTGCTCTTCTGCCGCTGAGGTTGCAGCGGGTTTATTTTCACCATTCTGATCTTCGGAAGGTCCGGCTGAAGATACACCCTGATCCTGTATTTCTTGTTTAGTGGTGTCATTCACGGTAGAAGTAGTATCAGCTTTTGAAGTTGATTTATTTTCAGAATTAGTTTGAGAGATTGGCTGTTCTTTGGCGGGTAATTCATTTTGTTTTGAGCTCACTTTGTCGGGTGATTTTGGTGCCGGTGATGGAATCGCTGCCGGGGCCTTCGGAGAAGGGGTATTGTTTGAGACCGTAGACGTTTTCTGGGTAACTTCTGGCACCTTAACTCCGGCCGTTGTGAAGCGAATTTCCTGTGGCTGACCCAATGTGACACCGCTTTTTGACTGTAATTCAGGCAAAATCTTTACTGTGTAGGATGTACCCGGTTTCAGTTTCTCAGTTGGAGAAATAACAATTATTCGTTTTTTCTCAGGTTCAATCTGATCGTCTGCCAGAATAACCTTGGCAGATACCTTGTTCTTGTTATCGTCGTATAGTTCAAAACACTTTTCGTTGTTATCTCTGACAGACATGTTTACCACATTCTTACTGAAAGTAAGAGTTATCTCAGGTGTTAAAGAAACATCCTTCTGTCCATTGGCAGGAGTAGAAGAAACCAGGGCGAGGGGGTTACCCTGCCCCCCGCCTGATGAGTCTCCTTCACCTGCCAAAACCGGTATGCAAAACAGAAAAATCATCATAACTACAATTAGAAGTATGCTTTTTTGTTTTGCTTTATATATTAACACTCTCGACCACCCCTTCATTTTTTACAGACTAGTAACAGGTGTGGCTGTAAAATTATCTAAGACCCCACCATCTGCTGACTTTATCTCTGCATCGGTGTTAGAACTTTTTGTGTAAGCTAAAGTTACCACCTGGCCGGGCAGTATATCATCGCCCATAACCAGCTTAATTTTCCCAACGGTATTGGTTGACTCAATAATAGTTACTGCTCTATCTGTTCCATCAACATTTACCGTAAACTGTGCACATGCATCAGCCATAGCAGTCGGAATGGACATATCTTTATCAAAAGTAAGGCTGATATCTCCCTTTGAAGTAACTTCAAGAGCCAACAATACCGGTGCCGGAATCAGAACCGTATTAGTTACCGGCTGCGCACTGAAACTCTCCAGTACACCACCGTTCTCAGCTGCTATTGTACCCTGAGTATAGGCTACTGTCACGGCGTCCCCGCCTATAACAGGTGTTGTGAGTGTTAATTTGATTTTCAACTTATCGCTGCTTAAGGAAGCAGCTGTCGCAGGATTGCTAGCACCATTTACAAGGATAGTAAACTGATCCTGCTTATCTGCCGGACTGGCCATTGTTTTATCAAAGGTAATATTTATATAATTTCCGTCAGCACTTGTAGCTGCACTTACGAAAAGCGGAGCGACAGGCAGCAGACTATTTGTTACAAACTGATTGCTGAAAGATTCCAGAAACTCTCCGTCAGCCGAAGTAACGGTGCCCTTAGTATATGACACTGTTATTTCTTCAGTACCAGCCGTAGGGTTAGTTAATATTAATTCAATCTTCGTATCATTATAAACAGCTCCGGTCACCGTGTCTGGAGTCCCATTAACCAGCACTGAAAACTGATCATGTTTTCCGCTCGGGTCAGCCATAGACTTGTTAAAAGTTAAAATTACCTTACTACCATCTAAGCCTGTTACTGCACTTACTAGCAATGGTGCCGTTCCTGGCAGGTTGTTGGTTACCGTCTGGGCGGTAAAGGAATCCAAAAGCCCTCCATCTTCTGACTTTATCTGAACGTCTGAATTTGAACTTTTACTGTAGGCAACAGTTACAGATTGCCCATAGGTAATTTTGGGGCTCATTGTAAGCTTTAGCTTTCCGGTTGTATCTGTACAACTTATTGATCCTACCGTACGGTCAATTCCGTTTACTTTTACCGTAAATTGTATACAAGCTTCAGCCATCCCTGAAGAGGAAGGAATTGCCATACTCTTACTGAAAGTAAGACTAATATCCCCCTTAGTTGTAACCTCGGCACCGGACAATACCGGTGGTGCTGAGGCAGCCGGTGTCTCGTCGCCACTTCCTCCACCTCCACCAGAGGAAGAAACCACAGTAAAGGTTACGGTTTCTTCATGTCCAAGGGTATTGTCATTATTGGCCATAAGGTTCGCGCTTATAATGATTTTATAAGTTTGGCCTTTGCCTAAATCGCTCACAGGTCTTATAAAAATACTTTCTTTTTCGCCATCAACCGATGTAGATGTTCTTAAGACAGTAATCGGTATATTGGTGCCGCTATTGTTTTGCAGGGAGACACAGCCCTGATTGTTTTCCCAGTGGTCCCTAGCGACTCCTCTGTCAAAAAGAAGTTTTATTGTCGGTCTCACAGGTATTGAACTACTTCCGTCAACCTCATATCCGGTTGTTGACGATTGGCCATCAGAGCTAATAGTAGTCAGATATGCTCCCATTAAGTTAAGCGGATTATTTCCATCACCGCCCCCGGTTCCGTTATTATTTCCGGAACTACCATCAGTGGTTGAACCTGAAGTTGAAGTTGATTCCCCGATGGTTACAGGTAAACTGCCAGGGTTTTGCACAGTCCCCGGCTTTTGCTGCATAGTCACTCCTGAAGCATTGACTTTTGCAGTGTCAATTTTTCCTGTACCTGTTACATTTACAGCAGCATTTAACTCTAAAGTACCTACTTTGGCATCACTTGCCAGATTGACAGCAGTTTCCCCGGCAGTTTTGGCAATTTCTAATTTGCCAATTGTCCCACGGGCTGCATCCAGTTTTATTTTTTTTGCTTCGACATAAATTTCATTAATGTTTCCGTTAAGGCTTATCTTGGTGCTGGCAGAAACCTTTGCTGATACATATACCGATCCAATTCCAGAACCGGACATACCCGATTCGGCCAAAGTAACACCTGTTTCCAACCATAGACTGCGAACCGAGGTTTTACCTGAGGCAACAATCCGGACACCTTCCTTGGCTACAGACATTGATGGTATGGAGCAGTCTTCCAAAACTACGCTGTGTGACCCTCCGCCTTTAACAACGGTATTTCTAGAAACGACCACATTTTTGAGAGTAACTTCACCCTCACCGATTGCTTCGTCCAAGATGAGGTTTCCATTAATTTTTGTATTTTGAACTATAACCCCAGATGCGCTGATAATTAGATTTCCGTCAATTTCCTGTATGCCTGAAACAGGACCAAAGGTTCCCTGTTTGTTATATTCGGTATTATTATCTGATATGCTTGAGGAATTAAGTAAGACGGCTACTTCTGCTCTTGTTATTGCCTTTGCGGGACGGAAGGTTTTGTCAGGATAACCATTGATAATACCCTTGGCTGTAATTGCATTTACAGCTGATTTGCTCCATGCAGCTATTTCACCTGCATCTTTAAAATCATTCAGATCTTCACCAGCAGTTCCAAGGTTCAATACCTTTGCCAGTATAATAGCAGCTTCCTGTCTCTGTATCTGTTTATTTGGTTTGAAGGAGCCGTCAGGGTAACCTGATATATAACCGGCAGCTTTTGCTTTTGTAATCTCATCCGAGAACCATTCAGATGATTTAACATCATTAAAACCAGTCTCAGCAGCCTCACTAAAGCCAAAGGATTTATTGACCAATGTAACAAACTCTGCACGGGTGATATTATTATCTGGCTTAAACGTACCATCCTTGTAACCTGATATTATCTCCTGACTCAACAATTCAATAACTTGCTTACCGGCCCAGTGTCCTTTAGTGTCCTGTGGAATTGCAGCCGCGAAATTTGTCAATGTGAAGATAAGTATAACTAATAGAGATAATGTCAAAGAATACTTAAACTTTCTTTTCATTCATATTCCCTCCCAGTAAATATTACATTCTTTTGTCTTTAGAAGCCTTGATCTGTGAAAAATTTTCAAAACACCTCCCATGGTAATCCTATTGTTGAAAAGAACCAGCTAACAAATAACAAAAACAAAAGAAGCCGGACAACTGAATAGAGTACAGTTGTCCGGCATATTATGCCAAACAAATACTGCACTCCTTTTCAAAAGGAAGGCACAGCAGTTTCCCACTATACCCAGACGGCCATTTACCATGTCTCAAGAGATTTAGGCTGCAGGCTCGGAGTACTTAATAAACTCAAACCAAAGAATTTAGTTCTATTTTAAATTAGTAAAACAATCCTGTCAATCATTTTAGTTTGTTTTAGTTCGTTTTAGTTTGTTTTAGTTCGCTTTAGTTTGGTTAGATTTGGTTTATCCGATTAACAGGAATTGGCAGCATTTGGCAGCAATTGGCAAACTAAATTGGCAATTGGCAATTGGCAATTAAGGGTAATTTTTTGCCCGCCCCCATGAATTACTAAGTCTACGCGGCTGTATAAGGAAGTAACACACAGTCCATGGATAGAAATGATGAAATAAAATTAATTGCTTCTTCTAGTTTAGATTGTTTAATATCGGCTTTAAAGCACATAGAAATTTTATGTGAATCCGAAATATCAGAATGAACCGATAATTGCTGACAGGTAACCCCCGAGCATACTCCCCATCCCTCTTTCTCAATCATGGTTACCAAATATTCACTTAATTCCCCATTTCCCATACTGGCTATATTACCTCTGTCATCAATATGAATCAGGATTTTCAATATCGACGCCCCCTTAAAACCTGTTTTGGAAGACCGAAGTTCTGAGTAAGATGTTTTTATTATGCCTAAAAAAACATAATGCAATTTTTATACCAACTATATAAAATCCCCAATAAGCTGTAATTTCGCTATCTCCAATGCTTAGAAGAATTCTGCTTTACGATTTTTTGTAAAATTGCTTTACACTACTTTGTACTGCTTGTTTACAAGTTTGCATGACTTTTTATTAATATTTAGTCGATTTGAACTTCCATTATGTCAGTAAAAGCATAATGGCTTTATAAGGTTCCACCCGTACTTAGCAGCAAATCTACTTTACAATTTATTTCAACTTGCTTTACACCTCTTTACACTTTTCACGATCATCTACCAATTACTACTTTGGCCTCTTAACGACAAAAAAACCGGTGATTTTTATATCGCCGGGCGTCAGGTAACAACCGATTTTATTTAGATAACCCTCTCAACCTTGTTAAACAATAATGTCATTTTATCCGACAATTTTATATCCCTATGGTAATGACCAAAATACCAGTGTTTATACTTTACTTTTTTATTCAGTTCATCAAAGTAAACATGAAGCTCATTTGCTTTACCTTTAACGCCGTATTGACTAATACATTCTAAAGCAGCCCCGGGACATGTATGAGTAACAATATAGTCAACATTCCAGTTATGACGTTCGAGCACCTCTATCCCTTCTTTATACTCCTCTTCTGACGGCATTTCTTCCTTCCACCATGAACCATTCTGTACTTTACGCTCAATGCCTTTGGATTTTGCACCGCCAAAGGTAAATATCTTTATACCATCGAAGTCAAAAACCTGACCCCTCATTAGATGAATAATGCTGTCATTAATCATATGGACCTTACCGCCACGCCATCGTTCAATTGGATGACTGTTAAGAAAATCAAAGTTTTCATTATTTCCATCAACAAACAATGTAGTAAAATTTTTCTGTTCAAACCATTCTAGCCAATATCTATCTTGATGCTTGATATCCAGAACAATTCCAAAGTCACCTGCAACTATAACGTAATCATTCTTGGAAAGTAAGCTATTTTCAACAAATGATTTTGAATTTAACTTTGCAATATTGGTCCCTGCATGCGTATCTCCAGTTACGTATATCAAATGCACTTACCTCGTTCCGATTAATAATTCAAAAATCCCTGCTGGTCTGTCTTGGTCTAAAAGACAAACCCGGTTAAAAACAAATCCTAAGTATTCATAAACTTATTAAAGTAGCTGACAAACAAATTGTCTACTGCTTTAACTGAGTCTTCCTTGAATTTATGATAAAGAACAAGCATTTCTCGGGCCTCAGGAGTCAGCACAGCGCCACTTTGGGAACCACCCGCATGTTTTTCCACCAATTCGAAGCCCAAACGCTGCTCAGTAGCCTTTATTTTGCCCCATGCCGCCCGGTAGGACATACCTAAATTCAGAGCCGCCTGCCGGATGGATCCATATCTATCAATAGCCTCAAAGAGAGCCATTCTCCCCCCGCCAAAAACTACTTCACCATCAATTTCAATCCATATTTTTGACTTAGGTCTTAGTCCGGCAACAAATCTATTTGTATTATCATCAGCCACTTTGACCACCTCTTTATCAAATAGATTTCTCCTCTATTTTAGCAGTTTCCTCCTAAGATGTCCAAGTCACCGAATAAAGTGGTGCAAAAGTAAAGCAGCTGAAACAAACAACTAAATACCTTATTTTGGAAGTAGTACGTATTGTATATTAATTGCCCAATTTCGACAATAATTTAATGAAACATAATAGACAGGGGGGTGATTAGATGAACATCAGCGGAAGAAATAAGCTAACGGGAAAAATAAAAGATGTAAAAACCGGAGCAGTAATGGCCCAGATAACTGTAGATGTAGGAGGTCAACAGGTAGTAGCTGCCATTACTAATGATTCCGTCTTAGAATTAGGGTTAAAAGCAGGGGATGATGTAGCAGCCCTGATTAAGTCTACCGATGTAATGATAATGAAATAAAATAATTAGCCCGTCAATGACGGGCTAACTTAATTTTATGAAGACTTTTTCCATTCCTTTTTCCAATGCGCAAGGAAATTTTCGACTTGAATTGAAGAAGAACCATTTAGTAACGCAACTGGCATGTTGTCAGCTTCTACTCTTCCATTTATAAGAACAACTGCACGCTGCGTCAGGCGAAGAATATCCCTAAAGTCATGACTTACAAGAATTGCAGCAGTTTTTGTTGTGTTAAGAATCTTATCCAAGTCATCAATCAAGGCTTCCTTTGTCGGAGTATCCAGCGCAGAAAAGGGCTCATCCAAAAAAAGTATATCGGGTTCGAGTACAAATGCACGGGCCAAACTTACACGTTGAGCTTCACCACCAGACAAGGAGTTAGCTGCCTGGTTGACGAGATGAAGAATACCAAAAGAGTCCAGCCATTTTTCTACTCGATGTTTTATGTCACGCTTCGCTAAGCCACGAATCCTTAACCCCGATGCGACGTTCTCAAACACCGTTGTATTAAACAAAAGTGATTCTTGAAAAACCACTGCTATTCGTCGTCTTATCATTAAAGGAGCATTCCCGGTTATTTCTTTCCCTTGAAATGCTAACTGTCCTGAAGTAGGCTCCTCCAGAAAAGAAAGAATCTTTAACAAACTGCTTTTCCCCGAACCATTGGGGCCAACCAATCCAACAATTTCCCCTTTTTTTAGATGAAAATCAATATCTTTCAATATATCTTTGCCATCCTGCTGCCAACATATATTTTGCGCTAATAACAAGATTTGGTCCCCCTATCGTTTCTGCTGCAAAAGAGTCAACCATAACGTGGTAAGGTAAGTAAGAAGGACAAGAATAGCACTTAAGGCGATTGCTACATCAAAATTGCCCTTGGAAACTTCCATCACTGTAGCTGTGGTTAGTACCCGAGAATACCCTTTTACATTTCCTCCCACCATCATCGAGGCACCCACTTCTGATACGACTGCCCCAAAGCCTGCGATTACAGCAGCAAGCAAAGAAAACCGGGCTTCCTTCAACAAAAACCAAAGATATTGAAGCCTCGTTGCCCCCAAGGCTTTTATCTGTAATCTCAACTTAGGGTTTATTTGTTGAATAGCAGCACTGGTTAGCCCAATGACGATTGGAGAAGCAATAACCGCCTGGGCAATAATGATAGCAGTAGGTGTATAAAGCAGATTAAGAGAACCTAAGGGTCCTGACCGCCAAAGAAAAATTGAAATCCAAAGTCCTGCAACTACCGGAGGTAGTCCCATCCCTGTATTGACTAAACTCAACAGCAGGCGCTGTCCCGGGAAACGGGTTAAAGCCAAAAGAGTTCCCAAGGGAATTCCTATCAGAAGACTAATTAAAGTAGCAGTTCCGGATACCTGAAGTGTCAAAAGTGTAATGCGAAATACTTCAGGATCACCGGTGATAAGCATATAAATTGCCTTCCTAAGTCCTTCTAAAACTAGTTCCATTTTACCACAGCCTTATTTTCCTATCTGGTCTTCACTCTTACCCGCATCCGGGAAGAAGAGAGGCTGCCCAAATTTGTCCTTGCCAAATTCACCGATAATAGTCTGGGCTTTAGAATCAATCATAAAATCAGCAAATGCTTTGGACCCATCTGCATTGACTTTGGGGAATTTATCAGGATTTACCTGCATCACATGATAAATGTTTAACAGTGATTTCTCACCTTCAACCACTATCTCAAGCTGCAAATTCTTTTTTAAAGACAGGAATGTCGCACGGTCCGTTAACGTATAACCAGCTTTCTCAGATGCTATATTTAGAGTTTGCCCCATTCCAGAACCACTTTCTTGATACCATTTCCCTTCTGGCTTAATGTTTACTTTTTCCCATAATGATTTCTCTTTTTTGTGTGTACCGGAATCATCCCCACGTGACATAAAAATAGATTGACTGTCGGAAATAGCTTTTAGAGCTTCAGAGGGGGATTTCATACCTTTAGCCTTTGCCGGATCGCTTGGGGGTCCAACAAGTACGAAATCATTATGCATAACCAGTTGATAATTGACAGCGGCTTGGCTGTCAACCAATTTTTTCTCAGAGGCTGGAGCATGAGTAAGAAGTACATCAGCTTCACCCTTTTCTCCCATTGCCAAAGCCTGCCCAGTACCGACAGCAATGGTCTTAATCTTATAACCAGTTGCCTTTTCAAACTCTGGGATTAACTCATCCAGTAGTCCTGAGTCTTGGGTACTGGTTGTTGTAGCAAGGATAACACTGGGATTAGCAGGTGTCTGAACCTGTGAAGGTTGTTCACCAGTACCAGAAGGAGCCTGTGAATCGGAATTACTTGATGTAGTTGTCCCACAACCGGCAATTAATAATACAAAGATTGAAGACAACACTAGAAACCATTTTTTCATAATAATTCTCCTTCCCTTAATCATAAGTCATCTTTCCCTCCCATTAAATATGTACCTGTTAAGGTTGTATCATAACCAGCAAAACTATGGACCGCATGCTGAAAATGATCTGAAGTTAATATGGACATTATGTTTTGCCATAGTTTGGTCTGGCTTGTTTCCTTTAGACAGATAAGGTCATACCTTTCATTAAACAAGGGTACAAAATCAAGTCCAAGCCGGTTCGCAACAGATTGGACACCTATTCCAGCATCAGCTTCTCCATTAGCTACTCGGCAGGCAATTCCCATATGTGTATTCTCTTCATCCTGATATCCGTCTATAGCTGCAGGAGATATTCCGTTAATGCGCAGAAATGAGTCCAATCTTAATCTGGTGCCAGAACCCTTTTGCCGATTTATGAACCGTAAACCTTTTTTGGCAATATCTTCCCAGGCATTAATTTTTAAATGATTACCGGGACGGAAAATCCACCCTTGTATTCGCTGCACCAGATTCACTACCACAACAGATTCTCCTGGTAATACGTAGTGAATAAAGGGAAGGTTATATTCTTCTGTTTGATCATCCCAAAGATGCACACCCGCTATATCTGCTTTTCGTCTATATAAAGCGATCAACCCGTCCATGCTCCCCTTAAAAGAAGGAAGAAGATTGATTTTTTCTGAAGAGTGCTTTAAAAATTCTATGAGAAGTTCCAGTACAGGGTCATGGCTGCCGACAAAGCGAAGGTCCTGTGAATTTCTTTGATTGATATCTGTGATCTGTTCACTCAAAGGAGGTTGTTCTATATTTCCCCTAAGATATTTTTGCAAAACATCTCGGTCAAAACGCAGCTGACGCCCAATTCGCCGGGCCGGAATTCCCCCACGCTTTACTAACTCATAAAGAGTGTATTTAGAGATTTTTAGTATTTTCGCAGCCTCTTCTGCAGTTAATAGCGATTCATCGACCATGAGCTTCTCCTTATAATCAATAATTACAGAATTTAGTTCTATTTTAATTTAGCAAAACAATTCTGTCAATCATTTTGTTTTGGTTTAGTTTGTTCTAGTTTGTTTTAGTTTGTTTTGCTTAGGTGCATTAAAAATCCAAACTTAATTGAACTCCAAAAATCCAAACTTAAAATTAAAATTAAAAACTAAAAAACTAAAAACTAAAACTAAAAACTAAATTAAAATTAAAATTGGCAAACATCGGTTTCCATTAGTGTCTGAGCTGTCATTTCTTCTAGTTAAAAGTGTTTACCTTCGCTATACTCCTTATACAGAGGCCTCCTACGCTTAAATTGAACTACCGCTGACTGTTAATTTTTCACCAAGTTCTTAGAAAATCCGGAAGGAATCCCATCTTTTGGGGAGAATAAATGGAATTAGCAACCAAAAAAGGAAGGGATTCTATGGGACTAAAAGAAAAATTAGGCAAACAATTTGTTTTTACCACAGAACTTGGTCCAACTGAGGGAACAGATGTAAAGACAACATTGGAAAAAGCGCGTGGTTACGTGAAACTTGACGGCATTAACATTCATGATTGTCCGATGGCAAAAATGCGGATTAACTCTGTTTCACTAGCCCACATAGTTCAGTCTGAACTCGGCATTGATACTATACCTCACTTTACATGCCGCGACCGCAGCCTGTTAGGTACACAGGCTGACCTCTTAGGGGCATCTGCTCTGGGTATCAGTTTTCTGCTGCCAACAACAGGTGATCCACCCCAACATGGGCCGTATAAGTCTTCGTCCGCCGTGTATGACCTCAATACAATATCATTGATAAAACTAATCAAAGACATGAACCAAGGTTTAGATGCCAACGGAAAAGAATTCAGAGGCCCTACCAATTTTATGATTAGCGGAACTACCAGTACCTCAGCAACAAATATGGACGCTGTCTTCAACAGAGTTCAGCGAAAAATCGAAGCCGGGGTTGATTTCTTCCAAACCCAACCGTGTTACGATGCAGAACAAACTATCGAATTTGTAACTAAAATGAAGGAATTCGGAAAACCTGTAATTATCGGCCTTATGCCCTTAAAAGGTGTTAAGATGGCTGAATACATGAACGACCACGTTGACGGAATAGAAATTCCGGATGATGTAATGGCAAAGGTAAGAGAAGGCGTATCCGGTGCAAAAATATCCTGTGACTTCATCGAAAAGGTGTATAAACACATTGACGGAATACACATCATGGCCATGGGTGATGTCAATGCTACTAATGAGATAATTGAATTTACAAGAGGGCTTTTAAAAGAATAACCACAGAGGGAGTGAATTGATTCATTTAAGGCAAAAGAGAGGACACAGAGAGAACGCAGAGAGTTACTGCCTTTTCTGAATATTGCCTTCTTCCCCCAACAATAATGAACAGTTGAAAGAGGAAACCCCCCTTCGATTTTTTGAAATCGAAGGGGGGTTATCTTTTTTATGGACTATGAAACTATTATTATCAAAGTTTAAAGATTAACTTTTGATGGTCTTTCTTTTTCATACTCTCCTTGCGGATAAGTCCGGGAATCCGGTGGGGCATTGTGCAAGATTTTCCTTGCGCAATGCCTCGACGGATTCCCCGGCCCTAAGTTTCGGGAGGTTACAAAAAAAAGAAGAGCATCTCATATTTGAGACACTCCCTCTTAGCTAAATTATTTATGCTTTGGTGGAATATATTCCACACCGTATTTTTTGGAGGTATGGTCCCTACCAAGGTATAGGTTAGACCACGACGGTGTCTGGTATAAATCCCAGTTTGCCGGTGGAACAATATCACCGTTCAAATTCTCTTCTTTACCGGAATTCTTAAGTCTGGCATAAGCTCTAACATAGGCACACTTTTTCTTTTCACCATAAACTTCACACCAGCCATCCCAACTTCCCCCGCAGGCACCATTCCTCTGGTTCTTGGGGCAGTTAGACATGGGACAGACATAACCAACATCCGGAAGAGCACAGTCGCCACAGTCCTTGCAGTCAAAGATAGCAACCTTGGCCATATGCTCAATGAAATGATACGGTTTTTCCATTGAAGTACCGTCAACTGCTTTTGAAATTGCCTTCATTGGCCCCCACAAAGGAGTTCCGGGCTCTAACATCAAATGGTGCATAATATTGGAAAGCCTATAGGTAAACTCAACGTTAGTATCCAGCGGACGACCTTTTCTCTCTGTAAGTTTCGTTGAGTTCAGACCGGTTTTTTCATCTTTTTCGTACATGTAGAAGCCACCGGGAATAGGATAATCAAATTCATGAACCAGATCCTGCCAATTCTTGTAATACTCTTCCCCTTTATCAAGGATATATTCTACTTGCTCATAAACCATGCCGTGTCCACCGATATGAACACCGGAATAACCCATGCCCTTCATAAAAGCATACATCTTAGCTGCCCGGTCTAGCCTTGCTTGTTTACCCTTATCATCTGCCTTGCTTTCTTTTTCCAGATCCGCAACCATTTTATCCGGAACAACACAGCCCGGAAGGCCATTACGGTTCATAAGTCTTGCCGCGCCAAGAGGCAGCAGATAGATGTTTCCTACTACCGGAATATCCCATCCACTTAATTTTACAAACTGAATTAACTCATGAATTTTGCGAACATCATAACCCAACTGGCTCACGATAAACTCGGCACCAGCGGCTATTTTCTTTTTCAATTTATAATATTGAACCATTTGTTCAGCTTCGGTCCTTTTAAAGGGAGAAACTGCAGCGCCGGCAAAAAAGTCACTGGCTTGGTGTTTGATGGTCCCTTTCATTCCCTGGTACTCTAAACCATTGTTCATTTCTGTAATTAATTGCAGGATATGCATTACATCAATATCAAATACTGGTTTAGGCCTGCCCTTATAGCCTGTGTAAACATAGTCTCCGGTCATTACAAGCAGGTTACGGACATTAACTCTGTCCATTGAGTAAAGCTGACCTTCAATTTGGTTCCTGTTCTTATCTTTACAGGTGAAGTGAACCAATGGCTCAATACCCTTTTGGAAGCATTCCATCCCCAGGTAATCAGCAAGAATAGCAGGGTTACCGCCAGGCATGTCAGTTATTGTCAAAGCATGAACTCTGCCGCCTTTAACCGCTGCCTCTGCGTCTGCCATAGCCTTTTCCTGAGCTTTTTCTCTGGCCCCCCTGCCTGGAACTAATTCCCAGGTGATGCCAAAGGTATTCTTGTCCAATAAGGACTTTTTGAAACGATTTTCCATTGTGTACATCGACTCCATTCTCTTGTTTTTTGTACATTAATGCTTCAACCAAAACTCAACGACGTACAGTGGTGCTTAAGCTAGAAGAAAAAAATAGTAGGTTCTTTGAGGAATGCTTGGATATAGATATAGAAATATATGATAAGTACTAGCTATATTATACTGAACTTTCTGTAAATCGTAAAGGTACAAAATAATCTGAAAATATACTTTTCTTGTGAAAATTACTTCCATCGACAAAATTTGACCCTTAAGTAGTTTGACCGCCCCCTTGTCACCAGTAGGGGCGTGTATTATTTCATTAAAATTAAAAAGGTAGTAACCCTTTAACTTAGATTTCAATATAATGTACCAAGACCGGCGCAAAGCCGTAGATTCTAAATAAGGAGGATTGACCATGGGATTTTTTAATGACAAGATGGCGTATGTTCTGTTCCTTATTCTGATCCTTTTGATTCTTGGGGATGTTGACTAATTAAAGTCATACAGTAATACCCACACGCTTTTTGGTTTTCAAGAAAAAGACCCCGGCTTTGTCCGGGGTCTTTTTCTTGAATATCATTTATCTTCACTGTTATCCCTTACAAGGCATTGGGAGGATTTAAATGTTTTATGCACTACTATAGCAATGGCTAATAGAACAAGCACCCCTACTGCCACAGGTTTCAAAACAAATATATACTCCTGTTGCGTAAAAACTGCCGCAAATGCTGTAGCGCCTCCGGGCGGGTGGAGGGTATCGGTAAACATCATTACCAAAATAGCCAGAGCCACGCCTAAAGCAAGAGTCCACCAAGATAAGCCCCATAACTGATAAATGGTGACTCCTACCAGCGCCGATATCAAGTGGCCCACCAAAACATTCTTTGATTGTGCCATAGGAACGTGAGAAGCAGCATATAGAAGAACTGCAGAAGCGCCAAATGAAGGCACCAGTAAACTCATCTCCTGGTTTAGACTAAAGTAAGCCACAATTGCAATACCTGTAAAACTTCCAACAAACGCAGCAATTAGCTGTCTTATGTTAGGGATGGTTACTTTATGTTTATAAAACCAGCCCGGCATTTTATAATTTAGCACTGCCATCGCATCCTTATATATAGCATTATAATGGAGATGCTTGAAATATTAGTATGCATGATCAGCCAATTCTCTTGCCTGATGGGCGTAATCTACGGCTAGACCCAAGGAGTCTATTGCCTGTATAGGATTATGAAATCCCCGGCTGTTTTCGGCAGCAACCCAATCCCAATACCATTGAGCCTTAACCACCATTTTTTGAGCTTCTTTAATTTTATTCTGGTCAGCTGTTTCAACCTCAAGTGCCTTTTTAATAGCCCGATGACCTTCCTGGATGAGCCTGCTTGCTCTGGTTTGCATGTTAAAGGTCCTTGTCTGGGTGTTTAGAACCCTATCCTTGAGCCACTTGGCATCCTGTTTATGGCAAACCTTACACGAAACATCAATAGTTTTCAGTGGACTGGTCCACCAGTGAGAAGAAAACTTCTTCCCTTCTTCCCTCATGTAAGGCATATGGCAGTCGCTGCAGCTAACCCCTGCTGAACCATGTGTTCCTGTACTCCATGTTTCGAATTCCGGGTGCTGAACCTTTCTCATTTTGGCTTTTGAATCAGGGTGTTCCCAGTCTGAAAAGCTCCTAAAATCGTAATATGCTTCTATTTGGTTTGGTTCCACTCCATCAGCCCAAGGGTAAGTAACCTCTTTAGTATCTTTTTGGAAGTAATATTCCACGTGGCACTGCCCGCAGACATAAGTCCTCATGTCTTGCTTTGTGGCTTTACTGACATCTATACCCCGTTCTTTCATCGCTTTTATAAAGGCCGGTCTAGTTACCTTCAATTCCATTGTTTGTGAATCATGACAGTCGGAACATGCAACAGGGTGTTTAACATTCTTGGCTAAGTCCAGCACCGGTGTAGTATAATAGGCAGGGCCCAATTCCTTCATTAATTGAGGTACTGAAGGGGTCTTGCACGTTAGACAGGAACCCGGTGTTGTTGCATTTACCCGTTTGCTTGATAATAAATCCTGTAAGGCATAAGTATGTCCACGGTCTTCGTTATACTCTATACTAAATCCATAGCCTTTAAAAAGTTCCTTTATTTCCGGTTCGGTATTGAATTTGGATTCCTTCACCGCCCCCCCGAAGTCAGTTTTAGAACCTTCCTTATTTTTCAGATAGCTATTATACTGCAAAGGAAATACCTTACCCCAGACTGCAGGGTCCAGTTCATTTACATTTATAGATGTAACGTCGGCTGCTGTCTCTGACTTAACCGCGCACCCTGCTCCCACGAAAATTATAACTATAAACAGCGCCGTGACTAAAAACCAATACCTTGTCTTCGTCAATTAAAGCACCACCTTTTTAAATCTTTTTTGTGAATCAATTTAAATTTTTCTATGAACCAAATCCCGGTGACAGTCCATACATAATCTTCCCTCACCCATTCCGGTAAGTTCTATTGTAGACTTATGGCACCTGGCACAATTGTCAGAGATAATTTTTTTACTTTCTTCAGTAGCCACAAATAGCTGTGGGGTTTCACCCAGTACTGTCACGTAAAGGTCTCTTAATCCCGACTTCGTTTTAAAAGCTACCTTTGGAATATACGACTTTGGAGCATGACACTCGGTGCATTTAAATTGCTTGTGATTGGAATTTTGTAGAGTTTCATAGGCTTCGCTCATTGAATGACAGTTTAAACAAAACTGAGGATTATCCGAATAACTGATTGCTGAATCTGCCAACAGAAAGAAAAAACTCAGTAACCCTACAATCAGCCCGACAATAATCATCTTTGACTTTGCAGCGTCCATCCCTTCACCTCCTTAGCTCATCATGCTAACCTCAATCAATAACTTATGTAAAGGCCTGCATATTAAAGTGCAGGCCTTAGATTACCCATCAAGGGTAGTTTACACAGACCGACTTACAGTTCTCCGCAAACCTTATATGAAAAAACTGAATAGCTTTTTAATAAACCCTATTTTTTCAGTTTTTGGAACATCATTTTTGACGTTGCTTACCTCACCGGTCTTATAGTCGCCCGTATCTGGACTATTAACTCCGTTCGGCCCCAAAATGGCTGCAATATCTTCCTGTACTGTGCCAATAAGCTGTAAATTAAAGTGTTCTTGTAGTACCTTAAGAACGCCGGGAGTTATCCACTCAGGAGCTTTAGGGCCGACGTAAATATCCTTTACTCCCAGGCTGAACAGACCCAGCAGTATTGCCACTGCTTTTTGTTCAAACCAGGAAAGGATAATGCTTACCGGCAGATCGTTAACCGTGCACCCAAAGGCATCCGCAAGGGCAAGGGCTATCTTTACGGCTGAACCTGAATTGTTGCACTGCCCGAGATCGATATAACGCGGAATACCTGTTCCAGGTACAACCCCAAAGTCAAGATCATTAAACCGGAATTTTCCGCATGAAGTAGTAAGGATTACACAGTTTTTTGGCAGTGAGGCTGCCAGTTCCCTGTAATAGTCATTGCCGCGGCCAGGTGTATCACAACCGGCAATTACGAAAAAGCGTTTGATCTTACCTGTTTTAACCGCATCAATGATTTCGGGAGCAATTTTAATCACGGTCTCATGATGAAACCCGGTGGTAAGAACCTGCTTGGATTCTACCTTTGCTGCAGGCAGGGATAAAGCTTTATTTATAATGGGAGCAAAGTCATTGTTCTCGATTTTGGAGACTCCCTCCAATCCCGTTACCTCATAAGTCCACATCCGGTCTGCGTAGCTTCCTTTTATCGGCATTAGGCAGTTGGTTGTACCGAGAATCGCTCCCGGAAACTCTTCAAACAGTTTCCGCTGGTCAGTCCACGACTTGCCCACATTCCCCTTCAGGTGAGGATATTTTTTAAGGGCAGGATAACCGTGGGCAGGCAGCATTTCTGAGTGGGTGTAAACATTAATGCCTTTTCCAGCAGTTTGTTTCAAAAGTTCCTCAAGGGCAAAAAGGTTATGCCCGGTAACAAGGATACAGTGCCCTTCTATTTTGTTTTGGCTTACAGTTACAGGCTCCGGAATACCGAATTTACTTGTATGGGCTTTGTCAAGCACATCCATAATTTTAACAGTGGCTGTACCAACTTTAAGGGCCATCCCTATGGTTTGCTCTAAATTAAAATTAACATTGGTCAGAGTACTGTACAGAGCCTCCTGAGTAATCTTGTTTACTTCTTCGTCCACAAAACCAAGTTCCTTAGCGTGGGTTGCATATGCCGCTACACCCTTTAACGCGAAAATAATTGTATCCTGAAGACTGGCGATATCCTCGTTTTTTCCGCATACCCCTACTTTGGTACACCCACCTTTAGGTGTTTGTTCACACTGGTTACAAAACATTTAATATTCCCCCTTACAAATTGTTGTTGTCATCCGTTACTGAAATCATACCTAAAAGGAGAGTTTCAGACAGTGAGTCAAATCACATTATGCAGTGAGATTTACTCAATCCATGTGTGAGCAAACTTTGTCAGGGGGAAGTAGAATCTGCATTAGTGAGTTATCTTTTGGTTCTTAAAATCGTAGGTATTCATATTATGTTGTAATTAACAGGATTCTTAGCTCAGATGGAGTTTAAGACTCCACCTGAACTTAGAAACCGTTATCCAGGAGATAAGCGGGGTTTAGCTATTGGATAAATTTAAGGAGTGGCAGCAATGAAATTCAGTCCCAACAAATTAATAACTGAATTTGAGCATTGTATCGGGCATTCCATGAAAGTCTGGCGCGTTCCGGGCATGTCGGTTGCGATTGTCAATGATGCTCATGTGATTTATGCTAAAGGCTTTGGAGTAAAGAAACTGGGCAGTAATGATAAGATTGATGAACAAACAGTCTTTCAAATAGGGTCTGTCTCAAAATCATTTACTGCAACTCTGGTATCTATGCTGGTAGATGAAGGAAAAGTGTCTTGGAATGATAAAGTCAGAGACTTTTTACCGGATTTCAAATTACATAACCTGGAGGTAACCTCCGATTTCCGTGTAGAGGACCTTATGTCGCAGCGAAGCGGTCTCCCTCCACATTCCGGTTGTCTGCTCCCTTATTTGGGATTTACAGGCCGGGATATTATAAAAAAATTAAATTTCATAAAGCCCACCAACAGGTTTCGTAAAGACTATACCTATCAGAATAATTTATTTCTCGTTGCTGCCGAGCTAATTAAGAAGCTAACCGGGAAAACCTGGAGACAAAACCTTCATGATAAAATCCTTAATCCCCTCGGAATGAAGAATACTACGTCTACACTTAAAGGCTATCTCGGTTCAAACAATAGTGCCTGGGGACATTACTATAACGGCCTTGGCCCGAAAAGTCCCATAAAAACGCTGCCTGACCACTGGCCTCATCATAATTGGCTCTACACCGTGGCTCCTGCGGGAGGAATCAATTCCACCGCTTTGGATATGGCAAACTGGCTGTTATTTAATCTTAAGAAAGGTTCTTTTAAAGAAAATCGACTACTAAGTGAAAATCAAATAAAGTACCTTTACACTCCGAAAATTGCTGCGGGTATGGGAGTGTGGGGCGAGGATAGATATTACTGTCAGGGTTGGGTCTTGTCACGATATTCCCCCCGCTCTATACTCTGGCATAATGGCGGTACCTCGGGAATGAAAAGCATTGCAGCTTTAGTTCCTGAATCAGGGATAGGCATAGTTGTCTTAAGCAACCTATATGAATCTCTTCTCCCCGAGGCCCTAAGCCGGATATTCTTTGACTTATGGTTTGGCAATCCCATGCAGAACTGGAACCGTAAATTAATGGACTTACAGAATATCCAGGCGGAAGCATTGGGGGAATCCCCAGCCCCTGATCTCCCTCCCCGGCCTTTAAAGTACTACATCGGGACCTATTATAATGACCTTTACGGTCATCTCACTGTTTCCAAAAGTAGAGACGCTCTCGCAATAACTCTTGGACCACAGAAAATAGAATTAAAGTTAAAACACTGGGGTGGAGATACATTTGTACTTTATTGGCCCGGGATATTGACAAATGGCGCTGGAGTCCAGTTCTATTCCAGCAGGACCGGTATGGTTGATAAGCTAAGTATTGAAGGAATGAATGATGATATTTCGGGATTTTTTCATCGCCAACACATCAAAAAAAAGCCATAACTTTTATTTATGGCCACTTACAGCATTATCTGACTTTTCTATTGGCTTAATGAGCTTCTAGATATTATAATAAGACTCACACCAAAATTTTACATAAGGAGTAAGATAACATGGTGAATAAAAATATTACCATTCTCGACCTGGTAAATAAGCATCCTGAAACAATCCCTGTTTTTACTGAGTATGACCAAAAATTTTCAACATGTATTTGCTGCAACTCGCTTTTTGATACCCTTCAAACCGCCGCCATCAAAAACAACCTTGATCTAGAAAATCTTCTCGCTGATATTAACAAAGTACTAAAAACAAATAACAAAAAAGCATAGCCTAAGTTTTTCTTATGCTCACAAAAGTGGTGCCCCCGTTTTTAGGGGCACCACTTTTGGTCTGTATCTTTTTCTATGTTTAGCTTCCTTCACGCAATGCTTGGGATTTCTTTAAGATTTGATAACGCTCGTTCAGACGGATAAACCATGCGGCAGCCTGTGCTTGTATTAAAAAGGCCAGAGAAACCATCAGTGCCGCATTGGGGCCAAAGGCGGTCGCGGCTAAGCCTATGGAAATAGAGAGATTCCTTAGCACGGTGGCAAACACAAGAGCAAGAGCATCGGGCTCCTTAAATAATACTCGTCCCGCAACTACGGCCATCCCGTAGTTAATGACGTAAAAAGCTACCTGAACTAACAGGGCAATAACAAAGATATTAAGATGTGAAGCTATCCGGTCAGCATTCATGCTGATGCTGGCAAATACTATAAAAATCATACCCCAGGCGCTTGCAGCGGGCAGAAGGGGTTTAATGTTTTTCTGAAAATGTTCCTGAGTATACTTTCTTAACAATAAGCTGTATGTCACTACACCCATAAAAAGTGGAAGTAAAATTACAAGCAGAATTGTTTTCAAAGTCGCAATTACATCTACCGGAACATATTTACCAACCATTGCCAACAAGTACCAGGGTGCCAGCAGAGCTCCAAGAATAAGACTCAGGGTTGTTAATTTTACCGCACCGGGAACATTTCCCTTGGCAAGCATCGTAAAGGCAATAGTCATGTTACTAGTTGGCAGTAATGACGTAATAGCTAACCCGGCAAAAAGCTGTGGGTCACTGAGTAAAAATCCAGTTCCCAAAAGCCAGGCTACAACCGGTACCACCAAGAAGTTTAGTATCATAGTTGTAAATAGCAGTTTCCCTTGACTGAAATTTACAATTTCCTTTAATTTAAAACCTATCATAGTTGGATATATCATAAGAACAGTAACCGGGAGAATAAACTGTTTTAAAACCGAAGTATCCACATACAATCCGGTAATAAAGCCTACCAATAAAATCATTGGAATTACCCGTGCAATATTTTTCGACGGCCATAAAAACAATCTTTTCAGTAATTTTTGCTGTTCCAAAACACTCGCCTCCAGCCATTAAAATTGAATTGCTTAATAAGTCATATTTTCATTTACCCATAATGCTCACCACAGAAAGTAGTTCATCCAAGCAATACCATTTCACTAATTCATTATACCCCTATGGGGTATTTTTTGTCAACAGCGATGAAATAATAAATCTCCCTTTCGGGAGATTAAGTCTAATCTAATATTCTACTTTGACCTGGGTTTAAACTCCAGAATCCTGCCAGGTTTGGCTGCCTGTCTTTGTTCCGGCCCTGTATTACAAGAACCGCATCCGCTGCATCCCCCTCCAAAGCCAAGAAAAACCTTTCGCCAGCGAACCTGCCAACCTTCATCTGTTTGCAAAATCTCAGTTTCAATATCGTACTTTGCGCCATTGGGACTGCTTTGCAATCTTGATTCCGTGATACTAATTATATTGGCGGCTTTCAGCGCTTTTTCTTCAGTAGGAAATACCTTGTTTACCATAACCCATTCTTCCACCAAAACTCAACTCCTCATAAACCTTTAAAAATCCTGCGGACATTCAAGACAATTTTACCAATTGGATACCCCCTATGTCAAATTCCCGTTCCAAAAAACTAACTTCCGGAGATTTCCGGAAGCTTATGCTATACTTCTTCTGTTTTGAAGAGAATCCCATATCTGGGTACAGTCATCACCTGCTCGGCACCTTTACCAAGTCTTTTCCTCAACCTGTAAACAAGGGCGTTTATTTCGTCATTTCCCACTTCAGGTACAGCTTCTCCGCTAATTTTCCTTTCCGGCCAGAGGGTTTCTCTTATCTCATCATAACTGACAGCCTTGTTCTTACTGCAATACAGCAGCAGTAGTAGTTCTTTCTCCTTACCTGAAAAATTGATAATTTGTCCTTCTACAGTTACTTTTCTTTTATCCAGATCAATTGACACCAAGCCTTCCGGTTTAGGAAAAATATTAGTCATGGTAATTGTACGGTCGTCAAATTCTCTATCAACTTTATAAGTCAGAATAACAATGCCTTTAGCAATGGTAATCTGATCACCATTGTTAACCGGGAAAGGCTGGTGTGGCTTAATTTCAAAACCGTTGATCTGAGTCCCATGTTTGCTATTTAGATCCTCAATTACGAGTGAGTCTCCTCTTAACATAAGCACGGCGTGCTTTCTCGAAACATAAGGACTTTCAAATATAATGTCGGGTTCATCACTTGCCGACGAACGACCTATCATCATTGTCTTCGAATCAAGTTGAATCCTGTTTAGTTTACTGCGAGGCTCTCCTTTTTCAATAACGAGGTAATGATTAACATATGGATTCATTCTGTTAACCTCCGCTGGTCATCAATTTTGATATAAATTGATTTCGCTTATTTTTGGGTAATCCCTTTTTCCAAAAGTAGTAACATCATAAAATTAACATGGTTTTGTCATGGTTGCAGAGCCATTTTAATAGTATTATTTCTAATAACCAGGATCTGTCTTGGTGAACATGAACTTGCTTGGAGGTATGATTAAATGAATGATTCCACATTAACAAAAAAAGATAAACTTCTCGCGGTTATGTTATCTGTTATTTCCGGGATTCTGTTCGACTATTTCTTTTATGGTAAAATACCAGGAATTTCTTATCCGCTGTATTTGTTACTGATGCTGTGCCTATTCTCGTGGAATACACGGAAGATTCTTAAGGTGCAAAGAAGTTTCGAATGGTTGTTAATTGTTTCTATTATCTTATTGTCATCAACCTTTGCCTTATTTTCCAACCCCATTCTAAGGGCTGTTAATTTTCTGCTTATTCCCTTGCTTTTAGTCTCTTATACCATTTTGGCTGTCCACAAAGAATCTACGTGGTGGAGGTTGGAATTTATAGGAGATATTCTTAAAAGAGTTACCATCATCACTATGCAAAATGTTCATAAACCCTTTATATTCACCCTTGAGCAGATTGCCCCAAAAGAAAAAGACTCCTTTAGAGAGTCTGGAAAAAAAATATTTATCGGCATTCTGATATCAATCCCCATCCTTATGGTGATTATTCCCCTGCTATCCTCAGCAGACCTGGTATTTAACCATTACCTCTCAAATATTACAAAACTAAGCGAACTAATCAACTTCAGAAAGCCGTTCAGCCATGGATTCCTGATTTTATTTGTCTCCGTTTATATCTTTTCTTATATGTGGAGCTTTAAAACAGATCATCCACCCAGTCCGGCTCCTAAATATCCTACGGTTTTATGGGATCCTACAATAGCCCTTACTGTACTTATTATTATTAATTCAGTTTACCTGATTTTTTCAGTTATTCAGGTTTCATATCTCTATGGTGCCGGTAGTCAACTGCTTCCACAAGGGTTTACTTACGCCCAATATGCCCGAAGAGGGTTCTTTGAACTGGTTGCTGTAACAATCTTTAATCTAGCCATAATACTGCTTAACATAAAATTTGTTAAGAAAGATTATAAAAAGCCCTATAAACTGGCCAAAATCGCCCTATCCCTGCTGGTTATTTTTTCACTTAACCTGCTTTTCTCAGCCAATTTTAAAATGTTCCTCTACGAGGAAGCTTATGGTTTAACATACCTCCGGGTATTTGTACATTACTTCATGGGACTTCTGCTGGTTCTTCTTCTGCTGACCCTGGGCAGAATTTGGAGAAGCGGCTTCCCCCTTATCAAATCTTACATTATATTTAGCCTTATATTTTACACCACTATTAACTTTATAAATGTCGATACAATAATTGCCAAAAGAAATTTCCAAATGTTCCAAAAGAGCGGTTCTATCGATGTCTATTATCTTCAGGGACTTTCTTACGATGCCGTACCGGAACTAGTCCGTCTGGCTAACAACGAGAATCCTGAAATATCCCGTCAAGCTCATGAATATCTCCAATTTAAAAAAGCAGAACTATCACCCCCTACCCCCTGGCAGTCCTTCAACTACTCCCAATACAAAGCCCGAACAGCACTAAAAAAATATTTCGAACACACCAAACGCAGTGGCACAACTTAAAGAAGCACAGCTTGTCTACCCTTAGTTCAGACAAACCCCGGTAAAAAGAAAGGGGGTATGGGATTTTTCCTAAGCGGCGAGTCTGGCATCCGCTCACCTTTTTCTTTTACGCCCAGCGCCCCCTAAAGCCATATTATAGCAGCTTTTTCCCCAGGTATACCGTTTCTAACAAAAGTCTGGAGGGGACAGATTTTTCCGGAACGGCGAGTCTGACATCCGCTTGTCGAAGAGCGACGAAGGAGCGATTCGGTAACAAGCTGAGTTGTAGCCGCCGTGGAGGAAATATCTGTCCCCTCCTGCCCGAGGTCAGCAAAAAAGGTTTTACCGGAACCCAAAAGCTGCTATCATCCGGCGCTTAAGCTAATCTGTACCACAAGTCACCTCTCGGGTAACCTTCATACCACCCAGGAAAATTCCATCCCATTCAAATACAGGTCTGGTACTGCTGGTTTGAAGCACTATAAAGGTTACATTTACCCCAATCACCCCTCCGCCAAGAGGCCATTCAACTGCATCTAAAAATGCTGTACAGTTAGTAAACTTCCTGCCGGAGGTTTCGTTTTTAACAGTAGTATTGGCAAAGACAGCATGAATATGGTCTGATAAATTGTTTTCCTCAGTATTAATTTCTATAGGAGTATTAGAGCTGATTCGCCATATTCCCTTGCCGGAGGTTGACATGTTTAAGTTGCCTGTAGGTCTGGCATCAATACAAGACAGTACTGTAGTTAATTTGGCTTTATAGTCCTCAGACGTGAAATTAGCATTTATTGATGCATCAGGTACTTGAGCCTTTGTTTTAGACAATATAAATCCCCCCTTTTATTAACATAATATGAGGGGAGTCAAAATTTGTTCAGTGAAATTTGGTTGTGTTTCGAAGCAAAACTATATAAAATCAATCTTATATTGACTCCTTGTCTAGTTTATAGTAATATTAATTCAGTTAAAGGGGAGTAACCGGCGGTAATATTACGCTATATGGAGTCAACATCCTGGTGTAAAGCACCTGGCTCCATACTTGGTATCAAGTGGTGAGACTTTTAACACATATAACATTTTATGTTATATGTGTTAAAAGTCTTTTATTTTGCAACATCATTTCAGCGGAGGTGCGGTATGTCATTCAAAAAAGCAGCTTTATGGACCCTTTTCTGGTTCCTCATTGCCACAAGTTTTGCAATCGGGGTTTTCTACTACCAAGGGTCAGAAAAGGCCCTGGAGTTTTCTGCCGGTTACCTGATTGAATTATCACTTAGTATAGATAATTTATTTTTGTTTCTGATGCTTTTTAGTGCCTATCGTATTGAGTGCGAATCACAGCGGCGGATTCTGAATTGGGGAATCATAGGCGCTGTAATCATGAGACTTATCTTCATTGTTTTGGGAATTTCTATAGTAGAAAAATTTCATTGGGTTCTTTATGTTTTTGGGGTTATACTAATTATTACAGGATATAAAATGGCCTTTGGCAAGGAATCAGAACCCAGCGTGAATGACAACTGGTCTGTCAAGCTATTAAAACGGTTTATTCCGGTTACCTGCGATACTTATGGAGACAAGTTCTTTACCCGTATCGGCGGGGTTCTTCATGCAACTCCTCTTTTTATGGTACTGCTTCTAATTGAAAGTACAGACCTGTTATTTGCTGTTGACTCTATCCCGGCCGTTTTCGCAGTAACTACCGACCCTTTTATCGTCTACAGCTCAAATGTGCTGGCCATTCTTGGCCTAAGGTCCATGTATTTTTTCCTTGAAAGAGTCCAAAAGGCGTTTGTATATGTCAAGTATGGAGTGGCTCTTCTGCTGTCGGTAACAGGTATAAAGATGCTGCTTACCATGTGGGGAATTAAAGTCCCAGTCCCTGCGGCCCTGGGGATAATTGCCTCAATTCTTATAGGAAGTATTATTGCTTCAGTTCTGTTTGGCAAGAAGGAAATTCCGGCTGTTAGCTGCATAAATAAGGATCAATCATCAAATAAGTAATCCCGGATTTTATTTCATAGAGGGACTTTCGGAGGTACTCAGATTGACAGGTATAACAGGCTTTTTAGAAAACCCAATAGATTTTTTTCTGGAATACGGAGTCTGGGGATTGATTACTCTATCTTTTTTGGAGTCCTCCTTTTTTCCCATTCCTCCTGATGTCATCCTTATCCCATTATCTATAGTAAATCCAGGTATGGCGGTTTGGTATGCACTGTTTACAACACTCGCATCAGTAGTAGGAGGAATTTTAGGATACTTCATAGGATGTAAAGCTGGAAGACCGGTTTTGAAAAGGTTTATTTCCCCAGAAAAACTGGGCAAGGTAGATTCTATGTTATATAAATATGGAGGATGGGCAGTAGCAATCGCCGGATTCACACCCATACCTTACAAAGTTTTTACCATTGCTTCAGGTATTTCAAGGGTTAAAATGTCAACCTTTTTAATAGCCTCATTTGTTGGCCGGGGAACGAGATTTCTTCTTGAAGGTATTATCATTGTAGCCCTTGGCGAAAAGGCCAGCCAATTCCTGGATAAGTACCTTCAAACTGGAACTATAGCAACATCTCTGGTTCTGGTGGCCGGTGTACTTGCATTCAAATACAGAAAGCGCCTGAAATTTGCTAAATTAAAGGAGTTGTCTCCGCAATGCAAGAGAAATTCAAACATTATCTAATAATCGCTTTCGGTTGGTTCTTTCTAATATTGGGAATTATCGGGCTGTTCCTTCCCTTTCTGCAGGGTATACTTTTTATTCTCATTGGTCTGTATTTGCTCTCCTATGAGTACCATTGGGCCCGTTGCATTTTCAAAACACTGAAAAAACGTTACCCGAAAATGTATAAGAAGTTTTATGATATTAAAGAAAAAACTTCCGAGAAGTTCGAAAAAATCCTCAGTCTGAAAAGAATTAAAAAGAATTAAATACCCCATAAAACAATAACCCGGATGAAAATCCGGGTTATTGTTATCCTTCGGAAAATAAGCAACAAAAAAATGCTGCTGGGTGCCAACCAGCAGCATTAAGGAGGTTAAATTTTCAAGAGAATGCCCTCCTGAAAACAATCGGAATCTAATATTACATCATTGGTTCCATAGCCAATGCCGGATGTCCTTTCTCCTCGAGGAAGGGGAGAATTTCTTCACCTGACACACCAACGGTTTCGTCAGCAATCTTATCTACAAAGTCCTTACCAAGACCATCTTCCTCAGCTCTTTCTTCAAGGATAGAACGGAGGGACTCTTTAAGAGCCTTAGGCATCCATACCAGACGACCTAGACCACCGTCAGCCTTGATGAACTTACGGGAGCCAAAGTAAGCTTTACCAATACCCATGAATCCAGGCATCTGGGCTCCACCACCGCAAGAACCGGCCAGAGTTGAGAAGTTCATACCACAGGGGGTATCACCGGAGTGTTCACGGTTAACAACCATTACACCGTTTGCTTCGGGAACCATTGTCATAATAACCTCGAAGCAGCCGCAGGAGGTCATTGGCTGGTCCATCAGAGTATAGAAGTTAACAGTATCAACGGTACGCTGTGAATTCTGATAGATGAATTCGTTGAACGCCTTCCACTGACCCTTAACTTCGTCAATGCACTCACCCTTGGGAATTGGAACGTTAGCACCCAGTGGGTTAATCTCATAAGCAGCTTTAGCATCGAGCCAGCTAACTGCACCACACAGACCAACACGCTCAGGAGCAACTACGCACACATGAGTAGGAGCGAAGGACTGGCACAGTGTACAGGAGTAAAACTCCTCAACACCCTCGTCAGTAAGCTCACGGAGACGAGCGTCACGGGCATTGTACTTCTCACGGGCATATTCACGACGCTTGATAACTTCCTGCTCGTCAGTGATGATGTCAATTTGTACCCGGTCAACGATAGCTGGGAACTCTGATTTGAACTTAGCATAAAGTAGTTTACCCAAATGTTCCATCTTAAATCCTTTACCAACTGCATCTTTTGTAAAACGCAGCCAGCAGAGGTCACGCTGAGCAACGTGCCACAGACCTTCACCATAGTTTGTGAAGTAGTGAATCCTACGCTCGAGAACAGGCTCGAAGTCGGTCTGCATCTTACGTCCGTAAATCTTGATATGCATACCGATAGGCAGTCTGCCGCCATCTGGGCCTAAGCTGTCAAGGTCGGGACCAATCAAAGTAATCTTGCCGTCTTCGATGTCATCGCCAGCCATTTCAACTAATTCGAAACCAGGTGTACGTCCACCACCGAACTCTGCAAACATATCGCCTTTACGAACAGTCTCACCTTCGAAGGCAGGACCATGGGTGATGGGGATATCGATTTCGATGTTGGTAAGCTTGATACCACGAACCTCGAGAGCAACCTGAACGATCTTATCATAGTCAGGCTCAGAAATGAACCAGTCAGGAATTTGCTCATCTTCAGCCATCGGCTGGTCAGTGATAACGGGGAAACCAGTCCAGATAGCACCTGCACAAGCTGCATCCTTAACGAAGTCATGCTCGCCAAGGTACAGGATGAAGGCAAGTACACGACGACGCTGGTAATCTCTCTGGGCGTCACGAAGACCAGCCTGAATACCACCGAACATCATACCTGCACGGAGAGCATAGTTGGCAGCGTGAACTACCTGAGTAAAGTTACCAAGTGGGAATGCGATATAGTCAACACCGATTTTAACGTTTTCTTCGAGGAGCTGCTCAATAATCTCGTCACAGAGGAAGAGCATTAAGCCTTTACCCATCATATCGTCAATCAGTTTCTTGGCAGCCTTGCTGTCTTTAGCACGGCCTACAACAACAGCCTCACCAGGAATGGTCCAGTCAACCATCTTAATACCATAGGAACGAACAATGGGGTCACCGAGGAATCCGGTCCAGGGTGATGGATAAAGCGGTTTTGCCGGGTCATAGTCGATATATTTGAGTACTTCAATGATATCTGCAGCATACCATGTGGACTCACCGTTTAACCTATACTGCTCAAAAGTGAGGGCCTCAGTAATCTGGTTACGCATTTTGTTAAGAACGGGCACCATTTCACCAAGCATGGTTACCTTCTCACCAGTCATACAGCGAATGATGGGTACAAAGTAAGCTGTATCAGGATAAGCAACTTTCTTTTCTTTACCATATTTCTGAATAGCACGAGTTAAAAGGATTTCAGCATAGCTGACAGCAGTAATAGCGCCTTTATAGGCTCTTCTATACATTTTAATAGGCTCTTTGCCTTCCATTGCTTTTTCTGCATCAGCATATATTAAATCAAAATTAAGTTCTTCAGACACTCTTGTTCCTCCTTTCGAATTTCAGAATTTAGTAGTTCTGGCATAATTCTGTTTCAAATTTTTCAGCAGTCTTATTATGAACACCCAACTTCCAGGTTCTGTACTCCAATGCGCTGAGCAGTTTCTGAGCAGCTATTTTATGGTCAACCTCAAAGATGAAGTAGCCACCGTAAACATCACTTGCGATCTGGGTGCAAATACTGTAGAACAGGTCACTGCCCTCAACAGGCGGCAGAGTTCCAACATGAACGGGCATACCGAGAGTCACACACCAGCAGCCAATAGAAACAGCTTTACCGGACATGGCCTCTGGAGCAGAAGCTATCCATGGAACTTTCGGGGTGTCTACTCCCAATTCATCTGCCATATCCATCAGCAGGTCGGAACAGCGGGTATTGTCAACACAGGATCCCATATGGAAAACTGCAGGGAGATTCTCCTTGGCTTTACCGTCAAACTGAGCCAGGAACGCCTTCAAGCCGTCACCGCACAGTGAATCTCTGTTTGCAGGATCCATTAAACCAAGTTTGGCGTACGCCTGGGCGGCACAACCTGTCGCAATAACAAAAACGTTGTTTTTCAACAGTTCTTTTACAATACCGATGTGGTTTTCGTCCTGAACACCTTTTAGGTTATTGCAGCCTGCCATCAGTGCAACACCCTGAACCTGACCGGACAGAATAGCATCGGTTAGAGCTTTAACCGGCTTGTCAGGATTTACGGCAGAGAAAATCTCATAAATTGCTTCCAGGCTAAAACCTGCAACAACCTTATTCTTAAGTGCCGGTACATATACTCTGGAAGCATCGCGTTCCTTATATGAATCAATAGCCATACGCACGATTTCCTTAGCATCTTCCATCGCAGTATCTACATTGAAGGGTACATGCATAGTTCCCGGCAGCTTGACGATTGCCTGGGTGGTGATAATTTTGGTATGGAAACAATTAGCCGCTGTAGTAAGACCCGGCATAATGCACTGTACGTCAACTACCATGGCATCAACAGCACCGGTAGTAATTGCCAGTTCTTGAGAACTAAAGGAAGTGGCTATGGGAACACCCTGACGCATAAGTACCTCATTACCTGTACAGCAGATACCGGAGAACTGAATACCGGCAGCACCGGCTTCCTTAGCCTCGTTTTCCAGTTCACGGCCTGCTGCGACAATCATTTCACTAAGCAGCGGGTTATGTCCGTGGAGAATAATGTTTACCTTGGCAGGATCGATAACACCTAGATTAGCTTCTGATACCACCGGTTCGGGAGTACCAAAAAGAACATCAGAGAAATCAGTAGCTATGTGCATACCGGTGTAATCGGCCATAGCAGCTCTTAAAGCACTGAAGGTAATATTAACAGGGTCGTTATCCTGTCCAACGTGGGCCTGTGCCAACAGATCCGCCATAGCAGACTGGATGCCATTAGGAGTAATGTCACAATCCTCTAGCTTCTGTTTCCTGCCTTCAGTGATAGTTGATGTACACCATACACATTCACCCATATCAGTGAGAATTCGAAAATCATTAAGGGCCATTTTGGCAGTCTCTTTTGCTATTTCTAAATCAGATTTTCCTTCTATTTCAATACCAACTCTCTTAGCAACCTTGTGAAGTTTTTTAACATCAGTGATCTTATAGTCTGCTGCTTTGCCTTCTGCCATCTCCAATACAGTATGCGCCATATGACGGCCATGCTCGCAGTGAGCAGCACAACCTGTAAGGAGCATAGTTCCTGTGCTTCTGGCTGCAATTGTCCACGCATCGGCGCCACAGATACCTTTGCTCTTAGGTCCTACATCAGCGGTTACACGGCAGGGTCCCATCATACAGAATCGACAGCAGGTACCCTTGTATCCGAACTGGCACTGAGGCTGTTGGGCAACAGCACGGTCAAAAGCAGTAATAATTCCCTGCTCCTGAGCCCTATCAATCATTTCAAGGGCTGCGGGATCAATCGTACGTTTTACATTTTTGGGTTCAAAAACCCTTGGTGCGTCTGATGTTTTGCTGGTATGATCAGGGTCTCTAAATCTTGGCATTAATTTTCCTCCTTAAGACTTATTATTTTTAAATTTCTTTTCCGCGAAGTCTAAGCTTGAGGACTTTCAAGTCCCAAAATAAAATAAATGACCTTTCTCAATCCACCTCCTGTTGTAGACTTTTGTTAACCCCTTTCTCATTCCCAATCTTTAAAGAAACACTACTGCCTTATTTGTGTGATTTCGTCCCTAAAATCGAATTGATTTAATAAAAAAGTCAGTGGTGGGGATTTCTTACCTATATCCTGACATTTATCAATTTCTGAATAATATAGCTTCTTTTATGGATAGATTAAAAACATAGGCGTGTACATAAGGCGGTTTCTTATTATCGCGAATCTCAGTGGTCAAGAATGAAAAGGGTTTACAGAAACTGTTCAGATATTTCTGAAATCTTAAGGCGGCATAAATGAGTATTGGTTAAAAAGTGGGGGTAACCTTTAACGGTTAAGCTTTCAAGTGGTCGCTAGTCTTGGCTGCTATTTCTAAGCCAGCACATTTTGGGCATACGCCCTTAAATATTATACTCCAGTTTTTGGTTTTGGTCAAATGCCCATAATTTTTTTCATTAAAGATATATGCATTTTATATAACAAAAATCCGGTTTTCGCCCGGATTTTTTTCACACTTGCTCTTTAACTTAACACAAGATAAACTTTAATGTAGCACAAGGAAAGGGAGTGCAATTCATGCTAACAAAGGTAGTAAAATCCAGTTTCCTTTTTTTCCTTGCCGGTCTTGCCGAAATTGGTGGAGGATACTTAATCTGGATCTGGTTAAGAAACGACGCAGGTTTTGTATGGGGAATCCTTGGCGGCATTATTTTGATTATATATGGCGTAATTCCCGCCCTTCAGCAATTCCCCAGTTTCGGACGCATTTATGCCGCTTATGGTGGTATCTTTATTATTATGTCTATTCTCTGGGGTTGGTGGATTGACGGAATAAAACCTGATACTTATGATTGGCTTGGTACCTTTGTTGGACTGATTGGAACAGCAATTATTTTATGGTCACCAAGAAAAAAAGTTTAGACAGGAAGGTGAATCACAATGTTAAAGTCGGCAATTTTATTCATTTTATCAGGATTAGCAGAAATCGGTGGCGGGTATTTAGTTTGGTTGTGGCTCCGCGAGAAAAGGAGCATTTTTATTGGTATAGCCGGTGCAATAATTCTTGTTTTATATGGAGTTATTCCTACCTTTCAGTTATATCCCCAATTTGGCAGAGTATATGCTGCATATGGTGGTATATTCATTGTTTTATCTCTCTTTTGGGGTTGGATAGTAGACAAAAAAAGACCCGACCGCTTTGACTGGATAGGTGGGTTGGTTGCACTAGCGGGGGCCGCAATTATTATTTGGATACCAAGATAAACTTCAGCCTACTTTTGACCTAACACTGCATAAAAATGGTCACCTATATCTGTGGTCAGAATATTTTTGAAGCCGGCATTTTGCAATAGCTGCTCAACATATTCCTTATCCAAACGATGGCTAACAGGAGGACCAATATGGCTCTCTACTTTTTGCCATTCTATAACAGCTATTCTGCCGTTATCCAAGAGGATTCTGCTTACTTCACCCAAAGATTTTGCAGTCTCATTCACTTCATGGAGAACATTGCTCATCAGAGCAAAAGTCACAGTTTCATCTTTAAGATTGAGAGTATCCTCGTCCGTGGATGTTGTCTTAACATTTGAAACGTCTTTCTCAGCTAACGATTTTTCGACTTCCTCCAGCATTTCAGATGATATATCTATCGCAAATACTTGTCCCTCGGGCCCAACAATTTCGGCTGCGGGAATAGTGAAATAACCAATTCCACAACCGATATCAGCCATTATATCCCCTTCAGAAAGTCCTAATTTCATGAGAGTTTCACGAGGTGGGATTATCCTCCTTCTTTCTGCAGTATCAAGCTTATGCTTTTTCTTTACATCAAATTTATGTGCCATAATCTCCTCCGGTTTAATTTATTCAAATATTGTGGCATTGGAGCTACTGGTATTATAGTAATTATATTCTCATGGTTTATGGAAATTATGACCAAATTGTTAAAAAAATATGAATTTTACATTTACCAAGCCCGGTGAAGCGCTGGCTGGATTTCTTTAATCTTCGGTTAGCCAATCTTAATCCCCTCCGTACTTGTCATTTGTTAACCGTTAACAATTCTAATTAAATTTTTTCTTATATCAGAAATTGAACGCTTTGAAAAAACCAGCGGGAGCCTCAATTTTTTAGCCTTTTCTTTGATTGAGTTCATCATGTCATGGCCGATAAAATCATGAAAAACTACCACCATATCAACTTTTTTCGGTATTTCCTTTTTCCTCGCTGTCGGTTTCCGGCAATCCCAGTGTATAACCTCCTGGCACCCATGCTTTTCTAACTCTTGTGGTAAGTTGCCCAGCTTATCAGCTCCGACTATCAATACAGTCATTTTTATTACCCGCCTTCACCTTAATACTTTTATTCTGAGACCTGAGATTGTGAATCCTCCAGCGCATCGGCCAGTTTTTTTCCCAGTTCACGGCACTTTATAAGTCCTTCTTCATCCGGCGTATTTTGCAGGATTAAACCTTCACTCACTAGATTCACACCATAATTTTTCATTCTTTCCTCCCAGTCCCTCATCCACTGCCCATCACCCCAGTCATAAGAACCGAACAATACTAATGGCACTGTGTGCAGTTAGGACGGTCCAGATGTTTGGTAACAGGCGCCTTATTCTTTCCTTCCTTATGACAATCTGCGCAGACCATACTGTTATCAATTTCATGTGGAATTGAAGGAATTTCTTTTTGCTTAGAAACTGATTGTTTGCCTTGGCCGCCGCACCCTATGACAGCGATCAAGAGAAACATAATGGTAATAATACTAAACAGCAGCTTTTTCATAAATATCCTCACTTACTTTTCCGTGTTCCAGTTTTATTGATCTTTCCGCCAGCGTTCCAACCTCCGGGTCATGGGTAACTACAATTATGGTATGCCCTTCTCTATGAAGCGCCTTAAATAGTTCTGTAACAATCCGTTCGTTCTCCTCGTCAAGATTCCCCGTCGGTTCATCAGCTAGAACAATAGCTGGATAGTTAATAAGCGCCCTGGCAATGCAAACCCTTTGCTGTTCTCCTCCTGATAACTGGCTGGGCAGATGGTGGCCTCTGTTTAAGAGTCCCACCCTTTTTAAGGCCTCTACTGCTTCGTTTTCATCGGGCATGCTGTGATAATACTGTGCCAGCATGATGTTCTCAATAGCGGTCAAATGAGGCACCAGGTGAAACTGCTGAAAAACCAGACCAATCTTATCCCGCCTGATTTCAGTCAGTTGTTTTTGGTTCAGACAGCTGGTATCAACTCCGTCAATAATTACTGATCCCGTTGTTGGCTTGTCCATACATCCAATAATATTCAGCATTGTACTTTTGCCTGAGCCGGAGGGCCCCATTATTGAAACCCATTCACCGGCCTCAACAGCAAGGTTAAACTCTTTTAAAGCATGAACATTCCCGTAGGATTTTGAGACTTGTTTCATTTCCAAAATGGCCATGGTTATCTCCCCTTCAATTCAAATAAGTTCGGTTATACATCTTTCGGTTATTCACCTTTGAGTATCAAGGCCGGCTCTACATTTGCTGCTGTTCTAACAGGGATCACACTGGCAATGGCAGCTACTGCAACAGACATTGCAATTACAATCATTACCACTTCAGTTCTGAAAGATATATATGATTTAAAGACACTCTGTCCAATTACCTGGGCCAGACCCATTCCCAATACAGTTCCTGCCAAACCTCCAACTAACCCAAGAGCTAAACCTTCACCCATGAATTCTGAAATTATACTGCGATTTTGGGCACCCAGAGCTTTTCTCAAACCTATTTCTCTGCGCCGCTCAATAACCATTGTCATCATTGTGGTAGACACGCATAATAGGGTCGATAGCAAAATAACTACTATAACCAGATGTATTAGGGATTTAATTTTTTCCAGTATTATACCTTCGCTTTTGGAAATCTGTTTAATAGGTTTCAAATCAACACCCAGGACGGAGCGGCTCATTTTTTCCGCACTGCGGTTAAGTTCATCTGTTTTTCCCATTATACTTAAATAAACAAGATTAGCCTGATTATTTAGGCTAAAGATCTTTTGAGCTAAAGACAGGCTGATAAAAACCTGGTTATCCTCGGTACTGCCGGTTTTTACAACACCTTTTACTGTCACGGTTGTATTTTTCCCGGATATCTCGTCTTTTAGATTTATTGTTTTACCTATGGTTAGGCCAAGTTTATCGGCAACATTATTTCCTATCAGCACAGAATTCATATCTTCTCTATTAAATTTGTCGGTCCCGGTTATCTCCCAATAAGGTGCCACTTTCTTAACCTGATCTAGCCACAAGCCAACTACTACCAATTTTCTTTTGTCTACCAGTCCAATCCGGTATAAGTATGGACTATACCCAACCAGGTTTTCTCGATTAATACCGGAAACTACCTCGTTAATTTGTTTTTCGCTGAGCACTTCCCCGTGCTTCGGTGTCAGGACGAAATTGGCTCCATAAGTACGGAGTTCTTTACTCATCTTGATATTAATATCATAATAAACGCTTAATACCCCGGAGATAACCCCTGTTCCGATAATGAGGGAAGCCAGAGCGATGAAAACCCTTGATTTTCTTTTAATCAGTGCGCGTGTAACCATTTTAATGTACATTGATAGCTTCAGCATTTGCCATCCCTCCTAACGGCTGCCATGCAGCACTTCCGCCGGTCTCAATCGTGTAATCATCTTCATTGCAGACAAACTACCTGCAACAGCAACTCCCATGGATAAAATCAGAACCACGGGAATTACCATTAAGTTCATACTAAGGCTTGTACCAAAAACATTACGCCCAATGATCTGGGCAAAGCCAAGCCCCAGCCCGTAACCAGCCAGCCCTCCCAGTAAACCCGTTATGGAAGCTTCAATCAGAAACAGGAGAACAACCTGCCAGTTTTCTGCACCAATTGCCTTCATCAAACCAATTTCCTTACTTCTTTCCAGGACCTTGGTAGTCATCAGACTCGAAATACCCAGGGAAGAACTAACCAGTGCCGTTACCGTCAACAGAGCCATCAGAAGCTGGATTTTGCTTAAAATGACCCCCTCCGAACTGGCTACTTTACGAATTGGTTTGGCTACTACGCCGGGTATCGCTTCCTCAATCTGGTACGCTATAGATGTTACGTATGCTGTACAATACCATCTTTCAAATTCTTCAGCAGTCAGCGAATCTTTATCCTTTTCAGCTTTTCTCGCCAGTTCATTCTCCGGTGTCGTGAGGGCGCTTACCTCCACCTTCGCAACCTTACCCTCAAGACCGGTTATGTCCTGGACAAGTTTTAAAGGAGCATAAATCCTTCCCTCATCCTCGCTGCCACCTTCTATTATGCCGCTGACAACCAGGTTACGTTCCACTTCCCCATCAGCCGTATTAATTCTAATGTTAAATGTATCACCCGGGACTACTTTAAGTCTTTGAGCAATTTTACTGCCAACCATTACTTCATTGTTGGATTTTGAATCACCGTTGGAATTCGAATCATCGGCCCATTTTCCCCTGACTTCCCACCATGGCTTAATTTGCTTCACTCCGGTCACCACAGTTTCTCCGGTATCAATCTGAATCCTTTTATTAAACCATGTTCCAATTAAACTAATCCCGTCTACATTCTCTACATTCCCCTGAACTTCAAGATAAGGAGCAAAGGCCACTATATTATGTGCCCAAAAAATCATCTTCAGCCTTTGTAAATTGCTTTCCTTAATATATTCATTGCCTTGTAACGGATTATAATCTATTCCGCCAAGTTCTACAGGTATTGTTTCACGCTGGGGTTCCACCATCAAATTAGCGCCATAGGTTTTTAACTCTTTATTGACCTTATCCCCCACATCTAGCGTCACTGTCAGCATCGCACCTGCCAGTGAAGCGCCAAAAGCAATAGTAACAATAGCCAGAATCTTTGTCTTTATACCTTTGGTAAACGCTGTACGCAGCAGTCTAAAAAACATGTTTAATCACCCCTAATCCTGGAAAACTTCCTGTTTTGCTTCCAAATCAGCTGTGTTGATAATGAGATTACTGCCATCGATCCTATTTTTTATGGGAATGGGATTACATCCACCTGGAAAACCAATTGTAGGTATATTAATAACAACGTCACAGTTTGCGCAAATTACGTCTTTTCCTCTCTGGTAATAACCGGCCTGGCCACAGATATCACAAGCATCAAGACCGGTTCCAAACAGGGTTTCCCCTTTTTTAATTACTATAAATCTGGTTTCGATGTTCTGGAGAGTGAGGTATGAGTACCTGTGCAATTTACCGTCACTAACCTGTTCCAATGGTATTAATATGTTAGCACCTTGTGCTGATACAGGTATGGGAGGCTCAAGCTTAGCACCTTTATTGGCAAATGCAATATTCGCACCTAGGACTAAAATTAGTGTCAATAGACAGAACCCTAAACCTTTTATCCAGCGCTTCTCTGTCTTAAAACCAGCCAGCAGTTTTCGTTTTTGGGCAGGATTCGTAGTAGATGAAGTGTCGGGATAATCTTTTTTTATCCGTCTTCCTAACACACTCCATAGGATAATTGCCATTCCAATAAGTGTATAAAAAAACATAGGATAATAGTTATTAATTAAAGGAGCGATTATAGTTACGGCCCAGGTTGTTAAAGGAAGCACTCCGGTAGCAAATAAAACCTGCAAGAAGGTAATTACCTGTCTAAAAATCACGACTAATAATGCAGCAGAACTAAAGACCATAAATTCCTTACGGGTAATTCTCTTTTCCATGCGAAGAAAAATGAAAACGAAAACAACAGTAATAATCAAAGCAAGTATTGCCCCGGCAATTTTTAACACCACTTCGGTATTAAGTAAATTAGAAGACATTAAAAAAATCGAACTTGGGAACATCACTATTTCTATCATTTTACCGAGAATGACAATACCTGTAGCTAAAATTATAACTAATGCTGCAAAAATTCGGGATTGTTCCTGAATAACAAACGCATCTTTACCTGACTGCCTGCACTTTTGCCACAGCCACAGCCAACATCCTACTGCAGTTACTGAAATAACAAGAGATAAATACCCTTCAAAAACTTCTCTGTCACCAAAGAAATCTACCCAGTAAACCAAAATAACAGCTAAAACAGATGCCAGGATAATGCCAAAGTATACTGCAGTCTTTTTTTTATTAAAACCGGCTTTGTTTAAACCAATCATAATAACTAACAGAATTAAACCTGCTTCCAATGAACTTTTTAAGATTGTGGCCATTGCTGAAAGCACTGTCTTAACACCTCCCCGAATTCAATTAAAAGGGAATACCCGACCGGTCAAACCGGCCGGGATTAAGATTAATTACCACTTTCTGGGAACCCATGGGAACTCCCAGGTTAGTTCAACAGGCTTCTTCCAGAAATTTCCGGCAACACCAGTCTCCTCATCTGTATGGATAAGGAAATCCTGCTTTTCGGGAGAGTCAATCAAATAGGTAAGTTTATATGTACCTGCTCCCATCAATTTAATGTTGGCACCATAATGAGAACCATCACCAGCATTCATCGGCATGAAACTGCCTTCCTGTGTCTGACCGCTGTCTTTATGAACCAGCTTGTACTTTACAGTCAGGTAGGGTACGAATTCTCCGACACCGAATCCCAGCGGGTTATTTTCAAGTGCCGAAATGTCTGCTTCCAGATGCATATCAGACTGGTCAATCTTCAGCCCTGCCTTTTGTGCCGGTTCCATAACAACAGGCTGTAAGTAAATTGCTGCAACTTTAAGTCCTGCTTCAGCTACATCAACTTCATCTCCAATTGGATATTCCCTGAATCCGGCGTCACCTGGTGCGGGGGCAGCGCTGTCCTTTGATTCGTTTTGAGCTCTTTCTGTTTGAGCTGTTTCTTTTTTAGCACCTTCTTCATCTTTTGTTGTACCGCAGCCTGCGGCAACTCCAATAAGTAACAGTCCCATTACCATCAATACCAAAAACTTTTTCATTTTTTAACCTCCTGAATTTATAATGTAGTTTTTTTGGTTTTTAGTCAGAATCACCTTCTGATACATCAAACCTACAACAGCGGCCAAAACCAGCACTCCCTGGAGAGCTACAGATTCCAATGTCGGGTAAATGCCCAGGAATCCTATAGTTGGAATATTGACAGTGGTAATTCCTACGGCCCCACCGGCCTGAAGCTCATTAATTCCCTGGCCGGCAAAGACGAAGGCCAGGTAATACATAAGAATGCTTGTCCCGATAAAAAACGGCTTAACAGGGATTCTTACGGAACCGTAACGAACAACCATGAAAATTGCGACCAAACTAATAGCTCCTGCAAGCATCCCGGCAACGATGATATTCGAATGTCCCTGATCGGCTCCAGAGAACATGGCCATGTAAAACAGTACTGTTTCGGCCCCCTCCCGGTACACTGCAAGAAACACGGTAAACCACAAAGCTAATACACTTCCCCTGCCAAGAGACTGTTTTACTTTGCCTTCAATGTAGTTCTGCCATTTCTTAGCTTCTACTTTGCTTATCAGCCAAAAACTGACGGAGAACAGCACTCCTACAGCTATTAACATGGTCACTCCCTCAAGGATTTCCTGACTGGCCCCGCTTATATTGAATAAAAATTTTATAACTACAGCGGTTGCAAGACTTGCTATAATCGCTAGTAGACCGCTCTGATAAATAACCCGAACTTTATCCTTGTTTCCTGATTTAATCAGATATGCAATAATTGCCCCAAGAATCAGAATTGCTTCAAAACCTTCCCGGACTATAATCAGAAATGATGACAGAAATACTCCAAAACCGGTGGTGTTTGTCCCATCCATTTGATCAGCTAACTGACGAAGCTGGTTCATTAGTTCCAAGCGCTTTTTTTCGATTTCCCCAATGTTTTTTCCCTCTGTCATGGATTTCTTTATATCCCTGAATTGCCCCTCCACTTGAGCATTGACCTTTGCCGATACCGTTAGACGTACGGCTTTTTCCATTTGATAACCCTCATAAGGCCCAAAATAAGCCTCATTTACAAATTCTTTTGCTGCTGTTACATCACCTTTAAGGTAAGCTTTAGCTGCCTTATCGAGTTCATTTCCTATTTCGCTAACTACGTCATTCCATGTTCTTTGCGCACCCATGACTGGTGTGGCGAGTAAAGTGATTATGACCAGAGAAATAATCAGGGCTAACTTTTTCACCTTTCCACCCCCCTCGCATTGATTTTGATTGTCATTATCATTTAATCGGCAAAAAATTTTACTGCATTGCTAATCTAATGCTGTCAGCTTCACCCCATTTCACAAAAGACTAATTGCTAGCTCCGACCAGCAGCACCGTCACTCAAAACGCGCCCTTGATACGACCATCCTTTTTCAATGAACCCCTTCGAGGAATACAGTAGTTTGATAACCTTGTTGTTTGAGACTTCATAATTTATTAACCACGGGCCCTTTTTAACTGATCGTACCATAGCACTCACTCCTTAGTCTTCACTGTCAATTTTTCTCCTCTAACCTACTCTTATCCATTTCTCCTGTTCTATAGAACTATACTGTTCTAAACGGTTACACTTCAACCTGAGCGGCTTTTTTAGAAGATTCACCGGATCTTCACCGGAACAGATTAATTGGATAACCTGGTGCCGTGCAGTACGGTATCTTTGGAACAATCTTTGTGATTTCTCAGGATTTCCATATACTTTCCAATAGCCGCAGTAACTACATTCTAAAGGAATAAGCTTTAAGTATCCCAAAACATCCTTTAGCGGTATACCTAGGAACAAGCCTATCTCATGCGGACAGGAAATATGGTATCTCCGCTTTAGATGTTCGAGCATATCGTCAAGGGACATATGTTGATTATAGCCAAAACGTTCTAAAAACCTTAAATGTTTTCCGGCAAAAATCTGCCTAGAGAGATAACGGCGGTGATAGAAAAGAACAACAAGGTTGTTTGGGTCACGCTTTAATTCGATAAAATGGATATTTGGGTCAAAAATAATGTCCTGTTTATGTATGTCCCATAGTTTTATTAAATCCTTATCCTTTCGGCTGGAGAAACTTAACAATGTCCCTGGCTTAATCCCATAAAGTGTAGGCGAAATATTTATCAGTATCTTCGCGGCAACATACCTCTTACCGGAGCAAAAAATTTCGATATATTGAATGCCTCGAATATCAGCTCGTTCACATATCTTCATATACACCTCTCCTCTGAAGTTTATTTTTATTGGTAATTGATAATGCTTCTCATCCTATGATTAAAAAAAATCAGTCAATCAATATTAGATATTATTTGATATTGAAAATCATTTTCATTTGTTATTATTATAATTATAATATCCCGGTAAGTCAATCTGTTTTCTACAATTTTCTACAATTTTTTCTTCATTTCTAATGCTATAATCGTTAATAAAAGCGCCCGGTCTAAAAACGACCGGGCTTGCTGATTATTATCCTCCACCAAGAAATCTGATTATCTCAATATTATCTCCTTCACTGATTATGATATCTCCCCACGTTTCCCTTTTAGGGATATCATGATTATATTCGATTACCACCATAGAAGGATTGAGCCCTTTACTCTCCAATAGGGATAAAATTGTCATCCCTTTTTCCAGTTGAATCCCTTTTCCATTAACTGTTACCTTCATAGTTACCTCCTTAGTGGAGCGTGGGGAGTGGTTAGTGCCCACTCCCCACTCCCACTCCCCACTACAAGATATTCAAGTCTTCTCCCTTAAGCACTTTGTTGACTGTCCTTACTGCACACATCTTACCACACATAGTACAAGAGTCGCTGTGTTCAGGCATGGAACTCTCACGATATTCCCGGGCTTTCTCAGGGTCAATGGCCAGACTGAACATTTTCTCCCAGTCCAGTTCCCTCCTTGCCTCGCTCATTTCGTTATCCCATGCCCTGGCACCCTTTATCCCCTTGGCAATATCAGCTGCATGAGCTGCAATCCTAGCTGCTATAATACCTTCCTTCATATCTTTTAGATCAGGAAGTCTCAAGTGTTCAGCAGGAGTTACATAACAAAGAAAGTCTGCCCCCTTGGCCGCAGCAATTGCCCCGCCAATGGCACTGGTTATATGGTCATAACCAGGTGCCACATCGGTAACTAAAGGCCCTAATACATAAAAGGGTGCTCCATGACACAAACGCTTTTCCAAGACTACATTGGCCTCTATCTCGTCTAGAGCCATATGTCCCGGGCCTTCTATCATAACCTGAACATTTTTGGCCCAGGCCCTTTTTGTCAGCTCTCCAAGTACAATTAATTCCTCTATCTGGGATGCATCGGTAGAATCATTAATACTCCCCGGTCTACAGGCATCACCAAGGCTTATGGTAACATCATATTTGGCAAAGATATCTAGCACTCTGTCGTAATGTTCAAAAAACGGGTTTTCATTTCCTGTTAACTCCATCCAGGCAAACAAAAGGGATCCGCCCCTTGAAACTATGTTGGTAAGCCTGCCATTCTTTTTGAAGCGTTCTGCAGTAGCCCTGTTTATCCCCGCATGGATAGTCATAAAATCGACTCCGTCTTGGGCATGGCGCTCAACCACTTCCAAAAACTCTTCAGCGGAGATGCTGGATAGGTCTTTGTCATAAAAGCCTACCGCATCATATATAGGGACAGTTCCAATCATTGCCGGCGAGGTTTCTATGAGCCGTTTTCTGAATTCCTGTGTTTTTCCATAGGAGCTTAGATCCATAATGGCTTCTGCTTTAAGCTCGACTGCTTTTTTGACTTTCTCCAATTCCATTTCAAAGTCACAGCAGTCCCTGGAAATCCCGAGGTTAACGTTTATCTTGGTCCTTAAGCCCTGGCCTACACCTTCCGGGTTAAGAGACTTATGATTTTTATTTGCAGGAATAATCACTTTTCCTTCAGCCAAAAGCCCTCTGATCTCTTCTGCTGTTTTACCTTCTTTTTGAGCTACTATCTCCATTTCACGGGTAATAATTCCCTGCCTGGCGGCATCCATTTGGGTGCTATACACCATTTACACATCCCTTCATCTTTTGCCTTATGCTTTTGATCTTCTTCTCTATCGATTCTGCCCCTACAATTTCTGTAATCAGAGCCGCGCACCTTGCTCCCCTGGCAACAACTTCCTCAATATTGTGTTCCTTGATTCCTCCTATGGCCACAAAAGGAATATCAATGTTATTTGCCACATACTCAAGATACTCCAAACCGACAGGTTCACATACATCCTTTTTAGTAAACGTCCGGTATATCGGCCCAACCCCTATGTAGTCGGCCCCTCTTTGCACAGCATCCAGTGCTTGCTCTGGTGAATGGGTCGATAATCCGATTATCATTTCTACACCAACAAGTTCCCTGACCTTTTCAATGGGGAGATCATCCTGACCGATATGGACCCCGTCAGCCTGCACCAGCATAGCAATGTCAATGTCATCATTGATAATAAAGGTTACACCCGCTTCTTTGGTCAGTTGGCGAATCTTAAGGCATTCCCTGTACTTCTGCAGTAATTTTTTATCCTTTTCCCGGTACTGGATTATCTTTATTCCTGCCCTAATCATCGACTCCACTACCTGAATGTTATCCCGCCCCGCTGAATACTCTTCTCCTGTTATACAGTACAAGTCGGTATCCAACTTGACTTTTTTTACCTCAGGTAAGTTCATCATGTGAAATTCTTTTTCCAAAGAATAAGCCTCAAAACGGAAACCTTCATACATTTTTGCAGCGGTATATTCACCCAACACTTTCAAGTATTCTTCTATCACTCGCAGTGCTTCCTGAGCCCTTTTAAAATTTGCAGAAACTAAATCCTCAAGGGATTGCCTGTCATCGACAGTCAGCTTCTTTGAAACTTTGACGCCTACATCTGTTTGGGAATCTCTTGCCTTCAGGCACATTTCTCTGCATATCTCAACATTTTTCCTGACCTTATGCCTCAGCTGTTTAATCATCTCTGAAAGACTTTGGTCATTGTAATAAAACCGTGCCAAATCTTCCAGAACCCTTAGCCCCTCTGATGCCCGGTTCAAGTTAGCATCTATTATCCGGTAAATCGGATGCAAGGTTTACCCTCCTTCACAAGATACTTAAAAGTGCGTTTAAATAGCCTGCCAGTCTTTGAAAACAGGTTGAAAACCTTTGTTATATATCATTTCTTTAATTTCCCGTACACTCCGCTCATCAGAAATGTCAAACTGGCCCTCAGTCTTCTCTGCGGAACCATAACCGCCAACTTCAGTGGAAGAACCCGCAGACATCCTAGTTACCCCAAGACCAATCAGATTATCACGAAATTGAGCCCGTTCCCGTGTAGAGACTGCTATACTAACCCTTGGCATAAAAAGCCGCATTGCAAGCATAAACTGAACCAGGTTCCTGTCGCTAACCTCAAATTTAGGCTGAAATGCACCTTTGTGGGGCCTGATTCTCGGCATAGAAAAGCCGATTTCAGTTTCCGGGAATTTATCCTGCAGATAACGGGCATGAAGGCCGGTAAAGAAGGCTTCGGTTCGCCATTCCTCCAAGCCCAGCAGTGCTCCTATATTTACACTTCTCATCCCCGCTTGAGCTGCTCGTTCGGGAGTATCAAGCCTATACCTGTAATTACTCTTGGGTCCCTTCAAATGAAGAGTTGCATACGTATCTTCATTGTAGACTTCCTGATACATAGTCATACCATCTACACCCGCATTTACTAATTCTTCGTATTCTTGTTCCTCCAGAGAATAGACTTCAATGGCAATAGATGTGAAATACTTTTTTAGTACCTCTACACAATCTTTTATATAGGAAACAGAACTTTTCTCTCTTGACTCACCTGTAAGTATTAGTGTGTGTTTTATGCCCGTAGAAGCTAAAATTCTACCTTCTGTTTCAACTTCCTCCAGGCTGAGCCTTCGCCTGCTGATCCGGTTATGAGTACCGAACCCGCAGTAAACGCAATGATTAGTGCAGTAATTGGCAAGGTATATCGGCGCATAAAGGAATATAACCCTGCCAAAGTGCTGAAAAGTAAGCTGCTGGGCACGACGTGCCATTGGTTCGAGAAATTTTTCAGCCGGTTTTGACAGCAGCACAAGAAGGTCACCTTCTAAAAGGTGGTCTTTGTTCAACACACGCAGTACATCTGCGTCAGTTATGTGTTCGAAAACATCCGGGCTCAGGTCTTTATATTGGAGATACTTTTCATAAAAACTCATTTATATAACCCTTTCTTATGATACTTCTTTTGATACTTCTTTTATATTTCTCTAGATACTTTTCTTACACCTCTCCTGATACTTTTTTAATCAAGGAATCCTGTCAATGGAGAAGATGCTTCAGCAAAATTCTTTACAGCTCCCGCACCTGCCAAATAAGCTTTTCTTCCAGCTTTTACTGCGAGACCAAAAGCCTCCCCCATCATTACCGGGTTCCCTGCCGTAGCAAGAGCTGTATTGACAAGTACAGCATCAGCCCCAATTTCCATTGCTTCAGCAGCATGGGAAGGTTTACCCAGACCGGCGTCCACAATAACAGGTATATCAATTTCGTCCACAAGTATCCTGACCATTTCTTTTGTCTTCAGGCCCTTGTTTGTACCAATGGGCGCTCCTAAAGGCATTACTGCCGCAGCTCCGGCATCCCTCATACGTTTAGCATCCATTAGGTCAGGGGTCATGTACGGCAGAACCACGAAACCTTCCTTTACCAGTATCTCTGTAGCTTTTGTTGTTTCATAATTGTCTGGCAGGAGATACTTATTGTCGGAAATGACTTCAATTTTTATCCAGTTACCGCATCCTGCTGACCTGGCCAGCTTTGCTATCCTTACAGCTTCTTCTGCATTTCTGGCCCCTGATGTATTTGGCATAAGGATACATTCCTCAGGGATATGCTCCAGAATGTTTTCATCAGGGGAGTCAAAATCAACCCTTCTTAAGGCAACAGTAACAACCTGAGCTCCCGAACTCCTGATTACCTCCGGAATTATCCGGTTTGAATGGAACTTGCCGGTTCCGACAAATAATCGGCTTTTTAATTCCCGGCCACCAATTACCAATTTATCTTCCATAACTGCCTCCTAAAAAAATATAAATAAAAAAAGCTCACCACAAAGAGGTAAGCAAAGGATTAAATAATTCATTCCGCTTCCCTACGATGGTCCTAACCATGTCAGGTTCAAAGGGTTAAGATAGAATCTCTCTCAGCCTTAAGGCACCCCCAGCACATCTATTTAGTTATTTCTTATATTATAGGTGAATTTAGCTTTCTTGTAAAGGTTCTTCTTATTTCTTCTTATCTCTTATGTGTTCTTCTTATCTCTTATGTGTTCTTCTTATCTCTTAGCCCAATAGTTCATTTAAGGTTAAATTTAAAGCATACGAAACATATCTAACAAAAATTCATATCATAGAATAAATAACAATTAAAGGAACGCTGCCAGATGTCAAATAACCTAGAAAAGTTCGAAAAATTAATTGGTGCGGACTTGTTCAGGTCCCTACAAAATGGCGACGTTATCGATATCGTTCAGTTAAACGCCGTTATTGCCTTACTGATAAAATTAAACCTGACATTTACCCTAAACTTTAATGAAGCAACAAACCAAAATGTCGCAGCAGCCCAGCTTAACATTACTCTATCACCAAACATGACTTTAACCCTGCTTCTGCCATTCGCACGAGGCCCGGTTCTTCCTTTAGTTGCGAGGATTGAGCTATAAAAACCCGGGGATTCAGAAAAAGCCCCCGGGTTCTTATTACATATGCTATATTTTAAATTGTGCAATTATGTTTTTGAGTCCATCAGCCATTTCATGTAACTGTTCACTGGAAGCGTTAATTTCTTCTATTGCAGCTGTAAGTTCCTCAGTTGATGCTGATACTTCTTCTGCTGTTGATGCATTCTCCTGGGAAATAGTAGATATACTTCTGATAGTAGAATTTACCTCCTGAGCAGAAGCAGTCATTTCCTCTGTCGAGGCGCTGCTTTCTTCTGTAATAGCTGAGGCATTGTTCATAGCTTCGGCAACCTTATTGCTATTAACCAAAATGTCTTTAATTACTGCCATTATCTTTTCTGTCCGTTCCCCGGATAATTGAACTCCTTTAACTATTTCCTGTAATGAAGCTCCTGCCTCTTCTGCAAGAATAACTCCCTGTTCAACATCCCTGGTTCCAACATTCATTGAATCCACTGCCGTTACTGTACCTCGCTGTATTTCTGTAATTAAGAGAGCAATTTCCTTAGTCGCCTTACCGGACCTTTCAGCAAGTTTCCGCACTTCATCTGCAACGACCGCAAATCCCTTGCCGTGCTCACCGGCACGTGCTGCTTCTATGGCCGCATTCAGGGCTAAAAGGTTCGTCTGCTCAGCAATTTCATCGATTACTTCTATAATTTCGCCTATCCTTTGAGACTGGCTGCCTAACTCATTGATTTTTTGAGCAGTGGTGAAAACGGCCTCTTTCACCTGATTCATCCCCTCTATAGTCCTCTCGACCGCTTTTCCACCTTTTAATGCAACCTCTCCGTTCTGTTCAGCCAGCTCTTGAACTGCTTCCATACTTTCTGCCATGTCATCCATTTGGAGTTTCATTGAATTAACCATAGATGCAGTTTCAACTATATTACGGCTCTGTTCCTGTGCTCCAAGAGAAATCTGTTCTATGGCTGCAGCCACCTGATCTATCATTTCTACCGCATTTGTGACATTTCCGGATTGTTCGGTTGATCCGTAAGCAACATTTCCGATGGCCTGTGCTACATTCTGGGTAGCCTGGGCGGCTTCACCGGAATTATTGGCAAGCTGTTGGCTGGTGGCAGCAACCTGCCTTGAGGTCTCATTAACCCTTAAAATAAGATCTCGTAAATTAGAAACCATAATTCTAAAGGCATCCGCCAGAGATTCTATCTCATCTTTGGTCCTGATTTTGGACACTTCCTTTGTCAGGTCACCTTTGGAGATGGTATCTGCGATTTCTGTCAGTTCGATAATTGGTTTGGAGATTGAACGTCCCAGGAACAACCCAAAGCCAATACATAAGACCGTACTAATCAGAGCAATCACTAGTGTTAGAGACTTTTGAAAATTTGCTATTGATTTTGCGGTACTTATATTTTCCTTTATAAGTTTATCGTTTAATTCCTCCAGTTCATCAAGAGCGCTTTTAAACTCTTTACTATTTTCTAATGCAGCGATTATATATGGCTGGGCAGCCGCCTCATTATCCACTTTATAATACTCAATTATTTTATCAGCTTTTTCTGCGTATTCATCTCCGTTGCTTGTAATCACGGCTAGCAGCTTTCTGCCTTGTTCTGTAGTAAGTTCTTTCTGTAAATCCTTTTCAACAGTTGATATCTCTTCCTGAACCTTTGCAAGTTCATTTAAGTATTTCTCATTTTTATATAACATAAAGCCCCTGACATTTGCTATTTCCTGATTTAACAAACTCTCAAGATCCATAATCCCTTCTGTAACAGGGATTCTTCTGTCAGTCACATAGTCGTATTTTTGTATAACCTGTGTAAGTCCGTTGATACCAAAAAAGGATACCAGACCAAGCAAAATAATAGAAACTGCATAACCTAAAAGAATCTTTACACCAACGTTTAACCTCATAAGTCAACACTCCCCTCAGCTGTTGTAGATTTACATCACGATTGTGCAAATCTACATTTTCACAATCATTTCATATACTGGCTTTACTTTTCTTTTTATTCCTGCCCTTTGGGCAGCTTCGGCTATATTTCGACATATTCTGAAATAATATGCGTTATTCCTCCTTATTTCCATTATCTTCAGCAATAATATGCATCATTTTTTTTTATCGGTACAATAAAATATTTTTTGTTTCGCAAATGCCCCTAACGTGAGGAATAATCGCCATCCATTTATTACTAAGCAACTTGGCTGAACATCTTAAACTTAATTTGCGTAATATACATCAAATCGGTTCATCCGATATCTAACAACTAGAAGGGAGGCCAACGGATGAGTGGTTTAGGTGGTTTCTTTAATGGCAGCGGTACATTTGTAATATTTCTAATTCTGATTCTCCTTGTCATCGGAGATGTTGACTAGTTAGAATTTAGGGATGCAAAAAGCCGCCCGGCCCCGGGCGGCTTTTTGTTTTTACCACAAAATTCTTTGTCCTATTCGTCCTTGTTTGAGATCATTCTTGGTCTTACCCAGCGGTACTCCTTCTTTGATGAGAGAAGTCAGCACCCCGGCACGTACTGTGTTACCCACCATAATGTAACCTACCAGCCTATCCCCTTTAAAAATCAGCCTGCGGTATAGGTTGCCACCGGGGAACAGTTTCACAACTTCATAGTTTTCCCCTTCTGCTCTGGTTAAGCCGGCAGCGATTGTTGACAAACCAAAAAAATCAGCTGAGTTCATGCCCATCGAACCTTCATAAACTGTAGGGGCGCCAGCCATATTTCGCCCTGCTGCAATTCCCTGTTCTGCAGCATTGGGCCATATTGCATTAATCCTTTTTTCACCGGTTAATACATCTGCAGCCTGAGCTACATCTCCTGCAGCATAAATATCTGGGATATTCGTTGCCAGATATTCATTAACCAAAATCCCTCTGTCAAGAGCAATACCACTTCCTGACAGAAATCCGGTGTTAGGGGTAACCCCCTTGCCTATTATCACAACCTCTGCAGGGATTGTTTCACCTGTAGTCAATCGTACACCTTGTGCGAAAGTTTCTCCATTAATGTCTTTTCCAATTATCTCAACAACATCGGAATAAAATTTCACATTCAACCCATTTCTAATGAGCACATCACCCAGAATCCCTGCGGCCTCACTGTCCAGCATCTGTGACAGTATCTGACCTGAAGATACCAAGCAGGTTACTGTTAAACCGGCTTTCATTAATGCGTAAGCGGCCTTGAGGGACACAAAACCACCGCCCACAACAACCGCTTGTTTACCCTTACCGGTGAAAGCGGTTATTCCTTTAGCATCTTCCAGTGTACGAAGGCCAAAGACACCTTTCATTCCTACACCCGGTATATCTGGTATGCTGGGTGAGGCGCCGGTAGCAATCAGAAGCCTGTCATACTTGTAGAGGTGTTCTTTATCTGTGTGCACCTCGCGTTTGGCGGTATCAATACTTGTTACCTTTTGTCCGGTCGTCAGGAAAATCCTGTTTTGGACATAAAAATCCGCACTTCTGATTAACATCTGCTCATCAGATATATTACCTTCTAGATAGTAGGAGGTCATACATCTTGCGTAGGCAGGATATTTCTCATCACTGATTATTTCTATCCGGCCTGCTTTATCAACACCGCGAATAGTCTCAGCTGCAAAAACTCCGGCGGCGCTGTTACCTATAATCAAATAGCGCATTACGCCACCCCCATTCATTTATATCCCGAGGGCTTGGCGTTTGGTGATGATATGTTTGATCAGCCCTTGAGCCGCCTTGATGGGGTCTGTTTCAACATAAAACCTTCCGCCCAAAAGGCTTTCAGCAGTCTCTCCAGTAAGAATTTCCGTCACCTTCCTGCCTCCAATTAGTTGAGGGACAATACCGAGGTGTGTCAGTACTCCCAATGAAACAGCCCAGGTCCCTATACTCAGGGCCTTTTCATGCTGGTGCTCAGGGGCGGAGGCAGCAACCGGAAGATCCTTAATTGACACTTTTAGATAATTCGCCAGAGCAGTTAACAAATCTCCAATACGGGAGTTGTCTACACAACTGCCCATATGAAGCACTGGAGGCAGTGGCCCTCCAATACCGGCGGCGTTGCCTACAGCAGTGAGCACTGCCTTCAAGGTGTCCCCGGCGTAGGTTTCCGTTGCCTCAGGAGTCATTAACCCGGCTTTGGCAAGAGCCTGGGCAGAGCATCCTGTAGTTACTACCAGAACGTTATTTTTGATTAATTCCTTAACCATGTTAACATGGAAGGAATCCTGAGCAACTTTTACGTTGTTACACCCGACTGTACCAACTGCTCCTAGTATGTTTCCGTTGGCTATGTTATCTACTAACGGCTTCAACGGGTTATCAGCATCAAGCTTGGAAAGAGCGGCAACTATTGCCTCAACACTGAAACCAGCCATCATTTTGGTTTTTATGTTCGGTATATCAACCCGGCTCTTATCACGTCTGGAGTAGTTATCTATTGCTTTGCGCACAATTTCTTCTGCTTTTTCGTCTGCATCCTTCAGGGTAAACTCTATATGTTCTGTTCCCGGTATCTTTACAATGGGGGCTGTTGTAAATATCTTGGTGTGGTAGCAAGCAGCAACTCTTGATAGAGATGGCATAATACACTGAACATCTACCACCATAGCGTCAACCGCTCCTGTTATAATAGCAAGCTCCTGAGCCAGGTAGTTAGATGCTACGGCCACTCCCTGGCGCATCAAAATTTCGTTACCTGTACAGCAGACACCGGACAATTGAATTCCCTTAGCCCCTTTAGCCTGTGCTTCACCTGACAGCTTCCTGGCCCACTCAAGAATTTTCTCAGACAACATCGGTTCATGGCCATGAACGACGATGTTTACATGATCCTCCTTTAGTACACCAAGATTGGCCTCTGTGACCACCGGAGCGGGTATGCCAAATAAAATATCCTGTATATCTGTTCCCAGGTGTAATCCGGCATAGCCATCAACCAGACCCTGTTTTACAGTTGCCAAAATGAGGTTTACAGGATCGGCATCCATTCCCATGGTGGTCTGGTGCAGAGCTTCCCTGATTTCCCTGTCCGGGTTCCGCGGTAATACCCCTAGCTTGCCCCAGGTTTCAACCCTTTCTTTTGGCGCTGTGGCAGTAAGCCACCTCAAAGTGGACTCTGAATGATTTCCAAAATCAGATCTGGCTATATCTACAATTTCTTTAGCAATATCAGCATCGTCTTTATTTTCCGTCTCAATACCAAGCTTCCCCGCAACTGCCAGGAGCTTTTCCCGGCTTTTGACAGAGTACGTCGCACTCCCACCTGCCGCGACGGCTAATGTTTCTACAGCCTCATAAGCATGGTCAACATGAGCCGATGCCCCGGCAGCTACCTGCCTCAGTAAATTACGAGCCACAATCAGGTCAGCATCAGCCCCGCAAACTCCAAAAGCCGGGCCATCACCAAAGGGGTCAATACGGCACGGCCCCTGGTTGCAGTGTCTACAGCAAAGGCCGGTTAATCCGAATCCACACTGAGGCTGTTGAGCTTCAAAACGGTCCCATACAGTCTCTATCCCTTCCTTCTCAGCCTTTTGAATCATTTTTCCCACAGCTGGGTCAATAGTCTTTTTCAGATAATCCATTATTAAGCCTCCTCTCCGGCAATAAACCTTGTCAGGAAATCCTTTTTCCTGCTTTTATCAAATTCATTAACTTCTGTAAATTTTATGGCCTTTGTCGGACAAGCCTTTACGCAAGCCGGATTATGCCCTTTTGAGAGACATTGGTCACATTTGACTGCCTTTCTGGTATTCTCACTGGGGACAATAACGCCATATGGACAGACCATAACACACATCCAACAACCTACACACTTTTCCTCCTGGTTTAAAACCAAGCCCGTCGTTTCATCAATCCGCATGGCACCGGTCATGCAGGCGGTTACACACTTTGGTTCCCGGCACTGCCTGCACTGCACCGGAATGTTTACCGTGTTCTCCGTATTAGTCTCAACACTTACCCTTCTAACGGGTCGTTCCCCTTTTAATACGGCACTGATAATTTCCCCGCTTTCCGAATGAACAGTACTGCATGCCAGTTCACATGACTTGCAGCCAATACACCGTTCTGTTTTAACCAGTATCTGTTTCACTTATTTCCCCCCTTCTTGTATTCTATATGACGCTTTACATCTAATAATAATTGTAAATTAAAAACGGCGGGATTTCTGTCATCCCGCCGACATTTTTTGAAGTTGATTTAAAGTTTAACTCATCCCAATAAGCTTATCTATGTTCTTAACAACATAATTCTTTTTGTTTACTGAAATGATCCCTATCGCTTCAAAGCGTTTTAGAATGGTAGTTACTGTCTGCCGTGAACTGCTTATAATACCGGCAATTTCTTCATGAGTTAATCCCAGGTAAAATTCTATTCCTTTCTCGGTGCGAACACCTTTTTCTCTTGCTGTTTTTAACAGCAATGAAGCAAGTCTGGAGTTAACTTCTTTAAAAGCAAGATTAAGCAGGGCATCATTTGTGTTTTTCAGGATGATTCCCAGGATTTTAAACAGACTGACAGATAGTTCCGGAGTCTTCATTAAAATCTTTCTGAATCCCTCGGAACTTATATAAAGAATTTCTGCTGGTTCGAGAACTGTTGCATTTGCTTCTGAATGCAGGCTGTACATGTCACCAGGATCTAAAATGGTAACGATTATCTCCTTACCTTCTGGTGACAGGTAGGAAATCTTAACACGTCCGGATTTAACAAGGTAAATATAGTCTTGATAAGAATTCTCGAAACTGATTTGCTCCTTCTTAGCAAAACACGAACTCGAAAAGCAGTCCAAAATTTGAGTTATTTCACTTTCAGACATTCCCTGAAAAATTTTAAACTGTTTGAACATATCTTGTTCCTCTTATATCCTGTATTCTCAAGCCTATATTTATATTTTAATTCATCCTTCTGTTTGAGACAACATCCTTTATAGGTTCCTATTAACATTAATCAACTCCCGGATACGATTTAGATGCAAGGAAATAGGCAAATCTTATTGGATTTGCGTGAACCTGTTGTATAAGGTTCTGGTCAAGCAGCCGTTTCAGACTAACCTTCAGGGGCTTGGCATTGACCTCAATAACCCATACTTTTCCCTGAGCATCAATACCCATATCTAATCCAAGTTCTCCACAGCAGCCATAGTGTTGTTCAATAATCCGGCAGATTCTGAAGGCTGTATTTGTTATTTTTGAAGCAATACCACCGGGCACGTCTTCATCCTGATTAAAAACAGTTTTTAGGGCTTGAGGCAAACTAACCACTCTTCCACCGCTCCGGGGACTGGTAATAATACTTCGGGGTGCAGCAACACGAACAGCTATTCCTCCAATAATCCATGTGCCGTTAATATCTTTTTGACAAAGTACTCTCATGTCAAACTTTCTACCTTTATACCTGGCTAACGGTATTTCCTCCTGAATTATGTATCCTCCGCCCCTTTCAAAATAGGGCTCAAATAGTTCATCTAGCTTCTTAAGGCTGTCAATCTTGAAAACCTCATTAGCTTTAGGTCCACGATGTCTAATTGTAAATCCTCCGGAGGGACTGCAGCCTATTGTGTATATTCCCGTACCTTTGCTCAGTCCATCCGGCTTCAAATAAACCCGGCCTGGTTTACGTAATAACTTTTTTAATTTCTCTGGATCCGAATGTGGCATGGTTTTAGGTAAACAATCCCTAATATCCGAATAAGTTCGTAATATCTCATAAGTTTCCCACTTTCTAAGCTTGGGCATAGCGTTAAAGACTGTAACTTCTGGGATATCCGCAAGGCGCGAGCGTAATTCATATCCGTCTGTCTTTCCACTGGCTCCAAAGCATCTGTCATAAATCACAGTCGGAATCGGTAATATCCTGGAAACCCATTTTTCATCTAATGCATCTTCTTGCAGCATCCATCCTTTAACCTGACGATGTTCCCATAAGATATCTTCTAAGCTAAAGAAACAATAAATTGCGTTCAGTTCTTTACATGTTCTTATGTATTTATAAAAGTTCTTATTTTTACAAATACCCTGAGCTAAATTTTCAGTCTCCCAATTAGAAACAAAGACTCCAATTAAAGGTCCGAATATTATATTCTTCTGTCGTACTAATACCTGTATGTTTTTATTGTATGGTACAGAAAGTTGTTGAAGTATTTCGCTAGATACAAGCAACTTTTTAAAAGGGCCTTCAGAAGGCTTCGTTTTTATATTTGAGAAAATAGCGGAAATACCGAAGCTTAAACATACACTAGAATGCTTAGCTAACTCCGAGAGAGCCGACCTGTCTACTTTAACCGAACAAAAAGCTTGGGAATCGTCATTTTCCGATAGTACTTTTATTTCACCTTCTTTAATCCCGGTCAATTAAACCACCACCACTTTAGTTTAGAGGCATAGTTATCAGTAAGTCCTTTATTCTATCTTATGGAAATCTATTTACAAGGTGACACATCCTCTTTACTCGGTAGAATATAATACACAAAAATTTAAGGAGAAATCTATCATGATTAATGAATCGGGTCCGTTAATTGGGTATTTTATTTCAATAAATAAAATTAAAGAACTAAAATCAGGAATCTTTGACTCTGTCTACGAAACAATTATGGACTGTACCAAAACTCTGGGTGGAAAAGCGTTTCTATTCTCAATTGATGACATTGATTGGTCTAATGAGTTAGTAACCGGTTACACTTACAGTTCCAAAGATCCCGGGGTACTGCTATCTCATAAATACGCAATCCCCCGTGTCATTAATAACCGTTGTTTCGGATCTGGCAGTACAAACCAGATTAAACAACTTCTCTCAGGAATTAATTCAAAACAAAATATAATTGTACCCAGCCCAGGAATTCTTAAAACTCAAAATTGGACCAATTTACCGGCTTACAGGTCTAAACCCGCACAAATTTTGGGCTGTCCCATAAAAGCCAGGATCCTTATACAAAGGGATTATCGTGGCATATGGCAGCATTCAGCCGGGGTTATCAGTCTTAACTCGCAGAAAACCGGACAAAAGATAAGGGGCTATTTTAGAAACTACCCCCTAGACTGCGGCCTTCAGGAGGCTTTCCCGTCTGAACATCAAAAAGTCAAACTAGATCTGATTAAACAGGCTACTGAAGCAGCCGAGAAATTGGGCATGGGTTTACCAGCTCTGGCAGAACTTGAGGTTCGCTTTAACATAGACCGTGAAGGTTTTGGCCAGATTACAAAGGTATATGAAAGGCCACTGAAAAAATATGCAATTGGTTTTAAAGGGTCAACCTCAGCATATCTGGCTATCAACCGCCCATTGCATTACTGTTTTAAGTTGGCTGGATATCCTCTTAAGGAAGAACCCCGGCCAATGTTAACTCAGTCTGCTAATAGTCCTCTAATCGGAATATTTGAAGAGTTATGGGAAATTGAGGATTTTAAATCACAAAGAGTAGGAACCTATCAACATCTTTTAGCCAGAGCAAGCGCTGAACTAGGCTGCATTACATACCATTTTTCAATAAATGAATTAAGAGGAACCAATTGTATTGAGGGATGGTATTACGATACTAAACAGGAAAAATGGCTTCAGAAAGAGTTTCCATGGCCGCAGGTTTTATATGATAGAGCCACTTTCCCTTACGCTTCACAAAGAGAAAAAGCAAAAGAATTCCGCCGAATTTTAAAGCGTTTTGGCAGGACAATATTTTTAAATACCAGGTCCGTCTTTGGAAAGGGTTATACAAGTGACATTCTGGGTAAAATGCCGTTTTTGAACAAATATCTGCCTTTTAATGTTGATAATCCCTCCCCTGAGACAGTAAAAAAACTTGTGCACAGGTATGGTTCAGTTTTTATAAAAACAGAACATGGTTCAAACCTTCAGGGGGTGCTTAAGGCAGCCCGCCAAAACCAAACTTACGTAATGTCCAGCCGGTATAACAATTTCACCTTTGCCAGCTTCAAAGAGCTTTGGTCAAAAATCCAGAGTATAGTTGAAGACTACCCATTCGTAGCCCAGGAAGGCGTCAATGCGGCAATTTATCAGTCACAACCCCTCAATATTCGTACCATTGTTCAAAAAAACGGAGCCGGAATTTGGGAGGTAGCCCTCGTTAAGCCATGGATAGCTTCAGCACCCGAGGTTCGGGGTTGTCCACTGCAGTGGGCCAAAACTATGGTTGATATCTTTTCCTCTTCAGAAAAAGCTGCTTTAATTAACTCAGAGATATGCAACGTATCTCTTGCAGTTTGTAAGACTCTGGAGGCACATATAGGTCACTTGGGTGAATTGGGCATTGATTTGGTAATAGATTCCTCTGGTCACCCCTGGGTTATTGAGGTTAACGGTAAAACCAATAAAACCTTTTTCCTACAGGATGAAAAACCTGGTGCTTGCTACAATCTTTACTATAACCCCATAGCCTATGCATGTTTTCTGGCAACAAACTACTCATATCATTCTTGAAGAACGTTTTTTATTCAGCCCCTTGTCTTTGGATGCAGCAGTCCTGCCACGCCAGTCGGTGTCTTGTTATTTCCGGCAGTGCAGGTTTTACCTTTATAGACACTCAAATCTTCGGGCTCGGTATATGTATACAGGTTCCCCTCAAAATTACGCAGAACAATTTTCCGGTCTGACCTACTGACTACATAATTAGGGAAAAGAGGAATTTTCCCTCCCCCGCCGGGAGCATCAATAACAAAAGTGGGGACCGCCAGCCCCGAGGTATGTCCTCTCAAGTTTTCGTATATTTCAATACCTTTCCCTACCGCCGTCCGAAAATGACCGGTACCAGCCGACAGGTCACATTGATAAATATAATAGGGACGTATCCTGTTTTTAACTAACCCCTGAACAAGTTCCTTCATAATATAAGGACTGTCGTTTATCCCCTTTAACAAAACGGACTGGTTGCCAACCGGTATACCGGCATCAGCAAGGCGGGTACAGGCTTCAATACTTTCGGGCACAATTTCCCTAGGATGGTTAAAATGAGTGTTTAACCATAAAGGATGATACTTTTTAAGCATCTTACATAAACTTCGGGTAATCCTTTGGGGAAGTACCACCGGTATCCTGGAACCGATTCTAATTATTTCAACATGTTTTATTGCTCTAAGGCGCATTAAGATATATTCTAACTTTTCATCCGGCAGAGTTAAGGGGTCCCCCCCTGAAACCAATACGTCTCTCACAGCTTTCCTGGAATTAATATATTCTATGGCCGGTTCTATATGTTTATATTGCAAAACCTGTTGACCTCTTTGGGCTATTCTTCGCCGCGTACAGTGTCTGCAGTAAACAGCACACTGGTCCGTAACAAGAAACAGAATCCGGTCCGGGTACCGGTGTGTTATACCAGGTACAGGAGAATCCAAACTCTCATGTAAAGGGTCTTCCATATCGCAATCTCTAAAACTGATTTCCTGGATATCAGGGACCGCCTGCATGCGAATAGGGCAATCGGACTCGGAATCACTCATAATACTCGCATAATGAGGTGTTATCGCCATTGGAAATATTTTCAGGCACTGTTCTATTTCCTGTTCTTCATTATCAGATAAAGTGACTACTTGCCTTAGCTGTGCGACAGTGGCTATACGGTTTTTCAACTGCCAGCGCCAGTTATTCCACTGTGAGTCAGTAGCATTAGCCCATATTGTGTTAAGCTTTCTCATTTGGATAACCTCGTTCTCTTAAATATCAATTATGTGGGTTTTTACATAATATTAAGATACTCATCAGAGTGTTAACCCAGAGAAAAATTTGCAGGAAAACAAAAAAGGAAGACTTTGAATGTCTTCCGTCAAACATGTAAGGGAGAAACTGTTATTAAACGGTTCGTTCTGCCTTTATTCAGATTCATTTTGGGTACACTGATGCCTATGTCTGTGAACTGCCTGAAAATGCTTATGAAGCATAGCAAAAAATCCCCGATGACCAGAGTGGCCGTGACAATGGCTGAATCCTGCTGCCTTGGCCTTCTGGCGAAAGTTTCGGTAGGCCTCAAAAGCTTCCAGCCTGGTCTTCAACTTTTCTTTGTCTCCCTTAAAATGAAGCGCATACCCTTCTTCGGTTTCCTCCAGTGAAATTTCATACGGACATTCTGTTTGTTTGAAATGCACTATTTATCTCCCCTCCTTTCGGGCTAAACTACATCCAGATTATTTAAAAACAAACTTCTCTGGCACCATCCCACTAGATTTCCTTCTTTGGCCGAAAACCACACTTCTATAATCTTGCCTTCTTTTACGGAGTATGAAATAAGCCAGCGTTTGTTCTTGATTTTTTTTTGCACAATTGTCACTCCTTTAGACCAATATATTGCTAGGATCAAGGATGAAATTTTGGTTTTTTGAAACCTGAACCCATATTTCGCATACCTGTTGACCTGGGCCGTACTGTGCGGCGTCCCCCACGAAGTAACAATAATGCCGATATGCTGCCAAAACCAATTAATGCAATTCCAGGCTCATAAAAGGTACTTAATAATTGACTCCCGGCAATTACAAAGCCAACAGCCAGCACAGCAAAGACAATTCTGTTTGTCAGATAAACCTGCTGTTCAAAAAGCCTCTGCTCAAAGCTCCTGGTAAGATGTACCCGAATTTCTCCCGACTCTACCCCGTCAATAAACCGGTTTACCTTTTCAGGCATTTTGATAACTTCCAATAAGGTCTTTTTCGCCTGGTCATAAATCATGTTTCCATCGCCAATCCCTGCTTCAGGCTGGAGAACTTCTTCAATATAAGGAGTCACCGCCTGAAATAACTGAAACTCATCATCCAGACCGTTGCAGAGACCAAAGACAGTAATTAGCGCTTTCCCAAGGAACGTGGTCTGAGCCGGCAGCTGAAAGGGCTGTGAATATAATAATTCCCGCAACTCCAACGCCAACTCGTTAAAATCAACCTGCCCGATAGCGACGGTATCCCCATAAAAATTGCTGAGCATTATGCGGATACTTTTCAGCAAAATACTCCTGTCAACGTTTTGCCGAAGGAAACCAAGTCTATCAAAGGCTTCAATAATAGCAGCGGCATCTTTCTTAAAAATACCGACAGCAAGACTTACCATATTATCCTTCATTGCTTCATCTACCCGGCCAATCATCCCAAAATCCAGGAGTACCATGGTCCCATCACTCCTGATAAGGATGTTGCCGGGGTGCGGGTCGGCATGGAAAAAGCCTTCTTCTAAAACCTGGCGTAAATAACTAGACAATAAAGTCTGAGCAATTTCTGCCTTATTAATCCCTTGCTCATCAAGGGAGTTGAAATCATTGATTTTCACTCCCCTGATATATTCCATAGTTAAAACTTTTTGCGCCGTATAAGACCAGAATACACGTGGTATATGCAGCCTTTCATTATCAGAAAACATTTCCTGAAACTTTTCAGCATTATGAGCTTCTTTTAAATAATCCAGTTCATCTGAGACCGTTTCCCTGAACTCAGAATATACCTGGTTAAGGTCAACAAGATTTCTGATCCGGCGATACCTTTTGGCAAAGGCAATAATTAGTCTCAATGCTTCAAGATCAATTGCCACTGTTTCTTCAATACCCGGGCGGAGAACTTTTACTGCCACTTCCTGACCATCGGGCAGCCTGGCCCAGTGTACCTGTCCCAGAGATGCTGCCGCTATCGGCTGGCTGGAAAAAACAGCAAAAATCTCATCTACAGGTGCAGCCAGCTCTTGTTCAATACGTTGACGAATAATGCCTGTATCTAGCGGCTGTACCGCATCCTGCAGCCTTGACAATTGATCAGTATACTCTTTGGGAAGGATATCAACCCTTGAACTGAAAAACTGACCAAGCTTGATAAGCAGGCCTCCCATGTTAATAGCCGTATCCGTAAATCTTTCGGCCTGCTTTTTATACAAGAGGCTGTATTGCTTATCCATCTGCTCCTGTGATAAAACTTTTCTCTTCTTTCCCAACCACCAAAACTGGACTGCAAATGTAATAAAAAGGGTAAGGATGTCGCGAAATCTTTTATTAAAAATAAGCTTTAACAGTTCCCGCATAGCTTGTCTCCTTTACCGTTAGTTATAACTAGTCTAAGAATCATCTCCATCTTCGGATTTTTTTTCAGAGTTCCTTGCTTTTCTACCGTGACCTTTACTGACTCCTTTAAACATTTCTTCAAAAAAAGATGCCTTTTTAAACATCAGGTCTGCAAATCTGGCCATAATTTCAGATTTAAAAATGATAACTACTCCCCTTTTGGGGTTGCCAAAAACTATTAACTTTTCACCCGGCTGTAACCCTACTTCCTCTCTTGCCTCAGCAGGTATCACAACCTGTCCTCTTTCACCCATTACTGTAGATCCATAACATTTACCATGATTCATCATTTTCGATCACCTCTAATAAGTATGATAAATCATATTATTCATACCTACAATACATAACATCCCTTGTTGGGACATGTAATTATTACCATTGATTAAAGAACCTTCAGACAAAACAAAAAGGGGCCCATGTTGTACTTATGGACCCCTGTATGACTTTATTTACTTTGACACAACCACAATTGTTTTCAACTTATTTTTTACTATCGAATAATTATAAACTGACTGGACGTACTTGGCCTCTGCATCTGCCAAATCAACAGCAGCACTAAGAACGTCCGCAAAGGTTCCTACACGGATTTCATAACGGCGTTCTGCCAGGCTGTGGTTTTCTTTAGCTTGTTCCAGACTTTTGGCAGATAATTGGACAACCTCATCTGCCTTTTGAACCTGAAACAGAGTAGAAATTACTTCAGCCTTTATATTCTGTTCCTGCTGCAAAACATCCAGTTTTGCTTTCTCCAGTTCAATTTTTTGTTTTTTTGCAGAAAAGGTGTTAGGTGCCTGGTAGGCTACAACTAAATCATAATTCATTTGAGCCATAGACTCTGAATTCCTGGCTCTTTTCATGTCCAGCCTGGTCTCTAAGGCCTGCTTCGTCAAATCCTCAGGTGTTGGAAGTGTTATTCTGTCATATTTAAGAACTTGAGCAAGTTGTAAATTTGTATTTACATCCAACCCCAGTGTTTTGTTTAGCACAACCTGAGCATTTTTCAAATCTCTCTGAGAATTTGTCAAATCTGATTTGGCACTGGCCAGACTGATTTCAGCTTTATTAACTTCTGTCTTTATTGCACTCCCTGCCTTGAACTTTTTCTGTACCAGAGCCAACTGTTCCTGGGCTCTTTTGACTGAAGCTTCTTTTACCTGTACCAGGTTATCCGCCATCAAGACATCATAGTAATTCTCTTCAACGAGATTTTTTGTTTGCTCTATGGTAATTTCGTATGTTTGTTTAGCTATGTCTTCAGCTAGAACTTTCTGTTTTGTTGATACATATTTAGTTTGGGCAGTCTGCAGACTATTTACCGAGTCTTCATCTATTTCACCGGCATTGTACCGAGCCTGTCTTGCATCAATGACTGCACTATCATAATCTAATTGTGCCTTTTTGAGGTCAATATTATTTTTAATAGCAAGCTCAAATGCTTCTTCCATCGTCAGAGACTTAACCTCTGCAGGTTTCTCTTTAACAGAGCTATCAGTGCTATTTTGAGAGGCAGTTTCCTGTGCTGCATCAGCAGCTTTTTGCGTTTCACCGGCAGTTTGCTGAGCTGTATCAGTAGTTTCTGCTCCAGAAGAACTTATACTGCCAAAAAGAAGAAGTACGATAACAGATAGTGCTAGCAACTTTCTGGACAAATCATTACCCCCTTTAGGATGTATGTTATTCAAATCGCAGTGCATCAATTGGTTTCAGCCGGGCTGCTTTGTTAGCCGGGAACCAGCCAAAAAAGACACCGACCAGTACAGAGAAGCCAAAAGCCAGCAGCACAACTTGTGGGGAAATCACTGTCGAAATTTTCAGCAGTGATCCCAGTCCTTTGGAGCCTAAAAATCCTATCAAGATACCCAAAATACCGCCGATACTGCTTACAACAACAGCCTCCACCAGGAACTGACGCATAATATCCCTGCGCTTCGCGCCTATTGCCTTTCTGATACCAATCTCCCTCGTTCTCTCTGTTACAGAAACCAACATGATATTCATAATACCAATTCCACCAACCAAAAGTGATACTCCGGCGATTCCCCCTAACATTAAGGTCAGGGTTCCCGTTACCTGGTTCACGGTAGACAGCATTTCCGCCTGATTGAATACACGGTAGTTGTCTTCGTCTTTAAATTTTCTCAATAGAGCTGCTTCCAATTGCCGGACAACAGTATCAACATCTTCTTTGGTCTTTGCCTGAATAGAAATAGAACTGATCTGAGGATTTGCCAAAAGGCGCATTGCAGTCGTAATTGGGATTAAGACTTTATCGTCGTTAGAGCCTCCCATGCTGGACCCTTTTTCCTCTAAAATTCCAATAACCTTAAATTTAACACCATTTATTTTTACTTCCTGATTTAGAGGATTTCCAAAACCAAAAAGTTCCCTGCTTACTTCACTGCCTAATAAAACCACTTTTTGACGGTATGTAATATCAATAGGCAGGAGAAATCTCCCCGAACTGGTTTTTTGATTACGAACTGTGGCGTACTTGTCATTGGTCCCTTCTAACGAGGTATCTACCGTTTTGGTTCCAAACTTGACCGTTACATTTCCTGATATTGTGGGAGCCGCACCGCTTACTCCGGTCCTATCACCCAGTTTGAGGGCTTCCTGGTAGTTTAAACCGCTTACCCCTCCTCTGCCTCTAATGCTGACAGATATCAAGTTGGAGCCCATGCTTTCAATCTGCCCAGTGACCTGCTTAGTAGACCCCTGACCTACAGAAACCAGAATTATAACTGTAGAAACACCAATAATTACCCCTAACATAGTCAGAAACGACCGCATTTTATTTCCTTTAATACCTGCTATGGCAAGTTTGACTGCCTGATTAAAATTCATCTAATCACCCGCCTTCGTATCACTGACAATCATGCCATCATGAATGCGAACCACCCTTTTAGCCTGTTTAGCTATATCCAAGTCATGAGTAATCAGAACAATTGTATGACCCAGTTCATTAAGCCGGTGAAGAATAGAAATTAATTCTTTTCCTGACTTGGAGTCAAGGGCGCCGGTTGGCTCATCTGCTAAAATGATAGGCGGCTCACCCGCTAAGGCCCTGGCAACAGCAACTCTTTGCTGCTGCCCTCCGGATAGCTGTGAAGGCAGGTGATCCATTCTGTCGTCCAATCCCACTAACGTTAGAAACTTGACTGCCTTTTGCCTGCGTTCATTAGTATTTACACCCCGGTAGATAAGCGGCAGTTCTACATTTTCCAGGGCATTTAATTTACTAAGAAGGTTAAAGGATTGAAATATGAAGCCAATCTTTGAATTTCTGATTTCGGCCAACTCATCCTCACTAAGACTGCTGGTTGAGTGATTATCTATAATTACTGAACCGGAAGTGGGCGTGTCGAGACAGCCAATCATATTCATTAATGTAGATTTACCTGATCCCGATGGTCCGATTATCGCTACAAATTCCTGTGGCCGGATATGGAGTGAAACTTCTTTTAGGACTTGCAGCATTGTACTGCCGGTTTGGTAGACTTTTGACAGGTTCTTTATTTGTATCATGCTATCCTCCCCATATTTTTTCGGATTAACGTCCTCCGAAACCACCACTTCTGCTACTGCCGCCGCCGCTGCCGCTTCTTATAACTGCGCCTCCACCAGGTCTGTTACCTCCCCCAAAGCCGGGCATCATCCCGTTTGGTCTGGCTGAGTTAGCCTGCACACCGGGGAGAAGAATTTTATCCCCTTCCTGTAACCCTTCTGTTATTTCAGCGTAGCTCTCATTAGTCAACCCTACGCTGACCTGTTTCCGCCCCTGACGCTGCCCTGATCCTGCTGCACCTGCTGCACCCGCTGAGCCTTGTGTCCTCCCAGAGCTAGCTGGTACGGATGCACCCTCGGGAACCGGAGTAAGAACAAACTTTCTCTGGCCCATCTCCTGTAGGGCTTCTATGGGTATCAGAACTACATCATCCTTTTGGGCAGTCACTATAGTGACGTTTGCAGTCATACCGCTCTTTAACAACTTTTTGGGGTTATCTATCAGGATAGTGACCTCGAAAGAACCGACGTTATTTGTTACAACTCCTTCTTCCGCAATCTCCATTACCTTTCCGTTAAAATTTTGATCAGGCAGGGCATCAACTGTAATATTGGCAGGCTGGCCAACTTTCACTTTGGCTATTTCTACCTCATCCACCGAAAATGATACCTCCATTTGATCCGTATTAATAATCTTTCCTAATGTGCCACTGGAAGCAGCAGCTGTGTTGGAAGAAGAACTTGACTTACTGTCCCCTATCTCATCTCCTTCCTTAATATCCATTCCAGATACAGTTCCATCAATGGGTGCTCTTACGGTCAAGTCATTTATTTGGTTCTTTAAGTCGGTTACATTAAGCTGCGCCTGTTCATAAGCTAACTGCTGGGTCTTCTGCTGGTTTTGGGCACTATCACTGCTCAAAGAAAAGAGTTTTTCCCCTTTCTTGACAGCCTGACCCTCCTGGACATACACTTCTGAAACTGAACCAGCCAAAGTTGCTTTCATCTGTGTCTGGTCTATCCACTCCAAGGTGCTTACTGATAGTGCATCAACTTTTTTACCATCTATGGTCAGGGTTCCAAAAGCCTTTTGTCCGGATGATAGATTACCGATAGCTGCCACTGCTACTTTAAGATAAACCCGGTTTTCTCCGTTATAACCCGCTACTGCCTGTCCGTTCTTTGCTAGAACCCGCCCATCTACCGTATCTCCCTGATCGGGTCGAAAAACCTCAACTTTTTGGTTTACGGTAACTTTTTGGGCAGTTAAGCTATCCACAGGCATATCGAATATAAGTTGGCTGTCATCCTGCAGAGTCGCCAAAACAGCGTTTTTCGAAACATCTTCACCTTTCTTGATATCCAAACTAACTATCCTGCCTGAAAAAGGAGCTGTGATAGTGTCATAAGCTAGTTGGTCTGCTGAATCAGACCGGTCTATGGCTGCTTTCTCCAAATCCAGTCGGGCGTTGGCCAATTGAAGTTTTAAGGTATCATTAGTCACTTCCATTAAAAGATCACCCTTTTTGACCTTATCACCGTTTTTAACATGTATTTTATTTACTGTACCGGAAACATTCTTTCCAATCTCCTCGGAAGCTACCGGAAGTATAGTACCTGTACCTGTGACAGTCACCTCAATAGATCCTTTGGTGGCCACAGCCTCGGCAGTGCTTTGCCCGGCAGAGGGGTCGTCCTTTTGAGTAAACTTATACCCTCCGTAGATGGCAATTAAAAGTACCAGAACTGAGATGACAACAGCCTTTTTGGAATTCTTAATTTTGCTGACCAAACTTAACACACCGGCCAACTTGCCGCTTCCGGGATTATTCATAACATTATTAATAGGCAGCTTCAATCTTAACCCTCCTTGCTAAAAAAATACCGATAACAAATAATGTAGTCTTTAGAGCCCTGTTCATATGTACTCTGACGCCCTCCCTATTCAGTTAAATTTATTAGATGATACCAGTCAATTATAAAAAACTTTTGTGTCCTTTATGTGAACATTTTTTGTATCTTGTATGATATTGCAGCCGGAACTACAAAAAAAGACCCGGGAAGCGATTTCCCGAGTCATCGATAATACTTCACTAGCCGGCTGCGCTGGGCTCCGTCAAAGAGTTCTTGATGTCATACTTCTTGTACAAATCCTGCAGCCAAGCACTGTATTCTGTTTGCAGTTTTTGCTCGAATAAGATATCAGAAATTTTGGCTTTGCTTTTTTCATAATTGGCTTCTTCTGCATTCTTTATCTCTGTTACCTTAATAATATGGTATCCGAATTGCGTCTTGACGGGTTCACTGATTTCTCCAGCCTTTAAGGCAAAAGCTGCCTCTTCAAATTCTTTGACCATCTGCCCAGTGCCAAAGAAGCCCAAGTCCCCCCCATTTTCTTTGGATCCCGTATCTTTGGAGTTATCTTTTGCTAACTTGGCAAAATCTTCACCTTTCGCCAACTTGTCTTTAATCTCATTGGCCTTTTCTTCTGTATCAACCAATATGTGGCTGGCCTTGACCTGCTTTTCCTGAGCAAATGTGGCCTTGTTTTCTTCAAAGTAATTCTTTATTTCATCTTCAGAAACTGAAATACGAGACTTAAGAAGCTTAGTTACTTTTACATTCACTACCAACTCCTTTTTAACCTCATCTAAAGTAAGCCCGTTCTGTGCCAGGACTTGGTTAAAAGCTTCCTCGCCTCCGTACTGTTCATAATACTTGTTCAATTCATTTTGTATGTCTTTCTCAGAAACAGTAACCTTTTGCTTTTTAGCTTCCAGCTCAATAACCTTTTTCGAAATCAATGATTCCAATGTCTGCTGGCCACTTTGTTTTAACATTGCATCATATAACTCATCTTTACTAATTTTCTCTCCATTCACACTGGCGACAACTTCTGAATTACCCTTCCACTTAATGAGAACGAGAAGAGCTGCGACAATACATAAAATTGTTAAACCAACTATTAAGCTGCGCTTATTTATAAATTTATCCACTTTGATTAATCACTCCCTACAAAAATTTTTCTAAAGTTTTCCGCATTAATTGTTCTAGAGCTTTGTCTCATTTATACCAGCAGCGCAATCTATTTCAAACCAGAACAAAACTCCGGTATCCCTGTTTTCTACGCCATAGGCATTCTCGTGCAGCTCCTGTATTGCCCGCACAACGGATAATCCTAATCCGGTCCCACCGTAATCACGGGTTCTTGCTTTGTCAACTTTATAAAAACTGGTCCATATCTTATCCAGTGATTCTTCAGGAATTGCTTTTCCTGAATTATAAACCGACACCCGGACTGTATTTTTATGGTTATTATTATGGTTCTTTACTGTTATTCGTATTAATTTATTATCGTCAATATGGTTTATAGCGTTGTTAAGATAATTGACCATTATCTGTTCTATTCTGACAACGTCTCCATATACAAGTATCTTCTCTTCTTTATCAACAACCGTTTTAATATCCTTTTCCGCGAAAATTGGCCGATATTTTTCCAAAATGTAGTCTACCAGAGAAGATATATCAAAATTCGATTTTTCCAGTCTAAAATATCCCGATTCTATCTGAGATAAATTCAGCAGATCTTTAACCAGCCTGTTCATTTTATCTGTCTCGTCCATGATAACATCACAATAAAAATTCCTGTTTTCTTCATCCTCATTTACATTTAGCTTCAACCCTTCTGCATAGCCCTGAATTAACGCAATCGGAGTCTTAAGCTCATGGGATACATTAGATATGAATTCTTTCCTCATTTCATCAATTCTTCGTTCGCGTTCAATGTCTTCCTTCAATTTGTCATTGGCTTCTTTCAATTCTGAAATTGCCTTATCCAACTGATCCGAAAGAGAGTTTATACTGCTTCCCAACTGCCCCACTTCATCGGTAGATACCACTGTGTACTTTTCACTGAAGTCAAGCCCTGACATTTTTTGGGCTATTTGATTTAAGGCTAAAATGGGTCTGGTAAACCTGTTCGCATATATAAATACTACAATGCCTCCCAAAATAACAGTAATAAGACCGGTAAACATAAAAAATCTGTTGGCAATTGCGGCATTTTCCCTTATAGCTGCAATAGGCGTACTCAATACTAATATTTCTCCATTACTCAACTTTGAAACAAGAACCAGAAAATTTGTCTTTAGACGGGGATCTGTCATCATATCTGTAATGGATTCTCCCCGTTCCAGCTTTCCAAGCCTAAGTTCAATAGGGTAGCTTAAATGCATTCGGCTGTCAAAGGGTCGTCGTCCAAGATTAGGCCCGAAAATTCTCTCAGCATCCTGTTGGAACCTTCTTTCGTTTTCCGCTCCCTCTGTCCTTTGTCCGTTAAATATTCTGAAAGAAGAGTTATATTTGAGCTTATATTTAGGACTCAATATTGAGATATTTAATCCCCTGTTGCGTTCAAGATTGTCCAATTCCAGCGAAATTAAGTCAGGATTGCCATTATATATACTGTCTATAGTATTTTTACTTTCAGACAGCATTTCTTTCTTATGCCTAATATAATATTTATCAAGAAACTGGGAGTTCATCAATAGCGAGAAGATAACAAAAAACAGTATTAGGCTGCTGACTACTACAAAAAGTCGGGTTCGCATAGACATTTTCATCTACTCACCTCAAATCTGTAGCCTAACCCCCTGACAGTTTGAATAAGCTCACCTTTTTCACCTAGTTTAAGCCTTAGCTTCTTAATATGAGTATCAACGGTTCTTGCATCACCAAAATAATCATAATCCCAAACTGCATTTAAAATCTGATCCCTGCTTAATGCTTTGCCGGCATTTTCAGATAAATACAATAAGAGTTCGTATTCTTTGGGGCTCATATCCACATTGGTCCCGTCAACATATACATATCTCCCGTGGTCATCAATCTCTAAACCGTTAAAAGACTTAAGTCCCTTATTATCCTCGACCCGTCTAAGCAGGGCTTGTACCCTGGCAGCCAGTATTTTAAGGCTGAAGGGCTTGGAAATATACTCGTCTGCTCCAAGGTCGAACCCGAAGAGTTCATCGGCCTCTTCCCCTCTGGCAGTAAGCATAATGATAGGTACTTGGGAAGATTTCCTGATTTCCCGGCATACAGTCCATCCATCGTACCCTGGCATCATGACATCTAATATGATTAACTCAAAATTTGGGGTTTCAGAAAATAGCTCCATGGCCTGACGTCCATCAGCAGCCTCAACAACTGAATATCCTTCTTTTTTTAGGAAATCCCCTACCAGTTTCCTCATCCTGGCTTCATCGTCAGCTATTAAGATTTTCTTTGTACTCATACTGCCACCGCCCGAGTTCATCTATTTATATTTTATACTAAAACCGCATAAAAAAATATAACATAACAAACGGGGAAAGCTCCATAATGTATAACATTTATGGAGCAAAGCATAATAGCATTTTTTAGGTTCTTCAGTTAGTTCCTTCCGCCTTTAAATTCCCCACCAAAACCGCCTTTAAATCCTTCAGGTCCTCCTCTAAACCCTCCTTTAATTCCTCCTGGGCCCCCTCTAAATCCTTTTTGCAGAGGAAGAACTTTTCCAATGGCATCAGCTTGTTCCTGGGTAATGGTTCCGTCTGATACCAGCTGACTTATAGGATTCTGGGCATCTTCAATCTTTTTCAGGATTTTATCAGATTGTTCCTGTGTGATAGTACCTTTGTCCACAAGGGCTTTGAGGTTGTCCGACATCCGCTGCTGTTGCTGCTGTTGTGCTGTTTCAATCATAGAAGCTTGTATTGCATCTACTTGTTCCTGGGTAATAACACCCTCTGAAACCAGCTGATCCAGAGGATTCTGCTTTTTGTCTTTATTGTCCTGCATATATTGACGAATTTCTTTTAAAGTCATGTTCTCCATTTTCTGTTTAAGCGCAGCATGTTCTTTTTCAACATCTTCGAACCGTTTTAAGATTTTGTCTGACTGTTCCTGGGTGATTATACCCTTTTCCACAACCACTTTCAGAGTGTCTGAGAGTTTTTTCTGCTTCTGCTTTTGTGCCATTTCCTGAGTTTTGGTTTGAATAGTGTCAGCCTGCTGCTGAGTTAAGATTTTATTTGTAACTAATTCATCTAACAACCCAGCTCCTCTTCTACGCATTTCATCGGAAGTGTTGGTTTTTTTCTTATCCACATATGCTTTAATTTCATCCGCTTTAGACTGTGTGAGAGTTCCATCCTTTACTAGTTGATCAATGGTCGCTTGTGATATTATGCCTCTGCCGACCATGAAGCTTCCGCCCTTGCCGCCGCGATGCTTCATAATCTTTCCGAAGAACGGCATCTTACCCGCAAGGGTATCAGAAACCGAACTGCCTGCATCACCTGCGATTGCCAGTCCCCCCGATAGCAGCAGTCCACCAACTAACACCCCGCTTAACGCTGTTACAAAAGTTTTTCTTTTAATCATTCACATTGCCCCTTTCATTTCTTTTTATCTTTCGATGTGTTTAGTATATTCTGTTTTTGTGTACGTTTCGTGAACAGTAAGTGAATGTTTATACTTTTTATACTTAAAAGCAAAAACCGCAGGAAACTAAACTGCGGTTAAAACACCAAATGCATCATCCTTGTTCTATTATCTGTTTAATATAGGACACAGCTCCCGGTAAATATTTACCACGAATTTTTTCAAATCTTTCAGCTGCCTCAATACCCATCCAATCTTTTGGTAGTATTTCCATTGGCAATTGGGCGTCTTCCTGAATAATCCCAAAGAGGCGGATACCAAACAAGTGTAGTACCGGAAGGCTCTGTCCCTGATTAACACTAGTGGAATCAAGGTCGCTAGCTGCCTTTTCCAACTCGTTAACATATTTTTCATAACTTCCGTTAATTTTTTCCGGATTCCATATGACACGTATCATTTCACCACAATTCGGTTTTGTCAGCTTACTACGAAATAGATACATTTCTTCTGTTAGTTTTCCTGTACCGTCAATAGTTTGTGCTGTTATATCATAGGGTGAAATCCACAAATTCCTGTTCAAACTTCCAAAGCCCTGCTTTTTTAATAAAGCGATGATTTCTTCAATACTGTCTCCCCTAACATGTGCCAGAGTCCACATTTTATCCCAATTATTATACTGCCTTGGTATCCTGGCATGGAACTGCTGCATAGTCTCCCACCAGTAACTAAAATATTCTTCGGCACTGGAGGTTATCATGTAAAAGACTTCCCCCTGGCGCTTAACCTTGGTCAACACGCCATTACGCACTCCCCGTGAAAGACCCATCCTTATAGATGTTTCACTCTTGTCAAAGGGCTTTAGCATCTGCAGGATATTTTTAATTGTTATTTCCTTTATTCCCATGGGAGTTAGAAAAACATTAAACAGAAACATCAGGATACTTGTAACACTGTCTGTCTTTTTAATCTGCAGATACATCTATCCACCCCTTAGCCTTGATAAGAGTTGTTATATTGCTTCCTTATCAGATTCTCCAATAAATGACTTTAAAGCTCTGTTATATTTATACCTACTAAATATTATCATAGTAAAGCTAATTATCCCTGCTGTCAACATCCCGATGTCCTCCCAGATACCTAAAGCCCAGCTGGCATTTGATCCAACCAAAGACCATAACAGCGGTATCCAAAGGACTGTAAAAGGAATATCTTCCTTTGCAAACACCAGTATCCCAAATATGAATATTGTCGTAGGACAGGGAGCTACACCCAGAAGGGGTGAATAAGGATAACCATGCCCCAAAAGGTACCCAATCAATGGATAAATTGCTGCAGCATACAATACAATCATGCTCCCGACAATTGATTGTGGGACACTCTTTTTATTAAAGGTGATTTTATTTCTTAAGGTTCCATATATGAAGAACAAAATCCCCTGAACCAGAAACAATATAGCAAAAAGATAGGCTGCTTTGTTAATACGGCTAAAATGCATCAGATGATAAGCAACACCATTCCAAATCCAAAAAATTGCGAGAATGGATGAAATAAACCTGTCTTTATTTTCCCTTTGGGAAAAGATAAAGACAGCTACCAATATTGCCAATATGTATGCTGCAAACTGCATCGGCCAGATAGATAGGTTATACTCCCTAAAAACACCAAGAAACTCATTAACAGTAAATGGCAAACTCATGATTTGTGCCTCCTTGTTTTCTGCCCTTGGCGGGCTTAAATTTATATAACTTATTTTCATTAGTTATATTTTACGTTATAACACGTTAATTGTCAATTTTATTTTGTGTTATATATTAGTTTAAATAATCTAGTGACAGGCCTCGTATACGGCTCCTAATAAATCTCTTTCAACCCATTGGCTCGGCAGACATGCCGGACGAACAAGAAAATAAGCATCGTAAAAAACGATGCTGCTAAGTTCGATATCATTAAGGTGAAATTAGTAATTTGGAGGCAAGTCGTAATTGTTATTATGCATTTTCTCTAAAAGTAAAAGTATACTCTTGGCATCTTCACCGGTACAAAAAACTGCACCCACGGCTGTAACCACTACCATACAGGCGTTCGGATCTTCCTGGGCATCCTGCAATGCTTTAACCCATCCTTTGATCGGCATGAAAACATTATCCATTTTTTGTTGAAATTCTCTTTTTAAATCCGAAATCTTTAATCCTTCCAATGGAATCTCGGAAACTTCTCCACGGCTCAGAAGGTACTGATAAAATTTTTTAATTGCTACCAAATGTATGTCTATCGAGCTGTCCTTAAGGCGTTCGTGCTCTCTTAAAGCGAATAAGTAATTTCGGATATCATCTTGTTTGATATATGCATAGGGCTTACCAACATAATTATGAAACTTACGCACCATGTTAATACAGAATTTAACTTTTGCCGGTGACATTTTGTAGCAGTTCATTAAATATTGGCTAAACTCTTCCATAATAGACTTCTTTCTCAGACATTCCAATTCAATGAGCTTACTCATATAATTCACCTTCTTAACAAAAACCCTTAATACGAGGATGCGGAGTTTAAACGGACCCTCATCTGTTGCTTATGTAAAGCACGACAGGTGGGGTCCGCCTATTTTAACCGAACATTGTCAATCCGCCACTTACGCTTATAGTTTGGCCTGTAATGAAGTTTGATAAATCGGAAGAAAAGAACACTGCCGCCCCTGCAACCTCTTCAGGCTTAGCAACCCGTTTTAGCGGAATTGCTTTTTCAAAAGCCTGGCGTATTTTTTCCGGCTGTCCCTGGTATAATGGTGTATCTGTGGGACCGGGGCAAATACAGTTTACCAGAATGTTGTACCTGGCAACTTCACGGGCGAGTGATTTCGTAAAAGCAATAACTCCTCCCTTAGCACCTGAATATACCGTTTCTCCGCTACTACCGCCTCTGCCGGCATCACTGGCGATGTTGATAATCTTTCCACTGTTATTCTCCATCATACCGTCCAGTACAGCTCGTGAGCAGTAGATTACTGATTTATAGTTAATATCTATTACTTTATCCCAGTACTCTACCTGGTTTTTCCAGAAGGGTTCAATGACATCCCAGCCTACGCAGTTTATTAAAACATCGATGTTTCCCAGAGCTTCCTGGGTTTGCTTAACCATGGCATTTACCGAATCATAATTAGTTACATCTGTGGTAACAGCAGCACATTTGCGACCAAGTTTTTCAATTTCTTCACAGGTCGCCTTCAGGGCTGCCTCGTTTAAGTCTGCTGCACCTACGTTGGCACCAAATGAAGCGCACATTAGGGCGATTGACTTACCAATACCTGAGCCTGCCCCGGTTACAATAACATTTTTACCATCTAAACGCATTTTGTTTTCCACTCCTTTGTTAAATACCTTTGAAGGCTGCCGGCCTTTTTTCAAGAAAAGCCTGTAAACCTTCTTCAGCATCCTCTGTAATAGACAACTCGCCTAACCCACGAACGTCGTACATTAAACTGGAATCTCTCTCCAATTCCATAGCAGCGTTTACACACTTTTTGATTTCCGCTACTGCTACCGGTGCCTGCTGAGCCAAATCCTTCGCCAGCTCCATGGCTGATTCCATTAAGTTTTCTGTTGTACATATTTCTTCAACCAAACCTAAACTTAAAGCCTCCTGGGCTGAAAGGGCTTTGCCCTCAAGCATTAAACGGAGTGCCTTAGTTCTGCCAATTGCCCGTACAATTTTTTGGATGCCTCCTGCACCTGGCAGCAGACCAAGGTTTATCTCTGGCAATCCTATGGTAGCTTTTTCGGCTATAAACCTAAAGTCACAAAAGAGCGCCAGTTCTGTGCCGCCTCCCATGGAGTGACCGTTAATAACTGCAATGGTCGGCTTAGGCATATCTTCCAGAATAGAATTAGCATACTGTAGTCTGCGACCATAATCCAACATTTTACCGATATCTTTTGTTTCTGTTATTCCCTTCATCATGGCAATGTCAGCGCCGGCTACAAAAACTTTTTGCGAACTTGTTATCACTACAACCCTTACTTCCGGATTATTTTTCAGATCCAGAAATGTCGCCACTAGTTCCATTGCCAATTCATTACTCAAGGCATTGACAGGAGGTCTGTTCATTGTTACTAATGCTATATGATCTTTAATGTCAACAGTTATTAATTCAAATGCTTTCATATTGGGCCCCCCAATCTCATCAAAAAACATCCTCATTAAATTGTACCCGACCTTATCTACTTTCTAAATTTACTAAAGTCAACAGGGCGCTTTTCTACAAACGCGTTGCGTCCTTCCATAGCTTCTTCAGTGTTGTAGAACATAGCCAAAGATCCCATAGCCATTTGGGTTATCCCTTCGATACTTGCGCTGTCTGCATTAAAGGAATATTTAAGCATTTTGAGGGCTGTAGGGCTTTTCTCCAGTATTTTCTGACACCAGGCATCTGCTTCTTTCATCAGCTCATCATGAGGTACCACTTTATTGACAAGTCCCATTTCTACTGCTTCCTGAGCCGAAAACTGCTCGCAAAGATACCAGATTTCCCGTGCTTTTTTGTCTCCCACAATTCGAGCTAGGTAGGCACTGCCAAAGCCGGCGTCAAAACTGCCAACTTTTGGCCCTGCCTGCCCAAATCTGGCCTGGTCAGAAGCAATTGTTAAATCACATAGAACATGGAGCACATGTCCCCCACCAATGGCATATCCATTGACCGCAGCTATAACAGGCTTCGGCATATGACGGATTACCGTATGCAGTCCTTCAACCTGCAGCCCAAGGCCATTTTCCAGACCTCCACCGGTACCAGTGTAGCCGCTGCTGTCCCGGTCTTTTTGGTCTCCTCCCACACAAAATGCCTTGTCGCCAGCCCCGGTTAGGAGTACTACACCAATTGAATTGTCATCCCACGCATCATAAAAAGCATCAATCATTTCCCGAAGTGTTAATGAGCGGAAAGCGTTGTAGGCTTTAGGGCGGTTGATTGTTATTTTGGCAACCCCATTATTCTTTTCATAAACAATATCCTGATAATTCATTGAAACTCCTCCTTTAGTAAATTCCTAATTTCTCTTCCAATTAATGAACTTAATCTGCTTAATGATACTTAACTGCACTTTCCTCCTCTCCTGGGTAGTCTTTTTTCACACTTTTTTGCAGGCCTTTTACAAATGTTAATTGCAAATTTCATGCCAACCTGAAGATTGAGAAAATAGGCCTATAATATGGGAAATACAACAGAATGCAATATTTCAATATGTATCTCTACAATTTCAAATTGCATTTTTGCAATTTGATGTTTATACATATCGACATAAAAACAACTTAAAAATTGCATTTTTGCAATTTTTTGTGTTGGCATCGTCAATCATCTTGAATGACCTGTGCACTGTTTATGTTATAGCTCTATATTGTTCTCCCGAAAGCTACAAGAAAATTGACCTTTATCTTTAAGTTGGTACAGTTTTTGCAATATGTTTATTTTCAAGAGTGATTATATTGTGAAGATTCCTGGTTGAAAAAGAAACTACCAAAAAAGGAGGGGCAAGAAAATGGGAGAGTTAATTAGCCAAGAAGAAATTTATTTGATTCGTCAGGCAGTTCGGAACTTTATAACTAAAGAAGTGGAACCGCTAGCTGCTCAAATGGAAGAAGAGGACCACATTCCCAGACAATTGCTTGATAAAGCGGCTGAAATTGGACTGTTTGGTCTGAGCAGTCCTCAGGAATACGGGGGCTTGGGTGCTGGAATGTTGGGTAAGGTTCTGATCTCTGAGGAAATAGGCCGGGGACCAAACTGCTTTGCGACAACTATTGGATGTCATAATGGGATCGGCAGTGTAGGAATCGTTGAATTCGGTAATGAAGAGCAAAAGCAGCGTTACTTACCTAAAATGGCTGTCGGAAAATTGATTGGAGCTTTTGCCCTAACCGAAGCCTCAGCAGGGTCAGACCCTTCCGGTTTGAAAACAACAGCTGTCCTAAAAGGTGATAAATACATTCTGAATGGCACGAAGTTGTTCGTTACCAACGGGGGTATTGCCGATGTATTCACGGTTATGGCTGTCACCGATAAAAGTAAAGGTTCCAAGGGAATTACCTCTTTTATCGTCGAGAAAAATTTCCCTGGTTTTTCAATTGGCAAACTTGAAAAGAAGATGGGGCTGCATGGTAACACCACTACAGAACTAATTTTCGAAGACTGTGAAGTACCTGTGGAAAATGTCTTGGGAGAACCCGGCCAAGGGTATATTAACGCCCTGAAAGTTTTAGCAAACGGAAGAGCCGGTTTAGCCGCCCGTAATCTGGGGTCAAGCCAAAAACTTTTGGAGATAAGCACAAAATATGCTCAGCAAAGGGTTCAATTTGGAAAACCCATTTTTGACCAGCAAATCATTCAACATTACCTAGCAAATATGGCCATTGAAATCGAGGCTCTGCGAAGTCTGACCTATGATGTTGCCTGCAAAGTGGATAGAGGCGAAAACGTAATAAAAGAGTCTTCCATCGTCAAAGTATTTGGCTCAGAAGTTTATGGACGGGTAGCCGACCTTGCTGTCCAGATACATGGAGGAATGGGATACATGCGTGAATGCGAAGTCGAGCGCTATTACAGGGATGCCAGGATTATGCGAATTTATGAGGGTACATCAGAGATTCAGCGTAATATTATAGCTGCCCAACTCAAAAAGGAATTTCCACTAAAGTAATACTTATTGTTTTTGTTACTTTAGTAAAAGGAGGCAATACCAATGACATATAAGACCTTAATTGTCCAAATTGATAAAGGCATTGCGATAATCACTCTAAACCGGCCTGAAGTGTTAAACGCCTTAAACGACCAGGTTTTTAATGAACTGGCCGCAGCAGCAGATGAACTGGGCCGTGATAGCTCCGTCAGAGTTGTTATTATTACCGGTGGAGATAAAGTATTTGCTGCCGGGGTGGATATAGGAGAAAGGGTTACGGCCACTGCAGTTGATATGGCTACCAGTATTAAACCGTCTTCCCGGGCTTTCCAACTAATCGAAAATATTCCCAAACCAGTAATTGCCGCAGTCGCCGGTTATGCTCTGGGAGGCGGATTTGAACTGGCATTGGTGGCCGACGTGCGAATTGCTGCTGAAAATGCTATGTTTGGCTTACCCGAAATAAAACTTGGGATTATTCCAGGCGCTGGGGGTACTCAACGTTTGCCCAGGTTAATCGGCGCAGGAAAAGCCAAGGAAATGATTTTCAGTGGAGAATTTATTAACGCTGAGGAAGCCTTGAAAATAGGTCTCGTAAATAAAGTAGTTCCCTCGGATCAACTATTTATTGAAGCCTTGAAATTTGCTGATTGTCTTACCAAACGTGGGGCTATAGCCTTACGTATGGCCAAGACAGCAATCAATGAGGGTCTACGCATGGACCTGGAAGCCGGCTTGGAATATGAGCGGCAGTGTTATAGCGTATTGTATGCCACCGAGGATCAAAAAGAGGGAATGAAAGCCTTCAAAGAGAAACGGAAGCCACAATTTCAGGGCAAATAAGCATTCAGGCCCTTAGGTATAAAAATACGAAACGGGAGGTTAGAATGTTGAAAATAGATGACATTAAAAAAATTTGTGTTATAGGTGCAGGGAATATGGGTCACCAAATTTCTGTCTGTGCTGCACTGGCCGGATTCAATGTCACCTGCAACGACATAAGTCAGAATATGTTAGATAATGCCAAAGATTTTGCCCAGACTTACCTGAAAGAAAGAGTTGCAAAAGGGAAACTAACTGAGGAGCAGGCAAATCTGGCCCTGGCGAGGTTAACTTTTACTCAGGATCTGGAACAGGCTACCGGTGGTGCGGATTTTGTCATTGAAGCAGCAGTCGAAAACTTAGACATAAAACGTAAACTTTTTTCTGACCTGGACCGTATTGCTCCCCCCCATGCCATATTAACTACCAACAGTTCTTACATTGTCAGTTCAAGGATAGCTGATGCTACCAAACGTCCGGAAAAAGTATGCAATATGCATTTTTTCAATCCCGCCCTCGTTATGAAATTAGTCGAAGTAGTTCAGAACCCTCATACTTCCGAAGAAACTATACAGTTGGCCATGGACCTTTGTCAAAAACTAGGTAAGATCGGAGTCAGGTTGAAAAAGGAAATTTACGGCTTTGTAGTTAACCGGGTCTTAACTGCCATTAAGAACGAAGCTCTGTTTTTAGCAGACGCAGGGATTGCTACACCGGAAGAAATTGATACAGCTATTGTGAATGCCCTTGGCCATCCCATGGGTCCCTTCAAACTTATGGATCTGACCGGTATAGATCTCGCATATCAAATCTGCATGGAAAGATATAAAGAAAGTCTAGACCCTAAAGACAAACCTTCCCCTTTATTGGTAGAAAAGTACGTCAAACAAGAATTTGGCAAAAAAACCAACAAAGGCTGGTACTCTTACGCTTAATAAATTCTTACTGACACAAATGAGGTCGAGTTTAATAATCGAGGTCAATTAATAACCATAAAAGCTGCCAGCATGGCAGCTTTTATATTGCCGAGTACTATGCCCTTACAGGGCTAAAGTAAGGGGGCGTCCATATTGAACCGCCCCATAAACTATACCTAACGAGTTAAGGTAACATTTCTATGATTGTGGCCATTCCCTGCCCGCCGCCTATACAAAGGGTCGCCATTGCATAGCGGGCTTTACGCCGTCGCGCTTCATACAGTAAGGTAGTCATCAGGCGTGCTCCTGTTGCTCCGACAGGATGGCCTAAAGAAATAGCGCCACCATTGACATTTACTTTATTTATATCCAGCCCCAATTCACGTATAACAGCCAGGGACTGAGAGGCGAAGGCTTCATTTAATTCAATTAAATCAATATCACTCAATGTCAGGTTAGCTCTTTTTAAAGCTTTGCGTACTGCCGGGACAGGGCCAATCCCCATTATTTGCGGAGGCACCCCAACTACCGCATCAGTAACTATACGGGCCATAGGCTTTACGGAAAGTTCCTTTGCCTTTTCGGCAGACATCAGAACTACGACCGATGCTGCATCGTTACGGCCACAAGAGTTACCGGCAGTCACAGTACCATCTTTTTTAAAGGATGGTTTCAAGGCAGCTAACTTCTCCATACTGGTATCCCGTGGTTGTTCGTCAGTATCAAAAATAATTGTTGCTTTACGAGTTTTTACCTCTACAGGTACAATTTCATCTTTAAATTTTCCCTCGGCAAAGGCCTTTGCATAACGCTGTTGGCTCTGTAAAGCAAAAGCATCCTGGTCTTTACGGGAAATTTCAAACTGTTCGGCTACGTTTTCCGCAGTATCTCCCATTGAGATGACTCCATAGATTGATTGGGGTTGGCCGCCAGGACCTGCTTCAGTTAAGGAATCTATTAATACTGCGTCACCTGCGCCATACCCAAAACGTGCATTTCTCAGGTAATAAGGAGCCCTGCTAAGGCTTTCCGCCCCGCCGGCTACCACTACATCTGCCCGCCCGGTTTGGATTTCCTGGGTGCCGTTGCTGATAGCCTGCAGACCGGCAGCACATTGCCTGTGTACCGTGAAAGCCGCAGCCTCCTCAGAGATCCCAGCCAAAAGTGATGATACCCTGGCAATATTGGCCGACTCGGTGGTCTGACGTGACCAGCCCATAATAACTTCATCCACTACGTCGGGACTTACTCCTGCTCTATTAACCGCTTCTTTAATTGCCAACGCGCCCAATTCATAGGGAGGAATATCTTTAAGAGTACCGCCTATAGTTCCTATAGGTGTCCTAGCGGCACTTACAATTACTACCTCATTCATTTCATCTACCCCTTTTATAATTATTTTAACAGCATGAATCTCAATTAAAAGGATACGAATTCCCGTCCAAACAACTCCCTACCGATAATCATTTTTTGGACCTGCATGGTGCCATCGCCAATTTGTAGGCCAATTACATCTCTAAGCCGCTGCTCAACCGGAAAATCAGTGGTATATCCGTAATGTCCGTGTAACAGCAGACAATTGTGAATAGCGGCAGCTGCCGTCTCGGGGCCCAGCCACTTGCACATAGCTGCCTCCTTGGTGTGCGGTAATCCATTATCTCTAAGCCAGAGAGTACGGTAGCACAGCCAACGAATTATGTCAATTTTGGATATCCACTCCACAATCGGAAACGAGATACCTTGGTTCTGTGACAATGGCTTACCAAAGGCCTTTCGTTCCTTGACATAGTCAATAGTTTCATTGAGGGTTTGCTGAGCAGTTCCAACACACATTAGTCCAATTAGTGCCCGGCTGTAGTCAAAGCCTTGCATTACTTGAATAAAACCGGTATCTTCATTACCAATTAGATTTTCGGCAGGAATCTCTACATCTTCCATAAACAGAGAGCCCCGTACAATAGCTTTTTCACCCATATCATCATAAGGGAACCGGGAAATTCCAGGTAAATCCATTGGAACTAAAAATGCACTAATACCCTTCGCTCCCGCTGCGCTAGTTCTAGCAAAAACCACTGCCGCGTCGGAAGCCAATAATAAGCTGATTGACGACTTTTCACCATTTAAAATATATTTATCACCCTTGCGGACAGCCTTTGCTTTAAGAGCAGCCGCATCTGAGCCACAGTGCGGCTCGGTTAGGGCAATACTTAAGATTTTTTCACCTTCTGCCATCGGTCCCATCCATGTCCGCTTGACACTCTCCGTTGCAAACCTGTCCAAAATATCTCCTATCAAACATGTAAGAAGCACACCATAGCCACAGCTAAAATCACCCCGGGCCACTTCCTCTGCCATAAGACCAGCTGTTACACAATCGGTGGCTTGACCACCGTACTCTTGGGAAACGCGTAACCCCAGCAAGCCCAACTCTGCCATCTTCTGCCATTGTTCTCTGGGAAATTGTTCATTTTCATCCCAATATCTGTACTTGGGTAACAATTCCTTAGTGGCAAATTTACGCACAGTTGCAACCATTGATTCTTGAACATCGGTAAGTTTAAACTCCATTATTATTCCTCCTTCAAATTTAAAATTATTTAATTATCAGAAAATCTCTTTCTAAAATACAAATGCAAATTTAATGCCAATTACCCTTTAAAAATAGTTAAAAATAAAATTTCTGCATTAAACATATGAAGTCAAGCAAAATAAAAAATCAGGAAAACTCTTAAAGTCTCCTTGATGGCGAAAAAAATAGGCACACCTACAATTTGTGATTGCATTTTTGCAATTTTTGATACCCTGTAATTCAGGCATGCATTCAGTCAATCAGGTCAGCTTTTTTAGAGTATCAAAACAGCGCTTGGGGAGGTTATGGTAGACTCCTGTACCCCATTTCAGACGTTCGGAAAGCTTATCAGAAACCTCTGAGATAACCTTGCCTGGCATACCCATTACCAGGCTTTTAGGGGGAATAACTGTATTGGCAACTACCACTGTCCCCGCTCCCAGGCAAGAGCCTGCTCCAATAACGGCATCATCAAGGATAATCGCGTTGATACCTACAACTACATGTTCTTCAAGGATAGGGCCGTGAAGAACAGCGCCATGGCCTATATGGCTGTTAATGCCCAAAATTGCCTCTTTGTCAGGTGCGACGTGGATTACACAGTTTTCTTGAACATTGGAACCGTCACCGATTTTAATTGTTCCCCAGTCTCCCCGTATGCGGGCTCCAGGTCCTATGTAGCAGTTGGCACCTATAATCACATTGCCAATGATGGTGGCTTCCGGGTGAACAAAAGTTGTGTGGGGTATTTCCGGCAGTTTCCCCTCAAATTCATATATAGCCAAATTAATCATCCCTTTCATTTAATTTTCCTTAACTTTTTGACCACATTCTTCTTCACACTTTTTGGCACCGGCAAACCTCTCAATAAAGTATTATTGCAAGTTTAGTGCCAAAACGATAAACTGTGACCCGTTAATAAAATAGTAAAAGCCGCCATCAATGGCAGCTTTTGCTTGGTTACAAGAACTAATTTAATATTAATCTATGGAATAAAGTTTCTTAAGCTTCCGGCTTATGGTTGATTCATCAATTCCTAGGAAGGACGCTGCCTTTTTGGCAGTGCCAAACCTTTCAATGGCCATATTGATCATTTTCTTTTCAACTTCGTCAACTGCCTGTTTAAGCGGACCCAGTTTATGAACAGTCACTATCCCGTGTCCCTGTTGTTGCCAGCTGGAATTCAAGTATTGTCTCAGCAATATGTCGGCTGTAATATTTATGCCAAATTCAGGCATAACATACAGTCGTTCAACAGTGTTTTCCAGTTCACGTACGTTGCCAGGCCAGTCGTACGTTTGAAAAACCTTTACCACTTCTAAAGAACAATTGCGGTCAATTCCGTATTTTGCTTTGAATTTGCGTTTGAAATGACCGATTAATGGCATTATGTCTTCCCTACGGTCCTTTAAAGGCGGTATCCAAATAGGAACTACATTTAAGCGATAGTACAAGTCTTCCCTAAAGCTACCTTGTTTTACCATCTCTTTTAAATTCTTGTTAGTTGCTGCTATAACCCGAATATTGACGGTTCTCGTTACATTACCACCAATACGGACAACTTCACCATCCTGCAAGACACGTAATAGTTTAACCTGAAGATGAAGTGGCAGGTCACCAATTTCATCTAAAAGAATTGTGCCATTATGAGCCAATTCGAATTTGCCCAGCTTTCCACCCTTATTTGCCCCCGTAAAAGCGCCCTGCTCATAACCAAAGAATTCCGATTCCAATAATGTTTCCGGAATTGCACCGCAATTTACTTTAACAAAAGGACCGTTTTTTACAGAACTGTTGTCATGGATTAATTTTGCCACAATTTCTTTACCGACGCCGGACTCGCCTAAAATCAATACAGTACAGTGCAGCGGAGCTATTTGGTTCCCCAGCCTGACAATATCTAACATTGCCTGTGATTTAGCAACTATACCTTTCTGACGCAGACCCAGAGAAGTTACTTTCGAATCTTCGTTTTTTGCATGTAAAATAGTCATGGCCCACCACCTCAGAATATACAAATTATTTACCTTTAATATATATCATCGGAATAGTAAAAAGCACCAAATAACAGGCGAATGGTTAAAATGCTATCCTAATAAGTTGTTGACCAGGCTGAACAGTTTTATCTTCATTACTAGAAGGACGCGCATCATTATTCCGCTGCACGCACCTTATGGACCAGTTTCAGACATTATATATTTTGTGAAAGATCAAAAAGCTCTATTTATCTGTTATATTTTTCAGTCAAACGGTTTTGTGCTGAATACAAAAAAAGCACCCCCTTTTGCAAATAAGGTAAAAAATAGAAGAGTGATATTGTTCCTTGGCTACACCTCTTCTAACAAGCCCTTCCGATGGTCTTCCTCAACAATTTCGGCAACTTTATAGTGTATCTTCTTACCGGTGGCAGTAAAAGGCAGCTGCTCCATGAAACGATAATACCTGGGGCGTTTGAACCTGGCCAGCATGGGATGCTCCACGCAGAACTGATTCAGCTCCTGGGCAGTAAGTGAAGGATCTTTTTTAGTTACATAAGCAACAATGATCTGACCCCATTTTTCGTCCTTAAGACCCACTACCACTGAATCTTGTACTTTCGGGTTTTCGTTAATCGCTTCTTCCACCTGGACAGGATATACATTCTCTCCACCTGAGATCAGCATATCGTCTTTTCTGCTCATGATAGTTACATACTCATCCTCGTCCCAGGTAGCCAGATCACCACTGTACACCCATCCCTTGTAAAAACGCTTTTTGGCCTGGTCCGGTTGATTCATATAGGTGAAAGAGGTTTTCCCGGCCGGCCTGAAGATTACCTCTCCTGCCTCCTGGTTATCCCTGGCCACGTAATCATCTGGTTCAGCCAATCGGTCACTGTACATTTTAACTACAGCCACATCATCATCTGTGACCGCCCGGCCAGTGCTGCCTGCTTTTTGGGGCAGGTCATAAGGCCGTAGGAAAGTGTTCCAGAAAGTCTCAGTAGTTCCGTAACCATTAAAGATATTTTGGTTAAGCACTTTCTGATACCTGATACAAGCTTCTCTTTCCAACGGTGCGCCCATAGCAATAATACCCTTAAGAGTACTAAGGTCTCTGTGTTTTTGGATTTGTACGTCGTGCAGCATTTTAAGCACCGCGGGAGCTCCAATGATAAATGTCAGAGCGTAGATCTGTATGTAGTCCAGGGCAAGGTCTGCATTGAAATTACGCAGCGGAAGCAATTCGCCCCCTGCATAGAGAATGGGACACGGACCGCCTGCGTGCAAGCCCCCGGAGTGAAACCAGGGAGTCATGTTCATAGTCTTATCCATAGGTGTCAGAGGGAAATGCATGATGGCATCATGAGCACACATGATTTCATTTATATTATTCTTTGGTACTGCCTTGGGCCTACCGGTAGTCCCTGAAGTATACAAACGAGTTACCTCATCATAGATATGAGCCTGATACATAACTGTTGGAGCCGTATCCGGCATCCCCCCAATATACTCCTCAAATCGTACTGCTCCAGGTATAGGACCGGTACAATTTGTATAATTGACCATAATCACTCTTTCAGGCTTGTGTTTGGCCATAACCAGTGCCTTTTCCACTATTTCGCTGTTCTCCGAGTCATAGACGAAGACCTTAGGCTTACTGTCATCGATGATAAAGGCGGTTTCGCCACAAGACAGGCGGAAATTAATCGGACAATTGATGGCACCTATTTTCTGAGGTGCCAGGTACGTAAAGACAAACTCAGCACAGTTAAAAAGTTGATACATCACCAAGTCATTTTTCTGCACCCCATCGTTAACCAGGGCATTGGCCAGTTTGTTCACTGCCAGATCAAGTTCCGCATAGGTCCAGCTTTTTCCTCTGGTTGGGCAGGTTAAAGCATTTTTTCTGGCAAAACGGTGGGTATTGCGCAAAAACCCATTTATGTATGTAAACTGATGTTCAAAGGTGTCCTTAAACATGGTTACATCATAGGTGTAACTCACTTCCGACATATTTATTTCCTCCTCTTATTTTCTATATTTACCGAAGTCTACCGGGCGCTTTTCGACAAAGGCATTGCGTCCTTCCATAACTTCTTCAGTATTGTAGAACATAGCCAATGACCCCATGGCCATTTGCGTTATCCCTTCGATACTTGCGCTGTCTGCATTAAAAGAGTATTTAAGCATTTTAAGGGCTGTGGGGCTTTTCTAAAAAGCATCAATCATTTCCCGTACTGTCAATGATCGGAATGCATTATAAGCTTTGGGGCGGTTGATTGTTATTTTGGCTATCCCATTATTCTTTTCATAGATAATATCTTGATATTCCATTGCAACCCCTCCTTAAATCCGTTCAGTCTGGGCATCTAGTATACTCTGCATTTAAATAACCCAAGTAATGAGATTTGGTTACGACGTCCCCCCTCGCTATAAAAGTCTATATTTTCCGAATCCTTCCTCACAAGTTTTTTGCCCTTAAGAACTTATAGGGATACTAATGCAAAAATAATGCCAACCCGAAAATTCAGCTATACGTTCATTAATTTTTAGATTAATTAATTTGCTACAGAATACGAACCAGACTTTATGAGCTCATTAAAAAAAGACCTTGGAAGCTTCTTAAACTCTCCCAAGTGTTGCATATTATTTGCCAAATGTATTAAATGTTTACTAAACGTATTAACGAAACAATTTACTAACTGAAATTCTGAGTCTCATAACTACTATACCTGGTCATCAGCAGACCAAACCCCCATGAGCATAAACACAATTACTGGTTGCATTAATGCAATTTGATGTTTGGAATTCCTAAAGTAAATTAATTAGCTATTTTCGTTTGAACAAAAGGGTCATACACCCTCCCCCTACCTTCTTTTCCCTTTGATTATGTATAAAAACGTCATAAACTACCACTCCACGTTCCGGACTACTCGTTTCACGCAGTTCCGCTACTGTAAAATGCACATGGATAGTGTCTCCAAGGTTAACAGGAGCTAAATACTTCCATTCTAAACCCAGAAAGGCCCCGGCTGTCCCATCAAAATGCCCCAGACGCATCATAAGCCCCATGGCTACCGAAATTCCAAATAAACCATGAGCTATTCGCTGCCCAAAGCCACTTTCCCTGGCAAACTCACTATCTGTATGCAGTGGGTTGAAATCACCAGTAAGCCCGGCAAATTGTACAACGTCCGTTTCCGTAATTGTGCGGCCTGGACTAATGAAGCTTTGCCCTACGTTATAGTCCTCAAAATATAATCCCATTTCTCCACCCCTTTCATTCAAAACCTGAATTTTTCAGAAGGCAACCAGCAGAAGCCCCAATGAGCTTTAGCCAGTTGCCAATCAGAATATTTTACCCCTAATTCGATAAAACCTGTTCTCTTAGTTCCCTTCGCAATACTTTGCCGACTTTATTAGTTGGTAATTCGCTCCTAAATTCAACTCCCACAGGAACTTTGTAAGCTGAAAGTTTTTCCCTGCAAAACTGTAAAAGTTCCTGTTCTGAAACATCCCGGCCTTCTTTTAGAACTACAAAAGCCTTGGGCACCTCCCCTTTAACGCGGTCCGGTATTCCAACTACAGCCGCCATCATTACCTTGGGGTGTGAATAAAACACTTCTTCTATTTCTTGGGGAAACACATTCGCTCCGCCACGAATGATCAGGTCCTTTTTCCTGTCTACAAGGAACAAGTATCCATCTTGATCGACATATCCCAAGTCGCCGCTTACCCAGCCTGCTTCTGTAAAAGCCTTACTGCTGGTTTCCGAATCGCCCCAATACCCTTTAGCCATCATATCTGAAGATACTATTATTTCACCTATTCCTCCTGTAGGACATTCCTTACCCTCATTGTCAACGACCTTCATTTTGACATCTCCAATAGGTAGGCCAACCGACCCAATTTTGGATACACCTAGCGGTGGGTTAGTTGTCACAAAACCACATAATTCCGTTGCGCCATAACCTTCTACAACTCTAGTATTAAAGGTTTGTTCAAACTTATTTAAAACATCGACAGGACATTTAGCACCGGCAGCGAAACAAAGGGACGGGGTAAACCGGTGACGTTTCGGGTCAAAGCCCTCCAACAGGTATATAAACATGGTGGGGGTACCACCGAAATAAGTGGCTCCATATTTTGTTGCAACCTGAAGAACATTCTCGGTCTTCCAGCGTTCAAGCAATAATAATGTTCCACAGTTATATATTGTGCTTAACATAAATACTGTGCGGCCGAAATTGTTGTATATCGGTAATACAACCAGCATATTTTCACTTTTAAACTGCAGTCCATGAGAAATGCTCATTTGGGTTATTCCAACGTAAACACTTTTGTGCGTCTGCATGGTTCCTTTGGCAACACCGGTAGTACCTGATGTATATAATACTGTACATATATCATCCGGTGAGCACTTTACCAAGGTTAGGACTTCTGATGACTTGCTGATAAGTTCATTAAATGATAACGTTCCCGGAATTACCGCCTCGCTTTTGACAATTATGTACTTCAAACTTGGCAGCTCGTCACTAACCTGTTTATACATTTCATACCCTTTTTCATCAGTGATAAGACACCGTACCTCGGTATTGTTGATTATATACTTGATATCTTTACTCATTGCCATAGCATTGAAAGGTACTGATACAGCACCGATTTTTTGAATTGCCAGGTCACAAATCGCAATGGTTGGATTACTTGGGAAGAGATATGCAACCCTATCACCTTTGGTAATACCCAACTCTAAAAATGCATTTCCCAGACTATTTGTCTGTCTGTCCATTTCTCTGTATGTAATCTCTGTGCCTTCATATATGATGAACGGTTTATCATGAACTAAATTAATAGCACTGGCAAACATTTCAGCAACCGTTTGCATGTGATCACTCCTTTTCTTTTTTATTTTTTTAAAAAAATCATCAAGTATTACTTTCTTAGTCTTAATGGCCCTAAATGAAGCCAAATATGCTCTGCAGCAATATTAGTACAAATACAGTACCTGTTTTGATCAAGGTTACTGCAAAGATATCCTTATATGCCTGCTTGTGAGTAAGGCCCGCGATCCCTAACAAAGTGATAATTCCACCATTGTGAGGCAGAGTATCCATTCCGCCCGAAGCCATAGCAGCAACGCGGTGTAATGTTTCCGGACTAAGGCCAACCTTGTTTCCCCACTCCAGATACTGTTTGCCAAACACCTCCAATGCAATGCTCATGCCACCTGAGGCAGACCCGGTAATCCCCGCAAGGACATTTACTGACACAGCTTCCGCGAGTAATGGACTTCCACCGCTGTTAATCCCACCTACAGTCTGGGCAATTTCCTTAAATGAAGGCAAGGACTTTACCACGTTTCCAAAACCAACCTCTGCTCCCGTATTCATTGTCGCTAGCAGGGACCCTAATGCGCCCGCATTTATTGCTTTATTAATATTTATTTTAATTCGATTGGGATTGAGGGCTAAGGCTAAAGCAATACCCAAGACTAGCGCAATAATCAAAGCCCAGTTGTTCATAGTACCAATAATGCCGGTTTCAGGAAGGTTATAAGGAGCCTTAGTAACCCAGGAAGAAATATCCCACTTTGGGAAAACAATCTTTTGTAAGATTAAGGTAGTAACGAGAACGGATGCTAAAGGCACCAATGATAGCCAGGCACTTGGCAGTTGTGCATTTGTATCAATCTCTGGCTCGTTCAGTGTATGCGCCCCATAGCCCTCCCCAGCTGAATTAGCCCGGCGTTTGCGCCAATCTAAATACAGCATGCCAGTTAAAAAAATGATTAGCGTTCCAAGTAATCCAAAAACAGGAGCGGCAAAAAGGTCGGTGTTAAAATACTTCATCGGTATTGAGTTTTGAATCTGGGGTGTTCCTGGCAGTGCATCCATTGCAAAGGAGAAGGCTCCTAAAGCAATCGTCCCCGGAAGTAGGCGTTTTGGAATATTAGCTTCTTTAAACAAAGAAGCTCCAAAAGGATAAACAGCAAAAGCCACAACAAAGACACTAACTCCTCCGTAGGTCAGGATGCCCGAGGCCAAAACGACAGCCAACAATGCCTGCCTGGAACCCAGCTTACTTACAATAGCTTTGGCAATTGACTGAGCAGCGCCTGACTCCTCCATCGCCTTGCCAAAAACCGCACCCAACAGAAAGAAAGGAAAATATGCTTTAATAAAGTTAGCCATGCTGGGTAAAAAAACTTCAGTGTATGTAGGCATTATAGACATTCCTGCAAATAAAGCCGCCATAAGAGCAAACACCGGTGCAAAGAATATAACAGAATAACCACGATAAGCCATAAACATCAGAAGTCCCAGGGCCAATAATATTCCTATTACTCCCATACCGTATTCCCTCCTTATCCTCCTTATCGATTTTGTAAAATTTGAATACCCGTGTACAATGCTTCAACAATTCCGATTAACTGTTCCTATCACGCTGCCCTCCTCCCTTGCAAACAGGTCAAACTTTCGGCTTTCTTACTCATATTTTTAACCTACGGGACCCTTTAAGCAATGTTGTTGCAAGTTTAATGCCAAACCGTACAATTTAAGAAAGGCAGTTTTAAAAAAACAACCTGGAAAACTCTAAAAGTCTCCCAAGTGTCAAAAAAGAGGTTGTTTTCTTACACTAACCTAAAGCTTATTAGAATTTCCTTACAACCTCCTATTGATTAATCCACCGGATTCCGGCAGACAATATGATTATTCACAATTTTGAATTGCATATTTGCAATTTACTAAAATCTGATAACAGCCATTATAGCCTGTAAGTAAGGCAAAAATACTCTTTTCAGCATCCGTTTAGAGATGCTTATTTTTCTAAATTAAAAGAAATACTAACAAAAAGGCTTTTCACCCTTATTAAATGTTAAATTACATTTCCCATTTTACAGGAGGTTCAATTATGACACTCTGTCAACTTTCCGAAGACATGAAGAATGATGTTCAGGCAAAGCTTGAAAATATCCGACAGCAGATTGACTCTATCCTTACAATGATGCGTGGTGGAGAAAAGTGCCTGCTTTGTGAAATAACTTCTGTGGTAGATTTGACTAATGAGTTGGAAGTATTAGCTTCATTCTATCATTTTCAATCGTCGCTGCTCCCCCATATAGAAGGCTTGGACGAAATCATAAAGGCTCTGGCCAAACTATCACATAACAATCACGGAGCACTGGTAGCAGTAGAAAGAAACGACAGTCTAGATTCATATGTCACGGCCTGCAATATTACCGGTGTACCAATCAATGCCGTGGTTTCGGCACCTCTTTTGGAGACAATTTTTTATCCGGGTAACCCTTTGCATGACGGAGCAGTGATAGTCAGAAAAAATCAAATTGTATCTGCAGGCTGTTTACTTCCACTCTCTAATCAGAAATTTAATAAAGAGGGGAAAAAAATAGGGACTCGCCACCGCGCCGCTTTAGGTCTGAGTGAACTTACTGACGCGTTAGTGTTAACCGTCTCAGAAGAGACAGGGCAGGTATCCTTTGTCTTAACCGGTGTCATTCATCCAATCGAGGTTACATTATGCGCTCATGCAAATTCCCCCAATAAGGTAGAACCTCAAGTAACACTTACTGAAATATAAGCAAAAGCAGGGCTGAATCCCTGCTTTTCTCATAGTAAAATCATTTTTTGTTGCTGCTTTTCTTGCAGATTTTGATTGTATGTTTATTTTTATCTACATGAACCTTATCTTTAGCCGCTTTGCGCTGCTGTTTGCCCTTAAGGGTTAGCATTTGAAATAAGCAGTGGTATAACAATAGCCTCTCCTCCTAGTGAATTGCTCTCTTTTTAAACCTGCCCCCCATAACCTCGTGAACATCACTAAAGGTTACAAAAGCACCAGGCTCAATCTCCTCTACAATAGATTTGAGCTTGGCTATCTCCAATCTTGTAACTACACAATATAAAACTCCCTTGGACTGTCCGGTATAAGCACCTTTACCCTCAAGCACAGTAACTCCGCGCCCTAGTCTTGCCATCAGCACTTCCGATATTTCTTCTGGCTGTTCTGATACAATTATAACTGACTTGGATTCCTCCAAACCTTCTACTGTTATGTCGATAACCTTAAAAGCAATAAAGTAAGCTATAAGTGAGTACATTGCCTTATCCCAGCCAAAAACAAAACCGGCACTTGACAATATAAAAATGTTAAAGAATAACACTATCTCACCTATCGAGAACCCCGTTCTCTTATCCAATATGATTGCCACAACCTCGGTGCCATCAAGTGAACCACCGTAGCGAATTATCAATCCCACTCCAATACCCACAGTAACTCCGCCAAAAACAGCAGCTAACAAGATATCTTTGGTTATACCTGTGATTGGATGGAGTATAGTAACACCAAGTGCCAGTGTAGTCACAGAAAACAGGGTAGAAATTACAAAGGTTTTACCAATTTGCTTATAACCAACAATTAAGAACGGCAGGTTAAGAACAAAAATGAAGAGACCCAGCGGCAAGTTTGTTAAGTGGCTGGTAATAATGGAAATACCAACAATGCCCCCGTCAATAATATTATTTGGCACCAAAAAAATCTCCAGACCTATTGATGCAAGTATCGCACCAACAAAAAGAAAAAAGTACCTTTTTAATAATTTCCAGATGTTTTTACCCTTGGCTGGCATTTGTTCCCCCTATTTAACGGACTTATCATAATTATACTATGAATTGCGTTTTTTCTCTATTCCATATACATTACTCATGGTGACATTACTACTTTGATACAATTATCCTGCTTTTGATCGAATACTTCGTATCCTTTTTCACCATCATCCAGCCGAATCCGATGGGTAATAATATCTGTCGCATCAATTTTACCTTCCTGTATCCATCCTAAAAGATGGTCAGTATAAGCTGTCGCAGGACACTGGCCCATTTTAAGGGTTATATTACGGGCAAAAAAATCTCCTAATGGGAACTGGTTATACCTGAGTCCATAAACTCCAACGAGAGCAACATTGCCACACTTTCTTACCGCCTGTGAGGCCATCGTAATGGCAGACATAGAGCCGCCTTGAAGTAACAGGGCAGTTTCTACCATTTCAATTATATTCATTTTGCCATCCATACCAACACAATCAATTACTACATCAGTACCGCCCTTTGTAATTTCTTTAATATACCCTCCTGTATTTTCATGGTCCTGAAAATTTACGACTTCAACATTATTATATTTTTTGGCGTGTTCGAGCCGGTAACCGATATAATCTACTGCAATAACCCGTTCAGCTCCAAGGAGCCATGCAAATTTCTGTGCCAGCAGACCTACAGGACCGCAGCCCAAAACTGTTACCGTTGAACCTTTTTTTACACCACCGATTAAATTTCCCCAATAGGCAGTAGGTAAAATATCTGTCAGGAACAGAACCTGTTCATCACTCAAATCTCCTGGAACCTTAAGAGGTCCTACATTAGCGTACGGCACCCGTAGATACTCTGCCTGGCCCCCCGCGTAACCGCCTAAGGTTTCACTGTAGCCAAAAATTGCTCCAATCTCCCCATGGGGATTGGAATTGTTACACTGGCTGTAGAATTCATGGTCACAAAACCAACAGTGGCCACAGGCAACAGGAAAAGGCACAATTACACGGTCTCCCTTATTCAGGTTTTCAACTTCAGGTCCAACTTCCTCTACAATACCCATAGCCTCGTGGCCAAGAATAAAATTTTTAGGCATATTGGGGACCATTCCGTGAATAAGATGTAGGTCTGAGCCGCATATCGCCGTAGAAGTGACTTTTATTATAGCATCATCCGGCTTTTCTATCCGAGGGTCATTAACCTCTTTTACCTTTACATCTTTAAACCCCTGAAATGTTAAGGCTTTCATTTAAGTTCCTCCTCTCTAACCTCTGTCCCCAAATTTTGGTCCCATCGAATCAATACTTACAAGCCTTTTTAGATACGGGTGATAAAACAATCCTTCTGCCAGTGCGACTGCCAATGCAGTGTAGATTAGAGCCCTATTGCTCACAGTTAAACCTACTAACTTTGAACTCCAAAGCAGTCCTACTGCTAATAAAACATCTGCAATGGTTGCTGTCACATTTCCTACTTGTGGTAATATGAAAAGATCGCCTATAACGTATGCTATTCCAATAAGCAAAAAAGTTAAAAATAATGCCGTCACCCATCCCTGTTCTCCTGCCAGGTAAAGAATTAAAAAAACAGGTAAAGCATTGACAATTATCTTCAATAATAATGTCTTTATATGCCCCATTATCAACTCATCCTCCATTTGACTTCGTTTTTCGCTACATGAATCTGTACGTTCAATTATGCAAAAAAGAGGAACCTATTTATGTTCCTCAATTAAGCTTTTTCACTCCAGTTATCATCTGATATAAAATTGGCAGGTTCATCCCTTCCTGTTTCTTCAAGGACATTTTTCGTCCGGTAAGAATCATATGCCATCGGCACCTGAACGCCTCTGGCAGTCAACTCATCAATGGCGAAAAGGTCTTCTTTACAGACCTGGTTAATGGAAGTTTTACCAAGTGCACGGATACCTTCGATTATTTCTTCTTTACAGGACTGCAAATATTTCGCTAAACTTAGAGCTCCCTTATTGACATTAAACTGTTTTGCATATTTTCCGTCGTACCAGAGCAACTGGGTTGGAGGCTCATACGGAAGCGGACCCAGTACCTGTGTATGAGACACGGCAAAAAGACCTATAGCACCAATATAGGCCGCATCAGCTCCCAGCGCAATTACTTTCAGCACATCTCCGGGAGTCCTAATTTTACCTGAGGCTACAAGTGATACCTTGTCTCTTAAGTTGTTCTCCCTGAGATAATTGGCAGCCCGGGATATTGCAAAAACGGTGGGAACGCCAAAATCATCCTGCATTAGCGGTGACGAACCCTTAGTAGCTGCCTCTGCTCCATCCATGACAACAAAATCAATGCCGGCTTCAACTGCAACCTCGATATCTTTTTCCAGGTGTTTACCGGCTCCTAGTTTAGCTCCAATAGGAATATCCCCTGCTATTCTTTTCAGTTTTTTTACCAGTTGCAACAAATCTTTATGATTGTTCACTTCAGGCTGTCTGGAATGTGCTACAGCGTTCTGCCCCTTTTTCAGGGGAAAGGCTTTTTTAAGTGCGGCATCCATTTTATCAGCATACATTATATGGCCAACAGGTAAAGCACCCTGTCCGAATTGTATTTCAATGGCATCAGCTTTTCTTAATATTTCATTGGTCTTATTCCAAAAACCACGATTATATTGCAAGATATATTTTTTAGCAGCCTTTCTTTCAGCCGGCAGAAAAGGCCCTTCACCAGAATTAGTTGCAGTCCCGGCCATTGAGGCACCCTTTGCCAGCGCTACTTTGGCTTTGGCAGACAAGGCCTCGCCATAAGCCATACCAGAAATCATTATCGGTAAATCAATTTCCAGAGGACGTGAGCAGTGTTTGCCTATTACTACCTTTACGTCCACATCAGTTTCTAATGGTGTTGGCATTCTGTAGAGTTGAGCAATATTAAACATTAATTCGTTTAGACTGGGCATTTGTTTAGGAGAGCCTAGAGGCCGCTGGATGACTTGCCCTTCTTCAGAACGCAGGTTGGTTTCCTCAATTACCTGCGGCGTATATTTGCTGGTTGCCGAAACAAATTCCCATAGGTTTTCACCGTAAGGGTCAGTCATTATTCGCTTTACCGAATTGTCTATAGTGGTATTAAACAAAGACCTGGCCATTAATTTCATTCCCTTGTAACCTAAAACCAGTCCCATACCTGATAATATAATTTTTGTTGAGGTTTTTTTATTCATAATACCACCACTCTAGAGTTGCACGTTTTTTAGAAACATAGGACAGTATACAGCGGTATTATTTGATTTTATTGCCGGTAATATTAAGCCAAATTATGGTACGACAGCATATTTTAAATTACCAAAGGTTCGGACGCGAAATTTAATTCATAAGGGCTTATTTAAAAATCCCATTTTGAAACCCGGGTTTCAAAATGGGATTTTTAAAGTTCTTTTTCAAAGCCACATATCTGTATATTTATTCGTTTTCAATCTGTTTGAGTAAATCAATAGCTTCAATTAAGTGATTATTGAAAATAGCTTTAGCCACATCCAATAATTCAAAAATTAAAGGATCCTTTACAGTGTACGTCACTTTATTCCCTTCTTTTGTACCAACAACAATATTTTTCGCCCTTAAAACCGATAGCTGCTGCGATACGGCAGAGTTCTCTATTTCAAAGATAGTGTTCAGTTCATTTACGTTTTTGTCTCCTTCACGCAGCGATTCCAGAATTTTTACCCGTAAAGGATGAGCAAGTGCCTTAAAAAACTCGGCTTTAAATCTTTGCAGTTCAGTGCTAATTGAATTCACCTCCACTTTGATTAAATGGAATTCCTGGGGGGTATCCTTTCAATAGCCTTTAACAGCCCGTAAATTATAGCCTGTGGCCGGGGAGGACAACCAGGTATATATATATCAACCGGCAAAATTTTATCTACCCCTCCGATGGCAGCGTAGCTGCCCTGAAAAATCCCTCCACTACAGGCACAAGCCCCCATAGCCACCACCAGCTTTGGATCCGGGGTAGCTGTAAAAGTTTTTTTAAGTGCGGTTTCCAGATGTTCTGTGACTGAACCGGTAACAAGCAGTAAATCTGCATGTCTTGGAGATGCTACAAAGTCAATGCCAAGTCTTTGTATATCATATACCGGATTTGTCAGGGCGTTTATTTCGAAGTCACAGCCATTACAGGAACCACTATCAACATGGCGAATATGCAGCGAACGCCTTAGTATATTTTCTGTTTTGCCCGCCAGTTTTCCTTTAAGCACATCTAAATCTTCATTAATTTCGTTAACCGCTACAGTCAACTTTTCTTTTTCCCTTACAGCTAATTCAAAGTCCATTGTATGTGATATCGAGTGCTCAGGGCAGTGTCTTTGACAAACTCCACAAAATAAACATTTATTATATTCGATAATTAATTTCCCGTCTTCTTTTTTTATTGCTTTAGTCGGACAAATTGTAGCACATTGCCCACACAGGCTGCAAGTTTGCAGATTAATAACAATTCTTCCTAAGAAGGCAGCCGGAGTATCTTCTTGTTCATAAGGATATTTTGTTGTCTTCTTCCCTGTTTTAATACTTTTTTTAAATAGGCTAAACATTTTTTCACCTACCTACCCAAGCAGGAATAGAAAAGCTCAAAACTCTTATTAATAAAAGGAAAATCCGGAACCATATTTCCTGGAACTGCTGCTTGAACGGCGGGCCAGTTAGTATAGGAGGCAGATCTTACCCTGTATCTGAATATGGTATTGCCTTGACCCGCCATAACCCAGTGAATGTTTTCTCCCCTGGGCGATTCGGTGTATCCCAAAGCATAACTTTGTGGTTTAATTGGCCCAAGGGCCGAGTTTAATTTTCCTCCGGGGATTGCCGCCAAGGCTTGTGAAATTATGCCAAAAGACTCTTCAATTTCATCAATGCGAACTAACAATCTGGACTTTACATCTCCTGCAGTATAGCTGGGCACTTGGAACTCTGTATTACTATATGCCGCATAAGGATGATTCTTTCGGACATCCCTCCTGCTTCCCGAAGCCCTCCCCCCAGGCCCGACTACATTCATTTTTAAAGCTATTTCAGGCGGAAGTACCCCGGTACCAATAAGACGCTCATTAAAAGAGTCGTTGTTAACTAGAATTTCTTTAAGTTCACGAAAATCCCCCGCGACCGCAGTCAATGTTTCTCGTATCTGCATTGAGATTTCGTTATCGAGGTCCAACTGTACACCCCCGGGTACATTTATTCCCCGTAAGTATCGATTACCAGCAATGCGTTCATTAAGCTGCATCATTGTTTCTTTCAACCTGGAACCCTGACTGATTCCAAAGGTAAAACCAGTTCCGGCGCAAATATTTCCTACGTCCCCTAAATGATTATAAAGCCTTTCCAGTTCAAGTATTATCGTCCTGATATACCTGGCCCTGTCAGGGATTTCAGTGCCCGCAAGTTTTTCAACAGCCTGACAATAAGAGGTAGAGTGAGAAAAGGAACATACCCCGCAAATACGCTCAACCAGGGGAAGTGCCTGATGAAAATTCATTTCTTCTGCCAGTTTTTCAATACCTCTGTGGGTATAAAAAAGCTTTGCCTCAAGATTTATAATATACTCTCCCTGAACACTGAATCTAAAATGTCCGGGTTCGATAATTCCTGCATGTATTGGACCCACCGGAACCTGAAATATGCCTTCACCCTTAACCTGCTTAAAAGGCAGTTCCTTATCTGTTCTAGGCAATTTCATTCCCTTGGGAATGTCCTTTCTTAATGGGTGCACCTCTTTGGACCAAAAGTGTCGAACAAGGCGTTTGGGGTCAGGATGGCCGATGGGGTGTACACCCAGCATATCCTTGACCTCCCTCTCATACCAATGAGCTGCGTGTATTGCCGGTGTTACGGATGGAAATGCGGGATTGTCTCGTTCTACACGTGTTGAAATTGTAATAAATAAATCTAAGTCATTTGATGCGAAAACATAGTATAACCCATAACATTCATCAATTTCCCGTTCATCGGTTCCGATCATATCCACCAGAGGAGCCTTCAGTGTCTGTTGTGTATAAAGGCAGGCGGAAACTAGGAGTTCTTTGGGAACAGTAACGATAATCTGGTTATCCATCAAAAACTCAAAATCAATCTGTTCACCAAACTTATTTCTGTACAAGGTCAAAAGCTTATTTCTATACAATTCCAATGAATTAATTACTTCTCTCATACGCCTATCCCCTTAACAACAATACTATCTGATCCAGAACTTCCCGAAAATACGGCGGCACATATAATCCCATCGTTAAAATAAAAGCCAGGGGAACAGTCATGGCAGCTAAATTAGTTACGCTGGTTTCCCCGCTCTGGATTTTGAGAGGTTTTTCACCAAAAGCCATCTTGGCAGCATGATAGAACATCCCTGTAAATATTAGTGCTAATAAACCTAAAAACAGCATACCCGCAATAATCTTACCCTGAGAGAAACCTGCATTAGCGATAATAAACTCACTGGTGAAAATACTAAAAGGAGGCATTCCCGTAATTGCCAGAACCCCAATCATCAGCATAGTTCCAGTGTATGGAATTGCTTCTAAAACACCTTTTATACGGGCCATTTTTTTCGTTTTATATTTTTGTGTAATATTACCTGCCACCATAAACATTAACGACTTAGCCATAGCATGGTTAAATAAGTGCAGCAGAGCACCAAAGAGCCCCATTTCTCCACCTAAACCCACAGCAAAGGTTACAATCCCGATATGCTCTACACTGGAATAAGCCAGCATACGTTTAAAATCATATTGTAAAATTATAAAGGGCACTGCTATCGCTATGGATATCAAGCCAAATATCATCAACAAGTTTGAGGAAAATCCGTTACCAACACTTTTATTTGCAATAATATGAAAACGCAAAATGGCATACAAGGTGGTATTCAGCAGGACTCCCGATAAAAGTGCACTTACCGGCGAGGGGGCCTGACTGTGGGCATCAGGTAACCATGTATGCATTGGGGCTAAACCGGCTTTGGTTCCAAAACCGATTAAGATAAAAATAAATGAGAGCTTAATTAATCGTGGGTTTAATTTCCCTGCAATTTCCTGTAAAGCAACCCAGTTTAAAGCATTACTTGACTGTCCTAACACACTCACAGATGAGTAATAGGCAAGAATTATTCCGAAAAGGGCAAAAGTAATACCCACCGTACAAATAATTACGTATTTCCATGCGGCTTCCAAAGAGGCTTCTTTATTATAGAACCCTACCAATAAAGCTGATGCTAGGGTCGTAGCTTCAATAGCCACCCACATTACACCGAGGTTGTTAACTATAGTGACTAAAAGCATAGTCGAAGTAAATAAATGCAGCAAAAAATAATACCATTTCATCTTACCTGCTTCTATACTTCCGTGCATCACTTCAACTTTCATGTAGTTTAGAGAATAAAGTGTTGAAATAAAACTGATTATGGAAACAATCACGATAATGAAAGCACTAAGGATATCGATGTAAAAAATTCCGCTGGCGAAGCTGACCGGTCCATTGACAAAAACACTGACAGAGAGGTACAGACCTGTTACCATTGCAGCTAAAGAACCTAACAAGTTGATAGCTGAATGTAGTCTTTTATTAATAAATAGAAATAAACTCGCCGTAATTATGGGTATTATAAGCAGAATTGCTGGCAGCATTATGTTCATCCCTTCAAGTTATTTAATTTTGCAGTATTTATTGTGTCAAAAGTCTTGTTAATTCGATAAGCTAAGATACCCATAATAATAACACCTACTAACAGGTCAAAAAACATACCCAGTTCCACCAAAAGCGGCATTCCGTAAGTTGTGGAAACAGTCATTAAATACAGCCCATTCTCCATTGTAATAATACCCACTACCTGCATAAGTGCTTTTTTCCGGGAAATCATTATAAACAAGCCAAGCAATACCAGACTGATTGCAATAGGTAAACTATTCCTGGCCAAAGGGTTCTGTGATAACAAATCCGGTTCAGTTACATAGAAAGAAATAATCATAAGTATTATGGCAATAACAATATTAAGCCGGGTACTGAAAAAAGATTCTACTCTATTTATGACTGATATCTTCCGTAATGTATAGAGCAGCACTGCTGGCACTAGAAAGCCTTTAACAAACAGGGTGATTGCTGCTGCAAAGTAAATATGTTTAATATTACTAACAAAAGCTACTAAGCCGGTAATACCTGACAACAGTATCGCCTGCAAGGATAGTAATATAAAAACATTACGAAGCCTGCGGCTGCATATAACAGAAAAGGTTATCGCCAAAGTAACAAAAGATAGCACATCTATTAGTTGGGAATACATATTACCGGTTGACATCAGATCACCCCTTAAGCAATAACTGCACCACGACCGCCAATCCTGCCAAAAAGAACGCTGTCATCAGCAGTCCCGGTACACGGAATATTCTCAGCTTATTGTTGGCTATCTCTACCGTTGCAGTAATCAAAGCCAGGATAAATATTTTTACAATATAAATTAAACTGCCTGATAATAACCCAATATAATCGATTGACGGCAAGCCTCCCCAGGGTAAAAATACATTACCAAGCAGTGTCAAAATCAGCATTTGTTTTAGCATAGCGCTGTACTGCATTAGTGCAAGCGGCTTTCCTGAATACTCCAGCAGCATTCCTTCATGTACCATGGTGAGTTCTAAGTGTGTATCCGGATTGTCAATGGGTATCCTGCCTGTTTCTGCCAGAGACACTATAAACATCGCTATCATGGCCAGGATATGTGAGGGGTTCATAAGACCAAGGCCTATCGAGGCCGTTGCTCCCGCTATCACAGAAAGATCAGTGGAATTAACCTTAAGAGCGATAGAAAATAACGCAAGAAACATTACAGGTTCCACCATGGCAGAGATAAACATTTCGCGGCTGCTGCCCATACCGCCAAAGGCACTTCCTGTATCTAAACCTGCGAGTGCCATATAGAAGCGGGCAAAAGCGAAGAGATAACACAGGAGAATGATATCGCCCGCAAAACTTATTGTCATATCCGGTGAAACTGAAGGAATGAGCAAAGCAGCGGCAGCAATAGATGCAAAGGTTAAGTATGGTGCAGACCAATACAACCAGGAGGCGTTATCAGAAATTACACTGTCCTTTTTTAAATATTTGATTAAATTGTAATATGGTTGAAGCAGCCCCGGACCTTCCCGGTTCTGCCAAAAAGCTTTAGTTTTTCTGATAGTGCCCTCAACCAGAGGTGCTAACAATAATAAAAGAATTAAGTGCAGTACTATATAAACGAATCCCATCTTTACACCCCTTTATTTTGCGAAAATCAATAGTATTACCAAAGTAACAAAAATATAAGATAAATAGGTGTGGATGCTGCCTGACTGGATTTTACGGACTTGGTTTGAACTCCGTAAAAACAAATCCATTAAAGGTTTGTACAGATAAGTTTCAAAACCGGGTTTGATGTTGGATTTAAATTTTATGATGCCGCCAAAATATGGAGCAACTATAAAACTGTTTTCCTTAACTCTGTGGGGCATAAGAATTGTTTTAAATACTACTTCAAAGGGGTGGGAGAAACCAGTGGAGGTATACTCCATTTCCGGTGATAACGTCTCACCGCATGTCCATGTTTCACTGATTCTGGTTTTCGTTTTACCTCCCAAAACTCTTGCCAGTATTAAAGCAGCGAAAATCAAAATAACCAAGAATCCCATAACCGCCAGAGGGGTAATCCCCCCAAGTCCTGTCCTGGCCCCTGTCATGAATATATCGGTCAAACCCCTTTGAGTAGACATCGAATATCCGGTAATTTTAAATGTTACAGGAGATAACACCTTGAACCCAAGGTACGGCAGCACCCCTAAAACCAAGCAAAAACAAGCGGATATCCCCATACCTGCCAACATGGACGCGGGAACTTCTTTAGCTTCTGCCGCCTGTTGGCTCCGCGGCACTGCCAGAAAAGTCAAGCCAAAAGCTTTTACAAAGGCTGCTGCAACCAAAGCACCGCTAAAAGCTAACACTGCCGCAACCAGGAATGCGACCAGTTTTAACGAAGTTAAAGGGACGCTAATACCCAAAACCAGTAAACTTTGTAAAAGCAGCCATTCACTAATAAAACCATTGAATGGCGGCAGAGCTGATATTGACATGGCCCCGATTAAGAAGAACAATGCGGTCCAAGGCATTCTTTTAATCAGCCCCCCCATCAAATCAATGTTTTTAGTGTGAGTGGCATATAATACGGCCCCTGCACCCATGAATAATAAATTTTTAAATATGGAATGGTTTAATAAGTGAAACATTCCCGCTGTTAAAGCAATAGCCGCGTATTCCCCGTAACCATATCTTTTAAGAATGATGGTAATCCCCAGGCTCGCCAGAATAATTCCGATATTCTCAACACTACTGTATGCTAACAACTTTTTAAGGTCCCTTTCGACTAAAGCATAGACAATTCCCACAAAGGCAGTAAAAGTTCCAATTAGCAATATAGTAATTCCCCACCAGGTATAGGATACAGCCAGAAAATCAAACAGGACTCTGATCAATCCGTAGATAGCGGTTTTAATCATAACCCCGGACATAAGGGCCGAAACATGGCTTGGTGCAACAGGGTGGGCTTTTGGTAACCATATATGAAGAGGCATTATACCGGCTTTTGTGCCAAAACCAATCAAAGAAAAGATAAAAATAACATTCTGTACGTTTTTGGCCAAATTAGGTCCAACTGACTGGAAGTCGGAAAAGTTTAATGATCCTGTATGCCGGTAAAGAATAAAAAACAGCACAAAAATAAAAACAGTCCCCAGGTGAGTCATGACTATGTATATAAAGCCTGCCCTTCTGACCCGCTCTTCCCGGTGATTGGTAATGACCAAAAAGTAGGATACAACAGACATTATCTCCCACACCAGTAAAAAGCCAAAAACATTATCAACAGTGACGACCAAATACATCGCCAAAACAAACAAATTGAAGACAGCTCCTAAAAAAGCTGCCTTTTTTGATTGGTATTCTTTTAAATATCCCAAAGAATAGATTGATACACTCAACACAGAAAGAGAAATTACCAGCAGAAAAAAAGCTGATATGCTGTCTACCAGTATATTTAGAGAAGCCCAGGGAGTAACTTTAAAAAGGCTGATTGCCAAATTATCGCCTTCCCTGAGAACAATTACCGCCAAAGCCAGCATAAATAAGGATCCGGCAAAAGATGCAATATGCGCAATAAACGTGCTTACCTTGAAATTCCGGCTTAATAAGCAGCTTAAAAGCCCACCTGTAAAAATGGTAAGAATTGAAGCATAAAATAGATTTTCTGAAATTATCACTGTGCCGCACCGCCATCTATCTTTTGTTTTATTCATATATTCAAAAACTTGAATATATGAAACTACAAAGATAATCATAACATGACTATTCGGCAAATTTCAACAATTTTTTTCAAGCAGCAAGGGAAAACAAAAACCCTCCGCTGGAGGGTGGTTGAGTTCAGAGATATATGGATAATCCGGGAAGGCTTTTTAAAAAAAAAGAAAAAAGATAACCACAGAGGTGAATTGATTCATTTACAGCAAAAGAGAGAGGACACGGAGGACACAGAGAGTTAAAGGTCTGTCAACTATTGGCCTTTTTATCAAATAGAGGCGGGTTGTCTTGAGGTAAATTAAGATTATATGATTAGGGGAAGCTCGTTTGTGGTGTTATACGTTATATAAAATACGACTTCCCCATAATTAAGTTTATCTGCTAGCTGAGCTTATTAAAAAAGCAAAAGGATTTTACGGCGTGTACCCAATAGAGGTATCAATTGTAATAGTCTTAGATGCCCCATCCCAACCAACTCCAACGTTAAAGGCCTGCATCACATCACGAAGTTTAAAATAATTGTTGCCACCAATCAAATATGCCGTCATTTTGACCTCTTTGCCGTCAATATAAATAATCGAGGTCGTAACGACTGCGGTTTTTGTTTTGCCATCTCCCCTGGTCATTTCACCGCCGCTAACAGTATAGGGCTTGTTGCTGAGCATATTAATGGCTTTCTTTTGGCCATCCCAGGTTACTTCAAATTGTTTTACAGTGCCATTTAAGACAAAGGCTAGATCCCTCAGCTTAAAATAGTTGTTGCCGTTAATAGTATATGCGTCAAAGTCTTGGGCAGCACTGTTGACCAAGACTTTAGAGGAAGTCGGAGCCGCAATAGTGGCAGACCGGGCAAGGGGCAAGCCTCTCAAAACAGGATAGGCCATTCCTTGATCAAGTTGCCAGGTCTTATTAAAGTCAAAAGCGGGATAGGAGGCCTTTTGTTTTAGCTGTTGCGGGTTTAAGTATTTAGCCTTGAGAGTTGAATCCTTAATAGTGCCGGCAGCCTTTACGGTTTTGATATGATAAAAACTGTTTAAGACCGAAGCTTCATCCAAATCACCGACAATAGCACCGACAATAGCACCGGCAGTGTTTCCTTTGGTTGTTCCAACATTGATAGTATTATTTATTGTGCCACCAAGACCAGCTATCCCTACAATGCCACCAACACTTCTGCCCCTGGCTGTTCCGGCATTGATAGAATTAACTACTTTGCTACCACCAGTAAGACTCCCTACTATGCCCCCAACAGTATCACCGACTATATTACCCGAAAAATAGCAGCTGGAAGTATTAGACTTAAACGCATAACCAGTTCCAACAATTCCGCCTGAGTGACCGTTTGAAATAACTGTCGCTGAACTGAAACATTTATTTATAACAGCAGAGTTGGTGCCGGCAATACCACCTGCCATAGGTACAGTACCGCCCGCGAAAGAGGCAGAAACCTTACCCGTAAAATATGAATTTAAGATTCGGCCTTGAAGCTCATTACGCCCGGCTATACCCCCTGCTGTTGCTCCCGAATTTTCGTCACTATTAACAACCTGGATATCACCGTTCACCACTCCAAGATTTTTAATCACACCATAATTGACGCCGAAAAGCCCGCCTATGCCTAACACCCGGTCATTGATACGAAGGTTTAAGATAGTATAACCATTTCCATCAAAAGTTCCGGCAAATATGTCTTCATTGACATCAGATTTACTGCCTTTGCCTATGGGAACCCATCCATTACCGTTGTTATAAAACTCCCCGCCGAGTGCAAAATCAGCTGCACTAAATGTAATATTGTTGGTCATAACAAAATTGGCATTAGGATAGTATCGGACATTGTTCAGTTGTTTTTTTGTACTGACTTTAAAGGGGTTAGTTATGGTTCCGTTACCACCGGCAAAATCTGCAGCAGTGTCGGCAGCAGGGGATGGTAAAGCCCTCAGAATCGGAAAGGGATATTTATAGTCCGGGGACATAGTCCAAACTCCGTTAAAGTCAAACCCCTTGTAGCTTGCCTGTTGCTGCATTTGGGCACCGGTTAAGGCTGTTACCTCATCTGCCTGAACTTCTATTGAAGTTTTCAGATAGTAATTGTTTATTAATATGCAGCCTGGACTGCCGTATACAATCCCTTTGGAAGTTTCGGAAAATCTGCCGTAAACCGAACCAACATTATAGCAGTTGGAAACAGACCCGTTCTCACTGAAGAAGCCTGCAATTCCTCCGGCATAATATGATGACAAAACGGCGCCTGCATTGTAAGAGTCACTTACATTACCATCATCTGCTATGATACCCCCCGCATGGGTTGTTGCCTTGATTGCACCGATATTATAGCTTTGAATGACTGACCCCCTTGTGGCAATGCCTGAGGCAAAAGCTCTTTCGCCATGGTAGAAGTTTCTGGAAACAGCAGTTATGGCACCTGTGTTATAGCTGTATCCTATTCTTGCATCATCTTTACTTCCTATGCCGCTGAAAGAATAATAATCTCCTGCTATACCTGCGGCTCTGACATATGCTGCACTGCCGGTGATGCGCCCGGTATTGTTAGAGTACGTAATTTTACTTCCATTATCAACAGTCATTTCCCCTACAATACCGCCAAGAATTAAATTGGTATTCTTGCCAGATAATTTAACATTAAAATTTCCGATATTATTACTATTGGCAGTAAGGCTCTCCATGGCCTGCATGGCCGCTATACCACCGACATACATCGAAGAATCTGAGCCGTCTATATTAATGCTAACGTTACCTGCATTGTAGCAATTTTCGATGGTTCCGTAATTGACCGCAGAAATAAAGCCGGCATAGATTAAAACTCCTGTCGACGCTATATTTCCTGAAATTTTTGAGTCCTCAATGCCGAGATTTTTTATGGTACCTTGATTAATGCTAAAAAGTCCCACTTTTGCACTGGACGTCAGGTTAAAGTTAAGATTACGAATGACATGACCGTTGCCATCAAAGACTCCGGTAAAACCATTCTTTTTAAAGCCGCTGGATTGATTTGAGCCTATAGGTTCCCAGTCACCGGAAATGGTTATGTCATTCATGAGCAAATAATTTCCGCTCAGATTCTGGGAAATAGCCGCTAAATCTGCCTGAGTGTATATGGGAATTGGGCTTTCAGCAGACGCTGCATTTGGCGCTGCTTGAAAAAGCAAAATCATAGTTAGTACTAATAGAAACAATTTACTGACATAGCAGGACTTAGCCATAGTATACTCCTCTCAAAAGATTAATAATTAGGTCATAGTAGAATATAGCTGGAGCAAGACAAATGCTTTTCCACCGGTAGCTGCGTATGCAACCGTCGATGTTAAGATTATTGCCAGCATAAAACCAATAATAATTCCTTTTAAAAGTTTCATCTCGAACCCCAATTAGAATAAGGTTTTAGCTATTCCCCCCCCCTCTCTCACTTATATCATTTTTTCATGAATCAATGTAAAATTTCGCCAATAAATACTTTTTCCCTTCCTTTGGGAATATTTTATTACAAATTTCGACATTTTTTTAAATATTCATGCCCAAGAACTTCATAATAATAATCACTTTTACCTTAATAACTTACTAACAAAAAAACTGCCACTTATTAGTGACAATTTTCTGCCAGAAACTCTTTCAGTTATTTTTCCCTAAGGATTTTCTTCGATACGGGAGACATGGGAGCGGGAGAACCAAGGTTATTAGCGATTTCCCGCTCCGCACAGCGGCTGATGCCGCCCAGGCGTAAACACAGCTTTGCTTTTCAACTTCCCCTAATAGACAATATCCACATTATACCATAATTTCTGTTTCCCCTAAATAATTCCTTTTATTTACGCAAAATCGGTATGGCTGACTGCTCACCATACCGATCTTATCCTTTAACCTCTTATTTTGGTATTTTCACCTAAAGTGAATCCCTGTTAATCTTTCTCTGTGTTCCTCTGTGTCCTCTGTGGTAATCTTTTTTTTCGTCATACTTAGGGTCACTCCCAAATCTAACTGCTCTTTCTATAATAATTCATCAATACCTGGGCAATCTCTCTACGGGTAAATTCTTCCGGCGGAGTTTCCCCAGACGACAGCATCTCTCTTACCATGGTTCCACTTAAGAAAACATGATGCTCTTTGTCATGCGGACACGACTTGGCGCTTCCCATTCCGCCACAGACCTTGCAATAGAAGGTATGTTCAAAAAACAAAGGAGTTATCCCCAATTCCCCCGGCCTGAAATTGTCAAAAATCAGCTGGGCATCATAGGTGCCATAATAACTGCCCACACCTGCATGGTCACGTCCTACAATAAAATGTGTCGCCCCGTAATTTTTCCTCACTATTGCATGAAAGACTGCTTCCCTTGGTCCTGCATATCGCATGGCTGCAGGAAACGCAGACATAAAAGCTCTGTCAGGGGGAAAGTACTTTTCCAGGAGGATATTATAACATTCCACTCTTACAGGTACGGGGATATCATCATCTTTTGTCTCACCAACAAGGGGGTTTAAGAACAACCCATCGCAAATTTCCATAGCACATTTCTGTAAATATTCATGAGCCCTGTGAATTGGATTTCGAGTCTGAAAAGCAACTATCCGTTTCCAACCTTTTTCCTCAAAAATGCGTCTGGTTTCAACGGGATTAAGATACATTTCAGGAAACAGCTTAGGTTCTGTTCTATTAATAAGACTTATTTTACCGCCTAAAAGTTTGGCATCTCTCTGATAAACCCTTTTAACCCCTGGATGGGCTTCTTCTGTCGTCCTGTAAACCTTTTCTGCCTCCAGGGACTTGTCACCATCATAAATCTCTTCAACTTCTATCAGTCCCAGAAGGGTTTCATCTTCCGAATAAAGTCCGGCCCGCTCACCCAAGGTCAATTGTTCCGCCTCATAGGGGGTTACCCCCAATACTATGGGAATTGTCCATACAGTCCCGTTTGATAAACGCATATTGTTTATAACGCTGTTATAGTCAGCTTTATTCATAAAACCCTCAAGTGGGCTAAAAGCTCCATTGGCAATCAACTCAAGATCAGACACTTCCCACGCGTCTAATATTATCCTGGGCAGTGCTGCCGCCTCTTCAATTGCTTTTTGTCTGACTTCCCCCAAAAGCTGCCGGTCAATCAGAATTCCACCATGTGGCTCTATAGACATGCTTATCTCTCCCTTACTTATTTGTACTTTCTCGGAAATCCGAGATGCTTTATGTTCAAGGCTTCGCACCTTGGAGTATTTTGTTTTTCCTCCACTGTAAACACCATTGTTGCCGGGGTCACTCCGATAATGAGAGCTGGCAAGTGGGGCCGAATGGCTCAGGAATATGGTGAGGTTTTGCGGAAGATTTTCCTTGCGCTGGCGTCGTGAGGAGTCTTACCGAAGCCTCCGCTAAGCGAAGCCGCGGACCGGAGCCACGGATGGCGGAGCCGCCACTGAGGTAGGACGCCGAATTGGCGGTTTAGTCCGCGGCTTCGCCAGGAGCGAGGTTAGAATCCTCCGACGACGGCGCGGAAAATCTGGAGCAATACCTCTCCATATTCCGGTAGCTATTTCCGAGAGCTTACTCATTTATGGTAACTATATCAAATATCTCTTCGGAACCATCGGGTTTTGTAAGCCGCCATATAATTCTTCCCCCGATGGATTTTGCTTTTAGAGCAGAACCGCGCCCGCCAAGTTGGACCGGCAGCCGTATCTCAATAGCCTGCCGCGGACATTCCTTAATACAGGAAGCACAGTCCCAGCAATCCCATGGGTCTCTCACAGCACACTTATTTTCTATATCTTTATATAAAAGGTCTCCTGGGCACACCTCACTGCACCTTGACTCCTTCAAAGCACCGCACCCGTTGCATAAAGACCTGTTTATGTATACACTCACGATAGAACGCCTGCCTTTCCCGGCCGTTCTATAATCTTTATTAAGTCTTTTGAACTGTCATAAACTGAATTGACAAACTTGAACCACTGTTGATCATCCCGGCCCGGGTAGTCAGCCCGTTCCTGATAAGACCTCCATCTTGTTTCTTTTCTGTACAGCAGATGCTCGACCAAAACCCTTGCTACCAGAATCCTATCAATAACTTCATGGGCTTTCACCAGCTCATGCAGGTCTCTAGCCATTAACCTTCGCTCGACATCCTGCTGGAGAAGGACTAACATCTTTCTGGCTGCTATCAATTTGGGCTCACATAACTCGTAATTTGTTGATATCCCGCCGGCATATTCATCCATGATTTTTTGCAGCCTGTCTTCGTACTCGTCCGGATTAGCACCGGCAGTCCGGTAAAGTGGTCCAAATACCCTGGCAAGTTCCCTGTCTAAATTTTCATCACCACAAACTTCCGTTTCCGAATTGGTTTTAATCATTTTTATGTATTCCAGAGCAGTCTGAGCCGCTATCTCTCCCTCAGCAAAACACCCTGTTACGTATTTCTTGGGTGCCCCACCGGCCACGTCCCCGGCAGCAAACAGTCCCTTCACCGTACTTTCTCTATACTCATCTACCCAGTAACCGGCCTGTCCGTGTCCACCTACAATGTAGGGTTCAGAAGTACAAACTTCAACAGCTTTACCATTGGGTTCTGTTTCTTCGTCTGCCCATTTTAGTACCATTCCGGGAGACATATTAAGATAAGCCTCTTTTAGCCTCCTGTTTTCTGACTCAGGAAGGTGCGTGAAATCCAGATAACAGGGCCCTCTCCCTGCTTTATTCTCTTCCACGACAGCATAGGTTCTCACCGGAGTAGAATTATTTTCATATCTTTTTTGATAGGCTTCACCCAAGGCATTAATCTGTCGGGCACTTGCCCCTTGGGCGACAGTACCTGTGGGAGATATTACATCCTTTATTCTTAAAGCAATGAATCTCATTTCAAAGGTGGTCATCTCTGCACCAGCCCTAAGACCCATAGCCAATCCAGTTCCCACGTTAAAAGGACAATACCACATTTTATGTCTGGCTGAACTGCCGTTATTAGGCCTGTAGATTCCCGCCGCACCGCCTGAAGCACATATCACTGCTTTGGAGGAGATGATATAGAAGGTCTTTTCTCTGGCCGAAAAGGCAAAAACTCCTGCAACCCGGCCATCTTTGACTATATAATTGGTTGCTGCAGTCCTATTTAATACTGTTACGCCCGACTCTTCCACTGCTTTTGCAATAATAGGTTTGATAGCCTCCCCAACAATTTCAACATTTCTTTTCCCGCGGGCTTTATAGCGTCCGAATTCATCTTTGATAAAAGGTAATCCCCACGATTCCAGTTTCTCCGTGACCCGATTCAACCTCTGCCCAATTGTTAAGACCAAATCTTCTCTGACCAAACCAGCCGAATCCCTTTTTACGTATTCGAGATAACTCTGGGGGGTCTCACCCGGATTCAGGTATGCATTGATGGCATTAACGCCGGAAGCAAGACAACCGCTCCTTTTAATGTGAGCTTTCTCAATAACAAGGACACTGGTATTGGGACTTGCCTCTTTTGCGCTGACCGCCGCAAAACAACCTGCTGTTCCACCCCCGACTATGACGATATCGACATTGACCCTAACAATTTTAACTTCACTACGCAGTTTCTCAACACATTCTCTGGTTCCCTCAGCACCTGTCTCTATCATTGGTTCACCTCTGTTGTACGATTCCCTTATTCATGAGATATTGAATAACCTTGTCTGCCGATTCTTCAAGAGTTTCTGCCGCTGTATGTATCACCAGTTCAGGATTGACAGGTTCTTCGTAAGGAGCGGATATTCCGGTGAATTCTTTGATTTCACCCGCCCTGGCCTTTTGATAAAGTCCTTTTACATCTCTTCTCTCACATTCTTCCAAAGGGCAGCTAACATAAATTTCGGTAAATTCGCCCTCCCTGAGAAGCTGCCTTACCATGTTACGGTCAAATCTGTAAGGGGAAATAAATGCAGTAAGTGTTATTACCCCAGCATCAGCAAATAATTTGGCAACTTCACCAATCCTCCTGATGTTTTCCGACCGGTCTTCGGGCGAAAACCCAAGATTCTTGTTTAATCCAAAACGAATGTTATCCCCATCCAGAACATAAGATAAACACCCTAAATGGTGGAGCTTCTTTTCAACTTCCCGAGCCAGTGTAGACTTTCCGGAACCTGATAATCCGGTGAACCATAAAACCGCTCCTTTTTGGTTCAACAGTTTCTCCCGGTCAGTCCTCGAAATATTACCCTCGTGCCAGACAATGTTCATCGCCTTTTGTAGAGTCATTTAGTTACCTCCTCTTTACGCTCTCGTCAGTCCCCACCTATGCCTTATGGCATTTTCCAATTTGCCGAAAATAAGCTTATCAATTACAAGTCCGATTATCACAATCATAATCATTACCCCTACAACCTGATTCATGTCTGCTAGGTCTCTTCCTATTGTAAGAGCATAGCCCAGTCCATCTTTAGGTGACAGGAGTTCTCCCGCCATAAGGGCTCTCCAGGCAAAAGACCAGCCCTGCTTCATACCTGTTACTATTGCCGGTAGAGCCGCAGGAAGAACTACGGTAGTGTATGCTTTTATTCCTTTTGCCCCCATCGTTTTAGCAGCCCGTAAATAAATTGGCGGCACATTTTTTACCCCTGAAACAACAGACATTGAAATCGAGAAAATTGAACCTATTGCAACCACAAAAATGATGGAATCTTCGCCAATACCAAACCAAAGGATTGCCAATGGGAGCCAACAGATGCTGGGTAAAGTCTGCAGCCCTAACAAAAGCGGACTTAAAGTTTCGTCTAAGAATCTTATTCTGATTATTAGTAAGCCCAGTGAAAAGCCAAGGCTAAGGGAAATTAAATATCCGATTAATATCCTTTTAAGACTGATGCCTACTGCAATAAAATATGAGCTGTCACTAAATCCGGTTACTAGGTTTTCGGCAACTCCCAGAGGAGCTGGGAATGAATACTCGGGCCATAGTTTTAATCTAAAAAACATCTCCCATATTCCTACAAACACCAGATAAAATATGATTTTCTTGGAGACACTGGCGACTGATACTTTTTTCCTCTGTTGCAACCTCTTTTCCACCTCTTTTTTGCCGATCTGTCAGTAACCTAATATTGATAAACAGTCGGTCCTTTGCTCTATGGCCTTACAATGAGTTCACAACCCCCTCTGAAAAATTAAGAGGGGGTTGCTTATTATAGCCGGATAAATGTTTAAACCGGAGTAGGTAGAAGCTTGCTTGATCGTGGAGACCAGTCACTGTCAAACTCACTCTTGGCAACCTTTTCAACTTCTTCACGTAACTCTGACATTATTTGATTGACTACGCGGGCCAGTTCTAGACTCTCAATTTTTCTTGGTCTGGGAATCTCAACAATAAATTCTTTTTTAATCGTTCCTGGGTTAGCAGTCATTACGATTACCCTATCTGCCAAAAGAACTGCCTCTTCTACATTATGAGTGACAAATATTATGGTTTTTCGTGTTTCCGACCATATATGCTGAAGCTCGGAGTGAAGTATGTTCCTGGTTTGACCATCTAGGGCGGCAAATGGTTCATCCATAAGTAAAATATCAGAGTCCATAGCCAGCGCCCTGGCCAAGGCAACTCTCTGCCGCATTCCTCCCGATAATTCATGAGGATAAGATGATGCAAACTGAGTGAGGTGCACCATTTTAAGATATTTAATTGCTATCTCTCTTCTTTTCGGCTTTGTTATACCGGCAATCTTCATTCCATACTCAACATTGTCAATAACCTTTAACCACGGAAATAGTGCGGAATCCTGGAACATTACTACCCGGTCAGGGCCGGCATCAATGATTTCCTGTCCGTCTTTCACCACACGCCCACCGGTGGACTTTTCCAAACCTGCGATAACGTTCAGTAAAGTTGATTTGCCACATCCTGAAGGGCCAACGATGGAAACAAATTCACCTCTATTAACAGTGAGGTTTATATCTTGTAAAGTATTTGTGACCCTGGCATAAGAGGTAAATATTTTATTTACACTTTCGACTCTTAACATTTGATTATCGGTTTTACTGCAGAATCTGCAAACCTTTCTTTTTTAAAACTTTATTAATCAAGGTCAGGTCTACTAAATTTGAAACATCCGGGTCACCTTTGATGTATCCGTTCTTCAGAGAAATTTGAACAAATTCTTCTATCGATTCTTTTTCCGGGTTGTTTGTTATAGTTATCCGGCTGAGAGAACTGTTCATTATATCATCCGGAAGGTTTTTCTTAGTTATTTTTTTCATCATACCATTGATAATATTTTTGCCATTATCTTTATCGTGGTTGATACGTTCTGTTATTTCAACGTGCGCCGCCAGCCACTTTTCCACTAAATCAGGATAATCATTTAAGAATTTTGTGCTGACCATTAAAACACATGTTGTATATTTGCCGCTACGCCATACTTCATGGGAATCAAGGACAACAGCAGCTGATGCCTGTTTTACCATTATTGAGCCCCATGGTTCCGGAACCAGTGCCGCATCGACTTCACCTTTTAAAATTAATGTTAGGATGTCTGAATTTCCTGCTGGAATTATAGTAACTGTCCCTCCTTTTGCAGCATCTTTGAGATTTACTGAACCCAGAAGATTTCTCAATGAAATATCCTGTGTATTCCCTAATTGAGGAATAGCTACAATCTTACCATTCAAGTCCTTAGCAGTTTTAATATTGGCGTCCTTACGTGCTACAAGAACTGCCCCGGCGTCTGCCGCTCCGGCGATTACACGGAGTCCGCCCCTGGATCTCACAAAACCGTTAATTGCCGGTACCGGGCCAATGTAGCCAAGATCAATTTCTCCAGCTAATAATGCCTCTATTTCAGCAGGACCGGCATTAAAAATGCGTTCTGTTATTTTAACTTTATCTCCCATTGCCTTTTGAAATGTCCCGTCACTAAATCCCACCAGAGCCTGGGCATGAGTCAGATTGGGAAAATAACCAACTCGTACAATGATATTGCCTTCTTTATCAACATTAGCACTTTGTCCCGACTGACTACCACAACCCGGCACCAGTAGAAGTAATACAACAATTAAAGCGGTGCCCAACATGCTTAGTTTTATTTTGTTTTTCACTACACAGCCTCCCATAAACAAACGGAACCAAAAACTTGAATAGCTTTTTTGTATTTTGTATACATAAATTTGAGAAAAAAATAATTTTTGTATCCCACCTCCTATATACAAATTGGCTTCTGTAATAAGTGAGTCACTGGGATAAGTCTCCCGCTCTTTTTAATGGCTACACTTTAATATATATTTATACATGGAAAATGGTGTCGGTTACTTTAACAAAAAAACATAAAAAAAAGAAGACAATCCTGCCTTCTTAGAAGTCATCATGTAATCAAGTTTATAGAGCCTGTAAAAATTAAATAGCCTCGCTATCCGGATTTCTACCCTGAAACTGGCTATAATACAAGCTGGCATAAAACCCACCCCTGGCCAGTAGTTCATTGTGAGTTCCCTGTTCAACAATACTGCCTTCGTTCATAACAAGAATCAAATCTGCATCACGAATTGTTGAAAGTCTATGGGCTATAACAAAACTCGTTTTCCCTTTCATAAGCTCTGTCATAGCTTTCTGGATATACAGCTCTGTCCTTGTGTCAACACTACTGGTAGCTTCATCCAGAATAAGCATAGCCGGGTCTGCCAGTATTGCCCGGGCAATAGTCAGAAGCTGTTTCTGCCCTTGCGAAATATTGGAAGCCTCCTCATTTAGTATAGTATTATACCCGTCCGGAAGGGTTCGAATGAAATGATCTGCATGAGCAGCTTTAGCAGCCTCAACAACTTCTTCATCTGTAGCGCCTAAGCGGCCATAAGCTATGTTATCTTTGATTGTTCCATTAAACAACCACGTATCCTGAAGAACCATACCAAACATACTGCGCAAGGCCCCACGCTGAATATCCCTAATGTCAACACCGTCAATGCTAATTTTCCCGTCATCGATTTCATAGAATCGCATCAGCAAATTCACCAGAGTAGTTTTACCGGCACCGGTCGGACCAACAATGGCCACAGTCTGTCCCTGTCTTACATTGATATTTAGGTTCTTAATCAGCATAGTATGTTTATTATACCGGAATTTGACGTTATGGAATCTAATATTTCCTTTGGGGAATTCAATGACCTTATTTTCATCAGTTTCCTTAATTTCTTCGGGTTCGTCCAAAAGTTCAAAAACACGCTCAGCAGACGCAACCAACGACTGAATAACGTTAGCCATACTTGCTGTTTGAGTAATTGGCCAGGCAAACTGTTTCGAATAAGTGATAAATGCCTGAATATCACCTATTGTGATAGTGTTTTTAGTTACCATAACACCCCCGATTACACAGATAATCACATAACCGATATTACCGATAAAATTCATCATCGGCATTATTATTCCTGTGACAAATTGTGATTTCCACCCGGCATCATAAAGTCGCTGGTTAATCTCGTTAAAATTCTGAACAGATTCTTTCTCCCGTCCAAAGGCTTTCACTATCTTATGACCAGTGAACATTTCTTCAACATGGCCGTTTAAATTTCCAAGCTCCTTCTGCTGAGCCGCAAAATATTTCTGTGAACGTTTGGCTACAGCCGCAGTCACCAGAAAAGACAAGGGCAGCGTTACCAAAGTGATAACCGTCATTAGTGGGCTGATAGTAAACATCATAATTACAATGCCAATGATTGTGATAAGGGACGAAATTAGCTGTGTCATGCTTTGCTGTAATGTAGAAGCAATGTTGTCAATGTCGTTTGTAACACGACTTAAAATCTCCCCGTGAGTATGAGAATCATAGAATTTAAGTGGAAGCCGGGACAGCTTATCACTTACGTCTTTTCGTATGTCAAAAACCGTCCTCTGAGACACACCCACCATGGTAAATTGTTGTATATACCTAAAAATCTCACTTATTACATAAATTACGGCTAAAATCATGATTATTTGCCATATATACTCAAAATCCACTCTGGCTCCAGGAACATGTCTTAATTTCATTGTCATGGCTTCAAAGAGCTTAGTAGTGGCTTTTCCCAGGATTTTTGGACTGAGGATACTAAAAAATGTGCCCATAACTGCCGTTAGAAGAACTACAACTAACTGTAATCTATAGGGTTTGAGATAGTGGAGAAACCTTATTAAAGTACCTTTAAAATTTTTTGCTTTTTTTATCGGTGTCGATAAACGCGGTCCGTTCCCATGGTTTCTGTGCCCATTTGATTCCTGGCTGGATTTCTGATCTCTATCCTGCTCACTCATGCTAATTCCTCCTCTGATAATTGTGAGGATACAATTTCACGATAAACTTTGCAATTCTTCAGCAATTCCTGATGGGTACCAATACCCGCAATCTGACCTTGTTCCAGGACAATGATCTGGTCTGCATCCATAACCGTCCCGACTCTCTGAGAAACTATAAGCACAGTGGAATCCACTGTTTCCTTTTTCAAGGCTGCACGCAGCCGCGCATCCGTCTTGAAGTCCAGAGCTGAAAAACTATCATCAAAAATATATATTTTTGGCCTTCTGACAAGTGCTCGGGCGATGGAAAGGCGCTGCTTCTGTCCACCCGAAACGTTTGTACCTCCCTGAGCAATTGTGTAATCAAAGCCTTCTTTCATACCGGAAATAAACTCAGTTGCCTGGGCTACTTCGGCGGCATTCCTAACCTCCTCATCAGTAGCACCTTTTTTGCCATACCGTATGTTATCTGCTACAGTACCTGTAAAAAGGACTCCCATTTGAGGAACTAAACCTATTTTAGCTCTTAAAGTTTCCTGTTTCATCTCCCGAACATCAATACCATCAACTAAGATGCTGCCGCTGTCAACATCGAAGAAACGGGGAATAAGGCTGATCAGTGTTGATTTGCCAGAACCGGTGCCACCGATAATTCCTGTCACCTGTCCGGGCTCTGCCGTGAAGGAAATATTTCTAATAGCCGGTTCTTCTGCACCGGGATGACTAAAGGTAACATTCCTGAACTCAACAAGGCCTTTTGAACTCGCCGGGTACTTCACCACTTCTGCATCTTCTATTTCGGGAATAGTATCAAGTACTTCGTTAATTCTTAATGCCGAAGCCTCCGCACGTGGTATCATAACAAGCATAAAAGAGAACATGCCCAGGGAGAACATTATCTGAATGGCATATTGAATAAATGCCATCATATCGCCGACTTGTATATCTCCGCGGTCTACACGAATAGCTCCAAACCAAAGAATGGCGATAGTTGTGAAGTTCATTATCAGCATCATTGCGGGAAACAATGTCGCCATAATCCGGTTGACTTTAATTGCTGTATCAGCCAGGTCCCGGTTTGCTTCACCAAAACGCATTTTTTCGTGCTCAGTGCGGTTAAAAGCCCGAATTACTCTAATACCGGTTAGATTTTCACGTGTTACAAGATTTAATTTATCAACTTTGACCTGCATAGCCTTAAAGAGGGGTACACCCTTTCTTGCAACAAAATAAACACCACCGGCAAGAAACGGCATTACAACAACAAGAATAAGTGAAAGCTTTGCATCCTTTGACACCGCCATTATAATACCACCTATACACATCATGGGTGCAGTGACCATCATTCGCATAATCGCCATTAATACTTGCTGAACCTGTGTAATATCGTTTGTGGTCCTGGTAATCAAAGAGGCTGTACCTATCTTATTAAATTCGTTAAGTGAATAACTTTCCACTTGCGAGAAAACCTTACTTCGTACATCTTTACCAAAACCAGCCGCAACCTTTGAGGACCAAAAACCGGCCAAGATTACACATACAGCACTTCCTACAGCTATAAGCAGCATAATCGCACCAACTCTAATGATGTAATTGATATCACCATTAACTATACCGATATCAACGATATCTGACATAAGGGTCGGCAAATATAACTCTGCTATAGATTGTAGAAGCAAAAGAACCAATACAGCTGCGATAGCCGTTCGGTACGGCTTTAAGTATCTTAGCAATTTAAACATAGCGTTATCATCTCCTGTAAGCAAAAGCTGTTAGAAAATTTCTTTTTTTCTCTTCTCGAAGTAAGTAAAAGTCTGTGATAAAAGATCTGCAAGTAGGTTGCTGTTTTCCTCTCCTAGGAATTCGGCTAAACCGTTAAAGGCTTCATAAAAAGATTCAGAGGCCTTCTCTATCGCACCCTCACCCTTATCAGTAAGTTTTACGCGCACCGCACGCCTGTCTTCTTTATCCATTGTGCGTTCAACAAAGCCGTTAGTTTCCAGACTATTAATCAGCTGAGTAATTGTTGGAGATGCAACCCTTAAAGCATTACTGATATCAGACATCTTAATTCCAGGAGTATCAGGATTCATCAACTTTTTTATAGAAAATAAGACCATAATCTCACTTGATTTTAAACTTACCATAGGGCTTTGCTTCCAATTTAACTTATGAAACTGTACAAAGGATTCTAAAAGCTTATGCACGACTGGATTACGATTCTTCATCCTAAAACCTCATTTCAAAAACGATTTATTTGGTTAATAAATTATTAGGCAACCTAAATATATATTATTTCGTTTATATTATCAACTGTAAATTTTCGGTTTATATTATTTTCAGTATTACAGTAACAAGCCAGGTATTATTCCTTTATTGTTTAAAAAATACAACGCCGCTTTATGCATGACAGACAGCATAAAAGCGGCGTTTGTTTACAATCTGTACAGAGAAAGATTCTCTGAATTTATTCTAAGCCGGTACTGTTCATGGTAAAGGTTCCGGCTTCTTTATATTTGTTGTCAGCCTGCAATGCCTTTCTCAACAAGCTGCGAGCCTTATGAAGCCGCCATTTCACAAGCTCTGTCGAGCAGTCAAGAACTTCGGCAACTTCTTTGGTTGTGCAGCCATTGATTTCCCGCAGCACATATACTTCACGCTGCTGATCGGGAAGGTTGGCTATTGCTTTATACAAAAGATCTTTCACAGCCGTCTTCTGGCAGGCGCTGTCAGGATCCGGACAAGTGTCGGACCGGATACCATTTTCCACATCCTCAACTGGATTTTCCTTGCGGGTACAGGCCTTCCGCTGGTGATCAATGGTTGCATTAACGGCAATACGGTAAAGCCATGTAGACAATTTAGCCTTGCCTTCAAACCCTTCCCTGGCCTGAAAAGCTTTAACAAAGACCTCCTGAGTAAGGTCCTGGGCCAGGTGGTAATCACCGGTCATGCCATATATTAAGTTCAATATCTTATTTTCGTTTTGGGATACCATCTGTTCAAAGGAAGGGCCATTATCAGCAGGCCCGTACAAATTTTGCCGGATACGCATTATATCACCCTTCTTTATGCTTACATCTGTTCTTATTGTTTCATGCTGCTTCTATTATAACTCATGCCAAAAACTGCCGCCTAGTTTTGCCTGGATAAGCTGTCACTGATCAATCTGTCAAAGGAAATTGTTCCTGCTCCCTTGACTACAAAATACAGGGACAAAAGTATTAACACCAGAACATATTCGATTCCGTCTGCTGGCCCTGCAAGATCCAGGAAAAAGCCGTTAGCCAGGTGTACCTTAAAAGCTGCTACAAGCATACTTACAGAGAGAGCTGCGGCAACAGGACGAGTCAGAAGTCCCAGGATAATAGCTATTCCTCCAAAGAATTCTACCAGTATTGATACGGCTGCCAGAGATGCAGGAATCTGCAGAGTCTGGGTAAAATAGCCCATGGTCCCTTCCCAACCGTAACCACCAAACCACCCTAAAAGTTTCTGTGCCCCATGAGCGAAAAAGACAATTCCAAGTGCAAGCCTAAGCCATAAATCTGCCTGTTGAGCAGAAACCCCAAAAATCTTTTGAACGATACCATTGTTGTCTGCCAGAGTCCCTACTACAGGAAAATTATTAAAAATATCTTCCTGGTGAGGACCTTTGGCAAAATCCAGAGTCAAATCTGTTCCTGCCTTAAAACCTGCATGTTCCCCATTCTGAAACACCTTTGAAACATCATAAACCTTTCCCTTAAAAGCCACGTAGGCAGGTTTTCCTTTTAAACCATTATAGATGCTTAACTCTTTAAAATTAAATTTTTTTGACATTTGTTTATCCCTCCTTAAAAGTAAGAGCTTGGTGGCGCCAACCTTACTCATTAATTAAGACGAGGGATATTCAAAATTGGTTAGCGAAATTTTTAAAAAAATTTTTAGGACGTTTTTGTTTATGTCACCTTTTTATGGAAATGGAAAACGAAACAAAAAAGATGGTCTTGCAACCACCTTGAATTATCCCTCGTTTTTAAGAATTATCACAGAACCAATCTATTATTTTGCCGGCGATACTGCTGTTGTTTGGTACTTCTGGCAAGCTTTCTTTTGTAAACCAATCTGCACTTACTATCTCGTTTCCATCAACTAAAAGTTCGCCGCTCTCATATTCTGCAGTAAATCCAATCATCAAAGAGTCTGGAAAGGGCCAGGGCTGACTGCCGAAATACTGTATATTTCTTATTCGGATACCTACTTCTTCAAATACTTCTCTTTGCACACAATCCTCAAGTGTTTCTCCTGGCTCAGCAAAACCTGCAATCAGACTGTAAAACTTGAAATTCCTGCCCTTAGCCAAAAGTATCTTATCTCCGTTTATTACAGCTACAATGATAGCAGGAGAGATTTTAGGATAAATAATATTGCTGCAGTTAAGACAAACTTTCGCTAACTCGTCTTGCTTAGTCTCAGTTTTGGAACCGCAGCTGCCGCAATATTGACTTTTTTTATGCCAGTCAAGAATCTGAGCGGCTTTTCCTGCCAGCATAAAGATTTCTTCGTCAATTCTACCAAATAATGAACGAAATTTTTTAAAAATCATCTCTTCCGGTACAGCTGCTTTATCAACTGCTGCATTCTCATCTGTCTCAATGCAATAGCAGTCACAGTCATTAAGACGCCCTAAATAAAACCTAGTCTTTTCCCATGCCTTTAATTCTTCAAGAGTTAATTTAACCGGGACATTTATAATACCATTCTGAACTTTAACCAAGAGGCTGCCGGCATTAAAAACAAAACACCAAACCGGTTGATCACTAACATTGTCAGGAACACATTGCGAAGAATATTTATTGTAGCTACTTGTATTTGACATTGAAAACAGTTTCCTCCTCTAAAATCCTGAGTCTCTAATCCGTTATCTGATGCATCCCTACTTCCAGGTATTTTGCGGCCAGGTCAACATAAAGCTGTTTGCCATAAGTCCAAAAATCTATATCTCTCTGTTCTACTTCGCGTACAACTTTGGCTGGATTACCCACAGCTACTACCTTATCAGGGATTTCCTGATTCATCTTTACCACCGCTCCCTCTGCCACAATAGCCCAGGAACCGACTTTAGCTCTTATACTAACCACTGCGCCCATGCCAATTACAGCCTTATCTCCAATGGCCTGACTATGAATTATGGCTCCATGACCGAAAGTTACATTCTCCCCAACTTTACATACCTCGTCCGGCGGAGCGTGCATGATAACTCCCTCTTCAACTGCAGTTTTTGAACCAATCTCTATTCTGCCGTAATCGCCTCGCAAAATAGCCCCATGACCTATGTAACAGTTATCTCCAATCACAACGTCCCCGATTACCGTAGCCGTTTCACTGACATATGTATCTTTACCGATTATAGGCTTTTTTCCATCAAAGGAATAGAGCATTTTTCGAGCCTCCTACTATGATTTCTTCTCCGGAGTTTATAAAACGCAGTTTAAATTTCCACTACCTAAATTATAACTCTCGCAGGTACAAATTTCACTAAATTTTCAAAAAATAAAAGGCACTCAACGCATGGACTGTTGTCCTGGTTAGAGCACCTTCAATTTACTTCTATCCAATTTGCCCTTAATATTTCTTGGGATTTCCCCAACAAAAAAGAATTTTTGCGGGCAGGCATGCTTAGGCAGGTTCTGACGGCAGAAAGCTCTGATTTCTTTAACTGTGAGCTCAGGATTACTTTTAACAATCCACGCAGCCACCTTCTGTCCCCGTAAATCTTCATCAATTCCTCTTACAGCAGAATCAGCTATACCTGGACAATTGTTTAAAATTTCTTCTACATATTCAGGTACAATCTTTACTCCGCCTTTATTTATAACATCATTTTCCCTTCCCATTAAGTATAAGTATCCCTCTTCGTCAACTATACCTATATCACTCACTGTTGCTTTAGGCTTAAAGTCTGGGGCCAGGTATGGACTTTCTACCCAAACAAGACCATCTTCAATCCACAGTTTAACTTTTGGAAAGGCCTTGCCTACTGAAGAAGGATTTTCCAGCAGATCTTTAGTCCGCGAATAGCTGATATGCCCTAATTCACTAGCACCGTAATATTCATATATATTGGCTTCAGGAAAATACTTCATTAGCTGCCTAACTGTATCGATATCCGTTTTTGAACCTGCACTTATAATAGATTTGACTTGGGTCAGCGGATTTTCAGCAGCTTTTAATAGAATTCGATAGTTTGCGGGAACCATAAAAACAGCAGTAATATTATAACGGATTATATCTTCTATCCAGGAGCGGGCAAGACTGCTTCTTGCAATAACTACCGTTCCACCCTCATAAAGAACATGCAGGCAGCTGTTAAGATTTCCTGTATATATAAGTGAGCCGGACAACAGCATATTATCCGAGCCGCTTAAACCAAAAACTCTGCTCTGTTCAGGAAAAGCACTTACCCAACTTTGATGATCCCGCCATATTAGTTTCGGTTTACCGGTGCTGCCTGAACTCAAGGCACCCAAAAATAAGTCTTCTGGATTAGCTTCTGGTAAGACCTCCACTTTGCTGTCCGGTAAGCTGAAACTCTCATCAATACACAAAGCAGCATTTGTTTTTTTCATCAAGTCCTTGAACAGATCCTGTGGAGACGTCGGGTCTACTAAAACAGATGCTGCTCCCAATTTGGAGATACTCAGTAAATATAAGAGCTGCGCTATAGGATCACTAAGTTTTATCAAAATTGTATCCTTTTTTTTAACTGAACTCCCCATCCTATGAGAGAATTTATTTACCGTTCGCTGCAGTTCTCCATAGGTAATAACCGTTGAACCTTTGATAAGACAGGGTTTATTAGGTTGGGTAAGGCTGAATTTTTTTAGATTATCATAAATCAGCATTTCTAACACCTTTCAATGAGAACTGAAACACCCTGTCCTCCTGCGGCTCCTATTGCAGCTATACCCACACGTCCCTTTATCTTTCTCAGAGCCCTGATCAGGTGCAGGAGTATAATGGCACCGGAAGCCCCATAGGGGTGTCCGTAAGCCAAAGCCCCTCCTAAAACGTTTGTTTTCTCAAGAGTTATGCCCAATTCCCTACAACATGCCAACACCTTAACTGCAAAGGCTTCATTAATTTCAACCGCGTCTATATCCTTAATTCCAAATTCTGCTTTTTGCAGCAGTGTTTTAATTGCCGGAACCGGTCCCAGCGGAAATAAATTTGGATCACATCCGCTGCTCACACTATTTAAAATAACAGCTTCCGGATTTAAATTATACTTTTTAACCGCCTTAGAAGATGCAATAAGCACAACAGCCGCTCCGTCATGCTTTAAACAAGCATTACCTGCCGTAACCCTTCCTCCATTAACAAAAACGGAAGGCATCCTTCTTAATAATTCAGGTTTTATACCAGGTCGTATGCATTCATCGTGATAAATTATTTTGCCGTCGGATTTTATCGGCAGTATTATGTCACTTAAGAGGCCTTCCTTTTGAGCCTGATAAGCTCTTTTGTGACTTTCCAGTGCTAATTCATCCATTTCTGCTCTTGAAATATTCATCAGTTCCGCAAGGTTTTCGGCTGCCTGCCCCATTTCAGGATCGCCTGCCTCAGGAGTTGAGAAGGGGGCCCTTTCATAAAAACCGTTTCCCCGAAAACGCGGGTCTCTGGAATTAAACTGCTTTCTTGGAGCCATACTGGTACTTTCCATTCCCCCGGCAATAATTAAGTCAGCCTGACCGGCCATAATTAGACCTGCTGCTATACTTACAGCGCTTAGGCCGGAAGCACATTGAAAATCCACAGTTGTTCCCGGAATATGGTGAGGCCAACATGCTTCTAATATTGAAACCCTGGCAATATTACCTCCAGGGCCCCAGGCATTTCCCAGTATAACATGATCTATTTCACTAGCCGGTACAGCAAATTTTCGTGTTGTCTCATTTAAAACAAGTGCAGTCAATTGTTCCGGTAAAAAATCTTTTAATACTCCACCGGTTTTACCTATAACCGTTCTTGTACCACCAATAATATAAACCTTGTTCATTACCTTGCCTGCCCTCTTAAGAATGGATTAAACTTAATACTAATTACTGATGCAATAATAACTTTAGTCAAGTCCCCTGGCAGGTACGGAACTGCGCCTATCATAAAAGCCTTTGAAATCCCAACTTTGGTCACGTAGCTTAACCATGGTATGCCAAAAAGGTAGACAACAACCATACCACCTACAATGTTAGCTAAAATAAGACGTAATATATTAGTATTTTTCCCTCGTAAAAAAGCAATGACAGCTGCGCCGATGAGAAATCCAATCAAATATCCTCCCCTTGGACCGGCAATGATACCAGGACCCCCTGTGCCTCCCGCAAATACTGGTGCTCCGGCAACTCCCAACAGAAGAAAAGTTGACAAACTTAAGACAGCCTGTCTTACAGTTAAGATGCTTCCTGCCAGCATGACTCCTAGGGTCTGACCTGTAACCGGGACCGGACTAAAAGGAAGCGGAACTGCAATTAATCCAAGAACAATAATGATTGCCGTAAACAGTGCCGAATAAATAAGATCTTTAAGCTCTAATTTTTTTGACATTTTTTGTCCTCCTGAAAATTTAATTTGAAACAAACACTGTCACCAACTATCCCATATAAAGTTTTTTCCTCTTTACACAATTTCACAGTGTAATTTATTACGACAGGTTTAAGATAGGTGATATCAACATTCCTGAAAAACAAATTATTTGAAGCCAAATAATCTTCCAAAGCGAGAAGAATCAACATCCCCTGAACTACAGGATTTTCTCCGCTGTGAATGCTATTTGTATCGCCACTAAGCGTTGCAAAGGCATTAACTTCAGCACGGGTAAATGTACGCCAGTGTTGGCAGTTATAATAAGAATATGTAGCATCCGGGGCCTTAGAATTATTTATCACTGGTTTATTTCCAGGCCTAATTAGTACAGATTTCAGACTTATTACAGTATTGTTATGGTAAACTACGTTGGACCGACAGATTAAGGATGTTAATTTTTTTGTTAATTCTCCCTGTAAAATTAATTCCTCACCTAAAGAAGGTAAATCTTTGACTTCCAATTGTTGTTTTGCCAGGTAATAACCAGACGGTGTTAGATGATTTAAAGTACCTAAAGCTAAAACAGCGGCAAGAATCGAGGGAACTTTTGATTCCCAATGATAATTTAACCTTAAATTTTTCTGCCAATCACCTAATACTTTGTTATCCAAGGTTGTTAACTTTTCCATCAACGCCTCCTCTTTTTATAATTCTAGGGTTTAACCAGCGGTTTGTCAACTATATTTTACTCATTGGTTAACAATATCGTTAAAACATCAAAACTCCATAACTTTGAATTGGAACAGAAAATTTGCGACAGACTAAGAACAAACAGGTAAGCAAATTCCTGGAGGTTCTTTATGCAGGCAGTTGAGATAATAGGGTTGACCAAATATTATGGTAAAGCAAGGGGCATCGAAGATATTAACCTTTCGGTTGAAGAGGGGGAAATATTCGGCTTTATTGGGCCAAATGGAGCAGGCAAATCAACTACAATAAGGTTATTACTGGACCTGATCCATCCAACTAAAGGAAGTGCTTTCATTTTAGGACGCAACTGTTTCACAGAAACCCAGGAAATCAAAAAACACATTGGTTATTTACCGTCAGAAATTAATTATTACGACGATATGTCAGTTAAAGAATTATTGAATTTTTCGGCAAATTTTTATGATTTGGATTGCAGTCAAGAAATAAATAGATTGTGCTCTATCTTTGAAGTTGACAAAAGCAAAAGAATTTACAGTTTATCACTGGGCAACAGAAAAAAGGTAGGCATTATCCAGGCATTAATTCATAAACCCCGCCTTTTAATAATGGACGAGCCTACCAGTGGCCTTGACCCATTGATGATAAAAAGGTTTTTTGATGTGCTTAGCGAGGTTAACAGGACTAAATGCACAATTTTTTTCAGTTCACACGTACTATCCGAAGTACAGAGATTCTGCCATAGAGTCGGGTTTATAAAAGAAGGAAAAATTATGAAGTTAGATTCCATGGAAAATCTGAGAAACCAGACATTGAGAAAAGTTAAGTTAGAACTCAACAGTATTAGAGAAAACATCAACATTTCAGGAGCAAGAGATATAAAAATAGAAGGAAAAGCTATCGAGTTTATATATACGGGAGATAGTAAACGTTTAATAACTGGGATAGGACAAATGGATATTAGGGATATTTGGATAGAAGAACCCTCTCTTGATGATATATTCCTGCATTATTACGGGGAGGTCTAACACCGTGAACATATATAAAAAAGAAATAAAAAGAAATTTAAAATCAACACTTATCTGGACGGGCTCTATGTCGTTGCTGAATTTCCTTCAAATGACAGCATATCCATCAATAGTGACACAAACAAAGGCCTTAGAGCAGTTGTTATCAAAAATGCCCAAAGAATTAGTCGCGGCTTTTGGAATGGATAAACTAAATATGACTGAAATTTTAAATTACTATGGAACTAAGTCTTATGCCCTGCTGCTGCTTTTGGGAGGAATATTTAGCATTATATTGTTCTCCTCAATTTTTATAAAGGAAAAGGATGAAAAAACTATTGAATTCTTATTATCAAAACCAATAACCAGAAATCAGATGATAACAGAAAAAATAGCTGCCGGGCTGACACTGATATTTTTATTCAACGTATTTGTGTCTATAATCACCTACATATCTTTTGAAACCTATAAAGGCAGCGAAGATTACGATATGCACGTATTTATTCTTTTATGTATCGGTTCTTTTCTTCTGGATTTAATATTTGGTGTATTTGGTGCTTTTTTATCTGCATTCTTTTCAAGGGGAAAAACTGTTACTTCACTTGCGATCGGTATAACTTTGATTTCTTATTTTATTGGAATACTATCTGGTTCGTCCGATAAATTTAACCGGCTAAAATATTTTAGTCCTTTTAAGTTTGTAGACAGCGTGGATATTATCCTGAATAAACGGCTTGACAATACATTAATGATAATTACTACGTTAACTGTTATTACAGTGATTACACTGACCTATGTAATATATAACAAAAGAGATATTGTCTAATATATAGCTCTAAGTTTACGAATCAGCCTAATTTCTTGGGGTTTGATACAGTACCCACAGCTTATTTCAAGCTTGCCATCGCAATCTTCAACAAATATTGCATAACCTCCGGTTTTATCATGATATTGATGGTATCTAATGGCACTCCCCCTGTTATTTACCGCCTGGCCATTAACCTCAGTAATGCCGGCCCTTCCGAAATCACAAAGAGAATACATTATCCCCTGGTATTTAATTTCTTTTGGGGGCTTCCCATTCAAATCCAAATCCGCCGGTTTATATATGGCCACCAGGTCTAGGTCCTTTTCGTAAACCAGCCAGGTGTCACCATCACCTTCTAATTGGTAGTCAGTCCAGGAGGAACCTGAATCATTATTATATGTACACTGCCCAACCACCAGATAATCCATTAGGTCATGGCTCACGATATCACTGATACGCAAACCCAAAACTGAACTATCCTTTGTCTTAGAGTCATTTACTGCAGTAGAAAACATGCTTTGCCAAACGCTCAACTTTATTCCTCTTTTCTAGGATTAATTTCCTTTAAGATTATTATCCAACAAGAGTATTTTTATTAATAAAGCCTTTTTCCTTAACGGTTCTTTAAGGCGGATTTGTAAGTTAATACTCACTAACTTAAAATGCAAATTTTTTTCTTACTCATCTACAGTAAAATTTCTGCAAAAAACATCCCCTTAAAAACTTGCTAATGGGTTTAAACTGGTCCCTAAGACTAAAACTAAACTCGCTAATTGACCAATTAAATACCGCTGTCTGAATCATCCCAAAAAAAGTCCTTGCAGCCATTTCAATCTCCAAATCCTGCCTGTAAATTCCAATTGATACAGCCTCCTGGATTATAAACGAAATTATCTCATGGTATCTCCGGTGTAATGTTCGCACCGTCTCCCTCAGTTCAGAATTTCCTGTATGAAGTTCATCAGAGAAAATGATTCTTGACATTCCCCTGTTCTTTTCAATGAAGCCCAGCTGAAATTCAAGAATTTCCTCAAGCTTTGTCAGAGGGCCGATATCCTTTTTGGAAATCGAAATCACTGACGCCGCAAGAGATTCATGAACCCAGGTTACAGTCGCTTTAAGCATATCCATTTTACTTGGGAAATGCCTAAACAACGCTGCTTCGGAAAAGCCAACCCGTCTGGCTACTTCAGCCGTTGTTAATCCGCTTACCCCTCGCTCTGCCGCAATATCCAGAACAGCTTCAATAATTTGTTTCTTTCTGGTTTCCGTTGTTTCTTTCGACAAGCTGAACCACCCCTTATACAGCGAACTAAGTTAGTACACACTTACATGCTATCATCTTTTTTGGCGTTTAGCAAGAAGGACTTTCATGAGATAAATTTTCACTACCTGTGTTCAATAAAACAAAAATTTTTATTAGCCATTGTAACAGCAGTTCACCTTTTACCATAGCATGTTAAGTAGAAAGGGGAGATGATTATGGGTACATTACCAGATGCTTCAGTTAATGGTTCAATCGTAGGTGGAGATACTTCGGCATCTTTTGCTGCCGGTGCAACATGCTTTGGAGGCGAACCAGCGGGAAGCATTCAGGGAAATATCCGAACTTTTACCGGAATGGGCACAAGTAATTTCACATTCAATTCCAGCAACGCTTTCGTGGTTGTTACTCGCTTAACGCAAAGCCTGCAGTTTGTCCACGTAAAATTTGACAATGTAACTATTAAGAGAGATGGAACCACTATTACCAACCAAGGTACAGCGATTCTGACAGCTACCAGGCTGAGCAGCAACAGCTGGGTAGGTGCTTTATCCCTGGTCTCATCTGAAGCCCAGCTGCAGGTAGCAGGTGTATTCACTGGTGAAGTAAGTGTTTTAAAACAAGTTCTCTGCAAACCCTTACTTTAATATTCTTATGCTTTACTAAGGAGAACCTGGCCAAAAAGCCAGGTTCTCTTACTTGTTAAGCCTTCAATGTGTCTGATAAAAACACGGAGGGCTATGTATTTTTATGTTCAGTCCATATATTTGAAATTGGTCAGCCTTATTCTCTCGACCTTGGCATTAGGTTTAATATTATCTGCATTACCCCAAGATTCGTCCTTGTCAAAATCAAAAATAATTAACTCTTTGTGATCATTAAGGAGGAACCACCCGATAAGTTTTCCATCACCTTGATTACTAATTGCTTCTTTATATTTGGAGCGATAGTAGGTCAAAACGTCCTGAGCTTTATCTCCAATATTGAATCCCAGATTAGTCGAAGTTGTTGGTGAATTCGATTCGATTTCCAGTACCCTATTACTGTTTGAGCCAAGTACAACGGTCATGCCGTTGTTGTAACTCAGCTTCATAAAGGGCTCTCCCAAAAAATATTCTTCGTCAAAAGTAGTCAGTTTATAGTCTGTCCCCAAGGATTGGATTACCTTCTCCTTAGAATCTCCCAGTTTAATCCCGCTCAAATTTGGTTGAAACTCTTCAGCTACTGTTTTTCTCGGTTGTTCAGACGCTGTCTGTTGTTTAGGCGATTTCTCTTGTCTTACTTCGTCCTTGGTACCACACCCTAAGTTAGCCACGGTCAGTACTGCAACAAGGACAGCAACAATTAGTTTCTTCATCAGCCAATTCCTCCTAATGTATTTCTTAATTAGACGCAGCCTGCCTTTAAAAAGTTCCCTCTCAAAAGAGAAACGACCTAATAAAATTAGGCCGGGAATTATACATACATCAAAATTTCTATTGAATGTACCTCTTGTCACTTCTGACTCTAAATATAAATTAGCCTCGTGACCATTCCACCTGGTGTTTCCCCGTTGTTTGAACGGTGAAAGGTCTTCGTTCCGTTTAACGGCCAAAGACCGGGGTTGTTTGCTAAAAACTCAATATCCCATCTCTGTCCTGAAGCAACGTTAATAGTATCATGCATCAGGTTATGCCTAGGGAAAGCATCTACGGCAGCAACCCTAAAGTCATGACCATGAAGATGCATTGAATGAGAATTATTAGACTTGTTAATAAACCTCATTCTGATTTTTTGACCCCGTTTGACGTAGACCGGCACGGTATCCGGAAAGGCCTTTCCGTTAATCGTAAAGAAATTTGGATTCCGCCCAAACTTATCAATCGAATAAGTCCCTGGATAAACTTTACCAAGAGTAGGCTGAGAAATCTCCCATTGTTGTAATAAGAAAACATAATCCCCATCAGGAATTGTATCCTTAGCAGCAGAATCAGACTTGGGCAGCACTACTAAAGGACCGATTAGTCCTTCATTTGATTGGAATCCGTGGGTCGAATGATAGAAAAATGATCCACTCTGCCAGAGGTAAAACCTGTATGTATAGGATTGCCCCGGTTTAATCACAGGTGTCGGTTCTCCTATATCGGGAGCTCCATCCTGTGAGTTTGGTTTAACATAACCGTGCACGTGAAGGGCGGTATCCTCTGACATACGATTCTCGACCGTAATGGCAATCCATTCTCCCTGCCGCGCTACTAGCAGAGGACCTGGGGTTGATCCATTATAGCCTTTGGCCTTTATTGCTAAATTGGTTAACAAATTGTGATTAATTGGCTTAGCTGATAGATGAAAGTACCTTACATTATTGCTGAGTCTAAAATTAGCCTTTGGAATACCAGGAGCATCAATAATCGTCTCCCAACCTTTCATTTATAAACCCCATTTCATTAGTTAACTTAATATATTTTATTTAACTGTTGTTGGTATTGCTACTCATCTCTATCACACCGCATACAAAAAACACACCCAAAAACTGAGTGCGTCTCATTGTTTTAGAACTTCACATAGTAAAAGTACAAATCCTATCTGATTTTAGGTGCCGCAAAAGGTTCGGTAAAGACGGTTTGTTAATTCAGGCAGTGTAGAGTAATACTCCTGTTCAGGGCAATGGGAGTAGGGGGTTGAAAGAACCTCAAGAAGGCGCTCCATCACGCTGTAGTCTCTATGTTCCACTGCCGCTTCCAAAGCTTCTTCAACCCTGTGGTTGCGAGGAATTAGCGCAGGATTACTGTCCCTCATCAACTGATGAGAAGCCTCCTTTGATTCCCGCTGTCTTTCCAATCTTGCCTGCCAAAGCTTATTCCACTTTATAAATTCTGGAGTGCCAACTAAAACCGAATCCTCCGCCTTGTCAAAAGTCAATGCCTTAAAAGTATTGGTGTAATCAGCACTATACTTCTGCATCATACTTAGTAGATCTTCAATGAGGGATTCATCTTCAGGCTCCTCGTTAAATATCCCCAGTTTAGCTCTCATTCCCCTGAGCCAATTATAGTGATACAACTCTGTAAAGCTTGAAACCGCATCCTGGGCCAATTTGACAGCCTGCTCCTGGTCAGCATGGAGCAGCGGCAATAAGGTTTCTGCAAATCTGGCCAGATTCCATGCGGCAATATTCGGTTGGTTACCATAGGCATAGCGACCATAAGTGTCAATGGAACTGAATACTGTCGCAGGGTCATAGGTATCCATGAAGGCGCAGGGGCCATAATCAATGGTTTCTCCACTAAGGGCCGTGTTATCGGTGTTCATTACCCCGTGAATAAAGCCAACCATCTGCCATTTAGCAATCAGCGCGGCCTGGCGTTTAATTATTTCTTGAAGCAGGTTAAGAAAGCGATTCTCATCAGCGTCAACTTCCGGAAAATGCCTCTGCAGTGTATAATCAGCCAGAGTCCGGAGTTCCTCAACAGTGCCCCATTGTGCAACGTATTGAAAAGTGCCAACCCGGATATGACTGGCAGCTACACGGGTAAGAATTGCACCAGGTAGAGCAGTTTCGCGGATTACTGATTCACCCGTTGCTACCACCGCCAGACTGCGGGTGGTAGGAATACCGAGGGCATTCATAGCTTCACTGATGATATATTCACGCAGCATCGGACCAAGAGCCGCCCGACCGTCACCCCCACGTGAATATGGCGTTTTGCCGGAGCCCTTGAGTTGAATATCAAACCTTTCACCTGAAGGTGTAATCTGTTCACCTAGCAGGTGAGCCCGACCGTCACCCAACATCGTAAAATGCCCGAACTGATGCCCCGCGTAGCCTTGAGCAAGCGGCAAAGCGCCTTCGGGAATCCGGTTGCCGGCAAGCATCGCTGCCCCCTCGCTGCTTTGCAGTGTATCAGTGTTTAACCCCAGGGATTCTGCCAGCGAAGAATTGAAAATGATCAACTTTGGTGAACGTACAGGAGTCGGGTTGAGGATAGAAAAAAATGATTGCGGCAGACGAGCATAGCTGTTGTCTAAGTTCCATCCTGTTTCGATTGCTGCTTTAGTATTTGTCATGATTTCTCCTTGTCTTCTTCCATCTTTTGCTTTTGTTTTACAACAACTCAACGTCATCCTTTCTAGTGTCTGCTTGTGCCCATCTTTTATACTGGAAGAAAACTTCTTATATTCTACATGTCCAATCATTGAAATTACTTATAAAAGGGTTTATTTTGAACCGGTATCCATATTTCACTCTTAAAAGTGGGAGATGTTATATCTTTATTCTCGTTCCATAAAATTTCTGGTCCCTCTGCCTGCTCATAATTTGAGGATGGAAACCATTCGGAATAAATGCGTCCCCATACATCTTGCAGTATATCAGGAAATGGTCCTACTGCCTGGAAAACAGCCCATGCTGAGGCAGCAACTTCAAGATGCGTCATATTATCTGGACACTTCTTAGTTGTTGCCACACCTATATAATGGTCAAGCTCTCCTTTTTCATCCATTCTACCTTCTGAGAAATTCGTAGAAGCACTAATTAGTCCGGAAGGCTCCGTATTAGAAAGCTCCTTAAGTCTAGTTATCATTTCTTCAGTTAAACTTTTCCACATAGCAGCGATCTCCGGATTAACCCCATTGAATATTATAGGAACTCTTTTTTTGATACCGACAATTCGAAATGCCCCTTTATCTACTATTCTATAGTTCATTTCGCTTCCTCCCTTAATTGATAATTGAAAGGTCATTTTAGGATAAGCTTTTAACGATTTACCATAATTTCTGGCTTCTGACGGTGTAATACCATGTAAGTTCTGAAAAGCTCTGGTAAAAGAATCTGGCGAGCTGTATCCATATTTAATGGCAGCATCGATTACCCTTATGTCACTATTAATAAGCTCAAATCCTGCAAGAGTTAGGCGTCTTCTGCGAATGTACTCCGATAACGTGATTCCTGCAAGGAAAGAAAACATTCTTTGGAAATGATATTCAGAGCAAAAAGCCAGTCTTGCTGCTTCTTTAAAATCTATTTCATTCGTTAGATTTTCTTCAATATAACCTAATGCTTCATTCATTTTTTTTAGCGAATCCATTTTATGACCTCCTCTCTTATCAATAGCATAACAGAAATCAAATTAATAAATCCGACATTTCATGCACAATTATATAGGGTTAATCCAAGACAGAGATGGTTTGCTAAAAACAATTAGGAATATAAAAAAGGACGAGTAATCGTCCTAATAGTGTGGCCTATCTATCACTAGCCCTAACAGTCACAATGGGGCTCACTACCTGTGAGCCAGCCTTTTATAATGGCATAAGTTCATCCTACACCTGATCTGACAGTTACTGCATTAATTGGACAGTTTTGGGCACAGGCTCCACATTCCATACAACTATCCTTATCACGTATATCGGCTTTGCCTCCGTCAATCATAAAAACCTGGTGAGGGCAAACCTGAAAACATATTCCACAACCAATACATTTATCCTTATTTAACTTTAGAGTCACTACGTCTTTTAAATACTTAAGAGCCATAATTTTTTGTCACCTACCCTAAATTTGATATGGTGTATGCAACTAATAATCCGATACCTGCAATGGATGCTGCGACCACCAAAGGCACCACAATGATAGTTTCTCTCAGTGTACCTGAGAAAGATGTATACGTACTGGAACCAGTAAAATTCAACGCAAGGTATGTAGATATTGACAGAAGCAGTAAAATGTTACCTATTAATATGAGGTGGTTATCAGCGAACATAAACACACTATGGAAGTTAAAAAATACCAACGCCCAAAGAGAACCGAGAAATAAACCTTTTAAAGCGAAGGACCTAAATGGAATGTATGGCAATAACACCGGAACAAAAAAGGTTCCCATCAGGAATGCCCCGACATATGAAAGGAGATTGAAAAAGGTTTCTGTTAGACTGTTTAAGTCAAAACCACGGTGGTTAATTATGTTAAAGACTAACAATAAAATAACCGGTATTAATAAAAATTTCAGACCGGGAATTATCTCCATGGGAGTCAATACAATCCTGTCTTTTAAATCAAAGCTTACCGTTCGCATTTCATTGGATGCATTCCAGCCGTTGGCCAGAAACTCAGGAATATCTTTGGCTCTTACCGGCCCAAAGCTTACTTTGAACCCGGAGCTTTTAGTTACTTTTTGGCTTGCTACGCCGGGCGCTCCAAGCTGCGGTATGATAATCTTCCGATGGGATACCACATGTTCTAACTTAGTCTTATTGATTCTGTTGATAAGCTCATTTGTACCGAAGGTACCTTTACCTGCCGCACACCAAACATTGATGCCTTTTGTGTTCAGGACCAAAACCCATAAGTTTTGACCAGCTAATTCCTTACGTAATAAATCAAAGGTTAGTTTATAATTAGCTGTGACAATAACTGGTGAATCCTGCTTTGGATCTCCTACAGCATAAAGCCCCGGCGAGACAGTATAGTTATAACGGTTTATACCCCATCTAACCTTGAAGTTGTCAAAGTGGTCCTTTGCGGTTAACACGGTTCTTATTCTCCGTATTTTGCCAACGGGGTTTTCTATATACCCCTCAATCCACTCGTGCTGGACACCCTCGTCATTATATAATGCCCCATCAGTATCTACCTCAGGCAGACAATCTTTCGGCCCTCAACAATTTCTCTGATTATTGTCTATCATAGCAAACACCTCTGTTAACTTAAATCTCTGTTAACTTAAATCAAAAATTACGTTTTCATTTTCACCTAATATGATTTTACTCTACAGGGGTATGTTTTGTCAGCATAAAAATGAATCCGCCCATAATTAGGCGGACTTAATCTGTCGTTGTTAGTTGTATCTTAACCCTTCGTCTCCCTGTTGTTATCTGTGATGAAATCAGCTGGAATCCGGTCATCAAGAGCACTTGAGATATATTGCTGATTATTTCTATCTTTCTCGTTCTCGTCAATTTCCTGGTATATCATTTCCTGCCCGGAGTCTTCAGTGTCCTCGACAGTGTTTGATTCAGTGATGGTTACCTTGTAACCGCTGGCATACATCGGCCAAATTCCCTTCCGGTTACTTTTTGACATAACATAACCCCCTTTTTCAAACTCACTCTTTTTAGTGTCTGCTTCTGCCAGTTTATTATTACCCATAAGCAGTGTCAAATTTTACATGCTAATTAAGCCTAAAATAGATTAGCTTTAATCAATTGTCTGCGAATTTGAGGCCCTGCATAAGCCGCAATTAAAATTTTAGCCAGGTCTCCGGGAATAAAAGGAATTACACCTGCAGCAAGGGCAGCGGCTGCTGATATTTTAGCCTGATATGACAACCAAATGGTACCAAAAACATAGCATACTGCTGTACCAAGTACCATACCTATAAAACACAAATACCGTTTGTCAAAAAATTTATCAATAAAAAAACCAGCAATCAGTGCCATGAAGATAAATCCGATAATATATCCACCGGTGGGTCCTACGAGTTTAGAAGCTCCTCCAGTAAAACCGGAAAATACAGGAATGCCAACAAAACCGATTAACATATATATTATGTAGCTAATAGTGCCTTTTTTTATACCAAGTGCATAAAGTGCAAAATAGATCGCTAAATTTGTGAAGGAAATTGGTATTACCCCAATAGGAATCGATAAAGGTCCGAGAATACACATGACTGCAGCCATGACACCAACAATTGCCATAGGATAGATATTAGATTTATTTTTCATGCATTTTCCTCATTTCAATTTTATTGATTGCAAATGTTATCTTGAGATATCAAAACCTAAATTAGTTAACATTTTTTTATCCTGTGAAGTGTTACTACCTACAGTGGTTAACATATCACCAGTGATTGTGGCATTGGCACCAGAAAGGAATATTTTTGCACCACCGTTTTTAAAGTAGTTTCTGCCTGCCGCCATACGAATATATGCGGCAGGATTAATATAACGAAAGATAGCAATTGTTCTTAAAATTTCATCTTCAGAAAGAGGTTCCAGGTCTTCATAACAGGTACCTTTGATAGGCATTAGGGCATTGATAGGAATAGAATCTACCTGTAATTCAGACAAGCTCACGGCCATATCAATACGGTCTTCCCAAGTCTCACCCATGCCAATGATTCCACCGGAGCAAACTTTAAAACCTACTTTTTTTGCTAATTCAATTTCGTAAATCTTGTCTTCATATGTATGAGTGGTACAGACGTTAGGAAAGTTACGTTTGGAGGTTTCTATGTTTTCATGATACATTGATACGCCTGCCTCTTTTAAACGAATAAATTGTTCTTCAGTTAAGAGACCATGAGAAGCACAAAGTTCTATGCTGCATTCCTCACGCATACTTTTGTATGACTCAATAGCTTTATCAAAATCCCTACCCGTTAGAGATCTGCCAGCGGTAACAATAGAATAACGATGTACACCATTGGCTTCATTTTTTTTACAATCTTCTACAATTATATCGGAGTCTAAAAATTCATATTCTTTAATTCCACTGTGATGGTGAGCAGACTGGGCACAGAATTTGCAGTTTTCACTGCAACGACCGCTGCGGCCATTGATAATAGTGCAGAGATTAACCTTGTTTCCACATAATGCCTTACGAATCATATTGGCACCTTCAAACAGCTCTTCTGAAGCTGCAGTTAAAAAGAAACTGAAGTCTTCTCCTCTTTTTAAACGCCGGCCCGCAATAATTTCTTTAGCTAAATCTTCCATATTAGCTTCCCCCATACAAATATTTGAATCAATGCTTTGTACGTTGAAGTATATATGAACAGAAAACTATTGTCAACCTATTTTATTTACATGGTTGACAATAGTTTTCTGGTATCCTTGGGGATTTGAAGCCTTTGAGAAGGCAAAAAAGAGCCCTAAGGCTCTCTGTTGACTATACCGCTCTCAGTGATACACCGTCAAGGAACCATGCCGTTCTATTAAAATTGCCGGATTCATCGGGCACTGAATCTTCCTTCATAAGCCGTCGCGGAAACTTGAATATCTATATTATTCCCTTCGAATTCTTCCTATAAAAGCGTTGTTGGAACCAAAGGTAAATTTACCGGGCGGGCTTAGCCGGATAATTAAGGATTTTTAAGGAAAAACTATTATTAAAGAAAACGATCCAGGGTGATAACAGTGCGCGATACAATTACAATTGGTACCATTGGTGGATCTGTTTCCACCGTCATTTTTTTAGTGGCGGATTGGGCAATTGATGCTATACTTGGGATTAAATATACTTCCTCAATAGAAGGCACAAGCAGTATTTATCTTAACCCTGATTATATTCACACTGTCGCCGGATACATTCTCGGTACCGTCAATACATTTCTGTTAGGTAGTACTGTCGGCGTCTTAGTCGCCATTACTTTAAGGATTTTTGGTAAAGATTATTATCTCCTAAAAGGAATCGGTGTTGCTTTGATGTGGAAGATGGGAACTTTCGGCATTTTGGCCCCGATAGCCAATATAACACCAAATATTAAAAACGAACCTCAAACCATGCTTTTGGCCATGCTGAACTTTTTTATCATGGGCATAATCAGTTCGTTTATCGTAAAAAAGTATATGAAAGAAGATAGTTCAAAGTACGTTGCTAATTCCCAAGATTCCGTGTCCGAGCCAAACGACAAAAGCAGCCCTAAGAAATACTACCTTTCTCCTTCCCCTGCTAGAAAGAATAAGGAAACAGATAAAAAAGTTCGTTTAATAAAACCTATTAAATTGCAGTAGTTAAGGCATATTACTACTAAAACCCATCAATAATGGTGGGTTTGCTGCTTTTAGAAAGTCCATTTTGTTTGCATTACGGTCAACCAAAGTTTGTAAAAGATAAGTAAGTAAAATAAATTTTCATTAAGGGAAGTGTCAAAATGCAAGTAAAACATACACACCGACTTGTTAACGAAAAATCCCCCTACCTTCTCCAACACGCCCGCAACCCCGTAGACTGGTATCCTTGGGGCGACGAGGCTTTTGCGAAAGCAAAAGCGGAAGACAAGCCCATTTTTCTCTCCATAGGATATTCCACTTGTCACTGGTGTCACGTCATGGAACGTGAATCCTTCGAAGACAAAGAAGTCGCCGAAGTACTAAACAAACATTTCGTTTCAATCAAGGTAGACCGTGAAGAACGCCCTGATGTGGACGCTATTTACATGTCCGTATGCCAGGCCATAACCGGTCATGGCGGCTGGCCCCTTACTGTAATTATGAGTCACGACAAGAAGCCCTTCTTTGCCGGAACCTACTTTCCCAAGCAAAGCTCACGAGGAATGCCTGGGATAATGGATATTCTGGGGCAGATCGCTGAATTATGGGAAACTAAAAGGGAGGAATTACTGGAATCAAGTGAAAAAATAACTAAAGCAATACAAAGTTCCCTTTTTGCTCATGAGCCTGGAGAAATCAGTGAGGATGTGCTGCATAAGGCCTACAAATTTTTTGAGCATTCCTTTGATTCCCGTCACGGCGGCTTTGGCAGAGAGCCCAAGTTTCCAACACCTCATAACCTTTCGTTCCTATTGAGATACTGGAAATTCACAGGCCGAATGCCTGCCCTGGAAATGGTGGAAAAGACACTGGATTCAATGTATCTCGGCGGTATCTATGACCATATAGGCTTTGGATTTGCCCGGTACTCCACCGACCAAAAATGGCTGGTACCTCATTTCGAAAAAATGCTTTATGATAATGCTCTGCTGGCAATTGCCTATCTTGAAGCATACCAGGCAACCGGCAGGGAAAAGTTGGCCAATACGGCACGGGAGATTTTTACCTATGTCTTAAGAGATATGACTTCTCCGGAAGGGGGATATTACTCGGCTGAAGATGCCGATTCAGAAGGTGAGGAGGGCAAGTTCTACGTCTGGTCACCTGCAGAAGTTAAAGCTGTCCTTGGTGAAGAAGAAGGTACCCGCTACTGTGAGGCTTATGACATAACTACCCGGGGAAATTTCGAAGGTAAGAGTATTCCCAACCTGATTGAAAAAGGATATATCACCGGTTTGAATTCTTCAAGAGAAAAACTATTTAAGGAAAGAGAAAGACGTGTACACCCATTTAAGGATGATAAGATACTTACGGCCTGGAACGGCCTCATGATCGCCGCTATGTCGCTGGGAGCACGAGTTTTGGATGATAAACGTTACGCTCAGGCAGCCGAAAAGGCAGTTTCCTTTACTATGAAAAACCTCAGACGGTCTTCAGACGGCAGGCTGCTGGCACGATACCGTGACGGAGAATCTGCCCACCTGGCTTACCTTGATGACTACGCATTTTTTATTTGGGGCCTGATTGAGCTTTATGAAGCGACCTTTAACCCGGAGCACCTCTTACTGGCTCTAGAACTTAACAGTGATATGATTAAGTATTTCTGGGACCAACAGGAAAGAGGGTTATTCCTTTACGGGTCGGATGCTGAAGCTCTGATTGCCCGACCGAAGGAAATCTATGATGGGGCGATTCCTTCTGGCAACTCAGTTGCAGCAGTTAACTTCCTAAGATTAGCAAGACTAACAAGTGACTCCCAACACGCAGACCGAGCTAGGGAAATGTTCAAAACCTTTGGTGGTTCGGTTGCAGAAAGCCCAACAGGACACTCCCACTTCTTGATGGCAGTATATCTTGAACAATTACCCGGTACTGAAATTACCATTGTCGGGGACCCTGCTTCAGGAGATACTGGAGATATGCTAAAAACCATAAATAAAATATTTGCACCGGAAGTATCCGTCCTGTTTAAGCCGCCAGGCCACATGGCTGAGCAGTTAGGACAAATAGCACCTATTGTAAAGGATCGGAATATGATCGAAGGCAAAGCAACAGCTTATGTTTGTAAGGAGTTTGCCTGCCAGCCGCCTGTAACCAGTGCAGAACAATTGGCGGACATGCTCAAGCTCGCAACGACACATTAAAAGAAAAAAGATAACCACAGAGGAACACAGAGAGTAACTGCTAACACCAAATTTATTTCTTCTATCCGTCGGTAGTTAATTTTTAAGTCCAAAATCTCATCTCTGTGTCCTCTCTTTTGCCACAAATGAGTCCTTCACTCTGTGGTTCAATCTTTTTCTTTTCCTCTTGGTCCTTAAGAATAAAAGGAAGAAGACAATAAAATCACCTGGCTCAAAGAAGACAAAAGGGCAAACTCTTATGAGCAGCCCTTAAAAGTCTTCAAGCAGTTGGCGATACAAGCAACGACCCTCGCACGTCTGACTGGAGTTGTCACATTCAAATCCTACGATTTCTCCTTCATTTGTGCCCGAGCCAGGGTCTCTGTAGATTCGGATTGATACGATTTTGGAGGCAACAGTACATGTTTCCTTTCGGGCTTCAACCAACTTTTCCAATTTAGCACACAACCATTTCACATAAATTATACAAAGAATTGTATACCCTTTAGGGGTATTAGTCAAGTTGAATTATTGACAGCTGAATTATAAACAAACCCCTTCTTCCTTGGAAAAAGGGGTTTCGACGTTTTAAGGAGTGGGAACCGGCAGCTCGTCTAAGGTGCCATTCTGGGGCACCGCCAGGTCCTCATTGTTACTTTCCTCACTTGGAGTAGTAGTTTTGTCTTGTGCTTCAGTTCCACCTTGTTTTGTTTCAGATTGTTTATTTTCCTGAGGTTCCTTAATATTTGTCTTAGCTTTCTCCTTCTCTACTGAACTTGTCTTATTAGGCGCTGCAGCAGCAGTTCGGTAGCCTGCCAACGGATATTCTTTGAGACCGGCTACACCGTTAGATTCTACAGTATGACAAGAAGAACAACGGGCATTTTGCTTGCCGTAGAAAGTTTCACTCTTCCAGTGAATTCTATGAACGCCCCTGACAAATTTCTTGTATAGCTCGGGCTTTTTCTGTGCCTCGTGGCAGAAATAACATGCGTTAACCGTAGATTCCTTTACGTCTGGGTGGCCTTCAATCTTTTTAACATAAGCCGGAAGAGACCTGTCAACATCCCCTGTCTTTTTGTGGCACGATACACAACCATTTTTGTACGGGTCTGCACCGGCCTCTTCTATCAGAGTTGCGTACTTAGCATTCTGAGCAGTACTGTCCTCTTTCGGTACGGGCTTTTTCTCGGTGTTTCCTGCACATCCAAAGGCAGTAAGAAGTGATAAAACCATAACAACAGCCAATTTTAATGTTCTGCGATACATGTGACTAACCTCCTTTGCTTTTTCCGTAGTTTTCCCTGGTTTAAGGTTAATAATTCCCGTCTGTCTTCAACCTTTTAGCTTCAAATAGAAAGTTTTAATCTGAATTATAAAACATAAAAACTGAATTATAAAACATAAAAAATTACTTAATTTATTGAATCATGTACATAAATTAAAAGAAAAAAAGACACAATAATTCTGGAAATTAAATCAAAACTCTTTTGGAGGTGTCTCTGTGTATCAAATTCAATCAAGTCTGAATCAAATCGCTTCAATCTGTAATCAATTAAGTCAAAACGAACAAAGTAATGTCAGCAGGCTTGCACAGATGGAGCAGGCAGAAAGAAGCGCAGCTCAGCAATTGCGTCAGGCTGCACAACTCTGCCAGCAGGTATCTCAACAAATGAACCAATTTATGAGTAGTGCTTCCCAGTTAGGCCAAACTGGAACCGCCGCTCAAGTCAGCGGTTGGTCAAACATGCCTATCAGCACCGGTCAATTCGGCACTACAGCTCAATATGGCGGAAGCCAATATGGCCAAGGTACTCAAGGTCAATACAGCCATTGGGCCAATGTTCCTGTAAGTACCGCCAATGCTCACTTTAGCGGCCAATACGGTCAGAGTGGACAGTACGGTCAGTACGGTCAGACCGGTCAGACCGGTCAATATGGTCAGACCAGTCAATTTGGCGGCGGCTTCCAGAGTGAAGCTACCGGAACCCGAGTTTTCAACACCAATAACGACCTTCGTCAATAAGTGAATAGGGGTAACCCTTCGAATAGCTCAAAAGTTTAAGGGCAGTTAGAAACTGATTTCTAACTGCCCTTTTTCATAGTAAAAAGAGCAACGTTATTGCCCGTTGCCCTTAAAAATATTACCCTGCTTTTTCTCACTACGCTATTTTTAGTCTCTTTAGTCTCAGTGAATTGGAAATCACAGAAACAGAACTTAATGCCATTGCACCTCCGGCTAACACCGGGCTTAAAATCCCAAAAGCGGCAAGCGGGATTCCGATAGTATTGTAGATGAGTGCCCAGAATAGATTTTGCTTGATGACATTCATGGTCCCTCTTGATAATCTGATACTTGCAACAATAGACCTTAAATCACCCCTCATCAGGGTAATATCAGCAGCCTCCATTGCCACATCAGTCCCTGTACCTATCGCCATTCCCACATCTGCCGTAGCCAATGCCGGAGCATCATTGATACCATCACCAACCATACCTACCACATGACCTTTGGCTCTAAGCTTTTCTACCTCTTCAGCTTTATGCTCAGGGAGGACCTCGGCCAGAACATTTGTTATCCCTACCTGATCAGCAATAGCCTTTGCAGTACGGGCATTGTCACCTGTAATCATATATACTTCAATACCCATGTCCTTAAGCTGTTTTATAGCTTCGGCTGAATGTTCCTTAACCGTATCTGCCACTGCTATAATCCCTGCCATTTTTCCGTCAGCTGCCAGGTGCATTACTGTTTTGCCTTTGGACTCAAGATCTTCCACTTGCTTCCTGAATCCCTCAGTCTTAATACCGTTCTCCGTCATAAGCTTCAAATTACCAAGAAGTATTTCCCGCTGGCCCACTTTGGCTCTAATGCCATGTCCCGGAATTGCCTCGAAACCAGTCACGTTTTCTGCTGTAGCTTTATCCTCAGCAGCTTTTTTGACAATTGCCTGGGCAAGTGGGTGCTCAGAATTCCTTTCTGCTGCACCTGCAATGGCCAAAACTTCGGTTTCACTGAAGCCTTCTTTAGCTATTATATCTGTTACTTCAGGCTCCCCTTTGGTAATAGTCCCGGTCTTATCCAGCACCAGCGCAGTCAGTTTATGAGCCTTTTCCAGGTGCTCGCCGCCTTTTATCAAGATGCCGTTTTCAGCTCCCTTACCTGTTCCCACCATAATAGCTGTAGGAGTAGCCAGCCCGAGAGCGCAGGGACAGGCAATAACCAGTACACTTACAAATCCTACCAAAGCCCTGGTAAAATCAAGGCTGGTAAAGTACCATACTAACCCTGTTACTATTGCCAGAGCAACTACAGCAGGAACAAAAAAGGATGAAACCTTGTCTGCAATCCTCTGTATAGGTGCTTTTGAGCCCTGGGCTTCCTCCACAAGCCTGATTATCTGAGCAAGAGCAGTTTCCCTGCCCACTTTTGTAGCCTTAAATTTAAGGGCTCCGTTCTTGTTAATGGTGGCTCCAATTACACTATCTCCCGGTTTCTTATCAACAGGGATACTCTCACCGGTAAGCATGGATTCATCAACAGCAGAAGTCCCTTCTTCCACTACACCATCAACCGGTATTTTCTCACCGGGGCGAACCAGTACAATATCACCGCTTTCAACTTCTTCAATAGGGATATCTGTTTCAATACCCCCACGAATAACCCTGGCAGTTTTTGCCTGAAGACCCATCAGCTTTTTTATGGCTTCAGATGTACGCCCTTTGGCCCGGGCCTCAAGGTTTTTACCCAAAATAACCAGGGTTATCAGAACTGCGGAAACCTCAAAATAAGAAAATTTGGAGTGCTGAATCAAAAGCGCAATGCTGTAAAAATACGCAGATGATGTACCAAGAGCAATTAGCACATCCATATTGGCACTACCGTTTTTCAATGCCTTATATGCACCGGTATAAAACTGCCAACCTACATAGAACTGTACTGGAGTCGACAACACAAATGATGCATAATGCATGGTTCTCATGGATATTGGCAGATGAATACCAATCCACTCAAATATCATAAAAAGAAGTAAAGGTGTCGACAAAATTGAGGATAAAATTAACCTTCTCCTCTGGAAAGCCATTTCGTTTTCCCTGGCTTCTTTTTCCCTGTCAACAGCCTCGTCACCAACTGTAAAGGCTTCATAACCCAGGTCCTTTACAGCTTTTTCAATTTCTTTAAGAGTTATAAGGTCCGGGTTGAATTCAAAAGAAGCCCTCTCTACAGCAAAGTTAACCCCAGCATTATAAACTCCATCAAGACTGTTAAGCTTCTTCTCAATCCTTGCAGCACAAGCGGCACAAGTCATACCTACAAGTTTAAGCTCGGCCTTTTTCCCTGCATAAGCCTGATAACCTAAATCTTCGACCTTCTCCCTAATTTGGGAAAACTGAATTTTATCAGGAACAAAGGTCACCGTAGCCTTTTCAGCGGCAAGATTCACATTAGCTTCCGCTACACCTTCGAGCTTATTCAGCCCTTTTTCAACCCGGGCTGAACATGCCGCACAAGTCATTCCTCCGATTTTGAAACTTACAGTCTGTGTTCCTTTTATCTGATCAACCACGTTTTCACCCCCTTATTTATCTGGCACAGCAATTACAAGTTTAATAATTTCCATATCAACAGTTTCAACATCTTTCAGCTTAATGCCGGCCTTCTCTATGTTTTCAAGAGTACGGCGGTTAATGTTAGCTCCTATAAGCTTTACAACCGCAGGGTTAAAGAAATCCATTACAAGCCCCATCAGCTTTTTTGAACTTCTTACATGCTCCAAAAAAATCAATTTTCCATCAGGCTTGCATACCCTTCGGAGTTCCCGGAGTCCCTTAACCGGGTCAGGGACAGAGCAAAACACACATGTGGAAACAATTGAATCGAAAGTATTATCATCAAACTCAAGGTTCTGTACATCCATCTCATATAGTTCCACATTGGACAGGCCCTTTGCTTTGTCTCTGGCTTTTTTTAGCATGCCCGGGCTGAAATCTATGCCAGTCACCTGACAATCGGGGCTGTAAAAACGCAGGTTATTACCTGTCCCAACTCCAACCTCCAGCACACTGCCCTGCGCCTGTTCAATCACCCTCCGGCGGACATCATCTTTTATCATCCGGTCCATGCAGTCATAAAACAGTGATGTTCTGTTATATCTCTTCCTAATCACTTCGGTTGTCGTCATGTCCCATTGCCCCTTTAACAACCCTTTTTTAATAGCTTAATCTATTATATTTTTAGCTAAATCTTTTCTATTATTCGTGCTGCATGCCAGGATAAAAAACCATGTTAGAATAAACAGCTGTCCGGTTATCCGGACAGCTATAGGAACTATCTTAAACTACTTCATAACCCTGGTCATTTATTGTATCTTTGATAGCCGCTTCACTGACACTGTCCGGATTGAAACTAACAGTAACCTTTTTCCCTTCAAGATTTACCTCAACCTTTGAAATACCACTCATGGCTGAAACCGCTTTTTCGACAGCCATCTTGCAGTGACCACAACTCATACCCTCAACAGTTAAAGTCACGACTTTTTCATTTCCTCCGCAACAATTACACATGATAACAATCAACCTCCTATTTTATATCCCCCACCCCCGGGGGGTGGTTTATTTATTATAATATTCCTTTTATTGAACCTTGTCAATATCCTCATAAGCTTTTTTGATCTATTTAACAAACTTTGAAATGATATCAACCAATTCTTCTATGTACTCTTCTCCCTGCCCACCCTTGATGGCCATTGTGACACAGCCTCTGGTGTGTGATTCAATAATAGACAAACCTAATTTGTTGACTCGTGCCTTAATAGCAGCAAGCTGAACCAGAATGTCCACACAATACCTGTCTTCCTCTACCATCTTATAGACACCACGGGCCTGCCCCTCAATTGTTTTCAGGCCGTTTAGCAGGTCTTTTTTGTGTTTATCGTTTCTTTCCAGGCGAAACACCCCTCGTGCCCACCCCCTGGGGGGGGTGATTTTTCTTATATTTTATATTTTAACTACAGGACTTGTCAAATTAAGCATCAAAATTGGGACATCCCTTTTAACATTAGAAATTTTTATTATTGTTCCCGCTAAGATAAAAATATTGAATTACATAAATAAAGCAGATGTGCCGGGAACAAAACAACAGGGTTCCATCGTAACACGGGAGTAATAGTTCGATGGAGTTTTGTTCACCGGAGCATCTGCCCTTTTAATTTGTCATTACAATAAGCATCAATTTAATTCAATTATTTTAGTTTAATCGTTTAAATTGTACGGTGTCTCCTGGTAAACGTAATAATTAGACCAGTTGGAGAAAAGGAGATTTGCATGCCCTCTCCAAAGAACAAGGGGTTCTTTAGCCGGGTCATCATCAGGGTAATAATTTCTCGGAACTGCGATATCCATTCCTTTATTAATGTCTCGGTCATACTCCGCCTTTAATGTAAGCGGGTCGTATTCAGAGTGGCCTGACACAAATACCTGTTTCCTATCTTTCGTAGCAACGAGGTATACTCCGGCCTCAGGCGATTCAGCCAGTATCTCAAGCTCCGGGACTTTTAAAATATCTTCCCTTTTTGTTTCAGTATGGCGTGAATGCGGCGCATAAAATACATCGTCAAAGCCCCGCAGCAGCGGGACATTCTTCTTAGTTATATAGTGTGGGAAGACACCAAACATTTTTTGCTCAAGGGCGTATTTGGGCACTCCAAAGTGATGATACAGCCCCGCCTGCGCTCCCCAACACAGATGGATGGTGGATGTAACATTCTGACTGGACCAGTCCATTATACGGGTCAGCTCTTCCCAGTATGCCACCTCTTCGAATTCCATCGTTTCAACAGGAGCCCCTGTTATAATCAAACCGTCGAACTTCTGGTGCTTTATATCATCAAAAGTTTTATAAAAAGTGACCAGGTGTTCTTCAGGGGTGTTTTTGGATGTATAGGTGGCCGGATGTACCAGCTCTATTTCCACCTGCAGCGGCGAATTGCCGAGAAGCCGTAGAATCTGTGTTTCTGTTATAATTTTTGTTGGCATGAGGTTAAGAAGAGCTATCTTAAGAGGGCGGATATCCTGATGATAGGCCCTGCTCTCGTTCATCACAAATATATTTTCGTTTGTTAAAGTCTCTGCCGCGGGCAGGTCGTCGGGAATCTTAATCGGCATTTTAATTTCTCCTTTGTAATATTAGTTTCCATTGATGGATGGTTTTCTATGCTTCAATTGGGAAAATAAATAAGAGATCTGCTTACTTAAATAAAAAACCTCTTCCCGACAGGAAGAGGCAGCATATCACCTGACATCTCCTCATCTCTCGGGTTACCCCGCGGGAATTGGCACCATTTCTTACGATTTTGATGTAAGACGGTTGCCGGGCTTCATAGGGCCAGTCCCTCCACCACTCTTGATAAGAATTATTATATATGAAAATCTTATATCAGGTTAACATCCAATTACTACTTTGTCAAGTACTAATCCAGTACGTAGTCTTGTCTTTCAACACTACCTTAAGCTCCTACACTTGTAGGGGTTACCCCCGTATCTCTACTTGAAAGGTTTGTTGTCCTGAATGGAGCAGGCAGGCAATTCATAATCAACGAGTTCGGTAATGGTAGGGTTCTCACCACAAATTGGACATGAGGGGTTTTTCTTAACCTGAACTTCTCTGAATTTCATAGCCAGGGCATCATAAGTCAGAAGCCTGCCCACCAGCAGTTCCCCTTTACCCAAAAGGTATTTCAGCACCTCGGTCGCCTGTATCACACCTATTGTACCGGCAAGTACACCAAGTACCCCTGCCTGGGAACAGGACGGGACTGACCCCTGTTGTGGCGGCTCCTTAAATATACAACGAAAACAGGGTCCCTCTCCAGGAACGATAGTCATCGCCTGTCCAGAGAACTTTAGAATACCCCCATGAACAAAGGGTTTACCGGCCATTACACAAGCATCATTGGTCACAAAACGGGTCGAAAAATTATCTGTTCCATCAACTATTACATCATACCCGCTGATTATCTCCATCATATTGCGGGATGTCAGCCGTTCGCGGTAAACTACCACATCAATATCCGGATTGAGTGCCTTTAGCTTTTCTTCAGCTGATTCAACCTTGGGCCTGCCAATGTCTTTTGTGCTGTGCAGAATCTGTCTCTGCAGGTTGCTTAAATCAACCACGTCATCATCAATTATACCCAGGGTCCCCACCCCTGCCGCAGCCAGGTAAAAAGCAACCGGGGAACCGAGCCCTCCCGTCCCGATAACAAGTACTTTGCCTTCATTTATCTTTTTCTGACCTTCTCCTCCTACTTCAGGAAGGATAATGTGCCGACTATACCTAATTATCTGTTCTTCTGTAAAACTCAACATTTCCACCTTCTTATCATACTTCTATTCCGAGCCTCTGCAAATCCATCCTGAAATAAGGGCCCATGCTGAGGTAGCGCTCTCCTGTATCTGGAAGAAGAGTTACCACTCTCTTTCCCCGCCCCAGCTCTTTTGCCACGGATACTGCAGCAAACACCGCTGCGCCTGCCGACAAGCCCGTCAAAATACCCTCCTGCCTTGACAAAGCCCGTGCAGTTAGAAATGCATCAATGTCTTTTACACGCATTATCCTATCTACAACTGACATATCCAGGGTTTCCGGGACAAACCCTGCCCCAATGCCCTGAATACGGTGTGGTCCTGGCGCACCCCCTGATAATACCGGGGATTCGTCGGGCTCTACCCCTATAACTTCAACTCCAGGTACCTTTTCCTTTAGAACCTGACCTACACCTGAAATGGTTCCTCCTGTTCCTATTCCGGCTATAAAGGCGTCAATCTTGCCTTCAGTCTGCTCCAAAATCTCCACTGCTGTAGTCAGCCGGTGGGCTTCCGGGTTGGCAGGATTGCTGAACTGTTGGGGCATGTAATAGTCAGGATTTTCCTTCACCAGCTCTTCGACCCTTTCCACAGAACCCCGCATTCCCTGGGGCCCCGGTGTTAAGATAAGCTCGGCTCCATATGCCTCAAGGATTGCACGTCGTTCCTGGCTCATTGTCTCAGGCATTACCAAAATCAGCCGGTAACCACGGGCGGCAGCAACAAGCGCCAGTCCAATTCCCGTATTACCGCTAGTAGCTTCTATAATAACTCCACCGGGCTTAAGCTGTCCCGATTCCTCCGCTTTTCTAATAATGTGCAAGCCTATCCGGTCTTTTACACTACCGCCCGGATTAAACATCTCCATCTTTGCAAGTACCTCCGCTGAACCTTCCGGTACCAAAGCAGTGAGCCGGATCATTGGGGTATTGCCGATAAGGTCTGTAATATCCCGGAATGTCATCTGTTTTCGGGTCATTATCGTTACCTGCCCCCACCCATAAACATTAGGACATCCAAAGAATCTCCTTCTTTAAGTAAAGTTGTTTCAAAGTCTTCTTTAGGCAGAATTGCACCATTAAGACTTACAGTAACAATGTCAGGACTCAATTCATTTTTAGACAAAAACCCCAGTACACTATACTCTTTATCCAGAATCTCTTTCTCCCCATTAAATGTTATTTCCACTATTATCACCCTTTCGATAATTCTTTGGGACCAGATTAGCTGCTGCACAGCGAACTAGCCTCTTTGAATCAGTAGGCGGTACTTGCCATCCAGTTTTTCTACCAATACTATCTTATGCCCTTCCCCCTTTACACTCCGGGGTACGTTTTGTATTGGCTCGCCGTCATTAAGTAGTACTTCAAGTATCTCTCCCTCTTTTAACTGCTCAAGTTTAAGCTTTGTCTTTACAAAGGTGATTGGGCAAACATCAGGAGTAATATCAAGTGTTGCTGCAACTTCAAATTCAGCCATCTTTAACCTACCTCACTTTCCTGTTCAGTGCCGGTATCAGCTGATTTAGATTCAATATCCAGGATATTAATTTCTTCCTTAAACGCGTCCAAGCCAACTCTTGCAACTGTATCTGCAATACGCTCCCCCTGCTGGCCAAGCCTTTCAAAAGCAGAAATGGTTCGTTCAACAGCTTCAATTACTTCATCTTCCTGTAAGAACTCTGCCGCTACTTTACCAAGTACAGGCAATCTACCGATTTTACCCCCTACATAAAGGAGATATCCTCTTCTCGTTTCTTCCCAAGCGTCTACAGGGCACGATGAAATGCAATTCCCTTCAAAGAGGCATCTTTTCCGGTTAAGCACTGGTTTGCCGTCTACCATTTCAATAGCTTTACCAGGGCAGACCCTTTCACACAGCCCGCAGCCGATACACTTATCTTCGATGAGAACTGGGTCAATCACCCCTACAAGTCCTATATCGTTTTCCTGTGGTTTGGAACATGAGTTGGGGCAGCCGCATATCCCTATTTTGGTTTTCATAGGTACCGGGCGGCCAAAAAACGCCTTATCCAGTTCTTCAGCACAGGCTCGGGAGTTGGTCAGTCCATTCTGACAGACCTCCAAACCGGGGCAGGCTACCACAGTCCTGATTCTGGGACCACACGTCCCGGTAGTAAGGCCGTAATTCGTTATTTCTTTCTTCATATTATCGTAATCATTAATTTTAACCCAGGGTATCTCTGCGCCCTGTCTAGTTGTTACATGTACATAGCCCTTGCCATAAGTATCAGCTAGGTCAGCAAGCTTGCGGAGTTGGTCACTGGTTAAATTTCCTGCAATACTGCGGAACCTAACAATAAAAGTATCTTTCTGCCTTTGCCGCAAAAACCCGCCTTTTTTTAGTTCATTATAATCAATAGTCATGGTTAACTCACCCCTTCATTTGGCAGCTCAATTCCTACTTAACCTATCGGAATTGTCATTTTTATTATGTACATGTTACCAAACCCTACTACACTCTGTCAAGCTGTTTTTTATTCTACTATTCTACTATTTTTTATTGGTTTATTCTACGTAATTTAAAAAACAAAGACTGACCTCCGCCCTGATTAAGCAAGGGTGTAGTCAGCCTCCATTAGATGTGGTCACTTCTAGCCGTCCTCTCTTCTCAGCCTGTTTATCTGGTCCGTGATTAGTTCTGCAGCCGTTTTGACTTCTTTATCAGTGGTATACCTCCCAAGGCTTAACCTAAGTGAACCGAGCCCGTATTCCTGCCCTACACCCATTGCCCTGAGTACTCCTGACATTTCTGCCGTCCCCTCGTGACAAGCTGACCCGGTAGAAGCAGCAAGTCCTTGGATACCACTAAGGATATCCCCACCCAGAACACCCCCGAATCCAAGGTTTAAGGTATTGGGCAGCCTGTTAGTTGGGTGCCCGTTTAGAACAATATCGCCAACAGCCTGTTCAAGCATTCTGTGAAGCATATCTCTTAGAAGAGTTAAGCGCCCGGCTGTTTCCTCCAGCGAATTAAACGCCAAAGCACACGCAACTCCCAGTCCTGCCATATAGGCGACATTCTCAGTTCCCGCCCTGCGTCCATACTCATGTGCGGCTCCGTGAATAAGGTTCTCTATTTTGACACCGGTTCTGACATACAGGGCTCCCACACCTTTTGGAGCATATAACTTGTGGCCCGCTATAGTGAGCATATCTACCTTCAGTTCATCAACATTAGTGATAATCTTCCCGACTGACTGGGCAGCATCTGTATGAAATACTACCCCCTGAGCTCTGGCAATTTCACCAATGGCAGACAGCGGCTGGATTGTCCCTACCTCGTTATTGGCATGCATTATGGTTATTAGGATGGTGTCTTCCCCAACAGCAGCCTCCACATCTTCCGGGGAAACCATTCCAAAACTGTCGACCGGCAGGTATGTCACCCGGTAACCCTGAGTCTCAAGGTAACGGCAGGGATTAATTACCGCGGGATGTTCAATTACACTGGTGATAATGTGGTTTCCCTTATCCCGGTTAGCCCAAGCTGCTCCTTTTATGGCATGATTATTGGATTCACTCCCGCCACTAGTGAAAATGACCTCGTGAGCCTTACAACCAACAAGCTGAGCCACTTGTTCCCGTGCAGTCACGACGGCTTTTCTTGCCTCAATTCCGAACCCGTGACTGCTGGATGGATTGCCAAAATTGTCCCGCAGGAAGGGAACCATTGACTCAAATACTTTTTCGTCTACTGGAGTACTGGCATTGTAATCCATATAAATTATTCCCATGCATTAACCCCCTTGTTTTAAGTCGTCTTGTATCAATGTTTCCTCGAACAACTTATTTTATTATCCAGCGCCAGCACTCTTCGATTCAACGAATCACTATCCGGCAAGTTTTCGTGTTTTTCGCTGTATTATATGAGATTCAGGGCCTTGTTAAAGTCCTCAGTAAGGTCTTCAATATCCTCAATCCCGACACTGACCCTTATCATATCAGGGGTCACACCCATAAGGCTTCTTTCCTCCTCGGAAAAAGCCGAGTAGATAGTAGAAGCAGGATGGATGACAAGAGTACGGATATCACCAATATTTGCGGCATTGTAGGCGTATTTCAGACCGTTTATAACCTTAAATGCCTGCCCCTTAGTACCTACGCTAAAGGTAAGAATCACTCCAAACTTCCCCCCAAATTGGAGGGATGCGATTTGATGACAGTCATGATTTTTCAGTCCGGGATAATTAACTCCTTCCACCTTATTATGGGCGTCAAGAAATTGAGCCAACTGTATCGCGTTACCACACATCCTGTCCATACGGAGGCCAAGAGTTTCCAAGCCCAGGCTGGTAAGGTAGGCATTGAATGGCGCCATACACGCCCCCAAATCACGGTGAAGGCCCTGTCTCAGTTTTGCCACATAAGATAGGAAAGAAAACTTTTTCCTCATTTCAGCAAGAACTGGAAACTTTTCAGCAGCCCACTGGAATTTGCCGCTGTCAACAATCACTCCACCGATAGAATTCCCACCCCCGTTGATTAGTTTGGAGGTTGAATGAACTACAATATCTGCTCCATGCTCAATAGGCCTTATTAAGTATGGTGTAGTTACAGTATTATCTACAACAAGCGGTATTCCGTTAGAATGAGCTAATTCAGCCAAAGATTGAACATTAGGGACATCCAATTTGGGGTTGCCTATAGTTTCAATAAAAATCAGCTTAGTCTTTTCACTAATCAGTTGTGAGAAGCTGTCCAGCGAAGAATCCGCTGCAAAAAAGGCTTTTATACCATAAGAAGACAGGTTCCCAAACAAAGAATAAGTACCGCCAAAAATCCCTGAGGCCGAAACAATCTCATCTCCCGTTTCCAAAAGGTTTAGAACAGCTAGAGAAATTGCTGACATCCCCGATGAACAGGCCACTGCCCCAACCCCTTTTTCAAGCCCGGCTATTCTTCTCTCGAAGGCTTCTACCGTGGGGTTGCTTATCCGTGTATATATATGGCCATACGCCATACCTTTAAATATTTTTTCCAGTTCCTCAGCTGTATCGTGCCTAAAGGCCGTTGACTGGTAGATAGGCGTACCAGTTGAGCCTGTAGACTTATCAGGCTGGAAGTTTCCATGTAGAAGCCTTGTATTAAACTTCATTCTGATTTACTCCTTTAGTCCCTTACAAGTATAGGGATTTCTTCATAATTTCCTGCACGAATAAAAAAACACTTCAATACCGGTTCTTGACCTGCCAGTGATACGATCATATACACAGCATTAGGGTCGTGGGCAAGCCGGATATCTTCTTCTGAAGGACGTGCCGGTGTCGCGGGGTGACTGTGGTAGTTGCCGAGCATCTTAAGCCCCCTGTCTCTAATTGAGTAGAAGACTTGAAACTGCTCCTCTGGGTCAAGGGAAAAATGTTCGGGACTATTGTCAACATTTCTCATTGGGTAAATATCCACTACTTCAACATCCTCTTCAGAGAAAGTGCCTGCCAGCATTCCACAGCACTCAACAGGTGAATGGTCCAGGGCCTGTTGAATTATTTTATCAACATGTTCTTTGCTAATTGCTATCATTTTTACGCCCCCTACCTCTCGCGATTATTCCTAGTATTCTTATCGGAATTCGTTATTTTCTTAGCCATAATATTATCAAAGTATTGATGTAGATGTCAATGAATTTTCGTTTTATTTAAAAAGACGTAACCTTTGATGTTCGGACAGGAAAAGCGTACAAATTGAGCGAATTATTTAAGTCTAGGAAGCGACAATGTAAAAAGCTGGATCAAATTATTGAACTTCAGATTAGGAATCAAAAATGATATATTAAAAAAAGTATCGAAGTGACGACACTTCAATACTTTTAAACAATCTCTAGGCCAAGCCGTCTCAATAAATTACCGTTGACTATATCAAACAATTACTTAAAACTTTTTATGACAAAGGAAGGCGGGGCACGTATGAAAAACATAAACCTGAGACTACTTGGATTAATACTAATCTTAGCAGTTGGACTTGCTGTTTTCTATAAAAACCTTGATTCTGCCTCTAAAGCCTGCTTTGTTCTGATAGACAAAGTACTAAACCGCCAGGTAAAACAAACACAGTCAGCTGGTTCTCCTCCTGAGATAAGCTCAGTAGGTCCGCCTGCCCAAAAAACGGAATTAAAGCATTTTACCTCCGGACAAAACCGCCGCAAAATAGTAGTTTCCCGCAAGGGAAAATCAAACGAGTTTTGGCTGCAAGGCGCAATCAGCCAGGCATACGATGACATTGGAGGGGTCAGAAGTATTCTTGGAGTGCCTACCAGCAATGAATACAGATGGAAAGATGGTCTACGACAGGATTTCGAGAGAGGACACTGGCTATTCTGGAGCAGTTCAACAGGTGTAATGGTAGATTATAACCCGACCGGTTACGGGAGCGGTAGACTATCAACCCTGCAGCCCCCTATATTTGTCAATGGCAAGCCTACAGTTGAATGGGATACGTTCTCAAAAAATAATTATTTCCTTACCCAGGATTTCGGCGAAAACGGGCACCTGGGGCAGGATCTGGGAATAACCGGAAACCCAGACCCGGGTTATGAAGTTCACCCAATCACAGACGGAAAAGTCGTCTTTTCGGGGTGGACAGGCAGCAACTCATATGGTTACGCTGTTTTAGTCAGGCATGAGCTGGGCAGCAAACGGTATTTCTATTCACAATACTCACACCTTCACAACAACCCGACCGTTATTGTCGGACAATTAGTTAACAAAGCTACAATTCTAGGTCATGTTGGAAATACCGGTAAATCAACCGGCCCCCATCTTGACCTTCAAATTAAGGAAATACCGCGGCTGGATAACGAAAAATCCATGCACGTCACGCCCTCAGATCTGGGTTATGGCTACACTCGCGGCCATATTAGCTTTAAAAGTAATATTTACTTTGACCCACGAACAGGACAAACCTATTATAAACCCTCTTACCTGATTGATAACTTTAAAAACGATCCGGCCTCTTTATTCAATGAGTTTCACAGGATAATAGACTTCAATCCAACCGTGTGGTCACTTCCCCCTCTAATGAATCATGACTGAAAAACAATCCTGTGAATCGGGTTCCTCCTCCCGGGTTTTGGAAAAGAGTTCAATAAACTGACTTACGATGTCAGGATCAAACTGCCTCCCTGCAGACCTGTTGATTTCCTCAAGGGCTTCCCTACAGGTCTTCACCTTTTGATACGGGCGATTGCTGGTCATAGCATCAAAGGCATCAACCACTGCTGCTATTCTGCCATAGATAGGAATATCCTTACCGCTTAAGCCAAAAGGGTATCCTGTGCCATCAAACCGCTCGTGATGATACAATGTAAACTGCCTCGCCTTTTCCAAAGACTTTATGGGCTTTATTATTTCTGCACCGATAAGAGGATGCTTCCTAACAAACTCGAACTCCTCGTCACTCAATTTTCCCGGCTTGCTTAGAATATCTCCCGGGATTTCTATTTTCCCAATGTCATGTAAAAATGCTCCAATAGAAATATTGTGTATATCCTCCTGGCATAGTCCCATGTGTACAGCGAGCCTGGTAGCATAATTCATGACCCGCTCCGAATGACCGTATGTATACTTGTCTTTAGCATTAATAATTGTATTCAGGGTGTGGATTACTTTCATCAAGTCCTGATCTCCCTTGATGTTGACCCGGAGTTCTTCCAGAACTGAGTAATACATCTGTACTTTGTTGCTCTCCTGCTCCTTTGCCTTATAGAGGGCACGGTCAGCAAACTTGATTAAGTTTTCACGATCTTCCGCATCTTTAGGGTATGTAGCTGTACCAATTGAAACAGCGATCCTTACTTCTGTCTCTGCATCCAGAACTATAGGAGTGGTTTGAATCGCAGCACAAAGCTGCTGTGCTATGGCTAGTCCCTCTTCATGTCCGGTATTGGGGAGAATAGCCACAAATTCTTCCCCACCGTATCTAGCAACAACCCCTGCATTTTTGAAATAACTTTTCAGTAATAGACTTAGTTGTTTCAAAACTACATCCCCGGCCTGATGACCGAACTGGTCGTTAAATATTTTGAAATTATCAATATCCATCATAACCAATGTAAGTGGTGCTTCGGGCCCTGCTTTCTCAATATACCTGGATAAAGTGTCCTGAAAAGCCCGATGATTAAGTAACTCGGTTAACCCATCTGTCAATGCCAGGCTCTGTAGCTTTTTGTTAGAACGTATTAATTCGTGTCTTTGCCTGTTAATCTGGATAATAAAAATGGTAAACGCCAATATGACAGGCAGTAGAACCAGAATAATGATAAGAGAATCATAAAAGACTTTGCCCAAGACCTTCCTAACTACTACAGAAACATCCTGATCAACTATTATGGCCCATGATGTTCCCGGAATAGCCTTTCTTGCTGTCAGTCTAGCATCAGGGGATGTGATTAATTTATAAATATTATTATTTTCTGTAGAAAACGTTTTAGGCTTATAAGTCTCCAACCTATCGACTTCTTTTAAACTAGAAATCAAGAGTTGTTGGTCTTGATCCACTACATGAAGACTGGCACCACTCTCCAGTTTTATCTTGTTTAGAAAGTTTCTGAAAAAACGATCGTTCCAAACAGGAGCGTAAAAAACGTTCTCCAGCTTTCCATCCTCCCCATACAAAGGGCAACTTACCACAAATTCAATTTTAGGAAACAGTTTGGACCGAACGGCTCCTGTTACATATGGTCTGCCCGTCTCTACCGCGCCCTGAAAAAACTCCCTGTCGGAAACATCAAGAATACCAATGTCAGTTCTCTTGCCGGTCCACCTCATCCCATCACTGTTTGCTAATTCGAGAGACGTTACCTGCTGGTAATATCCCACTTCGTTGAGAAATCGTGAAATCTTTGCACTATCCCCTGATTTAAGAACAGGCGATCGGCCTATAGCTTCCAAAATCGATATTATTTGTCCTACTGTTTCTTCTGCATAGATGGCTCCATTTTGGGCATCACGAACAAGCCTATCCTCATATTCCTGCCAAGAGTAATAGAAATCTACCATAAGCAAAAATACAAAAATCAGCAGAACACTTAAGGTAGCCAAAAGGTTATGTTTTTTATATACAAAAGTCCGCATACGTGCTCTTCCTTGCCTACTTCATTAATTTTCCATCACCCAATTTATTCGACAAAATGATACATTATCCTTTTATAATCTTAAGAATATTTCCTGAAAAGAAACGTAACTGACAAGCACATCTCATTATGTAATTTTATATCAAAAGCCTTTTTAACCAGACTTTTTTAAAAGAAAAGCCCCTGCAATATTTGCAGAAGCTTACATATATTAGTTATGGTTTCTATTAGCAATTTTTATCAGTTGAAGTATCATTATTCCTTTCAGAATTTTTTTTGATTTTTTTCATATTATACAGTTTCTTATCCGCTAAATCTATCATCTTATTAATTGACCTGACTTTGTTGTCAATAGTGGTTATGGCCCCCCAGGAAACAGTAGCTTTAAACTCACATTTGTTAAAGATAAAGCTGATTCCGGCAACAGCAAGTTCGATTCTCTCCGCTATAAAGAGCGCTTCTTCTGCACCTGCACCCGGAAGTATTACCGCAAATTCATCTCCGCCGTAACGTGCAACAGTATCAGCGGCTCTTACATTATTTTTTAATATTTTTGTGACCTCTTTTAATAGATAATCCCCAGCAAGGTGGCCATAAGTGTCATTTATTGATTTGAAATTGTTTATGTCAATCATAATGAGCGAAATCGGGTTCCCCTTTTTCTCATCAATAACAGTTTCCAGCTCGTTTCGGAAATAACCGTAGTTGTAGGCCCCTGTCAAAGGATCCATAATGGCCGCCTTTTTAAGCTCCAACATCAGGTTAGCATTTTCTACGGCAAGACCCAGGTGACTCCCCAGCATCATAAGAAATTGCCCGTCACGTTCGGAGTATTTAGCCGGAAGAGTACTGTAAACGACAACTACACCTACAACACTGTCTTTTACAATAATAGGTACTGATGCCATTGATTTGTGTTTAAAGTACTGCTGCATCGCCGGGGTAACTCTGGGGTCTCTCTCGGCGTCAGTAACAATAATCATCTGTCGACTTTCAAAGGTCAACCCACTAATCCCCTTGGTTTCATCTATTCCTGCGGGAAAGGGTTTACCACCGTCATGGATGGCAGTCTCAAGCTTTAACTTGTTCCGGAGATAGCGGCTAAATAAGATATGACACCCTTCACTCTGCATTATATCCCGGATTTTGAGGGCGCTTTCCTGAAGGATCACGTCAATATTATGAGACGAATTAAGGATTAAATTAAACTCGTGCAGCATAATCAGTTCAATGTTATTAATTATATTCGATTCATTATTTGAAACAGGCATAGAACTCATCCCATACCCTCCCCGCCCACAGCGCATCTATAATAATTCGGTATTCTTCTGCAAATTCCTTCCCAATATTATAGCATTCTAAAGAATTCCATGTAGTTGCATTACTCGCTTCTTAGAGCTTCTATCGGGTTCAGCTTGGCAGCTTTTGTTGCAGGGTAAACCCCGAAAAAAACTCCTACTAAGATAGCAAAAACTATCGCAACTATGATGGCAGGAATTGATACTGCCGTCTGAATTGTGGGAACTGCCTCTGGCAGCAGTTTCGCCCCCCCGACCCCAGCAGCAAGCCCCAGCACGCCGCCAACCACACTTAAAAAGACTGCTTCTATCATAAACTGGATAAGGATGTCACGACGGCTTGCACCAATTGCTTTGCGCACACCAATCTCACGGGTACGCTCTGTAACTGATACCAGCATTATATTCATGATACCTATACCTCCGACCAGAAGCGAAATTGCAGCTATTCCACCCAATCCGGCAGTGAGAATCCCGAGTATATTATTAATAGCATTAAGCATGTCCTGCTGTTTAAGGATAGAAAATTCTTCTTCACCATGATTCTTAAGCATAGCTGCCTTTATTACTTTCTGAGTCGAATCAACTTGACCGGCCGACTTGGCCTGAACCAATATCTGAGATATATTTTTGTCTTTCTGCCTGTTAAGCATTTCAGTAATCGGAAGATAGATTTTTACATTAATGTCCTCTCCCCGGGGTCCCATGTTTTCCGGCTTCTTATATTCAAGTACTCCGATAACCTCATAATCTTTCCCATTGAGTTTAAAGGTACGTGATACCGAATTACCTCCACCAAATATTTCTTTATTCGCCTGATCCCCTATGACCGCTACCCGGGCCGAGTGCTCCCTGTCTGCTTTAGATATAAAGCGTCCGTATCGCAAACGAAGGTTACTGATTTGTTTTAAGTCTTCATCAGCTCCTGTGGTGGAAACTAAAATTTTTAGTTTATCAAGCCTATCAACACCGGTATAAAGACCGGTAACAGCCTTCAGCTGCTTTTCTTCCCTAAGGGCCATAACATCTTCATAAGTTAGTGTATTATTAGCCTGTCCAAAGCCCGTTTCCCGAACCCCTAACCTGCTTTCTGTCTTATGTGGATTTATTTCAACCTTACCAGGCAAAACATAGAGAAGATTGGCTCCAAGTGATTCAACCTGAGAGGTTACTTGTGCTTTTACTCCCTCACCAATTGACGTAAGCATAATTACAGAAAAAATCCCGATCACAATACCCAGCATAGTTAAAAAACTTCTCAACTTGTTGTGCAGCAGGGACTTAAACCCACTGCGTACGCTCTCACCCACTCTCAATTTTTTATACCTCCTCTATGACACCGTCTTTAATCTTAACAGCCCTGTTTGTTTCACTAGCAATCGCCGGGTCATGAGTAACAATAATTACAGTTTTGCCGGATTTATTAAGAGTTTTAAATACCTCCAGGACTTCCTTGCCGGTTTTTGAGTCAAGACTCCCGGTTGGTTCATCAGCGAGAATAACTGAAGGTGTATTGACAATTGCCCGTGCAATAGCAACTCTTTGCTTTTGTCCTCCAGATAATTGGTTTGGCTTATACTTAATCCTTTGTTCAAGTCCAAGGGTAATTAGAGCCTCCCTGGCCTTTTTCCGGGCAACTCCCGGTGACGTATTGGCATACAACATCGGCAGTTCTACGTTTTCAAGGGCAGTATATTGAGGTAAGAGATTAAAGGATTGGAACACAAACCCGATATGTTCATTCCGAATGGCAGCTAACTTTTTATCATTTAATCCTCCCGTATCCTGACCTTCTAGCAGGTAACTACCCTTAGTTGGCCGGTCAAGGCAGCCAATGATGTTCATTAGTGTTGACTTCCCGGATCCTGAAGGTCCTGTAATTGCCACCATTTCACCATCACCGATAGTCAGAGAAATATTCGTAAGCACCTCAGTATATTCGTCACCATTTTTGTATGTTTTAAACACATTCTTAATTTCTATGGACATAACGTTCTCCTTACGGTCCCAAAAATGGCAAAACCTAAGTATTAAATATCAGGGGTTTGCTGTTATTATTATAGACATTTGTCAACCGCTTACTCATTAACCACGCTATTTAAATTTGGAAAAATTCCCCTATCAGAAGGAAAAAACAATCATACTGTAGTATGTTAATAAATGAACAAAGTGATTATTTACAACACAACAAGCAAGGTATTTATTACCATTTTAAGGTAAAATTTGTTTTTCAGACAGAATTTTCGACAAAGATTTCACGACATGTGTACGAAACTCACGTATAATTTTATATGTGCAAAATCAATTGTATCCGGGGGTTTTAGCGTGGGGCGTAAGATGTATGGGCGTTTTTATCACGAGTTGTTAAAAATTCGCCAAACATTACAAGAAAATAGAGTATATAATGGTACCTCAGCGTTACCACCCTCACAATCCCAAAGCTACCCGGTCAGCCAACAAGACAAGCTGCTTCCGGATATCTCTGAACGAGAAAGATTTGAGAAGGAGCTAAAGCTGTCACGAGACCTATTCTTTAAGATTTTTCAGTGTAGTCCTCTTCTTATGGCAGTCACTTCATGTGAAAGTTACCGCTATATTGATATCAATGAAGCCTTCATTCAATCTGTAGGCTACCTTAGAGAAGAAATTGTTAATAAAACAATGAAAGAATTGAACATCCTGCCAGAGGAAGAAACCCAACGCTTCAATTCCTTGATGAGGCAAGGAGCAAACAGAAATCTAGAATTTAATCTTAGGACGAAAACCGGGGATATAAGGTCAGTAATTATTTCAACAGAATATATTAATTTTGATAATCAGCAATGCCTTTTGTGGGAAATGAAAGATATCACGGAAATGAAATGCCTTCAACAGGAAATGGCCAGGTTGGATCAGCTAAACCTGGTTGGTGAGATGGCTGCCAGCATTGGCCACGAAATACGAAATCCTATGACCACTGCCCGCGGTTTTTTACAGATGCTTGGAAGCAAAACTGAGTGTCTTCAATATAAAGAGTATTTCGACTTGATAATTGAAGAGCTTGACAGGGCTAATACAATTATCACTGAGTTTCTTTCAATGGCTCAGATTAAGTCAAACAACTTTAAAAGGCTAAGCATTAACAAAATAATTGAAACCCTCCTCCCGCTAATCAAAGCCGATGGGCTCATCAGAGATATTTCAGTAGAAACAATCCTGGGGCAGGTTCCTGATTTGCTTATGATTGAAAAAGAAATCCGACAGCTTATTCTGAATCTTGCCCGAAACGCAATGGAAGCTATGACTTCCTGTGGTACTATAAAGATTAAAACCTACATTGAGGATTCCAATGTGGTATTGGCAGTGGAAGACCAGGGCATTGGAATAAAGCCTGAACTTATCAGCAAACTAGGCTCTCCTTTCTTAACCACCAAGGAAAATGGGACTGGTCTTGGACTGACTATATGCTACGGTATAGCCTCACGGCATAACGCTGTAATAAGTGTTGATACAGGAGCCGAAGGAACCATATTTTACATTAAGTTCAAACTCCCACAACTTTCCTAATATAGACTGTCACAGGTTCAATCAGTTCTATACGAACTGGTTGTTTTATTTTTTACGGTTCTATTTAAAAAGTTGGTAAAACGAACAAAAAAGGATTTTACTGAATTTTGGCGAAACTTTTAATTAGACATGTATGCCTTAATCTTCAATATCAGGTACAAAGGCGGTCGATTTATGTTTAAGATAACAGGCAGGTTAAAGAGTGTTGAGTTAACACTTGCTGTTAGAGCGTATCTTACAGCCTTTTTTGTTCTGCTTACAACAGTATATATATATTCCTACTTTTTCGAAGGTGAGCAGGAGTCCCGGTTTCGGTACCGGGTTATTTCTGCTGCCAGGACAGCCTCTATTCTTATTGATTCTGACGATTTTGAGCAGCTGAGAACTAAAGAAGATGAGAATACCGAAGTATACTATCATATTCGAAAAACTCTTCAGGATATTAAAAGAGCAAATCCCCAGATCCTTTTTATTTACACCCTAAGGAAGACATCAGAGAAGAATGTTTTTGAATTTGTTGTGGATGCAGACAAAAAACCCTACCATATAGGAGAAAAGTATGATGTATCAGGGCAGGATGTTATAAAAAACGCTCTTAAATACCCGGTAGCAGAAAATGAATTTGAAAATAACCGCTGGGGTGAGTATCTCACCGGCTATGCTCCGATTATGGATAGTGCTGGAAAGACGGTAGGTATCGTAGGAGTAGACTTTGCAGTAAGCACCCCAGAGGAACCTGAAAAAAGCAGCAGAACTTTAGCTTTTTTCTTAACCCTGCTAGCAGCCTTGGCCATAACAACATTCCTTCTCTGGAAAAAGATTGCAAAGACCTTAAAGCCCTTAAGCCAGATTTGTGATGCAATCAGCAGCACACCTGACGGGAAACTGGGTACCCGGATAACAGTAAGTTCTCAAGACGAATATGAGGATATTGCAAATTATATAAACCACTTGTCCGAATCAATGGATGACATGCAGAAAAAGATGCAGAAAGAAATGGAGTCTTCAGAATTAAACCAACAAAAAATGCTCAACGTGTACAGTGACATTATTTACGCAGCAACGCAGGGTAAACTACGGCTTTTAGAAGGTGATAAGGCTAAAGTTCTTACTCTTGAAGGGGTTCTATACAGCGAGTCCCAACTACAGTGGCATGACGACATCAAAAAGAATACCGATATGGCACAACAATTATTTGAAGAAAAAAACTTCGGTATAGTAAAAATCAGTGAGGCACTCTCATGCATTAAGGAAGCTTCTTCAAACACCCTTAAACACGCAAGTCAAGGTTTCTTGCAGCTTAGGGTCCTAGATGATTTCGTTAGAGTAGTTATTCTTGATCAGGGACCCGGAATCAACTACAATGTCCTGCCCACTGTTCTATTTTTAAGATCTGAGACAGACGATGTTTCAGAAAAATGTGGTTTTCCGTTAATTATCAAATGTGCCGACAGGACATTCATGTCAACCTCGGACGAGGGCACTATTGTAGTCATGGACTTCGAAATAAGAAAATCAAAATGATTAAAGGGGCTGTCTCCGTTTCATTCCGGAGACAGCCCCTAACTGTTAAGGAAAGTTCTTCTTAATGTCGTCAAGGGTCCTTGTATCACTTGTCTTTTTTCTGGTCCTCAGTCAGTTTATTAAGAACCCTCAAACCGTATATAATTTTATCAATTTCAGATTGCTCAACATTATTTAATAGTCCCGCAAGGTATTTCTTTTTTATAATATTTAACGTATCTGAAAGCTCCGAAACCCCTGGGGCCAGCGAAATCTTTACATTCCTGCGGTCAGATGTATCTCTGACTCTTATCACAGCACCCTGTATTTCAAGACGATCCACAATCCCGCAAACTGTACTTTTAGCCAGACTCATTAGTTCACTTAATTCTTTTAGAGTAATATTGGGATGATAGTACAATTCCTGGAGTACCATCAGCTGAGGAACAGTAAAATTATGCTCACCTGTCTGTGAAGCAATATATGTGCGAAAATTCCTATGGATGTCCCGAAAAAGGTTTTTTATTTCCTCAGCACAATCATCGATACGTTCCACCGAATCACCACCCTAATCCATAATAGCAGGTTTTTCTCCGGAAGCTTGCGCGGTTTTCTTCTTTCCTATAAAAAGAGATAAAAATACTGTTACCAGAGCTATTAGGCATGTTAAATAAAGAGTATCGCTAATCGCCAGCATTGCAGCTTGTCTTTGAACCAATCCATGTATTATACCTAACGAGACACCCTGGCTCTCGGCAGCCGAAATACCGGACTGTGAAAACATTCCCTGCAGCATTCTAAATAATTGCAGGCTTCCGGGATTAAACCAGTTAAACTGTTCAGAAATCCTGTAATAACTGGCAATCTGGGTATTTTGCATATATGTGGTAAGAACAGTAATCCCAACGGAACCTGCCACCTGTCTTATAACATTTGATAAAGATGAAGCCCTGCCAATCAGATGTGCAGGGACAGCATTCATCCCCGCTGTTGTTGAGGGCATCATGGCAAGGCCCATTCCCAAGCCCCGGACAACGGTAAACCATATAATAGTGTTTGCACTGGTATCAAGAGTGATTGTTGATATTTCATATGTTCCATAAGTCAATAATATTAAACCCGGAATTACCACTGGTTTGGCGCCTACCTTGTCAAAGATCTTGCCGCCAATTGGCATGGTGAGAGCTGTAGCAACAGCACTTGGAAAAAGAAGCATACCTGTTTGCATGGCCGTAAGTCCCTGCAAATTCTGCAAGAACAAGGGCAGCAGGAAGATCGCTCCGAAAAGGGCGATGCTTATCCCACTCGAGATAAGTATACTTAACGTAAACGGCCATATCTTCATTATCCGCAGGTCAAGCAAAGGGTTTTCACAAGTCAATTCGTTAGCGACAAAAAGTATAAGGCCAAAAACACCTGTTATCAGCAGAAATATATTTGTGAAATCACTCCAGTCTATGGAGTTTCCCTCGCCCAAAACATAGAGAATACAACCAAGACCTCCGGCTACCGTTACAAATCCCAGCAGATCAAAGCCCTTAGTTGGTCTTTTTGGAAATTCCTCCAGCAGAATAGCGGTTAAAATTACACCAACAATACCTATAGGAATATTTATTGTAAAAATAAGCCTCCAGTCGAGGTGTTCAACAATATAACCACTGAGAGTGGGTCCGATAGCAGGGGCAGCCATAGAAGCTATGCCCCAGATTCCCAACGCCATTCCCCTCTCTTCCTGGGGAATAACCTGATAAATTATCGCCATACTGACAGGCATAATCATACCGCCGCCAATACCCTGTATTATTCTAGCAACTATCATGGAAGAATTGTTCCAAGCAAAACCGCACAGGGCAGACCCTACTGTAAACGCAATCAAGGCCCAGAGATAAACCTTCTTTGTGCCAAATCTGTCACCAAGGTAACCTGTCAGAGGAATTACAGCCCCCATCGTAAGCATATATGCTGTAAGAACCCATTTAATTTCATCAGCAGACACTCCAAAAACAGACATCATTTTGGGAATGGCTATGTTCACAATACTGGTATCAAGAATAGCCATAAAAGTGCCAAATACAACTACCAGAAGCGCGAGCCATTTATACAAACCATCCTGTTTACGAGACTCCATGCAGCCACCCCGTTATTTGATATGAATTTTAACCACCGCACTTATACCGGGTAGTAATTTTTCGTCACTTTTTATCTGAATTTTAACTGGAATTTTTTGCACTACTTTTGTAAAATTTCCCCCAGAGGATGTTGGAAGGATAGAAAAAGTCGAGGCAGTAGCCTGACCTATGGATTCCACCTGACCGGAAAACTCTTTACCTGGGTATGAATCAATGGTGATATCAACACTCTTGCCTGGTTTAATCCGGCCAATTTTTGTTTCATCGATATTAGCATTTATATACAATTCATCTGGGTTAACCAGCATCGCAAGCGCTTGACCAGGAGTAACCACTTCACCAATATTTGCCTGTTCCTTGAGCACTATTCCTTTTATAGGAGCCCTCATAGTTGCCATTTCCAAGTTAGAATCAGGCAGGTTCACCATTTCCTGTCTCCCTAGAATCTGACCTCTGTTAACCATCTGTCCTTCCTCAACATTGAATTCCAGCAGTTTCCCGGAAATTTGCGGAGTCACACGGACAATATCCCCCGTAACCCTGGCATCTTCGGTAGTAACATAATAAGTGTTTTCGTACCAATAATAAAATCCTACTGCTGCAATGGTTACTACCATAGCCGCCAATATTGATATAATAAAAATCTTCCGTTTACCATTCATTCCTGATACACTGCCTCCTTTATTCATCCAACTAAACATCTAATCATTCTGATGCGAATAAATATATTTTACATTACCGTTGACCGACTGTCCAGTCAATAATTTTCAAAAAACAGCCCCTCCTTTTTAATCAGTAATGTATGCAATCAGACAATTTAGCAAACTATTATTACAAAAGGAGGAGTTTATATGATTAGAGACTATATATTACCAGGCGCCCTGGTAGGAATCGCCGCCGACATGGTCAAGCTGACAGTAAACTACACAGCATACCTTCTGAACTTTACCAATGTGGTATTCTGGCAGATTACCGCCACACGTTTTCTTGAAAAAAAATATTTATATAAACCAATAGCCTATGTAATTGGCGGCATTGCCGACGTTATAACGACGGCAATGCTGGGAGTCATCTTTGTCTATTTCATTTATTATTTTGGAAACCGTTACCTGCTGATTAAAGGAATCGGCTTCGGTCTGGTCGTTTGGGTCGGTATTTTTGGTACATTATTGGGGGCAACGGTCCAGGAGAAACTCCCCCAAACCCCATCAGGCATAATGGTGACAATAGTGGCCCATCTGGTCTTCGGCCTGGCCTTGGCTGTATTTACGGGCAGAATTAATATGACACATCTTCACGCTTATAAGAAAAAGGGTTCTCTCAAGTAACAGCACAAGCAAAATGAGGTGTTGAAAATTAAAGATTCAATTGACAGAACAGTCCTTGGTGCCTTTGGGGGATTAATTGGAGGGCTGGCAATGGTTGTTACCCTCCATATCGCTGGAATATTCGTACAGGAATCATTCCCAAAAATACTGCACATTGGCCACCTATTTGTCCCTGAGGGCCAGGATCATATCTTGGGGGGCCAGATAGTATCATACTTTGCACATTTTGCAACTTCATTTCTATTGGGGATTCTATATATAAATATTTTCAGAATCACCGGCCGGGATTGGGCAACCACCAAAGGTTTGATATTTGGTGCCACAAACTGGATTCTTATATTTGGGATATCGGGAAAACTGTTACACCTGCCGATGCAGAGTAGCATCCCTGTTGCCTTTATAATGATTATAGGCCACTTGATTTTTGGACTTGCTACTTCATGGAGCATATTTTGGCTTAGTGAAAGATTTAGATTGTAATCCTTGAGATGCCAAGTGGATACTGACCAATAATTTTTTACAACTTCCTATTCCAAAGTGTTGTTTTTTTACCAATTTATATTGCAACCCTTGTCGCATCATGGTATAATTTAACAAATTTTGTAATTAATTGCTATTATCAGGAAGGGTGTTATTGTGAAAAGCATTTTCACTCAGATTTTCGCTGTATTTCTTATTATATTAGCTGTTTCAACAGCCGTTATCTGGGAGTTCTACCTTGACGACAAGATAAATACTGTCGTAGTTTTACAGGCTGCAAAACAAATACCCAGGGGACATAAAGTAACATCCGGGGACTTTGTTCCCCTAAGAGTAAAGATGAATGCAGTCCCCGACGGAGTTATCAATAACATTACCGCTATAGTGAACAAGGAAACCGTAACCCCTATAAATAAAGGGATAATAGCAGTAAAAGATTTTTTTGATGATCCCGATGTGGTTGCAGATGCAAATGAAATGATTGCTCCCATACCCGACCAATGGATCTACTCCCTCCCCGGCTCACTGCGAAGGAGAGACAAGGTATCTATTTATCAATTCCCCACTTCGCCACAGCAAATCCTAAATTCGGCATCACAGAAGCCGATACTGAATCAAAATTCCCCCGCTGAGCTTAATGATAAAGGCGAACCACTGTTTAAAAATATATCAGTTGCCTTTGCAAAAGACTCCGCCAACCAGGAGGTTAAACCCTCAAATATTGGGACTATTCTAGTAGATAATTTTTGAAAGGAGATGTTTGATTTGAAGGCTACAGGAGTTGTTAGAAGGGTTGACCAACTAGGTCGTGTTGTTCTACCAAAAGAACTCAGGAGGGCATTCTCAATTAATCATAATGACCCGTTGGAAATCTTCGTGGATAATGACTACATTATTTTAAAGAAATATCAACCTGGGTGTCAGGAATGCGGGAAGATATTAGACTTAGTACAAGGTAATAACACCACTTTATGTCGTCAGTGCCTTCAGTCCATGGTAGGTCAAGCCTAAAGTTACTTAGCCCTAACCATACGTTTAGGGCTTTAAATATCTTCGCTATTTAATCGCATTATATGGATTAGGGGAAGATACAGGTTGAAATTCATAAAATCCCTAAACTGTTTATTCACCTCTCCAAACAACTTTACTTATGTGCATTTTCACATTCTGCTCTCTCTTTTAATAAATATTTATCATTCTCTAACGTTAAAAACACATAATTTTTATATTCTTCTGGATAAGTATCAATACCAGTGGTTAAAATTATTTGATATGATAAATTTCCATTTTTCGTAAATTCATCTGCTTTCGATAATAACGCAATATTCTTAATCAAGTTTTCTTTATCTATTCCTTCTTTGTTTGGTGTATCTATCATAAGAAATCTAGGAAAATTAACTTCATTCTTTAAACTTTCAATAAGCATAGTCAAAAAGTACATTAATCTTTTGGGAACAGAAGCGCTGCGTTCACGGTATTCTCTAAAATTAATATTCGGCATATAATCATCACCTATATATGCCGAATAACAATGTTCATCAGCTAACTTCATTAATTCAAGATAAATATCGCTAAAGCTATTTTTCTTATTTAGCATATCTTCTTTTGCTGCACTTAAATACGAGTCAACTTTGATCTTTAATCCTTCTACTTGATTTCTTAATTTAGTTACTTCAATAACTAGATTCTCACGTTTTTGGGCAAGCTCCTCTGCTCGCTGTAACTCAATAATCTTTGCACTTAATGCACGTTCTCTGCTATCTAATTGCCTTATATGTGCGGAGTTATAATCTGAAGCAATATCGTGTGTCAATTCACTAATATAATTTTTTATTATTTGAAGCTTGTTATCCACCTCAAGTATATCTGAAACTATATTTGTCATTCTTGCGTTCTTTTTCTCAAGTAAATTACTCAAAGATAGAACAGCTTTTTTTTTCACTTTCAAAATGTCCAAATATTCATGATCAGTATAAAAAAATTTTTCATACTGATCTTCATCAATATCATTACCACAAATGCATTTACTTTTCTCTCTTTCGACTTCACGCAGACAATATGGACATGTATTGGGAGTAAACAACCTAAGTTTTTTATTAACAAAACGAATTTTTTCTATCTCCTGTAACTCTTTTTTTGCTTCATCAATTAAAAAGAGTATTTTATCTATCGACTGAGTTGTTGCAATTTTAGCATGTACTAACGTATCTCTTTCATTTTGATACTGTATTAGAGCCTTTCTTTGTTCATCAACAAGTTTCAATATCTCATTAGAATTGTTTTTTTCATTAATAGCTACATTTCTTTCAATGATAACTTTTTGAACCATATCTTTGTTTTCATTAATCATTGCTTTAATGTGAATTACATTTGCTAAATCTTCATCTAAAATTTCACAAAGAAATTCATCATAACTATCCATTACAGCTTGCTTTTTTTCAAATTCTTTTAATTTCAACTTATAATTACCCAAAGCTGCATAATAATCATTATATGTTTCCCCCAGGAGCACTTCAAATATTGCTTTTCTAATTTCCAAAGAGTCTGAAATAAAATTAGAGTTATCAGCTTCTTTATATATTTTGTCTACTTCAGTTGACTGATCATGATAAATTAACCTCATTAAATCAGAAAAGTTTAATTTAAAGTTTCTAATACCTTGAACAATATCAAAAACTTCAATATTCAGCTTTGATAATATCCAATCTGAAAATACTGAAGTATCTTGATTAGTTTGATTTCTTAAGACACATGTCTCAATTACCTTTTCATCCTCACCAACAACAAAAATAAGATTATCCCCAATATGCCTGGTTAACTCATATCTTTTATCATCTATATCTATTTCTAACTCAACATAATTATCTTCATCATTATAAATTTCCTGGTGCTTTTCATTAGCATCCTTGTCATTTTTGTTAAACGATAGCACTCTACCGCCTAGTCCATAATAAAGAAGATTCATAAAAGTACTTTTACCATGCCCATTTGTACCTTCTAAGATGACAATCCCATCCTCTAAATAAGGTGACTCAAAGCTGTATTTTTTACCACTATATACAACTCTTCTGATTGCTAATCGTCCCATCTTGTCACCTCACTATATCCGAATATTTTCGTTTGCAAAGTATCTAACTTTAATATTCTTAATCTTGGGATAGCCCGTTTTAACATAGAGCACTTTTCTATATCTTCTTTTAGAATTCCATCATAAGCTAATTTTTCTAACTGATCACTATGCAAAAGGATAACATCAATACTGCCATTTTTTACACTCTTTTGCAGTCCTACAATATTTTGCTTTTCTAAGAAAAATAGTATTCTTTTAATCACAGCTACATCTAAATTTGAATCACAAAATATTTTTACCGCTTTTTCATTATCAAAAATATCTAGTTTCTCGTTTTTTATAAGCTTCTGAAAGAAAAGGAAATTATTGTTATCCTTAATAAATTCAAAAATTATTCCAAGCCTTCTATAATCTTCGAAAGGCTTTATATTACATTCTAGTGCTATTAGTATTGAAATAATCTTAATTGTAACAAAATAATAATCTTCCTCTAATATGAACATCATTCGTTTTTTGCTATCCATTTATTACGCTCCTCTCATCAAGTGCTAGATAGCATTCTTGGAACAGTATTAATATTGTCTTTCTAACCATATCTCTGTCCATAAAAGGGACCTTATATGTTTTAGACTTATCGATAACTAGTTTTTCAGCTTCATCAGTTAACATCTCTATAGTTGAATTAATTTCTTCTTGTGTAAAACTATCCTTTTTTTCTCGAATAGCTTGCCTAACTATATTTTTGCATACTCTGTAAATCCTATAATTATAAGCTTTTACCTCTCTGATATCAGAGCATTGACTTTGTTCAAAAGAACCGTCGATGTATTCTTCTTCCAAATCTTCTAACCTGTCCTTTTCATATGTAGGACATACATACAAGATTTTATCATTAATATCTCTCACATCATCACATTGGATTGTATCCCATTTCAAATGGGCGGGGTCTAATTTTTCAACTACTTTCGCATCCTGAACAAGTTCTAAAAATATAGCCTTTACCTCACCTACATGTACAATCCTACTCAAAAAGTCTTTCTCAAAAGTTCTGGATGCTACCATATCTATCAGTTGAGCCACTATTTTATCAACAAATTTAATTTCAACTCCGTACTGATTACATAATTTTATAACAATATCAAAAATACTTTTACGCACATGGTGCTCATTTCTCTGACCAAAATTCCATTCGATTAGATCAAAAAATTTTTTCCATTTTTCCATATCCATAGAATCCCAAAGTTGTTCATAAACAGTTATATCTTGGGTATGCTTTTTATGCTGCTCAAGATAATAATTTTTAAATATTGGCAGTACAAAGGGTAATGCTTTGTCGTAATTCTTTTCAATAAGTAACTCTAATAAAGGTTTCTCCGGAAGTTCTTCCTTCATTCCCTTTAATACTCCGACTTTATTTTCTTTTGCAATTGATGTGTTTGTATAAAAAACTAATTTGATACTTTCTGAAGATTCTACTATCCCATACCAATTATCGAAAAAGATTCTTAATGAATTTTTTATTTCTTGACTGTTCATCGAAAAGGCTGACTCATAAGATTTATTTTGTTCAGTAGTATACTCTGCTTTTTCACTACTTACATCAACTTCTAGTACATCATCAATGTGTTCGATAGTACAAAATAATGCTTTTTTCCCATCAATAAGGGCAGTCAATAGTCGTTCAACAGCCCTTAATTTTTGTAACTCTAATCCTTTTAGACTAGCATCTGCATCAGTATCGATACGATCGGTTTTTAATAAGTTATTTATCATTATTTCACTCCCGTACTTTGCTGCTAGCTTATTTAAAATATGTGATTATTACTTATATCATCTTTACTATAAAATTAAAATAATTCTTCAACAGGAACACTATCTACTGGATTGAAATTACATTAAATTCCACCTGCTAACAATTATGAATCTAATTCAATTTTGCATTATAGGTTTCCCCATTACCAAACAATGGCTTGGAATTTCTTCTTCGCTGCCAACCATAGGCTCTCAAGTTAGCACAATACGATTTGAGACTATTTATACTAGTTCTAAGCCCAAAACAAATTTGCTGTTTTATTTCAATTTAATATGTTTCTCATTGTATAAGATACCAACTTCCCCTAATAGACATTAGTGTCAACTAATCCTATTCCAAATTTCAATTATATATTGGTTTCTATCCCAAACACGACATTCCTCCTTTTTCCATATTTGTTCCAACAAAATCCAAATACGCATTCCTTCTTGGATTTTTTTGGAATAAACATTGTACATTAACCCCGATTTTCTCAATTAATTTAACAATTGAACGATTTTAGGAACGAAATCTTATTCAAACATACTGCTACACGGTGAACGAAAATCAATTTAAAATAAACACTCTAGCGAAAATTATGTAGAAACCTATTGCTAGGATTCATTCATGGAAGAGGGGGTGGGTTTTTCCGGAGTGGCGAGTCTGACATCCGCTTGTCGGCGATCGACGAAGGAGGGAGCCGGTAACAAGCTGAGTTGTTGCCGCCGCGGAGGAAATGCCCATCCCCTCTGCTAGAATTAATTTTAGAATACTAGGTTTCTAAAATAATTAAGTAAACCGCATCACCTACAACCGCTCCATCACCGGCATGGACAACTCCCCCAGACCGTACTCCACCTTCTGGGCAGGAGAAAAATTCATTCTTTCTGCCGACACCACCGATACCGGTGGGTCAGCCACAAAGGCGCAGTCCGTCACCGTAACCATGCCCGCAGCCGGAGCTGCTGCCAACCTGCTGCCTAACGCCGACAAGACCTCGTGGTCAGACGAAATGTGGCAGGAAAGTTTCACAAATCTAAGCGACGGCCCATACAAATTCACCTTCACTGCTATATACACCAATGGAGCTGTCAAAACTCATGATATATGGATAAACATAAGCGGCTCAACCTACGACTACTTCAGCTTTCACCGTGCGGAGTAAAAGATTGAACCGCGGAGGTGAATGGATTCATCTCTGGCAGAAGAAGAGGACGCAAAGCACGCAAAGAGTTAAATGATTGTTTAACAAAAGTAACACTGCTGCCGTATAGAAAACTTAAGTTGGCGTTGCCAGTTTCCCTCTGCGCTCTTTAATCCCTCAGACCCTTAAGCAGTACCCATGAGCCCCTCTGTGTTAATTGTTTTTTTGCTATTAAAAATTACCCTAATTATATTGTGTACTATCTGTACAGAATGTACATAATATGATAGCATAGGGGGTGAAAGGGGCGATGACAATGTTATCCGAATTGAAATTTACAGATGCCCGCAAAGAATTTTCAACTTTATATGATGAAGTTTATATTGGTGGTAAACCAGTGATTGTAAAGAGAAAACAAAAAGAACAAGTTATACTGCTCAATGCAGACTTACAAAAAATGCTTCTATCTGCTTATTCACTAAAACCGGAAGTAGAATCCGAAGAAGATGGCTCTGTAACATTATCTTTAGACTCACTTGAAATCTATGTTAACGATGAAAGTTTAGAAAAAGCTGTATATCAATTGATTCAAGATTTAAAAATGTATGCATCAGATTATATCCAACGTTCTCAGCTATTTTTAAATGCACCAAATCGTCGTTCACATTTCCCATATATTTTGAGAATATTGTTGTGCGAAAATGACGAAGAAATTCGTGGAATGCTGGAGTTATAATTGGCACCCAAATTCAGAGACTTAAAACGCTATTGTGATAAAAATGGCTGGGTTTTAATCCGCGACACCGACCATTGGTATTATGAAAAGGTTCTGTCAAACGGTATAGTTCTGAAAACTAAAGTTAGTCATGCCGTACAAAAAGAAATTCCCAGGTTCCTTTGGATCAAAATTTTAAAACATCAGTTGAAAATTACCGAACAGGAATTTTGGGATAGTTTATAATTACAAGACCTTCATAACCCGAGGGTCTTTTTAACTTGCCTTTATAATATAAAAACAAGCCATATTAGAGAGAATATATTATAGAAATATCATTAAGATTACCTGAGAAAGGAAAACTGATATGGCAGTCAAAAAGGCCTCAAATGTTACCGCAGTTTTAATAGGAGCCGGTTTGCGCGGCCGTGAGGTATACGGCCAATATGCAAGGCGGCACCCGCAAAACCTTAAATTCATGGCAGTAGCTGACCCCCATAAGGATCGCCGGGGATTATTCTGCGATGCACACGATATACCTGAAGTTAGGGCTTTTGATTCCTGGGAAGACCTTTTGGATTCTCACAATGGCAAACTGGCAGACTCAGCCTTTATATGCACACAGGACAGTCTTCATTTTCAGCCTGCTGTGAAGGCCTTGGAATTGGGTTACAACCTTGTTCTGGAAAAGCCCATTTCCCCCAGTCTTGACGAGTGCCAAAAGCTTGCTGCGGCAGTAAAAGATAAAGGACTCATAGTACAGGTCTGTCACGTCCTGCGGTTCACTAAATTCTGGCAGACTGTAAAACAGTTAGTCGATTCCGGCAGAATTGGCAGAATCGTACACTATGATCACTCGGAGAATGTTTCATACTGGCATTTTGGACACTCTTATGTAAGGGGCCATTACAAAGATGCAGCTGCCTCTTCACCCGTGATACTGGCAAAATCCTGCCATGACCTGGACCTAATGTACTGGGTTATAGGAGAAAAACCCTTAACAGTCCAGTCAACGGGAGACCTGTCCTTTTACCGGCCGGAAAATGCTCCCCAAGGTTCCCCGGAGCGCTGCACCGACGGGTGTCCGGAAGCCGAAGATTGCCCCTGGTATGCCCCGAGGTTATATGTAACAGCCGAGCCCCTGCTGAGGATTGGCCTTCATGCCCCATCTGCCCTCACCCGCCTTGGAGCCCGGCTGGCGGTTAATCACAGAAACACCTTGAAGTTCTTCAGCCGTTTTAATAAGCGGCTTAAAAACATTGTGGACTGGGACCAGTTTCCTTCCACCGTCGTAACAACTGACCTGTCAACTGAAGGAAAAATGAAGGCACTAAGAGAAGGCCCCTTCGGAAAATGCATTTTTAAATGCGGCAATAATGTCTTAGATCATCAGATTACCACATATACTTTTCCTGGTGGGACTACCGGTACCCTAACACTGCACGGTGTTTCGGACCTGGAGGGAAGGGAACTGCGAATATTTGGGACAAAAGGTTCTATTCGCGGTTCTTTCCGTTACAACGGTGAAGAAATTACAGTTACAGATTTCAGGTATTCGAAGAAAGAGACTGTTTATCGTGCCGGCTTGTCTATGGGCGGCCACGGAGGCGGCGATTTTGGTCTAATGAACTCTTTTGTCAGGGTCATGAGAGGCCAGTTATCCCCTACCGAAGCGGGAGCAGATGTGGAGAACGCCCTGGAAGCTCACTATATGGCCTTTGCAGCAGAAGATGCCAGAGAAGCAGACCGCACACTTGATATGGCTGCATACAGATTACCCAAGCAATAAACAGGAAGTGATTTTGTTTTGTTAACAATTTGTGAAATTTAATCAGGTTAATGAAATATGAATTGACTATAAAGCCCCTCTCAATTATATTTATATATAATAAAAACTGACTAATCTGAATGGACATGGTTTTCTGGGGAACTATATAAGCAACTGCAACTTGAAGCTAATGCCGCAAGTAAGGAGATGTTTTACCATAGAAAACCTGTTCTGGAGTCTGTTTAAAATACTGGCTGCTCTGTTTTTGGTGTTTTTGAACGGTTTCTTTGTGGCAGCCGAGTTTTCGTTGGTCAAAGTTAGAAAAACCCGCCTGGCTGAACTCAGTGAAGCAGGGTCAAAAAGAGCTTCAAAGGCTTTGGATGTTACCTCCAGGCTTGATTCCTATCTTTCTGCATGTCAATTAGGGATTACCTTGGCCTCCCTAGGCCTTGGCTGGCTTGGTGAACCTGCCATAGCTACACTGTTAGAACCTCTTTTTATTGAAGTTGCCGGTTGGTCTGCGGTTTTGACCCATACTATAGCGTCTTTAATAGCCTTTACTATTATCACTTTTCTTCATATCGTCCTGGGGGAACTAGTACCCAAATCCCTGGCAATCCAAAGGTCAGACCAAACAGCTCTGGCTACTGCGGGTTCACTCAAGGCTTTCTACCGCGCCTTTTATCCAGTAATTGGCGCTTTGAACTGGGTAGCCAATGTAATACTGAAGATTTTTGATATTCATCCGGCAAATGAAGCTGATCTGGCCCATAGTGAAGAAGAACTGCGAATGCTGGTTGATGTCAGTCAAAAACACGGTTTCCTGGATAAGATGGAAGGTACTTTACTGGACAATGTCTTCGAATTCTCCGACAGAGTTGCAGGGGAAGTAATGATCCCCCGCCAGGACATGATATGTATGTACCTTCAGGACACCCCCGAAGAAATTTTTAAAGTGGCGCAGGAGTACGGGCATACCCGTTACCCTTTGTGTGATGATGATAAAGACAATATAGTCGGCCTGATTCACATAAGAGACCTGCTGCTGCTGGGTGAAAACAGCAATATAACTGATATTTCAAAGTTGAAGCGTGAAGTACTGATTGTGCCGGAGACAGTTCCGATTTCTCATCTTATCCAAAAAATGCGGAGCCTTAGAACCCATATGGCTGTAGTAGCTGATGAGTTTGGCGGCACCGCGGGGCTGATTACCATTGAGGATATTATTGAGGAATTGATTGGAGAAATATATGATGAGTTTGATCAGGATGATCCAGATATCAAGAAGATCAGCGATTTTGAATTTGAGTTAAACGGGCGCGTATTGTTGGAGGATGTTACAGAACTTACAGGTATAAGTCTGGATGAACAGGAAGTCCTGACCGTTGGCGGATATATATTCGCACGGCTTGGCAGTAAACCCAAAAAAGGGGATTCGATTAATGTAGGCGACCATGTTTTTCAGGTTCTGGAAGTAGCCGGGACCAGAATATTAAAAGTGAAAATTTTAAAGAAACAATCTTAAAATTTAGATATTAATAAGGAGGAGAGAAAATTATGAGCGGATTCGGCAATCAGGTTAAGACCCTTATTTTCATGAGTGTTCTGACAGCTTTGGTGGTTCTGGCAGGAAGTGCATTGGGTGGAAAATCAGGTATGATCATGGCCTTCGGCTTTGCAGTCCTTATGAATGGGGCCAGTTACTGGTATAGTGACAAAATGGTAATCAAGATGACCAGGTCCTATCCCATTGAGCGGGGTGACAATCCACAGCTCTATGACATGATTGATAACCTTTCCAGAGCTGCGGCTATACCAATGCCTAAACTGTATATTACACCTTCAGCTCAGCCAAATGCCTTTGCCACCGGACGCAACCCGTCTCATGCGGCTGTTGCTGTCACCGAAGGTTTACTGCGTACTATGGAGCGCGATGAATTGGAAGGAGTTCTCGCTCACGAGCTGGCTCACATCAAAAATAGAGACATTCTAATAGGCACACTCGCCGCAGTTATGGCCGGGGTTATTTCAATGCTGGCAAACTGGGCTCAATGGGCGCTGTTATTTGGAGGTTTAGGCGGTGGTGATGATGATGAAGGAGCCGGCGGTCTTGCGGCACTGCCGGTGATTATCCTGGCTCCTCTGGCCGCAATGCTTATACAGATGGCTATTTCCCGTTCAAGAGAGTATCTGGCCGACTCCACCGGAGCACATATTGCCGGCAACAGCAGAGGTCTTGCTCATGCTCTGTTGAAGCTGGAGCAAGGTGCGCGCCAGAGGCCTATGGAAGTATCACCGGCAGCAAGTCACATGTTTATCGTTAACCCACTAAGTGCCAAACGACTGATTAACCTATTCAGCACCCACCCCCCTATTGCCGAGAGAGTTAGAAGGCTCTCAAACTTAAATGTGAGGTAAGCAATATAATAACATCAGATAAACAATAAAATTTAGCTGCGAAACAAACAGTAAAATTTTTAGAACAGGCTGGTCGGCATGTGTATGCGCAGACCGGCCTTTCTTCATTAATAAGAAAAGGCAGTCCTGGCAATAATAACCCAAAGCAATATTATACCAAACAATATTTGCAAGCCGAAATCTGCAAAAAAGGGGAAATTAATATGTCAGACAAAAATGCCGGGTTATCTGTTTGGCACTTGACAATGCTAGCTCTTGGAACAGTAGTCGGAGGCTCGTTCTTTTTAGGCTCAGCAATTGCTATTAAAGCTGCCGGTCCTGCGATTCTCATTTCATTTATTCTGGGAGGAATTCTGGTTTACATTGTCCTTACCGCTTTATCAGAAATGACTGTAGCCTCTCAGACTGCCGGTTCATTTAGGACCTTCGCAGAACAGATGTATGGTCCCGCTATCGGTTTTGTTGTAGGATGGCTTTATTGGACAGGCCTCACTCTTGCTATGTCCAGTGAAGCAACAGCTGCTGCAGTCTTTATCAATGCCTGGATTCCCGGACTGTCTCTTCCGGCAATGGCTGCCATAATTATTGTTGCTGTAACCCTTCTAAACCTGATTGGAGCCAGAACCCTTGCTTCACTGGAAAGCGGCCTTGCATTTTTGAAGCTCTCTGCTATTATAGGTTTCATTGTATTAGCAGTTGCATTAATATCAGGACTTATACCAGGTAAAGCCCCTGTCGGATTAGGTGTTCTCAGGACCGAGCCATTTTTCCCTGCAGGTCTGGCTGGTATTGCCGGAAGTATGCTGATTGTTATGTTTACATACGCCGGGTTTGAAGTAATCGGGCTGGCAGCTTCAGAGGCCCGTGACCCTCACCGTACTGTCCCAAGAGCTATACTTTTTACAATACTGGGACTTGTAGGCTTGTATGTCGCAGCTATATCTGTTTTACTTCCTCTGGTACGAACTCAAATTATGACAGAAAGTGTCAGCCCCCTTGTTGCCGGTCTAACTGCCGGGGGGTTTGGTGTGGTCGCAGCCGCTACCAATGTAATCCTTGTTACAGCGATTCTTTCAACAATGCTTGCTGCTATGTTTGGCATGGGCAGGATGGTCCGTTCTTTGGCTGAGGCAGGATATGCTCCTGCATGGCTTAGGGAGAAATGGGATATCCCACGCCGTGGTATTCTTTTCTCCGGAGCGGCAATGCTTGCCGGTGTTGCTCTGGCTTTCATTTTACCAAGCCGTATCTATATCTTTTTAGTAAGTTCAGGCGGGTTTGCCTTATTGTTTACCTATGTGGTGATAATGGCTACACATTATAAGTATAGAAAACTTCACGGCTGTCCCCCTAAAGGCCACTGCCAGCTCAAGGGCTTCCCATTTACAACACTAATTGGTCTCTTCAGCCTGATACTAATCATTCTAAGCATGCCTTTGATCCCAGGGCAGGGTTCAGGCCTCGTGGCCGGTTTAACACTTGTAATTTTCTACACAGTAATTTATATTGCATTTAGAAGCTTTACCTTAGTAAGATCACAGGAAAGAGTAAGCATAAGAAGCCTCCTTGGGAGTGTAATGCCAAGCACTTTAAACCCCATTGTAGATATGGAAGCCGGAGAAGAGATTCAGCCGAAAAAATCCTACGATAAAATTTCTAAAAAAGGTTCAGATTAAGAGTTTCACTACATTTTCGGGCTATCTGTTTCAGTGCAATCCAGAACTTAACATAGACTGCTTTGGCTTTCTATGGTATAATATTACAAGTTACAAATTAACTTCATAATTCTCCGTATCGCTGAGTTCTCATTTTAGAGAAACGGGGGAACCACATCATCGGGGTGAATCCATACCGGGGACGCAAGTCCGAAGTATGGTAGGGCTACTTTCGGCCCTAATCCGGCAGCTAACTTCGTAAGCGTTGAAAGGGAGAGCACATTACGCATGCACTAAACAAAGTTCCTGTGCGAACTTTTTGTTTGGCCTGTATTTGCTTTCGCTTTGGCATGTCTTCATATTATGACGTTAACCCCGGATTATCTCCGGGGTTTTAATACTTTCCGAGGAGGTTTCAAAAAAAATATGCGTGACTTTAAATCCATTCCTTTGTGGCAGAATGTTTCAGATGAACAATGGAACGACTGGCACTGGCAAATCAAAAACCGTATAACTACACTGGAGCAGCTCCAGCAGGTTGTTAAACTAACTCCTGAAGAAATACAAGGGGTCAACTTGTGCCTGCAAAGCCTGAGAATGGCTATTACACCTTACTATGCAACATTGATGGACCCAAACAACACAGATTGCCCAATTCGCAAACAGGCAATACCAACCATTCATGAAACGGTTAAATCAGACTCCGATCTACGGGATCCCCTCCATGAGGAAGCTGATTCTCCTGCACCGGGAATAACCCACAGATATCCTGACCGGGTGCTGCTGCTGGTTACAGATCAATGCAGCATGTACTGCCGCCATTGCACAAGGAGGCGCTTGGCAGGAAACACTGACAAAACTCTGCCAACAAGCCAGACAGAGCAGGCAATTAATTATATCAGGGGTAATCCAGAAATTCGTGATGTGTTAATTTCCGGTGGTGATCCATTATGTCTTCCAACTCACAAGCTTGAACACATAATTGCCAGCCTGAGAGCTATTCCGCATGTGGAGGTTATTCGCATCGGAACACGTACACCTGTAGTACTTCCTCACCGGATTACTGATAAATTGGTCAGGATGCTGTCAAAATATCATCCGTTGTGGATAAATACTCATTTTAATCATCCCAAAGAACTTACTCCTCAAAGCATCGAGGCCTGCAACAAGCTTGCTAATGCAGGAATCCCACTGGGTAACCAATGTGTTCTGCTTAAGGGTGTTAACGATTGTCCCGGGATAATGAAAAAGCTAATGCACGGGCTGGTTAAAACCAGAGTAAGGCCTTATTACATGTACCAGTGTGATCTGTCTGAAGGAATTGAACATTTCCGGACATCTGTGTCCCGGGGAATAGAAATAATAGAGCTTCTACGAGGACATACCTCGGGGTTTGCCGTTCCGACATACGTTATTGATGCCCCTGGGGGAGGAGGAAAAATACCTGTCAATCCACAGTATATGATTTCCCAGTCACAAGATAAAGTAATTCTCAGAAATTACGAAGGAATAATCACCACTTATGCAGAGCCGGTGGATAAGACAAGTGACTGCAGTAACTGCGGACTATGTGGATCAACTCAGGGCAACCTCAATTTTGGCCTCGGCAAACTCATAAATGATGACAAAATCAGCCTGATACCTAAGGATAACAATAGAATTCTACGCAGAGGCAATAAATTAAAACGGGCAGGTGAATGTTAATATGAACCAGGTTCAAGACAAGGTTATAGAATCCAGTCTTGACGGGTGCCAAGTAAAAATTCATCTCGATTATTTAAACCAACGAATTAAAGTTACAAGCTATAATACAGAAGACGTTGTTCCCCTAAGCCAATACTTAGATGTATTGGCTTCAGGAAATGTCTTTGGTAAAATAATCATTTCAGCCCGTGAGGACGAATGGCGAATGTTTCTTTCACAAGGCTACGTACTTGAGGCTTTCAATCCGGGCTATTTTTCGGGACGCCCCTGTTACTACCTCGCCAAATTCACAAAGAGCCAGCGCAATTATGCCTCTACTCTTATTGAAGAAGATAAAATACTGGAAAAAGTACTCAAGAAGCAGAAGCATTATAGATCTCTCCCATTGCCTTCAGGCTTCACCCTAAGAAGTGCTGTGCCAACTGATATCCCACGGCTTGTTGAACTGTATGGACGTGTTTTCTCCACTTACCCTTCTTCAATCACTGACCCGGAGTATCTAAAAAAGCTGGTTGACAGCAATTTTTTCAAAGTAGTTCTATATCAGGACGAGATAGTCAGTGCTGCTTCTTTGGAGGTAAATCATGAATTTTTGTCGGCAGAAGTAACAGACTGCCTGTGCATACCCGAATTCGAAGGTCAGGGCCTCATGTACCGTCTAATTTACGCCTTGGAACAGGATGCAAAAAAGGCTGGTTTAAAAAACCTTTATAGTATCGCCCGGGCTCAATCCCCTGGAATTAATGCAGTACTTAAAAAATTAGGTTATGAATACGGAGGACGTTTCACCAATAACTGTACCATCTGTGGTGGGTTTGAAAACATGAATTTATGGAACAAAGCCTGTTAGATTGGTATATTGATATAATAATACCGTTTTCGACCCGGTTTTTATTATTCTACCCTCCTTTTTCGCCATGGTTTTGATATGTCGGTGAGTTACAATTAATATTGAAAGCTGATATATCAGGAGGGGACATAAATGAGCGCAGTAGATGTAAAGTATATGTTGACTGCAACCAAATTCGATATCATTGATTTCGTGTACAATCATTTCCATAAGTACGGGTGGAAAACCACATACAACTACCTTGTACACCAGCCACAAGAATTTTATGATAAATTAATCACACTTCCGAAAGGTAACAATTTTGAATTTAAAAAGTATGTTAACTACTGTTACTTACTCTCTAGAAATTTTACAGATAAAGATGAAGTGGCAAAATATACCGCCAGAAATGGGACAAGCATCTATTTTTCAATAGTTCTTTACTGGCTGTTAATTTACTTTGGCGTATTAAATGAAAACAAACTTAAATTCAATCAGGGTTACTTTAGATACAAAAAAAGAGAAGATGGCTGCAGCCAAACCCGATACAGGGCTGGAATGCACGCTTGGTTAAGTTATGACGATTCGGTGCTTGATGTAACAATCTGGCAGCAAAAAGACCTTTTTGACTCTGCAGAGGACGAGCCTAAAAACGCCGTTCTGATAGGTGAAATGCCCTCCGAGCTCGAGCTTTTTGGTTTTAAAGAAAAGAAAAGCCTTGCGAAGGAATACGCAAGGCTTTTTGCCAAAGATTCAGGTATGACATTTTATCAATGGGTCAGTTTTCATAAGCAGCAGGCCGATCTTTTAGAAAAAGAAAGATGACCAGTCTTCAACATTCCAGACTTCAGTTACCACATCTTCATAAAATTCAGGCTCATGACATACAAGAACAACTGTACCCCTAAATTCTTTTATGGCTTTTTTCAACTCTTCCTTTGCGTCCACATCAAGGTGGTTAGTAGGTTCATCTAAAACAAGCCAGTTTGTTTCTCTTAACATCAGCTTGCATAGTCGTACCTTGGCCTGTTCCCCACCGCTTAACACCTGCATCTGACTTGTTATATGCTCATTTTTTAATCCACACCGGGCTAGAGCAGCTCGTGCTTCAAACTGATTCAACCCAGGGAATTCATCCCAGACTTCCTGAAGGGCAGTCTTGGAATTTCGAGGTTGGTTTTCCTGTTCAAAGTAACCTGGATAAAGATAGTCACCTGCTTCTAGCGAACCGGTCACCGGAGGAAGCAGCCCCAGCATGGTCTTTAATAGAGTTGATTTGCCCAAGCCGTTACAGCCCTTAATAGCAATCTTCTGACCTCTTTCCAGCTGAATGTTCAGAGGTTTGGTCAAAGCTTTGTCATAGCCAATCTGCATATTATCCGCCCTGAAAATTATCCGTCCCGGAGTTCGTGCTTCTATAAACTTAAAGTTTGGCTTGACTTTGTCCCTGGGCTTTTCAATGAGTTCCATTTTATCCAGTTGTTTTTGCCGACTTTTGGCTCGTCCGGTTGTAGATATTCTTGCTTTATTTCGGGCTACGAAATCTTCCAGACGGGCAATTTCCTGCTGTTGTTTCTCGTAAGCCTGCTGATGCCTGGCCTTATTCGTTTCATAAAGTTCCATAAACTTGTTGTAGTCCCCTACATAACGGGTTAACTTGGCCTGCTCCACATGATATATTACGTTTATTACCTTGTTTAAAAATTCTATGTCATGGGAAATCAGGATGAATGCATTTTCGTAGTCCTGCAGATACTTGGTCAGCCAGGTAATATGCTCTTCATCAAGATAATTTGTAGGCTCATCCAGCAATAAAATTGTCGGGTTTTCAAGAAGAAGTTTAGCCAACAGTACCTTAGTCCGCTGTCCTCCGCTCAGTTCCTGGACTTCACGATCCAGACCAATACTACCAAGACCTAGACCATTGGCAACCGCCTCTACGTTGGCATCAATCGTATAAAACCCACTATGATCCAGGATATCCTGTATGTCTCCTACAGCTTCCAGCAATCTATTCATTTCGTCTTCATCGGCTGAGGCCATTTGTTCGTAGGCCTCCTGCATTTCACGCTCTAAGTCAAAAAGCCGGGCAAAAGCCCCGCGAAGTACTTCCCTGATGGTATGACCCGCAGTAAGCTTAGCATGCTGGTCCAGATACCCTACCGTAACCCTGGAAGACCACTGAACTTTTCCCGCATCGGGCATAAGCTGCCCGGTGATAATATTGAGAAAGGTAGATTTACCTTCCCCATTTGCGCCAATAAGCCCCACATGTTCACCTTTCAATAAACGGAAAGAAACGTCATCAAGTATAGTTCTGTCACCAAATCCGTGACTGACATTCTCAACATTCAATACACTCACAATTTTTCTCCCCCTGCTGTTGTTCAAACTACTTTTCATCAATCTACTTTTCAACAAACTACTTTTCAATTATAGCTAAATTTCAAATAAATTCAAAGAAAAAAGCACAAGCAATGTGCTTTCATATTCTGTCAATAATGGATTTCCTCTCATTTATCAAATAAGCCGCCCTTTTTAAATTTCTTTACAGCTGTTCGCTGTTCACCGATTGTTTTGTCATGCCGTACAATTCCGCTCTGTTCGGAACTTTTCTGCTTTTGGGCCTCAATTAATTTCTTCATCATTTCAAGATTCTTTTTTGTCATTGCTCCTCCATTAGACTTTATTGTTTTTATTCCGGGCTATTTCATCCGCTAATTCATTCAAATATGTCCATCTCTCCATCAGCTCGTCCAGTCTTTGTTCCAGCCTCTGCTGTTCATCCAGCAGCTGCTGAAGGCGGACAAAGTCACTCCCGGCTTCCTCTACTTGAGCTTTTATATCCTGTAATTCATCTTCCAGACCGGCAATAATATCGTCAATCTGCTCATATTCTCTTTGCTCGTTAAATGAAAATTTTAGCCGCCGGCTTTTGTTTTTCTCTTCAGTACCTTCAGATTTGCTGTGGCTAATCTGATCATTTCCAGCATTAAACTCATTAAATAAGCCAGTCTTTCTGTTATTGGCATCTACCGCTGCCCTTGACCGGGCATTCTCTATATAATCTGAATAGCTGCCAAGGTATTTCTCTATATTCCCGTTACCGGTAAAAGCCAGAATTTTATCTGTAACCCGATCAAGAAAGTAACGGTCATGGGATACAGCTATTACTGCCCCTGGAAATTCATCAAGATAATCCTCTAGAATTGTTAGTGTCTGAATATCAAGGTCATTGGTAGGCTCGTCCAAAAGTAATACATTAGGAGCTTCCATCAACACCCTTAGTAAGAACAATCGCCTTCTTTCCCCACCGGAAATCTTTGAAACCGGAGTCCACTGCAGCTCTGAAGGAAACAAGAATCTCTCCAGCATTTGAGAAGCGCTGATAAGCTTACCATCTGAGGTCGGAACAAATTCAGCCTGCTCTTTTATATACTCAATGACCCTCAGGTCTTGATTCATCTCTTTATTTTCCTGAGAAAAAACACCTACTTTTACAGTAGGTCCGACGTCAACCCTGCCGCTGTCAGGCTCCAGCCTGCCTGCAATTATGTTAAGCAGTGTTGATTTCCCGGCACCATTTGGCCCAACAATACCTATACGGTCATCTCTGGAAAAGGTTAAACTAAAATCATGGATCAATCTGCTTCCTGAAAAGCCCTTATTTATATTTTCCAGAGAAATTATTTTCTTACCAAGTCGGCTGGCTACCGCTGATATTTCTACGTTACCCTGGCTCTCCTGGGGTTTTTCCGAGGCCAGATTTTCAAATCGGTCAATTCTTGCCTTTTGCTTGGTAGTCCGGGCTTTTGCCCCCCTCTTAATCCATTTCAGTTCATTACGCAGGAGATTCAACCGTTTCAGCTCTGATGACCGCTCCTGTTCCTCCCGCTCCAGTTTTAATTCCAGGTATTTGCTATAATTGCCCTGGTATCCAAACAGCCGTCCTCTGTCCAGTTCAATTATGCGATTCACTACCCTGTCCAGGAAGTATCTATCATGGGTTATCATAAGAAGTGCACCTTTGCGTCTGTTCAGGTACTTTTCCAACCAGGCAACAGTTTCATTATCGATATGGTTTGTTGGTTCATCAAGAATCAACAGGTCAGCAGGATTAATTAATGCCGCTGCCAGAGCAACTCTTTTTCTCTGCCCCCCTGAAAGGGTCCCAACCCTGGCATCAAAATCAAATATCCCCAGTTTAGTCAGGATCGTTTTAGCTTCACTTTCAGCCTGCCATTCTTCCTCAGGAGGCGCAGAGCTCCCTCTAAACACCTGCTGCAAAACAGTAGCCTCATCATCAAAAAGAGGGTTTTGCGGCAGGAATTCAATCCGTACCGTATTCCCTATAACCACCTGACCGCAATCAGGTTCTTCAATCCCGGCCAGAACTTTAAGGAAGGTGGATTTACCAGTTCCGTTAACACCAATGAGGCCAATTTTATCCCCTTCGGCAATACCGAACGATATATTGCCAAACAACTTCTTCATACCGTAGTCTTTAGCTATATTTTCAACTGATAATAAATTCATAGTTTCTCCATCCCTTTGCACTTCACTGCTTCTTATTATACAACAGGAACAGGAATAAAATCACCCCTAAACAAAGGGAATGTCCATAGTATGGGGCGTTCCTTTTTTTCAACCTTGCCAAACTGAGTGCCGGGGAATCCGGCGAGGCATTGCGCCAATTTTCCGCACCTGCGTCGGAGGAATCTAACCTTGCTCCTGGCGAAGTCACAGACTAAACCGCCCAATTCGGCGTCCTACCTCAGGGGCGGCTCCGCCATCCGTGGCTCCGGTCTGTGACTTCGCTTAGCGGAGGCTTCGGTAAGATTCCTCACGACGCCGGTGCAAGGAAATATTTGCGCAACACCCCGCCAGATTCCCGGACTTATTCGCAAGGTCAATAAAAAATCCTGGGCAAGCACCCCACGTACCTATGGGCGGGATGGCGGCCGGCAACCATTCAGCGGGCGTGACAAAAAGCCCCCTGAATTTCTTTTACAAAAATTAGAGGGGGCGGTTCAATATAAGGTTTGAACTTATGGGACGCTCCCTTATCAACTCACCTATGAATCTACTACCCCTTCAAATAAGTAGACCCTGTTTTTATCCTACGTTATGGTTACTTTGGGGATAACATAGTTTCAATTGATAGAAAGCCTTAGTTTGGGAGACCTCTAACTCTCTGCGTACTTTGCGTCCTCTCTCTTTTGCCCTGAATGAATCTATTCATCTTTGCGTTTAATTTTTTTTTGCTTTCTTTTGAAAACTGGCTAACGTTACTAGATGAGGCACTAGAATCCCCTGCTTGGCAACATGTTGTACAGCATCTGATAATCATACAGTGTCGCAGTCGACTCCCAGTAACCGGTTACCTTTGCCAGGACAATCAAACCGAAAAATGCCACTAAAAATCCGGCAGAAAAGATTAAGGGTTTAACCGGAATAATTCCCAAAAACTTAAACTCCAGTGTATTTGCCTTCGGGCACTCAGCAACACAGGAGGCGCAGCCGGTGCACTCTGTAGAAATAACAAGGCTTTTTTTACCCTGTACATTAACCTTGCTGGGGCAAACTTTGTTACAGCGACCACAGTTAATACATGTTTCACTGTTCTTTTTCAAAACAAAGGGACTGAAAACACCAAGCAAACCAACTAATGCACCATATGGGCAAAGATACCTGCACCAGAAGTTCTTAAACAAAAATGATAACAGCATTAAGACTCCAATAAAAGCGAGACTTCTTGTACCCAGGTTTAAAAATAATTCAAACATCTTAACGTCGGAAACAGTATAATAAGGGAGCTGCATAAAAGATGCAGCATATTCAGCAGGCAGGAAGATAAAAGCTCTTATCACATATAGAAATAAGGCATACTTTAGAATTAACAGCGGAATATCAAGCCATTTGGGAATATTAAAGTTTCGGCCCATCAGCTTTTTACCCAGTTTACCAAGGTACTCCGATAGTGTTCCAATGGGACAGATCCATGAGCATAAAGCTCTCCTAAATATCCAGCCTGTCAGCAATACAATAAGCAGGATAACCAATCCAGCCGGGTGAACAGGGTCGATTTCCCCTGTAACAAACATAGCTTTAAAAGCAACTATTGCTGCAATGGGCAGAAAACCTTCGACAACAGCCGGACGTTCGGGAGCGAAACTAGTATAGCCTTGGACTGCTTCATAAAAACCATAAAACTGCCAGGCTGCGAACAGCATTACTGCAACCACATAAATCTGAATAACCAAACGCAGTGATATATTTCTTCTGATAAAATTTTTTAGCCCACTTTCCGGCTCCTTAATTTCCGGGGCTATTAATTCTTCTTCCGTATCAGCTATTTTCATTTCCACTGGGCCTCATTCCTTTCCATTTCTTTGTTAGTCTCTTTTGGTGAATACTCCTTCAAAGAGAATCTTAAGCTTAAATTTAAGGTTTTCACTAAATGAAATACCGGTATTACCGCTTACCACGGAAGACTGCAAAATCCCAAAAATCATTTCAGCAACCACTTCGCCTGGAATATCATTTCTGAATTGGCCTTTTTCCTGCCCCAGCTTATAGACATCAGCAAATATATCTCCAAAAACATTGTTGTGGGGTGGGATTTCTACAGTGCTCTGGCCTGTCCTTCTAAGCTGCATAAATAGTCCCATTAAATAACGGTTTTCTTCAAACACTTTACCAATTGAGAGGAGAATTTTTGAGATTAACTCCGAAGGCGGACCCGTGGGTTTTTCTTTTAATTTTTCTATCAAAAGTTGTGCTTCAGAAATTTTTTCACTAATACAGTATGTCACCAGGTCTTCCTTGGACTGAAAATAGTTATAGAATGTTCCAGTTCCAAGGTCGGCTTCTTCCATGATTTCTACAATAGTTGTTTCATTGAAGCCCTTTTCCACAAAAACCTTTAGGGCCGAATTAATAATCCTGTCTCTGACTTCGGATTTTTTTCGTTCCCGGCGTCCTGCAGTTCCATTTGCCACTGTTCACCCCTCCCGCATCAATGAACAATATTCTAAAATGAATTTTATTCATTTTTTATTTTAATCCCCAGTGCGTCTTTTGTAAATAGTTTCACAAATTATAATCCGGTATCACTACAAATAAAAAATGGATATTCAAAAGCAAAAAAGCAGGTTAGCGAATATTTTTTCCCTAAACCTGCTCTTTCTTTAAAGGGACTTACGCCCTTTTACTTTTTTTTGTATCCCGGCCTGTTCCCTTGCCTGCTTTCCTCGCCCCTTCCTTTTCGGGTCCCTTTGCAATCTTTTGAATCCCTTCCCCGGCTTTAGCCCTACCAGCTTTCTTCATAGCTTCCCTGGCAGCTTTCTTTTTCGCATTGGGGCCGGTAAACTTCTTGACAGCCTTTTTGCGGCCATTCACAGATTTCTCTTCATCACGGGTTTTGTCCCCTCTGCGACTAGCCGGTTTCTCCTGTATACTACCGTTTTTAATAACCATTTCTATAATGGGCAGACCCAGCCTTGCCTCAAAGAACCTTAACTTATCTTGATCTGCAGCAGTGATTATATTTATGGCGGTACCGGTATCCCCCATCCTGCCGGTGCGCCCTACACGGTGAATGTATTGGTCCACATTAATGGGAAGATCGAAGTTAAAAATATGAGTAACTCCTTCTATATCCAGTCCCCGCGAAGCTATATCAGTAGCTACAAGAATCTGTGCTTCTGCTTCTCTAAAACGCTGCATCACCTGTTTGCGGCGCCCCCGCTGCAAATCCCCGTAAAGTCCTTCAGCATCAACCCCGGACTGGCGCAGCTGGGTTACCAGGTCATCCACCTGTTCCTTTTTTCTCACAAAGACTATACCCAAATAGGGGTTGTACAACCTCACCAAATCAAGGAGCAGATCTTCCTTGCCATTATTACGGGCTCTAAAATACACATTCTGAATAGTGGAAACAGCTTCCCCTGGGTTAATCTCAATACGGAAGGGACGGTTCATAAAATCATTGACCATTCCTACCACTTTAGGCGGCAGTGTAGCCGCAAATAACAATATTTGTGCATCTTTTTTTATCTTTTGAATAATTTGTTCAATGTCTTCCCTAAAACCCATCTCCAGCATTGTATCCGCTTCATCTAATACCAGGACTTTAGCAGTATAAGAAGTAAGTTTTTCCTGGTTAACCAACTCCACGACCCTGCCGGGAGTCCCAACAATTATCTGCGGGTTTCGTCTCAGTTTCTGAATCTGGCGATTGATATCCACTCCACCCTGAATTAATACTACGTCTATTCCTGTATCCTCAGTTAAATGGCCGACAACTTCCGCAATCTGGCGCGTTAATTCTCTGGTAGGCCCTAAAATTAATACCTGCAATTCCCGCCTTGCTATTTCAATCTTCTGCAGCACTGGCAGCACATATGCCAATGTCTTGCCTGTGCCGGTCTGTGACTGACCAACTACATCCCTTCCCTTTATGATAGCTGGGATTGCCTGTTGCTGCACAGGCGTAGGTTTGGCAATACCCATCTTGTGCAGACCAGCAAGAAGGAAATCGCGCAGTTCAAATTGTTTAAATGACTGATTCATTATAATCTCCTTTGTATCCGATAGTGACGTACTCTCTCAACCGTCATTGGTATATATTATACAACAGAATCAAGGAGAATAAAAATGCACCGCTTTAGACAGCAGCTAACACCTCCTGACGGATTAAAAAATATATTAATAAAAAATACAGGTTTGTTAATTCCAAAGGGGTGTATATATGCCGTGAATATTAAAAGAAAGGGATTTCGGAATGTAAAGGGGAACAATAAAACCCAAGCAGTTCAGGAAGGGTTAGAATTATTACATGAAATCTACAATAGTCAAAATAAGACCGAGCCTGTGAAACCAAAGAATGGGGATGTTCTTGGGTTAAGGAGAACACAGGGTTTAATAGGGAATCTATACGAACATTACGGTGTTTATACCGATAATCATACAGTAATACACTACACTTCCCGAACACCGGGTTTCACCATGGATTTTGAGATTATGGAGACATCCTTTAAAGACTTTATAAAATCCGAAAAAGAATTCTTTATACTTAATTTTGACCATCTTAAAAAACCGGTTAAATCAAAACCAATTCCCGCTTACGAGGCTAATCATATCACGTACTCAGATAGCTGGGACATTTTAAGGGCAATACTGGAAATGAGAGAGATGCTTCATAAATCGCAAATGAAAATATATTCTCCCGAAAAAACTGTTAAAAGAGCCAGAAGCAGATTGGGAGAAAAAGAGTATAATCTTTTGCTTAATAACTGTGAACACTTTGCAATCTGGTGCAAAACCGGATTGAGCAAAAGTTATCAAATTGAAAACCTACTGAAAGTGTTAAAACCTGAAAAAGGTTTTCTATAATAACCCAGCATAATTGGGCAGTATGCCGAAATAATTCTTACGAAAATTGGAACACTTTAGATATGCGATTCAGTTTTGTTTATTACCTTGTTTGGGAGTGAAACGCTTGTTACAAATCTCAGAGCTTAGTCAGGCAATACTTAATTCTCTCATTGTCTTTGTCCTGCTTATAATATTGGCCCGGATAATAGGAAAGAAATTATTGGCTCAAATGACATTTTTTGACTTCGTCATCGGGATCACCATTGGTACAATTGGTGGTGCTTTTGTCACGACCGAAGTAAAAGGTTATTACGTACTTATAAGTCCAATTTTCTTAACACTGCTGGTACTTCTTACAGGTTACTTATCATTGAGAAGTGTACCGGCACGTAAATTCATTGAAGGTGAACCTTTGGTTATAATACAGAATGGTAAAATATATGAGAAAAACATGCGTAAAATAAGATACAATGTTGATGACCTATTAATGCAATTGCGCGAAAAAGGAGTATTTAATATGTCTCAGGTGGAGTTCGCCATTATTGAACCCCATGGACAATTAAGTGTTTTGAAAAAAAGTCAGTTCCTGCCTGTGACCCCGGGGGATTTAAATATTCCTACGAAATACCAGGGGGTATCATCAGAGATTATCAGAGACGGGAAAATAGTTGAGCAAAATCTAAAGCAGAACAGCCTTTCTCACGAATGGCTTTATAACGAGCTTGCCGCCAGAAACATCAGAAACATCCGCAATGTATTTTTAGCTTCATTATCAACTGACGGCAACCTATATGTTGACCTTCGCGATGACAATCCGGAATATATCCAGGAAATCGAAGATGACGATTCCGTGATATGATTTTCTGATGATTTCCATGATATGATTTTCAAATGAGTCTATTAAACTGAATCTTTTATACGCAAGACTTGATACCATGTTTACACATGACAGCTTTGATAGAAAAGTAGCTTATATCTCCTGGTAAAGCGTCTTTTAGTGGTCTTAGCCTTTCAACTCCTACGGAGTTAATAGTTTCCAAAATCAGCGTTTCATACTCTTGAGGGATAATAGTATCCCAAGGAACAGGTAAACCCTCTTCTCCGCAGCGGATTATATGATTTTCAATGGTCGTACGGTTGAGGCCTCGTTTTTTGGCAATATCATCCACATTTTTCCCTGCCTCATACATTTTGAACGATATGACATGGCTTGGCTCGTCTCCCAAATCACCTTTGATGGTGTTGCCTTGACATTCGTTCCCTAAAGGGCTCTCCGTATTGGAACCTTCGAACCGGGAACCCGTACACTTAGGCAAAAGATTATGTGCCAAAGCATACTCACTTATTACTTCCAGAAACCGCATGCCATATCTGGCAAACTTAGTTTCACCTACACCTTTAACGGACAGCATAGTTTCGCGGTCTGTAGGAAGAAACGCACACATTTCACGTAAGGTGCTGTCAGCAAAAACAACAAAGGGTGGAACGCCTTCTTCTTCTGAAATCTCTTTTCGCAAAGTCCGGAGTAATTCAAATAGAGTTCCATCCTCTTTGGGTTTCTCTTGACTTTTTTGTATCCTCTGATAAACACTGCACTCCCCTTTAAGTACGGGCAGAGCTTTTTGGGTTAGTCTAACCACAGGGTATTGCCCCTCAGAGGAATTAATGTAGCCTTCTGCTATTAGTACATTAATAATATCCTTTATTTCCTTTAGTGTGTAATCCTTCATCAAGCCATACGTGGACAAGCGTTGGAAACCAAACTGGTTCACTTTTTTGGTTTGGGAGCCCCTTAATACTTCAGCTACAAAAGAAGCGCCAAATTTCTCACGCATATGTACTATACATGATAGTATCTTTTGTGCTTCTACAGTTATATCAGTAAGCTCGCTCTCATCATTACAACTGCTGCAATTGCCACAGTGATCCGGAGACTCCTCTTCCCCAAAGTACTCTAAAATGTACTTTCGCAGACAGGCAGTCGTATGGCAGTAGTCAATCATGGTCTGCAGCTTGCTGTATTCACCGGCTTTCCTCTCAGGTGACAACACAGTCTGCTCTATCAGAAATTTCTGCAGGAAAATATCCTGGGAACCAAACAGCAGGATACACTGTCCGGGATCCCCATCACGTCCCGCTCTTCCGGCTTCCTGATAATAGGCCTCCATATTTTTTGGCATATTGTTGTGGATAACATATCTCACATTTGATTTATCAATTCCCATACCAAAGGCATTAGTTGCCACCATTATATTAATATCATCATAAATGAAGGCTTCCTGGGCTTTAAGCCTGTCACTGTCACTAAGCCCTGCATGATACCTGCCAACGGGGTATCCTTTTTTCGTTAGGAGGGTGTAGAGACCGTCAACTTCTTTCCTGGTAGCCGCATAGATAATACCGGCTTGTCCAGGGTTTTTTTGAAGGAAATCCAAAACAAAATCCTTTTTATTTTGTCCACGGACAACGGAAAAAGACAGGTTTTCCCTATTGAAACCTAGTATAAAAGCTGCCGATTTGTTCATACCTAAAAGGCGTACAATATCACCAGTTACTTCTTCTGTCGCAGTAGCGGTAAAAGCGGTTACGACCGGCCGCCTGGCCAGTTTTTTTATAAAAGGCAGGATACTGCGGTAGCTGGGCCTAAAATCATGGCCCCATTGAGAAATACAGTGGGCTTCATCAATGGCAACCATGGAGACATTCAAAGATTTACAGACTTCCCGAAAGCGCTCCGACTCCAGCCTCTCAGGAGCAATATAAAGGATTTTATAGTTACCCTGGCCTGCTTCACGAATCCGCTCAGTCACTTGTCTCTGATCGAGGGAACTGTTAATGAATGATGCGGCAATACCTAGACTGTTAAGACTATCCACCTGATCTTTCATAAGGGAAATCAGCGGAGATATTACAAGCGTAACTCCCGAAAACAAAAGAGCTGGTATCTGGTAACAAATTGACTTCCCCCCACCTGTGGGCATAATCCCAAGAGTGTCATTACCCTGCAGAATACTTTTAATTATTTTTTCCTGACCGACTCTAAAGAAATCATAACCGAAATACTGCTTTAGGGTCCTTTGAGCTTTATACAACATAATTTACTCCTTCAAAAATTTTCCAACAACATCATAATAACATAAATAGAACAAATGTTCTATAAAAATATGGGAATACATGAGCAAAATTTAGCAAATTATATAGATAGCATATCATAAAAGAAGGTGTTCAGAATAGTTGACATAATGGATAAGTTGCAAAAGATAGCCAATATTGGGAAGTCAACCAAAGAAAAACAGAGTGTTATTAGTGTAGTCGAAGTCTTCTATGTTTGGGATATTTTGGTTACTAAGCTGGATATTATGGAAGCAGTTCAGATTTTTCAAAATATGATTGAAGATGACGACTTAAAATTTGTCAACAGACAGGTAGCAAATACTCTTAGCAGCGGAATTATGGATATGGAGAGAATAATGCGTGATTACGATTTGCCATTTCCTCCAAGACCTCCTGCAGCTGTTAATTCTACAGTGCGTTTGGAAAATATTACAGACAGGGATATTTTTCAAATGCTGTATGAAGCAATTCAGGCATTCTTCCCCATTCTGGGTATTGGCTTCATGCAGAGTACCACGCCTGATGTCAGAAAAGCTATAAAGGAACATTTACTTATAACTATAGAAATGCAGGAAATTTTGGTTGAATACGGTAAATTGAAGAATTTTTTATATATGCCTCCTGTTTACAGACCATAGACTTAAAAATATAAGAATAGGATTGATATTATGAAGATTTTACGGTATGCCAGCAGAATTTCTGAGTTAGCTAAGTCGACCAAAGATAGGCAGAAAACTATTAATACAAGTGAGGTATATCATCTTTGGAATCATTTAATGCAGAGATATAACATTATATACGTTACAGATCTTCTGGAGAATTTCGTTAAAGATGAAGATTTCAAATTGATTCTTAACACTGGATCAAAGGTTCTTAGCAAACATGTTCAGCTATTGGAAAAGGAGATGTTAAATTACGGTATCCCTCTACCAAATAGACCACCAAAAGAAACTCAACGTACGGTTAGTTTGGAGCTGATTTCCGACAGTCTGATTTTCAGACGTGTATTAAGAGGTATTCAGGCTTTTTTGCCTGTTCACACTATGGCCTTTATTCACAGTACTTCTCCAAAACTACGGGAACTGTTTATGTCATTTATGATTGAAGAAATGAAGGTATATGATAAATTTATCGAATACGGAAAAATGAAAGAATACTTATTTAAACCACCCCTCTATAGGACATAACAAAGACAAAATTAATCAAAAAAGCAAAAAAAACGTCGGTTATAAACTTTATTTTTTCAACTTTGACAATGCATCAGCCAGCGCAGTATTGATTGGGCGGTTATCATTTTGCTGCTTCAAGAACCTGCTGGCTTCCTTCTTATTCATAGTTCCTTTTTCCTGCTCCTTTCTTTTGTTGAAAGCAGATAATTTCTCCCGGTAACCACAGGAACAGGCAAATAGCTTGTTTTCTCCTTCACCGCGTATTTCCATTTTTTTATGGCACTGGGGACACCTGGCATTAGAAGTTATGGAGGTTGACTTGCGGTAGCCGCATTCACGGTCTTCACACACAAGCATTTCGCCTTTTTTGCCCTTAACCTGCAGCAGAAATTTACCGCAGTCGGGGCATTTTGTTCGCGTTAGGTTATCGTGCCTGTAAGTTAAGCTGCTGTTAGCAACTGTAGATACCAACTGAGAGGCGTAATTCCTGATTCCGCTAATAAACTGTTCCCTTTTGGCCCGGCCTTTGCTTATCTCTGTCAGCTGCTGTTCCCATTTGGCCGTCAGTTCAGGCGATTTGAGTTCAGAAGGAACCAGGCCGATTAACTGAATCCCCTTAGAGGTTGGATAGATTTCTTTGCCGTTTCTCTCTACATAGAAGGAATTGAACAGCTTTTCAATAATTTCTGCCCTGGTAGCCGGTGTCCCGAGACCACTGGCATTCTCCATTGCTTCCCTAAGCTCCCGGTTCTCTATCAGTTTACCAGGGTGTTCCATAGCCGAAAGCAGGGTGGCTTCAGTAAACCTGGCAGGAGGCTTGGTCTTGCCCGCCGATGATTTGACGGAAAGGATTTCGAGCCTATCTCCTTTACGTACTTCTGGCAGTGTTTGCTCCTGGTCCTCTTCATCGGCCTCGTCATCCCATTCCCCGTCATATACACTACGCCAGCCCTTTGATTTGACAATCTTACCCCTTGCAGTAAAAACCTCTCCTTGGATTAAGGCCCTAATGGTCGTCTGCTCATACTCAAAAGGCGGGGAAAGAACCGCAATAAATCTTTTTACAATCAGATCAAATATTTTCATCTCTTCACTACTCAGTTTACTTAAGTTTACAAACTGTTCTGTGGGTATGATAGCATGGTGGTCACTGACCTTGGAATTGTCCACAAACCTTTTGGTGGTAACCAGCTTATTCTTAAGCACCCGGTTCACCATTTGGGCATAAGGGCCTATAGCAACACTCTTCAGCCGCTCAGTAAGGGTCGGCACAATATCATCACTGATATATCTGGAATCTGTCCGCGGATAAGTGACAATTTTATGGTTTTCGTACAACCGCTGCATGATTGAAGAGGTTTCCTTTGCCGAAAAACCAAACTTCCGGTTAGCATCTCTCTGCAGTTCCGTCAGGTCGTAAGCCAGCGGAGGCAGTTCCTTTTTGGCTTCCTTTTTAACTTCCGCAATCTCACCGGCGGCCCCGTTAAGTTTTACTGCAATATCATCTGCTCTGGCCTTGTCAAATATACGGGTTTGCCCATTTTTGTCCTGCCACCTCAGGGAAAAACCCTTAGAGGCAGCGCTTATGGTCCAGTAGTCTTTTGGTACAAATCTTTTAATCTCGTTCTCCCGCTCTACAATCATAGCCAGGGTAGGTGTCTGCACCCTGCCTGCAGAAAGCTGGGCATTGTATTTACAGGTCAAAGCTCTTGTTACATTTAATCCTACCAGCCAGTCGGCTTCCGCCCTGCTCTCGGCAGAAGCAAACAGATTATCGTACTCCCTGCCGGGTTTCAGCTTGCTGAAACCTTCTTTGATGGCCTTATCGGTCTGGGAAGAAATCCACAAACGCTTTATAGGCTTTCGCCAGCCTGCTTTTTTCATAATCCACCGGGCTACCAGTTCCCCTTCACGCCCCGCATCAGTAGCGATAATTAATTCATCCACATCAGGCATCTTCATTAAGTTTTTTACTGCGTTAAACTGTTTAGAGGTCTGCCTAATAACCACCAATTCCATCTTGGAAGGCAGCATGGGCAGGTCTTCTGCCCGCCAGGATTTATAACGATCGTCGTACATTTCAGGGTCCGCCAGTGTGACCAGGTGACCCAACGCCCAGGTGACAATATATTTAGAACCAATAAAGCAGCCGCTGCCCTTTTGGCTGCAGTTAAGTATTTTTGCAAGATCACGGCCTACAGAGGGCTTTTCGGCCAATACCAGACTTTTTCCCATGTATGTATCCTACTTTCTTTGTGAGTTTAGCGAAATCATAGCGCTTCACGCCTCGGTTTTTATTATACTATAGATTTAGGGGGAAGAAAAATAAATGCCTTCTCAGAGTAGCATGTACTCTTTCCATGTCGGTAATACTGTACATATTAACATAAATACATTGACAACTGCTATATTCGACGATAATCTTAATGATGTATGTAACTTATCTTTTTGTAGCGTTACTTAAACAAAATCCCATTAGTTAAGATTCACTTATTAGAGGAGGCTTGTTTCAATGCACGCCATAATCATCGGTGCCGGCAAAGTTGGTTTCAGTATTGCCGAAATCCTGTCACAGGCAGGCCACGATGTAGTTGTTATCGAAAAGGATGAGGATCGCTGGGAAAGAGTACAGGAGAGTCTGGATGTTCATACTATTCTGGGCAGCGGTTCCGCTCCGGCAGTCTTGGAAGAGGCCGGCGTAACTAACTCCGACCTGGTTGTTGCCGTTACCGAGACGGATGAGCTGAATATTGTCGCCTGCCTCATGGCTAAACAGTATGGTGTCCCGCAGACAGTTGCCAGAGTACGAAATCCGGAATACATTGAAACAACCCACAAGTCACCTACCTTCTCTTTAGGAATAGATTTGATAATCAATCCTGAGATGGTAACTGCAAAAGAAATACTTAAACTTCTGGAAGTTCCGGAAGCAATAAATGTAGATTATTATGCCGACAGGCAAATTCAGCTTTTGGAGCTCAAACTGACCAAGGCGGCACAAGTGGTTGGAAAGCAGCTTAAGGACCTGGATCTGGCTCACCGTGCATTGATAGTAGCCATATCCCGTGAAGGACAAATTATTATTCCCAGAGGCGAAGACCGCCTGGAAGTCAATGATACTGTTTTTGTGGTTGCCAGGACTGAAGAAATGATAGAATTTGAACAGCTTCTCGGTAAAACCAGGACAGTCATTGAAAAAGTAATGATCCTGGGTGGCGGGAGGATTGGGTACTACCTGGCGCGACTATTGGAAGAAAGAAAGATACAGGTTACGATCATTGAGAGAGACAGGAAGAAATGTAAGATTATTTCCAACAAACTGAAAAATACTCTCGTTATTAATGGAGATGGAACAGATACAGATCTCTTAAAGGAGGAAGGCGCCGGTGAAGCTGACGTCTTTGTTACCGCCACCGGTGATGATAAACTAAACCTGCTGGTGTCTCTGTTAAGCAGACACCTTGGTGTACAAAACACTATAACGGTTATCAGGAGGGCAGATTTAGTACCCCTGGTGGAACAAGCTAATCTATATCCTGTAGTTAGCCCCCGCCTGCTGACCTCCAGTACAATCCTGAAACTTATCGTTCCAAACGAAATATTATCGGTAAATTTTCTGGGCGGATATGACGCAGAAACAATGGAATTAATAGTTCCAGAAAACTGCAGGGCAAATTACAAAAAGCTCAAAGATCTTAAGATTCCGAAGGGATCAATAATTGGTTCTATAATGCGAAACAATAACGTTATCGTTCCTATAGGGGATGACATAATCATGCCTGGGGACCGGATTATGATATTTGCCTTACCTCAGGCTATTCCTAAGGTAAACGAGTTTTTCGATGTCGGCAGGAGAGGGAATCTGGATGAACTTTTCAGTGGTATTAAAAAACATTGGGTTAATCCTGGCAATAGTGGGAACGGCAATGGCAGCTCCGGTCCTGATAAGCATATATAACCAGGAGCCTTATATCCCTGTATTAAGCGCGATTGCCTTAATCACCACACTTCTTGGGGCTATCCTTTTTCTTGTTATCAGGTCAAGAAAAACCATTGGTTACCGGGAGGGTTTTACCATGGTAACCTTTGGCTGGATTGCCGCTACAATATTTGGTGCTCTGCCATTTTGGTTAACCGGGGTAATACCCGAATTTGCTGATGCTTTTTTTGAAAGTATGTCTGGGTTTACGACTACAGGAGCCAGTATACTTTCTGACATTGAAAGCCTGCCCAAAAGTCTCTTATTCTGGCGCAGTCTTACCCATTGGCTGGGCGGTATGGGAATTATGGTCTTGTTCGTAGCCCTTCTTTCTCAGTTGGGAGCCGGAGGAATGCAGGTATTTAAAGCGGAAGCACCGGGTCCCATCACCGAAAAAATCAAACCCCGGATAAGTGCAACTGCAAAAATTCTCTGGTTCACCTATGTAATTATGACTATTATAGAGACACTCATTCTTTTGGCTGCGGGCATGAACTGGTTTGATGCCTTAACTCATGCATTTGCTACAATGGCAACCGGAGGTTTCTCTACCAAAAACCAAAGTGTTGCCTTCTTTCAAAACCCTGTAATAGAGTGGACAATTGCCGTGTTCATGTTTGCTGCCGGAGCTAATTTTGCTCTCTACTATTTAGCTATGAAAGATAAGTCCCTGAAAAACTTCTGGCGAAGCGAAGAATTCAAACTGTACACTTTTATAGTGTTACTATGCACTGCAGTCATTTGGGCGACTCTTACTCCAAAATACACTCCTGCAGAAGCCCTCAGACTTGCAGCCTTTCAGGTTACAACAATTATTAGTACAACCGGTTTCGCTACTGCCGATTACGGTTTTTGGCCATCTCTGGCCAAAGGAGTTTTATTACTGTTGATGTTAGTGGGGGGCTGCGCCGGGTCTACAGCCGGTGGAATGAAAGTTAGTCGTTATCTCGTACTCTTTAAGAACTCCACCCTGCAGCTGAAAAAGTTCTTTCACCCCAGGGCAGTTTTCTCCTTAAAAATTGGAGGAAAAGGTTACTCCGAGAGTGTAATTATATCTATTCTACAATTTTTCTTCCTGTATGTTATTACAGTAATTATAGGTACAGTTACTATGACAGGTTTTGGCCTCGACTTAACTTCCGCAATTACATCTGTACTGGCGACTTTAGGTAATATCGGTCCTGGATTCGGAGCAGTCGGCCCGGCCCAAAATTACGGCTTTTTATCATCTGAAGCAAAGTATATCTTAAGTTTCTTTATGCTTCTTGGCAGGCTCGAAATTTATACAGTCCTAGTCCTGTTTATACCCATGTTTTGGAAAAGATGAAATTAAAGGCATCCGGCAGGCTCACGCCCGTCCAGATGCCTTTAATATTTGCTCACTTAACTCTTACGTCTTTTCTTCAGAGGAAATACTTTGTCCTCGGAAGCAGCCCATTCCTCAATGCTTATACCGAGCTGCTTCTCATACTTCACCATAATAAATTTCTGTTCAGGTGTCACAAAGTTCACTGCCAGTCCGGACTCTCCGGCCCGACCGGTGCGGCCCGCTCTATGGATATAGTACTCACTGTTTACGGGTATATCAAAGTTAAAAATTATCCCAACATCCTTTATATCCATCCCCCGGGCGAACAGATCTGTGGTTATCAGGAGCTGAGCCTTACCGGAACGGAATTTCTCCAGAACTACTTTCCTCTCCTGAGGATTAAGCTCGGAGTGTAAACCTTCTGTCCTTAAGCCAAAGTCCTGAAAGCGTCTGGCGAATGGTATAACCCCTTTGTTGCTGTTAATAAATATAATAGCTTTCGAGGGCTTATAGTGATTAATTAACCTGCGAAGCATATCTGATTTCTTATTTTCCTGAGTAAGGAAATAAATATGCTTTATCGTAGCTGCTATTTGGGTGTCCCCTGAGATATTAACCATTTCAGGTTCATTTAACATGCCTATAGATTCAGCCACTAGCTCGGGACTAACAGTTGCCGAAACCATTATGACCTGACGATCCCGCAGAGTCGATTTTACTATAGCCTGAACATCCTCTTTAAAACCCATCTGCCACATTTTATCTGCTTCATCGATTACCACAGTTTTAATACCCTGTGCGTTAATCTTCCGCATACGAATTAGTTCTAACACCCGTCCAGGAGTACCTACTATCAGATGGGGTTTCTTTTTTAGACTATCCACCTGGCGCTGAAGGTTTACTCCACCCAAAACAGGAACCGTTAGTATTCCAGGTTCATTCCCCATATCAATGGCCAGTTTGGTTATCTGCATTGCCAATTCCCTGGTGGGAACCAGAACAACAGCCTGTATAGTTTTACTTTCAGGGCTTATTCTGGAGAGCAGAGGTAATAAATAAGCCAGTGTTTTGCCTGTTCCTGTAGGGGACTGACCAATAACATCCTTTCCTTGCAGAATAAGAGGAATGGCCTCAGCCTGCACTTCGGTCGGAACCCGGATATTGTTATTTTGCAGCTTCTCAACAAATGGATCAGGAATCCCCAGACTTGCAAAGGTTAGATTCTTAGTCACGGTATCGCTCCTCATCAAACATTCCCATCAGTAAATGTCAGTAAAATTGCACTATTCCCTCAGCAGTGCTGTACTTAGAATACCTTCCTCTAATGAGTTATATTCATCTAATAGCTATATTCATATTGCAGCCGGCAGCTGATCATCCTGCCGGTACATTTCTTCCCTCAGCCTAGCAACATCTTCATTTTCAAGGTACTCGTCAAAGGTTATTTCCCTGTCAATTATACCCTTAGGTGTAAGCTCAATAATACGGGTCGCTATAGTCTGAACAAACTGGTGGTCATGTGACGCAAACAGGATTGTTCCTTTAAAGTTAATAAGACCGTTGTTTAAAGCCGTAATAGATTCCAAATCCAGGTGGTTAGTGGGTTCATCCAGTAAAAGTACATTAGCACCGCTAAGCATCATTCTGGAAAGCATACAACGTACTTTTTCCCCTCCTGATAAAACACTAGCCTTTTTCAGCGCTTCTTCACCTGAGAAAAACATTCTGCCCAAAAAGCCCCGGACAAAGTTTTCGTCCTGGTCCGTTGAGTACTGGCGCAGCCAGTCCACGAGATTTAAATCAACATCAAAATAATTGGAGTTTTCCTTAGGGAAGTACGTTTGGGAAGTAGTAACACCCCATTTGTATTCACCACTGTCCGGAGTTATTTCACCCATTAAAATTTGGAAAAGGGTGGTTCTGGCCAACTCACTGGTGCCCACTAGAGCTATTTTATCACCGGTATTTACCGTAAAAGATATTTTGTCTAGAACCTTTTCTCCATCAATAGTTTTTGAAAGCTCTTTAACCGACAGTAAGTTGTTACCGGCTTCCCGGTCTGGTTTAAAGTCAATAAAAGGGTATTTTCTGGACGAAGGCTTAATGTCTTCAAGGGTCAGCTTTTCCAACTGCTTCTTTCTGGCCGTAGCCTGTTTTGCCTTTGATGCATTGGAACTAAATCTTTCAATAAATTTTTTCAGTTCCTGGGCTTTTTCTTCTATTTTCTTGTTAGCATCCCGCAGTATTTTTACAGCCAATTGACTAGACTCATACCAAAAATCGTAATTGCCTACATACAGTTGAAGCTTTCCGTAGTCTATATCAGCAATGTGTGTACAGACCTTATTAAGAAAGTGCCTATCATGCGATATCACAATAACGGTATTTTTGTAGTTGTATATAAAATGTTCGAGCCAGTTTATAGATTGCAAATCCAGGTGATTAGTAGGCTCGTCCAGAAGAAGAATATCAGGGTTACCGAATAAGGCCTGGGCCAGCAAAACCCGTACCTTTTCTTTGCCACTGATCTCTTTCATTTTCTTATCATGCAGCTCGACAGAAATACCTAAGCCTGTTAACAATGTTGCCGCTTCAGATTCTGCTTCCCAGCCGTTAAGCTCCGCAAACTCAGCCTCAAGTTCTGCCGCTTTCATACCGTCTTCATCTGAAAAATCTGCTTTGGCATAAAGAGCATCTTTGGCTTCCATAATTTCATAGAGCCTCTTATGTCCAATAATTACAGTCTTTAGGACCTCAAATTCATCGAACTCATTATGGTCCTGTTTCAGTACTGCGAGCCTTTCGCCAGGGGTAATTACCACTTCCCCTTTTGTGGGGTCAATTTCCCCGGAGAGTATTTTCAAAAAAGTTGATTTTCCTGCCCCATTGGCCCCAATCAGTCCATAACAGTTGCCGGGAGTAAATTTAACAGTAACATCTTCAAACAAAGTCCTTTTACCATATCGTAATGTAATACCATTTGTACTAATCAATTTATTACCTGCCTTTATCAAGTTTTTTTGTTTCAAATAAGCCTAGAAACACTAAATATCATTATATATCAAAGCCCCAGGTAAATCAATTAGTGTGGAATAGGTAACTCCTTCAGCAGTACCTTTAGAATGGAAATTTGAGTTTAAAGAGGACTTGTTATACATTGAATACTTAACCCAAATATGGTAATATGTTAGTGAAAATAATTACATAGTCAAAAAATCAACACAAAGGAAGGATTTGAAATGACAAATAAGACTATCACAACAAAAACCAAGACGGGTATTTTAACTTGTTTCGCGAAAGAATACGGGATCAGAAACAGTTTAACCCTGGGGGTTATTTTCCGAATGTGGAGCGAACAGGAAGTAATCCATAAAGGTTTTTTTGTGAGCGACCTTGCCTTCACAACCGGAGAACCGGTATTATTTATTGGCCCTGATAACCATGAAGTCCCAACCAGATTAACATATAAAGGCACTGACTGTAGTAACATTAACAAAATATTTGAAATTATACAGTTATGTGATAAGTATTACATCTATCTTAGTTTTCCGGATACCCCTCCACAGTGTTACCTGGATTTGTGCGAGCCGAACCCCTATGTCCAGGCAGCTGCTGTGACTAAAAGGCTCATTAGCGAACTAGAGCAAAGAAAGACTGTTAATTACGATTTCATGAAGATCTACAAAGAAGCGCTGATGATTCTTATTAACGGTGCACTTGATCAAAAGGATAAACAGCAGTTTATGGCTCTGGTGGAAGAGTGGAAAAATTTTGACCAAAGTTAAAATCTTGATAAAAGCTGTAAAGGGAGGGGTAACCCCTCCCTTTATTATAACCATGAATTACTAATTACCCTAGTAAATTACTAGACTAAAATTTAGTTTTGACTCTGCTTTGAAGCTCAGATACCAACTGCCCAAAATCAGCCAAATCCTTCTCGGCTTTCTCCGCCCTGGCTCTTTCCTGCATAAGCTGCTGTTTAAGCTGGTTATTCGCATTTGACATTTCCTCCAAATCACCCAACTGCCTGCACATAAATTCCATGTCATTTTTGATTCCTGACATCCATGTTGTGAGTCCACTGTTTTCACTGTTAAGCCTTTGTTCCAGCTGTAGCTGCACATTGGCAAGTTCATCTCGCTCCCTGACAAGTTGAGAATCTAAATCATTATTCGCAGTGTTCTCAAGTTCTTTCTGGAGTGCTTCTTTTTCCTTTTCCAAGCGTTTAATTACTTTATTCAACTCATCTACTTTAGCTACTGCTTTACAAAACTTGTCCTTATGTGCTTCCAAATCATCTTGAAGCTTCTTTTTTGAATGCTCAATCTCATCAATTCTTACCTTAAAGTTTTCCTCTGTCTTTTGAATCTGTTCACCTAGAGTTTTGAAGTGCTTAATGACATCCTCCTCATCAAATCCTCCCATTAGCTTCTTCTTAAACTCCACTTGGGACACTTCCTCCATTCTGTTTCTAAGCTGCTCAAAATTACCGTGAATAAAAGATACGTTCCCTCCACTCATCTGCTTTGCCTCCTTGTTAAAACAGCTTACCACCCTAACTTTCAGTCTATTACATAAAAAACCGCAGTACGGCCAGTTACCGTTCTGCGGTTGCATACATAAAGTATTGCCATCATGTCATAAAGACCTCTCATCGATGACAAATAATTAGTCTGCTGCTTACGTTAGGTAACTGGCTGCCTTAGGCTTCACCCACAGGCCCTATAGCTTTGCGTCCCAGCCTTTCGACTGGTTTGCCTTTATCATTGTAAGTAATTTTTGTTAAGATAATTTTAGATAATTTATTTATAACACAACATAGTAACAAATACAAGATATCCTTACAAATTATTTCCTAAAAAAGGTAAGTAAAAGTTAACTTCCTTAAATACTATTCTAGTTTTCACTATTTAATTGCCTAATTTCATCCAGGATTTTTTCTTTATCCCCAGCTGGCGCATCTACATACCTAATCAAATTATCTGCCCCTATTTTGTCTGTAAATTTACTCAGCCTTTGCCCCTTACGTGCCGTATTTCTAAATAAGGTGATAATGCTATCTACTATATCCAAAACTTCTTCCCCGGTTTTCCCTTCATAAATCATATCAGCAATTCTCGGCTGGCTGCCTGCATTTCCTCCAACCAGTACTTTAAAGCCATTTGAAGTACCTATGATTCCAATATCCTTAACTGCACTTTCAGCACAGCTGTTCGGGCACCCACTAACTCCAATCTTTAGTTTATTGGGCAGAGCCATCCCATGATACTTGCTGTCAAGCTTAAGTCCAATTCCTACAGAATCCTGCTTTGCCCTTTTGCAGAAGTCTAAGCCTGGACAAATTTTCACACTGCGTACACATAAACCAATTGCGGCACCCTTGTCCATGCCAAGTTCTTCCCAGGTTTTTTCGAGATCTTCTTCCCTCAGGCCTACTAATGCAATTCGCTGGGCAGATGTTACTTTTACCAGTTTACAGCCATATTTATCCCCTATATCAGCAAGCTTTCTTAAAGTTGCCGTATCTGTTATTCCACCTGGCAGATGTGGTGCAATAGCGTATGTTTCCCTATCCCTCTGTACAATCGCACCTTGTTCCATAATGTCTTTTTTCAATTCATTAGCCTTCATAATAACCCCCCATTAATATGTATTCTCCACTTACCAATCCCAAAGTACTAATGTTTACTAGTTGGGTGTACTTTTTGGGCAAAAATAATGTTTACCCATTTGGTATAGTTTTATTTTAATAGTTGTTTATTTCTTTGTCAACTAATTTCTTGGACTTTTTGAACTGAATTTTTTTGGGTTTTGGGTTTTTTAGAACTGAATTTTATTTTTGGTTCATCAATCAGAAGAGAAGCTATTATAATGCCTAACTATCTCGTCTTGAACCTTAAAAAAGGCATCAACAATTTTAGGACAGAATTGTTTTCCAGTTTGTTCACGAATTTCATTAGCTGCACCGGTAAATGACATCTTTTTACGGTATGGTCGGTCACTGGTCATGGCATCAAATGCATCAGCTAATGCCAAAATCCTCGCTTCCAGGGGAATTTCTTCACCTTTTAGGCCTTTGGGGTAACCACTGCCGTCATAACGCTCATGATGATAAAGCACCATGGGTACTGCTACCTTTAAAGAATTAGCGCTGGCAATAATTCTGCTTCCCATCTCTGGATGTTTTTTAATTAGTAACAAATCTTCCTTAGTTAGTTCTTTATCTTCAGTTAAAACTGAATCAGATATGCCAATTTTCCCTATGTCGTGAAGTAAACAAGCATCTGTAAAAACATCAGGCTGAATACTCAAATCAAAGCATTTGGCTATGATTTTAGCATAGCAGCTTGTTCTAAATGCATGACCTTTGGTATATTTATCTCTTAATTCTAATGCCTGAATCAGAGCATTACTACTATCGGAAAAAGCAGTTTTAAAAACTTCATCATTTTTCTGCAGCAGCTTTCCCCTAACTTCCTGCGTGTAGTGATTTAGCAAGTCAATTAATACCGCAACTATGACAAACGTGGTTAGTCTGGTTATCAATAAGGAAACTACCGAATCTTCCATGGTTGCTTTAGGCAAAATACCGGGAACAGCTAATGAAATTATTAAATAAGAACTAATCTGAATACAAGAACTGGTTAAGTGCAAAATCCTGTCTCTATACGACGTGTTAATAGCCATTATCATATAATAGAGACCAAACATTTCTGGGTTGTTCATAATAACGATTATTGTATTAACCATTAAAATCAAAATTAAGTTTACAAAATATTTCAGATAATTACTTGCAATCTTATATTTGTAAAGTATAGAAACGAATCCAAAACCCAAAACCAATGCAAACATCATCTCTACTACCTGGCCTACTGTTCCTGTAGTGAAAGGTGAATAAATAATCAGTACTGAAATAAAAGATGCTATACCAACAGCAAACCAGCAGAGTTTTAAGATCTTTAAATTAACAGCTCTTTCAAATTCCACAAGCTCCCTCAAAGCCTTCCACCTTCCTTATCTCTTATATTCTGCCAAAATTATCTATTCCCTTTTTCATGTTGATAATTTTACACAATTCGTTCTGTGTTTTTTGACAGCATTCAGCAGAGAACTTTGGTGTTTTTTGCAAATATGACTAGTGTTTTTAGAATTGTTGTGAGAATAATCAACATTTTTATCTAACTTTAAGAGAAAAAACTGCAAATGCAATGACATTTTTCTCACAACAAAATATGCTATTTAATTTAGAATTGTAAAAAATGAGGAGGTGTTAAGGAAAAAATGATTTTTTTGTTGTTATGTGTCTTAATTGTACCGTATTTTCTGATGTGGGTTAACGAGAAGAAATTCCTGCATCGTAATGCCCAGCTCTACGGTAAATGTATTAACGTCTCACACCTTAGTCTGCTGACAATTGACGGCGAAGACCAACTATGTTGGGGCAGTAAGGTTTACTTGCATGAGAAGTGCATTATTATAGCCCCGCCGCTGACGTCCTGGAGTCTAATGATACCCTATGAAAACATCCAATTTCCACGCGTTACAAGACAACTCATTTCCTTCTGTTGTCCGAGTGACAAACATGCGTTCCAAAGATTTAATCTGCAAACCAGTTTGACAAATAACGACATTTCAACAAATTTGATTGATCTCTTATCTAATAATAACGGGGTGATTACATGTTAAATCGCTTAGAACACAACAGCTATTTTGAGGACTTTAGTAATAAGAGCTCTGCCGACTACTATGACTTGGAGATTCCCTCCAAAGATCTCTTTGATAAAACCTATGCCTTTAGTGCCTGGAAACAATATCTGGTATCAACTGACAATTATTTCTTACGCCGTACCATCTTAGGACCAAGTTCTCACCGTTGTTTAGTTAAATGTCACGACGGCAAAATACGTAATATGATTATGCTGGGTGGTAACAGTTATTTTGAAATGAATAACCACCCAGAAGTAAAAAAAGCGGCTGTTGAGGCAGTTTCGAAATACGGTACAGGTTCGGGCAGCGCACCATTACTAGCAGGCACCCTGGAGGTACACAGAGAATTGGAGCGAAAATTGGCTGAATTTAAATCCTGTGAGGCTGCTATGATTTTTCCTTCCGGTTTCCAAACTAATTACACTTTAATTAATGGATTGCTGCGAAGCCAGGATGCTGTAATTAACGATATATTAAACCATGCCTCGATTATCGAGGGATGTAAGGGAGTTCAGGCAAAATTCGGAACTTATGTTGATTTTTACGCCCATAATAATGTGAAGAGTTTACGTAGAAAGCTGGAAATTGCTAAAAACAAATGCACCGGGGGCCAGCTTGTTATCTGCGATGGAGTTTTCAGTATGGATGGTGATATTGCCCCACTCCCGGAAATTTGCGCTTTGGCCAGAGAGTATGGAGCCAAGGTAGCAGTAGATGAAGCCCATGCTACCGGCATATTGGGAGCTACTGGCCGTGGAACTTGTGAACATTTCTCGATGGAAGGACAGGTCGACTTAGTTGTTGGTACCTTTAGTAAAACCTTTGGAGTAGTTGGAGGCTTCATAGCAGGAAAACAAGAAGTCATTGATTATCTACGCGTGTATGGGCCGGGATATATGTTTTCAACAGCAATGTCGCCGGTAGATGCCGCAGCAGTCTTAAAATCTTTGGATTTGCTTGAACAAGACAGTACTTACCGACGACAGCTATGGGAAAACACATACTACTTGCACAAAGAATTGCTTGGACTTGGCTTTGATATCAATGGAACCGAAACCCCCATTATTCCTGTGAAAATACCTAATGATAAAGCCTGGGCAATAACATACGACCTGCAAAAAAGAAACATTTTTGTTAATCCTGTACTTTATCCCGCCGTCAGTAAAAACCGCGCCAGACTTAGAATCAGCCTTATGTCAACCCTTACCAGGGAAGAACTCGACCAAAGTCTGTACGCCCTTGAAAGTGTTGGAAAGAAATTTGGAGTAATCTAAATTAATTATAAAGACCATTGGGTACATTTTGTTACCCAATGGTCTTCAATGTCATATCAACGCCTCACCCGATTCCCAGACTTATCCGCATTACCCAGTCCTATGCTGTAAAAAGAATCTTGGAACCTACTAACATTTTCTTAATCTTATGGTATACACTGTCTTTCGTCTCATTTGCTTCAATTATTAAATCAACTGGTACTAAATCAACTGGAACATTGTGGTCCTCTACATCTCCTACCCATACCAGTTTTATATCCTGCGGATCAATTACATTATTTAAAATGTCTAAATCACTTTTATGGATATCGTCCTCAACTAATATTACAATATTTCCAGCTTTAAGTAATACATCTGATACCTTAACCATGCTTTCTAAAAGAGCTGCTCTGTTGGTTATGTCATCATCTCGCCAGCTATCAAGATAATAGACATTTCTTCCCTCTATAAAAAGTCCTCTTTCAAGATAACCTGCAAAATTCTTCTTTCCAACGCCTTTTTTGCCTGATATGAGAATTAACACAGGTTTTTGCGCAAACTTAACTGCTCTTTCTTCCTTTGTAACAGCACTCTCACTCCATCTAACCTGAGTGTTTACTCGTTCTCCTAGGCCGTATTGCCCATCTTTTAAATTGTCTACAACAATCCCACCACCGGATATTTCATAATTATCGACTAGGACAAATCGTGAGGTTTCTGTTAAATTCTCAGCAACATCCAAGGCAATCTCTTTTTCCAGGCTAAAAATAACTTCTGCAACTTCATGTCTTTTCACGTACTGTCTCGTTGTGGTAGATAAAGTGGAGGCGTCGAGGACCGTAACTACTTCTTCGAGCTCGGCTGTTACCTTCTGTGTGCCAATCTTAATATGGTATCTCCTGTCTTTATTCAGATCCTTTTTACCCAGCCAAAACAACTTTGTTTTTACCCTATTTGCAACTTCCGGCTTGGGTTCTTTCGCTATACAGGCCAGTTCCCCCCGGGTAACATAAATCTGCTGTTCAAGAGTAAAGCCGGTGGCACTGCCTGCTGTGTCTTCATCCATTTCAGGTACATTAAACCGCTCTATAGATTTCACTTTGGATCTTTTTCCGCTGGGATAAAAAACTACCTCATCTCCAACTTTTATAACTCCTGTCTCTATGGTTCCTGCCACTATCCTTCTATCATCACCGCCGGCAGTAAATTTATAAACACCCTGTACCGGCATTCTAAAAACCTGTTTTTTCACGTCTTTCTTATTATCCAGTACATCTAGTTTTTCTAATACAGTCAGACCTTGGTACCATGGCATGTTACCAGTTCCTGCCGCAATATTATCCCCCCTGAAACCGCTGACAGGGATAAACGAATCAGCTTCCACACCGATTTCTAATAAAAATGCTTTATACTCCTCAACAATTTGTTTGTATCTAGCCTGATCATAATCTATCAAATCCATTTTATTTACCAATACAACAACCTGTTTTATACCCAGCATGGATAACAGATAGCCATGCCTTTTGGAATTTTCCATAACTCCTTCATTGGCATCTATAACAAGCAGGGCTGCTTCTGCCCTGGCGGCACCAGTAACCATATTTTTCAGGAACTCAATATGTCCCGGGGCATCGATAATAATGTATTTTCTTTTTGGGGTTTTAAAAAACACCCTGGCTGCATCTATTGTAATCCCCTGTGCCTGCTCATCTTTTAAAGCATCCAGTAAAAAAGCAAATTCGAAAGGTTTTGAATTTCGCCTGCAGGTTTCCTTTACCTGTTCTAGCTTTCCTTCAGGCAACGAATTTGTATCTGCCAACAGCCGACCAATAATGGTACTTTTCCCATGATCAACGTGACCTACGATAACTATGTTCATATTGTCAAAGTTATTATTAATCATCAGTTCTATCCCTCACAATTTATATTCCATTATCCGGCCCTTGCATTTTACATTATCCGGCTTATTCATTTAATTACATATAGCCAGCCTTCCTCAATTCTTCCAACCCGCCGCCGTCTTCTTTATCCTGCGCTCTTCCACTTCTTTCAGCAATGTTTGCAAATTTACCAGATCTCAATTCCTCTACAATTTCCGCTACTGTACCCGCATTGGAGTCAACTGCATGAGTACATGGCCAGCAGCCTAAGGACCTGTATCTCTTACCTTCTCCCTTATCAAAATACAAAGATACCAAGGGGATATTTTCTCTTTGAATATATTCCCAGAGATCTAATTCTGTCCAATCGAGAAGAGGATGAATCCTAACATGTGTACCAGGAGCAAAATCAGTTTTATATTGATTCCAGAATTCAGGTGGTTGATCTCCTACATGCCAATCATTTCTTTGATCTCTTGGTGAAAAATATCTCTCTTTTGACCTTGACCCTTCCTCATCAGACCTTACACCCACAATTATTCCTGTAAAGGCAGCAGGATTTTTATCCAACTCGTATTTGCCGGTTTCATGATTCATTCGGTATCTTGGGCCTGTCCCATTAAGTGTTGCCGTCAGCGCTTCAGTTTTCAACAGTCGGCAGCATTCTAACCGGCTGCAGTTGCCATCTGGAAAAGTCCTTTTGGCTTTTAAGGCTTCAGTGTTTTCACCGTAAATCATATCCAGCTTCCATTTCCTGGCGTAGTTATCCCTGTATTCAATCATCTCGGGAATTTTAAAATGGGTATCTATATGAATCAAAGGAAATGGAACATGGCCAAAGAATGCCTTTCTGGCAAGGTGAACAAGAACAGTACTGTCCTTACCTATAGACCAGAGCATGCCCAAGTCTTTAAAGTTCGCATAAGCTTCCCGGAAAATATGAATTGATTTGTTCTCCAGTTTAGTCAAATGGTCCACAGAATTTCCCCCCTAATATTTGTTTGACTCCTTTTTGTTGATTGTTATATGATATTTGGCGCTGTCAGGACTTATAATATACCAGTCAATGCTCTCACTGTGATTCCGGGTAAGCAGGTAACCACCTTTACCACCTATGTCTGCGCCCAGATAATATTTAATAGCTCCTGTTGGACACTCCTTAAGACAGGCAGTACAGCCCCAGCATTCCATAGGAAATTTCATAATTGCCTTCAGAGCCTCGTCTCTCTCAATCAGATTGCCGGGGCATACATCACAACACCTGCCACAGGAGATACATTTATAATGGTCAATCTGTATGCTCATAGATTGTATCCCTCCCCACCAAGTCTCTGAAGATAAATTCTACTTTACCGTCTCTAAACACTGAATTCACGTACTTCATCCAGTTTTGATCATCTTTTTGCGGGTAATCAATGTTTTCCTGGTAACATCTCCATCTGGTTTCTTTCCTGGCTGCTAAATGCCTAATCAGTACTTTACACACATACAACCTGTCAATTATTTCAAATATAGCGAGCAATTGACGGCTGTCACCGGCTTTTAGAGTATCAGCTATTGTTAGAAGTTCCTCAATGCGCTTAGCTGCTATATTGAGTCTTGTTTCGTTATAGCCATAAGATGAAGATATCCCACCCGCATATTCGTCCATTACCTTCTGCATTGCTTCTTCAACCTCTCCTATACTATAAAGAGGCGAACTATTATCAAAAAAGCGGGAGATATGTTTAACTTTTTCATTTATCTCTTTATTGCTGAGCTTTATGACCTGGGAATGTTCAATTACATTCAATATTGACATGGCCGCTATCTGGCCTTCAGCAAGACAACCGGTTACATACTTCTTCGGACTTCCACCTGCCACGTCACCTACAGCATATAGGTTCTTCAGAGTTGTTTTTCGCTCATGGTCTACCCAATAGCCGCTGGCAGTGTGGCCTCCGACGATATATGGCTCAGTTCCCTCAATCTCCACATTTTCCTCTGCCGGCCCCGTATTACTTTCCAACCATTTTAAGGTCTGGGCGGGAGCCATATTCAGGTAAGCTTTAAACAGTTCCTGCTGCTGGTCCGCTGTAATTCCCTCCGTTTTTAGAAAACAAGGACCATTCCCCTTAAGATTTTCCATAACCGTCGAATAAAGCCTTATATGGGTGGAAGGCCTGCCGTACTTTTCCACATACTCCTGGCCCCGAGCATTTACTTGCACTGCTTTAATTCCCTGGGCGATGGTGCCGGTAGGCGCTATGGTATCTTTACATCTTAGGGCTATAAATCTCATCTCAAAAGAGGTCATTTCTGCCCCTGCCCTGATGCCCATTGCATAACCGGCTCCTGTATTAAAGGGGCTATACCACATTTTATGCTTCGAAAAAGTGGGGTTATTGGGTTTATAAAGGCCTGCTGCGCCACCGGTGGCACATATAGTTTTTTTGGAATTAATTACGTAAATAATCTTCTCTCTCAAAGAAAAGCCCAGGGCACCAATGACACAACCATCCAAAACCTGATAATCCACAATATTAACATTATTCAAAACAGTGATATTGTCATGGGCCGCTACCGCATCGGCAAGAAGGGGCTTTATATTTTCACCGTTAATTTTGATACTTCTTTTTCCTCTTTGTACATATTCTCCATCTGCATCTTTTAAAATGGCCAGCCCCAGGTCTTCAAGTTTTCTGGTTACATTATTCAGAAGTTTAGCTACGCCATAGACCAAATCTTCCCGAACAATGCTCTCAGAGTCTCTTTTAACGTACCCTACAAAAGACTCAGGGGTTTCCCCTTTTCCTATATAGGCGTTAAGAGCATTGACACCTGCTGCCAGACACCCACTTCTTTTAATATTGGCTTTCTCTGCAATAACAACTTTCAAATTGGAATTTTCAGCAAGTGTAAGTGCACTAAAACACCCTGCCGTCCCTCCACCAATAATTAGAACATCTGTATCTATACTCTGAATATCGAACTTCAAGACCATCACCCCTATAAACTTGCAAAGCTGCAATCAAAAAATTTAGCCCGTTATAAACCCATTATCAATCAAGTATTCGACTATTTCGCCTGCACATACATCAACACTTTGGGTGCCTGTTTTAATAGTAATCTCAGGATTTTCCGGTCTCTCATAGGGAGAGTCTATACCGGTGAAACTTTTTATTTCCCCGGTTCTGGCTTTTTTATAAAGTCCTTTAGGATCTCTGCCTTCACAAACATCCAAAGAACAGTCAACGAATATTTCTATAAATCTGTCTTTAAGGAGCTGCCTGACCTTGTCTCTGTCTTCACGGAGTGGTGATATAAAAGCAGTCAGAGTAATAATACCGGCGTCTGTGAAAAGTTTACTTACTTCAGCAATTCTTCTTATATTTTCTATACGGTCACTTATAGTAAACCCTAAATCTTTGTTGAGACCATGCCTTATGTTGTCACCGTCCAGCAAATACGTAAGTTTGCCGGCTTCAAAAAGCTTCTTTTCAACAGCATTGGCAACAGTGGACTTGCCTGAGCCGGACAAACCGGTAAACCAAAGCACTACACCTTTCTGCTTCAACAGTGCCTCCCGGTCTTCTCTTGTTATACTTGCTGTATGCCAAACTATGTTTTTATCGCCGTTCATGGTTCTCCTCCTAGTAGATATTAATTGCACGCCAGTACGTTAACGCAAAAGCCATGACTACCACCAAACATAAGATGCATAATATAAAACCTTTCTTTGCAGTCTCTCCCGTTTTGATGAACCCTGACGAATACGCTATAGCATTAGGTGGTGAACTCATAGGAAACATAAAAGCTAGTCCTGAGGGTACAGCCACCAAATATACCGCCAGTGTGGGCGGAAGGTGCATGCTTATTGCTGTTTTCATAACTACCGGAAGCAGGATAACAACAACTGCAGCATTGGAAACACCTTCTGTCAGAAATACACTTAGGGTAAAGACAACTAGCATAAACGACAGGGTAGAAAAATTCATGTTGGAGATATAGTTTTCATTGATATATTCAAGCAGGCCGGTTTGTTCTAAAGCTGTGCCTAATGCAATAGCTCCGCCATACATAAGAATTGCGCCCCAGTTGATTTCATTTTTGGCATCCTCCCAATTGGTCACATTTAATACAAAAAATAGAGCTGCACTGATAAGGGCTACATTGGCAATTCCAAATCTACTGCTTTCAAAAACCCACATATAAATTGTGCCTATGAGTATCAGCAAAGCCTTTATTTCTTTAAAATGGATCTTGCCTATCCTTTCCCCACCCTCAGAAAACATGATTTTAAGAATCTGCGTATCTTTTGTTGATGCACGTACCTGCCTGGAAAGATAAATAGCTACCAGAATAATAACCAGGTAGATTGGCGGGGCAACTGTTATCATCCATTCAAGAAAGCCAATGCTTTGTCCGGTAGTTTGCTCCAGGATTCCTATAGCCAGAGGATTCCTTGCTCCACCAAGGAATGTCACCACCCCGCCCAAGACACTACCCCAGGCAAGGGCATAGAAAATGTATTTTCCCAAAATTGAACCACTTTTTAAATTTAGCCTATTGCACATTGACATTAATATAGGGAACAGCATTGCTGCTACTGCATGCTCGGGCATAACATGAGATAAGGCTGCAGATAGAAAAAAAACGGCAAGAACTAGTTTTTGCGGCTTGTCCCCGAATTTTGATAAAATATAATAGGATATCCTTTTACTTAACCCTGAACCGGAAATACCGGCTGAAATGATGAAAGCGCCAATGATAAAAAATAACGATTTGTTCCCAAAAAAGGAAAATATCTTTTCATCCGGAAGCACTTTGAATGTTGCCAAAAGGCCCATAACCATAAGGCTTGTTATAGCAAGGGGAATGAGATTTGTGGTCCATAGAAAAATAGCAAACACAAATATCACCAGTGCATGATAAGCATGAATTGACATTCCCTGAGGAATGTTTTCATTTGAAATAAATAAAAGGAAAAAAATAAAAGAAAACAGCAGCAGAATTGCATTTTTATATTCAATTAAAAAAAGCGTGGTTAATGGTCTTCTGTCGACATAAACTCTGTTTTTCATTAAGACCATTCCTCCTAAAGTCCACTGGACTCAAAAGACTCATCTACATTTTTCAGCATTAGTTTTTGCCTGAAATTTATGGATTCCAAGATCATTTTCATTCTAATCTTGTCTGTGAAGGAATAGTTAGAATGGTCCTGGTCCAACAAAGGCACTGATTTTAAGTTTGGGGCAATCTTGTTAAAACACTTATGTGACTTAATAAACTTAGTAAGCTTAGGTTCATATTGAGAAGGTACAGGTATTATTTTTAGAGAGAGCAGCTTATTGATTATACTTTTATTATTTTTAATACTCGCAAAAACCCAGCCACGTGGGAATAATTCCGTGGCAAAAGTCATTATCTTAACCTGTTCTTTCAAATAAGTTTCAGTACCTATATTAAAAAAAAGACCATGCACACCGTAGGAGAAGTATTCTTCTACATCTTGCTTAGAATCAGGAATATCCGTTTTTAACACTACAAAAATATCGAAGCACTTTTTGATTCTATCCACAATTTCCTTTCTGTCCGCGGCATTTATATCATACTGAAATGATATGACTATGTATCTTGCCTGGCGGTTGGCTATTTCATCATTTATACAATCCAATACAGCTTCTATAGGGTTATCGTTAAATATATCTATTGTATGAATGGTAACCCTCTCCCCTCTAAGCTTCCTTGGCAGTTTTACTTATTCCTAGTATTTCTATCGGAATTTAAGGTTTTGTTTTATAAAATTTATCATTTCTACTTCAATTAGTCAATAGTCATTTTAATTTTTAATTAAAAAATGATTATAAAGTCGTTAGTAACGAATCAATAACAATTAACATAATATTTACTAACATCCCTTTTGACTGCTTCCTGTCAAGAGCGAATTAACCCCTGGGAGGATGGGCTAATGTTATTCGGCTTATTAGTCAGTGAACCTTCCCTTGTTCAGCTATCCAATTTAAGCAAGCCTTCCTACCTGCAATTTCTTGCCAGCGCAGCAATTATGGAAGACATTGATGTTATAGTATTTACTTATTCAAAGGTATGTTGGCCAGACTGCACTGTAAGTGGCCTTGTGTTTGACTGCAGAAAAAAAGCATGGAAATCAGGATATACTTCATTTCCTGACATTATTTATGATCGGGCCACTTTGGACTTCCGGAAAAAAGATAAAATTACGGCCAAATATACCACAAATCGTCTGATAGAGGAGTATCATATTCCCTTTTTAAATAGCATTAATTTTTTTGACAAATGGAAAACCTATGAGGCCCTTTTTGTACATCCTAACTTGCATAAGTTTTTACCTGACACTCAATTGTACATTGACACCAGCGATCTGGCACATTTCCTGTGTAAATACGGTATTGTATATGTTAAACCCTGTGTTGGAAGTAACGGCCGGAATGTAATTCAGGTAAAACATTGGCAAAACGGAAGGTATCTCTTCCGTTACAGGGAAAAAGGCAAAAACCAACAGAACTTGTTAACACTGGAAGAGTTTCATAATAGTTTTATGAAAGGCAGATTAGCAGGCAAAAGTTTAATTGTACAACAGGGAATCAATTTAGAGACTCTGAACGAAAAACCGTTTGATATGAGAGTACGGGTACAAAAAAACGGTACAGGAAACTGGGAAATTGTAGGCAATTGGGTCAGAACTGCAGCACCTGGCAGTGTTGTAACAAATAGCAGTAATGGCGGAAGCGGGGACCACTTTTCTAAAGTCTTTCCTACTATCTATTCTAAGACTGTATCCAGGATTAATACAGAAATCGAATCTCTGGTATACTCAGCCTGTAGACGTCTGGAAGAAAATTTCGGCGGGCTGGGTGATCTGGGCTTTGATATAGCTCTTGACCGTGCGGGCAAACTCTGGATTTTAGAAGTAAACGCAAAACCTACAAATGTCTGGCATTTTGATGGGAGCGGTGCAAACCGTTTCATTAATCCTGTCAGCTATGCCAAGTACCTATGGGAAAACATGCAAAAGGAATCCACTGACGGCCCCAAGTCATCTCCATGAGTGTAGGAAGGAGCGGATGATGTGAAAAGAACTTTATACATTATAATAATAACTGCTTTTATACTGGGGCTAACGTTCTCAGGCGGGTGTTTCCTAAAAGAGGACACTGCGGTCACAAATTTACAGAAGCCAGTTACCTATAAAGTTGCTGTTTCGGGAACTTTCCCGCCTTTCGGTTTTGTCGGAAAAGACGGGAATCCCCAAGGTTTTGAAATAGATCTGATTAATGCTATTGCCAAAGAAGAAGGATTTAAAGTCAAATGTGAGGTTACGTCCTGGCAGGGTATAATGTCGGCTTTAAAATCAAAAAATGCAGACATTTTGCTGGAATCAATGACGATTACAGATGAACGAAAAAAAGAAGTTGATTTTTCTGACCCTTATTTTGAGTCCACAAACTATATTATGGTCCCTAAAGATTCCCAAATTCAATCTCTTGAGGATTTAAAAGGTAAAACGATTGCGTGTTCACTAGGCACAACCAGTGATGTTACCATTACAAAATTTTTAGGAAAAGATTATGAAGGTATTAAAAGATTTAAGAAAACGACTCTTGCATTCCTGGAACTCAGAAACCGCAAGGTCGATGCTGCTATAGGAGATTCCGGCATTGTTATGTACTATATCAAAAGCAATCCTGAAGCTAAATTAATAGTCCTTGAAGATATCAACTTCCCCAAAGAATATTATGGCATGGCGGTAAGAAAAGGGGATAGAGAAACACTGCAAAGAATTAACAGCGGGCTAAAAAAGATCAAAGAAAACGGTAAATACGAAGAAATCTTCCAGAAGTGGTTTAACAAGCAATGATTCGCATCATAAACCTGCATAAAAGTTTTGGAAACTTAAAAGTTTTAAATGGCGTATCCTGCCACATTAAAGAAAAAGAAGTTGTCGTAATCATCGGTCCCTCCGGTTCCGGGAAAAGTACTTTACTGCGATGTATTAATAAGCTTGAAGACCCTACTTCGGGAGAAATAATCGTTGATGATATGTCACTACACAGTTCATCGGTTAATATTAACAAAATAAGAGCGGAGGTGGGGATGGTTTTTCAGCAGTTCAATCTTTTTCCCCATAAAACCGTTCTGGAAAACATCGCTCTGGCGCCAATCAAAGTTCGCAAAATGTTCACAGAAAAAGCTTATAGAACCGCAGTTCAATTATTGGAGAAAGTGGGACTTGAAGATAAAGCAAATGCCTATCCCTATCAGCTTTCAGGCGGTCAGCAGCAGAGAGTGGCAATCGCAAGGGCCTTGGCCATGCAGCCGAAAATTATGCTGTTTGACGAACCTACTTCCGCCCTGGACCCTGAAATGATTGGAGAGGTCCTGGCTGTTATAAGGCAGCTTGCCCAGGAAGGGATGACGATGGTTGTTGTCTCTCACGAAATGGGCTTTGTCAGAGAGGTAGGAGATAGGGTTGTTTTTTTGGAGAAGGGAGTTATCGTGGAAGAAGGGATGCCTGAAGAGCTGTTTGGCAATCCAAGACACGAACGTACCAAGCTATTTCTCAGTAAAATATTGTAACTATGTTGATGTAAACCCGTTATCGTTGGTGATTTAGATGTTAAAAACCTTTAAAATTTATAAAAATAATATAAAAGGATTAGTTTGGGAAATCCCGCCAAATCTAAAAAGCCTTCTAAATTTGCAAGAGAAACAGCATGTAATACTAAGATTCGGGTCCTTATCAGTTCGGACAAAAGTTGTTACGAACCAATTGTCCTGTGGGTTCGGAGAATGTATGAGTCTTTCAAAAGCTGCCTGTGAGTCACTGAAAATAACTGAAGGCTTGTCTCTGAACATTAAATCAGTTGGCCCTGGAGAATTTCGTCTTGGCCCCATAATAGGGATTCTGACTTTTCCCCATGTGATTGTTAAAAAAAGGCTAATAACGTACTTAAATTATGCAAAAAGAATGACCCGCACAGGGTTACTCTATATTTTCAAACCTGAAGATATTAATTCTAAAACTAACACCATAATAGGTTATCGTTATAACGAAGCAGCCAACTCCTGGCAAAAAGGAGTCTTCCCCTACCCAGATGCGGTTATAGACCGTATCTACCCGAATAACCCCGAATCCCACCATAAACTCGAAAAAGTAATTGGGCAGAATAGAATTTTTAATAAGAAAAACCTGATTAATAAAATGGAATTCTATAGAGCACTAACCAATGACTCATTTCTTAAGGAGTTCATTCCGGAAACAAGACTATTTCGACATATATCAGACCTGGACTATTTCTTAAACAAGTACCCGGAAGTCTTCCTAAAGCCGATGGACGGAATGAAAGGAAAAGGTATTATCAGCGTTATTCCCCGAAATGGCCGTTTGCTGTGTCAATATATGGACAGTAAAATACCTGTATCAAAACAAGTAGACCAAACCAGTCAGTTGCCTGAAATAATGAGACGGGTCGGTGGGCACAGTCGTTCATACATAGTTCAGGCAGCAATCCAAAGAATGGAATACCGTAGACGCCCCTTCAACTTCAGAGTTCTGGTTACAAAAAATAGCAGCGGAAAATGGGCTGCTCCTGCTGTATTTGCAAAAGCTGCAATCCCGGGCGGCTTCCTCACAAACCGTTCTCTAGGCGCCGAATATATCCTTCTAAAAAATCTTTTCGACAACATCAAAGACCACCTGCCATACTCCAAAGATGATTTTTATGATTTAGTGACTGACCTGTCTCTAAAGGCCGCAACAGCGCTTGATAATGAGTTTGGGCCACTTGGGAAGCTTGGCATAGATATAATAGTGGATGCCTTGGGAAAACCTTGGCTAATTGAAGCTAACGGCAACCCCGGGCGTATATGTCCAAGGGTCCAGGATGAATTCCCTGAGTGGAAGAATCAGGTTTATGACCATCCCCTTGCTTATGCACGATACTTAGCAGGCTTCAACACCCCTATTTAGTAATAATAAGAAAGGGAGAATTCAATTGAAAAAGAGTTTAGCTATTTTATTCATGACCACTTTGTTACTAGGGCTAATTTTCTCTGGCGGATGTTTCCAAAAAGCAACTTCAGTTAATCCGGAAGAAAAAGTATATAAAGTTGCTGTCACCGGTGGTACCGCTTCTTTTAATTCTCTTAATAAGGACGGTAATCTCGAGGGGTTTGAATCAGACCTGATGAATGCAATTGCCAAAGAAGAAGGTTTTAAAGTTAAATACGAGATAACAGCCAGACCAGCCAGAATACCGTCTTTAAAGACAAAACAGGCAGACATCATCCTCGCCGTAATGACAATTACTGATGAACGGAAAAAGGAAGTTGATTTTTCCGACCCCTATTTTGAGGCCACAATCTATATAATGGTTCCTCATGATTCACCAATAAAATCACTGGAGGACTTAAAGGGTAAAACTGTTGCCTGTGCAATGGCGACAACAGGTGACATTGCTGTTTCAAAGTTTTTAGGTAAAAATTATGAAGGTATTAAAAGATTCAAAGATACATCTGTAGGGTTTCTCGAACTGACAAATGGTAAAGTCGATGCTGCAGTCGGAGATTGTGCCATTGTTACGCAGTATGTCAAAAATAACCCCGGAGCTAAGTTAAGAATAGTCAAGGACAATTGGTTCCCCAAAGAATATTACGGCATGGCGGTAAGAAAGGGAGATATAGAAACACTGCAAAAAATGAATAGCGGGCTCAAAAAAATAAAAGATAACGGCAAGTACGAAAAAATTTACCAAAAGTGGTTTATGGATCTTTAAGTACCATTTCTTTTATTCAGCGTAATGTTTCCAATACATTACGCTTTTTTCATAACTGTGAGAACGAGGTATGTTTATGATAATTACATTAGGCTCGATAAGGTATGACATTTTGATAGACTATTACCCTTTGTTGCTGAAGGGAGCTATTACAACCATAAAGTTTTCTTTGATTTCGGTAGTGATAGGAACAATCCTGGGACTTTTTTTATGTTTTTTATACCTATCTAATTTAAAACTGCCGAAGTTTATTTATACTGTTTATATTACCGTTTTTAGGGGGACCCCCTCACTGGTTCAAATCCTTATATTCCATTTTGCAGTTCTTCCTTCCATAGGTGTATTCCCGGCAGCCGTCTCAGGAATTGTGGCACTAAGTTTTAACAGTGGAGCATATATCTCAGAAATCTTCAGAGCCGGTATCATGTCTGTTGAACGCGGGCAAATGGAGGCCGCACGTTCCCTCGGTATGACCTATAACCAGGCCATGCGTTATGTTATTCTTCCACAGGCTTTTAAAAGGGTTATCCCTCCTTTGGGCAATGTGTTCATTTCCATGCTTAAAAACTCTTCTCTGGTTTCAATCATTTCAATACAGGATCTGACATATACCGGCTCTCTGATTAGTGAAAGTACTTTAAGAGTATGGGAAGCCTGGCTGGCAGTTGCATTACTGTATCTAATCATGACTCTATTTCTCTCATGGGGGCTGCGACGACTGGAGAGTAGTATGACAAAAAGCGAAAAAGGGGAGAAATAACTTTATTTACGACATATGCTAATTTATAGATTTTTTATATTGACATTTCCAATTTTAAACACTATTATAATATTAAACGGTGTTAAATTTGTTGAACACAGTTTAAGGAGGTGGTTTTAATGGGACCAAAAGAACGAAAAGAACGTGAGCGAAAAGAAAGACAGGAACTTATTTTAAGTGCAGCAGCTGAAATTATGAAAGAGGAAGGCATAGATAATATTTCTGTCAGAAAAATAGCAAGCAGAATAGAATATTCACCGGCAATTATCTATCATTATTTTAAGGATAAAGACGAAATAATAAGTCACCTGATGAAAAAAGGCTATCAAAAAATATTAGATGGGTTATCCTCCGCATTGGACCCAAAAGATAAACCGGAAGAAAAACTCAAAAAACTGACGCAAAGATACATAGAGGTATCTCTGCAAATGTCAGATGAATACAGAACTGTACAGCTTAACAGCTCACCTGAGGTTATTGAACATACCGCTTCACTTTTTAAAGGAGCTTCTGTAAAAAAACCTGCCCTGAAGGTACTTGCCCAATGCCTCAGGGAGCTATACAAAGACAATGATATAGATGACAGCTCTATCGAACTTACTGCCCAAATTATAGCAGCAAGCACTTTTGGCCTTATTATAAGACTTATTATGGAAAAGGACCTCGTGACGGAAGAGCAAAAGAGTAATCTTATTGAACACTTCATAAAAGTTACAGTGAACGGAGTAGTACCGGGTAATTTGTAGTATTGGGTAATTCACTATATCTTTTTAAGGAAAGGGGATATCTTTGGTATGAATATAGGAAGAAGCCGGCTAGCGGCAGCTATGGCTTTTGCGCTATCATGCCTGGCATTATATGCAGCACTGGAAGGACTGCTGGACAAGAACCTCTACCAAGAAGTGGTGTCAGTGGGCACAATCACAAAATCACTGATGATAGGCTCACTTGCCCAGGATATCATATCTGTTCCACTAAGTGTTATTCTAGCCTTGCTTTCATTGTTATTTATAAAACAGCCGGGATTTAAGAAACTGATAACCATTCTGGGTCTGACCGGATATTTCTTCTACGGTTACGGACTCTACGTCATTCAGGGGCAATATACTTCCATTTTTCTTGTTTACCTGGCTATTTTCAGCCTTTCAATATACAGCATAATTCTAGGTCTTCTGAGCTTTGAAACCTCTGCATTGAAAGCATACCATCTCCCTTCATTATTGCGGTGGTCTATAATAATTTTCTTTTGTCTAGTCTTATCAATTCTCATCCCTGGATGGCTTCTTAGGATTTCTCCGGACATTGCAAAACATATTCCCTTAGGTGCATATGCTGTTTTTATTCTCGATTTATGTGTGGTTTTTCCCGCAATTGGCGTGACTGCAGGACAACTTATACAGCGTAAGGCCTTTAGCGTTGTACTGGCCGGGGTTGTTCTTTTTAAATTATTTACTGTCTGCCTGTCCTGGGGATTCAGCGAATGGTTCCTGCAGTTTTACGGCTTTGGAATTAATTATAGCTTGCTGGCTATTTCAGGCACGCTGACTATAGTAAGTTTATTGCTGATTGTTTTATTTCTACTTAATTTAAGAACTGAGCTGAATCCAGTTACATCTCAAAATTAAAGGGGTTGAGAAAATGCCTAAAATTATAAGTGTCTCCCTTATTATTCTTGGTTCTGCAGTAATACTTCTGAGCGCGGCGTCATTTATTGCAGACTTCCTGTTCACCCGTAGTGCAAAAAAAGAGGTCAGGGAGCTTTTTAAAAATGTTGATAACAAGACTGAAATTGTGCAAAAAAATGACCTTGACGGATTGCCCCGCTCTGTTCAGAAATGGCTTGAGCACTCTCAAGTGATTGGAAAAGAGAAAATCAAAACAGTCCGCCTGAAACAAAAAGGGATGATGCGAACTACAGAAGACGGAAAGTGGATGCCTGCCGAAGCGGTGCAGTATTTTAATGTGGACGAGCCGGGTTTTATCTGGATAGCCAAAATCAAAATGGCGCCTTTTATGTACATTGCAGGAAGGGATAAGTATTTTGAAGGCACAGGTCATATGCTTATCAAGCTTATTTCATTAATTCCACTGGCCGATTCCCGGGGAAAGGAAATAGACCAGGGTACACTCTTAAGGTACATGGCCGAAATGCAATGGTTTCCTACAGCAGCCTTAAGCAGCTACATAAAATGGGAAGAAATTGATGCAAACCAAGCCAAAGCAACTATGAGCTATGGAGGAGTTACTGCTTCGGGGATTTTTGAGTTTGATGAAAACGGTAAACTTGTAAGCTTTATAGCCAATAGATACAGGGAAATTAACGGCAGGTATGAACTTCAGGACTGGGGAGGCATCACCAAAGGATATAGAGAGTTTAACGGTATAAATATCCCTAACAAAACTGATATCATCTGGAGGCCCGAAACAGGCGATTTTAACTGGTATAAATGTGAAATTACAGATATTGAATATAACAAACCAATTCTATATTAATATACCAACTTTAGCGAACTCATAGTTTTCCAGCTTTACACCATCTACAAAGCCCAGCACATTTGCGTATCATTGAACAAACGAGCTGTCAATAGAGCAGCTCGTTTGTGTTTCTGCATGATTTTTGTCGAAACATGTCATATCTAGCAGGCATTAAGGCATTTTAACAGAATTAAAATTCCTACTTAGTTTTCCCAAACCTATGTACATTAGTCTGTACTTTTACAGTTACAGGCACGTTAGGATAAACTTTTGGCCAATCCAGTTTTCTATACAGCTGTGGATCGTTAATTTCTAAAGCTTTACCAAAACCGAGATAGTCAGTTCTTAACTCCTTTTGGGATTTGTAAACCGCGTTTGTAACCTGGTCGATTACAATTGCAGAAAGTATTTTTTCTAACCTTTCCAGATTCTTGTGTTGTGAGAGGTCCTGTCCAAAATGCCCTTCTTCTATATTCCCTGAAGCATTTACCTTTATTAAAAAGCTTAAGCTGCCCGCGTTTGTTATGGGTATTATTTTGGTTGATCTTTTGGCAATAGAATATGTATACAGAGCGCCTCCAACTTTAGCGCTAACTTTAGGCTTTGGGCTCTCAAGAAACCAATTTGCAGCTTTGCCCTCATTTTCATCAAGCCAGCCAATAATACGCCAGTCTTTTATAACCGCCCCGCCTTCATATTCAATAAAGGGCTTTTTGTTCTTATTATTTATGATAAGCCTTGAGGCAAGTACCGTACCATTGTTTTTTAATAATCCTTTTCGGACGTCTTGAAAACCAACAGTCCTTACTAAAGCATTATCTCGCCCTATCATAGCCATACCAACCAGTTCTGATGCAAGAGAGCGATTTAAAATTGGTGAAACCTCAAGTACATCTATAGCCTCTCCCCCATGAACAAACATGAGTCTTGTTCTCAGTGCAATCTCAGGATTTCTGCTAAACAAATCTATAATTCCCCGAAAATTTTTCCTGGATAGTTTTTCGCCAATAACAATGACCTGTAAATGCCCAAACCGTACCTTACGGGATAACCTTGTCCCCAACTTTTCAACTGCCCTGGTTAGACTTTCAACCTCTACTGTCTCACTAATGGCATAGTTCTGGTCGGACCGGTTTCTTATTTTCGAAGGTCTTGGTATAACAAAAGTTACTTTTATCATGCCTGGGTTTTTAGAAATATCCAGACCAATAGCTGTAATAAAGGCTGTATTGGCAACATCCTGCACATCCCAACAGCTCACCTGGGTAAATAGGAGACATATTACCAAGACAATACCTGTGAATCTATTCATTAGTTCAACCTCTCTTCGAACGGATAGTTGCTGCTACAAGTGTAAGTATAGGAATTGCATAGACAAAAAGCAGAGTGGCATAAATAAAAGAATTTCTCACTTCTTGCTCAACGGCAGTATTTGGAAAAAGGTATGACGCCGCTATAGTCAAAGCACTCACCAAAAAGCAAACTAATCTCTTTCTTTTTAGGTTGAATATCTGCATGATACCGTAGGACGAAAGATATACCATTAAGCAGATTGTAGTAAAAACACCAAAGATCCACGGAAAAGTGAGGAATAATTCAAATCTTTGTACAGGGAAACCAGGAAGTTCAATTACGGTAATAGAATCAACCCCCGGGTATATCGATAGATTTACGCTTTCAACGCCAAGCAAACCAACAGCTGCGGTTAATTGGAACATTACAGTAGTCAATAGCACGCCAATGGACAGCAGAACCGGTTTTACTGACCTGGTTACATCGTTTAAAAAGGGACCTAAAAACAAAATTAGCTCTAATCCCTGCAGTGCTCCTACAATATTAAACGACCCCTTAAGCACCGGCGTAATCCCATTACTGAGTATTGGTAAGAAGCTGGTTATTTCAATTTTAGCTATACTTAATGCAAATATAATTGTTAAGGGAATTATTATGAATGGAAATGAAATCTGAAAAAATCGTATTAGGGCCGTTAATCCATATAGAGCCGACAAAGCGGCAGCTATACCAAAAAAAGCCAGGGGCACTATTGAAGGAGTCTCCCTGAGAAAAAATAGTTTGTTAGCCTCATTAACGTCTTCCCATAGCAGCACTAAATATGTAAACCAGTAAATCAAATAAGCGATTGCGATGACGAAGGCAATATATTTCCCCCAAACCCTTCTATTATATTGAAAAAAATTCTCATTAGGAAAGCGTGCTGCCAGCTTGACCAAAAGATAAGCCAGAAAAATCGCAATAACCCCACCTAACACCACACAAATCCATGCATCAGATCCGGCAGTTTTGACTACTCCTTTGGACATAGTGAATAGTTCAAATTCAACGATTCCAACGAAAAGTGCTACTGTCATGACCCTGGGGTCTAGTTTATCAGGAATTGTATTCTTAAAATTGTGCACTGTTCATCACCTTTAACTCATTTTCTTGGGATTGTATGTTTCGTCTTGAGGCATTTGGGATGTATTCCCCCTGAGAACGGTATGCTCCAAGCCACTGGCCTCAGTTGGAGCTAAAGGACTCATGTAGGGTATGCCAAAAGATTTCAGGGCAGCAATATGTATTGCTATAAAAAAGAAAGCTGTGGCATATCCGAATATGCCCAGTAATGAAGACATTATCATAGTAAAGAATTGAATAATCCTGACTGCTGCCCGGAGATCGTAGCTAGGGATACCGAACGAAGCAACCATTGTTAAAGTGGGAATTATTACTGCTGCAGGACCGATTACATTAGAAACAACTCCTACCCCAATCAGACTAAGCCCGGATATTATTGCAATTGTGTACCCTACCTGGCTCGGTATTCGTATCATCATCATCCTAATCGCTTCTATAATACCCATCATGAGAAAAATTTCAAAATATATAGGAAAAGGGGTCTCTTCACGACTGGCTAATATTTGAAGCATCAGTTTAGTCGGAATCATTTCAGGGTTAAATGATGTCAGTGCAATGTAAAAGCCGGGCAGTGAAGCTGCCAGCAAAAACATAATATAACGGGCAATCCTAAAAAAACTGGCAGCAAAAAACCACCGGGAATACGCATCGTCAGGTGTATCCATCAAGTCAAAAAAAGTTGTCGGCGCCAGCAATACGTCAGGACTTCCATCAACGATGACAGCCACTCTTCCCTGCATCAGAGCTGATTCCACTACATCTGGCTTTTGGGTAACCTCAATTTGAGGAAAAGGACTGAGATTTGAATCTTCTATATTCCGCTCAATAAAGCTGCTATCAAGAATATTTGGTGCTTTAATGGCCGCAATTCTATCCTTGACTTCAGAGACAATCCCCTGGTTTGCAATGTTTTTGAGGTATAGTATATAAATTGTTTTTGTTGAGACAGAACCTAATTTAAACTGCTCGCAGACGAGATTCTCAGTAGACACCCGTTTAGACATTATACTAAGATTATACCTTGCGCTCTCAGAGAAGCGTTTCTTACTGCCACGTAATGACTGCTGCGAATCTCTAGGCGAAACTTCCACAAAACGGATTGATTCCATTTCTTCGTTATTGCACGAAATTTGTTCTGATTTATTTGAGGGCTGCTGCGCATGCCGCTCTTTATTTCGTCTGAAGAATTTTAACATTGCGACCTTCTCCTGATTACTGAAATACCTGAATATTATCATGCTCAATATATATAAAAAAATGTATTGGCCCAGAAAGCATCCAAAACAATTAAAAGAAGGATATTGTTAAAGCAAAGCCCTTAAACTATAGGAGATATATACCACCGCAAATTTATCAAGTCACCGTGACATTTGTTAATCCACTGCGTTTTAGTTATTAAGGGAGGTGGTAATAGCAGTGAACATATTTAGGAGGGCAAATTCTACAACTGACCAACAACATATTCAGAAATGGTGTGATAACACCTGGCCGATGATTTATCGTTATGTTTACGGATCTGTACAAAACCGTGAAGAAGCTGAAGATATTACTCAGGAAACTTTTGTACGTGCCCTCAAAAAATGGTCATCTCCGGATAATCTTCCAACCAACAGTTATCTAAAGACAGTAGCATTGAATTTAATTCGCGACCGATGGCGGCGCCTAAAAGCACGGGGGACCCGGGTGCCTTTGGAAGATTACATGCTTAGTGACATCAGTGTTACAGATAAAGTAGATATACAAGCTTTGATGCAGCAAATGTTAGCAAAACTTCCGGAAGATTATCAAACTGTATTGCGGCTGCGCATCATTCAGGGCTTTTCCCGCAGCGAAACTGCAGCTCAAATGAGACGTTCCGAGGATTCAATTCGCGGTCTGCAGTATAGGGCCGTTCAGGCTCTGAAAAACCTTGTTGACAAGCATTTTGAGGAGGCGGATATACATTGAAAAGAACTTCTGAGGAAGAACTGGATATACTTATTGACTCACTAAATCATGAACGTGAACCCAGGCAAAAATTAAATTATGAAACATCACAATTATTAGCTGTGGTTAGCGCTGTGAAAAGCATACGTCCACAGGCTGAACCCACAAAAAACCTGGGTCAGCGGATTTACCACTCCATAACAAAATCAATCCGTCGTCCCCAGCTGCTCTTGCCAACAGCAGCCTTAACCGCCGGGCTGTTAGTTTTCATATTCCTTACTACTTTATGGACAGGTGCTAACGATGTGGTACATGCAATGAACAAAGCAGCTGCCAATTTAGCCAATTACCATGGTATGCTGGAAGTTCGTGTGAAAAATCAGGCCGGGGATGACTGGTTAGTGCAAAAAGCTGAACTATGGTCAGAAGGAGATAAATACGCTGTTCGTCAGAATGACGGAACTTTAACCGTCAATAATAACCAACGTAAATGGCAGGTTCGTCCTCAAAGCAGAGAAGTTGCCTTGCTGCCTCTTTTGCCAGATCCGGTAGGGCAAGGGTTTGACCTAAAAGATGAAGCCAAACGAGCCAAACAGTACCCCTATTCTGTTGTCGGCGAAGAGTTAATTTCCGGACATAAAACAACAAAGCTGCGAATTTTACCACCCGGAGGGCAGCCCTATTATCTTTGGGTTGACAGGGATACAAATCTGCCTCTGCAGCTTCAAACCGCTATGCAAAATGCTTTGCAAACTACTTATAGCTTTACAAGCTTCGAACCAAATATTAAAGTAGATCCGGCAATTTTCACTTACCAGCCGCCGAAAGGATATAAAATAATAGAAAAAGACCCGGGACAGCAGGTAAACACTGCAGAACAGGCATCTGTAATAAGCAGATTTGTTCCTCTTTTACCACAAGAAGCACCAAAGCGTATTTTTGCATTTCATAACCGGATTGTTCTGGACTATGGCAATACCATAATTGAACAAACCCCGGCCAAGGGAGCTCTTAAACCGGAAAATTACGGTGCGTTGGGTAAAGCTGCAGGAGGTCCGGTTGAGGTTATTCATGAACAACTCAGATGGATCCAGGATGGAGTCGAGATTCTAATTACAGGGCCTAAACGAATAGAACTGGCCCGACAGATTGCAAAGGACCTTACTCTTTCAGATACCGGTGAGAGTCTATCTGCCAGGGCCCAGATTAAAGTACCGGTAGATATAGAAATTGCAAAAGCAGATCAGCAGCAGGTAGATGGGGGACACAGTCCATGGCAGCTCGATCCACTTTATGTGGCATTCACCTTCGTTAACTTGAAGGTATCTCCGGAAGGAATAAAAGGTGAAGGAGAGATACCAGAATCATCTCTTAAGACTACAGCCAATAATGGCATCGAAGCCATAGTCAAGGTTAACGTTGGCCCGGTCAAACATGTATATCTTAAGCGCATTGTTCGGCAGAACGATACCGGTATTTGGTCAGTGATTGGTTACGACCCGCGGTAGAAAAAACCAGAGAAGGCAAACTCACAAAAACCCGCCGGTTTGGGGATATGTCAGCCCAAAACGGCGGGTTTAGCATCTCATAGATAAACCTGTTCACATAAGAGAAAAGTTTTATAATCCCTCATACCGTTATCGCGGTTCGGGGAACTCTTCTGAATGGTCAACTTTAGCCCCTTTACTTATATACCCCCGCGGGGTATAATGGATAAGTAAACTGCAATTGGAGGTGCCCAATGAAAACAAAGAAAAAAGCCGTCCTTAACAAGAATCAATGTGACCATTCACCATTCTGCCCCGCAAAAAAAGCGTGCCCCTTAGGCGCCATTACTCAAAAGAAAAAATGGTTCTTCAAAGCAGAAATTCCGGAAATTGATCTTGATAAATGCGTAGGATGCGGCAGGTGTGTCAACTTCTGCCCACATCGGGCAATTAAAATGAAATAGAAAATCCCGCAGCATAAAACTAGCCGTTTGGCCTTTTTTTTAGACCGAAACGGCTAGTTTTTAAAGTTTATTAGCTTTATAACTTATTTTTTATTTGGTCCTTTCCCGATAATTGCAGGATATTTAATGCAAATTGGAGATTAAACCAGGATTGAGCATCTTTCAGTTTCAGCCCTGCAATCTCTTCTATCCGTTGAATCCGGTACTTCAGGCCACTTATCGACATATTCATTGTTCGAGCTGTAGCCTCGATATTTCCAAGGTGGTTTAGAAACTCCTCCAGTGTTGGTATAAGTTGAGCTTGATAGGTTTCATCATAAGTTAACAAGGCACCTAATTGGTTAGCGGCAAAGTCATACAAATCATTTGGATTTACGGCGCTAAATAACATGGCGTGAGCACCAAATTGCTCTAAAGAAATTACCTGGCCATATTTCTTTAGGGCTTTTCCTATTTCGATAGCTTTTTGAGCAGATAGAAAAGAATGGTAATAGTCTGACAGATCTGAGCAGATACTTCCTATTCCTACAGTCAAAGTCACTTTGGGAAAACGATTGGAGATATGCTTAATAATCTTTTCCGCCAAATGTCTGGTATCTGTTTCAGAATTATCCTGCTTAGTTTGTTGAACAAGCATAATTATAATATCGCTTTTGTTAACAACCATTCCTTTTCCCAGCTGATCTAAGCAAGATTGAATTGCATTAACAAGTTCTGTCTTGAAATGCAAAATCTTTTTTTCGTTATGCCTAAAGGATTGTATTAGCTTAGTAAAGTCGTGAATGTCCAGAATAACTACCCGGTGAGGTAGTGTAATATCATATTGAAGTCTAAAAGCCCGGTTTATGATTGATTTGCTGTCAGAAAATTTCCCGGAAAGCAAATCATCAATGAAATCTCCTTTTAAGCGCCTCTCTACCTCTGCAATTTTAATTCCTTCTAATATTGCCAGGGCAAAGACGCTGGAAGCATGTTCTAGGGCAATCCTTTCCAGTTCTTTAAAAGCAAGTCCTATCCGAAGCAAGGATATGAAACCATGTAATTCATTGCCTACGATTATTGGTGAAACCAGGCGGAAAACATGAAAATCTGAGTATTCGTCAACTATCTGAAAGGGACGCCTTTGCTTTAAGTAATGTTTTGAAGCTGTTTTGAAAGAAGGACTGGTAATGATATTAAGATACGGTTTCAATAAATCTTCTTCAGCAGTTTGCGTAGAAAAGGAGAATTGCGGCGTCAAATCGCGATTCTCTAAAATTACCGTACACTTCAGCAGTTCGGAAAGATTAGCGGTAATATCTTCAACACCTTTTCCCTGTAATATGCATTGAGTCAGCTGTTCGTGTACGATAACTGCCTGTTCAAGAATCTTGTTCTGAGCCTTAATACGCTGATGAGCTGCTTCCAGTTCTTCACTGATTTTACTTACTTCATAATAGGCCAGTTCAGAATTTATCTCGTCACCCCATTCTTCAAGGGTCTTTCCGATAATATGGCAGCGCTCATCTCCCTGTCCGACACATTGTATCTCTTTATAAATAACTTTTTTTCCCAAATATGCAGAACCATAACCGCCTGCATACCCCACCAACATCCAACAAACCGGTTCATAGTGGTGACCAAAATGCAGTAGGTGCTGCTCTGCCTCAAAGGAATTATTCCAGTTTACATCAATCAACCATGTACCCTTTTGCCGGTCTATTTCAATAATGTTTGGCTGGACCAGGGCATGTCCGGTCAAAGTATGCATAGTAGGACCGGCATATATCCACTCCAACTCATTGTCCCACTGAAACTGTTCTTTAATGCTCATTGCCGCCTCAAAACCACATGACCAGCCATACCTAATAAGGAATCCTTTTGCCCTGTCCATGCCCAGTGTGTCAATTAAATCTTTGCGTAGTTTTCCAAGGGCTGCAGCATCAAAGACAAGTACCCGGGAGTCCTTTAAACGAATTTTACCCTGTTCAGGTGAAAAACTGAGAAGTTCCTGCATGTTTAATTCTGAAGCACGCATCTGATTTTCCTCCGTGGTGTTTTTTAATCTTCTTACCTATTTTTTAATCTTCTTACCTATTTTTTAATCTTCTTTACATGATAGTACCTAATCATTTCTCAACCTACCTCAATTTTCCCTTAAATGACCATATTTGCCCCCTTAAAGGTAAGTCTAAATAGTTATTTTGCTTCTGTCACTAAAAATGCATAATCAGCATTTCACTGGTTTATCCATTTTCCAGTCACTGAACATTTTAGTCGCTAGAGCAAAAATAAAGAACCGTTCGCGCAAATTTTGAAGTAACATGACAGCAAAGCTAGGTCCAATTTTAGGTGGAAACAGGCGGAATTTTGCAGAAGTTTTCACCTGGTTCAGAGGTAGTAATAAAAATCCGACGTGTGCTATTCTAGACCTAATTTATCCGATAGCTAAACGCCGCTAAGACTGATACTTCTTCAGGTGGCAGATAGGCGGTGCCGATAAGGAGGGATGCTGCATGATAAAGTGAGTACCAGATATCAAAAAAACTATAAGAAATGGTGAATCTTAGTAAGTACGGTAATTGGTCTTATGTATAGAGGAGGGATTGATGATGGAAAAAGAACAAAGATCTAAATGGTATGAGTGGAAAATCGTAATTCTTTTGGCTCTGCTTCATGGAACACTTGGTTTGGATCGCTTAGTTATCGTTTATCTGTTTCCAATTCTGATGCCTGAGTTCGGCCTAAACAATACTCAAGCAGGTGCAATAACTGCTGTTTTAGCCATGACATGGGCAGTATCAGCGTGGGTTATGGGAAGTTTATCAGATCGTATCGGACGGAAAAAAGTCCTTATACCTTCGGCAATCTTTTTTTCTTTGATGTCTTGGGTAACAGGTGTGGTGAAATCATACGGAGGACTACTGGTTGTCCGGGGCCTGATGGGCGTCGGTGAAGGTGGCGTATTTTCTACCAGCGCTGCGACAATTGGCGAAGAGTCTACTCCTAAGAAGAGAGGGCTTAATCTTGGTATTCACCAGAGTTTTTTCCCAGGTATAGGCATTGGTCTAGGAGCAATAATAGCCACCCAGCTAGCCACTGAATTTGGCTGGCGCCCTGTTTTCTTCATTGTCGGAATTCCCGGTTTAGTTTTGGCTGCAATAATTGCATATGTAATGAAGGAGCCATTGTCATTTAGCCAAAAAGAAGAAAAGAAACCGGTTTCAGATATTGCTATTAAAAGTGAGGAAACAAAGCCCGGATTTTTTGCAGCTCTGAAATATAGAAATGTATGGGTTTCAACTATAGTAAGCTGCTTGTTTATGAACTGGTTGTTTGTTTTTGCTGCCTTTGCTGTTTTATTTCTTACTCAGGTCAGAGGGTTGTCTTTGCCTACAGCCGGAGTTGTCCTCTCAGCATGGGGCTTTGGCGGATTTATCGGCATGATTGGGATTGCCGCTATATCTGACTACTTGGGCAGACGACCGGTCATGATTGTATCTTCTATTATCACCGGAATTTCAGTCATATGGTTTGCTCTCGCCGGGTCAAATCCCGTGACATTATTTTGCATCCTATTTGTTGGAGCAATCTTTGGGTGGGGAACTTATCCAATCTTCCTGGCTTTGACCACAACTGAGTCTGTGCCCGCGAAATTAGCTGGGTCCGCAGTCGGGATACCTACTTCTATTGGGGAAATTTTTGGGGCTATGGTAATGCCTATTATAGCAGGAAGCCTGGCAGATAAGTTTGGTTTAATCTACCCAATGTATTTGGCAGGTATAGCACCTATTATTGCGGCAGTAGTTTCTTTCTGGTACATCGAAACTGCACCGCGTGTTTTAAGCCGTAAAAATCAGGGAATAGAGACTAGCCAAGTGACCGCTTAGCAGGCTGTCAAAACCATGGAGGTGATCATTATGAAACACGGGTATATGGGTAAATTTTTACGGGTAAATCTAACAGATAAAACTTTTGTTGAAGAGACTATATCGGAGAAATTGGCTAAGGAGTTTATTGGCGGTGCAGGTTTTGGACTTAAATACCTGTTTGATGAAGTTCCCGCCAAAAGTAACCCCTTGGGGCCACATAATAAACTGATTTTTTCGGTTGGCCCTTTAAGCGGTACTTCAGCCCCTTGCGCCAGTCGAATGGCTGTCACAGCAAAATCTCCCTTAACCGGAGCGGTAGGAATGTCCCTAACAGGGGGGTATTTCCCCGTGGAACTAAAATTCGCCGGTTATGATGCCTTAATTATTGAGGGAAAATCTGATGAACCGGTTTATATTTGGATAAATAATGGGAAAGTCAGTTTTCGCTCCGCAGAGAAAGTATGGGGAACTACCAGTATTGATTGTCAACAACTGATTAAAGATGAGCTTAACGACCAGAACATCAGGATTGCCTGCATCGGTCCTGCAGGGGAGAACCAGTCGAAATTAGCCTGTATAATTAATGAACGCAGGGCTGCCGGTCGTAAAGGCCTGGGTGCGGTAATGGGTGCTAAAAACTTAAAAGCCATTGCCATAAGAGGAAGCCAACCTGTACCTGTATCCTCCGAGAGCCAGTTTAATCAGGCAAAAACCAGCATGCAGAATGCCATGAAAGAAAGCCCGGTGCTCTACTCTACATTTGCCCATACAGGTACACCCCTGGTAGTTGAAGTTACTTCAGGGTTGGGCATTTTCCCTGCTAAGAACTGGAGTGAAACCGGTGTTACAACCCCAGTAGAGTCGTTAGGAGTAGAAGCAAATACGGCTAAGAAGGTCGGTAAAGAACACTGCTATAAGTGCCCTGTCGCCTGCAGTCAACTTAAGTTGGTGCGTGAGGGGGCTTATGCCGGGGCCATGTCAGTTCCTGAATTCGAAGCTATGTATTGTTTCGGTGGTCAAACCGGGGTAAATAATCTGGACAGCATTATTGCAGCTGACCGTCTCTGTGATGAGTTGGGTTTAGATACCATGTCAACTGGTGTAACCATTGGGTTTGCCATGGAACTGTACGAGAAGGGGATTCTTACTAATGAAGATACTAATGGTACAAAGTTGAACTTTGGTAATCATGAGGCAATGGTTAGGCTTATTTCCGAAATGGCTTATCGCCGGGGAATCGGTGCCGTTCTTGCTGATGGAGTGAAGGATGCCGCAGCTAAAATAGGCAAAGGGGCAGAGAAGTATGCCCTGCATGTAAAAGGTCTAGAACTACCCGGCTATGATGTCCGAGGGGCAAAAGCCCATGGCTTGAATTACGCTACTGCATATACAGGAGCAGACCACAACCGGGGATATGCTTTTCAGGAAATTTTCGGAATCCCTGTGCCGGAAACTATAGACCGTTTCACACCTGATGGCAAAGGCAAATTAACTAAATGGAACCAGGATATCCGCACTGCCACCTGTGACTGCCCTACAATGTGCGCCTTCTTGCTGGATATGGCTTTCCCCGCTACTGCTGCCCAAAATGCGGCAGATATGCTTAATGCCGTAACAGGATTGAATTTTACCGCAGCAGATATTGAGAAAGTAGGAGAACGGGTGAATAATCTGGCCCGGGCTTTTAACGTACGGGAGGGTTTTACCCGGGATGATGATAGCCTTCCAGAAAGAATCCTCACAGAACCGTTAAAGGAAGGTGGCTCTAAAGGCCACTACATTTCCAAAGCTGAGTTAAATCAAATGCTGGATGAATATTATACCGAACGGGGCTGGACCGCTCAGGGAGTTCCCACCAGACAAAAGCTGCTGGAGCTGAGTCTGGAAAACGCTGTCGCTGAACTTGAAAAGGCAGGCGCCTTAAGTTGATTTCAATAGTTCTCATGAATCTATAAAATGCTTCAATAAATAAATAAATAATAAGGGGGAGGTTCTTATGAAGATAAAAGCAGCAGTTACCCATGGTTTAGGTGAAGATTTTAAACTGGAAGAAGTCAAATTAAAAGAACCAAGGGAAGATGAAGTTCTCGTCAAGATAGCAGCTTGCGGTGTATGCCATACAGATGCTGTCGCCAGGGATTTGGGCATAACACCTTTTCCTGTGGTACTTGGCCACGAAGGTTCAGGTATTGTTGAAAAAGTCGGATCAGCTGTAAAAACAGTCAAACCTGGTGATCACGTTGTTCTTACATTTGCATCGTGTGGACAATGCGAGAATTGTTTAACAGGTCACTCTTCAGTATGTTTGGAGTTTAATCCACTGAATTTTGGAGGAAGGATGGGTGACGGCACTAATCGTATCTACCAGGATAATAATGCTGTTTCCACTTTTTTTGGGCAGTCATCTTTTGCAACATTTGCGGTGGCAAACGAAAGAAATGTTGTAGTAGTGGATAAAGATGTGGATTTGGCTCTTTTAGGACCATTAGGTTGTGGAATTCAAACAGGAAGCGGAACTGTCATAAACAGGCTGCAGCCAGCCTTTGGCTCCTCCATTGCCGTGTACGGAAGCGGTGCGGTAGGGTTAAGCGCTATAATGGCAGCCAAAATTGCCGGCTGCAAAAATGTCATTGCTGTAGATATACATGATAGTCGTCTGGAGCTGGCTAAAGAATTAGGCGCCACTCATACATTAAATGGCAGTAAAGTTGATGTAGTAAAAGAGATTAAAGACATTACCAACGGCGGTACCCATTTTGCCGTTGAAACAACCGGCGTTCCTGCTGTTGTCAAGCAATCCATTCATGCGTTACGCCCGCTTGGACAGTGTGCCATTGTCGGAATAACACCGGAAATTAACTTTGATGTACATAACGATATCATGGCTGAAGGAAAAACTGTCATGGGTGTTATTGAAGGAGATACTGTCCCAAAAGTATTCATTCCTCAGTTGGTTGAATATTATAAAAAGGGGCAATTCCCATTGGATAAATTAGTTAAGTTCTACAATTTTGAAGAAATTAACGAGGCATTCGAAGATTCTAAGAATGGCATAACAGTTAAACCGATTCTTAAAATATCATAATCGTTGAAAACCGTAGACAAACGCCGCTTGGCATAAGCGGCGTTTTGCTTTGCATATATTAGGCTGCTGGCACTGCACGTAATCATAATATCTCTAAATCAGCCCATTTAGAGGCTTCTAATGACTTCTCCGTTAAATATCTTATAAACATTTCTAACAACTCAGGATCAAATTGAAGCCCTGACCACCGTTTCAACTCTTTTATCGCGAGAGTACTACTCATCGCTTCTCTATAAGGCCGGTCACTAGTCATAGCGTCATACGCATCAACAATTGATAAAATACGACATTCCAACGGTATCTCTTTACCCCTAATACCAAGAGGATATCCACTACCATTCCACCATTCATGATGCTTTAATATCCAATCAGCTATTCGAGCTAAATCCGGCGAAGTACGTGCAATTCGGTATCCTATTTCACAGTGCCTGCGCATTTCATCCATTTCATGCTTTGTTAAAGGTTGTTTTTTAAATAAAACGCGGTCTGATATACCTACCTTTCCAATGTCATGAAATTTGGCGAATAACCTTAAATCTGAAATTTCATATTCTCTAAAACCCACTAAACGTGCCAATTCTGCTACGTAATCTTGTAGTCGTTCGGCGTGCCCCCCCGTTATGAAGTCCCTGGCTTCGATAGCTTTTGAGAGAGTATTTAATACCTGCCCTTGTCTACTATGGCTGTTAAGGAGCTTTTCCCGATACATATTATCATCCGCCTCTTTGAACACCTCGTTTAAAGATTTGGATTCTTCCGTCTTAAAAGAAAAACCTAACGAGATATTTAAATCAAGGTTTGGCTTACTCCGATTTCTGCTTAGCAAATTGTTTTTAATTTTAGTGCTTACATCCCGAAGCATTACTGGGTTTGAATTTGGTATCAAAATAGCAAACTCGTCCCCACCAATTCTGGCTAAAATATGATCAGTACCTATAGATTTTTTAAGTATTTTTGAAGCAGCCACCAATAAAGCATCTCCGGCCATGTGACCTTCAGTATTATTAATCAGTTTCAGTCCGTCAAGATCACATAAAATAATTCCAACTCCGGTTCTTTTCTGCCGCTCTAACTTATTAAATTCTTCTTCAAAATAAGTTCGATTGTAAAGCCCTGTAAGAGCATCATGGTAGCTTAAATGTATTAACTTCTTGTCCGCATTTTTTTGAACAGTAATATCAGTAAATGATATTATGCTTTTCTTCATTCCGGGCAGCATAGCAACATGTACCAAAACATATTTTCTATTACCGAATTTATCAACAAGCTGCGCTTCGTAATTATTGGGTACAATCTTTTCAACACTTCTTCGCAGGTAATGATATTTAAGCATGGTTTCTAAAGTGTCTTCGCAAAAAAACTGAGTCCATTTTATCTTTCCTTCTAATTGTTCCCTGTCATCAAACCCAATCAATTTTACAAATTCGTCATTTGCAAGTACAATCAAAGTATTTTCATCAGTGATAATAGTTGCAGTTCCTGTATTAGCAAAAATTGCTTTGTAGCTTGCTTCCGATTCCCTCAATCTTTTCTCAAACAAGTGGCGGCTGAGAGCATTTGATATTATTTCAGCTGCCATTTTTAGCAAGGCCATTTCATCCTCACTAAACCCGGTTTCCTGAAGATTTGAAAAACCAAGAAAGCCTGATAGTACTCCGTCAGCATAAAGGGGTAAGATCAACAAGTTTTTTATTTTCAGATACTCCAATAATTGCTTTTCCGCTTTTGCTTCTTCAGGCAGTGTCGCCAGTTTTTTAATAATAATCACATTGCCATTTATGATTCTTTCCTTCCACCAAGGATACTCATCTATAAAAATTTTCTGAGTTCTTTCATTTCGGGGAAAAGCACTGCTAATGTCAATTTCACTCTCACTCTCAAAAAAATAAAACAAATAAGATTCAACCGCTTTACATAAATTCTTAATATCAGTGAGCGATAAACTTATAGCTTTTTTTATATTATGAATACCTACAAAACGTGAAGATACCCTCTTTAAGGTTTCTTCAAATTCCAAACGTCTTCTAAGATCGCTTTCCAATCTTGATATCGTCATTCTTTCCAAAGCTAACACCTCTATTAGCAGCTGATTCGATCGTACTACCTTTTTGTTGAACAACTTGTTCTATATCCTGATCTATTACTCTTTCTAAATCCAATATTATTACCAATCTGTCTTCCATGTTTGCAATTCCCTCTATGTAATTATCACAAACATTTGTTGTAATCATGGTGGAAGGCTTTTCAATAAGATTCGCAGCAATCATTAATACTTCTGATACACTGTCCACCACAATTCCAACCGTAATCTGTGTCTCCACCACTACTATGCGAGTTCCGTTTGTTATTTTGTCTTCTTTGAAATTAAGCTTTTTTCGAAGATCAATTATCGGAATAACACGGCCTCTCAGATTAATTATCCCTTCAATAATTTCGGATGAACCAGGTATCTTGGTTGTATTCTGATAAACAATAATTTCTTTGACTTTACTTATATCCAGACCGAAAACTTCCTGGCCCAGTTTGAATATAACATACTGTTTTTCTGTTTCTGTCACGCCTCTACCTCCTAAACCCTAAACTGTGATACGATTTTCTGTAAATCCTGAGCCATACCAGCCAGTTGGTCACTTGAGGCAGAAATCTCTTCAATGGATGCTGTCAGCTCTTCTGTAGATGCTGAAACCTCTTCTGCTGCTGACGCGTTCTCCTCCGATATTGCTGAAACATTTTGTATTGATGCATTTACTTCTTCTGCTGCAGCCGACATTTGTTCCGTAGCGGCCGAACTTTCTTCAGTTATGGCTGCAACGTTATTTATTGCCTTAGAGACTTCCTCACTTCCATCCAAAATTTCGTTAAGTATCCCCATTATCTTACTCACATGCTCGCCCGCTGTTTGTACTCCTTCTACTATCTCACCCAAGGACTTACCTGCTTCCTGAGCAAGACCTACGCCTGATTCTACTTCTTTTGTTCCCACTTCCATAGATTCCACTGCTACCTTGGTTCCACGCTGAATATCTGTGATTAACTGAGCAATCTCTTTGGTAGCCTTACCTGACCTTTCTGCCAGTTTTCTTACTTCATCAGCCACTACTGCAAAACCCTTACCATGTTCCCCGGCCCTGGCTGCTTCTATAGCTGCGTTTAACGCCAATAAGTTTGTTTGTTCTGCAATATCGTCTATTACTTCAATGATCTCACCAATTTTTTGTGACTGTTCTCCCAACTCATGTATTCTCTGAGCAGTCTCAAATACCGCTTCTTTTACCTGATGCATGCCGTGTACAGTTTCTTCAACGGATTTTCCGCCATTTATAGCGACAATACCGTTCTGTTCTGCTACCTGCTTAACTATTTCCATTCCCTCGGCCATCACATCTATCTTCTTGACCATTTCTTCCACCAGTTCAGAGGTCTGGACTACATTCTTATTTTGTTCTCCTGCACCAGTAGCTATTTGCTGAATTGACTGGGAAACCTGGTCCATAACCTCAACCGTATCAGTAACACTTTGAGCCTGACTGGTTGAACCTTCGGCGACCTGACTAATAGTTTGGGCTACCTGTTGAGTTGCCTTGGTGGCTTCTTCTGCATTGGAGGATAACTCTTCACTGGCCGCAGCCACCGACTGGCTGGTTCCATTTATTTGATGCACCATATCTCTTAGATTAACAACCATCTTATTAAAGGCATCTGCCATATCCCTAATTTCATCCCGTGAGGTTACCTTTAACTCATCTACCGTAAGATCTCCCTCAGCAACACGAAGAGCAGTCTCAGCGACCAAGCTGGTCGGTCTGCTGATTCCCCTGGCAATATATACAGCCAGGCTTAAGCCTAAAACTATAGCAGCAATCAGCACCGTTATATTGGTATTTCGGCCCACATTATAAGTTGTTTCACTATTAGCAGTAACTACGTCAGCCTGCTGTCTGTTATAATTCATAAAATCAACAATAGTCTTGTTTGACTCATCATACTTATCCCTCGACTCGTTCATAAGTAATGCAGTAGCTTCAGCATGCCTGTTGCTCTTAACCAACTGTATTAATCTGTTATCTACTTCCTTCAAATTCTCCCATACTACTTTAAGGTTGTGGAATTTTGCCTTACCCTCATCGGTTTTGAGCAGAATTTCCACTTCAGAAAACTTTTCCTCAAATGTCTTTGCAGCTGCTTGGATTTTTTTCTCGTACTCTTTTGCTTCAGCCTGCTCTCCACGGGAGGCAGCAAATACATATTGAACGATATAAATCCTGTAATCACCGCTGTCTCCATTCATCTCACCAATCAAACGTGTTTTGCGCATCCAGTTTTTACTGATTTCATCAGAATTAGTTTGAATCTGTGCAGCTTGGTTCAATCCGAAAATTCCAATAAAGGCCGTAATCATTAATACTATTACAAAACTGCTAACAAGCTTTGTTCCTACTTTCACTTTCATAAAGTCATCTCCTCCGGAAAAATGCTGGATTCTTTAATCAAACATCGAAACTCATCCTAAAAAGTTAGTTGCAACGGTTAGCATTTATAGCATTGTCTGACTAGTTACCTCCTTTCAAGATACAAATCCATAACTATACCCCTACAGAAAAAAACACACCTCTGCAGATGACGCAAAGGTGCATAAATACTAAACGGCAGCCCGGCGATCATTGGATACATCCTTAGACCCGTAGCTTTGCGTCCCCACCTTTCGGTTGAGTTTGCCTTTTTCTTCTCTACTTCAATTTTCTAACAGTGAAATTACTATAATATTCCTATTGATTAACAGTATATTAAAAAAACATAAAATTTACATTACAACAAAATAACATTTTTATAACAAAAAACGAGCATTTTCGACAATGCTCGTAATTAATTTTCTATATTTCGACAACATCACTAAACTTGTAACCTACACCCCTAACGGTTTTTACGTATGTTGGGTTGCTGGGGTCTTCTTCAACTTTTTCCCTTAGTCGTTTAACTAACATCGTAACAACGGTATTATCCCCGTAATAATCTGAGTTCCAGATATGATAGATTAACTGTTCCCTTGTAAAAACTCTTTCGGGATTGCTTGCCAAAAACCACAAAAGGTCAAATTCTTTTGCAGTTAACTCAACCTCCTGTTGATTCCTGGTGACTGTTCTGCTGGCTAAGTTGATAACCAAACTGCTGAATTTAAGTATTTCACGTTGAATATTCATGTGCCCGCTTTCAGTTCTTTTTAATACTGCTTTTATTCTTAATACTAATTCATTACTGTCAAACGGTTTAGTAATATAGTCGTCACTTCCACAGGTTAGCCCCAGAACCCTGTCCTCGGGTTCATTCTTTGCTGAAAGAAATATTATGGGCACAGAACTAAATTCCCTGATCTTAGTACAAGTCTTAAAACCATCCATAACTGGCATCATTACATCAAGCAAAACTAAATTTGGCTTGAATTGCCTGCATAATTCCAAAGCATCTTTACCATTAGATGCGATAATAACTTGAAAACCCTCAGAAACTAATTTTTCCAATATAAAGTTTAAAATTAGGGAATCATCATCCACTACCAATATTTTATTCTTGTCCATTATAGCTTCACCCTCAATCTAAATCTTCTTCAAAACAAGGATGCGTCGGCCAAAAAACTGTAAAAACAGCGCCATTCCCGGAAGGCAGATTTTCAACGGAAACCGTCCCAAGATGCAAATCCACAATCTTTTTAACCATCGCTAATCCCAAACCTGTCCCCTGATATTTTCTGTTAATGCCATGATCTACTTGGTAAAAGGGCTCAAAAATGAGCTCCTGCTCATCAGGAGGTACTCCCGGTCCAGAATCAGTTACTTTAAGCACTATTCCTTTCTCAGGAAAAGATCTATTAACCACCTCAATCATTATTTCACTTTTGGGAGGACTAAATTTTATTGCATTGCCTAACAAGTTCATAATAACCTGCCTCACCTTATTAGAATCAGCAATGATATTGACAGTGTCTTTTATATGAGAATTTATTTTAATAGATTTTTGGTTTGCTAGTGGTTTTAGTACTTGTATTACCTCTTCAGTAATCAACCCAACACAAACCTCGCTAAAATTAAGAAAAATTCTTCCGGAATCAATCTTGGAGAGTTCCAGGAGTTCATCAATTAATGTTAATAATTTTTCTCCGCTATTTCGCACATTAGTCATATATTTTAGCTGCACATTATTTAAAGTCCCATTTCGCTGCGTCAACATTTCACCACTTAAAGCTAAAATAGCAGTTAAAGGAGTTCTTAACTCGTGACTCATGTTTGCTAAAAAATCAGACTTGTAATTATTAATTTTGATTAAATCCCTGTTAGTTCTTTTCAGTTCCTCAGTAGCTCGTAATAATTCTCTTTCAGCTTCTTTCCGTTCAGTTATGTCACGTACTTGGGCCACTAGGTACCGTGTCTCATTTTCTGTGTACGCCATCGAAACATGAGCTGAAACCCAAATAGTTTGACCAGTTTTGGATTTATAGCGTTTTTCTATCTGATAAGAGTTTATTTCGCCACTAAACAATTTTTTTGTCAATAGCACTTCTTCAGCTGAGTTATCCGGGTGGGTAATTTCATTGCATTTTTTCCCTTTTAATTCCTCAAAGGAATATCCGACCATATCACAAAAGGAATAATTGGCCTTTATAAAATTTCCATCAAGGCTAATGATGATCATCCCAACGGCCGCGTACTCAAAGGCACTCCTGATCTGTTCATCTTTTTCCCGCAATGACTGCTCCATTAATATACGTTCAGTTACATCTCGCAATATTGCAGTGAAATAAGCCTGATCTCTATTTCTCCATTTTGCAATCGATACTTCTAACGGAAAACAAGTTCCATCTTTTTTTAAGCCATTTACTGGGATAATTTTCCCAAAGTGTTTAAGCCTATCACCAGTTATAGCTTCCCTTAGTGCCTTTTCATGAGTGGCATGGATTGATTCCGGTATTATCAGGTTGATGGATCTACCTAAAACCTCATCTCCACTATACCCAAAGATTTTCAAAGCTGCATTATTCCAATACGCTATTCTACCTTGTGCATCAAGACAGATAATAGCATTACTTGCAGTCTCTACCACAGAATGGAAAAGTTCCTCCTGGGTTCTGAGTTTTTGCATTATATTCATGTTATTGAAAGTAACAGCAACTAATCTGCCAAATGAGGCAGCAACATTGGCATCAAAATCGGTAAATCCTCCTTCTTTATTGCCTAATCCTATAAGGCCTATTGTAGAATTATTAATTATCAAAGGGGCAAAAAGTACATTTTTGATTAATATATGACCCTTGGGTATATTTTTCATCCATTGACTATCGGGAAAACAGTTCTGAAAGACCGGCTTTCCTTTTTTGTAAGCAATGTCGCGCAGCCCACGAATCGGCATTGGTAGTGTTGGGTCAACTCTATCTATCAGACTTCCGGGGTCTGCATATAATGCCTTATTTTCTTTACCATCCTCGGAAAGCAATGATATGTAGCCACAAGTAGCACCAAGTAGATCTTTACAAGAGGTGAAAATTTCTTTTGCAGTTATTTGGACAACCTCATCATTTAGATGGTCTGTTAAATTTAAATCATTTATTAAATTTCTAAAAGTCAATATTTCACACCACCTATGATATTTCATCCTGCGTTTAATTTTATATATTTCAAGTTATATATTTTAGGTGCTAAGTGAAACTTCCTGCTATTTTTGTCATTTTTTGTCGAATTCTCGCGAAGTTATTAAAATGTGATTTATAAAAAATTGGCTAAGCTTAAGAAAAAAGGCGCCTAACCGGCGCGCTCTTAGTAAAGAAATCTTCTAATATATGTTTGTTAGCAATGGCAAAGGTCAAAGATACGAAACCTACTTTAATCCTTTTTCCTGCAAAATCTTAGTATGTAGTTCTTCAAATGTAGGAAGTGGAGACTGCTCGACATCTGTTCTTAACCTCATTTTTGCTGCCTCTGTTGGACATTTGGTGGCACAGACCCCACAACCGATGCACCATTCTTCATCTACCACCGGATAATCTCCCTCTATTTTAAGGGCATTAACAGGACAGATCTCTAAACATTCCCCGCACCCGTTGCATTGAGCTTCATCAGTCTGGCGCATGAAATAAGTAGCCATAAGCACATCCCGGGGGATTTTTCTCCGCTTGATACTGCCTACATTCCAGCATGCACAACCACAGCAATTACATGCGTGTTTTACTCCTTCTGCAACATTATCAACAAAATGAACAAGTCCTGCCTCTTCACTAAGTTTTATTATATCAAGAGCCTCCTGCCTGGAAATCTGTCTGCCGTATCCCCGGTCAATAACATACTGGGCCATATCATCAAATTTTAGGCATACTTCTACAGGATGGTCACACTTACCGCCTTTCATCTTATACGGTACCCGGCAGGCGCAATGGGAAACCGCGAAAGTTTGAGCCTGATTAATCACCGTTTCCATAAGGTGATATGGGTAAACAGCATATTCGGGCGAAATAGACCCTGCCGCAGGAATGTACCTGTAAGCCTTAGTCTCTGAGTTTGCAAAGGCCTCACGGGTTACCTGACGGTTAAAGTATTTTGCGGCCAGATCGGCCATTTTTCTAGCCTTTGGAGTGTCCTCTCCCCTCCAGAAAAAAGTCTGCGGAAATCCAAAACCAGCTTGCTGCAGTGCGTAACCTTTTTCACCCGTCTTAGTCTTCCCAGTAAATAGCAGACCTTTTTCACATAATGCCTCCAGGCCTTTCTCCAATTCCTCCAACGAACACAGGCTGTCTTCAGCGATTTCAGCTAAGGACGCAGCCTCCAGTGGCTTAACCTTTGTCGGTAATAACAAAGCAATTTCCGCTTCATCAGGAGAAAAGTTCTCCCTTAAAATTTCCAGCAAATCTTCCCGGTTTGGCAGGCCCATGCCCAATACAGAAAGGTGTACTGCTAACTTTTGATAAACATCTTGACACATATTTTGGCCCTCCTCTATGAGTATATAGTAAAAATATACTACGAATATGCTGGCTCGCCAATTCAATAAGGTTTAAAAGCCAAAAATAGAGGTTCAATAGTTTGAATGGGGACAAAAAACCGCCCAAAGTTTAATGAACCTTTGGACGGTTTAGGTTCTACTTTTTCATTTTTTCTGACAATAATTCTCCACCTACTCCCACATTATCCGGGGAACTTTCTTTAATCAATACAGTAAAAGCTTCCTTTGGAAAATTCAAGATTTGTGAAGCGGTGTCTGTAAATTCCTTAACTAGTTGTGACTTTTGGTCCTTTGTCATTTGTGGTCCTTCTAAAATAATGTATGGCATCTTTAAAATATCCCTCCTTCCTCCATTGTTCCATAACGGACTTAATATAAAGACCGCATTTGGAACACTTATTTTAGGGACTCTAACAATCATTTCCCATTAATATAATTGAATTATACTCTTGTATAATATGCAAGTTAATTTTTCAACTAACGTAATTATTTTTTTAGAGGTTTTAGATTAGATTATTTTTTTCAATCTTTGAGTTGTAAAAAAGGTCTGTTTATGCATTAATTTGTCATAAACAGGCCTTTTCACAATAATCATTATCTAGAAGCATTTTTTGACACAAAACTCTCTGAATTCCCACATTCACTTATATGGGAGGAGGTGTCGTATCCAAACAAGTTCAGGACAAACTATCAATTTGGAATGATTGAAGGTGATGCTGATGTTTTTAATGTTTCATCATGACTTGCGAAAAATAATGATTGTCATGACTTTAAGTGTTGTGTTGGTACTCGGCTTTTCTCAAGCTGTATTAGCTGCTGATTATAACATCCTATCATGGGATAGTTTTACCCCGGCAAATGGAACTAAAGTCACATCTACTACAGTTAGCGTAACAGCAAAAACTACAGATTGGGACAGCATCGCTGCAGGATCAATGAAAATGTACATTGACAACAGCCTGGTTTCGGCTCAGTCTACTTTGACAGATGGCGAGGGCGGTGGAGGATGAGAACCCGCATACACAGTTCCCCGTGTTTATGGGAACATAAGTTATACCGCCACAAACCTTTCCGAAGGAACCCATACTGTTAAAGTTGAAGTAAAAGACGACCTCGGTAATTTATATTCCAGGACGAATACCTTTTCCGTAGACCTTTCGCCAATCGTAACAGCAAACCCATCAAGCTGCGGGTTTAGTACTCCTATCTCTGTATCTCTAACCGCTAATAAAATTGCGACTATCTACTATACCACCAACGGAACAAGTCCTACTACAAATAGCCCTGTATATAATGAGCCCATAACCTTAAACAGTACCACTACTTTAAAATACTTTGCTGTTGACTCGACTGGAAAAGCCTCTGCTGTCAATTCAGAGACCTATACCTACGACCCCCTGACTCCTTCGATTACCGCAACACCTGATCAGGGCATCTTCTATGGAGAGTTAAAGGTAACTTTAACAGCTAACAAAACCTGCACAATTTACTATACTATAGACGGCATCACTCCAACCACTACAAGTCCAATTTATAGCTCCCCTATTTATTTAAGCAAAACCAGTACATTAAAATTTTTTGGGAGGGACAGCATAGGTAATCAAACAGGTATTTATATCAAGGATTACTCAATTAAAAAAATAATTAATGAACAAATTGGCCCGGCATGCCAAACCTGCCATGATGCTGAAGCACATGATACTGACAATGTTAAAGCCAATCATCCAACAGTTGACTGCCAATCCTGCCACAGCACAACGCAACCGGACAAACGAGCAGCAATGTCTTATTCCCTGGGCTGCTCAGGATGTCATACCCATGCACATGCCCAGAGTTTTTCCTACCAATTCCCGGCTCAGATCCCCAAATATCCCGATTTCAACTGGGCCCCACCTGCACCTTATTCGATCTACAAAGGTGACGCATGGACTCTTCAAAACGGAGTGGTTTACGACTATGACATGGTTGTTTATACTAACTGGAGAAAAGATGTCACTAAAGAACAGCTCCTAAACTGGTACAAAGAGAAACTCACCCAGTACGGCTGGCAATATGATATTTATAACACAGAAACATCTGATTATTTTAAACTAGTCTCACGCAGTACCAATCCCGGCCTTTACAGAAGGGCGACCATATGGGCTTACAGCGACAGTACCAAGGGTTGGGCCGTAAGAATAATATATGGTTCATCAGCAGGACCCCTTCCTTAATAAATAAAGCAAAACAGTAGCCCTCTGACAGAGCGGCTACTGTTTTACTTTATTATTAATTTTATTAAAATAGATCAATTAAAAGCTTAAACACTATTACCTCTTAACTCCTGTATTAAGAATGAATCTTTGTGGATAGACTTATTATCTACGTAATCATTGATGCCTGCCTTCAGGGCTAAACTCATCCTCGTCGACTTTAAATGTAATTACAAGATAATCCCCGCATTCTGGGGATCCCATGGTTCCTTCACCATCAGGATTTTCTATTCTACGTAAATTACGAGGATTTTGAAAGTGGTCCAAAACTTTATCCGAGTACAAAACCGCTCCTCCCCTCCAGTATGGACAACTTATTTTAAATCGGCTCTATCCTTGTGCCAATATCCACGGGCTTGCCAAAATAGACTGATGATGTGACCAGCCCAACCCTCTAAAGCAATGTGCGCTCTAGAAGGTTATTAGTTATCTAAGTTATTCAATTTAATGTCCACATTCCCCATGGTGCTGGTGCTCATGACAGACAGCACCGGTTGACTTCAGCGTACCCTTTAGATATGCTACAGTAGCAGCCTTTGCTTCACCTGTCGCTCCTGTAATTACTTCTATACCCTTTTCATTAAAAATCTCGATAGCACCGCCACCCATACCTCCTGAAATGACTACATTGACTCCCATGTCATTTAAGAAGTTAGGCAGAAAACCTGGTCTATGTCCTGGATTTGCTATTGATTCACTTTTAATTATCTGGTTGTTTTCAGCTTCGAATATATTGAAGTTAATACAGTGCCCAAAGTGCTCTGCAACCTTTACATTTTCACTTGCTACTGCAATTTTAATCATTTCCTTTTCCCTCCATGTTTTCTAAAATTATTGCAACTGGATTGAGCCAGCTACCATCAAAAAGCTCTATAAAAGTAGTCTCATCGTCTTATCGAATACTTTTCTCAAGGCATGTCCTGATGAACAGTCAATATCAACTATGGTCTGTCCGTTGTTGATTGCTTTGACTGCATCTGGATCAAAAGGTATCCTACCCGCAATAGGAATTCCTCTTGTTTGGCAGAACTTCTCTATCATTTTTGTATTTGCATGGTTGGTATCGAATTTATTGATACAAACAACTATATTTGTCTGAAAGGTCTCTGCAGTTTTTATGATACGTTCCATGTCACTGATACCAGATATAGATGGCTCCGCTACAATCAGAACCATGTCAACACCGCTTAAGGACGCTATGACCGGGCAGCCTATTCCCGGAGACCCATCAATAATTGCCATATTTGCATCAATCGCTGTTGCTCTCATTTGTTTTTTCACTTCGGTAACCAGCTTCCCTGAAGTCCCACTTCCCATTTTAAGCTGGGCTGTTGAAAACACTTTTCCCCCGTCATGATACAGTATCAATTCTCCTGCCGCATCAGGTTTTAAATAAACGGCTTCCACAGGGCAAACAGCTTCACAGACTCCACACCCTTCACAGGAATAAGAATCCACCTTATAAACTTTATCCGCAGAGATTGCGTCAAAACGGCAGTTTTGTCTACACAGACCACATGCTATGCATACTTCAGGATTAATTTCTGCCTTGGGAAGACCATAATAATTTGTGCGCTTCGGGTCCGATGACTGGTTAATAATAAGGTGAAGGTTAGGTGCATCCACATCACAATCCGCAAACGACTGTGCACCGGAAAGCTTAATAAATGCACTGGCTATTGTCGTTTTCCCTGTTCCGCCCTTGCCGCTAAGGACTAGTAGCTGTTTCACACCGCACCTCCTTAATCACCGTTTGAAGCAGGGAAGAGAACATAGTGTCATACTTGTTACTTTCTCTTGCTGCTATTTGTGCACTTGAATTCAGCGACCCAAGTTCATTGTCAAAAGGGATTTTGCTTAAAATTTTAATACCCTTTTCCAAACAGAATTTTTCTGCCGGGTTCTCTTCATCCATACATTTGTTAAGAACAATGCCATATGGTTTACCAAATAATCTGACCAATTCATAAACCATGTTAAGGTTATGAACACCAAATAGTGTCGGTTCCGCTACCAGAATGCAATAATCAGCATCCTTGATACTTTCCATGACTATGCATGCACTGCCGGGAGGGCAATCAATAAAAGTCGGCCTGTCCTTCTCAAACCTGTTTTGTTTCAGCAGTTTCTTAATGATGGGGATGCCTGAGGCTTCCCCGGTGTTCATTATTCCTGTATTAACAGTTACTTGATCTGAAGTACCTTCTTGAATCTTCCCAATAAACTTTTCTTTCTCTGATAATGCTTTTTCAGGGCAAACTAATATGCATCCTCCGCAGGAATGGCAGACCTCTTCAAAAACAATGGGTTTATCTTTAATATAGGCCAACGCATTATATTTACAAAAATCAACGCATTTGCGGCATCCATTGCAAAGCTTATCATCAATCGTTGGAATCTTGACCTCAATCTCTTCCTCCTGGACATCCTCAGGTTTAAAAAACAAATACCCATTTGGCTCCTCTACATCGCAGTCTATATATGTAGAATTTTTAGCCACTGCAGCCAAATTCACCGATACTAATGTTTTTCCTGTGCCGCCCTTGCCGCTTAGCACAGCTACCTTCATATTATTTGCCCCCGTGGTGATGGAATCCAGCATGAATTTCTTTTAGCAAAGATAGTTTCCCCTCGATAAAAGCATTAATATTGTCGTTGGCAAAGCCAGTAATTGACTTATATATTCTGATATCGGCGGCTTTAATCACCTCGGCTGCATTTTCACCACATCTGGGGGTAAGTAAAGCCTCTACATGGTTGTCTACAACTGTCTGTGCCGCTTTGATTCCTGAACCACCCTGGCTGGCTGATGCGCTGTTATCTAAAAATATACTTTCCTTTGTTTCAGTATCGTAAATAAGAAAATAGGGTGTACGTCCAAAAGATATACATACACTAGTTTCAATGGATTTGTCATCTACCGGGATTGCAATTTTCAATTAGGTATCCTCCTCTTTGTTCATTTACTAAATACTGCGAGTTTTTTCCTTGCATTATTGCCCTAAACGTTTGTTCGTGGCAATACGCGTTGGGCCGGCACACTTTTCCTGATCGAAACCTTCGCCTCCTTACAGTTTGTGACATATGTCATTTATAATTCTTATTATATACAGTTTGCGGCATATGTCAATAAAAGCTTGAAATATTTTTCTATAATGGTAACCCACTTACAGAAAAACACCGCCGATCAAGGGGTAGTGCCCTTAACAAGCGGTCAGATCAAACCTGTATGCTGCTGTATAGTATCGATGGTTCTACGAAACCTTATTAATTGTTTTCAATTCTCCCTTGATAAATAAGCGAATTACATTTTCTACCGAACCTTTAGCCCCGGTAATCACACTAATGCCGTTGGAATTCAACATCTCAATTTCTTTTTTGCTAATCCCTCCGGTTACAACACAATCCACATTTTTTATTTCCATGAAGTCAGGCATGAAATCGGAGATATGTACAGGATTATTAATGAACTGCCGGGATATAACCTGTTGTTCAGCTACATTGACTATACAGAATTTTTCGCAGCGCCCGAATTGCCGCGATACGTTGGTACCTTCCATAGAAATAGCTATTCTTTTTAGATCAGCCGGTGACCTTAATCCTGCTGCTTTTCTTCTGGGTAAATCCCCTTTCTCTTGAGTTTTCTTAACTACTAATTCCTTGTCTTTTAACATTTAACAAACCTCCATTCATAATTAAATAAGGCCAGCATATACATGCTGGCCTCTGGACTCTAAGTCTCCGGACTCCTTATAATTCTCTCTTCTTTTAGGGCAGGTGCCATCTTTTAATTAGTCTTTACCACACCTGCGCCTGCGACAACCTCCTCCTCCACAGCCTTTCCCAAAGCCATCGCACAGCCGGTATTCACCACCTTCAATCCACAACACTTTTCCATTTACTAAAGACTCGGCAAGTTTTTTTCTGGCCTCATTATATATCCCCTGAACGGTTGTTCGTGCAATATTCATCTGGCTGGCACACTTTTCCTGGGTGAAGCCTTCTAAGTCAATGAGTCTTATAGTCTCATATTCGTCAACTGTCATAATGACATAATTATCTGCATTGGCTGTTGAATCAAGAGGCCCAAATCGGCTGCTTTCAGGTAAACCGCAAACTTTTCTCCATTTTCTTGGTCTTGGCAAAAATCTGTCACCTCAATTCTTATTATATATTATAAACTGTTTTCGGCATATGTCAATAAACATTTTCCATTCTTCTCAAAATAGGTAACTCATTTCGCAAGAAAGAACGTACTCAAAAGTTCAAATTTTGTTCACAATTTCCCCACATCCTGTAAACAACCATCTGCTACAATATGTAGTAGAAGATTAAACATAGATTGATACTCTGAACATCAGTAGAAGGGAGGTGAGTATATGAAAATGGGTGCCAAAATAATTCTTGGTGCTGGACTAGTAGCTGCTGTTTCCCTTGCTTCTTTTTCGATAGCTACAGCCAGTTTCAAGGGACAGCCTACCGTACCCGCGGCTTCAGCCGAAACTGTTTCTTTCCAAGATCAGGGCCAAAACCAGTTTGATAATAATATGTGTCAAAACCTAAAAGAATCTGATCCCACTGCATACAAGGAAATGCTGGATTTAATGAACAGTCCTGAAGTGAAAAAAGTTCTGGATAGCAGTGAAATCGGCCGCAAAATGTACCAAGCCATGCAGGATGAAGATTTTTCCTATATGCAGCAGCTGATGAAGGATCCCAAAGCCCGCCAGGAAATGTTCAAGCTTATGGAACAACCGGCTATTAAGGAAATTATGCAGTCCATGCATAACAGTGAAAGCATGCAAAGAATGCACAATAGTGAAGGCATGCAAAATATGCACGAAAATATGATGAAAGACCCGCAAATGCAAAAAGCCCACGAAGCCATGCATAGTGGTGGCGGGATGTCAGGTATGATGGGTGGCAGTACTACTACTCAGAATACCTTCGGACAATCAATCTAAATCGAATAATAAAGAAACAGGGGTGTCGCAAAACTACTTTTCAAGTAGTAAGCGATACCCCCTTTTCTTGACAGGAAACCTAACCTAGTTAATGGCAGCAGCCTCCTTTTGTATTTTGCTTTTTGTCCTGCCCTTCAGTATGATGACCGTTGGCTAGATGTTTTCCCTCATCATCGTGACTTTCATCGCTCATGTGTTTACTATGATCATTCTGTCCACTGTGACCGTTTTGTCTGCCATGACCACCACAGCATCCTCCTCTTCTCATCATAAAAAACATTACTACACCAAGCAATATCCAGGAACCATAAGTCTGTAGAACAGCCTCCATACTAAGATCCCCTTTCGTTTTACTTCAGATTAGTTATACTTTTTCTTAATCCAGGGAATGATTATAGGCATTGTAATGATCATACTTAGTATGAACACCCATACTGTACCCCCGAATCTGGCAATCCGGTCATAACCACTGGTTACCAGAAAAAATGCCAGAGCCAGAGTCAGAGAAATACCGGTATACCAAAAAGCGCTAACTGCTGATATTTTGTGCTCATTCATAACCAAACCCTCCTTTAGGCTGCCACTTCATGCATTTGATTTGCCGCCTTATGCTCCTGATGCTTTTTCATGGATGGTTCAAATCCCTTGAGCATAAGAGTGTTCATTGTTACAGAAAATGAACTTAAAGCCATAAACAATGCAGCTAGTTGTGGACTAACGATCCATCCGGTAAAGGGATAGAGTAAACCTGCTGCGATGGGAATTCCAAGGGTATTGTAACCAAATGCCCACCAGAGATTTTGCCGAACTTTATCCATTGTCGCCTTACCTACTTCTATTGCCGAAACCACGTCACGCAGGTCACCTTTGATAAGTATAATGTCACCGGTTTCCTTAGCAACATCAGTACCGCTGCCAATGGCAATTCCAACATCTGCCTGGGCCAGTGCCGGAGCATCATTTATTCCATCACCGACCATAGCCACCTTATCGCCCTGTTTTTGCAGCTTAATTACTTCATTTGCCTTATCCTCGGGCAACACCTCAGCCATTACATATGCAATACCTGCCTGTCTGGCAATAGCCTCAGCAGTGCGCCTGTTATCTCCAGTTATCATACCAACTTTAATACCCATTTCCTTAAGCCGTTGTACTGCTTCCACAGAGCTTTCTTTAAGAGTATCTGCTACAGCAATCAGTCCGGCAAACTGGTCATCAACGACCATGAACATTACAGTCTTTCCCTGACTCTCCAAATCTTCAACTTGCTTTACATAAGAGTCAATATCAATATTCCGCTGTTTCATAAGCCTGCGGTTGCCAAGCAGGATTGTCTTATCTTCGAAATTTGCTTCAATGCCATGCCCAGGTATAGCATTAAACGAGCCTACTGCCTGGACTGCTAAACCTTTTTCTTCAGCTCCCCGCACGATAGCCTCACCCAGCGGATGCTCAGAATTCTTTTCAGCTAATGCAGCTAGACGTAATACTTCATCCCCCGACAAGGAGCCGGTTGCAATAACATCCGTTACCGAAGGCTCGCCCTTGGTAAGGGTACCGGTCTTGTCAAAAACAATTGTTTTAAGCCTGGAACTAATCTCAATTGCTTCAGCACCTTTAAAAAGAATACCGTTTTCAGCAGCTTTCCCCGAACCTGCCATAATTGCACTGGGAGTTGCCAGACCCACGGCGCAGGGGCAGGAAATAACGAGAACCGTAAGACTCATCAGCATAGAAAATCCAAACACACCTATACTTCCAAGGGAAGATGTTGAAAGTAAAAAGGTACTATCCGGAGTAAACCATATGTTGTACCCAATAAAAAACCAGAATCCGAATACAACCAGTGCCAATAGATGCACAGCAAGTATGAAATTACCGGCTACCACATCAGCAATCTTTTGAATCGGCGCCTTAGATCCCTGTGCATTTTCAACAAGCTGGATGATCTGAGCCAGGGCTGTATCCTTTCCTACTTTTGTTGCTTCGAACTTAAAAGCACCATTTTTATTGATAGTTCCTCCAATGACCTGGTCTCCTTCCCTTTTTTCAACCGGTATACTTTCGCCTGTAATCATTGACTCGTCTACAGAAGAATAACCTTCAATAACCCTGCCATCGACAGGAATGCTTTCACCTGGCCGGACGGTAACGAGGTCACTTATTTCTACTTCTTCTGCGGGGATTTCAATTTCCTGACCATCCCGCAATACCCTGGCCACCTTAGACTGTAGACTCATTAACTTCCTGATGGCCTCAGATGTACGTCCCCTGGTAAGAGCCTCCAGATAACGGCCAAGTACAATAAAAGCTGTTAATAATGCTGCCGACTCATAGAACGTTGCTTGGGGCCCGCCGAACCCGGCGTCAGGCCATACTGTATTGATGACAGCAATGAAATATGATGCCCCAATCCCCGTTGCATACAGCAGGTTCATATCAGTAACACCACGTTTTAAACCCTGCCAGCTTTTTACAAAGAACTGCCAGCCACCCGCTATGACAACGGGAGTAGTTACAGCCCATAAGAAAAAGTTGTTGGCCATCCAGGCCGGAATCATATTTTCCATACCCAGCATTTCCCTCATAGTACCCGCCATGGTAATAAGCCCCAGGGGCCAGGTCAACCACATATTTCTTTTCTGTTTTTTAATTTCATCTTCCCTGGCCTGTCGTTCCCGGTCAAGTTCCGATTGGGCATTACCCCGGTCCTCTATACTGTACCCCAGACCCTCTACTGCCTTTTTAATAGCAATTTTGTCTACAGCACCGGGATAAAGATTCACTATCGCACTATCAGTGGCCAGGTTAACAACCACACCGCTTACCCCAGCTAAAGCTTTAATAGTTTTTTCAACTTTGCTTACACAGGCAGCACAGGACATCCCTGTAACCTTAAACGACAGCTCATCTGGTGGAACCTGGAAACCTACAGCCTCAATCGCCTTAACCATGTCCGTAATGCCTACCTTATCCGGGTTATAGTCAACAGCCGCTTTGCCACTCATTAAATTAACCTTTGCCTCTTCAACCCCGGCAAGGTTTTTTAAAGCTTTTTCCACATGTGCAACACATGACGCACATATCATACCTTGCACAGGCAGTGTTGTACTGCTATATTCCACTATTAGTCCCTCCTTCTGATATTAATCATCAATTCAACCCACCCCACCCCCCGGGGGTGGTGCTGTTAATTATCATGATATCCATTGTTCTGCTACTTGTCAATAGGTCATTAAAAAAATGTTCTGGCATATTTGAATAGATTTAACATTATTAAAACCAAATAAAAAAAGCCTGATTGTTTATTCAGGCTTAAATAATTAACAGGTTTATTTATATTAACTATTTTATAAATTTTGATATTACATCAACAAGTTCTTCTATATATTCGTCTCCATGGCCTTCCCGGATTGCCAGCGATACACAACCCCTGGTATGGGATTCAATGACGGACAGACCTAATTTATTTACTCTCGCCTTTACAGCCGCAAGTTGGACAAGCAGGTCTACACAGTACCTGTCTTCTTCAACCATTTTGGCGATACCGCGTATTTGGCCTTCCACCGTTTTTAACCCATTTAACAGGTCTTTTTTGTCTTTTTCGGATTCATTCAAAATCCTGTAGACTCCTTTTACCACCCTGGGGGGCTTTCGTTTTTGCATATTGTATACCAAGTCATTGAGCTTTGTCAATCTTTTGAAAGCGGGTTATCCTTCCCAGGCTCTCATTCCGCCCTTCACATTGTAGACTTGCTTGTATCCATTCTCACTAAGGAATTGACCTGCTGCCTCGCCCATTGGTCCCATATGACAAACCAATATAATCCTCTTATCCTTATCCAATTGAGAGTATTTCTTTTCAAAGTCGGCGAAAGGAACAAGGACCGCTCCCTTAATATGTCCTTTCTCAAACAAGATAGGTTCTCTCAAATCCACGATAATTGTATTTTCGTCCAGTCCAGCATCCAGCTCAGTTTTCAATTGGTTTACAGTTATAAACTTGACTCCGGTAGTTGCAGTATCACCACCGGCAGTATTTTTTTCATTACAGCCTGTTATCAACACTGCCCATATACCTAAAGCCAGAATCAACAATGCCTTTTTCTTCAACAAAATAACCCCCGTGGAAGTTCGTAATAGTTATCAAAAATATCCTATAGAATATAGAAAATATGCAAAGCTAGCAAAAGTTAACCCCGTCGATATCCACAATATAATTTTTTGCTTTCGATGCATAATAGACGATTTTTTCCAAGAAATCCAATGAGCTACTGTCAGGAAAACGACGCTTGAAGCTATAAACCACCATTGATACTTGGCAAAAAACGTTAAAGTTGAAAGCATAGATCCACCCAGACCGAGCGAAATCACTAATATAGGAAGCACTCAGGTTAGGCAGGCAAAGGTTGCCGAAACTATCGTTAAACCCTGCGTAAACTTGTCCTTCCAAGAATTCATGGGTCACCCTCCTAAAATGCCAACCTAAATGCTTCTTGCTTCCAAATAAGCAGGCCCAGGCTGCATATCATTATTTTTGTCGGAGCGACTTGGACTTCAACATATATTTATACACAATTAATATACAAGCACCTGCCAGAATCAACAAACTGGAAATCTGGGCAGCTTTTAAACCGGGAGCAATCAATAGACTGTCAGCTCTCCAAAATTCAAGGGTAAACCTAAGCAAAGAGTACAGTGCAAAGTACATTAGTGCCACAAAACCCCTAAAAGGTCTGTGCTTAAGTAGAAAAATCAATAAACCGAAAATCAACAGGTCACCAGCCGCTTCCATCAGTTCCGCCGGAATTAGTGGAACTGCACCAAAGGCATTAAAGGCTGGAGTTCCTGGTTTATACACTACCCCAAACCACGAATTCGCCGGAATTCCGTAAGCATCACCATTTAAAAAACAGCCGATTCGACCGATCGCTTGACCCAATATTAAGCCAGGGGCAAGCACATCTGCAAATTGCCAAAAATTCAACTTGTGACGTCTAACAAACCAAAGTGTAACAATTAACCCTGCGGCAACCCCACCCTGGATTGACAACCCACCATTCCAAAACTCTAAAGCAGATAATGGATTATTCTCAAAGTTGGACCATGAAAAAATAATCTCCCATACACGGGCACCTAAGATTCCAGCCACTACGGCATATAGTACATAATCCAAAATGATTTCGCCGTCAAGACCTTCTTTTTCTGCAAGCTTTTTGGACACCAGGGTAGCTACGAGTATTCCAAGCGCAACCATTAGTCCCCATGCTCTAATATGAAATTCACCAATGCTGAACAAATGAGGAAACATGCAATCACCCCTTTAATGGTTTCATTATCATGAACTACAAATTCCGGAAGAAGCTAACGAACAGATAAACTCCCGCTCCTGCAGCTAACGCTCCTTTAAATCCTATCAATATTGCCAAAATTATAGCCAGTACAGAACCAATAACTGAAGTTATGCCGTTGGCACCCCACATTATTGGAATCGTATCACCTTTCCCCTTGTCGGCTATCAATTTCAGCCCTCTTGGAAAGGGCATTCCCATGAAAAAGCCAAGGAGCATTACTAAACCAGACGCAATTGCAATTCTGCCCGCAAGTTGAAGAGTTGATGTAGTCTGGAAGAGAGAATCAAGGGATAGTAGAAATATCACATTAATAATTGCCACTAAAACAGGTGGAAGATAGAAGTATCTAAAACTATTGAACAGTCTGTTATTGCTATAATATCCTCCCAAACCTCCCCCGATCAAAAGTGCTGCAAGAACAAACGTAAATGCCAGTGCGGGATGACCAAGATACAATGTGAATTTCTGTATCAAAGGCACTTCTATCATCATAAAGCCTGTACCAAGCAGACTGAAGTATAAAATCTGCTTTTTATTTTTTTGCTTTATAACAAAGGGTGAAAGAATCAGTAAACCTAAAATCAACACTACTAGTAGAATCAACACCAAAGTTCCCGGGATACCTCTACCAAAATTATAGAAATATGGGCTATTATCTGTGGCAGGAGGAATCTGGCTAACTAGATTTTTCTGGTAATCTGCAACTGATATCTGAGCTTCCTTGATTTGATACAATATACCCTTCGCTGAAATGTCCGGGATATACAAGGGTGCAATGCCATTTTCCTTAGCTGTCTTTAACATATTCTGACCTTCAACCTGACTAAAAGGTTGTTTTTTTATAATTACCACCGGTTCATGAACCTTTGTCCCCTCGTGGCCCTGGGACATGTATTTCGTAAAAACAGCAATATGCTTGGGAGTGTCCTTTAAAGGAATCCCTGTGTACCTTAAAGCCTGCAAAGATGTAAACAATACTTTTTGTAGGTCATCTTCATCATGAGCCAAAAAGACTACTTTCCCATCATTATTCAAATGGTCAAGGTAATCATTAATTGCTTCAACCGTATATATATAGTTTTCTGATAAAGCATAGGCCATACCCTGAGATGTATTAGTCATGACAAGTGATAAAAAGATTAAGTCATACTTATCTGCTGACCTTCTAACAAAGCCTCTGCCATCTTCTCCGTAAACTTTTACCTCAGGCCGGTTATAGATATTCCCGTTATAATCCCCAAAAGCTTTGACTGCATCAATACTGGATGTATTGATATCTACAGCTGTTATATCCTCGCTCCCTCCTGCAAGTGCATATAGAACATCACGGCCCCCTCCAGAACCTATTAACAGTGTTTTTTTGTTGTTACCAATTGTATAGGGAAGAAATCCGGTATCTGACTTGATTGCTTCAAGGCTTTTTATATTGCCATCAAACTTGTACATTGGAGCGTTGGCTGCTCCGTCTATGGTAATAAGCATTTTATCAGGTTGTTGGGGAATCTTTATCACATCAGTACGCGAAAAAGCGTTCCATTTAGAAAATACAATTTTGGGAGACAAACCAAGTTGTTTTATACTTCCAAAAGTTTTTTCGGAGTTGTTAAGTAATCCGTTGAAGTCTCTTTCAACTGTACTTACATACTGTCCAGGTAATAAAAAACCTGCAACAAAGACTGCCGTCAAAATATATCCAACAATCCTAAACTTCAAAATTTTTATAGGATAAATTAAAGCTGGCATTAAAGCAATAACACACACCAACATAATTGTCTTGAACATCCCTGCATCATTCAAAAGAAAAATAACAGTCAGACTTCCCAAGCCAGAACCAACAAGATCCCCGAAATACAGCTTTCCACTAATACTCGAAAACTCCGTGAAAACAAGGGAATATAAGTATCCTCCTATTAGGAACGGAATAGTCCCCAAAACAACATAAATCAGAAGGTTATTTACATAGGGTATTAAATAGTTTAACGCGAAAACAGTAATGTAGCTCACAGCCAGAATAATAGATCCTTTGCTTATCTGACCCTTTACATCGTTTTGATCAGCCATTTTGTTTGCTTTCTTCGCTGCCAGGCCAGCTTTATTCTTTTTCTTCCTCAGCGTATATGCAAGAATACTTCCTAAACCCAAGCCTAAGACTGCAAATGAAGTAATTAAAAAAACAAAATGATATGAGAAAACTGCGGAATATAATCTGGTCATTAAGACCTGATATAAAAATAAAGAGACTGATATTATGAAAGTACTGAATAACGGCATACGAATGCTTCCTGGATTATTAGTAGTCACCTCATTTTTCCTCTCTTTCCTAAAAAACGCTCAACATGATAGAACAAAACCTAACGCGTTATCTTAGAAAATTATATTACTACTTTGGACTGGTCTGTTGGTCTTCTGTTTTATCGTCCTCCTGATGACATGAATTGCCATGATTCATCCCACGCATCATAAATAGATGCATTAATGGGCAAAGAAGAAGCATTCCAAACCATAATAGGTTTCCTGAATTAAAGTTTTTATCCAGAGAGCCGTTAGACAACCTAAAAACCACAAAGAGGATTGGAAGCACACATAAAAACATTAATAGTTTGTGCCAATTAATTCGTTTATTCAAATCCTTTATCTCCTTTATTCAAAAATAATTTTTACCAAAGCATGTAATCTCCCGTATTAACTGGATTTGCTTTTGGGTAAATAACTTTGTTTATTTTTCAAGTACTTTAACGCTACGGATTGAATTGCTGCCGAATTTACTGGTTTCGATATATAATCATCCATCCCTTGTCTAAGAGAGTTTTCTTTAATCCCTTCGATTGTTGATGCAGTAACAGCAATTATGGGAACATTTCGGTTAATTAAGTTATATTTCTCTTTTATTATTCTCGCAGCCTGAAAACCATCCATTTTAGGCAAATGAATGTCCATAAAGATTAAATCAAAAATAATAGAGTCCGTGGCCTCAACTGCAGCTAAACCGTCTGAAACAATAAATACCATCCATTCTGTCTTGTCTAAAAGCATTTTCAGCAGCTCCTGGCTTACTGGGTCATCTTCCACTATCAATATAGAGGCTTTTTTCAGCATTTAACCACCCCCTCCATTACTACTGCGAGTAGTAGTTTTTGGCACATTTATATATCTTAGTGAATTCTTTACTTCTAAATCCGTATAAAATCTACTTTATTAATTTATGAATGGTTTTTAACACTTCGTCGAAAACTTCTTCGTCTCCTGATAATATGCGCTCCCGGACACAGCTCTTGATGTGTTTATCCAACAATAGTTCCCCTGTCGATCTAAGGGCAGCGTGAATCGAAGCAATTTGGTTCAGAATATCATCACAATAGACATCCTTCTCGACCATGGCTTTTATACCTCTCACCTGTCCCTCTATGCGGTTTAAACGAGAAACGAGTTCTCTTTTAGTATTTTCTGAATGATGGCTTTTTCTATTATCTGAAGTATGACAGCCATGCTGCTCCGAATCCTTAGTCATTTAAGATACCTCCTAGTTCAAAACCTCTTAATAATTAACTATTGCTCTTCTTTTACAAAACTTCTCTTGGCTTCCAATTCTGAAGATCGGATTGTTTGATTATCACCTTATCTCCTTCCAAAGTGTACTTCATAATATCTGGCGGATATTCAGGGCAGCCACCGGAGACTCCTGACATATCCCCAAGATACCACCTGGTACCACAAGTATTGCACACTAACTCGTCACCTTCAATATGAAACTCTGTACCACTACATGGTTCACATAAGCTTGTGGCCACCACAAGGTTTCCATTGGGCGCAACATAGGCAAGCATCGGCAGATAATTAAACGGTGTACCATTGTTTAAGGAAATATCTATTCCTTGAACATCAAATGTCGTGGTTTTCTGTTCCTTTATTATATTTAAATCTAATACAATATCACCGTTGGATTCAGAAGCTGTTATTTTGTTAAAATTTACATTTTGTCCACTATAATCGACTGCACCAACATTTATCAGACCTTTGTCTCTAATGCCTTTGGTGGCATACATAACACCACCTGCTGCAAAGATTAGTACAACTATTCCGATAAGAAAATACGTACTTGCCTTCGATTTCTTTTCTTCTACAAATTTAGATCTTTTTTCTTCCCTGGACATTACATGTTCCTCCTCATTGTAATATTTGCCTCACTCTTAACATTTAATTTCACTTAACAAAACCCGGTATAAACATAGGAGTCCTTTTCATATATTCTCTGTATTCATCCCCAAAGTTTTCAATCATATCTTTTTCTTCTTTTCTTGACAAACGATAATATATCAGTATTAGAAATGGAGCCATAACAACCGTTATAATTGTTGGCCATTGAATAAACATCCCGGCAATAACTATAAAAAGTCCTGTATATTGTGGATGCCTGGCGTATGAATACAGTCCTGATATAACAAGCTCATCCCCGGCCGAATGAATAAGCCGCCACCCTTTCCACATTACGAAGAACCCAATTACCACCATACCATTGCTGATTAAGTGTATAATGTTCATCATTGTTTCCCCTCCGCCAAAGAAGGCTACCCACAGATGACCATTGGCATGAGAAAAAGGGTCTAGTGCCGGATATTTAGCTCCTAATGAACTTGTAAGAATATAAACTGTCAGGGGAAAACCATACATTTCCGTAAACAGTGCTACAAAAAAAGCTGTCGTTACCCCCATGGTACGCCATTCTCTCTTTTTGATTGGAGCCAAAAAACTAAGAATAAAGAAAACAAAAAGTGCGACATTCATTATAACCAAACTCCATAAACCATAAGCCTGTATGTTTTCTCCGTGCATACAATTCCTCCTAGTTGAGTATTTGAGGTTTGGCCTGTTAGTAACTCACTATTATTGACGCCAATCATAGTTTCGTTCCGGAATGCCCTGCAGCTCTCTAAGGGTTAATTGGAGGTTGGACCCTTGTTTTAGAATCTTATTATTGACGGAAAAAACCAGAAAGCCCTTGGGATGATGGGTAGTGTTACTTATGATATCCCACCTGGCAGGTTTAATGACCTTATCGTCCACTTTCAATTCAGCTTTATCTATAATCGGATATTTGGTCAAATCCCCCATATGTGTGGTCATAGATATCTCAAATACATAGTTTTTATTAAAATCATACTTCGAGGCCAAATCTCCCCCTGAATCTTTAAGGTAATCAGGCGTAATCCATATTGCCTGAACCTGAACTCCACCTTCACCATTGTCAGACCGCACAAATGAGTTTTGTACATCTGTTATATCTCCAGCCGAAGACTGGTTTGTCCCCCCAGAATCCGATACCTGTCCCGTCTGACTTGGATTGCCTACTCTGTTACTGTTGGCATCTGACTTTTGATTGCACCCTGTTAGTAATACTGCTGAAGCAAATATTAATAATACTGCAAGACCTATTTTTCTTAGCATAATCCTGCCTCCGATCATTTTTATCCCACACTTTATTCATCCCCGTTGTTATGTCAGGATCTATTCCACAAAAACATACCGAGGCCATAGACCATATTTATTAATCATTCTAAGCATTAAAATAATTGTAACAATATTAACTCCAATTCCGACAGACATTAATGGATACCTATATTGTTCAAAAAACAGAGTTGCACCGGAGATACCAATTAATGGCAGTACATCCCCTAAATGATGCAGGCAGCACGCCAACATAGAAACTGAAGACGTGCCTGTACCAGATGTGGCGAGAATTGACAGCCTGCCGCTTGGCAGCATTTTTTTTATACTGCGGATATAACTATATAAACCCAGCTGAGTGCCAAATCCACCGGAAATTGCACCGACAAACAGATAGTCATTCTTCAGCAAATCTGCCGCATGTGACCATGATTGCACTAATCCCACTAAGGTAAAATATATTAGCAGCAGTCCTGCTGAAGAAGCAGCACCTATAAAGACAGACCGTAAAATAGTTTTATTTCGTGCACTCATTGGGTATCCCACCTTAAATATTATATCGATCAATAAAAAAAGGGCAGTTTAACGTCTTGCCCGGGACTGGATTCAGCAGCCCTCTTTGCAATGGGCTGTTTCCCTGAGCATCCAGTGTTTTGTAAACATATGTTCCGCCCCCTTTCTCATGCTATACTCTCAATATAGGGTACCCACCTACCCATTGTCAATACCTTTTACTAATCCGTGTAGTAAGTTTCACAATTTGTTCACAATTGGGACACACATATTAACATAACTGAGTATTATATAACATCAATACGATTAAAGGCAGGTGGTTCAAATGAGTTACGTCCCAGCTCTCCAGATTATCACACAAAGGATAACCCTGCAGCGAAATAGCTATATAGACTACCCAGTGGTGGTTGGTATGGCAAATATAGCCGTACAGGCCAAAATTAATCGAGCTATCCTATTCATGGTAAATAAACTTTACAGCGACCAGGTCAGCCAACTGTTGAACCAAGGATACCCTCAAATCCCACCTATGGACATTGTTGGGTGGTATGAAATCAAAACTAACGAACGAGGTGTTCTGAGTTTATCAATAGGCAACTACACCATGGCATACCCCGCAGCTCACGGCTGGACTATTATAAAATCCTTAACCTTTGAGATCCAGACTGGAGAAATATATCAATTGTATGATCTCTTTAAGCCTGATAGCAACTATATGAATGTTCTTTCAGACCTCATTTCAGCACAGATTAAAGCAAGAAACATATCGCTAATCAGCCCGTACCCAGGAATAAAACCCTACAATCAGGACTACTATATCGCAGACAAAGCCCTGGTCATTTATTATCAGCTGGTAGAGTTCACACCTTATGTGTACGGATTCCCGATGTTTCCAATATCCGTATATGAGATTCAAGATTTAATTAAACCGGACACTCCACTTGAGAAAATGGTGGCAGATTAACTATTGAGCAGCTTATTATATCCTGTTAAAAGCAAGCCCCCCCTTTGAAGCATTTCACTTCGCAGGGGGGCTTACAATTTTAACTTTATTATTTTGCGGCGAAAGTTAGTAACAAATGACAGGAGTACCAGGCGTAATATTATCGAATATCTTTTTTGCTACATTGTACGGTGAATTTACACAGCCGTGAGAACCATTTGTCTTATATATATTTTTACCAAAAACACTTCTCCAGCTCGCATCATGAATCCCTATACCTCCATCAAAGGGCATCCAAAAGTCTACGTGAACAGCGTAATCTGGACCTCTTAGTATAGCATCTCTTGCTTTATATTTTAGACTGTAAATTCCTTTACGTGTTGAATGATTTTGGCGTACATTTCCTGTAACTACATCTCCATGTACTATCAGTGAGCCGTTTTTATAAAACCATAAATGCTGCTTTGCCAAAGATATTTCTACATAGGTATTTTCAATATCATTATTACCATAGGAAAAGGTATTTTGACTGTATATAGGTTCTTTTGTTATGGTTTTCCCTTCCTTAATGGCAGAGATTAAGTATTGGGTTTCTTTTGCTTTATTAATAGATCTACCGTAATCACCACCGCTGATTTTTATTATTTCTCCTGATGATGTAACAAAATTTCTTGTCTTACCAACTGTGTTAAAAATATTAGAAAGTTCATTTATATACTCTTTCACCTTTTCTTCACTAACTGTAACTTTTAAATTTTCATCAATATTAAGCCATTGATTTATTTGGGAGCCATCTAAAGTTTTTTTACTGTCTCCAGAGGTATAGGAGATTTTTGTGGCAACATATTTATTAAGAGTATCTCTAGCCTTCAGGACTTTTGGCGAATTCGAATCATATTTGGGTTTAATGTAACAACCCATCAATTCCAAATCTATTTCAGCTTCCATCTTGCTTATTGAATATGCTGCATGAGAATATAAAATTTGTTTATTCACCTTGTTTCCAATGACTTCGTTAACAATTACATAACTATTGTCCACATACTTAAAGCTGGGATTTTTAGGTTCAACTATGTTGCCTGGTTTAAAACAAGAAAGTTGGTTTATTCGTTCCTTCAACAGCTTCTCATCATATGTTAATACCGCTGTCTTTTTAGAGTTTTCTCCGGCAAAAAATGCAGATATCCACTTCAATCCCTTCTGAGAATCCTTAATTTTTTTAAATTCTTCTCCTGAAGTGAACTTTAAGCCCACCTCATGGGCTTTTATTTGTTCGATCTTACCCCCTCGTTCTTTTATGTTTAGCCTATAAGCCTTAAGTTCAGCTGCCATTACTTCTTTTACATCCTCTAAGGTTTTCCCTGAAACATTTATACCATTGATTTCAGTGCCAAAATAAAAATGATTCTTGAAATATTGTGCCATTCCTAAATAAATAACAAGTAAAGTAAAAAGAAGAAGCATTGCGCATATAAGAAACTTTCTATACTTTGTTACCAGGTGTTTTATAGTGTTTTCTATTGGCTCTTCTGCTGGTTCTTCTGTTGGCTCTTCTGCTGGGTCTTCTATTAGTTCTTCTGTTGGCTCCTCCGTTGATTCTTCTACTGGCTCTTCTGTTGATTCTTCTACTGGTTCCTCAAATGGTTCTTCTATTGGTTTTTTTATGAGCTCTTTCGCTGGTATTAATTCTGGACTTTCTATTTCCTTTTCCGTAAGCTCACCTCTTTTTTCAGCAAAACTTAACAGGTGCATTGTCCTTTCTTGAGGTTGATATGCCATTTAAATTACTCTTCATCGCATTTTATGTTTCAGAATTTATACTTAAGACAATTATTTTTGTATTTTTCAAAGTTGTTTCACAAGCAAGAGTTAATACCATACTGAATCGATTCGTAGCCGGTGAATCAAGTTTAAAGAAAGTTGGAGGAATTTTTTGTCACAATTTGAGAGGATAAGTAATAATTCTAGCGAAATAAGGCATGTAAATGTTTTGACAGTATAGGGTCTTATAGGGACAGCTATATCTTTAAGGAGGGAAAAATTCTGAATAAATTAATTGTAGTAACTCTAATCTTAATGATGGCGTTGGTTGGGTGCTCAAAGCAAACTGCAACTTCATCTCCAACTCAAAATGTGGAACAAATAAAAACTGATACTGGTAATGAGCAAGTTCAAGACAACACCAAAAAAGAATCGGCGCAAGAAAACATATCAGAAGTTGCTGTGCCTGAAAAGAATGAGAATGATTCATCTGAAAAAAGCAATGAAAAAAAGGAAGAAGAAAAATTAAATAAGGAAGCTTCCCCCAACAGTCAGGAAATAATCGGCAGCAATCCACCCATAACTTCTAGCCAAAAAGCAGAGAGTAAAAGCTCAAAATCTTCACAACAAGTAAAACAGCCTGTAGAATTAGCTAAATCAGTTGCTTCTATTGATGATTCCGGCGCTGATTATTTTATTCTTTTTGATTACAATCAAAACAATTATTTAGTAAGGGCTTATATGAACCAACAGGGACCGGGACTGTATTCAGGATTGACAGAAGATTATTTGGTGAATAAAACTTCAGGTCAAGCTTCAAAAACAATAGCAAACCAAATCGATTTTAATAAGCATATATTGGTATATGCGAAACAATCTGGGCGAGTTATAGAGTAGCAACGAGATACTAAGAATGCTAAAAGCGTAAAACACACATCAAAACGACCTGCCAATTCTGCAGGTCGTTTTGATGTGCTTCAAATTAAATTTGTAGATAAATTACTACAAATAGCTTAGGAGGGGTAACCCCTCCCTATTGACTGTTTCTGTTAACTATGAGTTATTTTCTAACCGTTTTTTATATAGAGAGCGCCAATTGAATATCTTCCGAAGTAATGACCGACCCGTGAGAAACCATATGATTTGACAAACTGGTCAAGCTCTTCCCTGGAGTAACTCTTGTCACAGTTCTTACATCTGGCAGCTGTTGCACAGCACCTTCCTTTTTCCCTACACTTTACTTCAATCAAAAGGTACCCCCCAGGGCGAAGATTTAATACAACATTATCCAGATACTTTTCTCTCTCCTTTTGGTTCGATATTATATTAAGAACAAAGGTTGATATTACTAAATCTACATTGAGCTTGCTTTTATGCAGAATACCAGTTTCGAGCAAGCCGGCTATTTTACCGACCGCCTTGCTGTTCCTAATTTTCGTTAACTGCTCAGGTAAGTCAGCGGCATATACCTTGAAACCTTCCTCCGACATAAATATAGAATTCCTAAGGTTGCCCGAACCATAGTCAAGGACGTTTAAGCTGCCGCTTCTTTTGAAAAATGGAAGGTATTCAACTACACTTCTGGCAACAGATGACATGCTTCATTCCTCCGTAAACGGTACATAAATGCTTTCTACCAGGTCTTTTTTGTCATAACCAATTTTACCCGGTAAAGAACTCTGATTTTTGGAAACATTACCGCAGTTTTTCTTGCAGTTTTCAATCCAGTTTAAAGTTACTCTAAAGACCTCTTCCTCCCAGGAAGGATTGGAGAAAGTATGATCCGCACCCATAACCAGATGAAAATCGCTATTTAAAAGTACTCTTATTCTTGTTTCTTTGTAAAGACTTACATTTTTAAATGATATTTCTTCATCACCGGTACCATGAATTATTAAAACAGGGCCACTAAAGTTTTGAACCGCTTGAAGTGGGCGGTTCTGCTGCAGTGATTTTAAAAATCTAGCTCCCAGCTCAAAGCCCATATAATTTTCTGTCCCGGAATTCCAGACAGAATCGAATATCCTATGTCCTACAATGCCAAGAATGTCGTCATACATTTTAGCAACCGGCGCCCACATCACTAAGCCAGTTAAATCTTCTACCGTTTCAGCTGTTAGGGCTGCAACTGCTCCTCCCATACTGTGTCCAATAAGAAATACTTTGTCAATTTGAGAGTTGCTCTGCCTTAGAAATTCGATAGCTGCAAGCGTTTCGTTTACCTGACCGTCTATAGTAATCTCACTGTGATCACCATCACTGTCCCCACAACCACTAAAATCAAATCGCAAAACTATGTAACCAGCATCACAAAAAGTACGGGCAGCCTTTACGAATATACGGTGCATACCTATCTTGTTTCCTATAAACCCGTGGCATATAACGACAGCAGAGGAACCGGAACAGGACTTATCAGGTGTATGAAGTACTCCTCTTAGTATTTTTGAGCCCACCTGAAAACTTACTAACTGTTCCATAAAACCACCTCGTCAATCCCTAGTATTCTTATCTGTTTTGTGTGGATTAATGATATGATATACATCGTTGCATCATTTGTCAACTAATTTTGTCAAAAAAATAGAACTTCTAAATAACTTCAGAAGCTCTAAATTTAGTCTAAGCACGTTTCCCTATTGCGGCTAAGACATTATTATTATCATTAGGCACCTTATGAGCTAGATAAAATTTGTAAAATATAAAGAGATATACAAATGTTGCCCATATCGTACTTGCATAGTTTACAATCAAGAGCAACATCGAGGGGAAATAATTACCGTATACATAAACCCCCAAAACTTGGGAGCCAACCAAAGCTCAGACCATGGCCCATTGAGGTGCGGCGAATTCACTTTTATAGAAATACTCCGTAAAGTAACTACTGAGAAGATATAACGAAAAGATGCCCCACCCAATGGTAATTACATAAGAAAAGTTAATTAATAGGAATGATATAACCTTTATGTCAAATTTAAAAACTGTATGTGAATAGATCGCGATTCTGTAAAAGCTTATTCCGAATAAACACGTAATGGGAATCACTAAAAAGAAACTGGGCTGAACAGGATTTTGGGGTAAACTGGCAGACTTTATCTGCAGGTAAAGCAAATAACCAAGTTTAGCAACCAGTAAGAAAATACCGACACTTAATGCTGCCAATGACGCAAAGGCTGCTATAGCTGCTATCTTATTGTTAGTTGACATTGACGCTATTCCTGTCCCGGTTAAGTTAACCAAACCGAAGGCAAAAACATCAATCAGCCACACAAAATTTAATTTAGCTGAATCAAAGGGTTTGGTTAACCATATTTTAAGAAACTTAAATTCATAAGCAAACAGCATTAACCAGAGAAGTAAATAGAATACCAGGCCGGGTAACATCAGTGCCTGAATATTAGATGATACTTCTGGAAAAAAGAATCCCAAAGGTGCTAAAATCACATTAGCCGTCATTGAAAGTGACGCAATGGGTACAAAAATACCTACAGTTGAGGTAGGCAGGCTATTTATGAAATTTCTATATTCGATTTTGTTAAAACGCCACTGTACGAGACTTTTTAAAAAAACCAAAGTAAAAACAAAGTTAATAATAGTGAATACTGCCATAATTAAAATCATAGGCAGATACAGAGCAGTTTGACCAGTTGTCAACTGGTCCCATGGGATATCTGACAATTTAATTAATCCTTTTCCATGTGGCACTTCAAACTGCAAATAATTGAAGGCCATCAATGTGATACCCCCCGCAGCTAGGGGCAGCTGAAATTTAAAAGGTGTAAACTTCATAATCACTCTCCTAGTATCACCGTGTTAATGCGTGTAATCAATTATCCTGATCTCTGCTCCAACCTTTTTTGAAATTGCATCTTTTATCTTTTCTGCATTTGGACAAGCAAAACCAATAGGGTTGCCTCTTGTAATACAAGAAGCAAGAACAATAGTATCAGCACCTCGTCTAATCATTTCCGATGCTCTGGTAACCGCCTTCTTACCTGGGCATCCTCCGCAAGTGTTTATTCCTATAACTTCAATTTCTCCCGTAACGCCTTCAAAGGCACAAGCTTTATCCTTCATTACCTTAAAATCAGTCGTCGCAGGACAATAGTCCTCTGTTTGCAAACACCTTATCAAACCAACTTTCATAGAAATTCTCTCCTTTCCTTATGCGCTAAATTTACCAACAGATTTTACATTAGTACCACCAGTACTTCCTGGCATATCTAATGAACTAGTTGGACAGGCGGGTACGCATAAGCCGCATTGAGTACAGTTTAATTCATCAACATTTGAGTTCAGAGGTGTTTTACTAATCTCAATACTCATAGGACATGCTTTTTCACAAACTCTACAGCTGGTACAGGTATTCTTTTTAATCCTAAACTTCTTAGTTAACCGATCCACAAATTTCATTAAAGTGCCTGTAGGACAAATTGCACACCATGCCTTGGGACTATACCAGCCAAATAATAAAGCACCGATAGTTGGGACAATACAGAGAAGAAAACCAGCAGCTAATGCTCCTTTAGTAAAACCGACATAAGTTACTCTACCGATAAGAACAATAAACACAATCGCACTTATCCACCAAAGATTCATCCACTTCGGAGTTCTTTTTTTTAAACTGAAATATTTAAAGTATCGTTCCATAAATGCTGCTCTGGGACAAACCCATCCACAAAATGCTCTTGACCAAACAAAAACCGAGAGAATCATAAAAGGAATGATTATTAGTGGTATATATGCGATAGTTGGCCAGACAAAAAAGAGTATTACATTAAGAATAATAAACCCGAAACCCATCAGATACTGAACAAGTGCTCTTTTCTGTAACTTTGTTTCCACTTCTGCTTTTTGCTTCAATATAACGCCCCCTTAAATACGAATGTTATTTACAGTATAGGTCATCGTCTTGTATAATTCAAATATATTGTTATAATAGAAACTATTGATAAAAACTATGGTTGTTAAGGGGTGGGCCTTATGAATTTTAATCATTTAAGAGTATTTATGGCGGTAGCTCAGACCCTGAGTTATTCGAAGGCGGCAGAAGAGCTTCATATCAGCCAGCCTACCGTTTCTGTCCAGGTCCAAAAATTAGAAGAACATTTAGGAATCGAGTTATTTGAACAGATTGGTAAGAAAATTTATTTGACTGAAGCAGGACAGGTTTTATATAGTTATACTAAAAAAATATTTGACTTGGCTGATATAGCGGAAGATACAATGTCTGATTTAAAAGGGCTAAAAAAAGGAAGCATATCAGTGGGTGCCAGTACAACGGCAGGAATCTACATTTTACCAAAAATAACGAAATCGTTTGAACAGCTAAATCAAGGCGTAGAAATCAATCTTACTATTTTTAACTCTGGAATTATACAAAACTTGGTTCTATCAAATCAACTTGAATTTGGCATTGTAGGAGAAACTACCGACACTGTTCCCGATGACCTCTGCATTCAACCATTAAATACTGACGAATTAGTTGCAATAGTTTCTCCGGAACATGAATTAGCAAAGATGAAGACAATTACAATTCAGCAGTTATTAAAACAAAGGCTGGTAATTCGTCAAAAAGGTTCAAGTACCAGGGACATATTGGAAGCAAGAGCAAATCCCCTCGGCTTGCAGCTAAAAGCCTCTATGCAATTTAATTGCGTTGAAGCAATAAAAAAAGCAGTTGAAGCAAAATTAGGAGTTTCCATTGTTTCCAAATATGCCATTTCTTCGGAGCTAAAATCAGGAACATTAACCGTCATAGATGTAACCGGCATAAATCTAAAAAGGAAGTTAAACCTTATATATCACAAGGAAAAAAGGTTCTCTCCTTTAGGCAAGGCTTTTCTTGATTTTGTTATAAAAACAACACAGGAACAAAGAAAAAAGCACCTTCTATAAAGAAGCTACTTTTTATTCGACTGATAAAGTTATTAATTACTTAACAAAAAGCGGGTTTACGTAAAGAAGCCGCATTTACCTCAAAATTCGGGCAAATGCGGCTGTTTTTTTAAAAGCACATCCGAGGCTGTATATCAAAGCACCCTCTCTAAACATGTAACATATGATATTATTACAAAGACTATGAAAGGAAAGAGTTCTATGTATAATAAATCTTATCCTCACCCTTATTACGTTAACATGCCAATGTACAACCGATACGGCTATGCCTACCCCTACTGGGCCCACACACCAATGTATTACCAAAACTATTGGAAACAATTTATTCATTTGAGGGATTACGGACCAGAACCCTTTGTAGTTAATATTGAGGAGGCTACTAAGCAAAACAATACTTTTCGTACCGCTTTATGGACAGGAAACCATTTACAACTTACTTTGATGAGCATCAATGTTGGGGAGGACATAGGTTTAGAGATGCATCCCAATCTCGATCAATTCATACGCATCGAAGAAGGTCACGGACTCGTTATGATGGGAGATAGAAAAGATAATTTATATTTCCAAAAAAGAGTTTGTGATGATTATGCAATAATTATACCTGCTGGTAAATGGCACAACTTAATCAATACAGGTTATACACCACTTAAATTATACTCTATCTATGCACCGCCTCAGCACCCTTATGGTACGGTTCATGAAACTAAAGAAGATGCAGAAGCTGCTGAAGAAAAACATGGCTACTGATGACTTCTCTGCTTGAGCACTTGTTTCATAATCTTTCCCGTTCCACTTTTAGGCAGGGCCAGTATATATTCAATCAGCCTGGTAACTTTAAAGCGGGTTATCCTTTCCCTGCAAAATGAAATAAGTTCTTCTGCCGGAAGTGGCTGTGCGACCGGTTTTAAAACTACAAAAGCTTTGACGATTTCACCCCATCGGTCGTCAGGGTAACCTACCACAGCTGCTTCCATCACAGAAGGATGGGCATGGATGGCGGTTTTCACTTCGATGTTTATCTTTTCAACTTGAAACATTGTCTGTTTCCTATTTCACTCCCCAGAGTATTAAATTCCTCCTTCTGTAATTAATGTAAGTTAATGAACTCTGCCAAAAAAAATTCAAGCACCTTATCAAGGTGCTTGAATACTAAGAATACCTTTTAGAATCGTGTCAGCATATAACTCCGCTAGTTCTTCAGGCTTCAGCCGACCTTCGGGCTTATACCAGTGATACAGCCAGTTGCACATACCAATAATCCCGTAAACCGTTGGTAAGACATCAATCTCCTTGAGCACCCCGACCCTGATTCCTTCCCGAAAAACTTCAGCAACATTTTCCTCATATTGCCTCCGCCGTAAATTCATTTCCTCCTGGTGGGTAGGACTCAAATTCGCCTTTTCCGTAAAAAAAATGGAAATATGCGACATAGCATCAATATTAGCCATTATCTGATTATAAATGATTTTGCGCAGCCGCTCCTCAATAGGCATTTTTAGGCTCATCAAATGGGCAAACCTGGTTTCTACGGCACTCATGCTCTGGCAGAAAATCTCATATAGAATTTCTTCTTTGCTGTCAAAATAGTAATATAGTGCAGCTTTAGTACAACCGAGCTCATCTGCAATATTATTAACGCTGGTTGTACCATATCCTTTGCTCTTAAACAGTTTGACCGCCACTTCAATAATAGACTGTTTTGTTAATGCCATAGTACCCTCGCCAAAAGATATTTTTCAAACTAACTATACCTAAATCTTATCTAAAAGTAAAGGCTTAACACAATTAAGAAATAGAATTAAGAAATGGACTTGTTTTTTCCCAGATAAGCGTTGACAATCGCTTTGTTCTTCAAAAGTTCCCTGGCATCTTGGGCTAAAATAACCTTGCCTAAGTCAAGAACATAACCCTTATCTGCTATCGACAGCGCTTGGGTAGCGTTTTGTTCCACCAATAAGATGGTTATCCCCTGCTCTTTGAGCTTGACAAAAATCTTGAATATTTCATTTACAAACATCGGCGCCAGACCCAAAGAGGGCTCATCCAGCATTAACAATTTGGGCCGGGCCATTAAGGCCCTAGCAATAGCAAGCATCTGCTGCTCCCCACCGGAAAGTGTCCCCCCGGCCTGTTGTAACCTGTCTTTTAGCACAGGAAAATAACTTAAAGCCATTTCAATATCCAGTTTGATGCCCTGTTTGTCTTTACGCCGGTGAGCACCAAGAATGAGATTTTCCCAAACGGTCATTTCCTTCAAAATGGCCCTGCCTTCCGGAACATGAATTAATCCTCTGTCCACGAGTTGGTACGGCTTACTTTTTATGATTGCTTGCCCACAAAAATCAATGGTCCCCGACTTAGGCTCTATCAACCGGGAAATGGTTTTGAGTAAGGTGGATTTGCCAGCGCCGTTGGAACCGATGACCGTTACAACCTCACCGGCCCCTATCTTTAGGCTGACTCCCTTTAGGGCTTTTATCGCTCCATAGCTGACCCAAAGGTCTTTAACCGACAACATAATGGGTCTCCTCCTCCCCCTTACCAAGGTAGGCCTCAATAACGAAAGGATTCTTTTGGATTTTGTGGGGTACATCCTCCGCAATCTTTTTCCCAAACTGTAGAACCATTACACGGTTGGAAAGCCCCAACACCAGAGAAATATCATGTTCGATTATTATAACTGTTATTCCTAATTCTTTGATTCGAGTAATTTTCTCCCCCAGGATTTCCGTCTCATGCTCATTCATCCCGGCTGCCGGCTCATCTAACAGCAAAAGCTTTGGGTGACCGGCTAAGGCGCGTCCGATTTCTAATAAGCGCTGGTGACCATAGGGAAGCTCACCCGCGAAGTGATCTCTTTTGTCACCTAGATTTAGAAGTTCCAACAATCCATCCAGTTCTTCTTTTAGTTTTTTCTCCTTCGCCCGGATGCCCAACAAATTAAGCCCGGTATGGTTTTTATATTGGCCAACACGTAGTGTTTCCTCCACTGTCATATTGGGGAAGAGCCGTATATTTTGAAATGTCCTGCCAATCCCCAGATTGCTGAATTGGTAGGTTTTTAATGGTGTTATATCGACCCCATTAAATCCAATTCGTCCTGAAGTGACCCTGTCAATCCCGGATATCAGATTGAACAGAGTGGTTTTCCCAGCACCATTAGGACCAATAACCCCAAAAATTATGCCCTTCTCAACCCGGAATGACAAATCGCTAATGGCCAGCAGCCCACCAAATTTTTTAGTCAGGGCCTGAACTTCAAGCATAGTATCACCTCTTATTCTTGGTCAGTTTCTACCCCAACCTGTCTAGGTAAGCTCGGAGCTTTCTGTGTCCTTTTGAATAAATCTTTCAGTCTTTTGGCACTCCTCTTGCTGAATAACCCTTGGGAACGTACAGCCATCATCAACACCAGTATTGCTCCATAAATCAACATACGCCAATGGCCAAGACCACGCACCAATTCCGGCAAAGGTGTCAGGATAGCCGCACCCAAAATTGCTCCCCAGGGTGTCTCCATCCCGCCAAAAATCATAAACAGCAGGATTAACACAGAGTAATTATAGTCAAACATAGGTGGATCAATAAAGAACATCAAATGAGCGTATAGGGCTCCCCCCACCCCGGCCAGAGCTGCTCCCAGCGCAAAAGCCGAGACCTTCAATCTTGTGGTGTTGATCCCAATTGATTCGGCAACAACCTCATCCTGACCAATAGCCTCAAAAGCCCGGCCTAACGGTGTACCCATCAACCATTTAACAAAAACCGTGCAGATTACAAGGGTGGTCACCACAAGAAAAGGAGTAGTGCCGCGCATACCGTTCATCCCTGAAACACCACCGACATACTCAACGCTGCTGAAAAACACCCGGACTAATTCACCCAATCCAAGTGTAATAACAGCCAGATATGTACCACGGGTTCTTAGGGCCGGTAAACCAAAAATTATTCCCACCAAACTAGCTGCAGCTGCTGCAACAAAAAGCGCAGGGACAAGAGGCAGATTAAATTTCACAGTGAGTATACCCGAAGTATAGGCCCCAATTGCCATGAATGCGGCGTGACCTAAAGAAAACTGTCCGGTGGAAACTGTTAGGTAAAGGCCAAGACCTGTAATGGCATTAATGCCCACTAGCATTATAACCGCTGGTGAAAAAATCACTTGCCCTATATCCATCGTCTACACCCTATCTACATTTATTTTAGAACCAAACAATCCCTGTGGTCTCATCACCAAGACAATGATTAACAGGGTCCAGGCTATCACATCCGCATAAATTGCCCCAACATAAACACTGGTCAACAATTCCAGGATTCCGACCAGTATTCCGCTCACAAAGGCCCCCCGGAGATTTCCCAAGCCGCCGATAATCATTATCGCCAACCCCTTGATGCCAATGGTGGAACCGATAAAAGGGCTGATTTTCCCTAATCTTAAACCGATCAATACCCCAGCGGCCCCTGCTAAAGCTGCTGATATCACAAACGTCAGAATCGTTACTCGGTTAACGTTTATACCCAAGATTTTAGCAGTGGTTTCACTCTCCGCAGTTGCACGCATGGAACGACCTAATTCGGTTTTGTTAATTAACCAGTCTAAACCGAGCATCAAGGCGAGAGCCAGGGCTAAAACCAGCAGTTGAATGGAAGAAACCAATACCGGGCCTATTTTAAAATCGCCCATCAAAAGAGCTGCCGGAAAGACCTGGGGTTCCGACCCGGCCAAATTTACAACGAGATCTTTCAATACAATGCCGAAGCCCAGGGTACTTAAAGCCGGAGCTAAAAAATAGGTCTTTTTAACCGGCCTGTAACAAACCAAGTCTAATAATAGACCACCCAGGCCTGCAGCAATGGTTGCTCCCAGCAAAGCCAACGGCAAAGGAAGGTTCCAGAGTTTTACCATCAAAATCCCCAGAAAGCCTCCAATCATGAACATCTCGCCATGGGCCAGATTCATAATCTTCAATACGCCAAAGACCAGAGTGTAACCAATGGCAATCAGTGAATAAGTACTGCCTAATAATAAACCGTTTATCAGCTGCTGGATCATCGTTAAGCCCTCCCTCAGCTTGAACTCTTAGCCAACTTCTCCAGGTCAGCCAGTATCTTTTCCGGCGTAACAGGTGTTTCCCTGACCCGCACTCCGGTGGCATCGTGGACGGCATTGGCTATCGCCGCCAGCATTCCGGCCAAAGCCCCTTCACCAACTTCTTTTGCCCCAAAGGGACCATTAGGTTCAATAGTAGAGACAAGACCATCAATTATCTCAGGTGTTTCTGTTGCCAAAGGAAGTTTGTAATCAAGGAAGTTGGAACTAAAGAGCTGACCGTTCTCTAAAACAATCTCTTCCAGCATTGCCTGGCCCTGACCCATGGAAGTACAACCCTCTACCTGACCTTCAACAATTGTTTTATTTAAGGGAAATCCACAGTCATGGAAGTTGGCTACCCGGACGAGTCTAAACTCTCCCGTTTCCGTATCCACTTCCACTTCCGCGGCTTGCACGGAAAAACCATAGGCGGGTGTAAACAACCCCTTGGCCTTGGCCAAGCTGGGATAGCGGTCTGTTTCCGGATTGCCTTTATAAGAACCCGTCCCGATAACTGGATTGCCATTTCTACGGAAAACACTTAACTGCACTGCTTTTGCAAAGGGCATGGTTTTACTCTCATCATTCCGGACAAAAATTCGTTTATCCCTGGCTTCCAAGTCCTCAATTGGAACATTAAACGATTCAGCCGCTACCTCAAAAAGCTGTTTTTTAGCGTCAGCTGCAGCCAATTTTACCGCATTTCCGGTGACCAAAGCACCGCCGCTTAAAAAGCTGCCGATATCAATAGGTGTTAACTCAGTGTCACCGGCAACCACCCGGACATCTTCCAGGCCAATTCCCAGTTCTTCTGCCAAGACCTGGGCTAAAGTCGTATAACACCCTTGCCCAATTTCCTGGGAACCGGTGTAAAGGGTAGCTGTCCCGTCATCATGCATTTTAACCATAGCTGCAGAAGCAAAAGGATAATACATGGCACCGCTAAACATGGCACTGGCAGAAATACCAACCCCGCGCTTTTTCCTTCCTGCGCCTGGATTGTTCCTATTTTGCTGCCAGTTGACAGCATTAGCTGCTCCGGTGATACATTCAGTTAGGCCACAGCTTTGCAGCACGTCTCCATTGGGTAAGCGATCCCCTTTGTGTCTGACATTCTTTAGCATTAATTCTACCGGGTCCAGGCCATTTTCACGGGCAATCAAGTCAAGCTGAGAGTCAATGGCAAAGCGAACCTGAGGTGCACCATGACCGCGCTGAGGGCCCCGGATAGGATTATTAGTATATACGCCAAAACCTTCATACCGGTAATTAGGTATGTCATAAACCGGGAAACTAAAACCGTGGCATAAGAATACAACAATTGCTCCTGATCCCCGGTAGCCACCGCTGTCCGCGATTACTTTAACATCTTGGGCGACAATCTTTCCGTCCTTGGTAATTCCGGTCTTAATATCAACGATAATTGGGTGCCTTTGACGGGTTGTCATGAAACATTCTTCCCTGGTAAGTTCAATCCGGACCGGCTTTCCCGTTTTCATGGAAAGATAGGCAGCACAGTATTCATAAGGAAAAGCATCTATCTTGCCGCCGAAGGCTCCACCGCAATAAGAGTGCCTGACCCGAACCTTGCTGATGGGTAACCTCAGGGCCTTGCTTAGGTTAAAGCGTTTTAGGAAAATTCCCATGGTGGAAAGCCACATATCAAGTTTATCTTCTATTGGGTCGTAACTGGCCACTGCGGCGTGAGGCTCCATGGCGCAGTGCGCCGTCCCCTTTGTTGTAAATCGGTCTTCTCGAATGTAATCTGCAGAAGCGAAGCCTTTTTCAATATTACCGATACTGTATGAGGTGTAGGCATTTAGATTATTATGCGGGGATTCCTTTTCGTAGCTTCTGGTTTTAGTAGCGGCGCCCCACTCCTCCCAGGCCGAGGTTCCCTCCATAGGTGCGTCGTGGATAACCGGCGCCTCCGGTTTCATGGCTTCTTCAGGGGTAAATACCGCTGGGAGAATCTCATACTCTACCTTAATCAGCCGCAGAGCTTCTTCAGCAATTTCTTCACTAATCGCGGCCACCGCCGCTACCTCATCACCAATATACCTCACTTTGTCAACCGCCAGGGGTGTCTCATCAGCAGGGTAACGAGGTGTATCAACAAAGGCATAACGAACACCGCTGGTATCCTTTCCTGTCATTATGGCTTTAACGCCTGGCAGCTTTTCAGCTTCTGAAGTATCTATTGAAATAATTCGGGCGTGGGGGTAAGGGCTTCGTAATATTTTACCGTGCAGCATCCCCTTAAGTTCAACATCAACCGTAAAAACAGCTTTTCCAGTTGCCTTCTCGGGCCCGTCTATCCTGGGCAGGCCTTTTCCTACGACTCTATGATCGTTCATGATTAACCTCCTTCAGCCATTAGGGCGTTTGTGCAGCAACTGCTTCAATGGCTTCTATTATTTTTACATAACCGGTGCAGCGGCAGATATTTCCGGCAATAGAAGCAGTGATTTTCTCGCGATCAGGATGGGGGTCCTCATCCAATAACGTCTTAGCAACCAGTAACATTCCGGGAGTGCAGAACCCACATTGAATCGCACCATGGTTGATGAAGGCTTCCTGCAATGGGTGAAGTTTGTCTATACTGGCCAGACTCTCAATGGTCATTATATCTTTTCCCTGGCAAGTCACTGCCAGGGTCAGGCAGGAACTTGTCGGAATGCCGTTAACAAGCACTGTACAGGCACCGCACTCCCCATGGTCACAACCTTTTTTGGTGCCGGTAAGCCCCAAATCTTCACGAAGAACTTCCAATAGGGTCTTATTTACAGAAATGGCTGCATCCCGGAGCTCACCATTTACTTTTAACGTAATTATTTGCTTCATCAGATAATCTCCTCTCTGTCTTAATCTTCTAATTCTGCTAAATTGGTTAACCCATCGATAACCAGAGTTTTGAAGCGGGCCCTTTGATACCTCGGACCAATCCGCCCGGTACGCACAGGATGAATTTCGGCCGCCGCTTTCTGCGCCACTGATTTTATTAGTTCGCCTGTTATTTCCTGACCCACCAGGTCCCCTGCCGCCTCTAATACTAACGGTCCGGGACCTACACCAGTGGCAACAATGGCAGCTCCACGGCATAACCTGCCGGACGGGTCAAGGTCAACTGCCAGACCTGCCCCAGCCAAAGGAAAATCAATAGACCCACGTAAACGAGCCTTTGTGTAAAGGCTGCTCCACTCCTTCTTTTCCAAGGGAATTCTGACTTCAGTAAGAATTCCTTTTGGATTGGCAGCAAGTTGATTCGGTATTTTACTGTTGTACGTGAAAAATTCCCGCAGGCTCATCTGTTTGGTCCCTTCTGGAGCTGCAATTGTAATATCTGCCTCCCAAGCCAGCAGTATAGGCGCCATATCACCTGAGAATGAGGCGGAACAATCTTGTTTATGAGTCACCAGGCACTTCTCTCCCCCGGCTTTATAACAGGTTTGCTGACTCTGACGCCAAAATTCCGATTGATTATAGTAACGACATCTCGTATTCAGGCAGAGGTTACCGCCGATGGTGGCCTGCCCCTGCAATATAGGTGAAGCAACCTCCCTGGCGGCTTGAGCCAGCGCAGGAAACAACCTGTTAACTGTTGGCGAGGTTTTGATTTTTTTTAGGGTTGTCATCGCCCCAATTTTCAAGTACCCTTCGTCCTGGACAATGTAGTCCAGTTCCTTAATTTTGTGCAGGCTTAATATTACCGCAGGTGTTTCCAACCGGCGTTTTAAGGCAACTATCAGGTCAGTGCCACCGGCGATTATTCTGGCATTACCGCTGGTTAACAGCGGTAATGCCTCTTGCAAAGTAGGTGGTTCATAAAAATCAAATTCTGGTAAACGCATGTTATCCCCTCCCAGGATGTTATTGCAGCCGCTCCCATTTGCCGTTCTTGACTATTAAAGAGTATACTTCTTTGATACCGTCACCAACATCATTAATTGTTGTCATGCCCATAACTCCCTGGTAGTCTTTTACTGAAGCCCAGCCGTTTTTAATTTTTTCCCGAGCTTCCTCTACCGGGGTCTGGCCGTTAATTTTTTCCCGCTTCATGATATCAATTGTTATCATGGCAGTGTCATACATTGATGCTGCAAAAGAGTCAGGCATTGGATTCTCCAAACCGGCCTTACTGGCAGCATCCTTAAATCGTTTAATGAAATCCTGGGTTCGTGAGCTCGGACTATCAGGCCAGAAGTTGGACAGTGCCACCCATCCTTCTACTGCCGAGCTTCCTTGGGTAATTAAGGCCTCTGCATACATTCCGACATTACCAATAACCGGAATCTTAAGGCCCTGTCTCTGCATCTCTGTGGCCACACTGGCCCCCTCTTGATACAGGCCGCCTATCCCCACTGCATCTGGCTTCAGCTGCTTAATCCTGGTAACCTGGGATGAAAAATCAATATCTCCAGTGTTATAAGTAATCGGTTCTTTTTCGTTTAGAATCGTAACTCCCGATTGTTTTTTCAAAGACGCCGGCAGAACAGCAGTGCCAAAACTTTTCGAAATGGCATCCTTCATATCAACAACCAGGGCAAACCTTTTGGCACTGGTGGCCTTTAAAAACAAGGGAAGTGCAGCATCAATCATCTTATCATCAGTCATTGAGTTTCTAAAGCTCCATGGCCTATTTGACTCTGAAATTCCGGGTTTACCCGAAGTAGCTGAAATAATAGGAACTTTCAGTTCATTGGCTTGCGGGAAGGCAACTTCACACTCCCCACTGAAGTAGGGCCCTAAGATAGCCATAACATTTTCTTCGGTGGCTAACCTTCGTGTCAGGATTACAGATTGCTGATTATCTCCTGCGGTATCATTGATAAGAAATTCTACGGGACTGCCATTAATGCCGCCGGCCGCATTAATTTCTTCCTGGACCATTTCCAGGGCTACTTTTTGCTTCTTGCCCCAATCAGCACCTTTACCGGTCAGACCGGTCAGAACTCCGATTTTTACCGGTTCAGCATTCTTACTACTGGTGCCCTTGTTACCATCCTGCTTTTCGGGTGCTGAACTGCATCCTGCCAGACTAAGCATTAAAATCACCATTAACCCCGCAAATATATAAGATACCTTTTTCATTAATTCAGACCCCCTAAATTTTTTTATTCGTATTCATAGATTTGTTCAAACTCTAATCCCAGGTTGTTTACTATTTGCCAAACGGAAGCCAAAGCCCGCCGGGCATTGCTGCTTACCGAGGGATTTTCTTTAACCAAACATAACTCTTTTAAGATTTCATAAACATCAAGCACTTTTTGTTCCATAGTTTTACTACCTTCCATCTGCTCGCCCCCTGGTAAGTTATTGATCCCTAAGGTCTTTAAGTCTTTTTGCTTTTAGCTCAAATTTGGGCAAAGTCCCAGCAGGAGTTTGTTCGACTATAAATTTCAGACGGTTCGCATCATAGAGTTCCTGGCTAAGGTTTCGGATAATTTTCTGTTGACTCTGTAAATCCATATTGTCTTTAAGCTCAACCTGAACTTTAACCTGGTCGATCCCGTTTAATTTAAATAGCACAATTTGGAACTCGACAATCCCATCGAATTTCCGGACGATATTTTCGACAGCAGAGGGAAAAATATTAACCCCTCTGATAATTTTCATATCGTCCGCCCGTCCGAGAACTCCACCACGATAAAGATCAAAAGTACGTCCACAACTGCAGGTGTTATAAGGCACTCTTTCCACCAAATCTCCAGTACGGTATCTTATTATGGGAATGGTAGCCCGGCCAAAGGAAGTCAGGACAAGTTCCCCTTTCTCTTCGTAACCCAGAGCACGGCCCTCGGAATCAATTACTTCTTGTATGTAATGGTCTTCAATAATATGGATACCGCCGCATTGTGCATCACACTCGTAACTGGTTGAACCTCCGGTTTCGGACATACCCGGAAAATCACCAACTTTAGCCCCCCAAATCTCGGTAAGCATTCTCTTGGTGGATGGAACATTTGCACCTGGCTCACCAGCATGGATTAGCAGCCGTATTTTACTCTGGCTCTTAAGATCAATTCCCATCTCAGCCGCCACCTGACCTAACCTGATAGCGTAAGTCGGAGTGCAAACCAGTACAGTTGCCCCTATATCAATTATTTTCTTAATCCGGTCTTCACTGGTCAAACCACCACTGGGTATAGTTAATGCTCCTATCTTTTCAGCCGCATAATGGGCACCCCAAAAGCCAATGAAGTTACCGTAACCGTAAGCAATATATACGATATCATGAGGTCTGACTCCAAAAGCATACATCCCGTAGCACCACATTTCAGAGACCCATTCCCAATCTTTCCAGCCATCCAAAATCTTTAGAGGCATCTTTCCGGAGGAACCGGAAGTTTGGTGATAACGAACAGCTTTTTGTGGTGGAACGCTAAGTATTTTCCCGAAGGGTGGATTGACATTTTGGGTCTGAGTAAGTTCATCCCGTGTCAGAAAGGGGATTAACCTAAGATCATCCAGAGTTCTAATGTCTTCGGGTTTGATACCGGCCCCTTCAAATTTCTCCTGCCACAGCGGGCTGTTACCATAAGCCCATTTAACCAATCCCTTCAATTTTCTAAGCTGCAATTCCCTGATTTCTTCTCTCCCAGCCGTCTCAAATCTTGGGTTCCAATACTTAGAAGCCTTTGCTTCCGTACTCACATTAGCACCTCCGCTCTTTTTACCGACCGGTCAGTAGACTTTACATAATAAAAATTACCGTTCAGTACCCCCTCTCTTTTTACCGTCCGGTTAGTAAGTTAAGATAATTATATTAATTAATTTTGAGGGTTGATATCACTATTCCCCAAGACGTAAAAAAGGGCACTTTAATGGTAATTTTTAATGGTCAATCGAAACACTACTGCTAATCATCCTTATTATTTTATCGTACCAATTACTTTTAGCCACTCAGACACATCATCCTTCATATGAGTGTAAAAAAAAGGCACTTCCCCATGAGGAAGTGCTCTATATTGGATTTAGGTTTTGATGCACTTTGTGGGTTAGTTCAGCGAATTAACCCTGGACAGATTCACTTACAGTTATTTTTGAATTACCTCGCTTTCTTTTCACCCACTCGCCGGCGTCATCCATTATTGTATAAATGACCGGCACAAAGACCAGAGTGAAGAGTGTAGACATCGTAAGTCCGCTGACAACTACCGTCGCCATAGGTGCTTGGCTTTCGGCACCCTCTCCCAGTCCCAGCGTAAGGGGAATTAAACCCAAGACCGTCGTAAGGGTAGTCATTAGTATAGGTCTCAAACGGGTCGGCCCTGCCTTAACTATGGCATCCTCTCTGGCTAAACCCTCACGTCTTAAGGTATTAATGTAATCTACCAGTACTATAGCATTGTTAACTACTATACCGGCCAACATTATGACCCCGATAAAAGCCGGAACGCTTAGCGATCTTCCGGTTACGGCCAATCCGGCTACAATGCCGATAAATGTCGTTGGCAGAGAAAACATTATAACGAAAGGATGCATTAGTGACTCAAACTGGGAAGCCATAACCATATAAACTAACACAATGGATAGTAACAGAGCCAAACCAAGACTGGCGAAAGATTCCATCATTTCTTTGTTTTGGCCTCCATATTCAATCATATATCCATTAGGAAGGTTAACCTTCTTTAGAACCTGCTGTATTTCGGTAGTAACAGTCCCCAGATCTCTCCCTGTCACATCTGCAGTAACATTAACCACCCGGGCCTGGTTTTCCCGTTTAATTGCCGTCGGCCCATTGACCTTGGACAGCTGGGCAACTTCTCTCAGTGGCACACGGCTGCCGTTTGGTGCAGCAATCGTGAGCCGTTCTAATTCCATCAAATTAGGATTACCATCACCCATTTTCACCCGGATGTCATATTCTTTACCGGCTAATCGATAGGTAGATGTTGTGGTACCACTAATAGCTGTTCTAACACTCATAGCTACCTGGCTGGCCGTCAGTCCCAACTGCCCGGCTCTTTGCCGGTCAACCACTAATTGAATTTCTGGTCGAGATTCTTCAAGGCTGCTCTTAACTTCTCTGGTTCCCTGAACACCTTCAACTTCATCAGCTACCTGGTCAGCCAAGAGTTTCAACGTTTCCAAATCGTTACCCTTAATAGCAATATCAATTGGGCTGCCTCCACCCATCTGAGCTTCATTCTGGGATAGGGAAATTTTTGCGCCGGTTATAGGTTTTAACTTTGTCCTCATCTCTTCTATGATCAAATCTGTTGAACGTTTCCTTTCTTTCTTTCCACCGACCTTCACTATCATCTGTGATAACTCGTTGCCCTGTGAACCGCCTAAGTTTTGACCAGTACTTCCAATACTGGTAAAGACGGTCTGAACCTCCGGAACTTCTTTAATAATATTCTCTACCTCAGTGGTAATCCGGGCTGTATCGCTTAAAACTGAACCTTTAGGCAGTTCCACCTGAATCGATATCTCCCCTGTGTCAACCTTTGGGATAAATTCTGTTCCCACAAAAGGCACTAGGGCAAAGCTCCCAACAAGAGCCAAAGTTACAGTAAACACGACCGTCTTCCTATGTTTCAGAGACCAGGCTAATAATACACGATACTTTTCGTCCAGGGCATTTAATGCTCTCTGTACAAAGCCTGCTCTTTGAACTGTCTCTCCCTCAGCTGAAAATTGATCCTGATTTTCAACCTTTAGGATTTTTGAAGAAAGCATTGGTATTAAGGTTAAGGCTACAAATAAAGAAGCCAATAAGGAAAAAGAAACTGTCAGGGCTAATTGTTTGAATAGCTCCGAAGCCAGCCCTTCAACAAAGACAATTGGTAAAAATACAGCTACAGTGGTAAGTGTAGATGCCATTACGGCGCTTCCCACTTCGCTGCTGCCCTGAATAGCTGCTTCGATATATCCGTACCCCTTTTGGCGATAACGGTAGATGTTCTCCAGAATAACGATAGCACTATCAACCATCATACCGACTCCTAAAGCCAATCCGCCAAGGGACATGACATTTAGAGTTATTCCGGCGAAATAGACCAGAATAAAAGTAGATATCACCGAAAAAGGTATTGCCAAACCAATTATCAAGGTACTGCGTATGTTTCTCAGAAACAGGAGAAGTACAAATACTGCAAGGACACCGCCCACAATAGTGTTTCTGGCCACCCCATTGATGGACTGCTTAATAAATTGGGACTGATCTACAATAGTATCAATTTTCACTCCTCTGGGAAGAGTTTTCTGTAATGCTTCAATTTCCTTGTTTACCAGGTCAGCAACCTGTACTATATTACTGCCTGTTTGTTTCAGAATATTGATACTTAGACTTGGTCTCTCATTTACCCTGGTATATTGAGTCGGTGTCTGGTGAGTGAATTTTATGTCAGCAATGTCCTTCAATTTAACTTGACTTCCGCCAACACCATTTATAATTATCTGCTCAAAATCTTCTATCCTTTTAAACTCGCCAACGGTCCGCACCAATAGTTTTTCCTTACCGTCTTCTATTTCACCCGAGGACAGGTTCATGTTTTCACCCTGCAGGGTCTGAGTTACCTGACTTACGGATAGGCCATAAGCGTCCAGTTTGACCGGATCCACCTTGACTTCGACCTCATTTACCAACCCGCCTGTTACTGATACAGACGCCACACCTTCAATTCTTTCCAGTCGATTCTTAATAACATCCTCAGTTAACTGCTGCAAGGTGGCTAAATCTTTGTCACCACTGACTGCCGCCTGTAGAATGGGCATCATTGTAGGATCCATTTTTAGAACCGTAGGAGTTCCTACATCATCAGGCAATCTGGATTTAATAAGATCAACCTTTTCACGCATTTGAAGTGTAGCAAACTCTATGTCCGTACCCCAATTAAACATTATCAACACTAAGGAACTTCCCGAAGAGGAGGTAGAACTTATCGTCTCAACATTATTCACTGTCCCCAAAACATCTTCTAATGGCCTGGTGACCTGGTTCTCCACTTCCTCAGGACCCGCTCCCGGATAATTAGCCATTACTGCAGCTATGGGGAAATTCATCTCCGGATATAAATCAATGGCTAATTTACCGAGAGAAACTGATCCCAAAAGAAGAATACCCAAGACTATCATCGTAATGGTAACCGGTCTTCTAACGGCAAATTCAGATATCTTCATATTACTCGCCTCCGGTTTCCAGTTTGACCTTAGCTCCATCGCTCAAATACTGCTGACCGGAGACTACAACCTGTTCTCCGACTTCCAAACCTTTGGTTATTTCCGCCTTGGCGTCTGTTGTAAGACCAATTTCAACAACACGTTCCTGTGCTTTATTATTTTGAACCACATATACAACAAATTTTTCTCCCTTATCTAGCACCGCTTCTTTCGGAACAACTATGACATCCTTTTTGGCTTCGGCCACCATGGTTATTTGAGCAGTCATACCTCCTTTAATCAGCTGGCTGCTATTCTCAATCCTAACTTCGATAGGATAGGCCTTAACATTAGAACTGGCAATGGGACTAACATTTTCCACAATGCCATCAAAGGGTTTTGTACTGGCCGATAATACTTCAACCTGTACTTTATCACCAAGCTTGGCAAAGTTTATTTCACTTTCTGCCAGATTACCTTCAACTATCATCTGATCGGTGTTTACAATAGTTAACAGCGGTGCAGACGGATTAGCCATTTCGCCTGCCTCGATATTTACGGAGGCTACTATACCGTCAATTGGCGCAGTTATTCGTGTATTGGCAAGATTGATCCTGGCAGCATCCAATTGAGCTTGCGCCTGTCTTAACTGAGCTGCAGTCTGAGTACTCACTGAATTGGGGTCATAAGATGCAGCCGCCTTGGCAAAAGCATTCTCTGCATTTTCCAGGTCTTTTTCAGGGATAGCACCTTGAGCGTATAAGGCCTTCATGCGTGCCAGATTTTTTTCAGCTTCCTGATAAGCAATAATAGCCTGCTGTTGTCCTGCCTTAGAAACCCCAATAGATGCTTCGTGTAAATTAATTTGAGCCTGAATATCATTGTCATCCAATAGAACAAGCAGGTCTCCTTGTCTAACCTTTTGCCCAACCTGCACCTTTAACTGGGTCACTTTTCCACTCATTTTAGACACTAAGGTTACTTCTTTTGAAGGCTTAATCTTTCCACTAACCTTGATATTAGAAGATATATCCCCTATTCCAACTTTTTCTGCCTTAACAAAGGTTACCTGCTCTTCGACCGGAGTTGAAACCTTCTGATTCTTCCCCTTTATGGCCCATCCAGCAGCTGCTGCCAAAGTTAATCCAACGAAAGCTATAAGCAGCTTTTTCCAGTTATTTTTAAGGAACAAATCGAGCCTCTCCCCTCTTATTTAAAATGCAATATGCTCAGATACCGCTGACTGCTAATCCCCACCTGACTTTTCTTTAAAATAAGTAAGTGTCCGTGATAAAATCCTGATAAAATCTTTGCTGTCCTCCTCTCCTAAGAAGCCGACCAGACCTCTTAAGTCATCCAGGAACTCTGCTTCCATATCAGCAACAACCTTTTTCCCCTTATCAGTAAGCTTTATCAATACTATTCGTCTATCCTTGGCAGCTTGTAAACGTTCTACATATCCACCTTCTTCCAGAGAATTAATCATATGTGTTACCGCGCCAGGGGTTATTTGCATTCTCGTACTTAAATCAGATATCTTAGTGCCCTCAGTGGTTAAATCATTACAATACGATAAATTAGCTAATAAAAAGTATTCACTTGGCCTTATTTCTCTTTGCGTATTTCCATGACCACTGAGGCGTTTAAACTGCCCAATCGTACGCGCCAATTCCTGAGCAAGAAACGTTTTCTCAGATGTATCCATTTTATGCACCTCCCATTGTTTATCTGCTCAATATTTTACTAACTCAACTATTTACATGTACAATTATTTATCATAGAAACCACATTGTCAATCACAATTCTCGTTTAAGTAAAACTTTTTATAACGTATTAGTGAAAAAAAATGAAACAGCCTGTTTTAAAGCTGCTTCCTAACGAAAATTGTCATCGTTCCTTTTGAAACATGTCTGCTTTTTAAGCCCTGCCCACTTTAACCCGCAGGGTTTTTAACCTTTCGATAGCTGCTGCGAGAGTTTCATTTTTTTTGGCAAAATTCAAACGAATCATGTGATTAACATCTTCTTTAAAGAAGCTTGAGCCAGGTACTGCGGCGATTCCTACTTCCTTGGCCAGCCATTCACAGAATTCCAGATCACTGCCCTTTGTAAACTCTGAAATGTCAACCATTACGTAATACGCCCCCTGTGGGGTCATATATTTAAGACCGGCTTCTTCCAGGCCTTTTAGAAAAATATCTCTTTTCTCTGTATACAGCTCTCTGAGCTGGTTATAGTATTGATCAGGCAGAGTCAAACCAGCCAAAGCCGCTTTCTGTAAAGGCGCTGCCGCACCAACCGTTAGAAAATCATGGACCTTGCGGGCGTTGTCAATGATGTATGGTGAAGAAATGACATACCCAAGTCTCCATCCGGTAATGGAATAGGTCTTGGATAAAGAACTGCAGCAAAGGGTTCGCTCCGCCATGCCCGGCAGTGAAGCAAAATAAACATGCCGGTAGGGTTCAAATACAATATGTTCGTATACTTCATCAGTAATAACAAAGGTATCGTATTCTTCAGACAACCCGGCAATAAACTTAAGCTCCTCCAAGGTAAATACTTTACCGGAAGGATTAGAGGGATTGCACAGGACCAGGGCCTTGGCACCCTGCCGGAAAGCACTTCTTAGCTCTTCTTCATCAAATTTAAACTCCGGTGGATGTAGGGGGACATAAATAGGCTGTGCCCCGCAAAGTATGGTATCAGCACCGTAGTTCTCATAAAAAGGTGAAAATATAATTACTTTGTCGCCCGGGTTACATACTGTCATCATTGCCACCATCATGGCTTCAGTGCTTCCACATGTGACAACTATCTGGGTTTCCGGGTCAATCGGCATTCCCATAAACTTTGACTGTTTACTGGCCAGGGCTTTCCGGAATTTCCTGGAACCCCAGGTAATTTCGTACTGATGAGGCCCTTCTCTGGCGACCTTTTCCAGCGCATTTATCAATTCAGAAGGCGGGCCAAAGTCCGGAAACCCTTGTGCTAAGTTAATGGCGTCACATGACTGGGCAATCCGGGTCATCCGACGTATCATCGAATCTGTAAAACTTCCCAAACGCCTGCTTATTTGTGGCATACATTATCTCCTTATATTTATTTGATTTGTAGAATATTATAAGTCAAAATTTCATGATTTGTCTACATTGACAGCTCAAGCGTTACCAAAATGGGATAAAAAAACAGCCATGTGGCTGCAAACCAACATGGCTGTTAAGTTTTTTAAAATATTTTACTTAAAAAAGCCTGAGTACGCTCATTTTGTGGGTTATTAAATAATTCTTCAGGGGTTCCTTCTTCAATTATTTTTGTGTCATCCATAAAAACAACCCTGTCTGCTACCTCACGGGCAAAACCCATCTCATGCGTGACTACTAACATTGTCATCCCTTCCCGAGCAAGTTCTTTCATTACTCCCAGAACCTCACCAACAAGTTCTGGATCCAGTGCTGATGTAGGTTCATCAAACAGCATTACCTGAGGCTGCATCGCCAGAGCCCTGGCTATAGCCACCCTTTGCTTCTGGCCTCCTGAAAGCATAGCCGGGTATTCATCCCGTTTATCCTGAAGGCCCACTTTTGCCAGAAGACTCTCCGCCAGTTGGACAGCCTCCCCTTTACTCATGCCTTTTACCTGGGTTGGCCCTTCAATTACGTTTTGCAGCACTGTCATATGCGGAAACAGGTTAAAGTGCTGAAAAACCATTCCCACATCCTGGCGCATTGTATTGATAGTCTTTTCTTTACGTTCAACTAACCGCCCATCTATATATATTTCTCCCAATCTACTTTTCTCCAGAAAGTTAATACAACGCAGCAGGGTACTCTTACCAGAGCCGCTAGGCCCGATGATAACCACCACTTCCCCTTCCGCAACAGATAAATTAATATCCCTTAGAACTTCCAAAGAGCCAAAACTCATATTTAGCCCTTTTACCTCTACCATTTTACGTTCACTTCTCTTATTCACAGCATACTCACCCCGCCCTGTCACTAATGGCGAGCCTCCGCTCCAACCTGTGAACGAAATAGCCCAGCACAGTAGTCATAATAAGATAATAGATTCCGGCAATTATCAGGTACTCCATTGTGTTAAAGGTAGAAGAACCTAACTGCTGAGATTTTAGAAGAAGTTCTCTAACAGCTATGGTACTGGCCAGGGAGGAATCTTTGGTGGCGATTATAAACTGATTGCCGAGAGGCGGTACAGCACGTTTTAAGGCCTGAGGCAAAATAATGCGCCGCATGGCTTGAAACCTTGTCATTCCCAGTGATCTGGCGGCTTCCGTCTGACCAATATCTATAGATTTAATTGCACCCCTGAATATTTCGGCAATATATGCCCCATTGTGGGTTCCAAAAGCTATTACAGCAGATGGGAATGGATCAAGTCTAATGATATTGGCCAAGCCATAATAAACAATAAATAACTGTAATAGAATGGGCGTACCCCTAATTACTGTTACATAAAAAGTAGAGGGATAGTAAAACAGTTTAAATTTGGAAATCCTGCCTAAAGCAGCTATTAAACCAACTATAATTCCAAATACTAATGAAGCCCCTGTTATCTTTAAAGTTTCGATTGCTGCGGGTAAAAATATAGGAAATTTATCTACTACGATACTGAAATCATATGGCACTTTTAATCCCCCCTTGAAAAAAGCTGAACCATCGGCAAAACCGGTGCATGGCATCACTGCCATGCACCTTTGGTCAATTTACTTTAAGTCCTGGGGACCGCTAATTTCAGAATCATTCCTGACAATCAACTGGGCTCCGGAGTAATAATAAGGATCTGTAAAATCCACAACCTTCAGTCTATCGTCAGTAACAGCCATGCTGCCAAAAATACCATCATACCGGCCGCTTCTTAAACCTTCAAGAATCCCGCTCCAATCAGTTGTAACAGGTTCATATTTTACTCCCAGCCTTTTGGCCACCTCTGTTCCGATTTCTACATCAAATCCGGTCAGTTCGTCATTGTCAGTAAAGTAATTAAACGGAGGATAGCCGCCGCTCATAGCAAAACTGATTTTGCCGGCTTTTTTTACTCTTTCAAGACTGCCATCACTAGCTGGTTTATCTTGGGGGAAAGTCTTCTGATAATCTATTCCTTCAAGAATATCGCGTCCAAAATACTTTTTGCTGATTTTGGCATAGGTACCGTCTTTAATTATATCAGAAAGGGCTTTATCAATGGCCTGTCTTAATGAATCATCTTCCTGTCTGACAGCAACAGCAATAGTCTCTTTATAAATGAGATCTCCGGCAAGCTTCAGGTTTTTAAATCCCCCTTCTTTAATACCGATGAGCCCTACCAACCTATCGGTCATAACTCCGTCAAGTCTGCCGGTAGAGAGTTCCTGAAGGGTTAGGTTGTCATCCTTATATGTCTTTACCTCTTTTACCTTTGAATACTTGTTGGCCTCTTCTTCAAATGTCGTTCCAAGAGTTACGCCAATTACATATTTCTTGTCCGAGTCTGTGTTTTTACCAGTGTCTGCGGTGTTACTTCCGCAGCCAATAAGTAAGACCCCTGTCATTAGCAATACCAAAGCAAATGATACGTATTTTAAAGTTTTCTTTAACATCCTTTTCATCCTCCTTTTAATTCTTAACAGCAAAAAACCGGCTATTTTTTAAAACCACCCCCAACTTCGGTTTAGGCGCCCAAAAATTCTCAATAAAAAAGGGCACTCTAACTCTCTTCTAATTTCTTAGAAGAGAGTTAGAGTGCCCAGGCTTCGCTTTTACACTCACCCCAGACCATTCTTATGATCCATCCTCAGCCCTGCCCACCAGAACTAAGAAAAGCCCCAGCTCTCTTATACGATAATAGGTTTTTCAACTCCGGGTTCGGTGGACTGGTAACGGGTTTATTATAAACTGCAACTGATAATTTATTTAAATGCTTACGCATATCCGCTCAAGAGTCAAGCATATATCCGCTCACATTTACACCTACTGCCCGGGTCTACTTCACCATCTCCTTAAGAAGGTATGGAATTTAAGCGCCTATTTACTCACAATATTATTTTACCAGGAAATTGGCAAAAGAGCAAAATTTCTGAGACGGGAGATTTACTACTATAGAAGGCTAATACCCAATATGCCCAGGTTATCCATAGAATTATATAATTTATTCCTTATTCCTCCAAATTGAGACAGACACCTCAGTTATTTCAATTGTTCCATCTTACTGTTTCCTTCATTCAATATCTCCCATCCTTTTCATCGTTCTTAATTGACTTTTTTATTTAAACACATTTAACTATAAATGTTTAGGTTTTGTAGTGTTAATATAATATAATTATAATCAGTTATAATTGGTTAGGTCAACAGATGCTGTATTATTTCACATGATACTTAAAATATGATATACTTTCAAAGAAGACCCTAAAAGAAAGGATAAACAGCAATGGATAACTACAACAACCTGGCAGAGAAAGTCGTTAAAAGGCGCACCTTCGCCATAATATCACATCCTGATGCAGGTAAAACAACACTCACTGAAAAACTGCTCCTTTTTGGAGGTGCTATTCGCCTTGCGGGAACGGTCAAAGGAAGAAAATCAAAAAAACATGCAACATCTGACTGGATGGAAATCGAGCAACAGCGTGGAATTTCGGTTACTTCCAGCGTTATGCAGTTTTCCTATAAAGACTATAAAGTCAATATTCTGGATACTCCGGGGCACCAAGACTTTAGTGAAGATACCTATCGTACCCTTACCGCTGCAGACAGTGCAGTCATGTTGATAGATGCAGCCAAAGGTGTTGAAGCCCAGACAATAAAGTTATTTGAAGTATGCCGAATGAAATCAATACCGATTTTCACTTTTATCAATAAGATGGATAGGCATGGTAAAGACCCCTTGGAATTATTAGAAGAGATTGAGAGAGTATTAGGGATACGGTCCTGCCCGATGAACTGGCCTATTGGCATGGGCCGAGACTTCCGCGGTATATACGACCGGGAGAAAAACAGGTTAGAACTTTTCAACACACAGGAGAAAAGAGAATTCGTTCCTTGTGAAGAAGGAATTGAAGACCCCGCAGTTAAAACAGTACTGGATGAAGCACTGCACCAAAAACTATGCGAAGATATTTCTCTTTTGGACATTGCAGGAGACCCTTTTGATTTAGAACAGATTCGCACAGGGAAACTGACACCGGTGTTTTTCGGTAGTGCCATATCCAACTTTGGAGTTCAAACCTTTTTGGATGATTTCCTCATCCTGGCGCCACCCCCAAATGCAAGAAGGAGCAGCATTGGTCCGGTAGACCCGGTAAAAATTCCCTTTTCAGGCTTTGTATTTAAAATCCAGGCAAATATGAACCCCGCGCATCGGGATCGCATTGCCTTTCTTAGAATTTGTTCAGGTAAATTTGAGCGCGGTTTGATGGTGAACCACGTAAGACTTGGCAAAAAAATAAGGCTGTCACAGCCACAACAGTTTCTCGCCCAGGGACGGGACATCATTGAAGAAGCTTATCCCGGAGACATAATCGGTTTGTTCGATCCTGGAATTTTCCTTATCGGGGATACCCTTTGCGAAGAAGGTTTGTTTCAGTACGAAAGGCTCCCCCAGTTTTCACCCGAGTTTTTTGCCAGGGTAACTGCACGCGATGCTATGAAACATAAACAGTTTCAGAAGGGAATACATCAATTGGCAGAAGAAGGAGCCATCCAGATATTTCGGACAACTGACAGAACAGAGGATCTTATTATAGGTGTTATCGGACAGTTGCAATTTGAGGTATTTGAATATCGACTGAAGGCAGAATATGGAGTTGACATTGTACTTTATCATCTTCCTTACAGCATTGCCAGGTGGATAAAAAGTGAAAACCCAGTAGAGGTTCGTGACCTGCATAGCAGCTCAAGTTACTGTGTAAAGGATCAAAATGGCCGTATTGTGGTGCTTTTTGGAAATGACTTTAACCTCCGCTGGGCAGAAGATAAAAATCCTACTATCAGCTTCTGCCACTCATATGAATTCTCTGACGATTAACTGACTATATGTTAGTCAGTTTTTTTGCATCGTATTTCAATTGAGATAATTCCTTATTAAGATCTTCTATTTCCCTATTCTTTTCCATTAGTTCCCTGACAAGTAATTCTATTTCTACACGATAAGTCCGAGCCAGCCGCATGTCCACTTCACTGTTTAACTTACTTTGCCAGAAATCTTTAATCTCTTTTGTTATTAACTCAGCAAATTTATTTACATCTATATTTTTCAACCCCTTCTATAGCAAATGACAAACTGCCACCATCAAGTAATACTTTTTACCGGGAAAAGGCTCTTCAATACATTCATCTATCTGGTGATAAATTCGCACCTGTCTGAAGGGAGAAAGAAGGTATCTAAATTCTGGCTCAGTATATTGATGTACATGATAAGGATTGCTGCACTTAATACCTCGTCCCCGTCCAAACGGTGTTGAAATAACTGCAACACCCCCGGGTTTAAGCATCGTTATAATGTTTTTTATAAAATTATAGTCTTCTTCTAAATGCTCTATGGTTTCAAAGCTTACAATGCAATCGAACAATCCTAATTCCTGGTAAAGTTTTGGATTACAGGCATCTTCAACCACAAACCTGGCCTTGGGATGACGATAATGATCGCTGGCATATTCAATACTGTCCTTATCAATATCCACTCCCACATATTCTTTTACAACTGAATCCTTGTCCCCTTCCAACAGAATAGGAACCGCATAGCCCACCCCACAAGCAAGATCAAGGACCCTTCCTTTAACAAAATCTTTGGCAAACCTGTATCTTGCAATATGCTCCTTCAATAATCCACTTTTAGGGTTCATCAACTTTGGGATCACCCGTTCATCTGTCAACATCAGGTTTTTCATCGTTTCCGACCTCCCTTGGTTTTGTAGACGGATACGAAGTCGTTATAAGTTTCGATACTTGGCTTCTCCCCATGCCTGATTGCCGGTTTAGTTATATAGCTTTGACTGCTATCCAGATAATCCAGGTCAGTAAAGGCCTGCCTGATATCTTCGATATCAGGATGATTACAGCTCATTTTGTATATTAGACCTCCATAATTACTGGTATAACTACCGGCTTACGTCTGGTTTCTGAGTACATAACGTTATCCATAGCCCGGCGAATACGGTTCTTGATTGTATTCCAATCCCTAATATGCTCTTTTTCACACCGCCGCACAACTAACTCCATTTGATGTTTCATTTTGGTCATGAGTTCCTCTGACTCCCTAATATAAATAAAACCTCTTGATACAACGTCAGGTCCGGCTACAACCGCTCCACTTGCCTTGTCGATAGTCAGAACAACAATTACTATTCCGTCTTCCGACAAATGCTTTCTATCACGTAATACGATATTGCCTACATCGCCAACACCAAGGCCGTCAATTAACACACTACCGGACTGTACTCTCCCCTGCCTGCTCGCCTTTTTTCGGTGAAAAACCATTCTCTCCCCGATGGAACTAATCAGGACATTAGCTTCAGGAATCCCCAACTCAGAAGCGGTTTTTCTGAATTTAACCAGGTGCCGGTATTCCCCATGAAAAGGTATAGCATATTTGGGTTTAACCATGTTTATAAGGGTTTTGATTTCCTCCTGAGCAGCATGTCCAGATACATGGACTGAAGCAACATCACTGTATATAACCCGTGCCCCGCCTTTAAAGAGGTTATTTATTGTCCGGTAGACATGTTTACTGTTGCCCGGAATAGGTGTTGCCGAAATTATTATTGTGTCCCCCGGTTCCAGGGAAATCTGTCTGTGACTGCTGTTAGATATCCTGGTAAGAGCAGCCATAGGTTCCCCCTGACTCCCGGTGGTTATGATTACAATCTGATGCGGAGCGTAACGGCTTATTTCATCCAGCTCAATCAGTGTTGATTCGGGACATGACAAATATCCCAGTTCCCTTGCCGCTTCCACAACATTAATCATGCTCCTGCCAACAACCGCAATCCTGCGATCATGTTCTAAGGCGGCATTTACCACCTGCTGAATCCTGTGAACATTTGAGGCAAAGGTGGCAACAATTATTCTGCCCTTGGCCATCTCGAATTCTCTGTTAAATGATTCTCCCACGACTTTCTCGGATGGAGTGTAGCCTTCCTTTTCCACACCTGTACTATCACATATGAGTGCAAGAACACCCCGTCGGCTGTAGTCAATCAACTTGTATAATTCCGTTACTCTGTTATCAATTGGTGTCTGATCCAATTTAAAGTCCCCGGAATGCACCACCACCCCCTCAGGGGTATCAATAGCCAACCCTACTCCATCAGGAATGCTATGGTTTATTCTAAAAAATTCAATTTTAAAAACCCCTGCGTTTACAATTTCATCAGTACTAATTTCTATTAAATTCGCATTGAATCCTGATTCAGTAATTTTCTTTTTTATTAATCCAATAGTAAGCCTGGTACCGTATACAGGTACATCAAAATCTTTAAGAATATAGGGTAAAGCTCCTATATGGTCTTCATGCCCGTGAGTAATAAAAAAGCCCCTTATCTTTTGTTTGTTTTCTATCAGGTAACTTGTATCGGGAATAACCAGGTCGATTCCCAATAAATCTTCACCCGGAAAAGCAACGCCCGCATCTACAACTATTATGTCGTCACCGTATTCGAAAACCATCATATTCTTGCCGATTTCGCCAATTCCACCGAGAGGTATAATGCTTAAACCCTTGCTTGACTTACTCAATATAAATTCACTCCTGTAAGATTCACTAATGTGCGTCCTTAAATTTTTTCACCACGTTTTAGTTTCTCAATAAATTCGTCCAGGTCATCCCTTTTCACACGCCAGTGCCTTCCTATCTTGAAGGCAGGTATAGTGCCCTCCTGGACCAATTTATAGGTGGTCATTTCACTAATTTGAAAATACTCTGCAACTTGGCTAACTGTCATGATTTCAGGGTAGTCTTCTTTCTTTCTGTAAACTTTTTGATCTTGCTTACCGGACATTTTCATCCCACTCTCTCTAAATAAATTATAATGTTTTATATTTATTTATATTCATTTATCTTTTACCTAAATAAATTATACTAGAATTTTAATTCTAACACAAATATTATTAACTCTTTAATAAAAACAAGTTAAAAGGGGAAGCAATTGCTTGCTCCCCTAACCTCAGTCACAAAACCCAAGCCCGTCGAAATCGGCAGGCTTGGGTTTTCTTTAGTGTATGAAATGCTTCCAAAATTGCACTCGAGAGTGCAATTATTCAGCGGTAATTATTCAGCTTCGTCTAATATTTCTTCGTTATTGATCATGTTCAGTTTTTCAGCTGCGTAGAAAACCAAACTAAGCACCATTCCGACAATACTTGCGAGTGCCATACCTTTGAGGCTGTAGCCATGAATGTAGACAGCAACGCCCGAAAGTCCCGTGATAAGCACTACTGATGTGAGGGCAAGATTTACGGATTTTGAGTAGTCAACCTTTGCTTCTACAAGGAGTCTTATACCTGAGGCTGCAATCATGCCGTAGAGCAGGAAGCTGACGCCGCCTATGACCGCCCACGGAATTGAGTTGATGACATATGCAACCGGCGCAATGAACGCGATGATTGCGGAAATTACAGCTGCTCCTCCGATAACCCACACGCTGTAAACTCTTGTAATAGCCATAACGCCGATGTTCTCGCCATAAGTAGTTGTCGGTACAGAGCCGACCAGGCCGGAAAGGGTAGTGGAAACACCGTCTGCGAACATTGTACGGTGCAGACCCGGATTTTTAATGAGATCACGTTCAACGATTTTGCTTGTGACAAGCTGATGGCCGATATGCTCGGAAATGACAACGATTACCGCCGGAAGTATCATAAGAACTGCATTCCACTGAAACACCGGTGTGGTAAAATGCGGAACAGTAAATATGTCGGAAAGGCCGTTTATGCCCGCGAACTGTGAGAAATCACACAGCTTTTTTGCGCCTTCGCCAAGAACCCAAGTGTAATCGATGATTATTGCTGTTAAATAACCCACAATGATCGCTGTAAGAATCGGAATGACAGAAAAGAACTTTTTGAACATTACCGAACCAAGGACAGCCGTACCGAGGGTTACTATGAACACAATTACGTTTCTCATATCAATGCTGTCGCCGATAACACCTGCACCGCTCGCTGCGGTTCCGGCAAGTTCAAGACCGATAAGTGCGACAACCGCACCCATTGCGGCAGGCGGCATTACAATATCAACCCATCTTGTACCGAACAACTTAACAATTCCTGCAACCAGCATGAACACAATACCCACAACTACGAAACCACCGAGCGCCAACGCATAGTTGTCTGATTTAATGGGATTGCCGAGGATTACGAAGGTGGGTGCCAAAAATGCGAAGCTGGAGCCAAGGAATGCTGGCGCTCTGCCTTTGGTAATAAGAATGAATAAAAGTGTGCCGATACCATTCATCAACAGTACCACTGACGGGTCTGCATGGAACAAAATCGGAACCAGCACAGATGCGCCGAACATTGCGAAAAGATGTTGGAAGCTGAGTGCAATCCCCATACCCAGAGGAGGACGCTGCTCAACTTGAATGATTTGTCTTGCCATATTATTCCCCTTTTCTCCGATTTCCTATTTTGTACCGAAAATTCTGTCGCCTGCATCGCCAAGACCGGGGACTATGTAACCGTACTCGTTAAGGCAGGTATCCACCACACCGCAGAATATCTCAACATCCGGGTGAGTTTCGGTAATTTTCTTAATGCCCTCCGGTGCCGCGATAATGCACATCAGCTTTATGCTTTTTGCACCGTAGTCTTTTATAAACTGTATTGCCGCCGCCGCGGATCCGCCAGTTGCAAGCATAGGGTCGAGCACGAACACATCGCGCCGGTCTATGTCCGGCGGCATCTTGCAATAGTATTGAACCGGTTGCAGCGTCTTCTCGTCACGGTAAAGCCCGATGTGACCAACCTTTGCGTTGGGAACAAGCGTCTTAACGCCTTCAACCATGCCGAGTCCAGCACGCAGTATCGGTATAATTGCCATTTTTTTGCCAGAAATAACTTCGGCTTTTGCAACAGCAAGAGGTGTTTCGATTTCAACGGTTTGAAGCGGCAGATTGCGTGTTGCTTCGTAACAAATCAGCATTGCAATTTCGCTGACAAGCTCGTTGAAAATCTTTGTGCCTGTATTTTTATTACGCAAATAGGAAATTTTGTGCTTAATAAGTGGATGCTGCATAATATGTACTTTTTTATTATCCACAATTTTCAACCTCTTTTTTTAGACAATTTCTTTGAAAGTATACTTTATTATAGCAAAATTTGCAATAAATATTGACGAAAAAATATTGACGAAAAAGTTAGTCCAAATGATTGCTTTTGCAGCATTAGTTGGTTCTAAATGCAGAGAAAATGCACCTATAGCAATGGCCATAGGTGCTTTCTTCGAAATCTTTAAATAAGCTCAGCCTTTTTTAACACGTTTCTAACCATTACGGCTGTCTCTGCCCTGGTTATATTATCTTTGGGTGCCAGTTTACCGTCATAACCCGCTACTACTCCGTTCTTCACGCAGGCGGCAGAATGGTTTCGTGCCCATCCTGAAATCTGGCTGGTATCACTAAACTCCCCTAATACCTCAGTTACTTCTTCAATCTTTACATTAATATCAAGTTTTGCTATTTCCATGGCCTTGGCTATCATAGCCATGGCTTCTTCTCTGGTTATCTTCTTGCCCGGCTTAAAGGTGCCGTCATTATATCCGCTTACTATACCGTATTCATAAGCTAAACCTACTTTTTCATAGTACCAACTGTTTTCGCTAACATCACTGAATTTAATTTTACCACTGGCTTCCCTTAGACCAAGGGCATTTACCACAATTGCAGCAAATTCTGCCCTGGTTATTTCTTTGCCAGGTTGATAAGAGCCGTCTCCATACCCGCTTATTACTAATCTGGAGCCCATATCATTTACAACTTCTTTGGACCAGTGATTCTCGACATCAGTGAATTCTTTCGGGTTCCAAATGGTGGCATAGGTACTGTTTGTTAAACTATTAATTTTGGCATAGTATTTACCATCAATGTTTACTATGGTTGTTGGTACGTGTGAAAAAGTCCCGTCGGGTTTTACTACAACACCTGTGGTTATTTTGCTGGGATCAATACCTTCAGGTACTGCTATCGTACGCTCTACATAAGTATTAAACTTAGATACCTCCACGTTTTTGTCCCCACTGCTGCATTGGATATCCAATTCAATGGGCTTTGTTACAATTTGATATCGTCCTTTGTTTGCAGTATCTTGTATAACCTTAACTTCATCGGCTGGCAGTTCACTGATTTTTACGCTGACTTTAATATCTTTAAGCTCCACTTGATCGCCTATTCTGGCGGAAACATCACCAATGTTAATCTGAGATGCAGGTATGGTATATGTGACTCTATCCGTTTTTATCTCCAAGACAGCATCTTTATCCTCCATTTTCTTGAGGGAAGTTCCTGTTAAATGACCCACTACAACATCGGAACTGCCATTTACCGGAATTATTACTTTTACGTTATTCCCTACTCGGTTAAGCTGTTCTTCAAGCTTTGTTTCATCAACGGTTACGGTAGCCACTGTTTTTTCGCCGTCATTAGTTATTTCAGTATCACCAACATTGTCTATAGTACCTTCATCATTAGAAACATCGTCACTGCTACTACTACTTCCTCTAGAGGGGGTAGCCCTGTTGATTGTTATTTCATATGTTTTGGTAGTCACTCCGTCCTGGGCGCGTACGGCTACTACTACTGTATTAGACCCTACATCTAAACCAATGAATCCAGAAGGTTGTCCACTAATTGTGTCTACACCGTTAATTTTTATTGTTGCATTAGCTTCGAATACTGAAGCTGTTACTGTTGTCTGGTAGACACTGTTTGCCACGCTGGCTGTGTAGCTTATCGTACCACTGGCAAAAGCCGGGCTTAGTGTGCCAGCACTTAAGGTAAGGCCTGAAATATCTGCGTTACTTGATGCTGCTCTCGTTACTGTTACTGTATAAGTCTTGGCGGTCCCATCCTGGGCTGTTACCACTACAGTTATTGGATTGTCTCCAACACTTAAGCTTATTGCTCCTGATGCAGTTCCACTGGTTACCGCTGAACCGTTAACTGTCACTGTCGCATTAGAATCAGCTACTGTTGGAGTTACGGTTATGCTGGTTACACCGTTGGCCACGCTGGCTGTATAGTTTGTGGTGCCACTGGCAAAAGCCGGGCTAAGCGTACCGCTACTTAGGCTCAGACCACTTAGATCTGCGTTACTTGATGCTGCCCTCGTTACTGTTACTGTATAAGTCTTGGGTGCCCCATCCTGGGCTGTTACCACTACAGTAATTGGATTGTCTCCAACACTTAAGCTT
>JAENZX010000043.1 GCA_016841045.1 Thermincola carboxydiphila
ATAGCAGGTTAGTCATGAATCATGAGGATGTCATACAGGTAAAGGATATTACGGAAATCCTTCAGGAAGTGATTTAGATGACTGAAAAGCTTAATATGCAGGAAGCATTTGGTGAATCGGATGTAAGGACTAAAGATATAGTCTGCCATCGATTTCTGGGTGATGAATGGGTAGAGGATTTAATTCGTGTGCCTGACGAAATTAAGTTCGCACTCTATGTAAATCAGAAAGAACTGGTTACCATAATGTGTACTCCAAGTAAACTAAATTATCTGATTCTCGGATTCCTTTACGGAGAGGGAATTATCTCAGGTATAGATGATGTGGCAATGATGCGGGTGTGTGAAGAAGAATCGGTGGCTGATGTAAGGCTGAACAATCCCGAGTTTATATTGCCAACACAACGGACACTCACCTCTGGGTGCGGTGGCGGTGCTGTTTTTAAAACTGACGGAGAACGGGTTGAGTCGGATCTGGCTGTTAAACCGACAGAAGTGCTGTTGCTTATGAAACAGCTTCAGGAGCAGATGGATCTATATCGAATTAGTGGCGGTGTGCATACCTCGGCCCTGGCCGATCCGGAAAAACTGTTGGTAATGGCTGAGGATATCGGACGACATAACACCTTGGATAAAATCCTGGGCGAATGTCTAATGATGGGAATATCAACCAAAGATCGACTTTTGCTGACCACTGGACGAATTTCATCTGAGATGCTGCTCAAGGCGGCAAAGCTGCAGGTTCCGGTTGTTGTTTCACGGCATTCGCCGACAGGCAGAGCCGTTTCTCTTGCCCGTGATCTGGGCATAACGCTGGTAGGTCATGCGCGCGGGGGGAGCCTGAAGGTTTATTCTCACCCGGAGCGACTTGGCTGCTCACCAAATAAAGCACGGAGGTGATAGGAAATGGAAGAAGAACTGTTGCTAAAACAACAAATTCAACAACTTTGTCAAAATTATGGAAATAGTAATTTTGGAGATGTAATGGTTGTTGGTGGAGGGATCAGTGGTATTCAGGCCTCTCTAGACCTTGCCACTGCAGGTTTTAAGGTATACCTGGTTGAAAAAGAGCCCAGCATTGGGGGCCATATGGCCCAGCTGGACAAGACCTTCCCGACCAATGACTGCTCCATGTGAATACTCTCACCTAAACTGGTCGAGGTCGGCCGGCATCCAAATATAGAAGTCCTCACCTATACTGAAGTTGATAGTGTAGATGGGGAAGCAGGAGATTTTAACGTAACACTGATTAAAAAGCCTAAATATATTCATGAGGATTTATGCACCGGTTGTGGTTCTTGTACTGACTATTGCCCGATTAAATATCCTGATCAATTTAATCAGGACATATCAAAGAATAAAGCTATCCATATATTCTTTGCTCAGGCAATTCCACTGGTCGCATATGTTGATGAAAGCTGTCTTTACCTTAAAGACAAGAAATGTGGTATTTGCGAAGGAATATGTGCCGCTGATGCCATAGACTTCAGTCAAAAGCCGAAGAAGATGGAAGTAAATGTAGGTGCGATAATACTTTCACCCGGGATAGAGCCATTTGATCCTAAGGTTAGGGAGGAATATCGCTACGGAGAGTTTGAGAACGTAGTAACCAGTATGGACTATGAGCGACTTATGTGTGCTACCGGACCATACCAGGGAGAAATACTGCGTGCAAGTGACAAAAAGCATCCCCATAAAATTGCCTGGATTAGCTGTGTCGGTTCCCGCCAGGTTACCCCCGGCGGTAACAGCTATTGTTCAGCGGTATGCTGTACCTATAGCCAGAAACAGGTCATTTTGACCAAAGATCATGATGCGGAGGCAGAGTGCACCATATTCCACAACGATATCCGTTCCTATGGAAAGGATTTTGAACGTTTCCGCGAAAGAACAGAGAACCTTCCGGGTGTCCGGTTTATCAGAAGCTATGTATCAATAGAAAGAGAGATACCGGAAACCAAGAATGTAGTCATAAGATATTCCACTCCGGACGAAGGAGTAAAAGAAGAAGAATTCGATATGGTGGTATTATCCGTTGGCTTGAATCCACCGGCTGAAGTGAAGAAAATGGCTGGTAAGTTCGGCATCGAACTTAATGACCACGGATTCCGCAAAGAAATTTCCGCCAATCCTCTAGAGACCAACAGGGCCGGTATATATGTAAGTGGAGCCTTCCAGGGACCCACCGATATTCCCGAGTCGGTCTTTACCGCCAGCGGTGCAGGTTCTAAAGTTGGCGAACTTCTTGACTACAGGCGGGGCGATTTGGCTGTAGAAAGAGTATATCCACTGGAACGGGATGTATCCCAGGAGAAACCGAAGATAGGTGTTTTCGTTTGTCACTGCGGGGCAAATATCAGCAGTGTTGTAGATATACCTTCCACTGTTGACTATTGCCTGAGCTTACCCAATGTAGTTTATGCTACAAACCAGCTATTCTCATGTGCTACCAACTCGGCCAAAGAAATAACTGACATTGTAAAAGAAAAAGGACTTAATCGAGTGGTTATCGCTGCCTGCTCCCCTAGGACCCTGGAACCGTTATTCAGGGACACATTAAAGGAAGCGGGAATTAACCAATATTACCTAGAGATGGCCAATATCAGGGAGCATAACTCCTGGGTGCACACGAAAGAAAAAGAAGAAGCTACACGTAAGGCTCACGATATAATCCGGATGTCGGTAGCACGAGCCAGCCATCTGGAGCCATTACAGGAATTCGATTTGCCGGTAAACAAGGCGGCACTGGTTGTTGGTGGAGGTATAGCAGGTATGACCTGTGCTCTCTCCATTGCTAACCAGGGACATGAAGTACACCTGGTAGAAAAAGATACCGAACTGGGCGGAATAGCGCGGAGAGTTCATACTACCCTTGAAGGAATGGATGTTCAGGAATATCTGGGAGACTTAATCCATAAGGTTTACCAGCATCAATTAATCCGCGTATATACCGATGCGACCTTTACTGAAGCAACCGGTTATGTAGGTAACTTCGTTACTAAAGTAGAGTCTAAAGGCATGGTCACAGAGATAAAACACGGCGCCACTGTTATTGCTACTGGTGCAGAAGTATCCAGACCTACCGAATACCTTTACGGAGAAGATGACCGGGTAATGACTCACCTTGAGCTGGAGGAGCAAATCACCAAAGAAGAAGAAAAGGTGGTTAATGCTGAAAGTCTAGTGATGATTCAATGTGTAGGCTGTCGGAATGAAGACAGAAATTACTGCAGCCGGATATGCTGCAGTGAGTCCATAAAGAACGCCCTAGAACTAAAAGAGAAAAACCCGGAAATGGATATCTACATTTTATTTAGGGATATAAGAACTTACGGATTAAAAGAGGATTATTACCGGGAAGCGGCAAGCAAAGAAATTAAGTTCATCCGCTATGAACCGGAGGATAAGCCCCAGGTAGAAGCAGTTCAGGAGGGGGGCAAGTCAGTCCTCAGGGTTACCGTAACAGATCCTATCTTAGGTAACAAGCTTGAAATAGATACAGATATAATTGCTTTGGCTGCTGCTGTTGTAAGCCCGGCGGAAAACAAGGAGATATCTTCATTATTTAAGGTCTCCCTGGGACCGGACGATTTCTTCAAAGAAGCCCATGTTAAATTAAGGCCTGTTGAGTTTGGAGCAGATGGTGTTTATCTATGCGGCATAGCTCACTATCCCAAGCTCATATCAGAAACGGTTAATCAGGCATATGGAGCTGCAGGTCGGGTCTTAACCCTCCTCTCCCATGATACAGTTATAGCCTCAGGTTCAGTATGTGAGGTAGAAGAGAAGAAGTGTATGGGTTGTGGGGCATGTATCGAGGTTTGTACGTATGGAGCCATAGAGTTCCGCGGCAAAAAGGCAGTGGTTAACCCTGTAATCTGCAAAGGTGACGGTCTCTGTAATGTTAAATGTCCGACAGGAGCTATTTCGCTAAAGCACTTTACTGATGAAGAGGTATTTAGCCAAATTGATGCAGCTGTTTAGGGCTGAACAATTTCAAACAATGAACAAAGCTTGGATTACTAAGTAGGGAGGTGGGAGCGAATGAGTACAGGTAAATTTAAACCAAAAGTATTAGGTTTTGTCTGCCATTGGTGAGCATATGGCGCTGCTGATATGGCTGGAGTTTCCAGACTACAATATTCAACAGAAAACAGGCTTATTCGCGTCATGTGTACCGGTAGAATCGACCTGTCATTTATTATAAGAGCCTTCGAAAACGGAATGGACGGGGTATTTATTGGGGGTTGCCATTTAAATGAGTGTAACTATATTACACATGGCAATTACCATGCAATAAACCTGGTGCTTCTAACCAAGAAGATAATGGAGCATATAGGTTTAAACCCGGAAAGGTTAAGAATTGAAACCATATCCGCCGGTGAAGGAATCCTTTTTGCTGAGGTTATGAGTGACTTTGGCAAGAAGGTTAAGGAGTTAGGACCTCTTGGCAAAGCTGAAGGATTAGACGAAAATGAATTAAAGGCAAAACTCCAGGAAGTAACGAAGTTGATTCCTTACATCAAGGTGGAGAAAAAGGATAAGCTTGGGGCACGGTTAGAAAATAAAGCGGATTATGCCGGACATTTTACCAGTGAAGAGATAGCTGAGTTATTGGGCAATGTGGCCTCGTACTGGATTGATCCGAGCAAGTGTCAGGCTTGTACATCTTGTGCCAGAAGATGTCCTGCTGATGCGATTATAAGTGAAAAGCAAAAGATTCATGTTATTGATCAGGAGAAATGTATTAAATGCGGAACCTGCCTTGAAGTATGTCCCTCTAAGTTTAGTGCGGTAACGAAGATTTCCGGAGAACCTGTTCCTCCTCCTATTCCGGAAGGAGAAAGAACTGTTGTGAGAAAAAGTAAAGAAGCGTAAAAAAATGTTCTTTAAAGCTATTATATAAAACGGAGGGTGCTGCCTCCGTTTTATTTATAGCTTATGTAAAAATATTTTATTGTGTAAAATAGTTTTACAAAAAATGCAAAGAAGTTGTAAACATATTACAACATTTGTTTCTCAGTAGTAACATTATTTGAACCTTGGATTATGGTCATTACGGCAGTACTTATGGAGAACCGGCCGATACTGATAGTTGTCATAATACAGCTCAATTAGTTGGCATAAAAATTGCATAGTAATAAAAATAATGGTAACTGGCAGCTTGTCGAAATTTCTTGTAAAAGTCCATTCAGGGGTTTTCGCATTGCATTTAGCAGCAAAAAGGTAATCGTCTAAAATGCTTTAGTATCAAGCGCTTTCGCTGCGCATGCATTTAATAGTGCCAAGCCATTGTTGGGCGAAATTACGGGACGAAAGTGACGCGAATGGTATAATAATGGACGTGAATGGTTAAATACAAGATTAAACGGTTGAGTGGCTGAGTTTTTGAAGGTTAACCCACTGCTCAAAACCAAAAAATCATCCATTCGACCGTTGGGGGACAAAATTCGGTCATTGAACCAAAAGCTAATGAATCGTCATTCATTATTGTGTACAATCTATGTGAAGATATCATAGGGTAAAAGTATTCAACGCCAAGGAAAATATAATGGAGGGTGATGGTGTAATGAAATTAGCCGGTAAAGTTGCAATCGTTACCGGGGCCCAGGGGGGGTTAGGAAAGGCTATTTCTTTAGGTTTAGCCAAAGAAGGGGCCGATGTGGTTTGCGGCGATATATCGTTTCCTGACCGCAAATTCGACGAAAACAGTCCGGTAATTCAGGAGATTAAAGCTTTAGGGAGAAAAGCCCTGGCTGTTGAAGCTGACGTTGCCATAAAAGCTAATGTTGATAATATGGTGGAGAAAACACTGGAGAATTTTGGACAGGTAGACATCCTGGTCAATTGCGCCGGATTCAACAGATTCGGACTGCTTCACAAGCTTTCTGAAGATGATTGGGATGCAATCATAAATTGCCATCTAAAAGGTACTTTCCTGGGTATCCAGGCTGTGGCGAAAAATATGATGGAAAGAAAAACTGGTTCCATCATTAATGTAACTTCCTCGGCAGGTCTGCAGGGAACTATAGGTCAGGCCAACTATGCTGCCGCCAAGGGTGGCATTAATGCCCTGACAATGTCAGCGGCCAAAGAACTTGCTTCCTATGGAATCACCGTAAATGCAATTGCTCCCTTTGCTGAGACTAAAATGACTGAGAATATTGCCACCAACGAGAAATTCCGCGAAAAATATCTGGCCAGGGTTCCTATGGGACGTTTTGGCCAACCGGAGGAAATGGCACCAGCGGTTGCTTTCCTTGCTTCAGATGATGCTAGATATATAACTGGACAAATCCTCTGCATCGATGGCGGAATGATTATGAGATAGTTTTTTTGAAGTGTACAGTATTATATTTGAAGTATGAGATATTATAAAGGAGGGAAAGTGTTGAAAGAAGCAGTTATAGTAAGTGCATGTAGAACACCGGTTGGCGTTATAGGCGGAGCTCTCAAGGATGTTACCCCTCAAGACTTAGGGGCGATTGCTATCCGTGAAGCTGTTGCTAGGGCAGGTGTTGATGGGAAACTAGTGGAAGAAGTAATTATGGGCTGGTCCCGCCAGAGCACAGATGCTGCAAATATCGCCCGGGTAAGTTCCTTGTTGGCAGGAATTACTGAGGATGCCGCAGCCTACACGGTGCACCGCCAATGTGCTGCCGGTCTCACTGCTATTAGTAATGCGGCTCAGCAGATTCAAACCGGCAGAGCTGAAGTAGTTGTAGCCGGAGGTACCGAAAGTCTTAGTCAGGCTCCCTTCTATTTAAGAAATGCCCGTTTTGGTTATAAAGCAGGGGATGGAGTTTTGGTAGATTCATTGACTGAGGCGGGTATAGGAGGACAGCCAGCTTCAATTTATGGTAGATTTGGCATGGGTGATACAGCCGAGAATGTAGCTGAACAGTACAATGTTACCAGGGAAGATCAGGACCGATTTGCCGTCCAGAGTCAGGAAAGATGCCAAAGGGCAATCGCTGCCGGGCTCTTTAAAGATGAGATTGTTCCGGTGGAAATAAAAACCCGCAAGGGAACAGTAATTGTCGACACTGACGAAGGTCCCAGACCTTCAACTATGGAGTCGCTGGCAAAACTAAAGCCGGTGTTCAAGAAGGACGGTACGGTTACCGCTGGAAACTCCTGTGGGCGAAATGACGCAGCTTCAGCTTTGGTGCTGATGTCAGCCGACAAAGCCAGAGAATTGGGTATCAAACCTATGGCTAGAGTCGTCCACGACGCTTTTGCCGGAGTACCTCCCCAAATCATGGGTATAGGGCCTATTGCTTCAACCAAAAAGGTTTTAGCACAGACAGGTATGACCATTGATCAAATCGATTTGATAGAACTGAATGAAGCTTTTGCATCACAATCCTTAGCAGTAATCAGAGAATTAGGCTTTGACATGGAAAAAACAAATGTTAACGGTGGAGCTATAGCTCTCGGTCATCCCGTCGGGGCGACAGGTGCCAGACTGATGACCACTCTCCTTTACGAAATGCAGCGCAGGAAATCACGCTATGGCATGGTAACCCTCTGCATTGGTGGAGGACAGGGTGGAAGTATGATAGTTGAAGGCATCTATTAATAGAGTACAAAAGTAGCAATACTTTTGTTATATACTTACGAAGTATCCCAAAGAAAAAAAGGAGGAGTAAAAATGGATTTATTTAAGTGGCCCCGCCAGACTGACATCAAGGACCACGACTTATTTGGGGACGAGCATTTTGGTACAGAAGCCCCGTGCGTAATTTTCGAAAAGAGACCCATCCAGGATCCCCAAGGGAATCCGGTGGAAGGGCTTTACAGCGCCTGGATAATCCTGAACAACCCGGCTCAGTATAACTCCTACAGCACCGAGATGGTCAAGGGCGTAATAGCCGGCTTCCACAAAGCCTCAATGGATCGGTCAGTTGTGGCAGTAGTTTTCACCGCTGTTGGCGACAAAGCCTTTTGTACAGGTGGAAACACCAAGGAGTATTCTGAGTATTACAGCGGAAACCCCAGTGAATACGCCAACTACATGGACTTGTTCAATGGGATGGTAGATGGCATCTACAATTGCAAAAAGCCCGTAATTTGCCGCGTTAACGGAATGCGCGTAGCCGGTGGTCAGGAAATCGGCATGGCCGCAGACATCACCCTTTCCTCAGACTTAGCTGTTTATGGTCAGGCCGGCCCGAAACACGGCTCAGCCCCGGTTGGCGGCTCAACCGACTACATTCATTGGAATCTTACCATGGAGCAGGCAATGTGGAACTGCATCTCCTGCGAACTCTGGAGCGCCTACAAAATGGAGCAGAAAGGCCTGATTTCCAAGGCGGTTCCTGTATTGAAGAAAGACGGCAAATGGGTTCGGAACCCTCAAGTAATCACCGACCGTTACATTGATGACGGTGCCATTGTGTATGGCGAGATGGTTCAGGGAGAGGCATTAGCAGCTGCTAAGAACCTGATTAAAGAGTGCGAAATTGACTTTACACTCCTGGATAACGAGGTTAACAAGATTCTCTGGACCTTAACCAACCTTTTCCCGCACTGCCTGCAGATGTCCATTGATGGTATGCGTCAGAAGAAGAAGTACTTCTGGGATCTGAACAAGAATAACCATCGCCATTGGCTGGCTGCTAATATGGCTAACGAAGCTTACCTCGGCTTCAATGCTTTCAACTACAAGAAACTCACCGGCAAAGGTGAATGTGACTTTATCGAGTATCGTCGGCAACTTGCAGAAGCCAAGCCTATGACCCAGGAGCTGATTGACGCTGTACTGCCGCAGCGCAAAGAAGAGTAGTAATAAGAAACAAAATTGATGAGTATTCGTATTTCAGGAAACCTTCTCCTCGCTTTTGAGGAGAGGTTTCCTGCATATGGATGGCATATTGTAAGATGATGCCTATAAGTGATGAAATTTGTCGTTTTGTAGGTAACCCTAAGTCCGGGATGTAAAGAATCATGATTGAACAGGGGGGTATTGTATGAGTTACAATTTTATCAAGGTTAATAATGTGGATGGACTGATTTCCATAACCCTGAACAAACCACCACTCAATGTTTTGGACATTCCAATGATGGAGGAATTAGCTGACGCATTTGAGTGGACCAAGCAGGAGACAGGTAAAATTATCCTTTTAAATGCGGAAGGGAAAGCTTTTTCAGCTGGTGTTGACGTTGCGGATCACACACCTGATAAAGTAAACAAAATGATTGAGGTTTTTGAACGTCTCTTAATTAATATGTATGAAAACGACAAACCTATTGTGGCAGCCGTTAATGGATCAGCCTTAGGTGGTGCCTATGAACTGTTGCTTCTTTGTGATATGGTCGTAGCTTCGGAAAAAGCCAAGTTTGGGCAGCCGGAAATCGCTGTCGGTGTATTCCCGCCCCTCGCCTGCTATGTGCTCCCCCGATTAACCTCCATGTACCATGCTATGGAAATACTTTTGGGCGGTGAGGTATTCGGTGCTGCTAAGGCTGAAAAGGTTGGACTGGTGAATACTGTTCTGCCTGTTGACTCCTTTGAAGAAGGTGTGCAGCAATTTGTGCAGAAGTTCATGAACATGAGTTCTATAGTGCTGGCTTGCACTAAAAAGGCTGTAAAGGCCGGCCTAAATAAAGGTTTTGTTGAGGGATTAAAGGCCATAGATGATGTATACCTTAATGAACTAATGACTACTGCGGATGCCAAGGAAGGATTGAGCGCATTTATGGAAAAGCGCAAACCGAACTGGCAGGGTAAATAAATCTAAATTAAATTGATATAAACCCGCGTCTCGAGCCTAATGTATTTTCCTTCTGTGAAGATACACTCCTTCCGGCTGATCCGGCTTTAGCCCTTCTTTTCCTTACGCTGGCAGGAAGGGCTGTCATATACACTTATTCCCATGATGCTAAGACTTTAATTGAAAAAATTGTATTTTTCCAAATAATTCAGGAGGTGTTTGATAATGACTATGATGAAAGCAGCAGTCTTTTATGGTCCTAACCAGCCGCTTAAAATTGAAGAGGTACCAAAGCCAACGATCGAAAGAGGCGAAGTTCTGATTAAGGTTGCAGCCTGTGGGTGCTGTCATACTGACCTGCATTACATGGATCATGGTGTACCTACTTTTAAGAAACCGCCAATGATTTTAGGGCACGAGATTTCTGGTATTATAGAGGAAGTTGCCGAAGACGTTACTGATTTTAAAGTAGGAGATAGAGTTATACTTCCTGCGGTAACTTCCTGTGGTGTCTGCGCAAACTGCCGGAGCGGCCGGGAAAATATCTGCTTTAATATGCTGATGCCCGGTAACAACTTTGATGGTGGATTTGCCGAATACTATAAGGCGAAGGCTAAAGAAACATTCCATTTACCTGAAGAAATTCCCCTTCAGGAAGGGTGTATTATAGCTGATGCTATAACAACTCCTTATCACGCAGTTAAAAACCGCGCAAAGGTTACACCTGGTGACACTGTAGTTATTTTTGGCTGCGGAGGCATTGGACTTAATATGGTACAAATGGCTGCTGCTGCAGGTGGATCTGTTATAGCAGTTGACCTTGCGCAGGAAAAGCTTGAACTTGCTAAAAAGTTTGGAGCAATAGCAACTGTTAATCCTAAAGATGTAGAAAGTGTACCTAAAGCCATCAGAAAAATGACCGGTGGTGGAGCTGATATTTCTATCGAATGTATCGGTAACCCCAAAACTATGGAGCAGGCCCTTGATTGTCTTAGGACCGGTGGTCGTTTCACTATGGTAGGCTATACCGAAAAGCCGATGACCTTAAATGCAAGCCGTGTAATGTACCGGGAGATGGAGGTTGTTGGTTCCCTGGGCTGTGGCATGGGCGACTACCCCAAATGTATTGAGTTAGCACGCATTGGTAAGATCCAGGTAGTACCTATGGTTACTGCTAAGTTCCCCTTGGATAAAATTAACGAGGCGTTTGATACCCTTCGTCGTGGTGAAGGAGTAAGGACAATTATTACTTTCTAGTTGTGTTTGGTGATAAACGCCGAATCAACTGAATGTAAAGGTATGGCTTTAGTCGGTCCGGACGCCTGGATAAGATAACTGGAGTTAATTGTTGATTCAATTACACGTTTCCCCGGAGTTTGCAGAGAGTTTGTTTACGCTGCAGACTTCGGGGACACATACTTCAGGGGAAAGAGGGTGAATGAGCTGGAGCCAGAAAGCCTGGTAAAGCCTTTTTTATGGAAAGATTTAGTCAGTACTTAATAAATACAGCTAAAATGCCACAATCTAAAGCTAAAATGTATGTTAATCTGGTTCGAAGGTTTCAAAACCATGTTGGTAAGCCGCATGTTGATGTTAAACAGTGGGACATTATAAGCTATTTATCTTTTCTAAAGAAGCAGGAATTGCTTAAAGATAGATCAATTTATTTACATTTGGTTGCTATTAAGAAATTTTACAACTATCTTTGGAGTAAAGGAGATATTCTAAAAATTCCCAGTGAGGGAGTAAAACTAAAGTATCGAAAGAAAAAATCTCCGCTAAAGCCCGAAAGGAAAAAAACCGATTCAGGTAGTTGTTGAGTCCGAATACAACCTGAGGATTATCCAATTTTCGTAATGCTGAATTGCACATAGGAATGGATGAAAAAGCCGAAAACTTCCACTCGAAGAACCTTGAATACATAGATTATGCAAACTTGCAACAGGAATCCCTACAATCAAAAGCCACTTAACCCGTAAAAACGACCATTAAAACATAAAAAACGACTGTTAACCGAAAAGCGGCTGAATATTGCATCATTAAGATGTACAATATTAACAGTAGGTTTGGTTGATTAATGCACTGTAGTAATAACTATGCAATAATGCATAGTTATTACTGTATAATCGTATTTCTGTTAAAGTTGTTTTGTAGTGAAACAAGCGCAGGAAAGGGGACTGGTAAAAAAATAGGTGCGATGATAACATGCTAGGCAACTAATTACAGATGGCCGACCTGCGAGTTCCAGAAATACAATAACGTTTGGCGAACACTGTCTTATTTACGACGTATAAACTTGACGAGGAGGCCAGCGAAATGGTTGCGGCATCAGTGATTTTTATTTTGGTTTATGCACTCATAGTATCTGAAAAAGTTAACCGTACTATAGCTGCCCTGTTTGGGGCGGTACTTATGATTCTGTTCGGTTTTATCCTACAGGAAAAGGCTATTGAAGCCATTGATTTTAATACTTTGGGTCTGCTCATCGGGATGATGGTAATTGTGGAAATTACCAAACACACAGGATTGTTTGAATATTTGGCTGTAAAGGCTGCCAAGTGGGCTAAGGGTGAGCCTATGAAACTTATGCTTGCCTTATCTTTAATTACTGCTGTGGCATCAGCTTTACTGGATAATGTTACCACTGTCCTTTTAGTTGTACCTGTTACTTTTTCCATCACTCATACTTTGCGAGTAAAAACTTTTCCGTTTTTAATGGCTCTGATTTTTTCGTCCAATATTGGCGGTACTGCCACTCTGATTGGTGATCCGCCCAATATTATGATTGGCAGCGCTGTTGGACTGTCTTTCATGGATTTTGTGTGGAATAACGGAGCTTTAGTAATTGTTGTACAGATAGTAACCTCTTTGATTTTTTACCTGATGTATAGGAAGGAAATTAGGGTTGAAGAGGAAAACCGCCAAAAGGTTATGGCTATGAATGAACTGGAATTCATTAAGGATTCCCGTCTCTTGTGGAAATGCTTGGCTGTTTTAGGCCTTACCATTCTTGGTTTTGCTTTACACGGAATGCTGCACCTAGAACCTGCTACCCTGGCTATCGGCGGAGGTACCCTCCTGATGGCGCTCGCACGTGTCAAACCCGAAAAAATCTTAAAAGAGGTAGAGTGGCCGGTTATATTCTTCTTTATAGGACTTTTCGTTATGGTAGGTACCTTGGAAGAGCTAGGAGTAATCAGACTTATAGCTGCTGAGGCGGTAAAATTGACTGAAGGAAACCTGCTGCTTACAGGAATGCTGATTCTTTGGTTGTCGGCTATTGCCTCTGCTTTTATTGATAATATTCCTTTTGTAGCTACTATGATACCTCTGATACAGAATATGGGTCAGATTGGTGGAGTTGATGTGGGTCCTCTGTGGTGGGCATTATCACTGGGAGCCTGTTTAGGAGGCAACGGTACATTAGTCGGAGCCTCTGCTAACGTAGTTGTAGCAGGAATGGCAGAAGAACGGGGACAGCATATTTCCTTTGTAAAGTTCCTTAAAACTGCTTTTCCTATCATGCTGGTGTCAATTGTAATTTCTTCTATCTATCTTTATCTGTTTTATCTGACCTGATGAAGCATAGATATTCGAATCCTCGTGCTACCGCAAAGTTTATGCAGACCAGCTATGAAAGGAGAGTGAAAATATGACAGATTGGAATCTGGCGGTCCAAATATTTCTTACCGGTATTTTAGGTGTCATGACAGTTATGGTTTTTCTGCAGGTTAGTATCACATTGACCTCAGTAGTAATTAGAAATTTGGAAAAGACCAGGGAGAAAGCAAAAGCAGAGAGCTGATTTATACAGTAATGGAGGTGGCTAGTAATTATGTTTAAGGCTTTTCAGGATTTAATTTATGCCAGTGGATTTGTACAATTGACAGCAGGCCAACTGGTAATGTGGCTTATTGCCTTTGTTTTAATGTATCTGGCTATAAAGAAAGAATATGAACCACTATTATTATTACCTATTGCCTTCGGAGTTATGGTTGTGAATCTGCCTATTACTCATTTAATGGAGCCGAATGAAGGTTTAATCTGGCGCTTTTATCACTATGGTGTTGAGTGGGAAGTTATCCCTCCCCTTATTTTTCTTGGCTTGGGTGCTCTCACGGATTTTGGCCCGGTTATTGCCAACCCTAAGACCCTGTTACTGGGGGGAGGCGCCCAGGGAGGAGTTTTTGTTGCTTACTTTGTTGCGCTACTGTTAGGGTTTAACCTAGATGAAGCTGCTTCAATTGCTATTATCGGAGGAGCTGATGGTCCTACTACTATTTATCTTGCTTCTAAATTATCTCCCCAATTACTTGGACCTGTGGCTGTAGCGGCCTACTCCTATATGGCCCTGGTGCCAATTGTCCAGCCGCCGATAATGAAGTTGCTGACTACGGAAGCTGAACGGAAAATTGTCATGCGTAAGCAGCGTCCGGTAAGCAAGCTGGAGAAAATCGTTTTTCCTGTTGTTACTGCTATTGTAATTATGCTTCTTGTTCCCGCTTCTGCTGCACTTATGGCCATGTTTATGCTTGGTAACTTATTTAAAGAGTCCGGTGTGGTAGGAAGACTGACCAATACTGCCCAAAATGAATTAATGAATATTGTTACTATCCTGCTGGGTATTTCCGTAGGTGCTACCATGACTGCCGAAGTATTCCTACAGCCAACTATTATAACAATATTCATCCTGGGTCTAATTGCCTTCATTGTGGCAACTGCTACAGGGATAATGTTAGCTAAATTTATGAACTTGTTCCTCAAGGAGAAAATTAATCCTCTTATTGGAGCAGCCGGAGTTTCTGCAGTACCCATGGCTGCCCGGGTTGCCCATAAAGTAGGTCTGGAGGCCAATCGCCAGAATTACCTGCTCATGCACGCGATGGGACCTAACGTAGCCGGAGTCATCGGAACCCTAGTCGCAGCTTCAATCTTGCTGACCTTCTTGAAATAAGGTGACTTTGATTTTATAAGGCTCATTTATGAACTAACGTTGGGAATAATAAATTGAGAGTAAAAGGAGGTGAATTAAATGGCAGATCTGATTGCGCCAATGTCAGGAAAGGTACAGAAAGTCCTGGTTGCAGTTGGTGATAAGGTAGAGGTTGATGATGAGGTAATAATCTTGGAAGCTATGAAGATGGAGTCCCCTATCTTTGCACCTGAAAGCGGTACTGTGAAAGAGATTAAAGTAAATGCAGGGGACAATGTAGCTGAAGAACAAGTATTAATTGTAATTGAGTAATAACTAGAGTCGTGGCCCCCTCGCAGCAATTGTCCGTGGGGGCACATTTTTTAAGGAGGTAGCTGTAAAATGGGTAGAAAACAAACTCCACTCAGGCCATATTTTGAGAAAATGCCGGATATCGGTAAGGCATTAAGTGATGCCGAGGTTAGGCGTACTGAAGAGAATGTAGGTTTACTGAAAGAACAGGAAGACCTGATCAAAGAAGCCATAGAGAAAGTCAGGCTTTCCGGTACCCCGGCTGAAGCCCTTCACAAAAGAGGTCAGATGACTGCCTACGATAGGTTGGAGTATTTGGTAGACCCGGGGACATGGTGTTCTCTTCACACCCTCTACAACCCTGCCGACAATGAAGAAGGTTGTACTGGAGTAATTGACGGGATTGGGAAAATTGAAGGAAAATGGGCAATTATAATTGCCTTTGATAATAAAGTAATGGCCGGTGCTTGGATAGCCGGGCAGGCCGAAAACATTTTAAGAGTAACTGATTTGGCCAAAAGGCTCAATGTCCCACTGGTATGGCTTACCAACTGCAGTGGCGTAAAATTGATGGAGCAGGAAAATGTCTATGCGGATCGTCGCGGAAGCGGGGCTTGTTTCTACCGCCATGCTGAATTGAACCAATTAGGGGTTCCTATCCTCAATGCTATCTATGGCACTAACCCGGCTGGCGGTGGTTATCAGGGTATCAGCCCGACTATCCTCTTAGCCCACAAAGATGCCAACATAGCTGTTGGTGGTGCCGGTATTGTTGGAGGTATGAATCCAAAAGGTTATTTTGATCTGGAGTCTGCTGAGGCATTAATTGAAGCGACCAAAGGCTTCAAAGCAAAGGCTCCGGGACGGGTTGAAACCCATTTTGATGAGACCGCCTATTTTAGGGAAGTTCATGATACTGAAAAAGGCGTTTTAGACGGTATCAAGGATTATATGAAGACCTTGCCGGCCTATGACCCAAGTTTCTTCAGAGTAGCGGAGCCCGCTGAACCTAAGTTTGCGGTGGAAGATTTAAACCGGATTGTTCCGTTCAATCAAAAAAGACCTTATGATGCACTACAGGTAGTGGCTAGGATTACTGACAACAGTGAGTTCAATGAATACCGTCCTGACTACGGTGTTGAGGTATTTACCGGAATAGCCAAAATAGATGGCTTCCCTGTGGGTATTATCGGCAACCGCCAGGGTATTTTCCCCAAATACCCTGAATATGCAGATTATCCAGGTGTAGGGGGCAAGCATTACCGCCAGGGTCTTATTAAACAGAGCGAATTTGTCACTTTGTGCGGTCGGGACAATCTGCCAGTCATCTGGCTCCAGGATACCACCGGTATAGATGTTGGAGACGTTGCTGAGCAGGCAGAGCTGCTGGCCCTTGGTCAAAGCTTGATTTACTCCATCGAAAAAACCGATATTTCTATGATGTGTGTTATTCTGAGAAAAGGTTCTGCAGCAGCCCATTATATAATGGGAGGGCCCCAAGCCAATAACAATAATGCCTTTACCCTGGGAACCCCCCTCACTGAAATTTATGTAATGCACGGTGAAACTGCTGCAGCTGCTTCATATGCCAGAAGGCTGGTTAAGGAGCAGGAGGCTGGACGTTCTTTAGAACCTGTTATAGAAAAAATGAATCAGATGGTACAGGAATATGTTGATAAGTCAAGACCGATTTACTGTGCTAAGCGTGGGTTTGTGGACGAAGTAATCGCTTTGCCGGATTTAAGAAAATATTGTGTAGCATTTACAGGTGCCAATTATCAAAATCCAAAATCTATAACCCCTGTTCACCAAATGATTCTCCCAAGAACCATTAAGGGTTAAGGGGATATACTTATCAGAATAAATAGACCAGAGTGGTCAACGATGTAAAGAACCAAAACTGAGTTCGAAACTGGTTTTGTAAACCGGTAATTCAGGTTAAATTGGGGTAAAGGCCGGCAGACTAGTTCATGGGCTGTCCGGTCTTTGGCCCTTGCTTTGCCCTCGTTTGCCCTTGTTTTCTTATCTTTAAGACCAGCATAAAGTTTCTGGGAGGGAAAGACTGTGTTAAGAGTGGGCCAGGTAATGACACGCCTATCTATCTGCCTTTATCATCACAATACCATAGGGGATGCCTTGGCTCTTATGAAGGAAAAGAAAGTTGACGGTCTTCCGTTGGTAAATGAAAAGGGTCATTTGCTGGGGATGGTCACCAAAGAACAGATTTTGGAAAGGGCTTTAGAGGGGATTTTAGCTGAGGATAAAGCAGTTGATTTTATCACAGCGCGCTTTATACCCTTGAAAGAAGATGCTTTGGTGAAAGATGTCTGGGATTTGCCTTTTGAAATTTTCCCGGTTTTAAACAATCAGGAAGAAATAACCGGGGTGGTTTCCAAATATGCTTTGGGGCAAGCCGCCTTCCAAGAGACATATCTGCGCCGCCAGGAACTTGAAGCCGTATTTGAATCAACCCATAATGGCATTTTGGCTATTAATAAACAAGGGATCATCACTTCTCTGAATCCTGCAGCCGAAGAACCTACCAGGTCTACCGGAGAGGAAGCGGTAGGTCGTTTCTTAAATGATGTGGTTGTCCCCACGGGTCTTTTAGATGTGGTTCGCAGCGGGGTACCTGAGTTTGGCTTAAAGTTTAAAGTTGGGAAACGGCAGTATATAACCAATCGTACACCAATAATCAAGGATGGTGAGGTAATCGGTGCGGTAGGGGTGTTCCAGGATGTCTCTGAATTAGAGTCCATATCCCAAGAACTGCGGAGTGTTGTAGAATTAAATGATGAACTCGGTACAATAGTGGATTCATCCTTTGACGGAATCATTATTTGTAACTCCAAGGGTAAAATCTTGCGGTGCAATCCAGCAGTTGAGAGAGTTTTAGGACTTCCCAGGAAAGAATTGGTGGGCAAACCCTTTAAGGAATTGATTGAGAGAGGGATTATTACTAATAACATTGTAAATATGGTTAAGAAAGAGAGCAGCCCGGTTAGGATTGTTGAAAGTCCGTCTATCGATAACTCGTTGATAATTTCAGGCAATCCGGTCTTTGATGAAGATGGAGACATTACCAAGATAATCATAAATATCAGAGACATGACGGAATTAGAGGGCTTGCGTGAAGCCCTTGAAGAAAGCAAACAGCTCTCGGAGCAATACCTGTCGGAAATTGCCCAAATGCGTACTCATTTTGAACCAGGTAAAGAAATCGAGCTGCGTTCGTTGGTAATGCGTAATGTTTTTGACTTGGCTTTGCGTGTGAGTCAAGTGGAATCCCCGGTGGTTGTAATCGGGGAGAGTGGGGTAGAGAAGAGTAAGATTGCTAGGTTCATTCACCTAAATAGTGGGCGGCGGACTGGTTCTTTTTTAGAACTCAATTGTGCGTCTCTGCCGGAACAGGTGTTAGAGACGGAATTGTTTGGTTATATTGCCGGTTCATTTGCCGGTGCCAGCAATAAAGATAAGCCTGGCTTGTTTGAGCTAGCTAATCAGGGAACCCTCTATCTTGAGGAAATAGGGCAATTAACCCCTGCTGTTCAGGCTAAATTGCTGCGAGTATTGCAGGCTAAAGAGGTTATGCCTCTGGGCGGGCGTCAGACTGTACCGGTTGATGTGCGGGTCATAGCTTCAACCCAAATTCCGTTAAATGAATTAGTAAAACAAGGTAATTTTAGCGAAGAGCTATTCTTTCACTTAAATGTTGTACCTATTAGGATTCCACCCATCAGAGAGCGCAGGGAGGATGTCCTGCCTTTGCTGCATTACTATTTAGAAAACTACAATAATCGATACAATCTTGATAAGGAATTTTCGCCTGAGGCAGTTCATGTTTTGTTAAATTATGAATGGCCTGGAAATGTACGAGAAGTTGCTAATGTAGTGGAGCGGCTTGTAGTTACAGCAAAAGGGAAATTAATCACAAATGAAGAAGTAGGCGCTGCTATCAGTTCAAAAGAACCGGGACCAGGTAAGGCTATAACTGTGTCAGGGATCATTCCTTTAAAAGAAGCCATCGATGAAGTTGAAGAAATATTGGTGACTATGGCCATGTCTCGCTATAATACAACAGTAAAGGCAGCAGAAGCCCTAGGAGTTAACCAGTCCACAGTAGTCAGAAAGCTGCAAAAGATTAAGGACAATAGATAACAAAAATAATCCGTCTCGTTATGCGCTAGAGCATAAAAAATTAGATAATGATTATATATTTTTTTTGTTTGAACCCTCGAAACATATCCCGAAATATTATTCAAGACATCTTCTTATGCAAGTGCGCAATAACTGGCCAACCCTAACTCTGACCACTAAACGCCCATAATCAACCGTTGAACCCCAAAAAATGACCGCTAGACAAAAATGGAGTGAGATTTTTTTAGGGAGCATATATACTTAAATTAAATAGGTGCCTCGAGAAAATGCATCTGGGTTTAAAATATGCAACATAGCATATCAAAGGAAAGATTGGGGCGTATTGGCATTTAAGGAAAAAAGGAAACTCGTGTTTTAAGGCGAATAAATAAATGTAATTCTAAAAGGAGGTAACAAAAACATGGAATTTGGTCTTAGTGAAGAACAAAAAATGTTACAGGATTCGGTTAGGAAATTTTGTGAAAAAGAAATTGTCCCGACCATGGAAGAGGACCTCGAAAACCATACCTTTCGCCCCGAAATAATCAAGAAGATGGGTGATATGGGCTACCTGGGCAATGCGATACCTGAGGAATTAGGTGGCAATGGCTTTGGGTTTATGGAAGCTGTGCTTATTTCCGAAGAATTAGCCAAAGTTAATGCATCATGGCGTTTACCGATCAATATGCAGAACTTAGGGCCATCTCTTACAGTAAATAAATTCGGTACTCAAGAGCAAAAAGAGCGTTTTATACCTGACTGGGTAGCTGGAGATTCATTAGGCTTCTTTGCCATAACTGAGGCCAATAGCGGTTCTGACGTAATCAGCATGAAGACAACTGCTACCGATAAAGGTGATCATTGGGAGATTAACGGCAGTAAGATGTGGATATCCCAGGCAGCTCAGGGTGACTGGGGTCTTCTCTATGCTGTTACCAACCGTGAAGCTAAATATAAAGGTGTTTCAGCGTTTGTTATCAACCTAAAGGAAACTGAAGGAGTTACTGTCCGCGATATTACCACTAAAATGGGTCTTGCCAACTCTCCTACAGGCGAAATAGCTTTTGATGGTGCCAAAATACCCAAGGATGCCATTTTGGGTAAGGAAGGCGACGGTTTCCAGATTTGTATGTGGCAGCTTAATAATACCCGTCTTAGCTGTGCAGCCGGTGCACTGGGTGTAGCCGGAGCTTCTATTGATGCTGCTATCCAGTATGCTAATGAAAGAACCCAGTTTGGTAAAAAGATTGGTACCTTCCAAATGATTCAGGCTTCCATAGCTGAAATGGTAGCTGAGCATGAAGCAGCAAAATTGTTAGTATACCGTGCAGCTTGGCTGAAGGATCAGGGACTTCCGAACACTTTTGAAACATCTATGGGAAAATATTACGCTGCTGAATCTGCAGTATTCTGTGCCAACGAAGCAATGAAGATTCATGGTTCCTATGGATACTCCTCTGAATATCCCGTTGAACGCTACCTGAGGGATGCCAAGTCCTATCAGGTTGTTGAGGGAACTTCTAATATCCAGAAAACCATTATCGCTGGAATCGCACTGGGAGATACTAAAAACCGCTAAGAATATAACACAAATGGATATGGGGGGGCAAAGCCTGGTTAACGACGCTTTGCCCTTGTCTATATAATTGGTTATCTAATTAAGGTGACAGTATCTGCGATACTGTCACCTAATCAATGACAATATGAATCATTATTATTCATATTTTAAGCTTAAGATAATTGTCCTTTGGAGATAGTTGATTAAAAAAGGAGGTAGTGGTTCGTGAAAATTTTAGTTTTAATGAAG
>JAENZX010000044.1 GCA_016841045.1 Thermincola carboxydiphila
GACTTATTAATGTTTTTCATACTGTGCCCTTCACTAGCCGACAGGAAAAAAACGATATCTTTGATGCCCGCCGCCTGAGCACTGGCCAAACCCTTTTTATTTGGCACCAGCGCGGTATAGTTAATCTGGTCTTTTCTTTCAATAGATGCCGCTACTTCCATACAGTCAGCCAACTGGGGCATCGCTTTAGGACTTACAAAAGAAGTTATTTCAATCTGGCTTAATCCCGTTTCCGAAAGCTTATTAATCAGACTAATTTTTTCTCTGGTGGGGATAAAAGCTTTTTCATTCTGCAGCCCATCCCGCATCCCTACCTCAACAACCTTAACTTTCTTAGGCAGTTTACTAAACAAAAGTCCTCACCTCTTATTATTGTTATACTCTTCTTCGCCAGGGCAGACTTTCTTTCCTGCTGCCAAGATGGCTGGTAGTGGTTTTGTAAACAGCCAAAATAGTGCAAAACAAAAAACAATTTTCACCTTTTCGGATAAAGGGTTTTAGCCTTATCTGATGAATCGAAACATATTAATGCTACATAGAAATTCGTTTCATTGCTACATAGAAAATCATTATGAGGATCATGAAAACAATGCGTTCTTTTAATGGGAGTACGTCATAAAAAATTCAGGGGGTAATCGACATGACCAAAACAGAATTAGTTAAAAGGTATATTTTATTTTTTACCGGATTGTTTTTGTTGGCATTAGGAATAAGCCTGACTACAAAGGCCGGGTTGGGAACCACTCCGATTTCCAGCCTGCCATACGTACTAAGTATTGGATTTCCTATGACTTTTGGGCAGTTTACTTTTTTCATAAATGTATTTTTCATTTTAGCGCAAATCATTATTTTAAGAAAAGATTTTGAAAAAATCCAATACCTCCAAATCTTAGTAGTCGTCCCCTTTAGTTTTTTTATTGACCTGACGACGATGGCCTTATCTTTTCTTAAACCTTCGTCTTATGTTGAACAATTAATAATTTTACTGGCAGGCTGCGTCATTATTGGTCTCGGAACGTATATGCAGATATTGGCCAATGTTTTAATAAATGCCGGGGAAGGAATTGTCAGGGCTATTGCATTTAAAGCCAAAAAGGAATTTGGCTCTATGAAAATTGTTTTTGATACAACCTGCGTACTTATCGCCATAATCACATCATATTACTTGCTGAGTAATATAACAGGAGTGCGGGAGGGTACAGTCATTTCAGCATTCCTCATTGGCTATACTGTAAGATTTTTCAGCAGGCTATTCCAGAAAATACGTCTTGAAAAATATATTTACGGGACTTCTGAAGTTAGTGTTAAACAATAAGTAATGTGACTAAATTTAAATCCGACCATTAGTAAATCCAACCATTAGGTTGGATTTACTAAATTTAATGCTCTATTTGATCAGTTGAAGGCACTTCCTGCCTATCGTCCACTTCTGATTTAATCATCATTGCAAATTCTAATAGCTTTTCTTTGGTGTTAAATTGGGGATTGTCAATTACATATTTCAAGAGCTGCTTTAAAACCCTTCCGATTTCCGGCCCCCGACTAAAACCCATTGTCATTAAGTCTTGTCCTCCAATAGCTAAATCACCAATGTTAATGGGGTCACCACGGTCGATAATGCACCTTACTTTTTCACGCAATGCCTCAAAAGGTTCAAAATTATGCGGAGGCGCCGACCCGGCTTCATCAGCAATCTGCAGGTCTATGAGTCTGCCGATATTTTCAACTCCTGTCCTTTGGATTAGTCTCTTTACAGTACTAAGCCTTGGATTTTGAAGCTTATTCATGTGTTCTCTAATTAATATACCAACTGATTGAGTTGTTTTATTATCAAATTTTAGTGTCCTCATTATTTGCTGGCTCATCTTTTGGCCCACTATATTATGATTATAAAAATGACCAACCCCCTTATCATCAATAGAGAGAGTACACGGTTTGGCAATATCGTGAAAAAGGGCTGCCAGTCTTAATACTAAATCATTCGGGGTGTTTTCCAGAACAGCCAGTATATGTTCAAATACATCCTTATTGTGATAAGAATTGCGTTGTTCAAACTTAGAACATGCGTCCAGCTCCGGTATTAAAAACTTAAGCATACCGGTTTCTTGCAGCAGCCTAACGCCTGTTGAGGGGAGCTCGCTGATCAATATCTTAACCAACTCATCCCTAACTCTTTCTTGAGATATCTTTTGTATTAATCCGGCACAGTGGCAAATCGCCTGCAAAGTATTATCTTCAATATTAAACTCAAGTTGACAACTATGCCTTATCCCTCTCATCATTCTAAGAGCATCCTCATTAAACCGTTCTACCGGAACTCCTATTGCTCTTAGCTTTCTTTCTGATAAGTCGGCTAATCCACCTACTAAATCAATTACTTTATCTCCATCGAACAAAAGACTGTTAATAGTAAAATCTCTGGCTTTTACGTCTTCCTCAGGAGAATCTCCGAAACCAACAACACCCCGTCGCTCACCATTTATAAAATCAGCACTTTTGCGAAAAGTTGTTACTTCTATAGAACGATTCATAACCAGTACAGTAACAGTGCCAAACTTAAGACCGGTATCAATGACTTTTTTAAAGATTTCCTTCACTTGATCCGGAGTCGCAGCAGTACATATGTCAAAATCCTTTGGTTGTCTGCCTAATAATAGATCCCGAATTGCTCCACCCACAAAATAACTCTCATAACCGTTAGTCTTTAAGTTCTTCAATACCTGAAATGCTTCATCCGGGATTCTATTAATATCTATCATTGATAACTCACCTTTTAATTTCAGCGGTATGGACAACTCTGCGGTACAATCTTTTCCTTTTGATTCTTAAGAACTTGATCCTTGGAATGCAAAGGATGCATAGAGAGACTGCTGATGCCAAATTAGCTTTTTCTATCCAAGTAATGATATGTGAATTAAAATGTTATTGTTGTATTTGGGAGGCACTATCTCTCCGCGTACTCCATCTCTGTGTCCTCTCTTTTGCCACAAATGAATCCTTCACTCTGTGGTTCAATCTTTTTCTTTTCCTCTTGAGATAGAAATCAAGACCCCAGGCTTAAACAGGTTTCTGAGCCACATAAAATATCCTTCTGCTGTTGGGCTTTGGTGGCTCAAAGGAAAAACCGTGGTACATATCCAGCACCTCAAATCCAGTATCCTTCAGAATCCTGAGGGCCTCTGCACTCTTAAAGTGTTTTTCCCTGTGAACCTCTACAAATTTCTCGTACATTTCCCCCTGTCGTAGAAAACCGGTCAGGGTTATTTCCCAGATATCACTGCTTTTATCATAGGAGGTTTCCCAAATGAGAGACATGTCATTATCATCCACAAAGGTAACATCCCCCCCTGCATCAGACAGTTTTTCTACGGCATTAAGGTCAAAGATAAATAAACCACCCGGTTTCAGTGACTCATATACTCCAGCAAAAACCCTTTGTAAATCAACGGAATCAAGCATATAGTTCAAGCCGTCGTGATAGCAGGTTATCATATCCATAGGTTGAGGCAGCTTTAACTCACGCATGTCCTGCTCTAAAAAATACGGCTTTACCGACTTCCCTGCTGCTTTTTCCCATGCCTTGGCAAGCATGGCCGGGGCTATGTCGACACCATATACCTCATAACCCCGCTCAGCCAGAGGAATTGTAGTGTTGCCCGTTCCACACGCCAGGTCAGCTATATATTTAGTTGGGCAGTCAAACTTATCAATAATTTGCTCCATATAGTCTGCCCATTCTTCGTAATCTATACCGGCAACCAGATAATCATATATTTCTGCTAGCTTCACGTATTGTGACATTTCTTTTTCCTTTCATTTAACTAAATAGTTGAATGTCCGCTATTCATCACCAAAGCTTATGCCAACTGACTTGGCGGCACGGACAACATCTCCGTCCGGTGGAACCCTGCGCAGCTCTTTCACAGCGTCAACTATGGGCACTGACTTAATTTCGGTACCACGGAGACATACCATTTCACCGAATTTCTTCTCCATCAATATATGTACCGCATGAGCCCCGTACCTTGTCCCTAAGAGACGGTCAAAGGGGGTAGGGCTCCCCCCTCGCTGGAGATGACCTAATACAGTTACTCGTGTTTCCAATTCCGAGCACAGCTCCAGCTGTTTGGCTGTTAGGTTACCTATCCCGCCAAGGCGAATGGGGTCGGCACTGTCCTCAATAATTTTCTGTACCACCATTTCTCCACCCAATGGTTTGGCTCCCTCGGCCACAACCACAATACTGAATTTTTTACCCCGGGCAAGTCTTTCTTTAACCTTATTACATACATTGTCGATCTGGTAAGGGATTTCTGGTATTAATATAGCATCTGCCCCACCGGCAATTCCCGAATGAAGTGCAATCCACCCAGCATAGCGGCCCATTACCTCCAGCACCATGACCCGGTGATGGGACTCCGCAGTAGTGTGGAGTTTATCAATTGCTTCTGTAGCAGTCACAAGTGCAGTATCAAATCCAAAAGTTACATCTGTAGCCGATAAATCATTATCAATTGTCTTGGGCACCCCTACTACAGGAAAGCCTTTATCCCAAAATTCCCTGGCGATGCTTAGACTGCCATCCCCACCAATCACCACAAGAGCATCGATTTCGTGTTCCCTTAGATTTGTCAATATTTCATCAGACTTGTCAACATACACTCTCTTACCATCCTGCATCACCGGATATTTAAAGGGATTGTCACGGTTAGTAGTCCCGAGAATAGTGCCCCCTCTTGGAAGAATGCCCGAAACGGCTGCCACATCAAGTTTTAGGGCCATGTTTTTGATAAGACCACCAAAGCCATCCTGGTAACCAATGACTTCTAAATCATATTTGTTTATTGCGGTCTTGACTACCGCCCTGATAACAGCATTAAGTCCTGGACAGTCACCTCCACCTGTTAAAACCCCAATCCTTTTTATTTTTTTATCACTCAATATAAACACCCCTTTTATTTCAAATTTTATAACCTCGGTTTCGACACCTTTGTATATATTTCCTTCATCGAATGATACAATATGTCATTAATTATTTTAGGTATTCACCGATACAGCGATGTAAATATTGTCACTTATCATTGTTTCACACAGTATACAAGGAATTTATTCAATTGGTGTCGAATTTTTATTAAACACATAAGATATTTAGTATCCCTTATAATATATTAAAATAAAAGAAGGTGGTATCATGCTCGTAAAAGACCTAATGTCTCATCCCGTAATAACCGTGCAGGAGAGCACTACTGTCGGAGAGGCCCTTGAAATGCAAAAACGTCATTCAATAAGGCACCTGCCTGTCGTAAGCTTTGATCAATCTCTGCTTGGCATTGTATCTGAATCAGATTTGATTAAGGTTTTTCCAAGTGGCAAGGATTTATCTACCTTCCAGGTAAATTTACTCTCCAGGACTTCTGTTGGCAAAGTGCTGAAAAACAAGTTATTTACCATTTCACCTGAAAAGCTTATTGAGGAAGCGGCCCTTATTATGCGTACAGAAAAGATTGGCTGCCTCCCTGTAACCGAAGAGAGCGGTAAGCTTGTGGGTATTGTTACAAAAAATGATATTATGGATGCAATAATTTCTGCTCTGGGCCTTGAAAATGGAGGAACCAGGATTACAATTTCCTATAAAAAGAAATGGGGATTCCTGGCAGAGCTGATAGCCTTTGCTGACAAAAGAAATGTCTATATTGACAATGTAGTTACTTTTGATAACGAGATCGTAATCAAAATCAAAGACAGATCGACAGATTTTATAGAAGACCTCAAAAAAGCTGGTTATAATGTCATTGATATTTCGCATATGGATGCTGCGGCTGTGGCTAAGGCGGAGTAAACCAATTGACAATTTACAATTGAGAATTGACAATTGTAAATAAGGTTCGTTTGCTAACGCAAACGGTCCGAAAAAAAGATAAGTAAGAAAAAAGCCGAAGCTCAAATTTGCTTCGGCTTTTATTATTCGATTTTTGACAATCATTTGAACTTATATTATATCTCCGGTTTGCGTAAGCAAGCCTTCCAATCATAGTCAATTTTTCTCTCCGCTACTCACTAAAAGTGATACCAAATGCTCTTATAATCCTGCGGATTGTCACCCCGGTTAGACATCTCCAATAAAAAGTCAAGTACCGGAACATCTTCGTAAAGATAAGGCTTAGTATCGGCAAATGCCTGGTCCCAAGGGTAAAATTCGTAAATTCTTGAACCATTAGGCATGATCATAATTACATCATGATCCTGCCCGGCTCTCAGATAGCTTTTTCCGAGTCTGGGGATGTTAAAAACTGCTTCATCAGTTCTATCAAGGCCTGGACTTAACCGCGCTTCTTCGGTCTGTTCCTGAATAAGGCGGGCTATAGGTACCCGGTAAGCTTTTGTCTCATCTTTGCCCTTTGTATTGAAAGTATAATATGGGTCAACTCCAATTTTACGCAGATTGCGCCTTAAAGCTGTCATCTCAAAACGGCGTGAATTTTCAATAGTGAATACAGTCTGATTGTATACCGGTATTCCCCTGTCCCTGAGAGTTTGAATGGCTTTTAAACTTTCAGGCGTAACTTCATAGGGATGTTCAAAATGAGTCATTAGTGAGAGTTCTCGTTTACCTGGCTCGATAAACCGGGCTAGTAAATCAGCAAATTGTTCGGTAATTCTCATGGGAAGTACCACAGGCACCCTGGTACCTATCCGAATCCTTCTGATATGCTTTATTTCAGCCAACTGGGACAGCAGCTTGCTTAATATGGTATCACTCATGATGCCGGGGTCGCCTCCGGTAACAAGAACTTCCTCAATAGCACTATTTTGTCGGAACCAGTCCAAGGCTCTTTCCAACTTATGATCCGGAGCTGCCGCATCTGACAGACAATCGTCAATTTCCCAGTTTCTCTGGCAGTAAACACATATCTGGGCACAGGTGTTAAAGGGCTTTAGTATTGCAATTCCAGGGTAGCGTCTTGTTACAAGTTCCACTGGAGATGTTTCTTTTTCACCCATAAAATCCATGTCCAGACCCATTTCTTTACTTTTGAGGACATTTTCTACATAATCCTGTGGCGGGATAACTTGTGCCCTTACGGCATGGTCTCTCACCCTATCAGGTGATTTATCCATAAGTGAAGCATAATAGGGAGTGATACCAAAAGGCAGTTTCCCTGCCCACGCCTTCTCTATGGCTAATCGCTCCCGGGGCGTCAAGTCAATGATATCTCCCAGAGTCCGTGCATCTCGTATAGTATGTCTTGATTGCCAGTACCAATCATTCCATTTCTCCGAATCAGCCCCAAAATAGTTGATAATTCTCTTTACATTTTGTTTTCTTATGTTGATAATATCGTCTTCAAGGCCGCTTCTATATTGAACCATCCTGCTTTTTATTTCTTCCGCAACTTTATCTAATGTCTTTAAATTAACTGATTCAGAAGTAGGAAATTCAGGTTTGGCAGCATCCTTTAAAACAGTTACTTTATTACTAAGCCCTGTATTTCCCTTCATTCCTAGGAATAATTGACGAAGCTCCCTGATAAATCCCAAACTAACATTTACTTCGTTATGATGGGCAAGCTTAACCAAAGTTTCCAGTACACTAAAACCAGTCAAATCCTCACTTCTCTTGGAAAATGTATTTTTGAGGACATGGACACATTTTCGAGCTATATTTCTATCAAGCATATCAACATAATAGTGTGTTTGAAGAGTTTTCTTTTCATATTCTGCCAGATAATTATATACCCATTTACGTATTGCTTCCAACTCAGTGTTCTGATGAACAAGCTGATGAAAAACGGGGTTTTCTTCCCAAAACAATTCTAATTCTGCTGTAATATTACCCCTTTTAAAAGGGGGAAGATAATCTATTACATAGTTCTTTTTTTCCAACTGGTTGTTTATATCCATATTCATCCCCTCCAATGATTTTTACGAAGAATCCCCAAAAAAAGGCAAAAAAAACACCAGGTAGAGGATGCCTGAGTTTTTACAAACGGAAAATATGCTACCATAGTGAGGAAGGCAACCTCTCTTACAACGCTTACGAAGTTAGCTGACGGATTCGGAAGGAAGAGTCTCCCTACCCATAATTGGGATTCACCCCGGAAATTGGGTCCCCCGTTTCCCGGAAATTCCGGAAATTTAGCGCATTTCCAACATGTGCAATTGTTACTCCTATTATATCACCAGAAGTCTACAGGGTCAATTTCTAAATCTGTCGAATTCTTAAGTTTAAATCTGTCGAATTCCCAGCACGAGTAGGAATATGTGTCGTTTTACATTCCACCGGGAAATCCAAGCTGTCGCCATGCTTCATAAAGCACTATGGAAACTGAGTTGGAAAGATTTAGAGACCTTAAACTTTTTTTCATAGGAATACGTATACAATACTCCGGATTAGCTTCCAGCAGTTCATTTGGCAGCCCGGCGGTTTCCTTCCCAAAGACAAGAAAATCATCAGCCTTATACTCTATATTAGTATATGACTGTTTTGCTTTGGTGGTCACAAAATAGAAGGTTTGTTTGGGATACTTAGCCCTAAGTTCCTGAAAACTATCATGGTAATGTATTTCAACCAGATGCCAGTAATCCAGTCCCGCTCTCTTCAAATAACGATCGTCTGTAGAAAACCCAAGAGGCCTGACCAAATGCAGGGCACTTCCTGTTACTGCACAGGTCCGGGCAATATTACCCGTATTATATGGTATTTCCGGTTCGACCAAAACAATATGCATTCGTTGTTTTCACCCCATTAACAGGATTCTAAGTTCAGATGGAGTTTAAGACTCCACCTGAATTTAGAAACCGTTATCCAGAAGCTTAGCGCCGCTTATCTGCCACTTGAAGAAGTGGCAGTCTTAGCGGCGTTTAGCTTTTTCTTCCGCCCCGTTAAGCTCCTGCAATTGTTTAATCTGAGGTAGAAGGTTCTTAAAAATGTATATGTACATTATAACAGTTGCCAAGATTATCAGTAAAATTGCAGCAGCATCAAGGAGCCTTAAGTTTATTCCTGAGACCTCAAATACCAGCGGTCCCTGGTATTTATCAGGAACAAATAAAAGTCCCAAACAAAAAACATGAAATAAAAATATTAAATATAACTTCTTTGACAAATTAATCCCCCTATTCGCCTGACCGGTAAAGTTTAAGACAAATTATTTCTTTGCCCGTTTTTGCTTCACCTTAAATCTAACATAAAAAGTAGTTCCCTGGGAGCCTGTCTTAACATCAATCTTCGCATTATGCTTATCTGCGATACTGTAGCATACCGAAAGACCTAAGCCTATTCCTTCATCCTTGGTTGTAATGAACGGAGTACCAAGTTTCTCAAGAATATCGGGTGGTATCCCACACCCTTTATCTTCTACATATAAAACTACCTGTTCATGTTCAGTATAAGTGCCTATGGTTACAATTCCATCTGAAGGAGATGCTTCTAATCCGTTTCTTACTAAATTAATTATAAGCTGCCGAATTTCTTTTTCGTTAAGAGGAATGTTAGGTATATCACCTTTATCGAGGATAATCCGTTTATCCTGCTTCATCGCATCTGAAGCCATTAAAGGGTATAAAGCGTTAATAATATTATTGAGTGAGGCAATTTGCAAATTTACAACTCTGCTTTTTGCCAGTGAAAGAAACTCGGTAATAATTTCATTGGCTCTGTCAAGTTCCTCAATAATTATATCATAATATTCATTTTTCCTGTCATCTGTTTCTTTATTAGCCAGCAGCTGCAGAAAGCCTCTGACAGTAGTCATAGGATTTCTGATTTCATGCCCTATTCCAGCAGCCATCTGTCCCACAAGGTTAAGTCTGTCTATTCTGGACATTTCCTTTTCCATCCGTTTTAGTTCGGTTACATCCTTTGTAATTACAGATATGCTGGTAATCTCTCCTAAAGAATTAAGAACCGGGGAGGCAGAAAAGCAGATATTACGAAGCTTTTGGTCTTTGTTACGAAGCAGAAGTTCGTACTGATTGACTGCTTTTCCTTTGCTCAGCATAGCAAGTAATCGCATCATTTGCGAGCTTTTTTTAGGAGGAATCAAATCAAGTATATTTTGACCCTGTATTTCTGCTGCCGAATACCCGTAGATAAGTTCTGCACCTTTATTCCAATAACTTATTTTACCATCTAAAGAACAGCTAAATATTCCATCGTTGGCTGATTCTACAATAGCAGCCAATTGGGAAATTTTTTCATTAGCTTGATTACGTTCACTAACATCACTGATTTCCTGAATTATTCCCATCAACTGTCCATTAAGATCATAGTACGGCCGGGCTGAAACTATATACGGTGTCTTGAGACCATTGCACCTGTCAATCAATCTTTCCACTAAGTGGCTCTTTTTTCCTTCATTAATTAATCTGACCGGACATCTATTAGAATAACATAAATCCCCGCCGTAAACATCTGAACACAGTTTACCTATTAGTTGTTCCTTATTTAAGCCAAATATTTTGCAAAAGGTATTATTGACATCCGTAATAACTAAATTAGTATCTATGAGGCAAAATCCTTGTAAAGAAGATTCAAAAATCTGGGATCTATCGTTTCTCAATTTATTTAATTCCTGAGTAATATCCCGATCTTCCATTTTATTAATCCCCTTAACATGAAATAATTATAATAATTGTAACAGTTATCAAGTATTTAAGTCTTGAAAACGCTGTCGAATTTTGTCTATATAAGAACTCGTCACCAGCGGCTCCGTTGACACCCCAAAAGATTTTTGATAAAGTTAGAAAGATAATATAGTGGCTAGCCGCTAGAACTAGCTAGCTACTATTCACCACGCAGGGAGGGACTCTTATTGGGACAAAATATTGTACAAAAAATAATTGACAGCCACTTACTGTCCGGAGAAATGGTTCCTGGACAGGAAATTTCCATCAGAATTGACCAGACCCTTACACAGGATGCTACTGGTACCATGGCATACCTACAGTTCGAGGCAATGGGGGTACCCAGGGTTAAAACCAAACTGTCGGTAAGCTACGTTGACCATAATACACTACAAACCGGTTTTGAGAATGCTGACGACCACCGTTTTCTGCAAACCATAGCATCCAAACACGGGATCTATTTTTCCAGACCCGGTAATGGTATCTGTCACCAGGTTCATCTGGAACGTTTCGGGATACCGGGAATGACACTCCTGGGTTCTGACAGCCACACCCCTACCGGCGGAGGACTCGGTATGCTGGCTATTGGTGCGGGTGGGCTTGATGTCGCGGTAGCCATGGGCGGCGGTCCATTTTACCTAAATATGCCCAAGGTAGTGAATGTAAAGCTATCCGGTAAACTCCGTCCTTGGGTTTCCGCAAAAGACGTGATTCTTGAACTCCTAAGGATAATGAGTGTAAAAGGTGGAGTAGGCAAAATTGTTGAATACTCCGGTGAAGGAGTCAAAACCCTCAGCGTACCCGAACGCGCCACTATTACCAACATGGGCGCTGAACTTGGAGCAACAACCTCTGTTTTCCCCAGTGATGAAATAACCCTGGAATTTATGAAAGCCCAAAAAAGACAAAAAGACTGGGTTGAACTAAAAGCAGACCCTGACGCAGCCTATGACGAAGTTATAGAAATAAACCTCTCGGAATTGGAACCAATGGTTGCTCAACCACACAGTCCGGATAATGTAGCCAAAGTAAATGAGGTAGGGTCAATTCCGGTCCAGCAGGTTGCAATCGGAAGCTGCACCAATTCTTCCTATACTGATTTAATGAGGGTAGCAGGTATTTTAAAAGGCAGAAAGGTCCATCCAAATGTGAGCCTTGCTATAGCCCCCGGTTCCCGCCAGGTTTTTGAAATGCTGGCCCGTAACGGAGCCCTTGGTGATATAATCGCAGCAGGTGCACGGATACTCGAAACAGCCTGTGGCCCATGTATAGGAATGGGACAATCCCCCTCTTCGGGAGCCGTTACCGTTCGTACCTTTAACAGAAACTTTGAGGGTCGGAGCGGAACTGCTGACGCCAAGGTATACTTGGCAAGCCCTGAAGTAGCAGCGGCCACAGCCCTAACAGGGGTTCTTACAGACCCGCAGACTCTAGGTGAGTTTGTAGAAGTGGAAATGCCTGAAGAATTCCTTATAGATGACAGTATGGTCCTGCCTCCGGCGGAAGACCCATCCCAGGTAGAAGTTCTAAGGGGCCCGAACATTAAACCACTCCCTGTAAATTCTGAACTTCCTCCTACTCTTACAGGTTCAACACTTCTCAAGGTTGAAGATAATATAACCACAGACCATATAATGCCTGCAGGTGCAAAAATTCTTCCTTTGAGATCAAATATACCGGCTATTTCCCAGCACGTTTTTTCCGGTGTTGATGCTTCTTTTGCCGACCGGGCCAAGGCAAGCGGAGGCGGTTTCGTGGTTGGAGGACACAATTACGGCCAGGGATCCAGCAGGGAACATGCCGCCCTTGCTCCGATGTACCTTGGAGTAAAAGCCGTTATAACCAAGTCCTTTGCCCGTATCCACAGGGCCAACCTGGTAAACTTCGGCATACTCCCCCTAACCTTTGTCGATGAAAAAGACTATGACAAAATTTCTCAGGCAGATAATCTTGAAATTGATGTAACCGGTCTTGGTATAGTCGAAGAACTTAATGTCAAAAACACCACCACGGGAGCTGAGTTTAAAGTCCGTCCCGACCTGACCGAAAGACAATCCGAAATCATCAAGGCCGGCGGCCTGCTGAACTTCACTAAAAAACAGAATTCATAGATTTCCTTAATTGGAAACTAAAAAAAATGGAACCGCAAAGTTCTACTTTGCGGTTCCATTTTCTTCTTTTTCCTTTTAATTTTTCTGTGGGTTACCCGTATTGTATAATTTTTACGCTACTTTTATAAAATTTCAAATTCGCAAGATACAATTTCGGCTTCTGTATTCTTTTCAATATAGCTTACCAGTTCATTTAAAATACTATCGGCATGCCTGCGTTCTGTTGTCACAACTGCCATTCCCAGGACCGCTCTTCTCCACTCATCCTGGGCTTCCACCTCAGCTGTGGAAGCATTAAATTTGGAACGTATCCGGGCTATCAGACCCTTTACTTCCCTCCGTTTATCCTTTAGAGAATTTGACCATTCAAGCATAAGTTCCACTGTACAAAGTCCAACTATCACAGCTTAAGCACTCCGATTCACATATTTTTTACGTCAAACTTCCTGTTCTTTTATAGGGTCTGATTATCCTTTCTGACCCCCATCAGCTTAACAATCATCTTATCATCTTTGATTTCTGCCATTATGTATATAGGGTTTTTTGTACTATTTTCAAACTTAAAATCCAACTTACCCATAGCCACTGCAGCATCCTGCTCCGGCGGAACATAAACAGGAGAAACCTTGTGCGTGAATCTTTCAGTTACTCTTAATTCGGATTGCAAAACCGCCTGGTATAGTGTACTTGCAGCCTGACTTGCTCCTCCGCTGTTAGCAAGTACCGGTTTGCCATTTTTTTGTACTACTGTACCATAGTGATAAATTAGTTCTCTAAGCTTATGCCCTACCGTCGAGTTAAACGAAAATTCCTTGCCCGGTTCTATAAAAATACCGTTTAGCAATGTAACTGCTGATTTCAATGTTTCAAATCTCAATCGGCTTGCAGTTGAAACATCAGTCATGCCAATACCTAGAGATCCGTTTATATTCTTTAGTTGGTCGGAAGTTAACTCAGGTACATGGGTTTCAACATCAAGTATGATTGGATTACTATCAAGCCTGCTCAGTGCATTCTCAATTTTTTTCCTGGTAGAGTTTATGTTAAGGGTTCTTCCGGTAACAGCGGGTAGAATCTTTATTCTTCCGTAATATATACAAATTGATGCATCTTGGGCAGCAATATCGATTTGTGAGCCAATGGCAACCAAAGTCTGTTCCAGTTTATCATTGTCAACTTCATAACTGAGAGCAAGATCAGGCCTAGTAAAATATATCTTTACCATTCCTATTACCTTCTGTATTGCTGATCCCTTCTTACCTATTCTAAGTGCATCTTCTGCTGCAGCGGAAAAATTATAGCGTATCCCCAAATCGTCGTAAGGTATCACCCATTTTTCCCTACCGTTCAGAAGCTGAATATTACCGGTTTTTGAGTTTTCATTAAAGCGCCGTCTCAGCAGTTCTGACGCCTCAAGACCTGTTAGCCGACCAACATACTGTCCGTTAACAGAAACCCCAGGGGAAATAATATTCTCCCTGGGTGTCATAGCCAAAACCAGTCCGGTTAAAGCAGTCAGAATCAGCATTATACTGCTGAGCAATATTATTAAAGGTCTTCGCTTAATAACAGAATTCATCAATCTCACCCCGGAGAAATAGCTCTTAAGAGTATCCCCATACATTATGTTGAGTTATCTCAAGCCTTTGTATTCATTGAAAGCTCAGTAAATTTCCCCTGTTGCTTTGCCTTCTCAATAATTTCTTCGGTGATAAGCTCGCCCTCATCAGCTATTAATTCTCCGTTATCACCGTCTATTCTCTTGCTTAGTTTCCGGCCAATGAGATATTGACGCTGTCTTTCTTCAAACATCCTTGCTGCCTCAGAGGGTTCTTCTTTAGTAACAGTTCTTGAAGACCTCGAAGACTTTTTGGTTTCACCTGCCTCTTCCGCTGCAAAAAATTCTCCTGCCAGAGGCTTAACTTCCTCATTCACAACCAGAATGTCTTTACCAAATGTAATTATCTGTTCTGACAAAATGACCTGCGGCTTCGCGCTGACCGCCGCCGGAGTAATTTGACAGCCGGTTATCCTGCCATGCGTCTCGCAGTCCACAAAAAACTCAGTGACAATTCCGACCAGCATCCCTTTTTTAGTAACAGCCCTGGCCCCTTTTAACTGAACATCCTTTTCAATAAGCTCGATTAAATCAGTTAGCTCTGCTGCCGGAACCGCCATAGACGTATTAAGAACTGTCACAGCATGTTCACCGACCCCCTCGACCTGGCTGAAGGGGAGAAATTTAATTCCCAGGTATTTAATACCGTTGTCAAGTACAAGGTATTTCACCATACCATTAGCAGGACAGATAATGAAATCAATTATCCTGCCTATGTCTTTTCCGTCTTCAATACCAATAACAGATAACCCTAGTAATTCCTGGCTTCGTTTCATGATTACTCCCCGACATAAAGTTTAAACTGATTCGTTTTTCCAGTCATTTATCTTTTCTTCAGCACTAATTTTAATTAGCGCCGGAATCTTTGAATATGGAAGGTTTGGAGTATTTGCCTTTAGCAACATCTCCTGAATTAAATCCAGATGCATTAAACTTGCTTTTATTTCCTCAATTTCTAAAGTACCTAACCCTAAATAACCTTTCTTCTCAAATCTGCTGAGCACCTCTTTAGCCTTATCGTACTGTCCAATTTCCCTGTACATAGCGAAAACATCAAGTGACAGCATAAATTCCAGGTCCTTCGGCGGGGATAGCTCCATTGCCTCCAAAAAAAACTTAGCGGCTAAATCCAACTTACCCTCTACCTTAGCGTTAAAACCACGTGCTATGTAATTTTCTCTCAGTTCAGCGCAGTTATCGGCCCAAAACTGATTGATACTCATTGCTGTTCTCCTATACCAAGTTATCTCTAGTTGATACGTTTTATTTCGACAAAATGGAAGTAGATTCCTTCCTTAACCAAAATAAACCGGGATTAATGTTTAATTTTAGGAATTGAGCACATATTAAACTCAGGAGGAGCAGTATGAATTGGTTTCTAATTTTAGTGATAACATTAATCGGCTTTATTGAATATTGTTGTGCCCATTACTTTTTACAAAAGACTTTTAAAATCAGTGATAATAGTGCTCATTTAGTTGTGGGAAGCTGGGTTCTACTCATCGTCCTGCTTCCAATTAAGCTTATCTGGTCAATGTTAATAGTAACCCTTGTCTTTACTCCCGGACTGCTCTGGTTAAGTGCAAGATTTAGCAGAAGTAGATAGACGGAGTAGTTTAAGTTTGGAAGATTTAGTCTAAGGGGGGTTAAATCCCGTTCTTATGAGTAATAAAAAGGACAGTTTCAAGGGCAAAAAAGATGACAGCACGAGCGAAAGCTTTATGCTCTCAAAAATATGGCAATTCGTTAAAAACCTTTTTGTTGTCAATGATTACGTTTTTGATGAATTGTTTAACATTGACCGGGTCAGAATGTCCGGTAAAAAACCTGAAGGCGGCAACCAATCTGGGAACAGCAAAGACCCGGGGCAGGAAAAACCAAGCGATGACAACCGTAAATCGGCTTTCAGGCATCCAAAAAGAGCGTATACCGTTGCAGAACTAAAAGCAAAGAAAGAAAAGCAGCAGATTGGCGGAAAAGCCGACCTGGAGAAGCTTCCAGTATCAGCAGACATAGATATCAACCTGGAATTATTGCGTAAGCTTTTCAATCTGCCTAAGAACAAGGATATTATTGTAAGGGAATTTTCAATACCTTACCATAATGAAACCAGAGCAGCAATTATTTACATAGACGGAGCCGCAAATACACAAATCATAGACGGTTATGTTCTGCAGCCTCTAATGGTACTCTCAAATCTGAATAAACCTGAAACCGAAGACCATAACCTGTTTCAAACTGTCAAAAACCTGCTGGTACCTACAAATCAGACAGCAGTCGCCGATAGTATCAAAAAAGTAATAGATGGCGTGGTCAACGGAGATACGGCGATCATTATTGACCGCTCTGACAAGGTATTGATAGTTGAAACTAAAGGCTGGCCGGTTCGCAGTATTGGTGACCCTAAAAACGAAAAGGTCACCCAGGGTCCCCAGGATGCCTTTAACGAGAGCTTTAGGCAAAACCTGGCGTTGATCCGTAAGAGAATCCGCAGCCGTTCACTTGTAACGGAATATTTTAAGATAGGCTGGCGAAGCCAGACAGATCTGGCGCTTCTCTACCTTGATGGTGTTACCAACAAAAAAATCATAAGTGAAATGCGTAAACGCCTAAAAGCCATAAAAATGGCTTACATAACGGACACCGGTATTATACAGCAGTTGGTGGGGGACAGCCCTTATTCCCTTATCCCCACTTCGCTGGCAACAGAAAGACCTGATAGAGTGACGGCGTTTCTTAATGAAGGGCATATTGCAATAATCATGGACGGGAGTCCTTTTGCCATAATCGCTCCAATTACCATTTGGGGGTTGCTGCACTCACCGGAAGACTATTACCTAAATCCGGTTGTAGGTTCCTTCATTAGGATTATCAGGGTAATATCTTTTTTTGTCGGGGTTATTACTCCTGCTTTTTATATAGCAATCACCAACTATCACCCGGAAATGATACCAACAGATCTGCTGCTGGCCATAGCAGCCAGCCGGGAAAATGTACCGTTTCCTGTTATTGCAGAAGTTCTAATGATGGAGTTTGCTTTTGAGCTGATACGGGAAGCCGGTTTAAGAATCCCGAGCCTCATGGGTCCAACAATCGGTATCGTAGGAGCCCTCATCCTTGGACAGGCGGCAGTTCAGGCCAATATCGTCAGTCCAATCCTGGTGATTGTTGTTGCATTAACTGCCCTAAGTTCATTCACCATTCCAAATATAGCTTTTTCGTATACTGTGAGATTGCTTCGGTTTGTTTTTATCTTCCTGGCATCAATAACAGGTTTTTTTGGTATTGCATTTGGTCTGCTGGTTCTCACCTTTATAGTAACTGGAATGAAATCCCTGGGAGTTTCGATGTTGGCTCCTGTCGCCCCATTTCGTCCCATGAGCGGGGATATTGTCCTGAGGAGACCGTTTTTTTCCTTTGATTCCGTGCCAAAATACACAAAGCCCCAGGTCAAATTTCAGCAGGTAAAGCTTATAAGAAAATGGGACCCTGTATCTCGTAACAGGGTTAAAGGTGATTCGTAATGTACAGGTTAAAGGAAGGTAAAATTAGCTCAAATGGTATCTTCGGTATAATAGTAATACTTATTATCACCAAAGTATTCCTGGGTATACCACGTGTAGCCGTGCAAGAGGGCGGGTCAGCATCATGGCTCCTACTTTTGATGTCAGCAGGAATTGCATCTGCAGGTGTTTTTATCATTGTCAAGCTTATTAAGAAATTCCCAGATAAAAATATTGTGGATATAGCTGAGACCCTTTGGGGCCCCCCCGGCAGAGTAATTGTCGCGGCTGTCATGGCCTCCATATTTCTTTATATTTCTACTGTTGTTGTAAGAGAATTTGCCGAGACCATACTGACAACCGTACTTCCCAGGACTCCAATAAGTATTGTTACTCTAATGTTTGTCATAACTATGGTCCTAGGGGCCTATAACGGTCTGGAAGTTATCACAAGGTCGGTTACCTTATTAATCCCCTTCATCTTAGTGGGGATAACGTCAATTCTTCTTCTGGCGGGTTCCTTTATAGATCTTAATAATTTTTTCCCACTACTAGGTACAGGAATCGACAAACTGGTTGTTCACGCTCCTGGCAGAAGCTCTATTTATATAGATATTGTTATGGTTACTCTTATTATCTCCAATGTTAACGAACCAGAAAAAATACCCCAGCAGGTCTGGAAAGGTTTTCTGTTCTCCACTGCTGTATTTGTCGTTGTCCAGCTCTTTTACGTATCTATCCTGACCATTCATGCAGGGAGTAAACTGTATATTCCGCTTTTCCAGTTAGCAAGAATTATCTATATGGGCAGGTTCGTGCAGAGGATTGAAGTATTATATGTTTTTGTATGGTTCTTTACAGGAGCTCTTCAGCTCACACTGACACTCTACGGAGCTGTTACAGCACTGAGCCGGGGTTTTAAAATACCTATTTATCAGCCTCTGTTATTTCCGTTAGGTTTACTGGTATTTTCCTTGAGCTTTGTACCCCAGAGTACGTTGCACGCTGTTTCCTTGGATATGAATATATTGAGGAAATACGGATCACTTATAGGTTTCGGTGTGCCGGCGGCACTTCTATTGACTTCAGTTGTTTTAAGGAAAGGCGGTAAAACCGGTGAAAAGCAGAAGACTAATTAGCTACCTTATCCTTTTGTCACTCATGCCTTTTTTGCTGGCCGGCTGCTGGGACAGAAGGGAATTGGAAGACCAGGCTTTTATAATAACTATTGGAATTGATAAACTGGAAAACAATCAGTCTCTGATAACATTCCGAATTGGCATCCCCTCAAAGTCAGGGCTTGGCCAGGCGGGTGGTGGAGGTGGTGGAGGCGGAAAAGGCTCTATTGCAGAACAGGCTTCACTGCTCACTACTATTGCAGCCCCTACTATTCCGGCAGCCATGTTGTTAGCCTCCGGCTATATAGACAGAGAACTCAGCCTGCTTCATACCAAAGCAGTTATATTTGGAGAAGAATTCGCCAGGGATGGTGTAACTAACGCATTAGGGATTTTGACTCGAAACCGGGAGTTGAGGCGAAATATCTTCGTAGCTGTGGCAAAAGGAAATGCTTATGAGTTCCTGAGAAATAATGGACCCGACCTGGAAAAGAGTTATTCCAAATATTGGGAGGGGGTCAAGCTGATGGAATCTGCGGAAGCAATTCATCCCGGAACCCTTCTTCACCAGTTTATAACAGATGCTGCAAGGCCGGACAAGCAGCCTTCCATGATTTACCTTGCTATTAACAAAAATGCTGAAGGCGACCCCAAAGAAATAGAGTTACCTCCCTCTTTTAAACAAGGTAAACTTGCAATTAAAGCCGGTGAAATACCCAGAAAGGGAGGTAATAAAGCAGAGTATTTGGGCACTGCCATATTTAAAAGTGGAAAACTCATAGATTTTCTAAACCTTACAGAGACAAGGTCCCTGTTAATGCTGCAGGGTAATTTTAAGAAAACATTTTACTTTCTGCTTGATCCCAAATTTGAAGGCAAACAAATAAGTTTCGATATAAAACAGGGCTCCCCTCCAGCCGTAAAAGTTTCTATCAAGGGAGATCAAATTTCTATTAAGGAAGAGTTGTTCTTAGAAGGTGATCTTATTGGTTTTCAAAGTCAGGCTGAATATGCGTCAAGCCCCCAAGCATTAGAGAGATTAAATCAAGAAACGTCCAAAGAACTTGAACAAAGACTAATGGAAGTAATTAAGAAGGGACAAAAGCTGGGGCTTGATATAGTTGGGTATGGCACTTACGCTAAACGAAATTTTCTGACTAATGCAGAATGGGAGAATTTTGATTGGATTGACAAGTTTAAAGATGCTGAAATAAATCTGAAGGTTAACTTCTCAATACGAAGAACCGGCATGCAGGGTAAACAACCGGAAATATTGACCTACTAGGAGGAACTGGTATGTGGTTTTTAAAATATCTGCTTTTATTTCCCATATTGTGGGTAGGATTGTATACATTTTTCTTTGGGCGTTGGTGTTTAAAGCAAAAGAACCTTTTGGGTGCCATATTTGTTTTTATGCTTGCATCAGCTTCAGTCGTAATCCCTACTTACCTGCTTCTGTTCCGTCCCCAATAAAAAAAACCCCCATAACGGCAATTCCCGTTATGGGGGTTTTTCTCATAGTTTATGCTATCCTGTACATATTTGAATGTTTGCTGATTGCAAGGTCAAATAATTCCAGATACTCGGCGCCAGACCTATTCCACGAAAAGTCCTGCTCCAATGCGGTGACTACCAGTTTACGCCACTTCTCCGGCTGCCCGTTAAAGAGTTTGAGTGCTCTTTTAATTGTTTTCAGCATCACCTGGGCATCATATTCTTCAAAGGAGAAACCATTACCATATCCTGTGCCTTCATTATAGTCAACAATAGTATCAGCTAAACCACCGGTTGCCCTGACGATTGGTATGGTTCCATACCTAAGACTTATCAACTGCC
>JAENZX010000072.1 GCA_016841045.1 Thermincola carboxydiphila
AGTTCACACCTGGGTTTGCCACTTAATCTATGAGATAATCTTCCCCAAACAAATATATTGGGGGATTATACAATGACCAAATCAGAGTTACGACAAAAATGGGAAGCCCGGATAGCCGATTTTAGGGCATGGTAATGAGGCGGCTGGCATCATCAATATAGGCGATCAGGTAAGTGCGTTTCTTGACCCGGCCTAGCTTTAGGTAGGGCCCATAAAGAATATCCGTTTGCCAAAGCTGATTTACCTTCTGGTGCGCAAATCGTTTCATTTCCTTTTCTTCCGTGCCTGTGTCTTGACTGTTGACCAGTTCTTGATTCTGCGCTAAAAAGCGGTAAAAAGTAGCCTGTGAAAGCTTGTCCGGTGTAAATACACCGTCTTTAACCAGCTCTTCATAGAGTAAAATACCACTGAGTTTGGGCTTGGCGGCCTTTTTTTCCCGTATCTTCAGCGCGATTTCTTCCGTTATACGACGGCTCTTACCCCGGTCCGACCGGTAACCCGGCTTTAGTCCCTCCAGGCCGTGTCGCCGGTAAAGATACAGCCACCATTCAAAGGTTTTTACCGTATAGCGCCTTGGGCCGTAGTGTGGCATATCAACCGGCTTGGCCGCCAGCTTTTTAAAGTATTCTTTCTGATTTACCGTTTGATTGTTCAAGACCGGTGCAATCAGCGAAAATTTTTTAAGGGCGATTTTTTCCCGCTCTTTTTCGTCAAGCATGGCAAAATCAAGACCTCCTAAAATCATGAAAATTTTGGAGGCCTCAAGCGCTTGAAGCCATTATTGGGCGCCGTTTCCGGTAATCATAACATTTTACCCCGCCGCAGCACAGACAAAAGTTGTGTTGGTATTGACATTTGCACTTCGAGGGTGCACAAGCGGCTACGGATATGCTAAAATAATATGCTAAGGAGCCATGAAAGAGTATTTGCATTGTTTATGAAACCTTGCCTGAAAGGTTTGGATTTGGGGAAATCCGGTTGTTACAATGCGCAGTACTTTTTGGGCTCCTTTTCTTTTGTCATGTTCGTCCGGCGGCAGGCTGATACCGGGGATAAGCTGGCGCAGGCCTACTTTAATGCGGTTTTGGTTGTTTAAAAACCGTTTCAAATAGAATTGCAAGTGGGCCGGAGCCCATCCCAGGTTCTTTAAAAGCTTTAAACAGGCTCGGAGAGAGTGATTGGAGTCTAATATATAGCACAAAGCCATAAGGATTGTCTCAATGGTGTATTGAAAATATGGCAGACAAAAGGAAGGCAGGTAGGAAATGGTCTTGCCGCAGTATTTGCAGTAATACCGGCGGATCAAAATTCGACCGTTAAAATTAGCGTCTATGGCATTGCGTTTGTAAAAACCATATTTTTGTGGTGGTACTTTGACAAGGCATTCCGGGTTGAGACATGAACCGGGTACAGGGAAGGGAAAGTTTTCCCCTAGACGGTGATATTCTTCGGGTGTTGCTGTTGTATAGAATATTTGTTGCATTTATGATCACTTCCAACAAATATTCTACCTTTGCTGGAATGAGTTTTGAAGGTAATATTTGGCAACAGACTGACGGACTGACTAATATTAATCCCAATGTAATTTAAGAATTTTTTGCAGTTTATTTTAGTATTGACACCGGGTGCATATTGTTCAATGTGATAAAGTAGCGGGGTTTTTGGATGATTGAAAATGAGAATCTACAGCACAAAAGCTGAAAATAGAAAAGAATTTCAACGAATGATAAGCGACTGTAAGGCCGGGAGGGTTGATCGTATTGTCACAAAATCCATCTCTAGATTTGCCAGGAACACGGTCGATTGCTTGGAATATATTCGGATGTTAAAAGCTCTACCGAATCCCGTATCTGTTTTTTTCGAACGGGAAGGTATCGATACTCTAGATGAAGACAGTGAAATAATGTTAACCGTTTACAGTGGCCTAGCCCAAGAAGAAAGCAGGAGCTTAGCAGAAAGCATATCGTGGGGCAAACGTAAATTGGCCCAGCGTGGGATCTTTAATCCAAGCCAAAAACGTTATGGGTATGATTATGATCCAGATGGAAACTGGGTAATAAACCCTGCGCAAGCTGAAATTATACGACGAATGTATCATGACCTTATAGCTGGAAAAAACACAAGTAGGATAGCAAAGGAATTATCAGAAGAGGGCATAGAAACTGTAAGAGGTAACAAGATATGGTCTAGTAGAACTATTGATTGTATGATTAGAAATCCCACTTATGCTGGAAGGTTTATCTACCAGCGATTTTATGTAAAAGATACGCTAAAGGGACGCGCAGTTGAGAATCATGGGGAGCTGCCGCAATACTTGATAGAAGATTATCACCCGGCTATACTCAGCCCTG
>JAENZX010000045.1 GCA_016841045.1 Thermincola carboxydiphila
GGGTATAAGTCAATCTACCATGGCAAGAAAGGCTAAAAAATACCAACAGAAGATCGAACGGTTTTGGCGTGACGAAAATGACGAGGCAAAGGGGGCGGACAATCTTGGGAATTAGGGTTGGTATAGATATTGGCGGAACTTTTACAGACCTTGTTGGTATAAACGAGGCTACAGGAGAACTAATCTCGGTTAAAACCCATTCCACTCCGCAGAACCCCGCACTAGGTGTGATAGAAGCCATCAAAAAATCAGGTATTGTCCCTGGTGAAATAACTTACTTAGTGCATGGCAGCACTCTGGCCCTTAATCACCTAATTGAACAGAAGCAGGGTAAAGTCGGTTTGATTTGTACCGAGGGTTTTCGGGATAGCTTGGAAATCAGGCGGGTTTGGCGGGAAAAGCTTTTTGATACGGCATGGGAAAGGCCGCAGGCTTTGATTCCCCGAAAACTACGCAAGGGAGTCACTGAAAGAGTCAATTGGCAGGGCAAGATAATTGCACCCCTAGATGAGGAAGAGGTAGTTAAAGCCGTACAGTTTTTTAAGGCTCAAGGTATAGTTTCTTATGCGGTCAGCTTGCTTTTTTCCTTTCTCAATCCCAGTCATGAACAACGGGTTAAGGAAATTATTTTAGAACTCGATCCGGGAGCTTATGTTTCGCTGTCAAGTGAAGTGCTGCCGGAAATCAGGGAGTATGAGCGGACCAGTACCACTGTACTTAACGCCATGCTCAAACCGATCATGTCTAGATATATTTACGGTCTGCAGGAAGGTTTGTGGGGGTTGGGTATTCGTGCTCCTCTACGCATTTTAAAAGTTAACGGCGGCGTCGTTAGTTTTGAATCCGTATTAGAGAAACCCGTTGAAGCCATTGCCTCGGGCCCGGCCGGAGGAGTAGTGGGAGCGTTACAATTTGGCTTAAAGATGCAGCTGCCTAATTTGATAACCCTGGACATGGGTGGAACAACCACCGATGTTAGTGTCATCCAGGACTACCAGCCAATTTTTACTATGGAAAAAGATATTGCCTGGAATATTCCGGTGCGGGGTTCTATGTTAGATGTCAAATCAATTGGTGCAGGAGGAGGATCTATCGCCCGCTATGATAAAGGGGGAAGACTAAGGGTCGGGCCCCAAAGTGCCGGTGCCATGCCGGGACCAGCTTGCTATAAAAAGGGAGGGCAGGATGCGACAATTACCGATGCCCAATTACATCTAGGAAGAATTAATCCTGGCAATTTCTTAGGTGGGGATATGCAGCTGGATTTTAAAGCAGCTTTCCTAGCATTAGAAAGGCTAAGTTCGGTACAGGAGCAAAGCGCAGAAGAAACAGCCTATAACATATATCAAATATCCATGAGCGAGATGGCCCAGTTAATCAGAGAAATGACTACTAACCGGGGAGAGGAACCTAATGATTATAAGCTACTTTGTTTTGGCGGGGCCGGAGCCATGTATGCGGCTGACCTGGCAGAGGAATTAGGCATTCCAGAGGTTTATGTTCCTGCTAATGCCGGGGTTTTCTCAGCCTTTGGCAGTTTATTTGCCGATGTCATCCAGGATTATTTACAGACTTATTATGTACAGCTGGAAAATTTAAATTTCTCCCGGGTCGACCATATTTTTAGTGAAATGTACCAAAAAGCTGTAGAGGACATTCAGAAAAATTATGCTTCCACTGAACTGAAGTTTTCCTTTTTTCTGGATCTAAGGTATTTAGGTGAGGCTTTTGAAATAACGGTACCGGTGGAGTTCCAGAACCAACTGACAGTTCACGATCTGAACGGGGCAGTGAACATTTTTCACAAGGAGCACAAAAGGCGATATGGTTTTGACAGATTGGATGAGCCGGTGGAATTGGTTAACTTGCGGCTGAGAGTAACAGTACCCCAGCCCAAACCGGCTTTCAGGTGTGGCAAGGCAACCGGGGACCTTGAGCTCGCCCGAAAAGAGTACCGGCAGGTTTACTTCCGGAGCACTTTTGAATTTGTATCTACCCCGGTTTATGACTGGAAGTGCTTGCATCAAGGGGTATTACTTGAAGGTCCGGCAGTAATTGAGGATGGAGAAACAACTATTGTTGTCCCGCCACAGCATAAGTGTACGGTTGATGAATTCGGCAATGCAAGAATAATTGTAAATACCCGTTTAATGTTAACAAACCGGGAAGGTGATTTTTCGCCTGACCCTATCACTAGGCGTCTTATGCAGATGGAGGAGGTAGCTTATATTAAACCGGTAGCTCGAGAGGTTATAGGGAGTTCACTGGAGACTATCTGCCGGGAAATGGGTACTACGATGGTACGTACTGCGTATTCGCCCATCTTCGCTGACGGAATGGACTTTTCCTGTGGAATTCTGGATGACGAGGGTGAATTAGTAGCATCGGTAAATTACTGCCCGGTTCATCTGGCTGCCATGGCTCTGGCCCCGGAGTGGGCCCTGCTTGAAATAGGGTTGAATGATTTGCACCCGGGGGATGTTATTTTAGTTAACGACCCATATCGTGGAGGAACCCATATTACTGATTTTACAGTCATCAAACCGATTTTTCATAATGGTGAAATTGTCGCCATGGCCACTAACAGGGCCCACCATTTGGATGTCGGAGGTAAGGCTGCGGGTGGCTTCCCGGGGGATGCTACGGAAATTTATCAGGAAGGCATCCGGATTCCACCTGTCAAATGGTTCAGAGGCGGTGTGGAGAATACTGACATTTTTGATACGCTTTTGTCCAACGTACGTCTTCCATGGATTCAGATCGGTGATTTCCGGGCTCAGCTGGCTTCAGTACTCACGGCTGAACAACGTATTCTTCACCAGTGTCATAAGTATGGGGTAGCAAACTTTAAGAAAAGCATAAAGCCTTTGAAAAACTATTCAGAAGCCTGGATGCGCAAAGAAATACAGGCTATTCCCGATGGAACCTATTCTTTTGCTGATTTCATTGAAGATGACGGTATTACTGAACATGCCAGGAAAATCCAGGTTTCGATAACAGTTAAGGGAGACAGCATGGTAGTGGATTTTACCGGTACCAGTCAACAGGCTGTTGGGCCGTTAAATGCCGTTTATGGTGTTACCGCTTCTTCGGTTTTTAACGCTCTTCTACAGATTACTGACCCTGCCATTCCCATTAATCGGGGTCTTTTCCGGCCCATAAAAATTATTGCGCCCCGCGGTACCCTGGTAAATCCTGACTACCCCGCAGCAACCTTTGGTGCAAATACAGACACCAATCTTCGCATCGTGGAAGTTGTGATAGGGGCCTTATCAAAAGTATTGCCTGAAAAGGTTATGGCAGCTACTTACGGAACATGTAACAATTTTACCGGTGGGGGTTACGATTCCTTGAGGGAACAGCCCTTTGTATTTTATTTCTTTAATGAAGGTGGTTGGGGTGCGAGGTATGACAGGGATGGTTTAAATTCTACTTTCAACCCGATTGGTAATTGTAAAGATGTACCGGTAGAGATTTTGGAAAGCAACTATCCTTTCTTGTATGAAAAAGCTGAACTTTATCCTGATTCGTGTGGAGCCGGCAAGTTCCGGGGAGGATTTGGTACTATCAGAACTCTTCGGGTATTAGCAGAACAAATTGAGGTTAACGCTCTTGGAGAACGCCATAAGCTGAAACCTTATGGACTTTACGGAGGGAAACCGGCCAAGGCAAATGCTTTCTTGGTACAAAAAACTGATTGGGAAAAAATGCGGTTTTTTTCCGAGGTTTTCGGAATTCCCTCTCCTTCGAAATTCGCCAATATTCGTTTAAATAAAGGAGACCGTTTTTCGATAGTTATGTCAGGGGGGGGAGGTTATGGTAATCCTTTTGATAGGGATCCTTTCATGGTGTTGGCCGATGTTGAGGAACAGTTGATATCCTTGGAAGAGGCATCAAAAGAATATGGAGTAATCTTAAAAAATGTTGATGATGGTTTTGTTCTTGACCTGGACGCCACAATAAACAGGCGCAATGAAATGCGCGATCAGGTCAATCAGGAAATCGCTATAATTAATGATACCGTAACAGTAGATGAACTATCTGCCAGATTAAGAAAAGATTGTCAGGAACAATCTGTACCGGCAGAGGATTTGGTTACCCGAAGGTTAGCCAGGGTAAAGAAAAATCTTGATAAAGAATACTGTTCAACGCAGTGTTTTCTTAAGGCGAATCCCAGAATATGCCCCTTATATAACGATGAAGCAATCAGGTTTTGGAGCGTGGATGCCATTCAACGGTGGATAAGAAAAAAGTGTACACGTAGAATCAAAATATAACACAGATGTTATTAATTCATCTATGCATAAGTGATGCAAAAATGGGTCGGTTCAACCAAATTAAATAATGCACTGTTGAATTACTCCCGGTTATTCTCAGGAATGACCGGGTATTTTTTTACTCTAATATTTTGATAAACCATAATAAGACAACCGCTCACTAACAAAAACAACCATTTACCATCGATATTACGCTGTTGGCCCTCAAATGAAGACTGGCAGTATATTTTGGGCATGTTTCTTGCGTTTATAAGAAGGTACTGGAGGTGAGTAGTTTTAACAAACATGAACAATTTAATGCAAATGGGCTAACAAAAATAATGGGAGGGAAGAAGTTGAGTAAATATCGCGTTGCTGTTGATGTAGGTGGTACCTTTACTGATGTATTCATTTTTAATGAGGAAAACGGGGATATCAAGGTAACCAAAACACCGTCTACCCCATCCAATCCCGGACAGGGAATTCTAAATGGTTTAGACAAGGCCGAAGTACCCTTGTCTGAAGTAACCTTATTCTCTCACGGGACTACGGTGGGCACCAATGCCTTGATAACAAGGCGTTTACCCCCAACTGCCCTTGTAACCACTGAGGGATTCCGGGATGTTATTGAGATACGCCGTTCTACCAAGCCTGATTTATGGGATGCTTACAAGGATGTAGCTCCGCCCTATATCAGGCGGCGGGACCGCCTTGAAGTAAAAGAGAGAGTGGATTATGACGGTAATATAGTGACTCCTCTGGACGAGGAGGAAGCTAGGCAATTAGGAGCGGTTCTCAAAAAGCGGGGCATGGAAGCTGTTGCTATATGTTTCATGAATTCTTATGCCAACCCGGAGCATGAACTCCGTATGAAGGAAATACTGCAGGAAGAGCTGCCAGATGCCTTTATTTGCACATCTGCAGAAGTTTTACCGGAAATCTTTGAGCATGAACGATTTAGCACAACAGTAGTTAACGCAGTACTCGGACCGGTGGCCGGAAAATATCTTAAAAAACTTACCGGGCATCTTAGGGAAAAGGGATATCAGGGGGAGGTACTGGTGCTTCACTGTGGAGGCGGCGTAATGACTGCCGAGACAGTTTCTCAGTGTGCAGCCCGTATTGCCAGTTCGGGGATTGCTGCCGGAGCCATCTCCACTTCCTATATTGCCAAGCTATGCGGCTACCAGAATGCTATGGGCCTGGATATGGGGGGAACCAGTACGGATATATCCCTGATGTATGAAGGAAACATCCGGATTACAAAGGACTGGGCCATAGAATATGGCTACCCCATCATGTTCCCTAGTATTGAAATTTTGACCATTGGGGCCGGAGGGGGCAGTGAGGCCTGGATTGATGAGGGGAAATCCCTCAGGAATGGTCCCCAGAGCGCCGGAGCCGACCCTGGACCGGTTTGCTATAACAAAGGAGGTACCATGCCTACCAATACCGATGCTAACCTGGTGTTGGGCCGGTTAAACACAAAGATTTTGGGAGGAGCAATTTCCCTTGATAAGGAATCTGCCGAAAAAGTAATTGCGGAAAAAATTGCCCAACCTTTCAACTTTTCAACGGTAGAAGCTGCCAATGCAATTATTAAAGTGGCCAACGCCAATATGTGTGATGCCCTGAAATTAATTTCTGTGCGCCGCGGTTATGACCCAAGGGAATTTGCTCTTGTGGCCTTTGGAGGGGCAGGAAGTCTGCATGCTGCCCACTTGGCTCAGGAAATGGAAATTCCGGTGGTAATCGTTCCACCTTTTCCTGGAATTACTTCAGCTATGGGATGCTTATTGGTGGATGTCCGGCATGACCTTTCTAAGACCTATCTGGCAGATGTCAATAAGGTTAAGGTTGAAGACCTTGAGCGGGAATATGAGGACCTGGAAGCCCAGGCTCAAAAGTTACTGGAGGAAGAAAATACTCCTACAGAAAGAATGCAGCTCCTTCGCTTCCTGGAAATGCGGTATGTAGGTCAGTGGCGTTCCCTAAGTGTGCCTGTGTCCAGGCCAATCAACTCCCTGGAGGAAGCTATAGAAACTTTCCACAATGAACACCAGCGGGAATATGCTTTCGCTAACAGGGACCAGGCTGTACAAATCTATGGGTTACATGTTGCTGCTATAGGAACGGTGCCAAAGCCTAACCTAAAAAAATATCCCAAAGAGGGCAGTGCAAAAGAGGGCTTCATTGGAACCCGTCAGGTATATTTCGAAGAAGCAGGAGGCTTTGTGGCGGCTAAAATCTATGACCGGGCCAAAATACCGGCTGGAGCAACCTTTGAGGGACCCGCCATAGTAGAGCAATTAGACTCAACTGTGGTAGTTCCACCAGGAGTCAGTGTTGAAGTAGATGAGTATCTAAATATTATTATGCGTATCGGTAAAAGGGGGTAAATTGGCGTGACTAGACAGCTTGATCCTGTTACTTTTGAGGTTTTAAAGAATGCCTTTGCAAATTTGGTTGACCAAATGGCCGAACAGATTCTTCGTACATGTTATTCTTTTGTAATCTACAGCCGTGACTTCAGTAATGCCCTCTGTGACGCACAAGGAAATACAGTAATGCAGGGAACCCAAGATATTGCCGTCCATGTTGGAACCTTGCATCTTACGGCTAAAGCTGTTTTGGAAACCTTTGGGGATGACATTAATCCCGGTGATGTTTTTATTGTAAATGACCCTTATACCGGTGGGACTCACTTCTGCGATACCCGGATCGTACGGCCTGTTTTCTATGATGGCGAAATGATTGCAATGATGCTTTCCAACGGTCACTGGGCTGACGTGGGAGGTACAGTGCCAGGTTCCTTTGATGTAAATGCCAAGAACCATTACGGGGAAGGTATGCGGATTACACCGGTCAAGATCTGGGACCGTGGGAAATACCGGTTTGATGTGGCTAATATGATGGTTGCCAATATGAGGATCCCGGAGGAGCGCTTAGGGGACTTAAGGGCGCAAAACGAAGCTACCAGAGTTGGGGAAACTCAATTATTGCGTTTGGTAGAGAAGTATGGCAAAGATACTGTTTTACAGGCCTTTAATGAGTGTCAGGATTATGTAGAAAGGGTAGCTAAAGCAAAAATATCCGAGCTGCCCCAAGGTACATGGGAAACAGTGGATTACATTGACCAGGATCCTGAAGTAGGAGATGGTCTTATCCCCATCAAAGTAAAGATGACCATTGAAGGGGACAAAATTAACTACGATCTGACGGGTTCTCATTCCTATATCGGTTGCTTCCTGAATTCAGGGGGCGGTGCATCGTTATCAGCTATTGTAGCCGGTACCAAGACCTTTTTCCCCGATATTCCTTTGAATGCCGGGTTCTACCGGGTAGTTAACGCTGTGCTGCCGGAGGACAGTGTAGTAAATGCTCCCTGGCCTGTGGCGGTCACCGGTTTCTGTTCAGGAGCTTATGAAAAGATTATGAATGCTATTTTCGAACTATGGTCCCACGTAATACCGGAACGGGCTTTGGCTTGTTCCTTTAATCTGGAATATCTCTTAATTGGTGGTTGGGATAAGCGGCAGGACAGCGAAAACTTCTTCATGTGGTATGACTGGATGGCAGGCGGCCATGGCGGCCGCAGCAGCAAGGATGGCAGCAATTGTACTGCTCCCTTGTTTGGGGTGGGCCTGAGTGTTCAGCCTTGTGAAGGTCAGGAACGTTTATCTCCTGTCCTTACGACCTCACATTGTATTGCCACTGACTCCGGCGGCCCCGGTAAGTATCGCGGAGGCTGTGGTGTGGAAAAGGGCGGAACAGTTTTGGATTCAGCAGGTACCGTTATGTCTTACTGCTGTGACAGGGGACGTTCCATTACCTGGGGGATTTTTGGGGGCTTACCGTCCATTCCTCATAGTGTGCGTTTAAATCCGGGCACCGATAAAGAACGCAATCTTGGAACCATTTTTTCCAATGTTCCGATTAATGTCGGGGATTCCTTCACCCGTCCCTCTGCAGGGGGAGGCGGTTTAGGGGATCCCATCGAACGTGACCCTAAGGCTGTTCTGGAAGATGTTATTGATGGGTATGTTTCCGTCGAAAGGGCTCGCAAAGATTACGGTGTGATAATTTCCGTGATTGACGAAGATTTGTGCCATTATGTAGTTGACGAAGAAGAAACGGACAAGAAAAGAAAATATATTCGTACCAACCGCAAGGTCTGGTTAGCTGAAGAGCCAGCCTTTGTAAGGGAAAAATACCTGGATGGTGAGATAGACCAGTTGGATTTAATTAGGAGGTACGGCGTTATTCTGGACTGGCATAATAATGAGCTTTTACCTGAAACTACCCGTGAATTTAGAGCTATGTTACAAAAGAGAAGTGCAGCCTACTGGGCTTAATCATTTTAAACAGGTGCTGAATAAACAAAGGGGGTTTCGTGATGACAGTAAGAGATAGAAGGATTCAAATCAGAGTGGTTGAATCACGCTGCAGTTATTACAAGGAAAATGATAGCTTCTATTTAAACGGACCGTTGTTGGACAAAACAATGTCGGGAAATACTTGTGTTACAGCTCTTAACGCTATCTATCCCTTTGTATTTGCCCTGCGCAAGGGGGTGAGTCCGGAGGTATTAGGCTTTAAAGGACCGGTAACTGTTCAATGCCCTGATTATTGCGCCCCGGTTATTTTCGAACTGCAGGTATTAGGCATGTTGGAAGAATAATAATTCTGGTGAACTCCTACGCAAAAAAAGATAATGGGAGGAAAGTAGTATGGCAGAGATGATCAAAATCGATGAAAAAACGGAGAAAAAAGAGGATTACGCACTTGAAAGGGTGCCTGAGCACTGGAAAATGGGGTGGCTATCCATTACCAACGTAATTCTGGGTGTGGCTACGGCCATGGTGTTTATGCAAATGGGCAGCCTTTTGGCTCTCACAGTAGGGAGTGTCAATGCACTGTTGGCAGAAATTTATTCCACAGTTATGGCTGGCATCTTGGGCATAGCAATTGCCTATTATGCTGCCAAATCGGGCTTAAGTACCAATCTGATGGCCCGCGGGGGAGGTTTTGGTTATATCGGTGCCTCTATCACTTCGTTAATCTATGCCCTTAATTTTGTCATGTACTGTGGAATCGAAGGAGCCATTATGGCAGCTGCTGTACATGAATATCTGAAAGTAATTCCTATATGGGCTCTTATGGTCTTTTTCGGTTTGGCAGTTGTCCCCTTCAACTGGTATGGTATGAAACAATTGGAAAAGCTACAGAAATGGTCACTTCCGGTTTTCATTGTTTTGCTTTTGGCAGGAATTGTCGCCGCTGCCAATATGGAATCGGTATATCAAGGAAATGTATGGACCTTTTTACCTAAAGGAGCACAGGTTGGTGGAGTCTCACTGTTGACTGCTATTGGCATTATGAACGGGTTGGTTGGTATTATGGCTTTACTGGTCTCTGATTATGCCCGTTTCATCAAGAAACAAGAATTTAAGGTGGGTGTAGTTGCTGTAGGGTTAATTCCTCAACTGGTTTGTTTTTTCATAATGGGGTTGATTGGAATTTGGTTTGGAGTCCGTCTTGGTGAACCCAATCCAGGTGTGTATTTCGTTCATGTAATCGGTATCGGTGGTGCATTATTTACCATATTAACACAATTTCGGATCAATATTACAAATCTATACAGCGGGTCGCTTTCTTTCTCCAACTTCTTTGAATATGTTTTCAACTTTAAACCCGGCAGGACATTCTGGGTATTGTTCACAGCCATTGTTGCCATTGCTTTAATGCTGGGCAATGTTCTTGATTACCTCGGTCCGGTACTTACCTTCCAGGGAGTATTCCTTTTTGCCTGGGCGGCCATAATTGTAGCTGATGCTGTAGTAGTTAAGGGAATGCTGAAAATTGGCGATGCCGATTATGAGTACCGAAAGGAACACCTTTATCCGTGGAATCCCGTAGGGGTCATTTCTTTGATCACTGCCAGTGCTATTGGTTCCTTTGCTGTTTTTGGCTATATGGGGCCATTCCTCCAAAATATTGCTGCTTTTTTTGCCGGAGTGTTAGCTTTTATCCTTACGATTGTTCTTGCGGTGTTAACTCAAGGGAAATATTATGGTAAAGCAACAGATGGCAACTTTTCGCAAGAGAATTTGGTGACTAAGTCCAGCAGGATTTAAGTTGGGTGAATGACGCGGGCAGGGGGTGTAATTTTGCCCTCTGTCCTTTCACGGCATTTACATTGGGGGTGGTTAAGTGCGCATTGAGGAGGGTTTTCAGGAGGAGCTCGAAACAGTTAAAGAACTTAACAGGGAATTGGAGGCTATTTTCAACTCCTCATATGATGAAATTTTTGTTACAGACTGCGAGGGTAAAACTCTAAGGGTTAACAAGGCTTGTGAGCGCTTTTACGGGGTGAAGGCTGAGGAAATAGTCGGTAAAAGCGTCTGGGAGTTGGAGAAACTGGGTTTTTTTACTTCACCCATTACTCCACAGGTTGTTAAGGAAAAAAAACGCGTTACCTCTATCCAAAACACTAAAGGGGGACAAAAAATCATTGTTACCGGTAATCCGGTCTTTGATGAGAACGGAAATGTCGTCAGAATTGTTACTAATTCCCGGGACATCACAGAATTGAGTGAACTGCGCCAACGCCTTGAAGAAACAGAAAAATTGATGGACAATTACCGCACGGAGATTGCCCAACTGCGTAGAGAACGACTTGAGTCCGTCCAATTGATCAGCTCTAGCCCGACAATGAAAAGCATTCTGGACATTGTGGAAAAGGTGGCAGGGGTCGATTCTACAGTATTGATCGAGGGTGAATCGGGGGTAGGCAAAGGGGTTATAGCTTCTAAGATCCACCAGTTAAGCAGGCGATCAAGGGATCCTTTTATTACCGTCAACTGTGGAGCTATTCCAGAGAATCTTATCGAGTCAGAATTGTTCGGCTATGAAGGCGGAGCCTTTACCGGGGCCAAAAAGGAAGGTAAAAAGGGTTTGTTTGAGTTAGCGAATAATGGGACGGTTTTTTTGGATGAAATCGGCGAACTCCCAATCAATCTGCAGGTAAAGCTCCTTCATGTAATTCAGGAGAAGAGATTAATGCGGGTTGGGGGAAATGATTACATAAACGTCAATGTAAGAATAATTGCGGCAACCAACCGGAATATGCAGCGTTTAATTACCGAAAGGAAGTTCAGGGAAGACCTATATTACCGTTTAAATGTGGTACCTTTGATAATTCCACCCCTTCGCCACCGCAAAGAAGATATTCCCTTATTGATAGACTATTTTTTGGAGGCTTTTTGTGAGAAATATGAACTTAGTAAAAAAATATCGCCTGAAACCAGAGAAGTTTTGGCTATGTACACTTGGCCGGGGAATGTTCGGGAACTGGAGAATCTGGTGGAAAGATTAGTGGTTACCGTTGATTCTGCGGAAATCCTTCCGGTTCATTTGCCGGAGTATTTTTCACATGTTGGCGCCAGTGCAGAGAAGGTTTTTGTTCTGGATATCTGTCCATTAAAAAACCTCATTGAAGAGGCTGAACGTCAATTACTCAGGAAGGCTTTTATCAAGTATCGTAATACTTACCGGATAGCCGAGGCTCTAGAGGTCAACCAGTCCACGATTGTCAGGAAGATCCACAGATATGGTATCGTCAGGGAAGGGGAGGAGACTAAATGAGCAAATAGGATTGTCTGGCAGAATCCGCTGAGCTCACTAAGGCTGTTCTGGCAGAAGTTTTTAAACTTAATGCGAAAAGGCATTTGTCAAGGCATCGATGCATTGTGGTGTAGAGTGTTGATGATCAAAGGTTTGAGCCAAATATCTTTGTTGAAAGATGTTTGGGTGCATTAGACAGATAATCAAATGCACAACAATGAAGGGGTTGAGCCAGTAATATCAAGGGTTTAAGCTAAGTTGCCAGGTCATATATTTTTTGGCACGCTTCTTGCAATTGATAATTATAACAAATAAAAAAGAGAGGTGCTTAATATGACTGGTGAAAATTTAAATGTTTTTGAAAGCGCACAAGCGCAAGTAAAAATGGCTGTTGACAAACTTGGTTTGAACCTAACGGTGTATGACTTCCTAAAAGACCCCATGCGTGAAATGACTGTTTCAGTTCCTCTAAAAATGGATGACGGCAGTACCAGGGTTTTTAGAGGATACAGAGTCCAGCATAACGATGCCGTGGGTCCGGCCAAGGGGGGAATAAGATTCCACCATGATGTTTCCCTTGATGAAGTAAGAGCTTTAGCTATGTGGATGACTTTTAAATGTGCTGTTGTAGGTATTCCTTATGGTGGAGCTAAAGGGGGAGTTATCTGCAACCCTGAAGACCTTTCCCATACTGAACTGGAAAGGTTAAGCAGGGCCTATATCCAGGCAATTTCCCCTATCATTGGACCTGAAAAAGATATTCCGGCTCCGGATGTGAATACCAACGCTCAGATTATGTCCTGGATGATGGATGAGTTCAGCCATATCAAACAATATAATGCCTTTGGGGTGATCACCGGCAAGCCTTTGATTATTGGCGGGTCTTTGGGGCGAACGGAAGCTACAGCCCGTGGATGTGTGTTTGTCATCGAAGAAATTGCCAAAAAGCGTAATATCAATCTGGAAGGAGCTAAAGTGGTTGTTCAGGGTTTTGGCAATGTCGGCAGTTTTTTGGCCAAGATTTTGTATGATAAAAAGGCCACTATCATTGGGATTAGTGATGTAAAAGGAGGAATTTTCAACCCTAAAGGGCTAAACCCATACAAAGTAAGTGAGCACCTTGCGGCTACAGGATCGGTAATTAATTATTCCGGTGCCAAAGCTGTAACCAACCAAGAAATACTCGAATTACCTTGTGATTTCTTAGTTCCGGCAGCTTTGGAAAATCAGATTACTGCAGAAATAGCTAACAAAGTTAAAGCCAAGATTATTGTGGAAGCTGCCAATGGGCCAACAACTGCGGAAGCCGATAAAATTTTGGAGAAAAGGAATATACTTGTTGTACCTGATATTTTGGCTAATGCCGGCGGCGTAACTGTTTCATACTTCGAATGGGTTCAAAATAACATGGGCTTCTATTGGAGTGAGAACGAGGTTAACAGCCGTTTAGGCCAACAAATGGTTCAAGCCTTCCAGCGGGTATACGATTTATTTCAAGCCAGAAAAGACGTAAGTATGCGGGTTACTGCCTACATGTTAGCAGTCGATAGGGTTGCCGAGGCTATGAAGGTTCGTGGCTGGATTGGCAGCAAAGTTGAGAAGGACCAGGCTTATACTTACAAATTGGCATAAAAAAGCAAAGCATAAGGAGGATGTTTGAATGTCAAATGGAGCGAAAACAGAACAGATTAATTTAATTCCGGGACCAAGGTCTAAGGAATTAATGGAAAGAAAGCTTAAACATGTGGCTAAGGGTATTGCCAGTGGTACGCCTATCTTTGTAGAACAAGCCAAAGGAGCATTGATAACTGACGTTGACGGCAATGAGTTTATTGACTTCTACGGCGGCATTGGAACGTTAAACGCCGGGCATTGTCCTGAACCTGTTGTCGAAGCCATCAAGAAACAGGCTGAAAATCTTATTCACACTTGTATGCAGGTAACTGGATACGAATCTTATGCAAACCTTGCCGAACGGGTAACTGACCTTACTCCGGGAACTTTCCCCAAGAAAGCTGCCTTTTTCAATAGTGGGGCTGAAGCAGTGGAAAATGCAGTGAAGATCGCCCGTACCTATACTAAAAGAACTGGCATAATTGCCTTCGAAATGGCTTTCCACGGCAGGACCCTTATGACCATGTCCCTCACAAGTAAGGTTAAGCCTTATAAATTTGGCTTTGGTCCCTTTGCTCCTGAAGTGTATAAAATTCCTTCTGCTTATTGTTATCGTTGCTATTACAAGTCTACTTATCCCGGGTGCGGTATGCACTGTCTGGAACAATTTGACCGTTTCTTTGCCGCTGACGCCGCACCCGAAAATATTGCCGCTGTTATTATTGAGCCCGTTCAAGGAGAGGGCGGTTTCATTGTACCTCCCAAAGAATTCCTCCCGGGTCTTCAATCAATCTGTAAGAAACATGGTATTGTGTTTATTTGTGATGAAGTTCAAACAGGCTTTGCCCGTACCGGGAAGCTTTTTGCCAGTGAACACTATGGTATTGAGCCAGACCTTATTACTATTGCTAAATCCATAGCCTCCGGCCTGCCCATTAGTGGTGTTGTTGGCAGGGCTGAAATAATGGATGCTCCGGATCCAAGTCATATTGGCACCACCTTCGGTGGAAACCCAATATCCTGTGCGGCAGCCTTAGCAACTATTGACTACATCCAAGAACAAAAACTGGCAGACCGGGCCATGAAAATTGGTGAAGTACTTATCAGCCGTCTAAGGGCAATACAAGAAAAATATCCTATAATCGGCGATGTTCGAGGTCTTGGAGCCATGACAGCAATTGAGCTTGTTAAAGATCCCCAGACCAAGGAACCTGCTAAGGATGAGGCTGGTCAAATCGTCAAAGAATGCTTTGACCAGGGATTGATTCTTATTGGAGCAGGGGTTTTTGGCAATGTCGTCAGGATGCTTCAGCCTTTAGTAATTACCGATGAACAGCTTGATAAAGCGATGTCTATCATAGAACGGGCTGTTGCCAAGGTAAGCCAGAGTGCGTAATCGGTGAGTCAGTGAAGGGAGTACATTTATGAAAGGTTTTTTTGGCAAGTTATTGAGGATAGATTTAAATAATAAGTCCTATGCAGTTGAAGACTTACCGGAAGAATTGCTTAGAACTTATTTAGGGGGCAAAGGACTCGGTTCCTACCTCTTACTGGAAAATGTCCAACCTGGAATAGAACCATTATCATCTGCAAATAAGCTGATTTTCACCGCCGGTCCGGCCACCGGAACAGGGATGCTGGGCTCCAGCCGCTATGGAGTATTCAGTAAGTCTCCACAAACCGGTTTGTACGCGGAATCTTATTCGGGTGGCAAGGCAGCTGCCGCAATCCGCAGGGCAGGTTATGACGCCATTGTAATTGAAGATGTTTCAGAAAGCCCTATTTATCTGGAAATAACTGATACTAAGGTTGTGTTCCATGATGCCTCTCATCTATGGGGACAAGAGACATATTATACAGAAGACAAAGTTCTTGCAGAAATTAATAATCCCAAGGCTCAGGCCGTAGTAATAGGTCCTGCCGGAGAAAACCTTATCCACTTTGCCTGTATTGAAAATAATTATTGGCGTTCTGCGGGACGCACCGGTTTAGGAGCGGTCATGGGGTCTAAAAAAGTCAAAGCCATCGTTTTTCACGGTGAAGCTGAGGCTGAAATAGCTGATCCTCAACTGCTTAAAAGTTTAATTAAAGAAATTAGCCAAAAAGCCAAAGGAAGTCCTGCTGTTAAGGCCTATCAAACCTACGGCACCACCCAAATGGTTAAGATAATGAATGGGGCTAAGGCTTTCCCGACAAGATACTGGTCTGAAGGAACCTTCGATGAATGGTCTAACTTAAGTGGTGACACATTGCGGGAGAACTTTGAAGTTAAGTCAAAAGCCTGCCCAAATTGTTTTTTGGCCTGTGGCAAGGTTACAACTGTAAAGGACGGGAGGCATGCAGGGTTAACTGTTGAGGGGCCTGAATATGAGACCATTTACGCCTTTGGTGGACTATGCTGCATAGATAGGTTAGATGAAATTATCCGGCTCAACGACCTATGCGACCGCTTAGGAGTAGATACCATTACCGCTGGGAATTTAGCAGCATTTACTATTGAAGCCGGAATCAGAAAAAAGCTTTATACCGGTCTAGCTTATGGTGATGCAGATGGTATTGCTAAATTAATTGAAGATATTGCTTTTCGCAGAGGTATTGGTGCCATTTTGGCTAATGGGATTAAACATGCTTCCACACAATGGGGTTTGGAAGACCTGGCTATCCATGTAAAAGGGTTGGAGCCCTCAGGCTACGACCCCAGGACCCTCAAAGGCATGGGACTCGCATATGCCACTTCTACCAGAGGTGCCTGCCATCTTAGGGCAACTTTTTACAAACCGGAATTGAGTGGGATAATAGATCCCGATACTACAGAGGGCAAGGCTGAACTGTTTATTGATTACGAAAACCGACTTACCATTTTTAATACTCAAGTTCTTTGTGTATTCTTCAGGGATATGATTCTTTGGCCTGAGCTTATCCAGATAGTCAAGGCTGTCACGGGCTTTGAGTATACCCAGAAGGAGCTGGAGGAACTGGCTAACAGGGTGGTTACCACCACCAGAATTTTTAACAAGCGTGAAGGTGCTACCAAGGAACATGATACCCTTCCCAAACGCTTTTTTTCTGAATCAATTAATGATGGCAAAAGTGCTTTAGCCCAGGAAGAACTTGCCTTTATGGTAAGCGATTATTACCGGTTAAGGGAATGGGAATAACCAGTCCCTGAAAATAATACGTCCTCTAATTCAAGAAAACGGAGGATCTTTGATGTTTGAAGAAATGAGAAGACGTGACAAAAGGCTGACAGATGAGGAAATGCTTGATATTATGAGCACTGCTGAATATGGGCTCCTATCGACATTTGGTGAAAATGGATACCCTTATGGAGTACCTGTCAATTATGTTTTCAAGGACGGCAATATTTATTTTCATACTGCTTTATCAGGGCATAAATTGGATAATGTAGCATTTAACAGCAAAGTGTCCTTTTGTGTTGTAAAAGATGTTGAATTGATCCCAGAAGATATTAACACAAAATTCAAGAGCGTCATTTCTTTTGGCGAGGTCAAGGAAGTGCCGGAGAATGAAAAAAGTGAGATTTATATTCTTTTTCTTAAAAAATTCTCTAAGGAATTCATAAAGGATGGATTGGAATATATAAAAAATGAAGGAGCAAAAGCTAAGGTCCTTCGGATCGAAGTCATCCATATGACTGCAAAAGGCAAAAAATAGTCAGGGAGATAAGTTCCGTGGACCCGCTAATTTAACTATGAAAGGACTTAACATGGAATGATTGAGAGCAAGGGACTTATGGCAGTTAAAGGATTTAAATTTGCAGGTGTCGCTTTGGGGGGACAAAAAAAGAACATTGGTGCTGTGTTCTCTACGGTAGAAGATACTATAGGTGCAGCTGTTTATACTAGAAGTGACATTGAAGCTGCTTCAGTTACAATATCTAAAAAAATGGATGAGCTTTCAAATAAAAAAAGATCTGTTCTGATTAATAGCGGGACTGCCAATGCATTTACTGGAAAACAAGGTGTGATAGATGCGGAAAACTGTATTTTAAAGTTATCCCAATGTTTAAATATAAGTAGTCCTGAGTGCTATATGGGCTCAACCGGCGTAATAGGGAAAAAACTAAATATGGACTTAATTATTGAATCAATTGAACACCTCGTTCCAAATCTGGATGAAAATAACGCTAAAGATTTTATTGAAGCTACGATGACCACAGATACTCGCATGAAACAGGCTTCTATACGGTTTTCTATTGACGGGAAAGAGGTTAATATTGCGGCGTGCGCAAAAGGTTCAGGGATGATTATGCCTAATATGGCCACTATGTTAGGGGTAGTTATTTCCGATATAAATATTTCACATGACTTAATGCGTAAAGCTTTGAGGGATGCTGTCGAGGAAACCTTTAACTGTATTACAGTGGATGGTGATACCAGTACGAATGACTCAGTATTTTTCTTAGCCAATGGCTTAGCCGGCAATACCAAAATTGAAAAGGAAGATGATGCACAGTATGAAGTTTTTTATATCCATTTAAAAATTTTACTGGAACATATGGCAAAAGAGATTGTAAATGATGGTGAAGGTATCACCAAATTTATAACGATTGAAGTTAAAAATACACCTGATAGGGAAAAGGCAAAGAAAGTAGCACTATCTATTGCAAATTCTCCTCTGGTGAAAACGGCATTATTTGGAGAGGATTTAAATTGGGGAAGAATACTTATGGCAATCGGAAAAGCTATGACCAAAATGAACTGCAATATAATTGACGTTTTTATAAATAATTACCCTATAGTCAAGGATGGTGAGCCAGTTATTGATGGTGAAGAATTCGTAAAGGCCAAGCAATCTTTAAAAAATAGAAATGTAGAAATATTGATTGATTTTCATCAGGGGGCCGAAAGTATAAAAGTATGGACTTGTGACTTTTCACATAATTATATAAATATAAATGCGTCTTATACTTCTTAGCTAACCTAAAAGGAGGACATAAAATTATGATGAATTATCCGCTATTAATAAAAACTATTTTAAACAGATCGTATAATTTGTTTCCTCAAAAGGAAATATTCTCAAGATGTCTGGATAAAGATTTTCGTTACACTTACGGTGACTTTTACGCAAGGGTATGTAAACTGGCAAATGTTTTAAGGAGTCTGGGGATAAAACAAGGTGACAGAGTGGGGACTTTTGCCTGGAACACCCATCGGCATTTGGAACTTTACTATGCAATAACCTGCAGCGGGGATGTTTTACATACACTGAATATTCGACTTTTTGCCGATCACCTTACCCATATTATAAACCATGCGGAGGACAAAATAATTTTTATTGATGAGGATTTAATACCTCAGATAGAGGAAATAGCTGATAAACTTACCACAGTGGAAAAGTATGTAATTTTGACTGATAGGGAAGAACTTCCTGAAACAACCCTTTCCCCGGTTTTTCATTATGAAAAATTATTACAGGACGCTCCAGCGTTCTTCGATTTTCCGGAACTGGACGAAAACCAACCTGCAGCTATGGCTTACACCTCCGCAACTACAGGCCTGCCCAAAGGTGTGGTTTACACTCAACGTTCCATCTATCTCCATGCTTTAACACTTTGCCTTCCTGATGCCATCGGAATTTCAGAACGAGATATTATCCTGCCAGCTGTTCAGATGTTTCATGTTTTTTCATGGGGGCTCCCTTTTGCAGCCGCTTTTATGGGTTCAAATCTTGTATTACCTGGAAGGAGACTTAACCCTGAATCTCTTTGTAGCCTCATTGAACAAGAGAAAGTCACCCTAATTCCAGGTGTCCCCACTATTTGGATTAATATTCTTCAGCATTTAGAAAGTGGGGCGCGCTATGACTTAAGCAGCCTTCGGTATTTATGCAACGGTGGAGCAGCTTTATCAAAAAAACTTGTTGAGAGCTTTGATAAAAAATATGATGTAAAAATCCTTGCCACTTACGGAATGACTGAAGCATCTCCTGTGGTACTTACGTGCCCATTAAAGAGCTACATGGATGAATGGGAAGAAGATAAAAAGTATGCCTGGAAGGCTAAACAGGGACGTTTGCTGCCGGGACTGGAAGCAAGAATAGTTAACGAAAAGGGCGAAGATGTCAGCCGGAATGGGAAAGAAATGGGAGAGCTTCTGCTCAAAGGTCCCTGGGTTGCCTCGGAATACTATAATGACCCCGAAAAAAGTGCGGAGTCATTTAAAGATGGATGGTATCACACTAATGATATTGTTACCATAGACGAAGAAGGATATATATTGGTACAGGACAGAAGTAAAGACCTCATAAAAAGTGGTGGTGAGTGGATTTCATCTGTAGACCTGGAAAACAATATCATGGCTCATCCTGCGGTAGTGGAAGCAGCCGTTATAGCTATTCCTGATGAAAAATGGCAGGAAAGACCAATGGCCTGTGTGGTCCTAAAACAGAGTGAGCAGAACAAGGTCAGCGCTGAAGATATAATTAACTTTCTAAAGGACAAAGTATCTAAATGGTGGCTGCCGGAAAGTGTTGTTTTTATAGAACAAGTACCTAAGACAAGCGTCGGGAAATTTAACAAAAAGGTCCTGCGGGAACAGTTCGCTGAGGGAAAAACCCCAGCCTAAAACTTATAAATGGCTGGAGTCTTTGTATTTGCAATATGATCAAATAAAGAAAGACCTGATTTAACAAGGCAGCCAACCACATCCAAGTGTGGTTGGCTTTTAAATAAGTCATAGCATTATTTCCGTAAGGTTTTTCTTAAGTAGAAGCCGGTACACAAATAACCTGCCCGACCCTTAGATTATTGGGGTCAATTCCTGGGTTAGCTATTAAGAGTGCATTGACGGTAGTATTATATCTTATGGCGAGCGAGTACAGGTATCACCGGACCTGATGGTATAGGTTGTAAACCCGGTGGGACACGTGGTCGGCGGCGGTGTAACGGCTGGAACACAAATGACCTGCCCGATGAAAAGGGCATTGGGATTAATCCCC
>JAENZX010000008.1 GCA_016841045.1 Thermincola carboxydiphila
AACCCCGGCCTCAGGTTGAAACATTGAAGCAAAAAGTTACCCAAATAATCTTGACTCTAATCTTGACACTATCGGTTTGGCATTATTTATTGCTAAATTGGACAAATTATGTTAAAATGTAATTTGCAAGTTTTGCAATATTCCGGGAGGTGAAAAGTTTTGAAAGTTGTTATTATAATCGTCCATATTTTATTGGCTCTTGGAGTCATTGCAACAGTACTGCTGCAGTCAGGTAAAAGTGCCGGTTTGTCCGGATCCATCACAGGTGGAGCTGAACAAGTATTTGGCAAAAAGAAAGGTATGGATGAGACCTTAAGTAAAATATCAGCAGTTCTTGCGATGGGATTTCTTGTTACTTCGTTATTACTTAGTGTAGTTAAATAAGCAAACTTATCATAGTGCCGGGCTCCGGCGCTATGTTTTATTATACGGTATTGTTACAAATACTAGTCTATTAAGATTTGGGGCGGAGGTCAAAATTGGACAGAGAAATGGCTCTAAAAGAACTAAAAAAACATGTTAAAAACAAAAACTTACTTAAACATATGTATGCTTGTGAAGCTGTAATGAGAAAGCTGGCCTGTCATTTTGGTGAGGATGAGGACAAGTGGGGGCTGGCAGGGCTGGTGCATGATATTGATTATGATACAACAAAAGATGACCCTGTCAGACATAGTATTGTAGGTTCTCAGATGTTGGCAGATTTGGGTGCGCCTGAAGATGTAGTGTACGCCGTTAAAGTACATAACAATGCACATGGTTTGCCGAGAAACACTCTTATGGATAAGGCTCTTTATGCTACAGACCCGGTTACCGGGTTGATTGTTGCAGGTGTTTTGATAAGACCGGAAAAAAAGATAGATTATATAGATGTGATGTTTTTGGTTAACCGGTTCAACGAAAAGTCTTTTGCCCGTGGAGCCAACCGCAATCAGATGGCAAGCTGTTCTGATTTTGGTATGAGCCTGGAACAATTTCTTGAGATATCCCTTGAAGCCATGAAGGAGGCCAAGGGTGAGCTTGGTTTGTAAAAAGGTTAAATTCGTTAAATTTTAAGCTATTCTGATTAAAATGTAGTTTATGGGTAAAAATATTCCTTAGAAGGTAGGTGTTAGAATGAATAATCAAATTATAGAATTTATGAAGCAGGAAGTTTATAGACCTCTGTCTGCTGAGGAACTTTTTTCAGCTTTGCAGATGGAAGACATGACAAGTTTTGTCAATATTCTAAACGATATGGAAATAGAAGGACAGATTATCAGGACCAGAAAGCAAAGATATGGGCTTCCTGAAAAAATGAATTTGGCGGTCGGCAAGCTTCAAGGCCATCCCCGGGGATTTGCTTTTCTGATACAGGACCAACCTGGGCTTCAAGATGTATTTATTAGCGTTGATAATTTAAATGGCGCCATGCATAATGATAGAGTCGTGGTACGACTTAACAGTAAAGGCTGGAATGGACCGAAACAGGAAGGGGAGGTTATCCGCATTCTTAAGCGGGCTAACCTTCAGGTGGTAGGAACCTTTGAAAAGGGCAAGAAATTCAGTTTTATGACTCCTGATGAGAACAGAATAAGTTTCGATATTTATATTCCTAAAGATAAGGAAAAGGGGGCTTCGACTGGGGACAAAGTTGTTGTTGAGATAACAACATGGCCTGAGCGCCGCCGAAATCCAGAAGGTAAAGTAGTAAATATTATCGGGAACAAAAACGACCCAGGGACGGACATAATGTCTATTATGTGGAAGTATGGACTTCCCCAGGAATTCCCCAAAAATGTTTTAAAGGAAGTCAACAAAATATCAAAGGAAGTCACCGAAGAGCAAATTAAGGGACGGGCTGACCTCAGGGGACTCCAGATGGTAACTATAGATGGGGAAGACGCAAAAGACCTGGATGATGCTGTGTCAATGCAAATTCTTTCTAATGGTAACTATTACTTGGGAGTCCATATCGCTGACGTTGGGAGCTATGTTCCTTTGGGCAGTGCGTTGGACAAAGAGGCCTTTAAGCGGGGAACCAGTGTATATCTGGTCGACAGGGTTATACCGATGCTGCCCCCTGAATTGTCTAACGGTATCTGCAGCCTCAATCCCCAGGTGGATAGGCTGGCCTTATCTGTCTTCATGGAGATAGATATAAAGGGTAATGTATTACGACATGAAATATTTGAATCCGTTATCAATATAAATGAACGGATGACCTACAAAAAAGTAAAGCAAATTTTGGTCGACAGGGATCCTGCACTGCTCGAACAATATGTAGACCTTGCAGGTATGTTTGAGAATATGCAGAAACTGTGCCTTATTTTAAGGGAGCGGAGGATGCAGCGGGGCGCTATAGATTTTGTCTTTCCTGAGGTCAAGGTTAAGCTTGATGATGCGGGACGTCCCAAAGAAATCGTTAAATATGACAGATCAATAGCTGACCAGATTATTGAAGAGTTCATGCTGGTTACTAATGAAACAGTCGCCGAACACTTCTACGAAGCCCAGATTCCGTTCGTTTACCGGATTCATGAGGATCCTGACGGTGAAAAGCTGACTCACCTCAATAGATTTCTTTTCACTTTTGGCATGAGCATACGTGGGTTTTCGTCAATTCACCCCGGAGCGTTCCAGGAAGTGCTAAATAAAGTTGCCGGGCGTCCGGAAGAGCGTGTTATCAGTACTGTCATGCTGCGAACAATGAAACTGGCAAGATACAGTGAACAGAATGCAGGCCATTTTGGACTTTCTGCTAAGTATTATAGTCACTTTACTTCTCCTATACGGAGATACCCTGACCTAGTAATTCATAGGATTATTAAAGCTGTTATAACAGGGAAGACACAGCAAAACTACGGTAATCTTGCTGCTTTTACAGCTCAAGCAGCGGCACAGTCTTCCGAAAGAGAAAAGATAGCCACAGAGGCTGAACGAGAAAGTGTTGACCTTAAGAAGGTTGAGTTCATGAAAGACAGGGTTGGGGAAGAGTTTGACGCTGTTATCTCCGGAGTTACTTCTTTTGGAATGTTTGTCGAACTGGAAAATATGGTTGAAGGTTTAGTTCATGTTACTACAATGACTGATGACTTTTATGAGTTCGATGAAAACAGGATGTCACTCTTAGGACGTCACACACGAAAAACTTTCCGCATCGGCGACCTGGTACGAGTCAGACTGGAAAATGTCAACATCGACGAAAGACAGCTGGACTTTGAACTGGTCCCTGCAGCTGTTACAGTATAATAAGAACTTTAACGGGCTGCAGTTCTTCGCAGCCCTTTTTTCAACTTTTTATAGTATGGGAATTTCTGGGCACTCATTGTTTTTTTGTACTTTTAGCTTATTAGTACGGGTTACTCCGGCTTAAAGTTAGGGTATGATTATTTACTCCGGTTTTCATTGGGGTTACCATCGTTTGTCAACTTACCGAATCAATTGTCAAATCCGCCGGGCGGAGGCCACGGATGGCCGGAGCCGCCCCAGCGCCACGGATGGCGCTTGGGCGGGGACCCAAGGATTTGACAATTGAGGCGGTTTAGTTGACCAGATGGGAACCTATGAAAACCGGAGTAAATAATCATACCCTTACCAGAGTAGGAGTAACCCCGGCCTACAGCGTTCCCCTTTTTGCTCCTTGACAGAAAGTTTTAATATGCTATAATGTTATGTACGTCACTAGGGCTAGGTGGTTTTTTATGGCTGGTGTAAAAGAAATTGAAAACCGTAAAGCCCGGCATGATTACCACATCGAAGAGGTATTTGAAGCCGGGATCGAATTACAGGGAACAGAAGTAAAATCCCTGCGGGCCGGTAAGGCTAACTTGAAAGACAGTTTTGCCACTATTAGAAACGGCGAGGTTTTTGTGCATAATATGCATATAAGCCCTTATGAGCAGGGAAACCGGTTTAACCACGAACCAACTAGAGTTCGCAGACTTCTTTTACACAAACATGAAATAAACAAGCTAATTGGGGCCACCCAGCAAAAAGGACTTACACTGGTACCACTTAAGATTTACTTCAAAAATGGCCGGGCCAAGATTGCTCTGGCGCTGGCAAAAGGTAAAAAGCTCTACGACAAGAGAGATGACATGGCCGCCCGGGACGCTAAGAGGGAAATGGAGAAGGCGTTTAGGGAAAGACAAAAGGGATAATTGAATTTTGGGGGTGTATTGGTTTCGACGGGGGAAGAATTGGCATAGGTAGCGAGCCGGGGTCCCACAGGCCCGTTAAACAGTGGAACTTAAAATTAATCGACAACGATTTAGCTTACGCAGCTTAATTGCTGCTAAACCCCTCTCTCCTGCTAAGTTCCGGGTGCGGGGGAAGAGGTCATTTACCGGAGCTGGCCAATCTCCAATTCTCGGAGGGGAGCGGCGAGATTTATCGAGATAGCAAGCAGATAGCCTGTCGGTAGGCGATTTGTAAGCGAAATTTAAAGTACTTGACTACGCTCGTAGAAGCTTATGTAGGTTCTCTTTCGGACAGGGGTTCGATCAAAATGGTCGCCCTATCCAGTGATGGATAGGTGAAAACCCGGCTTTATCGGTGAAGGCTCAGCACGTAATGGTGGTGCTAATACCGAGTGGTATGTGGGGCAACCCAACAGCCGCGTATCGACTTATAGGCCGCCTACTGGGTGGTACTAGGATGCAGCTTGCTGCATAATACGCCGGGGGACTTGGCTAATCAAGTTCATGATATAGTCAGTGCCTATACGAAAGTATAGGATAACACGTCCCCTCACCTCCACCAAAAATATTCAACTACCTAAATGTTTAGGTAGTTTTCTTGCTTTCCGGAAGGAATTTGTTGTTCCGGGGAGAATAAATTATATAGGAACATATGTTTGGAGGTGTTTATCATTAGTTTCGTAGAAAACACCTGTTTATATTGTGGTAAGGTATTTTTGGTACCTGCGAAAGAAATTAATAGAGGAAATGGCAAATATTGTTCCCGAAGTTGTGGGACTAGTGCAAGAAACCATCGTGATAATCGTTTCTTCTATCATAAGTTGTCAAATAACGATTACTTTTTTCATGATATTAACTTAAGGGATGGGAATTATATTGCAGGTCTTGCTGATGGCGAGGGAAGTTTTCTTATATGCCTTGATAGATTAACTCAACGGTTAAGGGCAAGTTTTAAAGTAGAACTGACGTTAGGAGATAAAGACATTTTAGAGTGGATATGGTCAGTTTTTGGCGTTGGTCATAAATATTTTTTACCTCAAAGAGATGAAAAATCCAAACCCGCATTTAGATTTATTATTAATGATTTGGGAAATATCGTTTCCAGAGTAATACCATTTTTTGAGAAGTTTCCGCTGCAGGGTAAGAAGGCTCAGGATTTTATCAGGTTTAAAACAATAATTAATAACTTTATAAAAGAAGCTACAAGTGGACAAAGAGATGTTGCACGTTTTGCCAAGGAAGTAGCAAAATTAAATAAAGAATATATCAGTTGGGACAGGACTGGGATTAAGATTTTAGATGGTAATTATCTGGCAGGGTTAACTGATGGAGAAGGAAGTTTCGCTATTAGAATCTCAAAAGATGAAAAAATGAAGACCGGATTTAGAATTAAACCTGTTTTTTCCATTCAGCTATCTGAAGTTGACGAGGCACTTTTACAAAGTGTTTGTAAAACTTTGAATTGTGGTACAGTTAGAATAGATAAATCACGAAAAATTGCTGATTTTTCAGTGCAGTCGCTAGATGATATTCAAAAGTATGTTGTTCCGTTTTTTAACCGGAATAAGCTGAGGGCAAAGAAAAAACATGATTTTAGATATTTCAAAAAAATTATTAAAATGTGTAGAGAAAAAGAACATTTGACTAAAAAAGGGGTTCGTAAAATATACGAAATTAGAGAACAAATGAATAGTGGTGGAGTTCCAAATAGAATAAAACCGGAATTTTTTAAAGGAAGTTAGTTACGGCGACTCTTCTCACCTCTACCATAATCAAAACTAATCCCAAGTCAAAAAAGACCTGGGTTTTCTCATCACAGATATATCAAGTTTCTTAAGTACTGATCCTAGCACAATTCCCCATAGAATCACCGCCAGCAAGTTTGACACAGCCCCGGGAAAAGGTTGTACGCCTGATAAAACCGGTACCCGGTAGAGATTAACGATAATTTTAAAAGAGAACAATAACAGTAGACTATAAGTAGTCGATTTGATAATCAACCCTCTTGAGGATATTGAGACAAGTAAGTGGGCGAACATAATCCCAAGAAAACCGTCCCATAATAAATGTATTAGTAGATGAATAACCGTCTTGATAGCAGTTGGCGGTTTAGACCATGTTAGTAAAACTGGAGCCCAATCCAGATACCTGATTTGTGTGATATGAAAAAAAATAATCCGATAGATTCCAGACGTTTATAGCGATTCCGGCGATTATTCCAGCCAATAGTCCGCGAAGTGTTCTGTCCATATAATCATCCTTCCAACTAAAAAATGCCAATTATCATTTTCCATAGCATTTTTAAATATTGTCGCTGGAACTTAGTTTTTTCATAAGTTGTAATCTTAATACCCTTTGCTGCTTAATAGCAGGATAACCCCTCTCTCATGTGCTATGCTCTGGGTTCGGGGGAAAAGATTGGGCACCGGCGCTGGGCCAATCTTCAATTACCTGACTGCTCTCGTAGAAGTTTGTGTGGGTTCTCTTATCACAACAGGGGTTCGATCAAAATGGTCGCCCTATCCAGTGATGGATAGGTGAAAACCCGGCTTTATCGGTGAAGGCTCAGCACGTAATGGTGGTGCTAATACCGAGTGGTATGTGGGGCAACCCAACAGCCGCGTATCGACTTATAGGCCGCCTACTGGGTGGTACTAGGATGCAGCTTGCTGCATAATACGCCGGGGGACTTGGCTAATCAAGTTCATGATATAGTCAGTGCCTATACGAAAGTATAGGATAACACGTCCCCTCACCTTCACCAAATATGTTGATTGGGCAGACTCTCTTCTTCTTGAGAGTCTGTTTTTGCTTTCGGATTAGTTACCCGGTGGAATATCCAAAGAACGCTTTTTCTGTACTATCCAATGATAAATAAGGAAGATATTGATTAACAGGTCGTGTCACTTTATAATAAAGTAGTGTGATTTTTTTGAAGTACGGATTTTATTGTAAAATACCAATTTTTTTGTTGTATTGGTAGAACGGGGAGGAAAGAAAAAATGCCTATCACGGAAATACTTTCGAGTAATTCGGAGCTTTACGGACAGGAAACATGCCTGACGGAGATTAATTTGGATCTCCAGGAAAGCCATAATGTCACTTGGCGAGATTATGAACTGATTGAAAACAACCCGGCTGGTGAATATAGAAGGGAAATGACCTGGCGTGTCTTTGACGAGAAAGCAAATCGCATGGCTAATCTTCTTCATAAGAGGGGAATTACAAAAGGGGACAAGGTAGCTATTTTGCTAATGAATTGCCTGGAGTGGCTGCCCATATATTTTGGGATATTAAAAGCCGGTGCTATCGCAGTACCTTTAAACTTTCGCTTCACGGCTGAGGAAATAAAATATTGTTTAGATTTATCTGATAGCATTGCACTGGTTTTTGGGCCAGAATTTATTGGCCGTGTGGAAACGATTTACGATCAGATACCTAAAATAAAAACACTTTTATTTGCAGGTGAAAACCGCCCCAGTTTTGCTGAAAACTATGATCGCCTTACTGCCAATTGTTCCTCTGAACCCCCTCAGGTTAAACTTACAGACGAAGATGATGCGGCTATCTATTTCTCCTCAGGGACAACAGGATTTCCAAAAGCAATTTTACATACGCATAAGAGTTTGGTTTCCGCATGTTATACCGAAAATAAGCACCACGGTCAAAATCGTGAGGATAATTTTCTGTGCATCCCTCCGCTGTACCATACTGGTGCCAAGATGCATTGGTTCGGTAGTTTGTTGTCAGGGAGCAAAGCTGTACTGCTTCGCGGAGTTAAACCCGAATGGATACTCAAAACAGTGTCTGAAGAACATATCACCATTGTTTGGCTTTTGGTTCCCTGGGCACAGGACATTCTGGATGCCATTGAAAGCGGAGCTGTTAAGCTGGAAGATTATAATCTTTCCCAGTGGAGGCTGATGCATATTGGTGCGCAGCCAGTCCCTCCCAGCCTAATTCAGCGCTGGAAAAAGGTTTTTCCCGACCATCTTTATGATACCAATTATGGTTTGAGCGAATCTATTGGTCCCGGATGTGTCCATTTAGGTACTGAGAATATTCATAAAGTAGGCGCTATCGGAATACCTGGCCACGGTTGGGAAGTCATGATTACCGACAATAATGGGTGTCCGGTATCTCAGGGACAGGTCGGTGAATTGGTTGTCAGGGGTCCGGGCGTGATGAAATGCTACTACAACGACCGGAAAGCGACTGAAGAAGTACTCAAGGATGGCTGGTTATTCACAGGTGATATGGCCCGGATGGATGAAGACGGTTTTATTTATTTGGTCGATCGAAAAAAAGATGTGATAATAAGCGGCGGTGAAAACTTATATCCTGTTCAAATCGAAGATTTTCTCCGCGCACATAATGCAATCAAAGATGTAGCAGTTATTGGAATGCCTGATAAGCGTCTGGGTGAAATCGCGGCTGCTATCATAGAATTAAAACCCGATTGCGAATGTACCGAAGAAGAAATAGTTAGATTCTGCTCCCCAATGCCCCGTTACAAACGTCCGCGAAAAATTATTTTTGATGAAATTCCGCGTAATCCTACCGGCAAGATTGAAAAACCGCTTTTACGAGAAAGATATGGGACAATAAGTTTAGTAGCTGCTCAAACGGAAAGATAAACAACAACGATTTAGTGAATCGATAGCCTGTCGGTAGGCGATTGGTAAGCGAAATCTAAAGTACCTGACTACGCTCGTAGAAGCTTATGTGGGTTCTCTTATCACGACAGGGGTTCGACTCCCCTCACCTTCACCATAACCGTTAAAGATGCCGAGGTCATTGTAGCCTCGGCTTTTTGCTTTCTTAAAACAGGGGTTCAACGTTGGGTGAAATGCTTGATTTTAGTGGTTTTGAGTGTTATTTAGCTTCGGCCACTGAGCTGAATGGAACATTCGCTTTAGCCTACGTATATTATATATTACATAAAACAATGAGGTGATGAATGTGTATTACAATCAATATTTTTGTGATACGACTGTCATTTTCACTAAGCCACAAGTAAATTTAATGAATTATATTCGTATGTTATGGGAACAGCACGGTGTTTGGACAAGATCAACTATAACAAGCCTGGTATTTGGTCTGCCAGATGAAGAGTTTGTCATTGCCAGATTACTTCGTAATCCCGTGGATTTTGAACATGCGCTGAAGCCCTACTATGGAACAAGGATTGCTGCACGATTTCGGGATTTGCTGACTGAACATCTTGTTGTTGCTGCAGATCTTGTAAGAGCAGCAAAAGCCGGAGACAATATTGTGGCAGCAGAAGCGGAAAGGCGATGGTATGCTAATGCTGATGCAATTGCTGCCCTTTTGGGTAGTATCAATCCTTATTGGTCGGAACAGCAATGGAGGATGATGCTGTACCAACACCTGGCATTAGTTAAAGCAGAAGCAGTTGAAATGCTTGCCGGACGGTATGAGGCCAGTATTGCAGTGTATGATCAAATTGAAATTCAAGCTTTAGGTATGGCTGATATAATGGCGGCAGGTATAATTAAGCAGTTTCGTATAAGATAATCAGAGTTTGTATGGAGCCAGTTAACAACAGTCACGCTTTAGCTGCTTAATTGCAGCCTAACCTCTAACCTTCTATGCTCTGGGTGAGGGATTAGGGGTCAACTTTTTATTTTGAGGAAGTAGGATTCGACGGCGGTTATAAAGTCCTTATTTTAAGCATAGTTTATTTTTGTCTAATTAGAGGAAAAAGCAATAATAAGGTCGAAAAAGAAGAAAAAATCGACACGATTAATTCATCTGAGTGGAGAAAGAGAGAGGTGAGGATAGTATGACTGATAGAATACGAAATGTGGCAGCTCAGTTATCAAAAAAACTTTGTACAGACCATAATGAAGAGGTTTTTACAATTGTGGCTGACGCATTCAGGGATGTTACATGTGCTTCAAGAGTAATAGTGTACCTTGTAAACAGTCACCTTGATAGCATTGTTATTATGGAGGACACTAGCGAATGTCATCTTGGTGCTTCTTTCTCCTTAACCTCTGATGAATATCCTTGCCGCATTTTAAGACAATACTCCACAATCTATTCTGAAGCCGGTAAAATACTTGGACATCCCTTGCAAGATGAGAGTGAAGGGTATCTGGGGATACCATTATTGTTCAAGAATCAGAGTTTTGGAATCATTGAGGTTTTTGAACCAGAAGATACTTATTTGAAGAATTCTGATACCTTAGAAGCTTTATCTTTCCCGGTAAGTATGGCTTTACGAAGTATACAGATAACAACCGAACTCCGTAAACAATCTGAAGTTGTTGATGCTATTAATAAAATTGCTAAAATTGTCAGTTCAAGTTTACGGATTGAAGCTTTTTATGAAGATTTTGCCAACGAGGTCAAAAAGCTAGTGGATTTTGACCGTATTAGTATTGCTCTTGCTGATACAGAAAAGGAAAACCTAAAGATTTACGCTGTCTCTGCCACTAATCTTAACACAAAGCTTGGTAGAGGAGTGATTCTCCCCTTAGCCGGTACAGCACCAGGTTGGGTAATTAAAAATAAAAAGCCTATAATCGTTAAAGACCTCCAGCAAGAAAAGGTTTTTATTGAAGATGAGCGGCTAGTATCAGAAGGGATAAGGTCTGCAATTCGGCTGCCATTAGTAATAAACGCCAGTGTTCTGGCCACTTTACAGCTCAACAGTTGCAAGGTTGGATTATATGGGGAGCGGGAGCTTGGCATATTGAGAAAAGTAGCTGACCGAATTGCAGAGGCCATTGAAAATACCATTTTGTTTAACCGAATCGAAACAGTGAATCAGCAACTAAAGCAGCAGAATATCAGGTTGGAAACGATTAATGCTGTAACCTTGGCTATAAATGAGAGCCTGGAACCTGAGGTGGTACTTCAAAAAGCACTAAGCACAGTTTTGGAGGTAACAGGTTGGGACTGTGGTGATATTCTTATATGGGATGATATGAATAAATTTTTATCCATGGTCGTCCATCAGGGCTTATCTGAGAACTTTGTCTCCCAATGGAAGATACAAAAAAGGGGGACTCTTGCTTATAAAACTGCGGTTACAGGTGAGACCATCTCTATTTCCAGACTTAATGATTCGCCGGAACAGGATTATCTACGAAGAGAAGGAATAGTTTCTGCAACTCATATTCCCCTCTACAGTAAGCATAAACTAGTAGGTGTTATGCCTATAGCTACGAGAAAAGTGGTCTCTCAGCCGCCCGACCAGGAGCTCTTAAATTCAATTGGTAACCAAATCGGAGTTGCAATTGAAAACGCTAAGCTTTACCAGCAGATTAGGGAATTAGCTGAAAAAGACAGTTTAACGGGGTTATGGAACCGACGCAAGTTTTTTGAATTTATGGAACTGGAGGCTATACGCAGCCGCCGGTATAATAAAGGCTTTGCGCTGCTTATGATTGATGTGGATAACTTCAAAAAATTTAACGATACATTTGGTCACTTAAAAGGTGACGAAGTTTTGGCAGAAACAGCACGGGTCATACAGAAGACCATAAGAGAAAGTGATTATGCCGGAAGATTGGGAGGAGAAGAGTTTGCTGTAATTGCACTTCAATCTTCTGACGGTGCTTGGAATTTAGCTGAGAGGATTCGAAGCCACATGGAAAACGAAGGTCTTAGTAAACCATTTCCCACTGTGAGTATCGGTTTAAGTATTTTCCCGGAAGACGGAACTTCCATACGTGAATTATTTACGGCAGCAGATTCTGCTCTTTATGCGGCAAAGAACGCAGGGCGTAATAAAACCTTAATGTTTGAGGAAGTTAACAGTAATAGGCAAAATTCAGTTTAAATAGGCGTTCCCAGGGGTTCGACTCCCCTCATCTCCACCATATCCATTAAACTCAGGCTAATTGGCCTGATTTTTTGTTTTTCTGTGTGGGAGGTCGGGGTGTGGTTAAGGAGTTAGATATTAGACTTTAAATACCTTAGATGGTACACTAAACGTACGTATGGGAAGGGTCACCCTAAATTGTTATCCATGTTCGAGAAAAGTTTTATTAAACTGACTTGACAATAAATTTATTAGTGGTAAACTGATATTAATTAATGGAACAAATGCCATTAATTAAATGAGAAAGAAAGGAGGATTAGTAAGGTTCGGTTGTTGATACCTGTTTTACTACTTGGGGATAATAGGAAAATTTTTTGAGTTTTGTTTGAGAGCCCAATGTGGGTAGCTTTTTAAAAAGTTGGTTCTTGTAAGTATCCAATGGTTGTAAATTTAGTATCCGATTAAGTCCAATATCACGATTAGTCTCTTGATTCGTTGAGTAACATTGTGGTAGGTTTGTGTTAGTAAATTAATATTAGTGGATTAATGTTCAATACCGCAATTTAGTGTTGAGACTCAGTAAATAAGTTTTGTAGTAATTCAGTTTGAGAAGATTAACATCTCTTGTATTACAGTTAGTGTTGAGACTCATTGAATTGGCTTTGTGGTAGTTAAGTGTTAGTAGATTAATATTAGTGGATTAATGTTCAGTGTCACAATTTAGTATTGAGGCTTTAGTGAAAGGTTTTATGGTGTTTAGTGCTAGTGAGTCTGGTGTTAAATATCCTATCCCAAGTAGGAAGAGATTTTGATATTTTTGAATACCGAATTGATAAAGGGTATGCTAAATCAAGCATACCCTTTATCCTGCCGGCAAAAACATAAATCTTACGCTGCTTAATTGCAGCATAACCCTTTCTCCTGCCATGCTCTTGGTGCGGGGGAAGAGGTCCGGCACCGGAGCTGGCCAATCTCCAATTCTCGGAGGGAAGCGGCGAGATTTGCCCGATAGCCTGTCGGCAGGCGATTGGTAAGCGAAATCTAAAGTACCTGACTACGCTCGTAGAAGCTTATGTGGGTTCTCTTATCACGACAGGAGTTCGAATCCCCTCACCTCCACCAAAAAATATTCAACTACCTAAAAGTTTAGGTAGTTTTCTTGCTTTCTGGAAGAAATTTCGAGGGTGCTTATCATTAGTTCCGTAGAAACACGTGGAAAAATAACAAAGTTGGCATAAAAGGAGGAATCTGTCAGCAAATAAAGAAATAGCTAATAAATTGTGACAAGATTGCTAACTTTGCAAATAAATCATATGACAATGTCGAATGTAATAAATATATTTGACTGAGTGAGGTAACTTAATGCAACCATTGTATGATTTAATCGAAAATAACGAGGCACAATTAACCGAAAAAGTTATCAGCTATTTGGAAAACGCCGGATATCTTCAATATACTGCTACATTAATGGAAGCATGGAGGATATCAATTTCAGGCATATCAAATATAATTTTATCTAGTTTGAAATTATCAGAAAGGGTACCCGAATTAAGCCCAGATACAAACTATGCTGAGGACGAAATATACTCGTTTGGAATTTTGGAAGCAAAACTTCACCGAGTTAGAGGAATAAGTTATACTATGTTTGCAGGCAGCTTTAAGTATTACCGCCAGGCATACTGTGACCTTATTATTGAAAGCTGTTTAAAAAAAGAAATTGAATATTATTGCCTTGCATTTGTTAACAGGTGTTTTGATAGAATTGAGCTGGGCTTTTCGTCAGAATGGCTTAACCTTAAAGACGACGAATACATAAGAGACTTACAAAAAATGAATATAGCTCTGACTAATGAAAAAAATAAATACCTTACCATTTTTGAGAGTTATTCGATTCCAATAGTAATATTAGAATATGACTGTCATATTGATAACCTAAACTTTGAGGCAGCACAATTGTTTAATGATTCGATTAAACCAGGGGTTGGTTATTATGGAGGGGAATTTCGTGGTGCTTATTTCTCGTGGTTTAGTGATGAGCTTCGGCATTTTATTAATAATGATCTAAAAAAATTCTGGTTTGAAACAAGTTTAGATACGAAAAAGGGAACTAGGCATTTTCACGTAATGTTTGCCCAAATGCTTGATGTAGGCAACACGTCTAAAAAGACGATTATTACTCTCAACGATATAACAGAGCGAAAGATAATAGAAAAAGAAATGGCTCGGATGGGAAACTTGGAGTTAATAGGTCAAATGGCTGCCGGTATTGGTCACGAAATTAGAAATCCAATGACAACTGTGAGAGGCTTTCTTCAAATGCTTTCGTCTAAAGAACAGCATGTCCGACACAGAGAATCCTTTGATTTGATGATACAGGAACTTGACAGATGTAATTCAATTATTAGTGAGTATCTCTCCTTAGCAAAAAACAAAAAAGTAAACCTTGAGAATTGTTGTTTAAATTCAATAATTGAAGCGATATTACCGCTTATAATAAGTGAAGCCAATAGTCGGGAAATTACAATAGTTTTTAAGAAAGAAACTATTCCGGAACTGCTCCTAGACCAAAAGGAAATTAGACAATTGATATTTAATTTGGTAAATAATGGCTTACAGGCAATGGATAACAAAGGGACACTTACAATAAGTACTTATTCAAATCAAAATGAAGTTGCTTTATCTATAGAGGATCAGGGAACAGGTATATCATCGGAATTGATTGATAAGATAGGCACCCCTTTTGTTACAACAAAAACTAATGGAGTTGGGCTGGGTTTGGCAATTTGTCATAGTATTGTAGCAAGGCACCGGGCTTCGTTAAACTTTTCTACAGGAGCTAACGGTACAACTTTTTTTGTAAGATTCAAGATATAAATTCACGACAGGGGTTCGACTCCCCTCACCTCCACCAAATAATAACACGAAAAGTAATTTTCGTCGTAAATAGAAACTTAAGAGACAAAGACGGTATTCGATTAGGCATAGTCGGGTGGCGTCTTTTTATTGTTTGCGGGAACTAATTTATACCTACAGAATTTTCGGGTGACTATAGTTTGGGTTTAACCTTCGCAAAACGTGTAAGTACTTGGGACGGCACTGGCTGCCATCCATTTTAAGTCAAAAAACCAGAATATATAAGTTTAATATGCAGGATTGCAGCCATGTATGTAGAAATATGACATAATACTACTTTTTGGAAGTAAAGACGAAAAATAAAAAAATAAAAAAATATGTGTCCATTGAAAAAAGGCAAACCCGTTGAAAATCGGGGACGCAAAACCAAGGGTCTAAAAGCACATAGTGCCAAGACAGCCGGTTGCCAAGATGTTGATACTTACAAGGCCGCCTGCTGCTTTTAGCAGGTTTTCATTTTGATTGAGGTGAATAAATGAAACGTCTTTTTATTAAATTTGTAGCCCTTAACCTTTTATTTAGTTTATTGTTCGCAATTGGTTGTAAGACACGAACTTTAGAGACTTCCATTGAAAAAGAGAAAATTGGTGAATTTATTATTGCTGGGTCCGGAAGTAATCTGCCAATTACAAGCAGGTTGGTAGAACAGTATAACCAGTTAGAGGGGAAAGATGCAAAAGTACCAAAAAGTATTGGGTCATCCGGTGCAATTAAAGCTGCATCTGAAGGAGTTATAAGTTTGGGATTAATATCAAGACCCTTGAAACAGGAAGAATTGAACCAGGGCTTAAAACAAATTCCCTATGCGCGAGTCGGTATTATTATTGGAACTAATTCTGATGTACTAGACAACAACATTACCAGCCAGGATTTGGTGGACATTTTTTGGGGTAAAAAGAATAGGTGGCAGAACGGTCAAATGATTATTGTTCTCTCTAGAGAAAAAGGCGATAGTACTAATAAGGTTCTTGAAGATTTAATTCCCGGATTTAAAAATGCTTTGCATGATTCGCTTAAGAAAAAAAGATGGCAAGTGTATTACACTGATCTTGAAGAAAGTGAAGCTATCGTTAATACCCCCTCATCCATTGGATTTACCGATACAGGAGCTCTTACGGCATTAAATCTGAGAATAAAACCTCTCCAGGTCAATGGAATAGAACCTACCATTGCCAACCTGAAGAATGGTTCTTATCCGTTGTACAAAGATCTTTTCTTCGTGTACAAGGAATCCGCTTCAGAAGAAACGACAAAGTTTCTTGACTTTGTTAGGTCTGATGAAGGTCAACGTATTATTTCTGCAAATGGTGGTATTCCTTTGAAAGGAAATTGATATTATGTTTAGTAAGCATCACTTTGCCAAACGATTTTCAAAAAAGATGTTATTTCTTGCTGTTTTCTCAGGATTAGTAATTATGACGACAATGCCATTAACTTACTACTATTTTACTTATATAGGAGAAAGAAATCACGCGGTTTCAGAGAGTGACGAAATTGCTTCATTGCTTGCTCAATCAATTATGGATAATCCCCAATTGTGGCAGTTCAATGCTCAAAAATTTATTCAAGTATTCGAAACTACGGATTTAAAGCAGGTTAATAGTGTCCTGATATATGATGCGGACGGAAGTTTGATTAGAAAAGAAGTTTTGTCAAAACCATCTTTATTCGAAATACTCGGACGGTCAGCAATACGTTACAATAATCGTATTTATGGCTATGTTGAAGTTAATCACACAGGATACAATCTTGTTTATCAGTCAGGAATTTTATTTTTAATGTTCGGTGCTCTTGGTATAACGATGGGTTGGGTTCTTTACCGACTTCCCACAAAGATAATTTTCAAGGCTGAGAAGGACATAATAAAAGCTGTAGACACTTTGAATCATATGTCATACCATGACCCGTTAACTGGCTTACCTAATAGAAAAAAGCTGGAACACGAGTTGGAAGGAATAATCAATCAAGCCCGGGAAAAGAATCTTAGGGCAGCAGTACTATTCATAGATTTGGATCGGTTTAAGATAGTAAATGATAACTTTGGGCACATCAAGGGAGATATTTTGCTGAAAGTTATAGCAGACAGGTTAATGAGCTTAACAGAACAAGGACAAGTACTTGCCCGCTTCGGAGGAGATGAATTTATCCTGGTAATCCCGGGAGTTACCCAATTAGGGGAGGTACAATTAAAGGCTCGGGAAATTATTGATGAAATGCAGAAAAGTATATTAGTAGGTAGTGATGAACTATATGTATCTGCCAGTATCGGGATAAGCACTTTTCCGGATGATGGAGAGGATGTGTCTACACTGGTTAAGTACGCAGATCAGGCTATGTACTCTGCCAAAGAACAGGGAAAAAACAGATACGTAAATTTCTCGCCTGGTTTGGGTCAATCACTGACAGAACATTATTTACTGGAAAACTCTTTAAGGAAGGCCATCGAACGCAATGAGCTATTGGTTTTCTACCAGCCAATAGTTGATATAAGGACACAAAGAATAATTGGTGCTGAAGCTTTACTTAGGTGGCAACACCCTAACCAGGGGCTGCTTCCACCGGCAAATTTTATACATTTGGCGGAAGATACCGGTCAGATTATTCCTATAGGTCAGTGGGTTTTATCCACGGCCTGTAAGCAGCTTAGAGACTGGCATGCGGCAGGGTTCCCATCCATATCTATGTCTTTAAACTTATCACCTACCCAGTTCCGGGATAGAAATCTGGTAAAAGTTATTTCGGACACTTTAAAACAAAATGATATAAATCCCGGACAGCTTATTCTTGAAATCACTGAAAATGTATCAATGAATTATGAAGAACAATTCATAATTAAACTGCAGTCCTTAAAAAAGTTAGGTGTTAAGGTTGCAATTGATGATTTTGGTAAAGGATACAGCTCTCTCAATTATCTAAAACAATTCTCGGTGGATCTGTTAAAAATTGACAGGTCATTTGTCGACGGTATTCATAACAATATGAAAGACAAGGCAATAGTTAAAGCCATTATTGAAATGGCTAATCATTTAAATATAGAAGTTATGGCAGAAGGTGTTGAATACAAGGAGCAGAGATTAGCGTTGGAACATAATAGATGTTATTTGATGCAAGGGTATTTATTTAGGGGACCAATTCCACAGGAACAGTTTCAAGAAATCTTATTAAGTTATAGTAAATTGGTTTGTTAAACTAAACGCAAGAACTTAAGAGTTAACCGTTTTTAACACGTGGTAAAAGTAGCGTAAAAACTGAGTAACAGCCTAAATATTTGATGAAATAAGCTCTAAAATATGGTGGCTAATTGAAGTATGCTTAAAAACAGCTAATCAGACGGAATGTACACTTTTCGTCTGATTAGCTGTTTTTTATGTTGTACATAAAAAAGGGTGCCGCTAGCTACTTAAAAAGGGTTCATTTTACTGGCAGTCATGATGATTCTGCCAGTTTTTTTTTTGCAGTTGCAAAATAAAGTAAACAATTCTAATTTACAACAAATCACATAAATTTAGTATGGAAATTATTTAACTTTGGGTGGAAGCTAGATAACCACCATATTTAACAAAGGGGGGATTAGAAAAGCACATCATACATTTAATAGATGGATTTTAAAAAGGAAGGGGAGTATGTTTTTGAGGAAACGGTTTATCAGTAAGTGGGTTTCGGTTTTATTAGCTTTTTTGTTTGTTTTACCTGTTTCACCGGTATTTGCGGATGAACAGAGCATTTCGAATGCAGAACTGACTTATGCCGTGGGCACGAGTGATCTAGATGTAGAAAATTTTATTTATGATGTGCAGACGGCCGTTTACCAAAAATATGGCATCAACAGTGATAAAATCAAAATAACCAAAGCGGGAGCAACAATAGTTGATTCAAAAAATGATTTTAACTGGACCATTTATGATCACTATTATTCTCAGGATTATCCTGGAAATGGTGCCGAACCTGTAGACTGGGCGGTCTACCATCCGGCAACCCAGCCATATTTTTACTATGCGGAAGGCTACTATTACATTGATAGGTCAAAATATTTTACCGATGTTGACTTTACAGATGGGTCAATGGATCAATGTTATTTGAGATCAAAGCATATTTATCCAAAGGATGATGGCCTTATTTTTTTGGGCTACAGCCAACCGGCTTTTAAGGATTTTATGCTTTACCCCGACCAAAATACTAGTGAGAAAACCATTGAGTTTACAATCGATGAAAGTGGTGTCAGCACGCATACTCTTGAAGGAGCAGGTTTCCTTTTTAATGCAGGAATTGATGATAACAAGCTGAATGGCTATCTGGTGTTTTATAACTATACTAACAGTACCATTGAGCTATACAAATTGTCCAATGTTGATGCTAGTAACTTCCACAACGAGCAGGGTTATGACATCTCTGATTTAAACATAGAAGGAATCGAACTGATTGCTAGAAAGGGTTGGGGTGGCAGCGAAGCGCAGTTTTATTCCTTTGCAGATCCCGTTACGAACCAGAACAGCGAAGAGTATAAGAAACTGCAGGGATCTAGAGTTCAACTGCTGACTGGGGATGAGAGCAGTGATTCGACTAAAGACATTAAAGTTCAGGTAACTGCCAATTCATTGAAGTTTTATGAAGACGATGTGGTCATTTTTGATACGACTGGGGATGATTCCGACATAGTAATAGAAGATACCGGCGTAGGAGGATTTGGACCTCTTGTGAGCTACAGAAGTCACTCCTGCGAGCAGTTAAGTTACTTTACTTTTAAAAATCTGACTATGGAAACCTATCGTCCATTGTCATTCATGGATTTAATCAGTCAACAGACCTGGGGAGAAAATACAAAAAGGTTTATTGTCAATATCGATGACGACGGTGTCCCGGAGTTTTCCAACGACAGAGACTTGAGTCAAATTGCTTCGTACATGAATGAGAATGGTGTACATTACATTGGGTGGGGTAGGAATGGCAGATTGGAAGAAGTAGCATCAGCGGTTTACAATAAAGACCAGGCGGCAGGATTGATTAGAAGCACTGGCAACAGGGGAATATTCTTCGATATTGACGACTCTGACTATGATACCTACCAAAAAGGAATAGATGCCATTGCTGAATATATCTACAGCCAGCTTGTTGTCAATGAAGAAGACAACGATAGTCATCATCATCACAGTGGAGGAAGCTCCGGCGGTTCAATCGTACAGCCGCCTGCTGTAACCTTCAGTGATATAAAAGACCATTGGGCTCAGAATGATGTAGAAAAGCTCGCAGGACTCAAACTGCTTAACGGGTATCCCGACGGTACATTTGGTCCTGATTATACCGTGACCAGAGCTGAATTTGCCGCAATGCTGATGAATGTATTTGAATATGCGGATTTGAAGCCTACTGTCAGGTCATCTGTCTATTTTTCTGACGTTTCAGAAGGTCAATGGTATTATGATTGTGTCAGTCGTATGGCACAGGAAGACGTTTTGTTTGGCTACGGAGATGGCACATTCAGGCCAGAGAAGCAAATTACCCGGGAAGAAGTTGCAGCCATGATCACCCGAATGTTAACCAGATTTGAAATTACAATGAATGACTCCGAATTGACATTCAAGGATGCTGACTATATTAGCTGGTGGGCCAGAAATCCTCTGGGGAAAATTGCTCCAATGGACATTATCAGAGGTATGCCCGATGGTACCTTTAATCCTGCAGACAACGCAACCAGGGCGCAGGCGGCAGTAATGATTCTTCGTATGCTGGAAAAGTCGAAATTTTTTAGTTGATTCAGTAGCCTATCGGTAGGCGTTTGCTGAGCGGAATTTTAAATTGCCTGACTGCGGCGGAGAAGCTTGAGTAAAGTTCTCTTATCACGACAGGGGTTCGACTCCTCACATCCATCAATAATTACGAGTTATAAGGTTTAGGGGAATAAATAGGCGGTATTCGATTAGTAATCGAGTACCGCCTTTTATATGTTAGGAAATTTGAGTTAAGACCTACAAAATGTTTGGTGACCGTGGTTCATAGCAGTTATTAATCCTCAGATGGTTCATCAAGTTTTTTAAGTACTAATCCTAGCACGATTCCCCATAGAATCACCGCCAGCAAGTTTGACATTGCCCCGGGAAAAGGTTGTGAATCTGGTAAAACTGGTACCCGGTTGAGATTAACGATGATTTTAAAAGATAACCATAACAGTAGACTATAAACAGTCGATTTTATAATCAACCCCTTTGAGGATATTGAGACATGTAAGTGCGCGAAACTAATCCCAAGAAAACTCTTTAATATTGTTGCTGGAAATTATTTTTTCATAAATTGTAATCTTAATACGCTTTAGCTGCTTAATTATAAGTAGGCGGTATTCGATTAAGGGTTAATCGAGTACTGGTTTTTTGAACTCCAAATATTTACAGCAGAACAAATGTTTGGTATAATGTAGGTACAACTTATGGTAAAATAATATTAGATAAGAGTAAGGGGATGTAAGGATATGAGTGAGGATAAAGTATTAAATTTACTGGAAAAAATGTACATAGAGTTCAACGGAAAGTTTGAAAAAATTGACCAACGCTTTGAAAAAATTGATCAACGTTTTGAAAAGATTGACCAACGTTTTGATGGACTTGAGCACAGGATTGAGAAATTAGAACTTAAAGTTGAAAACGATATTTCTAAGAAAATTGAAGTGCTTTTTGATGGACAAAAACAAATGTTTGCACAGTTGAACCGAATTGAAGAAAAAGTGGACCAACATGATGAAATAATCATAAAGAGAATTAAATAGCAAATAAGGTAGCCGGAAAAAGACACGTTAGGGGAATAAAAGGCGGTATTCGATTACTAATCGAATACCGCCTTTTATATGTTAGGAAATTTGAGTTAAGACCTACAAAATGTTTGGTGACCGTGGTTCATAGCAGTTATTAATCCTCAGCTGGTTCATCAAGTTTTTTAAGTACTAATCCTAGCAGAATTCCCCATAGAATCACCGCCAGCAAGTTTGACATAGCCCCAGGAAAAGGTTGTGAACCTGATAAAACCGGTACCCGGTAGAGATTAACGATGATTTTAAAAGAGAACCATAACATTAGACTATAAATAGTCGATTTTATAATCAACCCTCTTGAGGATATTAAGACAAGTAAGTGGGCGAACATAATCCCAAGAAAACCGTCCCATAATAAATGTATTAGTAGATGAATAACCGTCTCGATAGCACTTGGCGGCTTAGACCATGTTAGTAAAATTGCAGCCCAATCCAGAAACCTGATTTGTGTGATATGAAAAAAATGATAATCCAATAGATTCCAGACATTCATAGCGATTCCCGCGATTATTCCAGCCAATAGTCCGCGAAGTGTTCTGTCCATTTAATCATCCTTCCAACTAAAAAATGCGAATTGTAATTTTCCATAGCGTTTTTAATATTGCCGCTGGGACTTATTTTTTTCATAAATTGTAATCTTAATACGCTTTAGCTGCTTAATTGCAGCATTCACCCTCTTTTCGTGAAAAATAAATTCAAAGGTGATAGAAAATGCACGACACCATATTTTGATGAATATACTAAAGCAACTGTTTGTAAATGCCTTTTATCAGATTAAGAGACTGCTATGAATGCAAATAAGAACATATGCGTCATACCAAGGGGGCCCGTATGAGTTATTCGACAATAAAGTACGAGATCCACGACGGCAACCTTTTGCTGAAGCTTAACAGGCCTGAAAGAATGAATGCCGTAAATGAGGAAATGTATTCAGAGATAGCCCATCTTCTTCACAAATACAGTAAAGATGATGCCGTACGAGTAATCATCCTTACCGGTTCCGTCAGAATTAAGGACGGCATGGAAAAACAGGCCTTCTGTGCAGGAGCGGATCTGAAAAAACATGCCGCAGGGGAGCGAACCCAAGCCCAGAAAAGAAAATACATCGAGCAGGCACATGAAACGACGCGGCTTCTGTATCGTTACCCCAAACCCATCATCGCTGCTGTAAACGGTCCCGCCCGAGGTGCAGGCACCGAGATGGCCCTTGCCTGCGATTTTATTATCATGTCCGACGAAGCCACCATTGCTTTTCCTGAAACCGGGCTGGGCACTTTCGTGGGCGGAGGTGTTACTCTGCATCTCCCCCGTATCGTAGGCCTGATGAAGGCCAAAGAGCTCATCTACACGGGCAGGGTCCTGGACGGCGCGGCGGCAGTCAAGCTGGGAATTGCTCTTTCTTCTTACCCCATGGCAGCCTTCCTGGATAATGTCATAGAATTTGCCGCTGACATTGCCCGCAAAGCTCCCATTTCCCTGGCCATGGCAAAAAAACACTTGCAGCGGTCGGCTGTGGTTGACCTGGAGACAGTGCTGCAGCTGGAGACCGATGCCATACTTGCCTGCATGGACACCGAAGATTGGCAGGAAGGTGTTAACGCCTTCGGTCAAAAAAGAAATCCGGTATTTAAGGGGAGATAATATGAGTCTTGACAGAATATTCAAGGCTGAATCAGTGGCTGTTATCGGGGCCTCAAAAGACGAAACAAAACGGGGTTATCAGACTATTAAAATCCTACAAGAGGAAAAATATGAAGGCCTTATCTATCCGGTTAACCCCAAGGAAAAGACCATTCTGGGCCTAAAGTGCTACAAGTCGGTATTGGACATCCTGGAACGAATTGACCTGGCCCTCATCGCAACACCCGCACATACAGTAAAAGAGATACTGGAGGAGTGCGGCAAAAAAGGCATAGGGGGAGCTGTGGTACTCGCCGGTGGTTTCGGCGAATTGGGAGGAGAAGGGAAACGTTTGGAAGAGGAAATAGTACATACGGCCAGGGAAAAAGGCATACGCATGATTGGGCCCAACACTTCCGGGATGATAAGTGTAGCCAATGGCCTCAACCTGGTAGGGCTGCAAAATGTGCCGCATGGTTCCATTGCACTGCTTACCCAAAGCGGCAACATTGCCCTTACCTTAATCACGGAAGCCGCCCTCAAAAGCCAGAAAGGTTTTAACTATTATGTGGGCGTGGGCAATGAAGCGGATATTAAGTTTCACGAATACCTAGAATATTTTACCTCAGATCCCGACACAAAAGCCATTCTGATATATGTGGAAGGACTCAGGGAAGGGCGCCAGTTTCTCCAACAGGCAAGCAAAACCTTGCTGACGAAGCCTATTGTGCTTTTGAAAAGCGGGAGGTCTGCCAAGGGCAGCAAGTCCGCAGGCTCACATACGGGCGCTCTGGCGGGTATTTCGGAGGTGGCAAGCAGCGCCTTCAAAACAGCGGGTATCATCACGGTAGAGCATTCTGACGAGATGTTTCCCATCGCCGAAACCCTGTCTTCCCTCCCCCTGCTCCACGAAAGCTCCATCGCCATCCTCGCCGACGGAGGGGGGCATGCTACTATTGCGGCAGATTATTTGTCCGAGCTGGGCATTAAACTGCCGGAGTTTGAAAAGGATACCATAGATAGGCTCGCCGCCATTCTGCCGCATAACGCTTCCCTGGCCAACCCCATCGATGTGGCAGGAGGTACGGACAGCAACCCGGCAATTTTCGCTGACTGTGCGGAAATCTTGTTGGAAGATAGCAATATACACGGGCTTCTTATAGTCGGTCTCTTCGGCGGCTACGGCATCCGCTTTGCCAAAAAGCTGGCCTTCATGGAAGAAGACGCCGCTCACCGCATGGGCAAGTTGGTCAATACGAGCCGTAAACCCATCGTCCTCCACAGCCTCTTCAATTACGCCAAGCCCCATTCGCTGGACCTTTTGCGGTATTATAATATTCCGGTATACGATTCTTTGGAGATTGCCTGCAAATGTGTGGAGGCTCTCTTTAACTATGGACGTTGTCTGAAGGAAGCTAATAATAATACAGGCCATTTTCAGCTCAACTGGGGAGCAAAAGCCATTCGGGAGGGACAGGAAATCATTGATGGCGCCCTTGCTGAAGGCAGAAAAGTTCTGCTGGAGCATGAAGCCAAGGAGCTTTTAAGACTGCATGGAGTATCTGTTTCAGTGGACCATTTGGCGCGCAATGAAGAGGAGGCAGTAAAAATGGCCGAAGAACTCGGCGGCGAAGTGGTCATGAAAATAGTATCACCCGATATCCTGCACAAGTCCGATGCCGGCGGAGTGAGGCTTAAGCTGAAAAACGAACAGGAGGTACGCACAGCCTTTAAGGAGATAGTTAACAGCGCAGTCGAATATCGGCCCGGAGCTGATATCAAGGGATGCCTCGTATCGCGCATGGCCGGCGAAGGTGTGGAGGTCATCGTTGGCACCAAAATAGACGAACAGTTTGGACCCGTCGTAATGTTCGGTTTGGGAGGAATTCTGGTGGAAGTATTGAAGGATGTTTCCTTTCGAGTAATTCCGGTCTCCGAACGTGAGGCAGCCTCCATGATCAAGGAGATTAAAGCGTCGGCGGTGCTCGACGGAGTGCGCGGAAAGCCGCCCTGTGACAAACACGCTATAGCTCAACTTATCGAAAAAATCTCGGAGGTTATCGAGGCCTATCCAGCAATTTACGAAATGGATCTTAACCCGGTCATCGTCCATGAAGAAGGCTTGACTATTGTGGATGCCAGGATAATTCTTAGCAAATGAAATAGAAATAAGGGATTGATGATTTGTGACACCTAAAATTGACATTCTCATACCTGTTATCGAAAAAGATTTACCTGTTCTTCCCCATGCCATAGATTCAGTACGGAAACATGTCAAACACCCCATAGCTGATATAGTGATTGTTGCACCTGATAGTGGAAAAGTAAAACAAGTATGTTCTCAAAAAGGATGCAGGTTTATTGACGAAAACACGGTCTTACCCATTACGAAAAAAAATATTAATTACAGGACCTCGGAATGGGATAGAGCCGGATGGCTGTTTCAGCAGTTATTAAAGCTCAGCGGAGATAGAATTTGTTCCCAGGACCATTACTTAACTTTGGATGCAGATACACTGCTGATCAGGCCCCATATATTTAAGAACAACGATAAGACTGTTTTTTACTGCAGGAATACCAAGCTGTTAGAATATTTCAGGACTTACAGGAAGCTGCTGGGAGAAAAACCAACAGCACCCTTGTCTTTTGTTGCTCATTATATGTTATTTGAAAAAGCAAAAGTAAAGGAACTAAAAAGGAAAATTGAACTTCGAAATAAAGACACATGGTTCACCTCAATTATTCAAAGTATTAATAAAGCGTGCAAAGTTACCTTCTCGGAATTCGAAACCTATGGGAACTATTTTTATTTAAGGTACCCTGAACAAATAATGCTTAAGAGAGCATTAAATTTAAATCTCAAGAGGACTGACATTCATAAAATAATGTCTTTGGATTTTAAGGCTTTGGCAAAAAATTACCGGTCGGTTTCCTTCCATAGTTGGAACCCCTAAGACAGTATAAGTTGGTGAATATGAAAATGATTTTGGAGGCTTCCAAAAAATTTAAACCATGGGAGGACCCCCAAAGCGGGGTTTCCAGTTATATTCTTGTAGAACGTGTCGCTCCCTTGCAACAGTCATTTTATTTTGTAAATCCTTCAATGACTAACGATGGCAGATATTTATGGTTCTACTGTGCATTTCCACCGGCAGGTGATGCCAACTATGGACGTACCCTGGGCGTAGTGGATTTTTATAAAGATAAAATACATCATTATCCGGAAACGCAGTTTCTGGATGCTTCCCCAATGGTGGATCTGGATACCGGGGACGTATACTGGTGTAACAAATCAGATGTTTGGAAAAGAGGGCCGGGAAAAGAAGACCGCCTCCAACATATTGCCAAATTTCCTGACGGCCTCAAAAAAGGAGCTATTCATAGAATAGCTACCCATTTGACTTATTCTGCAGATAAAACAGAACTGTGTTTTGATGCGGAGGTCGGGAACCGGTCCTATGTAGGTTCCATTTCGTTAAAGACAGGTAATTTTTTGTTATGGCAGCAATTCCACCGTTGCTATAATCATGCTCAGTTCAACCCTTGTGACCCCAATTTAATGCTCTTGGCACAGGATTATTTTTTTGATAAGGTTGCAGGAAGGCGGTATGGAATTGAACGTGATAAAGAAGGAAGACTTAAACGAATGTGGGTGCTTCAGAGGGGTAAACCGGCAGTTTCTATAATGCCCAAATGGAAATCTGCATCCCACGAATGGTGGAGTGCAGATGGGAAGTTTATTTACTATATTGATTCAAAAAGGGGTACAGTCAGAGTTAATATGAAAACAGGCGAAAAAATTCTGGTTAACCCCTATGGACGCTGGCATGGGCATTCCAGCAGAGATAATCACTACTTTGTTGCGGACAACATTGCTGACGAAAACGGGTTTTTCCGGGGATGTGCAGCAAATGTAAATTTCTTTAACAGGCGTACCCGGCGTAAGGTGAACATTGTGACAAAGGCTCCGGCTTTGAGTTCGCGAGGGAATCGGTCCGTTTATCATGTGGATCCTCACCCACAATTTGTCTGTAATGATAAGTATATAGTTTATACGACATCGGTGTTGGGGCGCATAGATGTTGCTGTTGTGAAGACCAAAGAATTAATTGCGGCAACAAGCTAAATTCGAGACGCCTTCATCTAGTTGTAATTGTTTAAATTTTTTAATCTGGAGGTGTACCTTTGTCTAAAGATACAGTCAAAAGTGCTGAAAAAACAATAATTCACATCGTTACTGTTACTAATAACACTTATGCTGGGCCGGCAGCCGTAATGCTAAATTCACTGTTAGAAAATAAGGTCTCACAGAATCCCATACAAATATATGTCATTGCCAGCGAGCTGGCCGAAAACAATAAAGCTCTATTGGCCAAAACAGTTGCAAAATTTAATTTGAAGATTAATTTCATTCTGATAGATCCATCAATATATGAGGACTTTAAGACGGTTAAATATCTAACTAAGGAAACTTATTACCGTATATCTATACCTGATCTTTTAAGCGAAAACGTACAGAAAGCGGTTTATTTAGATTGTGATATCATCGTTAAAACCGACATAACGAAGTTCTGGAGTATCAATATTGATAAGTATTTCTTAGGCGCAGTTGAGGATTTCTGTGTTAAGGATTCAAGAAACAGTCATCTCCCAATGTCAAAGGATTCGAAATATTTTAATGCGGGTGTGCTATTAATTAACCTAAGAAAGTGGCGGGAAGATTATATAAAAAGCAAAGTTATTAACTTCATAAAAACCAACTCATCAAGAATCAAATTTTGTAGTCAGGATCCTCTAAATGCCATCCTTCATGATAAATGGCTCCAGTTAGACCCAAAATGGAATTTCTTTCCCCGTTATCTGACTATCCCTGGTCTTAAGACAATAAAACCAGCTTTTATTCATTACGCAGGACCCAAAAAACCATGGAAGGACAATGTTCGGCTGAAAAGTGAGTATCTAAAATATGCAAAAAATGTTTTTGCCTCGAGCCCTCGTTAATACCTGGGCTGTTTTTTTGCCATGATGCTGGATACATACTTCTTAATTCCGGCTTTAAATTCAGTCTTTGTTTGATACCCCAGTATCTCTTTAGCTTTGCTTATATCTGCAAGAGTACGCATTACATCCCCTGGCTGCATTGGCAGCATTTTCAATTTTGCTTTTTTCCCCAAAGTTTCTTCTAGGGTCTTAATGACTCTATTTAGGTTGATACTATTACCTGACCCCAGATTAAACACTTCATATTTGCCAATTCCGCTGCTAACCCACTCTATAGACTTTTTAACTCCGTTAATAATATCCTCTATAAAGGTATAGTCCCTTTCTGTAGTTCCATCTCCATAAAAGGGGACCTCTTTATCTTCCATAATTAAGTATGTAAACTTATTTATAGCCAAATCCGGTCTTTGTCGTGGTCCAAAAACTGTAAAAAACCTTAAACAGGCTGTATTTATATTATATAAACTGTGATATGTATGGCATAAAAGTTCTCCGGCTTTTTTGGTAGCTGCATAAGGTGAAATAGGAAAATCCACTATATCTGCCTCTGAGAACGGGAATTTTTCATTATTTCCATAAACCGAAGATGAAGAAGCGAAAATAAACCTCTTAATATTATGTTTTCGGCATAGTTCCAGCAAATTCAAAGTACCGTTTATATTTACATCGGCATAAAGCAGGGGCTTCTCAATAGACGGTCTGACCCCTGCATATGAAGCAATGTGAATTACAACTTCTATTTTCTCGCTAGAAAAAACTTTATCCAAAAAATTAAAATCTCTTATATCCCCTTCATATAGAACATAATTATTTTCCGGTATATTTTCTTCATTTAGAGTCTTTATAGTGTCGGAAACATTTTCTCTTTTTATCTGAGGGTTATAAAAATCATTGAATGAATCAATATTTAAAACTTTATGTCCTTCCTTTAGAAGAACTTCACATAAATGTGAACCTATAAACCCGGCACCGCCTGTGACTAGAACAGTCATCAGAAATCCCCCTTGCCACTTGTTTGCGGTTTTTAGTTTGTTATTTTAATAAAACGCACCCATTCTGTTTAGGTACGTTTTTGAATGTATGCCTTGCTAAATAATGCTTCTTTTTATTGTATTTTCAATAGCTTCTTTTAATGCTATTCCGGCAGCATCCCAGGACATTTTGATCATATCGTCTCTCCCTTGGCTTCCTTTTTGTTTGCATATTGCCGGGTTTTCAAATGCTAATCTCATTTTTCTTCTTAAGTCAGGAATACTTGGTTCAGCCCAAAGCTGTTCTTTATCATCAAATAAGTGCGCAAATTTCCGCGATATGGCGGTGTTCATGCTTTTTGAAGGATTAACAAGGTTGTAATCCACCAGAATGGCATTATCCTTATGTAAGAAATCCATATGGCCTCCCCAGCCGGTGGCTATGACCGGCAAACCGCTTGACAGGGCTTCAATAAAAGGCAGACCAACACCCTCTCCTCTTGTTGGAAGTACAAATGCATTGCCCAACGTATAAAGGCCTGGCAATTCTTTTTTTTCAAGTATTTTGGTGATTAATTTTAGGGGTGCTGTATTTATGTCGGAAAACCCAAGTCTTTTTTTGTAGTTATTAATAATTTGTGGAATGGAATTACCCATTTTCTCATTTCCGCTCCAATGGGTTTTAACTATTAATAGTACGTTTTCATCAGGCTTGAACTCTTCCCAGTAGGCTTTAAATAATCCTTCGGGATTTTTGCGGTGCTGGAAATCGAAGACTGAGAAAAAAATAAACTTTCCCTGTGCTCCATCAACCTGTAGTTTCTTAATTGCAGGGTTGAAGAAAGCGGTATCTGCCCCATGTGGCACATGAAAAATTGGTACCTTTACACCGCTAAATTTGAGAGCTTCCATATTCTGTTTGGATGGAACGCAAACAGCATCAAATTCATTAATAGTCGGAAACCAGTCTTTTGGTATTTTCGTAGTCTCCCAAACAGTATTTAAAATAATGTGTTTATAATCTTTTCTTGCTTTTTTCAGATCGATGTTGTAGGGGTGGTTATGGTAGACCAATACTTTGGGTTTAGTCTTAGACATAGGCTTCTTAATTAAATGACTCAAGTTCCTTATTTCACTGTCTATCTCCGGTAAATAGGCGGCGGAAGTTCCAATTTTCACGTCTACCCCCAGCTTATCTAAACTATAAATATACTCTCTGCAGGCCGTGCCGAAACCACCTGTATGAAATACCCGACCCCGAAACACAACTTGATATTCTGACATTGTCTTTCCCTCTATTCTGAGTGCATCTTACTTATCGTTTTTTATGTAAATGAAGTTATTACATAATAGTTTAAAACTGCAAAAATGGTGAACCTGATATAGCTGTCATCGCTGGTGCAATAGAGCCTGGAAGATTCACCAGTTAATTTCCGAATCATATGATATTGGGAAAGGAGATGTTAAAATGAACAAGATAGATGTTCTTATACCAGCTATTGAAAAGGATCTGGATGTTCTGCCTCATGCAATAGAATCGGCAAGAAAACAGGTAAGGCATCCTATAGGAAAAATTTTTATTGTCGCCCCGGAAAGCAAAAAAATTATAGATTTATGTACTTCAAAGGACTGCAAATTTATTGACGAAAATTCTGTGCTGCCAATAACAAAAAGAGATATCAACTACTCTCCAACTAAAAGAAAAATTTCTGTGGACCGTTCGGGTTGGTTATTTCAACAGTTTTTAAAACTAAGCGGTGATAATTTAGGCAGCAATGACAGTTTTTTGGTTCTTGATGCTGATACGGTGTTAATTCGCCCACACATTTTTGAGCATAACGGTAAATCAATCTTTTTTTGCAGATCGTTGTACTACAAACCCTATTTCTCAACTTATAAAAGATTAATGGGAGAAGAGGCGCCCGGTCCTTCTCAACGTATCTTTTTTGTTAGTCACTACATGTATTTTAAGAAGAGCCATCTTCGGGAGCTCAAAAAGATAATTGAGTCAAGGCATAATACAGATTGGTATACGGCTATATTAAAAAGCATTAATAAAAATCAGTGGGATAGCTTTTCGGAATACGAGACTTATGGGAATTTTATGCTGAAAAACCACCCGCAAGAAACTATTTTGAAGCCACGCCGGAATTTAAGTTTAAAAAGAAACAGCATAGAAAATATCTCTAAGATAGATATGAAGCAGCTGGTAAAAAAACATAATATCCGTTCAGTCTCATTTCATAGCTGGAATAAGTAGAATTGCCTGTGACTATAGGGACTGGTATTCAAAACCAGCAAGGTGCACTGCGTAGGATATAGGAAGGCTGAAAACCTGGGATGCCCAATCGGGGAAGTCAACCATATGGCTTCTTGGAACCATTCCCGGGTTTCCGTTTGCTTCCAGAAGACAGGGCTTTCCAGATTGGTCCACTACGACATCAAGTCCGAGTTCTCCAAGAGGCCCATATTTCTTGTCAAGGGCGGCTGCTGTCCTGATACCTAACTCAACCAGTGAATTGATAAAATTATCTTTAGTAGTTCCAAGCTTATATTCGATATCATTGAAAAGCTTCTTCAAAGGGACGAATTCACTGGCGCCTGCGGCATGATTGGTTAAAAAGGAACTGCCGGTTGCTGCATTAGTGAAAATTGCGGGTACCAGCCATTTTCCGTTACCGCTTTTACATAACATGATTCGGAAACAAAAAGGTTGACTTTTGTATCCCAATACAGAGATAGCCTCTTGGATAATATACCATCTCCGCGGGTGCCTAGATGCCTGTAACTTGTTGAAAACCTGCTGAGGGCTAGTCAGCTTTTCTTCTAACACCTGGCCCTTTGCCATATACAGACATTTTACCCCGTTTGGCTCCAATGAGGCCGTAACAATTCCCCGGCCCTTCATGCCTGTAAGCGGTTTAATGAAAATTTTGCCGTGTTTTTTCAATAGGCTTTCAATATCAAGAGCAGAAGTACAGAGTCGTGTTTCAGGCAAATGGTTTTTTAGAAGATTGTCTTTATATAAGGCAATATAAAAATTCAGCTTATTAATCATGGTATTTTTATTAAAGATTTTTCCCTTACCTATATGTTTTTCAAGCTTTTTGTGGGTCCGGTAGGCACTTGGGTAACACCTGTCGATCACTGCATCGGGGTAAGGCAGATCAGCGAGGAGCCAGGTCCTTGTAGAAGAATCGAAATAGTAGCCCTTGATAGTATTGTTTTTGCTATTAACTCCCTGACTGCTGAAAACATACAGGAGGCCACTTTTTAACATTGCATGGTAATTTATATAAAAACGGAATCTTTTCTTTGCATAAGTGTAGGGGAATGTAAGGATTCCAATGATTGGTCCAAGGCGCAGCTTTTGTTTACCTGTACGTTTAAAAACTAATTTCACGTCTGGCGGTATATGGAGTTCCTGTAAAACTTTTTCGGATATTTTTATATCAGCTTCGGTTTGTAGGTCGTTAGGATTCGACTGAATGACATTTACTAAAATTGTTAAATTACCAAATTGGAGTTCTACTGGGTTTCTCGGGTCTAATTTCAATTGGTTAATAACATTAGGACAAAACTTTATCACCAGTTCATCAGTTTCCAATCTCAAAACCTTACAGATTATGGTTTCATCGGCCAATCAAATTCATCTCCTGCATTTTCTTGATTTTTTCCTACATTATATGTGGATTTTAAAAATCAGGGAACTGATCTTTATGGAGGATTACAATTTACGCAGGATTGAAGCCAATAACTGCAGTTAAAACATAGAATAAAATGAAATTAGTTTTAAGGAGGTTACATTAAATGGCAGTGGCTTTAATATTGGCCGGAGGAGCAGGAGAAAGGCTTTGGCCGGTCAGTACAGCTCAAAGGGCGAAGCAATTTGTACCTCTAACCGGGAAAATGCCTCTTATTCAGGAAACTTTCAACCGGGTTAAAGGTCTCGTCGATATTTCAAAAATTTATGTTTTAACAACCATCAATCAAGAATCACTTGTTCGTAATATGCTTTATGAATTAAACCCTGATAACATAATCGTCGAACCTGCCCGTCGAAATACGGGGCCCAGTCTGGTTTTAGGGGCAGCCTGTATCAAACGAAAACTGGGATTGGATGAAGTTGTTGTTGTATTACCTTCAGACCACTTTGTTAGTGACGACATGAAATTTCAGGAAAATTTAAAGAGAGCTTTTGAATTTGCAACTGTTAAAAAACATATTGTTACAATTGGAGTTAAACCTGATCGCCCGGAAACAGAATATGGCTATATATCAGTTGGCGACGAATTGGAAACTGATGTTTTTAAAGGGATAAAGTTTCATGAAAAGCCCAGTCGTCAGAGAGCCCGGGAATATATAAATAATGGAGGGTACCTCTGGAACAGTGGGATATTGGTTTTCCAGCTAAGGGTGTTTATCGAAAAACTTAAGAAATTTTCTCCTGAACTTTATCAAGAATATTTAGCCATAAAGAATGCCAAAGACGATAATGCGATCAAAGATATTTTCAAGCAACTGCCCCAAATATCGATAGACTACGCCTTGATGGAGAAACTTCCTTCGTTTGCTGTGATTCTAAGTAGATTCGAATGGGATGATCTGGGGACATGGAGATCGTTGGAGACAATTCACACACAGGACCAACTTGGGAATATAACTGTTGGTAACAGTGAAATTTTAGATATTGCCAACTGTGTGGTCTACTCAGAGGGTATATCGGTGGCTGCAATTGGAGTAAAAGATTTGGTGATTGCTGCAACTCAAGAGGGTGTCTTAATCTGTCCCAAAAATCAACTCAGAGACGTTAAGCAAATAGTAGAGCGATTAAAGAACAGGGTAAAGCCAAATATTTTCAGGGAATATGATATACGAGGGATGGCCGATACTGAGCTTAATCCTCAGGTGGTTATTAGGATAGGCCGGGCCTTTGGCAGGCTTATGCACGCGAAGGGTGCCACTAGGGCTTTGATAGGCGGAGACATTCGTCTGTCAACACCGGTAATACGAAGGCATTTAATTGATGGTTTAACCTCTGTTGGAATTGATGTTATAGATATTGGAACAGTAACTACGCCCTTATTTTATTTTGGTCTTCATCACCTCGAAGTGGATGGCGGTATAATGATCACCGGTAGTCATAATCCTAAAGACTTTAACGGATTGAAGATGGCCCTAGGTAAGACAACAATTTATGGTGATGAAATACAAAAAATTCGAAAAATGATTGATGAAGAACCAATTATTGAAATATCTAAGAAAGGAGATGTCACTAATATTGACATCTCAGAGGATTACCTTAACATGCTGACAAACAAAATTCAACTGGGCACCCGTAAATTAAAAGTTGTTGTAGACGCTGGAAACGGGGGGGCAGCCCTTTACGTGGTAGAGTTTTTACAACGATTGGGTGTTGAGGTTATCCCCTTATTTTGTGAAGCAGATGGAAACTTTCCCAACCACCATCCTGACCCGGTCAAAAGAGAGAACCTGACATACTTAATCGATTGGGTACAGAAGTACGAGGCCGATGCAGGATTTGCATATGACGGGGATGCAGACCGCTTGGGTGTTATAGATGAAGCTGGGCAAATAATCTGGGGTGACAAACTAATGATTCTTTTTTGGCGGGAAATATTAGCGAAACATCCTGGAGAAACAGCTCTGGTGGAAGTTAAATGTTCTCAGGCACTCATAGACGAAATTGTAAAATTGGGCGGTCACCCCGTTTTTTATAAAACCGGTCATTCACTGATAAAGGCAAAGATGAAAGAAATTAAATCACTATTTGCCGGGGAAATGTCCGGACACATGTTTTTTGCTGATGAATTCTATGGTTTTGATGATGCTTTTTACGCTGCCGGTAGGTTATTGAGAATTCTGTCAAATACTAATAAAAAACTATCTGAACTATTAAGCGACATTCCCATGTATTATAGTACAGATGAAACCAGAATTGATTGCCCGGATAAGGAAAAGTTTGAAGTGATAGTAAAGATCCGGGATGAAGCGTTAAAGATGTATACTGTAGAAACAATTGACGGGGTTAGAATAAATTACCCTGAGGGTTGGGGGCTGGTGAGGGCTTCCAACACTCAGCCGGTTTTAGTCGCAAGATGCGAATCCAAAAGTAGTACTGGACTGCAGTTTATAACCCGGGACCTTAAAGAACGGATTATCAGAGCAGGCGTTAAAGATTTCACCTGGGATTAATGAACGACTGCAACTGGGCAGAAATTACAGACCCTTTAGATACTGAGTTTTTAGGCAGCTTTGTGACAATTTTCGATATAAGTGACCCCGCTCAACCAACGCATTTCGGGGAATTAATTCAGGGAATTTGAGTAGTCCTTTCGGGTTGATTATCGTTCCATTCTATGGCTGTTTCAGCCGGTTTAAAACTAAGCCGAGGTCATTGTGACCTCGGCTTTTTGCTGTCTATTGATGTTATGCATTTTTTTTTGCTAATTTTACCATACAGCTTGCAATTGACTTTTGTTCCTCAGGTGAAGCAACGTCCCATAGTTCTTTGATTGCTTTGTTTTCTGATACTTCTGCGGGAACATTGTTGTTTAAGTAATTTCCGAATTGTGTAGCAAAATTAGTGATGGTTTCTTGGGAGATTCCGAGTTCTTCAGCAAATTCCACGGCTATTCCCAGGGAATGTTTCCAACCTTTCCAACTAGATAAGTCTAAGCGTTGCAGTACTTCATGCAAAAAAATCACTCCTTTAATTTATAATCCGATAGTATTATTTACATTTAACCTAATTATTCTCTTGAGAAATTTTGTAAAAAATTCTTAATTTAATGTTCTTCTGGGTAGCTTGGTTCATTTTTAGCAGGTCAGTTAATAATTAACTAACAAAATGATTATCCTAAAGAAGGTGGAAGCTTTGACGCCTGCCCCGTCTGTGGCAGAGAAGGAAAGGAATAAAACAAAACCGAGGTTATTTTAACCTCGGCTTTGCGTTTTTAAGTCAGTTTTGTAATTTAGATTTTAAAATTGTTGGTTAACTATTTGTTTTTTCAAGTTCCAGCATTCCCATGACGATCTTTTCACTGGTAATCGGTAAGGTCCTAATACGAACTTTAGTTGCGTTGTAGACAGCGTTTGCAATAGCTGGTGCAGGTGTATTAATTACGACTTCACCGAGGGATTTCGCCCCAAAGGGTCCTGTTGGCTCAAAGCTGCTCTCGAATTCGACTCTAATATTGCCCACATCTTGCCTGGTCGGTATTTTGTACTGCAGGAACGAAGCATTGAGCATGCGTCCTTTATTATCATAGTTGACGTCCTCATAGAGCGCCATGCCGATGCCCTGGGCAATACCGCCCTCTGTTTGAATTCGGGCCAGGTTTGGATTGATAACCGTGCCGCAGTCAACCATTGCCACATAGTCAATGAGGTCAATTTTTCCGGTTTGTAAGTCAAGTTCAATCTCTGCTGCGCCTACAATGAAAGGCGGTGGAGATACAGGGGACGAATGAGATTCGCTGGCTGTTAGTGAATAATCTGAACCATCCATGTTTTTGTTGGCTAGATCATGCAACGACAGCCTTTTTCCTTCTTTCACACAATAGACTGATTTGCCATCAAAGGAGGCATCCTCCAATGGACAGCCTAAAATTCGGGCACCCTCAATTATGATTTTCTTCTTAAGTGCCTCACAGGTTTTTGCCACGGCCATGCCCGTAATATAGGTAGTGCTGGAAGCATAAGAACCTGAGTCGTACGGCGACTGATCGGTGTCAACGCCATGGACTATGATGTTATCAATATCGCATTCCAAACTCTCCGCAGCGATTTGGGCAAGCACCGTATCAGCACCTGTACCCATATCGGCCGCGCCAATCATTAGGGTGTAGAAACCGCCGTCGGACAGCCTGACTGTTGCTGATCCAACATCTACTCCGGAGATACCGGAACCTTGCATGGCCATGGCAATGCCGACGGAACGAACTTTGTGTTCTCCAGACTTGATGAATGGATATTTCTGATCCCATCCAATCAGTTCCTTTGCCCGTGCCAGGCAGCGGTCAAGGGCACAGCTGGACGCGGTTTCGTTGTAGTAAGCGGGCATCACTTGGCCTTCCTGAACCATATTTTTTTCTCTAATAATCGTAGGATCTATATTCAGTTTAGCTGCTAGTTCATCCACTGCAGATTCCAATGCGAAAAAGCCTTGGGGTGCCCCGTAACCGCGGAATGCGCCGGCACCGACGGTGTTGGTGTAAACAACGTCGTAATGGAACTGAAATGCCTTGGCAGCATTGTATATCGGCATGGGTTTATGTCCTGACAGGCCAACTGTTGTAGGCCCGTGGGAGCCGTAGGCCCCTGTGTTGGACAGTGTGTAGATTGAAATCGCTTTGATGTTGCCCTCTTGGTCAGAACCCAGGCGGACCTTAATTTCATTTTCATGACGGGGGCAGCCGCTGGTAAATGTTTCCTTTCGCGTGAAGACGATTTTGGCAGGTTTTCCGGTTTTTAACGTTACGATGGCAGGGTAGATTTCGCTGACGACCGTTTGCTTAGCTCCGAAGCCGCCGCCGATACGGGGCTTGATAACACGAATCATTGATTTTGGGATCTGGAGCGCGTTAGAGAGAATGCGCCGTACGTGAAATGGGATCTGTGTTGAGCTGATGACATTTAGCCTGCCGTAGACATCTAACTCTGTATAGGTACGGAAAGTTTCCATAGTCACCTGGTGATTTGATTTGGTATGGTAGGTCGACTCTACTGTGACGGCACATCGGCCGAATTCGTTGTCAAAGCTGCCATGTTCAAAGCGGCTTGTCGCGCAAAGGTTTCTCTTGTTATCCGCTCCGACATCATTGAGGCTGATAAAGTCATCCTCAGGATGAACTAGGATTGGATTGTCTTTCGCCTGTCTGAAATCCAGGAGCGGCTCTAAAACTTTGTACTGTACATCAATCAGTTTGATAGCCTGGTCTACAGTCTTTTCATCAACACCGGCCACAATGGCAACTGCATCTCCAACATAGCGAAGATGGGCGTCTAGAATCAAACAATCGTATGGACTTGGTTCGGGGTACGTCTGACCGGCTGTTGTAAATCTTGAGGTCGGAACATCGTGATATGTAAGGACACACTCAATGCCCGGAATTTTTTCTGCGGCAGCCTTATCGATACTCGAAATTATAGCGTGAGCATGAGGGCTTCTCAGCAGCTTTACAATCAGACAGTCCTTTGGGGCAATATCGGCTGTGTATACCGGTTTTCCGGTTACAAGCGCCATTGCGTCTTTTTTTCTAATTCCTTGATTTACAGTTTTCATACTACACCTCCGAAGAGCGCTGCATAAACTTTTTTATCGCTCTTAGATGCCCCATATAACCGGTACATCTACACAGGTTGCCTACGAGGTAGCTATTGATTTCGTCATCGGTAGGATTCTTTAGTTCCTGTATCATGGCAAGCACAGTCATTACAAAGCCGGGGCTGCAGAAGCCGCATTGCTCTACCCCCTCTTCAGCAAGGAAGGCGCCAAACTGGCTGGCTTCTTGCTGCATGCCTTCCAGAGTCGTAACGTGAAGTCCGTTAGCGCGGACGGCCAGTGTTGAACATGAAAGTACCGGTTTCCCTTCAAGATGAACGGTGCATAAGCCGCAGTTTGAAGTGTCGCAGCCGCGCTTGACGCTGTAAAAGCCTTTTTCCCTTAGATAATCAAGCAGAACCGTGGTAGGTTCAACTTCATCGATAAATTCCTCATTATTAATCCATAGTTTAATTTTCATTGGACCCTCCTGATAAAACTTCAAAAATGCATCTTTCCATCATAACTCCTGCAAGGTGTTGGCGATAAGCATCGCTCCCGCGGGCGTTTGTGCCAAACTCTACAGTATCATGGACATGCTTAATCCACCGTTTAATATCTGCTTTGCCAGGCTTTCCACATACGAATTCTGTTAGCACTGCGCGACTTGGACGCGCGCCCAGCACAATTTTCCAGTGGCTATTATAATTAGAAACCGCACATGTGAGGATTGGAAGGTCAGTAGCACTCATTCGTTGAGAAAGAAAAGCAGCCTGGTGGCGTTGCTTTCGGACTATGATATTAACCACGATGTCCCGGTTTGGAGGCATCTTCACATACTGAGCCAGCGGTATGATTCCGCCTTGATATAGTTCGACTTCGGTATCCAGAGCCAGGAACACTGTCAGGATGTCAGAAAACGGAAAACGTGAGTAGATACTGCCGCCGATAGTTGCACCGTTGCGAAACTGGACACCGACTATGTGCTTTAATGCGCTGGGAAGGAACTCGTTGAAGCAGCTCTTTAAGCCTGGGTTAATCTCAATATCTCGAAGAGTGGTCATGCAGCCGATCCTAAAGATATCGGGGGTTTCCTCGATTTTGTTTAAGCCCAGCCCACATAAGTCAATGGCTGTGTTAATTCCCCGGCCGCCCATTTTGAGCCATAGGGCTCCGCCCAGAATGGCATTGGCCTTATTTTGATTCAGTTCGTAAGCCTGTTCCAGGCTTTCAGCTAAAATGTACTGATTAACTGTAAACATTGTCTCTCTCCCTTTGAAACTTATGAATAGTACCTTCAGACAAATGTTACATTATACAGCCTTACACATCAACCCTTGTTTCGTAAATCAATAAGCTAAGTTTTTTATTTGTGATTTGAATCAATCATTGAAGAGCAATTTTGTGGTATGATTAGTTAAAACGAGTTATGTTAAGGGGGTATTATAATGTCATTTAAAGTCAGTGAGCATGTTACATGGGTAGGAAAGATTGACTGGGAACTGAGAAAGTTCCATGGTGAAGAGTTATCAACACATCGTGGGTCCTCTTATAATTCCTATTTGATAAAAGACGAAAAAATAGTGTTAATTGATACTGTCTGGGGACCTTTTGCCAAAGAATTTGTGGATAATCTCAAAAAAGAAATCGATTTATCCAAAATAGATTATATTATCGCCAATCATGGTGAAACAGACCATAGCGGAGCGCTTCCGGAACTGCTTAAAGAGATACCCGGCACACCGATCTACTGTACAGCCAATGCGGTAAAATCCTTAAAAGGACATTACCACCAAGACTGGAATTTCCAAATAGTTAAAACTGGAGATAAGATTAATTTGGGCTCTACAGATATCATTTTCGTGGAAGCTCCAATGCTGCACTGGCCTGACAGCATGTTTTGCTACCTGACCGGAGACAACATACTTTTTAGTAACGATGCCTTCGGGCAGCATTATGCTGCTGAGCATATGTTTAATGATCTGGTAGACCAGGATGAGCTTTATTATGAGGCTATCAAATATTACGGAAATATCCTGACACCCTTCAGTAAGCTAGTTGAAAATAAGATTAATGAAGTAGTTTCATTTAAACTGCCGGTCAATATGATTTGTCCGAGTCACGGCATAATCTGGCGTAAAGACCCTTTGCAAATTGTAAATAAATATATGCAGTGGGCTCAAGATTATCAGGAAAACCAGATTACAATTGTTTATGATACTATGTGGTATGGCACCCGAAGAATGGCTGAAGCAATTGCCGAAGGAATAAAATCTGTAGATAGCCAAGTCACAGTGAAATTGTTTAATTCGGCCCGCTCTGACAGAAATGATATTATTACCGAAATCTTTAAATCGAAGGCCATATTAATGGGTTCCCCCACAATTAATAAAGGTGTGCTCTCATCAATAGCCGGGATAATGGAAGAAATCAAGGGACTGGGCTTTAAAAATAAGAAGGCTGCGGCTTTTGGGGCCTATGGCTGGAGCGGTGAATCTGTAAATATTCTAACTACTGGACTGTCAGAAGCTGGATTTAATGTTTTAAATGATGGATTAAAGGAACTATGGAATCCCGATAATGAGGCCAGGGAAAATTGCTTCAGATTTGGTAAAACATTTGTATCGGGGTTAGAATCGGCATCCACAGTTAAGAATGAGGAAACACCTATCGGAAGACAATGGAAATGCACAGTTTGCGGCTACATTCATTTCGGCGATACTCCTCCTGATGTGTGCCCTCTTTGTGGTGTAGATTCCAGCAAATTTGAACCTGTTGACGGATCAGCGACGGTAAAAGAAACCCACACAGAGAAACAGGAAAGAGTGAAGCCTGCTCTATTTAAAATGTCTTATGGGCTTTATATCATTACTTCGGCTAAAGGTGATAAAATAAATGGTCAATGTGCTAATACCGCTTTTCAGATAACCTCTGATCCTGCCACAGTGGCAATCGGTATCAACAAAAACAACTACACTCATGAATTTATCGAATCCAGTGGAATTATCGGTATATCTATTCTTGGAAAACAAGGGCATGATCTTGTTCGCAAGTTTGGATACAGTTCCGGTCGGAACACTGAGAAGTTCACCGGTGTTTCCTACAAAATTGGGAACGGTGGTGCACCAATTTTAGAGGATTGTGTGGCATATCTGGAGGGAAAGGTTATAAATAAAATGGACTGCGGAACTCATACTTTATTTTTGATCGAAGTAACTAACGGGGATATAAAGTCTGATTCCGAACCTATGACTTACGATTATTTTAGAGCAACTAAATAGATAAAGATGCCGAGGTCACAATGACCTCGGTTTTTTGCATGTCTTTCCGATGATAATATTAATAAAATATGTCGTTGCAGAAGGTGTGGAAATGGAAGAGCAGTATAGTTACTTGGAACAGAATAATTGTGACAGAGTACAGGGCTTTTTAGTGGGCAAACCTGTTTGTGAAGCAAAGGCAGTTGCGTTACTAGACAAAGATATTTTATTTTAACGATCGTAGAAGTTTGTATGGGCTTTCTAACAAGAATACTATAATTGTTAAAGATGCCGGGGTCATTATACCTCGGCTTTTTGCGATTTAGAGTAAATTTGTGTAAACAATACCCTCTTAAATAAACCAACATGTAAGTATTAATTTATGAAGACATACATTGGGGAGGAATAAGTAATGAAGAAGAGGTTTGCTGCAATGGCATTAGCAATTTACTTAACGGGGGTTTCCGGAACTGCTTATGCAAATATCGGTGGTACTTCAAATACAAATCAAAGTGAAGCAACATCTCCAACTTATACAATACAAGATGCAAGGGTTGTAGAAGCTCAAGATCAAGCTATAGTATCTATTGAGGTAATTGAGGATTCAGCAGGTGTATTGCCAAACTCACTTTTTTACAGTATAGAACGTAAAATAGAGATTCTTCAGCTTGCAATTACAGAAAGTGAGGAGAAACTGGCAGCGCTTAAGGCGCAATATGCCACTGAAAGGGCTGCAGAAGCAGCTATTATGCTCAATGAAGGTGAAGGCGAACTTGCAAGTGAAGCAACAGATGAATATGTTAAGATGTTGGATTCAGCTGCAGAGCATATAAATAACGCAATTCAAGCTAAGAATGAGACTGTACAGACTCTTGAAACTCTTAATGAAGCATACAAGAGAAGTGAGCAGATATTAAAGACTATACTTGAGAAGGCTCCAGAAGATGCCAGGGTGAATATTGAGAGTGCATTAAATGAGCAAGATAAAGCAATTTCAGTTATTAATGGTTTCCATGCAGCGAAGGAAGCTTTCTTCGCTGCAAAGGACCAATTTGAGGAGGCAAAGAAAGAGCTTAAAGCTGCAAAGAGAAGTGGTGACGCAGAGGCAGCTAGAGTTGCCGAAGAAAAGGTAAAGGAAGCTGAGGCTTTAAAGGACGAGCTTGAGGCAATAAAGGATTCTGCTGACTCAGCAAAGGAAGAAGTAAAGAGTCTTATTAAAATAGCTGAAAAAAGAATTGATTTAGGTATGCATCAGATTGAAAAGGCCGATGAGAAGATGGAAAAGCTAGAAGAAAAGGCTCGTAAGAAGGCAAGGAAGAGTGAGGAAAAGGCAAAGAAGTTAGAAGAGAAAGAAACAGAAAAGACTAATAAGGAAGAAGGAAAGGCAAGGGAAGCATTGAAGAAGGCTGAAGAAAAAGCACGAGAAGAAGCTAAAAAGGCTGTAGAAAAAGCAAGAGAAGAAGCCAAGAAGGCTGAAGAAAAAGCTAAAAAAGCTGAAGAAAAAGATAGAGACTAATTACACAAAATTTTCCGCATTACCAATGGAAGCAAAGTTTGCCGTTTTGGCAAACTTATGCTTCCATTTTTATGCCGCATTTAAGCATACCAACGTTTGTACGAGCCCATCAAAGATAGAGACGGTATTCGGCTAGGCTTTAGCTGGGTGGCGTCTTTTTTATGTAAAACCCATGTCAACTAGCTTTAGTTAGTGAACTTGGTTCCAAATTTGTATTGACAAACGTAATGCGCTACAGTACTATTTTAATAATCAAAAAAGGGGAAGAAATTAGAAAGCATTAGATGCACAAAATCTACGGAGGATGGATAATTTGTCAACTGAAATATTGGTACTGATTGCTTTGATTGTTCTGAATGCGTTTTTTGCTGCTTCGGAGATTGCTTTGATTTCTATAAATGATAACAAGATAAGACTAATGGCTGAATCGGGAAATAGAAAGGCCAAGATATTATTTAAGCTTCTAAGTGAGCCGAGCCGATTTTTAGCTACTATTCAAATAGGCATTACACTTGCGGGGTTTCTGGCAAGTGCCTTTGCAGCAGAAAATTTCGCTGACAAACTTGCATATTTTATGAATAAAATAGGAGTCCCTCTTTCTGAGAAGTGGTTAGATAGTATTTCCGTTATTTTGATTACTTTAATTCTATCCTACTTTACCTTAGTATTAGGTGAGTTGGTTCCAAAACGCTTAGCTATGCACAAAGCTGAGGCTATTTCTATGTTTGTTGCCGTCCCCTTAAATTTACTGTCAAAAGCATCATCCCCCTTTGTAAAATTATTAACTTTTTCGACCAATCTAATCGTCAAGCTTTTTGGTGTAAATCCTCATGCAGATGATGATGAAGTTACGGAGGAAGAAATCAGGATGATGGTTGATGTCGGAGAAGAAAGAGGTACGATTCAAGAAGACGAGAAATTTATGATTAATAATATTTTTGAATTAGATAACACAATCGTTTCCGAGATTATGACCCATCGTACCGGAATTGTTGGAATTCCAATGGACTATAGTTTAAAAGAAGTTGCCGCTGTGTTAAATGAAAGTAAACATACACGGGTACCTGTGTTTGAGGACACTATAGATAATATCGTGGGTATCCTGCATGTCAAGGACTTAATTCAACTTATTGTTGAAAAAGGTGATGACAGCTTCAAACTAAGAAATATTATTCGAAAACCATATATGATTCCAACTTTCAAACGAGCTGACGAGTTATTAAAAGAAATGCAGAAGAATAGGGTTCATATGGCAGTTGTAATTGATGAGTATGGTGGAACTGCAGGGATAATAACAATTGAGGATTTGCTTGAGGAGATTGTAGGTAATATTTCTGATGAGCACGACGAGGAATCAAATGAAATTGAAAAGGTTGATGAAACTACCTATATAGTGAAGGGTGTCACCAATCTTAGTGACGTTGAAGATTTTCTACAAGTTAAATTACCAACGGATGATTATGAAACCTTAAATGGTTTTATTATAGGGCAACTGGGAAGGATTCCTAAATCAGGAGAACATCAAACAGTGGAATTTAACGGGGTTATTTTTAAGGTTGAGGAAGTTGACGTTAAAAGAATTTCCAAGGTGAAAGTCTGTAGAGCTTAACTTCAGAAATAAGTTGCAACACTAAATTATGTTTTGATTTCCCTTTAGGCCAATGGCTTGAGGGGATTTTTGCTTTGGGAGTCTGATAAATACGCACAACTGGTAGCTGGTTTTAGTATAATATTGTAGACAAAGTTAGCCAGTACAGTGAATAATTTATTGGATGTGATATGCATGCTTAGAAGATTTAAAATGATTGAAAAACCTATATTAGAATATTTAGAAGTTGAAATTTATGAAAAGTGTAATTTGAATTGCAAAGGATGCTCACATTTTGCACCGTTAATACAAGATGAGAAAAAATTTGACTTTACAGGATATAAAAATGATTTCATTCGGCTAAGTAATATATTTTCAAATATTAAGGTTTTACGGTTAATGGGTGGGGAACCCTTATTAAATGAGAAAATAACAGAGATATTAAAGTTTACACGCAGGATATTTCCAAATTCGAATATTAGAGTTGTTACTAATGGTATTAAGCTTAAGAGTATGAGTGACAAATTTATAGAATGCCTATTGAAAGAAAACATTCAATTAGACATATCGCTATATCCAATGATGAAAGATTCCAAACAAACTATTATTGAACTTTTAAAAAGCAAAGGTATTGGATATAAGCTGAGGGAGGTAAGTAAATTTGCAGCAAGGTTAAACCTGCAGGGTGATTTTGATGGAATTGAAAATTCTAAAAGATGTGTACTTAAGAAGTGTGTGACATTGAAAAATGGAAAAATATATATGTGTTCAATCCTGCCAAATATAACTAAATTTCAAAATTATTTTGGAGAAAATATCGTGGAAAGTGATGATGGAGGAAAAGTAGATTTATATAAAAGTGATGGTATTGAAATAATTAATAGGCTCACAGAAGTGAATAAATTATGTTCATACTGTTCGGGAAATTATGAAACAGAATTTGATTGGACTTTATCAGAGAAAAAAATTGAAGAATGGTGTATTGGAACCTATCAGACAACCTTATAACCAGGCGTGTGAATATAAAAGAAGCCGTGGAGAAGGTTATGGAAGAAGTAGACTTGTTAACAATGGACTAAAGCAGACTCTTAAGTGAGTCTGCTTTTGCTATGAGAAGAGCGATTTGACGGAGATTTCAAATAATACAACCTAAAAAAATTGATCTGGCCAGTCCTATGGAACCTTTCAATTTGTATTTACATAATCTTTATTATAGAGCTTCACTGGGGGTTGTGCAGTGAAGAAATAAAAGAAAGGGGAAATCCAAATGTCTGTTGGTATCGATATTGAAAATTATTTAGGACAAAATTGTGAGAATAGGTTAATTGCGGTTGAATATGTTGGTGGAGACTGCTGTAAAAAGGCGGTTGGTATTCTGGGTTCTGTTGCTCCAAACTACATAGAACTAATCAGTAATACTGATACTTGCCCTTATGTAGGAATAACAGTATATAACAGGAACAGCCAAACTATCCAAGAGCGCGCCGAAAATATGATAATTATGAAAAATAACATAATTTCTATAGAGAGTGAGCCTTACGTTAATTATCGTTTGCGTCGGGACTCGGAAGTTGACACAAATAAGAACTTAGTACACACTCCAGAAGTGGACGTACTAGGTGAATATTTGCTACAGGAGAGTGAACAAAAAAGTGAAATAATAAGGGATTGCGAAGAAGAGAAACAGGAAATAGACAAATTAGCCATTTTAGGGACCAAACAGAATGAACTGGTTTTCAAAACACTATCCGAGGACTCTAGCTGGAATTATGTAACAGAGAATGAGAGTTTTATTGAAGAGCCAGAAGATAGTTGGGATGAAGAAGAGTAAATTAATATACCTCTTTTGTATACATAGAATGAGGGAGGGCTTTCTTGTTACATAATATGTAATAATTGCTTATTATGTTAACACCAAAAATAATTCATATATTACATCTCAATAATCGTTAAAGATGCCGAGGTCAATTTGGCCTTGGCTTTTTGCTATCTCTAAATAGAGGTTCGGTCATCAACTCTAAAGTACATAAGTTAAATTAAAACTGGAGAAAATAGCTACAAATTTTCTGAAAATAGGTGTATGGATTGAAAGATAAAATTGCTGCCGGAGCATTTGCCGGTATCATCGGCGCATTGGTTGTAACGATTTATGACTTGCTTTTCATAACTTTATTTCTTCATCAAAAACAAGGATTTATCTACTTTAATAAGCGTTTAATAATGTATGATGAGTTTTATGGTCCAATTGCTTATATAGTAGGGCTTGTTTGCCATACGTCCCTGGGTGCAATGTATGGTATTATACTATCCTACCTTATTTCTAAATCTTCAGAAAGCTACTACCTTTTTAAAGGATGGGGTATTGGTATGGGAGTGTGGATATACAACATTGCCTTTACTACTTTTTTTAGAATGCCTGGTTTTGTTCATATTAAGCCTTTACCTGCTCTAACACATATCATAGGAACCAGCATCTTTGGTATCACAACAGTGTATGCATTAAAGCTGCTAACACATAATTTTGAAGGTATTACCGAAAAGCCTCCTGTAAAAAAAGAAGTGGTGAATTTGGAGGTTGAGAAACCGTCCTTGTGGCAGCGTATTTTTAAGAAGGTTAGGTAGCTGATTTTGTGTTTTACTTTTTGGATAAAAAAGTGTCCATAATCTCAGACTAAAAAAACTTAAGTGGTGAATGCTTAAATACGGAAAGGTTAAAGGTTGGCTGCAGGCTTCTCCTAAATATAAAATAGGTACGTAGAAACGGCGACTTTGTACTTATTATAAATCTTTACTATATTCTTTTATTCTTTGCAAAACTCGTATTTTCTCTTTGCCTTCTAAAGGAGTGGGCTGAAAATTGTTTCTGTCCTTTACGGAGGACACTGAACAAGGAATAATTTCATTGTCTTCATCTATTAAGTTACCGTTTTTGAACGTGAAACTGTGCTGGTATATAAAGGTGTCTTTGTCTTTGGGATTCAGAAGTCCGCCGAAACAGAAATTACCTAAACTGTAGATTATTTTTTTGTTCTTATAAGTTTCAATTCCCTGAATTACATGAGGGTGATGTCCGAGTACTAAATTAGCTCCATTATCAATTACAAAATGAGCTAATTTTTTTTGTGATAACAACGGATAGTGTGTAAATTCTTTTCCCCAATGGAAAGATACTATTACTAAGTCGGCATGTTTTTTCATATATTCTAAATCATCTTTTATCTTTTGTTTTTTCACATTGCCGGAATTGCGCCAAACCTTATAACCAAGTAATCCAATTCTTATTTCTTTTACAACCACAATTGGTCTATACTCATAGTTCAAAAAACCAACCTCGGGGTTTGTACTTTCAAAAATATCACTGCCATAAAACTTAATGCCTGCTGTTTTTAGAGATTTAATAGTATCTTCATAACCCGCTCTCAAATAATCATGCATATGATTATTTGCAATGTTTATTATCTCTACATTTCCATGTTTCAGAATATTGACATATGAAGGATCTCCCTTAAATCTAAACCTTTTTTGTTCTTTTTCCGTGGCGTTCGTTAACGGGTTTTCCAGGTTTACAATTGTTAAATCATCTTTTGCGAAAATAGGCTGTACATTCTTAAAAAAATATGAATAATCATTGTTTGCTTTTTTTAGTTCATAAGTAAAGGAATTATGATAAGGATATCTTTCGGAGGAGCCTAGAGTACAATCGCCAGCGGCACTTATTGTTATGTTTTGAACTTCAGAGCCAAGTATATCCGGATTTTTTAGGTGGTATGCATGACCAGAAAAACTTGAGCCGGATTGAGTTTTATTTCCCCCCATAAGTAGTCTCCTCTCTTAAATACGTTTTTGGTTCGTTATTTTATGTATTTATGTAATTCAAAAGCCAGCAGAGATGCTGGCTTTTTTATGTCAGAAGGTCAAAGATTATTTTGCATGTGTTCTACTTCAATACCATTGATAAAGATTTTTTCCTGTTCATCAGAATGTATTTCTAAAATTTCATTATTATAAACTATTTTGATTCTAAGGTCACTGACGTTGTTGGGATTATTTAATATAGCTTTTTGTTTAATTTTTTCAAAATTTTGGAGAGCATTTTCGATTCCATTTAATTTCACTTCTCCTGTCTCATCGGCTTTCATTTCTAAAATATTACCATTTTTATTTAGAGTTAGTGTTACTTTAAATGGCTTTTTTAACTTGCCTTTTGTGTTTCTGATATCTTTGCTTACCTTTATATTCTCTTCCGGTTTAACACCATCTTTATTGGTTTCTGGTTCAACTGACGTAGAATTGCTATATACCGTATTATTGCCGTTTTCAGAAGACGACTCTGCCTTCTGCTCATTCATGCTGCTCTGTTTGTTATCTTGTTTTGCTGTTGCTTCTGAGCCTTCATTAAGGGCTACTGCTACAACCGCACTTTGGTAGTTATATTGTGTTTGATCAGTTACCTGAGCTTGATTTATCTCGGCTTCAGAATTTTGACAAACATCTATTTTACAGTTGCAAGTCATGTTGGTGTTTTGAGCACTTGAATTTCCTTTCTGACAATTAGAATTCTCCTGATAGGAATTTTGTTCAGCAACTGCAGTCCCTCCGCCTTCTGCAATTGCAACTGCAGTTAATTGAAGGCTGGAGTTAGATTGATTCGCATTTTGCTCTTGTATGCTGACTGCACTGGCCAGCTGATTAATTTGGTTTTTATATAGCCCGTTACTCATCATCATGTCTCTCCTCATTGCCCGAAGAAATGAATCGGTTATCGTCAATTTTCTGCAGTTGAACATCCACCTTCCGGTCATTTACGAGAATGTCACCATTTGAGAGGACTTTTACCTTGAACTTTTGACTCCCTTTAACAATATCTACTATTACTTTGGTATCTTTTTCCGGACTAGCTTGTGCTTTTATAATTGAGCTGCAGGATTTCTTATTTTCCATCTCTTTTTTTTCTTTACCTTTCTCAGCGTCTGTAGATAAACCGGAGGATTCACACTCATTCTCATTATCAGCTAAAGTAAAGGTAATCTGAGCATTGTTGTTATTTTGAAAGCTGCTTTGGGTTGCTTCAGCATCTCCACCGTCGATTGCAATTGCGACTGCATTCTCTTGAAAATTTACATTAATTTGGTCAACATCTTGATTTTGATTGACACTACTATTAGCATCTTCAAAGCAGTTATAACAACTGGTGGTGTCTACGTTTATAGCGGTTACTTCGGTATCTTGGCTGTTTTGGTTGCTTTGAACTGAATTTTGCATAGCTCTTGCGATGGAATCTTCACCTACTGCAATTGCAACGGCTATTCCCTGCTCATTTATATTTATCTGGGCAACATCCTGGTTTTGAGTGGCTAGGGCTTCAGCTTGCTGGCTAATTAGCGATCCTGCAGTTTTGATTTTATGAGAGTTAGACATATCATGTTCACCTCATTTGATGATATAGATTCCTATACTGCAGAAATTTTTTCACCATTCACAAATATTTCTCCCGTTTTTGTTAATTCAATTTCTAAGCAAATTTTATCTTCCTCGGTTGCAATTACAATCTTGTTTGCAGTAGGTGTTGATTCCGTTTTTAGACCTTTTACTTTAGAGCTTACTTGTTTGAATTCGTTTAAAGCAATCATTCCATTTTTCTCCACTTGTATATTCAGCTTTCGTTTATCTTCATCTACGGATACGGTTACCTTAATACCATTAAGAGATATAACTGCCTCATCATTAAATACATGCCCTTTCTCAGTTTTCATTTGATTAAAGACAGCGTCCTGCTTTGGCACATCTTTGCAGTTTGTAATTCCAACAGTATCACCACAAATATTTTCTGCTTCCGCAGTTCCTATCTGTAGATTATTGTTAGTCTGATAATTTAGTTGAGTAGCTGTTGCCTCAGGTTCTTCGCCGCTAGCTTCGGCATTTGCTTCACTTTGCTGGGACACATTGAGTTGTTCTACAATTTGATTTTGTTCTACTTCAGCTTCTGCAATCTGATCTATGTTATTTTCGCTGCAAGAGGGTTCAATTCTATTAGCTGCTGTTGCAGTACCAACTTGTGAATTACTATTGGACTGTTCGCTAAACTGATATGCAGTTGCGGTGCCTCCGTCTGACGCATAAGCCACAGCCGACAACTGTTCGTTATTGTTTGACTGAGTGACATTTTGTGTTTGTGTTACGGTAGATTTAGCATGCTGACTCACCATACCACCGGGCCTAATTCCCATTTTAAATACCTCCAGACAATAGATTTCTATATATTATATTGTATTCTACTTTACATAAAATGGTTCAAAAATAGAGACTACTAACGATTAAGCTGCTCAAACAAACTCAGACAAAGAGATGGTCTGAGTTAAATATGTCACTAAGCTTTTGTATCAGTTACCTTCCTGAGGACATAAATTGAACTAACAGATATGTAGATGCTTTTTTGACAATAAGAGAGGGGAGGCGGCTTCATTGTATATCCGGTGGATTAATGACCAGGAACAGGACAGTATATGCGTATCTCAGAAGACTCTTCAGAAATTTAATATAAACTGCAAAAAAATCACGCTTCATTTGGGAACGTGGAAGGAAAGATTGCACGTTAAGCTTCATGACGAGTTAGACGAAAATACCATTGGATTAGTCAGCCGCCTCCTACAGATTTTTACAGTTCCCGATACCCTTCATTATGAGATATATCTGGAAGGTGATGATTTATATGTTGGGCCGGTTATTGCTGTCGTTGTGCGGAAAGGAAATCTATCACAGAAACGTTTGGGTTTTTGGACGGATTACTGCCAGAATTATTCGGAGATAAGGGGATTAATATATTTTTGTATGGTGGATGGAATTGACATAAATACTATGACCATTAAGGGATATTATTACGACCCGAATGTGGAAGGACCAGAACAATGGAAATCAGGGGTTTTTCCTTATCCAGGAGTAGTATTTCAGCGAACTGAGATAGGGCAGGATATTTTACAAAATTTGTCGACGCATGTGGATGGTAAAGTATTCAATGCCAAGCTGTTTAATAAATGGGAGATGTGGGAAGTGTTGTCTGAAACAGGGTTTACCTATATGCCTCATACAGTCCTGCTAGACGGGCCCGAACGCCTAGAACAGATGCTTGGTCTTTACGAGTCGGTTTATCTGAAGCCTATACAGGGGCGATTAGGGATTGGTATTCAAAAAGTGGAGAAGTTACCAGAGGGGTTCTTGTTTGGAGATGAATCGGGTTTTAAAAAAAGGGTAGATGATGTGGCTCAGGTGTGGCGATTGGTCAACAAATATAAGAGAAAAAGAAAATATCTTATCCAACAGGGTGTACCATTAATACATGAGGGCAAACCGGTGGATTTCCGGGTAATTTTGCAGAAGGATGGTACCAAGGAGTGGACCTGCTCGGGAATCATTGCGAAGTTGGGCTATTGGGGGCGGATATATACAAATACTCCATCGGCTATTTGTTTATTTCGTGATGCTTTACAGATGATTTTTGGTTTAACTCCTGAACAGGCATTGGAAGTAGAATTTAAAATAGAAGATAAAATCATTAAGATTTGTATAGAAGCCTGTCAAATCATGGAGCGTGCTTTTGGAATTTATGCTGATGTAGGTATCGATTTGGTGTTGGATAAGGACCTTAACATTTGGATTCTGGAAATCAACAAGATTCACCAGCATACGATGGTAAAATACGTTCAAGATGCCCCGGAAATGTATCACCGGGTGGTATCCAAGCCTTTGGCTTATGCAAAAGCACTGGCAGGATTTAAATAATGTTCAAAAAGCTTTTGCTCAACTGAAGCTCAACCTCTCTGCTTCTATGTGAGAACGCCAATATCTTTGCTATTATTGTATAATACTATTTTCACCAGCAAAGAATAGAGTCTGTAAAAAAGATTACAAGCCTATTATAAGGTTTGAACGAAAGATTGGTGGATAAGTATATCGTGATATCAACCATTCTAAATCATTACGACTTTTATTTAAGGCTGACCTTATCGGTAGTTTTTGGTTTTTTTATCGGTTTAGAAAGGACTGCTAAGAGAAAACCTGCGGGGATAAGGACTCACATATTAGTTTGTTTAGGATCATGTCTAATAATGATTCTTTCAATATTAAATCAAGGGCCATATAGAGACCAGATGAGGTTGGCAGCCCAGGTTGTCAGCGGAATCGGTTTTATTGGTGCGGGGGTTATATGGAAAGATAATAGTCATATTAACCGGGGACTCACAACTGCAGCAAACTTATGGATAACTTCTGGTGTAGGTTTGACGATTGGTTACGGGCAATACGATATAGCTCTGTTTACAGCTGCTTTGATGTTTGTAGCAATGAACTTACCGAAGTACGCAAGGAAGTTGGGGTTATTGCCGACATACGAACATGATGATGATGACGGTGAAAATGAGACAGACTCCTAAGAGGGGTTTGTTTTTTGTTTGAGTTTTTCTAGAACGGCATTTTGTTGTAAAATTACTTATTACTCGACATTGTTCGACAATCTTCTTAAGACAACATTAATGATAATTAATATAATTAATGTGTTAATATATTCCATGGAAGTTATTAGGAAGACGGTGGAGAAATTTATGAGGTTGGTTTCAGTTGAACAAGTTAAACCTGGCACTTGTTTAGCAAAATCTATTTATGATTCGTTTGGTAGAGTACTTCTTCAAAAGGGGACTTTACTTTCTTCGCCTTATATTAAACGATTGCAAGAATTACAGTATAGATCTATCTATATTGTTAATGAAAATTCGGATTCTATTGAAATTGATGATGTGGTTTCTGCAGAGACCCGTGCTCAAGTTTTTAAAATAACAAAAGAAGCATTAGACAGTGTTAAAACGGGAGACTCAATTCAGGAGCGAAAAATAAAACAGGCTGTTGACAATGTGATTGATGAAATACTACGAAATAGGGAGACTATCATTCATCTTACCGATATCAGGTCATTGCAGGACCATACTTTTAGCCATTCAGTTAATGTTTGTATTTTATCTGTATTAACGGGTTTTTCCATGGGATATAATCAGTTGAAAGTAAAAGATTTGGGTGTTGGTGCACTGTTGCACGATATTGGAAAAGCAAAGATATTAGAACAGGTAAACAGTGAAAGTAGATTAACAAAAGATAATTACCTCTTAATACAAAAACATTGCGAATATGGATGGGAGGTACTTAAAAAGACTAATAACATTAGTGTTCTGGCAGCTCATGTGGCTTGGCAGCATCACGAACGATATGATGGTACAGGTTACCCAAGGAAATTGGCTGGAAAGGGTATCTTAGAATTTGCCAGAATTGTAGCAGTTGCCGACGTCTACGACGCTTTGGCAAATGACCGGCCTTATCGGGACCGAATGTTACCCCATGAAGTGATAGAATTTATTAGAAAAAATCAGGGTGCCCATTTTGACCCTGACATAGTAGAAGCCTTTACTCCAAATATAGCTCCGTTCCCTATAGGCAGTATCGTATTGTTGAACAGCGGTTTCAAATGCGTGGTGGTTAGTGTTAACAAAAAAAACCCAACTCGGCCTAAAGTGAAGCTCTTATATGACAAAAGTGGCAGGCAGCTTGAGAACTCATATTTTTTCGATTTAATGACAGAGACATCTCACTATATTACTGAGATAGTAAGGAGTAACGATACTTTTTAAAATACGTTACCACCATATTTAATAATAATTTCCGATGCTGCTCTACTTTCCACTAAGACCATTTTTGTGAGTTTTCTGAACTCCTCTTCTAGTTTATCATCTTTTATACGTGAAGAAACAGTTGCATATGCGCCAGCGGCTAAGTTAACGTCTTTATAATAATCATAAAGCATATCTAAGTCATTCATTTTAGTTTCCTCCAAGTCTGTCCAGGTGTTTGCGTAATTGGTCTGTTACTTTTTTCATAAGAATACTTCGTTTCTTAAAAAAGACTCGTACATCATTTTCTGTAGCTAAACCAGAGTACAAATCCATTTTCTTCGCGATTACCTCAGTTGTAGATATTGCGCTTATCACTATAATTTGGTCGTTTGCAGTAAAAAGTGTGTGCATGTCCGACGTAGTCACTTTGAATTATCACCGCCTTTCAACAAAAGTATGTGTAGAACAGCTCAAATTATGTATTGGTGGGGAAAACCTAAATTTTAGCCAAGATAAATTAAAACACACCATTTATGGTGTGTTTTCACATTATCGAAAAATGAGTGTTAGGTATGCTGTTAATTATGTGTTTGAAAACCGGCTAAGTGACAAGCATAATCAAGTGGGTATTGATAAACCTGAGTTCGCCAGGAAGGATAATCAGACTGGAGGAATGCGGCAATTTTTGCAGGATTACCGTTAGCTTCGAGGAGCCACGGTTTTCCCTTTTTATCTATAACAAAATCTACTCCCAGCTCTCCAAGCGGTCCGAATTTTTCATCAAGAGCCATTGCTGTCTTGACTGCAAGATCTTCGAGAAGTTTTAAGAAGTCATTTTTTGTATGAGAGATATGATTACTAATTACAGTAAATAATTTTGACAGCGGGATTGCTGCTCCCCCTGAAGAAAAATTAGTGACATGTCTCGCACCTAAAGAACCAAGGACTAATATTCCTATTACCTTCCATTGGCCTTTACCGTTTTTTACGGGAGAAACACGCAAAGAGAATGGCCCTCCCTCGTACTGCATACAGTCTACGGCCTGCTGAATGATATATTTCACTTTATGTTTGGTGATTTTTTTTAAGATGTCGGAAACCTCACTCAGGGAGTCAACTGACTTGGTAACATCTTTGTTCTCTGATGTATACCTGCATTCATATTTTCCTTTTGGAGTTTTTTGTATACTTATTATGCCTTTGCCTTTCATAGCGTTTGAGGGTTTAAGATAAATATGGCGATATTTATCAAAGAAATTATCTAAATCTGAAATTGTCTTCATAACCTTTGTTTCAGGGATATAGGTTCTGAGATATTTATTTGCTGCTAACACCTTTGCGAAGTCAATCTTGGTAATCATTGTTTTTTTGTTAAAAATCCTTCCAGGACCTATGACTTTAGCCAGCATAGCATGACTTGAATAGTTGTTTGGATAACAGCGGTCTATTACCGCATCTGGAAAAGGGAATTCACCTTTAGTCCAGGTTTTTTTATTGATGTCATAGGTGTAGCCGCTAATTGTTCTTTGTTTTTGGTTAAGCCCCTTACTGCCAAAAATATAAAGTAAGGTGCCATTGGTATTCATGTAAAAGTATGTTTTGTAGTAGTCAAGTCTTTTGGGAATGTGACTGGAAAAAGTGAGAATGCCGATAATCGGACCAAAGCGGAAACTTTTGTTTCCTTCCTGCTTGATATGAAGCTTGGTATCATATGAAAGTCCAAGAGCTGATTTAATATCGGGAGAAATTCCTATGTCCTTTTCTCTCTGCGGTCTCTGTTCAGATTGAAATGATTTGACAATGGCAGCTGCGGATTTTGAGCCATAATTTAATGTGACAGTGTCATTGTCCTGCAGCTTAAATATAGACATTAGTTTTGCGGGAAGCTTCCAGATCTTCATTTTATCTTCGGCTTTAAATATTTGATATACATTCATTAGTCATTATCCTTTTTAATTGTTTTTACTATTAATATATGTTTTATGAATTGATACGTGATTCTTGTATTATCAGAAGCTGCTCCGTTTTTCCGTTAACTATAAAGAGTTTTGTAACACAGAGAAACCGGCAAAAGAATATACTATTAACATAAGTGTCTAAAATTTAGAGGTGCTTTATGAAAGCAAATTATAGGTTATGGCCTTGTTGGCCTTATGCAGGGGAAACGAAACCGCCCATAAATCCGGTGGAGTCGCTTGCCGGATTGTGGCCAATGTCTTATCTAAGAAGAAGTAAAGGGGTAAGACTTACTGATTTATGGGGCAATCCTATTAAACTATATATCAGAAATCCCAATTATGTTGATTGGTATCATCAGTTAAATAAAGTCCTTAGGGCAGCGGCAGCACTTACGCCGCGGCAAATTGCCATTGCCAAATATTGGGGAACAGGTGTTCCATCCAAGCAATGGACTCCGATTATTGACCGTCTTATTGATACTTATAACCTCTCCCCGCCTAAAGCCGCCCGTGTATTAGCAGCTGTTCATGCAGGAATTAATGATGCACTGGTGGCAGCCTGGTACTTTAAATATAAATGGCTGGTAGCGAGGCCTAATCAGTATGACCATAGTTTTGCTTCTGTTTTATGTACCCCACGTTTCCCGACTTATCCATCAGGGCACGCAGCAATGGCCGGCTCTGCCGAAATTATATTAAGCTACTTTTTCCCACCCGAAAAAACCAGATTAAGGGAATTGGCTGAGGAATGTGCTGTTTCACGCCTATACGCAGGTGTACATTTTCCGGTGGATAACCATGAAGGATTAAGGCTTGGACGACAGATCGGTTACTTAGCTGTATATGTTCTAGAAAACCAAAAGAATGCTTTGAACAAGCCGGTAGATTTACCAATACTAAAAAATTTTTACGCTGACCTACAGCCGCCACCTTATAAACAGGCTATACCTTTTGAATTCAGTCAAGAATGTCTGTCCAAGGTTAGAAGATGAGCCAAGGTCCTTTTACCCCACTCCCCTAATCTTGCTAATAAACCTGATTTAGCAGGCCTTTCTTTCGGGTCTGCTTTTTTATTTGTGATATGGGGAAAATTCTACAAATCAAGAGGAATTTTACCTTTTTTGTCGTAAAATGTTGTTATGCTGTGTGTATGAAATAAGTTAAGAAGAGGAGTTAAGAAATATGAAAAATAATGTGCAACTGCCCAAGTTACCACCTGCTTTTATAATGAGAGCCGTTGAAAAGTTTAGGACTTTTTTAAGTAATTTAAGAAAAAAGCTGGTTCCTCCGGAGATAGCCATGCTTGAACAAATCACCACTTTTTGGTTAGGTCATGCAATTCACACTGCTGCGTATTTTAATATTGCTGATAAGCTTGTTGAAAAACCTAAAACTGTTAAAGAACTTGCTGATGAAATTCAGTGCCATGAGGATACGTTATATAGAATTATGCGGCTTTTAGCCAGCAATGGAATATTCAAAGAAACTGAATACCGAAAGTTTGGATTGACACCGATGGGTAAGACTTTAGTGAGTGGTGATCAGTCAATAAAAAATATGGTTATGTTTCAATACTCAGAATACTATCAGAAAGCTTGGTCGAATATAATTCATAGTGTTAAGACCGGGCAGCCTTCCTTTGAGAGTATATACGGAGTCGATATTTTTAAATATTTTGTAGAACATCCCGACCAAGGTGAATATTTTAATAAAGCGATGATATTCGACTCTGTACAATCCGGTGCTGCAGTGGTATCAGGTTATAGTTTCGCTGGATGTAAAAGCATCGTAGATTTTGGAGGGGGACACGGTTTTCTACTGGGCTGCATTCTTCAAAGTAATCCTTCAATGACAGGCATCCTATTCGATTTACCTCATGTCGTAGAAGGTGCACCTGAAACATTGAGAACATTTGGGGTAGAAGATAGAGTTCAACTGGTTGGAGGAGATTTCTTTAAAGAGTTACCAGAGGGGGCTGATGCTTACATCGCAAGAAATATTATTCACGATTGGGATGATAAAGCCTGTATAGTAATATTGAAAAATATCTCTAGAGCAATGGCCGATAAAAGTAAGGTCATTATTGTTGATACTGTAATTTCAGAGGATAATGAGCCATCTTTTGGGAAAATGCTTGATATTAACATGCTAGTGGGATCAAGCGGGGGAAGGGAAAGAACTAAAAAGGAGTATGATAGTATATTTATGAAGTCAGGATTAAAATTGACTAAGATTACCCCATTGGCTTCACCTTATTCTATAATCGAGGGAATTAAAGATATATGTTTATAAACCTTTTCTACCTGCTGAAAAAAGAAGGTGTACCCGTAAGTGTTACCGAATGGATGACATTAATGAAAGCTCTCGAGAAAGGATTGGCAGCATCAAGTCTGACAAGCTTCTATTACCTTTCTAGGTCCATTCTGGTAAAAAGGGAAACTAATTTTGACAAATTCGATATCGCTTTTCAAAAATATTTCGAAGGCATTGAAACTTCGGATAAAATAAGTGAGCGGGTTTATAAATGGCTTGAAAAGTCTCTTCCTCCTCGGGATATTGAAATAGATATAGAGGCTCAGTTGAATTATCAGAAGGAATTGGACCTGGAACAATTGAAAGAGCAGTTTGAAGAACGCCTCCTTGAACAAAAGGATCCTCACCATGGTGGGTCGAAATGGATAGGAACGGGGGGCACTGCGCCTTTTGGGCATTCGGGCTATCACCCTGGCGGTATTAGGGTAGGTGGGGAATCACAAAATCATTCGGCAGTAAAAGTGGCAGGAGAAAGAAAATACAAGGAATTCAGAGGGGATGTAATTTTGGGGGTTCGGCAGTTTGAAGTTGCCCTGAGGAAGCTTCGCTTATTAACTACCCGAATGGAAGGGCCTTTGGATGAACTTGATTTGAATGGTACGGTTTCGACCACTAGTAAGAATGCCGGAATGTTGAAGTTGGTCTGGACTCGGCCACCTAAAAATGCCTTTAAAATTATCCTTCTCATGGATTCAGGTGGTTCCATGATGCCCTATTACGAGCTTTGTAACAAGCTTTTTACCGCTGTAAACAAGTCTAATCATTTTAAAACACTAGAAATTTTTTATTTTCATAACTGCGTTTATCACCGCGTCTTTAAAGATGCATATTTACAAGATCCCATAACAACTGACGAATTGATTCGAACTCGCACTGCCGACTGTAAGCTCATCTTTGTAGGCGATGCCAGTATGGCCCCCTCTGAGCTTACCCAACCGAATGGGATTATTGACTGGGGTATGACCAATGATGACCCAGGTATAGAGTGGCTAAAAAGGTTGGCACACCGCTTTCCACATAACGCCTGGATGAATCCTATTTCTGAGTCTGACTGGAATCACACCTCCGGTTCATATACTATTAATTTAATTAGAGAAGTATTTCCTATGTTTGAATTGACTGTTGACGGGTTGGAAAAAGCAGTTAAGAAGTTAAAAGTTCGTCACTAGTCATTCTAATGGTTTCACAAAAATGTATAAAAATGGAAATTTAATGGGACAATATAAAGAGATTACTGAAGTCCCGGAGGCGTTGTTGTAGTGAAAATAATAGAGCAAATAGAAAAAATTGGAGACATGGGTAAATCTAAGCATAATAAGCAAGACGACTTAACGGTTGCAGAAGTTTTTCATTTATGGAATCATCTTGTGATGAGGTACGAAATATTAGAAACAACAAACATTTTATCCAATTTTGCAAAAGATGAAGATCTAAAAGAGATATTAGATAAAGGAATAAATATTCTTAATGAACAGATAAATAGGCTGGAGAATGTAATGAAAGAATTCGGCATACCTTTTCCTGAACGAGGGGCAAAGGAATTAGACAGTACCATAAATCTGGATATAATTAATGATAAATTTATTTACAAGCATATTCGAGGTGGTATTAGAACAATGATACCTTCACACGTTAGCGGTTTTCTTCATAGTCAATCTTCAAAAATAAGAGATATATTCAAGGAATTTTTAGTAAAAGAGCTTGATGTTTTTGATAAGTTTACGGAATATGGAAAGCTAAAAAGTTACACACCGCAAGCTCCAGTATATAAACCTAGTTAATTGTTACATCATTGCGTAAAGGATAGAAAATATTCGAAAAGCTTTAAAAAATTAATATAATTAGAGAAATTTGTTGACAAGACAACCATTTTGTGATAATTTTTATGTTACAAAATAATATTGAAAAAGGCAAACCTTCCGAAAGGCGGGGGCGCAAAGCTAAAGGGCCTAAAACGAAAGTAATGGCAGCCAGTTACCAATATGACATAAATCTATCAAGCATAATTTTAAAGTTGGTTATCGGAATCCTGCCATAAGGCAGGATTTTTTGTTTATCAAATATAAACATTAAGATTTTGAAAGGAATGATTTATTATGAATAGTAATTTTTCTTCTATGGGGGAAGTTTTAGCCCATTTGCAAAAGGAAAATATAAATAATCTTGAATCAAGAGCCGGTTATATACAAGGTTTCATCGATAAAGAAAATAAGGAACATGGTTATGAGTATGATCGTTACATGGAGTTTGGAGCAGCTAATTTCACAAATGTAGTTACGGAACATTCCGGAAGTAAAAAAGAATGTATTCTCTGGTGTGTTAATCACTATCTAAGTCTAAACAGAAATAAAAATGTTATAGAAAAGGCCTGTAACGCTTTACGTGATTTTGGAACAGGCTGCGGCACTTCTGCAGCATCGTGCGGCATGAGTTCTCTTCATAAAGAAGTTGAAAAGAATGTGGCAAAACTTGTAGGAAAAGAAAAGGCGGTTCTTTTTCCCACCGGTTTTACTGCTAATGTTGCTGCGATTTCGTATTTAGCAGGCAGACAAGATTTAATTATCTTTGATAGAGAATGTCACTCTTCTATAGTAAATGGTCTTAAGCTCTCAGAAGCAAAGTGGATATCATTTAAGCATAATAATGTTTCAGACTTAAAGATGAAACTAAGAAAATATCAGAATTCATACCAAAATATTTTTGTAGTTGTAGAATCGGCCTATTCAATGAGTGGAGATTTAGCGCCCTTAAAAGATATTGTTGCATTAAAAAAATTAAATAAATTTTATTTATACGTTGATGAAGCACATACATTTGGGATTTACGGAGACAAAGGTCAAGGATATTGCCATGAACAGGGAGTAACCCAAGATGTAGACTTTATTATGTCAACTCTATCTAAAGCTACTGCATCCATAGGTGGATTTATTGCAGCTAAACAAGAATTTTGTTCACTGCTTAAATGGTCCCATCCTTATGTTTTTCAGGCATGTTTGACACCGGCAGATGCTGCAGTCGTTCTTGCCTGTCTTGAAGAAATTGAAAATAATCCAGGAATGATAACAGAACTTCACGAGAAGAATCGATACATGAGAAAATTATTAGAATCAAAAGGCTTTAACCTTGGGCTTAGTCAAAGTCCCGTTATCCCAATATTTATTGAAAACCATAATAAATTAAGAACGGTTGTTAGTGAGCTGTACCAGGAAGGCATCTATTCAACACCTATTTGCTTTCCAGCCGTCAAGCTGCATGAAGGAAGAATTAGACTAATCTTAAACGTTGGGCACTCAAAAGAACAGATAGACCGTACTGTTAATGCCTTAGAGAGAATATGCATAAAACATGGAATCATAAGGAGCTGCGATGAGGAGATGGTAATGCGAAAGGTTGTATAGCCGCATCTACGAAAACCGCTAAAGACGCCGGGGTCAATTTGACCTCGGCTTTTTATATTCTGACTAAGATTAAACCGGATTAATTCTAATTATTAGTGGTTTCGAATTCCTTCACGAAAAAGAGCAGACCTTTATAGCTGCCTGTATGTCTGATGCCAATGGAACATCTAGAATTACTTCTTTTCTACTGCGGGGGTGAATGAAGCGAAGCCTGTTAGCGTGCAGAGCTTGTCGATTTATAAATGGTGAAGCACACCCGTATAAGAGGTCTCCGCATATCGGATGACCAATAAAACTTAAATGCACTCTTATCTGGTGGGTTCGACCGGTTTCCAATTTTAACGCTAGAAGAGTATGTTCAGGATATTTCTCAAGCACCTTATAATGAGTTACTGCTGGTTGACCATCTGAATGGACTATTCTCCGGCGAATTTTATCATCTGGCCGGGCGATTGGTTGGTTGATGCAATCGCCGTCTTTTGATACTGCTCCTTCTACCAAAGCAACATATCTTCTCTCTATGCTGCGGCCCTTTATCTGATTAAATACGCCTTGGTGTGCAAACTGGCTTTTCCCAATCAGGATTAAACCCGAAGTGTCTTTATCCAGGCGGTTTATCGGGCGAAAAAGGGTATTTCTGCCAGAACTCTGCCAATAATAAGTTACTGCGTTGGCAAGAGTACCGGTGCCTCCCGGTCGGGATGGATGAGTTGATAGACCTGCGGGCTTGTTTACCACCAGGAAGTCCATGTCTTCGTAAACTATATCCAGAGGAATCGATTCCGGTATGATGTTATTCTCTTCGGTGAAGTCCATATCAATGGTGATAATATCTCCTGCACTGATACGGTAGTTGGTATGAGCTTTGTACCCGTTCACTTTTATTTTGTTCTCCTGCTTAAGCCGTATTATCAGAGAATGGGACAATAATAATTTAGTGGATAGTACGTCCCGTAGAAACGTATCCTGATCCAGAATACTTGCTGTGTATGTTAGCTGTGTATTGTTCAAACTTTACCTCGCTTTTTTTAGTGTATTATTATTACAATACTAACATAAAAACTATTGGTATTGTAGCTAAGGCTTTGTGCAAGTAGAAGAAGCACCTCCCGGAGGATTTGGCCATTTACATTGAAAAAAGCGAACAGCCGCTACATATTGTAGTGTGCTTGTTCGCTTTTGCTTTTGAGTAAGCCCTGTTTGGCTTTTAAGTTAGTCTAATCTTTTATCCGCCATTTTGGCTGCTTGGGCAATTTCTTTACCGGATGTTAGGCTGCGTTCCTTAAAGCCAATTCCTGGACCGATATGTGGACGGTTGTTTAGTGTAATATTTGATTTTCCCACTATTCCCTTGTGCGTTTTACGTACCAATATAATTCCTCCTTTTTGTTTTTTAGTGTATCCCAAAAGACAATAGACAATGTCATAGAGACTTGCATAAATAGCACAAAGAAATATTTTTCTTAGTCTTTGTCCACCAAATCGTATACAATAGATATAAAAAAGCTGATTAGGAGTGTCAGAATGAAGGAAGATAAAAAAACCAACCGACCAGTTGTGCTGGCCACGATCATGATGGCCATGTTTATTGGTGCCATCGAAGCAACTATTGTTGCTACAGCTATGCCTAGTATAGTCGGCGACCTGGGTGGGTTTTCGCTTTTTACCTGGGTATTTTCTGCTTTTTTACTCACTCAGGCTGTAACTGTGCCTCTATATGGAAAATTGGCAGACTTGTTTGGTCGAAAACCGGTATTTATTTTTGGGGTAGTGGTGTTCTTAATCGGATCAGTTTTGTGCGGCTATGCCCAAACAATGAATGCCTTGATTCTCTTTCGCTTAATTCAGGGGATAGGTGCCGGGGCAATTCTGCCCATTGCCACAACTATCGTAGGGGATATTTACTCACTTGAAGAGCGGGCGAGGATTCAAGGATACCTGGCAAGTGTTTGGGGGATTTCTTCGATTATAGGACCAGCACTTGGGGCAGTATTTGTCCAATATTTTCATTGGGCTTGGGTGTTCTGGGTGAATATTCCCTTAGGCTTGATTTGTATTGTAGGTATTTGGTTTTTTCTACATGAAAATGTTGAGGCCAAACAGCATAGTATTGATTTCTTAGGGGCTGCCTTATTACTAATTGGGGTAAGTGCTTTAATGATTATCTCTATTCAAGGTGGCAGCGCTTGGCCTTGGCAGTCTAAACCGGTATTTTTCCTTCTGGCGATAGTACTAATTTCTTCAGTACTATTTATCATACAGGAGAAAAGAGCTGCAGAGCCTGTAATGCCTATGGCTATCTGGAATAACCGGCTGATTGCCTTGGCTAATATCTGTGCTTTTACTACTGGTGCCTTAATGATTGGAGTAGCAACCTTCCTGCCTACCTTTGTACAGGGTGTTATGGGACAGACACCAGCGGTGGCCGGTTTTACTCTCGCCATGATGTCCATAGGCTGGCCAATAGCGTCTACTATTGCAGGAAGAGTAATGATAAGATTTGGTTATCGGAGAATTGCATTACTGGGAGGATTGAACTTGGTTGCAGGTGCAATTTTCTTGGTTACCCTACAACCGGCAAAAGGACCATTGTGGGCTGCGGCCGGGACATTTTTAGTTGGAGTAGGCATGGGTCTAACTGCCACTACATTTATTGTTTCTATCCAGAGTAGTGTTGACTGGACAATGCGAGGGGCAGCTACAGCTTCACATATGTTTATGCGGATTTTAGGAAACACTGTTGGAGCCGCTGTACTGGGAGGAGTATTAAACAACTATCTAAGCCGTTTTCTACAAAGCCAGGCTGGGGCAACCAAAATACCTCTAGACTTGAATGTGGCTAACCTGTTACTAGATCCCCAGAGAAGGGATAGTCTTTCGGAAACAGCATTATTAATACTTCGGCAGGGTTTGGCGGAATCACTACACGTTGTGTATTGGGGAGTTTTAGCAGTTGGGTTTTTAAGCGTATTACTGATATACAATTTACCTAAAAAAGAGGAGCTTAGTAACATGAAGGGGAGATGATTTTCTATTTTTCTTTTATGTCATTAAGCATTTCCTCGAATTGCTCACGGGTAATTTCTCCCTTTGCGTATCGCTGTTTCAAGATGTCTTCTGCTGTAAACTGATTATTTGATAGGGTCTGAAAATAGCTATCATTACCAGGTCTTCCCAAGGGGACCCCACGAAGCAGTCGAACTGCAACATATAAAATAAAAATCCAGAAAATCAGTTGAATGACCATAGCTAATCCCATTCCGAGCCAACTGCCGCCCGAAGGCCCATAAAACCAATGTCCCATCATAATAATATCATCTCCCTTACTTGGTAATATTAGTTCTTCTCGTCATCTATAATTAGTGTTTCCATAGAGTCAAAAAATATTTGCTTGTTTAAGAAGGAGAAAATATGTGGGGAATTATATCTACAACGTTCTTAGGAATATATTGTTTGATGAGTTATTACATAGTTCGCAGGGGTTGCACTATAATGGGTGATTCTTTTTCACCTTTTTACCGGAAAGTGTTCTGGTGTTTTTTGGGATTAACGATATTTTCTTTTCCCATATCAGAGCTAACAGAGGACTTTTTACCTGCAGCTGGTGGTTTTTGGTTAACCCTCTGGGGTTGGTACTCTATGGTTGCTGTAGTGTATTTATTCTTGTTTGTCCTGTTCATAGATCTATTTAGGCTGCTTGATCAAGGCATTGGTTTCGTCCCTGTAAGAATAAAAGATAGCACCAAAACCCCAATTGTTTTAGGGGCTTCAGTTATATTGATGGTGATTTTAACTCTGGCGTACGGTACTTGGAACGCCCGAAACCCCATTGTGACCAACTATGAGATAACAATGGATAAAGAGGCTGGTTCCCTGAAACAACTTAGAATTGCCATGATTTCGGATATCCACTATGGCGCAATTATCGATGCCCAACGACTTGAAAGTATGGTAAAGATAGTAAACCAACTAAAACCTGATTTAATATTATTTGCCGGAGATATAGTGGAAGGGTCACCGACACAAGCAGAAACAAAAAAACTTGCAGCGATATTTAATGAAATGCATGCTAAATACGGGAAGTTTGCTGTTCCTGGCAACCATGATCGTGCATTGCGAAATGACAAGGAGCTATTATATTACTTCAAAGAAGCAGGTATTAGTGTACTAAGAGACGATTATATTAGGGTTGGGAACAGTTTTTATGTGATAGGAAGGGACGATCCGGGGCATGGCAGGCGGCAGCGGAGGGATTTAAGCTATTTAGTGAACGGTGTTGATCCTTCATATCCATTAATTGTACTGGATCACCAGCCTATAGATTTAAAAAAAGCCCATGAAAATAATATAGATCTTCAACTATCTGGTCATACCCACAGGGGGCAAATATTCCCCAGCCAGTTTATAACAGGGCAAATATATGATTTGGATTGGGGTTTGCTTAAGAAGGGCAGTTATCATCTAATAGTATCCTCTGGTTATGGTACATGGGGACCACCTATGAGGATCGGCAATCGTCCAGAAGTTGTTTACGTTAAAGTTAACTTTAGATAATGAGGAATGTTGGTGTTTTGAATCAAACTAAATGGTATACTTGTAAAAAAAGAATATTTTAATAATAGAAGAGCAAAGTTAAATTGAATTAAACGATATAATAGAAGGGCGAACATAAATGAAAGTTGTACTAGTGACTCCGTATTATCATCAACCGCGAGGAAATACGGTAACTGTAGAACGTATTTCCCTTGGATTGAATCGACTTGGGATCTCAACTAAGATAATTTCAATAACCAAAGAGAATTATTTTCCTCCACTTCCCTCAGCGGATTTGGTTCATGGTTTTAATGCTTATGAATTTCAAAAATACTGGGAGTGTCGGGGGTCGTTATCTTGTCCGTATATGATTACGTTAACGGGAACAGATCTGAATTATAATCTCTTTAATGAGAAAGCTAAAGATCGTCTTATCCATACTTTAGAGGGCTCAAAGGCTATTCATGTTTTTAATGAAGAAGCCCAAAATATGCTGTGTCAAGAGGTTCCTGGGTTGAAGGATAAAATACACCTAATCCCTCAGGGAATCTATAGTTTTCAGCAGAATAGTTTTCAGCTAAATAACAGCAGGGTTAAAAAAGATGAGGAAAGTTTTATATTTGTTCTCCCGGCAGGTATTCGAAAGGTCAAAAATATTCCTGCAGCGATTTTACTATTGAGTCCTCTTTATGAACAGGATCCAAGAATACGTCTATGGATTGTAGGGCCCATTATCGAGAAGGAGGAAGGGGACAAGGTACAGAAAATGGTGAAGCAAAATTCCCACTGGATTCGATATTGGGGGGAGATACCTCATTCTGAGATGGGAGAAATCTATAGACATGCAGATGTGGTATTAAACACTTCTTTATCAGAAGGTCAGTCTTCCGCAATTTTAGAAGCAATGTCGTTGGGTATACCTGTCCTTGTTTCAAATATTACAGGCAATCGGGATATCGTGCTCCATGGAGAGACAGGGTTTTTGTACTGTAACAAACACGATTTTACTCAGTATGTTCATCTTTTGATAAAAGATGCGGAGTTAAGGGCCAAAATGGGGATTAGAGGTCAAAAGTACGTCCAAACCTATCATTCAAGCGAAAAAGAAGCAAGGGCTTTAAAAGATATCTATCACCAGATAATTGGATGTGAAACCTTGAATGGAATAGAAGAAAAAAGCAATTAGACTGTTTAAGGGGGGCTGAGAGTGAAAAGGAAAAGTCCTTGAGTGGTCGAAGATTCTAAGGTCGTGTACGATCTAAACGACCAAGTTGTTACCCGTGCCCACGAACTAACCAAAAATCGTCAAAAGTGTGTAGTATTGACTTTTGATGACGGGCCGGGTAGATACTTGCCGCAAATTCTTGATGTTTTGAAAAATGAAAGCGTCCCGGCGGTATTTTTCTGGCAAACTCGTCTTCTGCATCCTAAACGTCCCTGGAAAAGAGTTCTTGAGGAAGGTCATATAATCGGTTCCCATTCCTGCAAACACCCGGACCTTCGAAAAATGCAATACCAGCAACAATACCACGAAATATTTACAAGCAAAAAAAAGCTCCAAGATATTATAGGGGAACCAATCCGTTATTTCCGTCCTCCTTTTGGTCAGTATAATGCCGACACCTTAAAGGTCTTAGAAGAGGTAGATATGAAGGCAGTGATGTGGAGTACTGCATCATTGGACTGGGAATTAAAAGCACACCCTGAACAAATCGTATCGAACGTAGTTTCCCATATAGAGGAGGGAGCGATTATTCTTCTCCATGAATTACCACAAACACTACTAGCATTGCCTGATTTAATCAGGCAAATTAGAAATGAGCATTATTTTTTTACTTTATTACCTTAATATCAAAGATTAGCCTGTTGTTTTAAACTGAGTCAGCTTAAGTTGAGCTGTCTTTTTTTTGTATTGACAAAAACAACACATACTGTATATACTGTATATATACAGTATGTCGGGCGCTCAGGAGGTGATTTAACCTGAATATAATAATTTCCAATTCTTCTCAGAAACCAATTTACCAACAAATTGTAGACCAAATGAAAAACCTGGTGGTACGTGGGGAGCTTAAAGAAGGGGAGAGCCTTCCTTCCATCCGTAACTTGGCCAGAGAACTACAAATCAGCGTTATAACCACCAAGAGGGCTTACGAAGAGTTGGAGCAGGAAGGCTATATTGAAACAGTTGCCGGCAAAGGTTCTTTTGTTGCTGCGCAAAATAAAGAGCTTTTTAGGGAAAAAAGAATCAGAACTGTTGAGGAAAAGCTGATAGAGGCGATAGACGCTGCCAAAAGTATAGATATAAGTTTGGATAGCCTGTACACAATGTTGAAAATCTTTTATGAGGAGGGTTAACTTGGAAAATATTTTAGAGGTTTGTAAGCTGTCGAAAAGCTTTCCCGGTTTCTCAATAAGAGAAGTTAGCTTTGAACTGCCCCGCGGTTATATCATGGGGTTCATAGGGCCTAATGGTGCAGGCAAGACTACTATAATAAAATTGATAATGAACCTGATAAAAAAAGATTCGGGAAAAGTAAATATATTTGGACTTGACCACAGTGCCAACGAAATTGAGATTAAGAACAGGATTGGTTTTGTATATGATGAAAATCACTTTTATGAAGAATTGAATGTCAGTGAGATGTCATTTATCGTTTCTAGATTTTACAAAAACTGGGACGAGCAAGTCTTTAAAAAGTATTTGGACAAATTCGGTATACCTTTAAAGCAGAAGATAAAGAAACTATCTAAAGGAATGAAAATGAAATTTTCTTTGGCAGTAGCTTTGTCACATAATGCGGAGCTTTTGATAATGGATGAACCTACTTCTGGTCTAGATCCTCTGGTCAGAAATGACCTTATGCAGATTATTTCTGAATTAATTCAAAGTGAGAAGAAAGGGGTGTTTTTTTCGACTCATATAACTTCCGATCTTGATAAAATTGCTGATTATATCACCTTCATTAATAATGGAGAAATCATTTTTAGCGAATCCAAAGAAAAAATCTTTGAAAAGTATAGAATTGTTAAAGGAGACAAACGAATATTGGACCCTATAAGAAATAGATTCGTTGGATTAAAAGAGAACAGCTACGGTTTCGAAGGACTAATACTAGGAACTGAGGATATTGGAATTGAGAATGATGATCGTTGTTTAATTGAAAAACCAACTTTGGACGATATAATGTTATATACGGTCAGGGGGATTGAGAAATGCTTGTCTTGATTTTGAAAGACCTGCTGTTGTCTAAAAAGATGTTACCTTTGGTTGCTGTGTACGGCTTTTTTATGATTATTATGTTTTCCGGGGCGCTTGATAATGGAGGGGCTGCTTATGCGGCCGTAACAGCGGCAGTTGGATATATTCTTATGACCCGCGCTGCATACTACGAAGATCTAAATAAATCCGAACTGATGATAATGAGTTTGCCTGTACGCAGATCTCAGGTGGTCTTTTCAAAGTACTTATCAGTTATGGTATTCTTTATATTGGGGGCTTTCTCGTATGGTATTGCGGCAGCAATTATAACTCTGGCTAAATTACCTCTGAATGTTCCACCAATCACGGTTGAAATCCTTGCAGGAGCGGCGACGGGATTACTTCTTTTAGTATCTTTGTCAATTCCGCTATTATTTAAGTTTGGGTATATAAAATCGAGAATTATTAATATGTTTTTGTTTTTCGGCGCATTTTTTATCCCGCTAATAGTTTCAAAGAATAACAACGGGGTGCCTCTTATAAGTAGTCTAATAAGTTACTTGAAAAAACAGCCCGATTTTATTGCTGTAGCTTACATGCTGGGATTTGCATTTCTAATTACGATAGTTTCTATAATTGCCTCTCTGAAGATATACAAAAACAAAGAGTTCTAATGACAAAGAACGGGAGTATCTCATAAGCACATCTTATGAGATACTCCCGCCTTTTTTAATGAATTGGGAAAGTATAAATTTTTTAGGAAGAAACGTAGTTAGTCTTTTTGCATTGACTGCTGATTATTGTGAGCAATGTCAGTTTGCTGTTGGGCCATATTTTCCATTTTATATTGAGGTTCCTGTCCTTCAATGTAGCCAATGCGATTAGTTAGGTCAGTAATCATTTGATCCATTTGCTTGCCGAAATTAGTATACATTTGTTTTGCCATGGGGTCTTGAGTATCCATAGCAAAGGTATGGAAATTTCCACTTAGCATTTTCATCATGCCAAGAGATTGATGTACCTTTGTACCAGTAGTCATTATATACCCCTCCTTTTTTATCTAGTATTTGATGTTAAAGGTTTCCCTATGCAAACCATTGTTGCCTTAATTGTATAAGTTCAGAATAACTACAAAGAATAGCAAAAGAGGTGATAAGGTTTGAAACGATTCGGACTTTATTTTGCTGTTCTTTTAATTTTCACAATGAGTATTCTGCCGCTATATTCATTGGTTGAAAGTTTACGCATTGGAAAAATACCTAAGGAAGTCACTAGATTACATATGAGTACCAATAATACAACAAGGGTGTTGGCAGATAATTATCAGGAACTTCAGCAGAAGATATTGGAAATTAAAAACCCTGAAGGAGAAGCCCCGGACTTAATAATCTTAGTTAGCTCTGAGAACTGGGTTCAGGCTGTTACAGCCACAAGCTTGTTAGCTCCTCCAATAAATTCAACTTTATTGTTGGTAGATAGAAATAAGGAAAACGAAGTTTTAGAGTATATAAATAAGCTCCAACCAAGGGGTGAACGTGCTTTAAACGGAGCGCACATATTAGCAATTGGGCAAACAGCTCAAATTAGTGAGAAGATTAAGGAGCATGGGTTTAAAGTTAAAATTGTTACTGGTGATAATGCAACAATTGCTCAGAAAATATATGATGTTAAATCAAAATTAGCCCTAAGAAAAAATCCTTGGGTGATCATAATAGATCAGCGGATAGGGCATAGCTATGCATTACCGTCTATCAATTGGGCTGTGCACCGGGGAACCCCTATTTTAGTTGTTGATGGCGATAAATTGCCTAAGGCAACGGAAGATTCTATCAGGTCACAGGGAAAACAGCTCAGCTTTTATGTTATGGCTTCAGCGGACAAATTTTCCAGTACAGTCCGGAAAAGTTTAGAGGAATTTGGAAATGTAATTGAAATTGGAAACAGAGATCCAATACAAAACGCCATTAATTTTGCCAAATATTATGATGACCGTACCGGCTTCGGTTGGCAAACAACTACCGAAACTGTTGAGGGGGGTAAAAATTTTCTTGTAGTTAATGAAAAGGACTGGCAGTCTGCCGTTATTGGATCACAGATTTTTAATAAAGGGTTATTTGGGCCCCTTCTGCTTACAGCGAGCCCAAACAAATTGCCGGTGGTTTTAGAAAAGTTTTATTTTGGAGTTTCACCAGACTGGTGGGTAACCCCCGCCGAAGGTCCATATAATCACACATGGCTTTTAGGAAGCACTGATAAGATATCCTATGCTGTTCAAGGTAGATTAAATTTTCTGCAGGAAATAACCAATTATGAAAATCAGGGAAGCCAGGGAATTAGTGGTTTAGAGGCTCTGACTATTGTCTGGTATGCTTTGGCTGTTTGTGGAGCAATTTGGATATGGTTTCACCTTTCAACAAGGATGTTTCAGCTTTCTCCCTTTATGAGAGTAATCTGGGTTCTGGTGGTATTATCATTAGGTCCAGTAGGCCTATGGGCATATTATATCTGCTACAGAGGCTATGGACATCAAGTCGCTTTAGGTGAATTTCCAAGACCCTTATGGGTGAAAGTGCTTGCTGCAACTTGTAGTACAATTGGCTCAGGGATGCCTACTATGATTGGAACAGGTTTTGTTATAGTTTTTTTAGGGGCGCCGCTTTTTCTTAACCGAGGCCCACTATTTGTATTAACCGGACCTATGGCACAGACAGTATTTTGGTCTTACCTTGCTGCTGTAATAATAAATGCTTTTATCTTTGTTCCAATTATGTTGGCCTTCAAGGAAAATTCTACTTATTGGGGTACTGTAAAGGCCAATTGGCTCACTGTGCTAATATCTATGACAGCAATAAGTGTAGGTATGATGAGCACTATGTGGTGGTTTATGATGGAGTATCTTGCAATGATGCCCGAAGAAGTAAATGTACTTTGGTGGGGAAGCATGTACGCAGCTAATATAGCCGGATTAATCACAGGGTATATTGGGAATTGGGTTTTAGTCATTCGCGGTGAGAAGAAAGGTACTATGTGATTTTGTTTCATAGGAGGGGCTTTGCGAATGGACATTAAGCGTCGTTTAAAACACACAAGATTATGGTTTTGGCTGCTTCTTGGAAGCAGCCTGCTGCTGGCTGCCTTTTTACTTCTTTATAATCCTAATTATTATAAGGTTGCTTTAACAGGACAACAAATGGAAACAGAATTAACGAGGACAACCACTCGCATTCCAGGAAAAAATGCAATGGAAGTTGCCATTGCTGTCGCTCAAAACTCATATCCTGCCACTTTTAAGGACAATAAGCCTGGGGCCGTTATCCTGGTCCCTGCTGATGATTGGCAGGCCGCAGTTTTAGCTGCAGAGATAATACATTTCCCCATAAATGCGCCGATATTATATACTGAACGGGAAGTTATTCCTCAAGATACCTTGAAAGAATTAAAACGTCTTGACCCTGAGGGGAACTTTCAGGATGGGAATGTTAAAGTTATATTGATTGGTAATATTGGTGAGGGGGTAAAAAGTCAGCTAAAGAAGGAAAAATTAAAATTTAGGGATTTAACAGCAGATAAAACGGAACAATTGGCATCACTATTAGACGATTATAAAGCAATGATTCATGCCAACCACGATGATGAAGTCATTATTGTACCTAAAGAAGATCCTGCTTCGGCGATATTGGCTGCTTCCTGGGTAGCTCATATGGGACATTCAATATTTTTTGTAGGCAAAGACTCGGTCTCTAATGAAACCAGGAAATCATTGGCCAAGCGGCCGCAGGATGCTTTTATATATATTTTAGGCAGCGAGGAAGTTATTCCTAAGAAGATTGCAGAAGAATTAAGCCAGTATGGCCACGTTCAACGCTTTCCCGGAAAAGATGCCTGGGAGCTGGCTGTAGGATTTGGTTCATATATAGATTTTGGCCGGAATTTTGGGTGGTGGGTTCGCCGTACACCACGTATGTTTGGCTGGGGTATAGGTGAGGCGGGACATAATTTTATTTTTGTTAACCCCAAGTATCCCCTTCAAGCAGTTCCGGCTGCAGTATTATCCCATATGGGTAAACACGGTCCTTTTCTACTGGTAAAAGAAGATGACATTCCAGACCCGGTAATTAGATATTTGCAAACGGTTCAACCTAATTTTACTTCTTCTAGAGAGCAGCTTTTCAATCATGGCTGGATAATTGGCCAGTCTATAAATATAAGCAGTGACGTACAGCAGCAAATAGATAAACTATTACAGGTTAAAGGTCCTTAATCAGAAGGGGGATTTTTTATGAGAAAAGTAGTTGCTTTTTTTCAAAATAAAGATGATGCCTTTCGCGCTGGAGAAGCACTTACTTTGGAGGATCTTGCAGACTATTCTTTAACAGAGCTGAGTCTTGACTATGAGCAGCAGATTCGCCAGGAAGTATTTTTGAGACCGAAGGAGTTAAACTATATTGTAATAGGTGTGCTTTTGGGAATGATTATTTTTGGAACCTTATTTTATTTGCTTAGTGTACAAAGTAATTTAGGGATATTATTAGCCAGATGGATGGCTGGAGGGCTGCCTGCAGCAGCATTTACCGGAGCAGGAATAGGATTGGCGTTAGGTGGCCTTTTGGCTGGTGTATATTCTTTATCACTACCCCTAAACAGGGACTATACTGGATATTGGATGGTGACATTATTTACTTTAGGCCCAAATCAGAAGCAAAAGGCTGTCGAAATTATTAAAAGTCATTTTGGTCTTTTTGTGTAAGGTTTAGATGACAGACAGATTAAACTTTTGGGGGTTATTTAAATGAAATACAAAATTAAACATCAAATTAAGACAAGCTTTAAAGAAAGAATAAGAAATGACAGATTTATACTCGGATTTGTATCAGGCTTAATCGCAGCTATAGCAATGAGTATTCTTAACATAATCATAATATATACTACACCGGCCAAGAACCTTTATGCTGATTTTGTAGGGATTATGTTATTTGGTACTAAACCTGACAGTCTTGCCGAAATAATCATCGGTTCTATTGCTCATATTTTTTTAGGTGGGGTTATTGGTGCTATTTTTTCTTACTTAATTTTACTAATTTCAAAGGACTATTTGATTATAAAGGCAACTATTTTTGGAGCACTAATGTTTTTTATTTTGTTTTCATTTGGTGTAATTTTTAAGATTACTGGTTTGGAATACAGTATGCTGCTTACTGTTGTGACAAAAAGCATTGGTTCGGCATTTTATGGTTTTGTACTAGGGTACTCGATTTTAAGCTTCAACAAGTGAAAGCTCGCTTCCAGCGTACCAATGGTGCGCTTTTTTAAAATTCTAGGCTTGTTGACTTACAAAGGAATCGAAGTTACCATAATATATATAAAATATTTTTCTTTATATATAAAATATTTTGAGCCAGAATTCAAAGGGAGGAGCTAATGAATATTTTTAATGCAGTGGACCCCAACTTGTTTTCATGGGTTATTTTACCCTTGTTAATATTCCTTTCAAGAATATTTGATGTATCCCTTGGAACAATGAGAATCATATTTGTATCGAGAGGCGCCAAGCTTATAGCACCTCTTCTGGGTTTCTTTGAGGTATTAATCTGGCTTATCGCAATAGGCCAAATAATGCAGAACTTAAACAATGTGATGAGCTATCTTGCTTATGCTGGAGGCTTTGCTGCCGGAACTTACGTAGGTATTATGATAGAAGAAAAACTGGCAATAGGAATTCTTGTCATCAGAGTTATTCTAACTAAGAACGAATGTCAATTAAAAGAACGGCTCGCTGCTTCCGGTTACGGTGTAACAGTAGTAGATGCTAAAGGGGTAAATGGTGAAGTAAAGGTGGTTTATACCATTGTGCGTCGAAAAGACATCGACAACGTCATCACCATAATTAATGAGTGTAATGAAAAAGCATTTTATTCTATAGAGGAAGCTAGAACCGCAAGGGAAGGGGTATTTCCTGTAAAGAAGGCAAACAGCTTTTTTAGTAACAGACTATTTAGTGCGGGAAGAAAATAATTATGTTGCAATTGTTAATGAGTCTAAGACTCAACTGAATCGAAAAATTTCATTAGTGAATGATGCATGTTAGTGACTTGATAAAAGCTCCCGTTTGGGAGCTTTTAATCTTAGTGAAACACTTTATGTTTAAGTGGATTTGCCTCAGAAGCTGAAGTAAAAGAAAAAGTAAATAGGGTTTTGTCAAAACCTGTCGAATATGTAATACATACTATAAATTGAAAGAAAGCAGGATGCTTCTTGAAAAGCTACATTGAGCATATCATATTACTCTTTGAAGGCAATACTGAAATAATATATTTTATTTATGGTCTTGTCTTTTTCTTAATGGGTTTTGCAATCTTATTTCAAAAAAGGATTCACAGTAATATTAAGTTGGCATCTTCCCTCAAATACTTGGCCTTATTCGGTATAACTCATGGCTTGTCAGAATGGGCTACGATTTTTATTCCGATTCATCAAAAATTGGTAAACCTGCAGACCCTCAGTCACTTAAAGGTTTTCGAAGTTTTTTTTACATCAACCTCTTTGTTCTTTTTATTCCTATTTGGTTTAAAGCTGTTGCAGGAAAGGTTTCAAAGAAGCAATCTAATTTTTGCAATTCCTTGGTCCATTTACCTAAGTTGGACTGGAGCATTTTTTTTTAATATTGCAAACCTTGACGGAGACCTTCTAATCAAAATAAATAATTTTGAGGCACTGGGCAGATATTTTATGGCATTTCCCGGAGCTTTAATTAGTGGGTATGGTTTATTTTTACACTCCAAACATTTTAAAAAGCGGGGGATGCAGGAAATCAGTAAATACTTTTTTTACGCCGCTTGTGGGTTCACTGCTTATTCTATCGCGGCGGGATTGATAGTTAAGAAAGTTGACTACTTCCCGGCTAATATATTAAATAAAGCCATATTTTTTCAGACTTTTGGATTTCCGGTTCAGATTTTTAGAGCTATCTGCGGTTTGGTCATTTCCGTGTTTATAATCAAAGGTCTTGAATTCTTTAATCTTGAATACCGCAAACGGCTAGAAGAGGCAGAGAAGAATGAGGCTTTATTTATCGAACGTAATCGTATTTGTAGGGATCTTCACGATGGGATAATTCAATCTATTTACGCGGTTGGACTAACAATGGAAAACAGCCTAAATTTGGTTAAAACTAATCCCGACCTTGCCGAAAAATTGATTAATCAAAACATGGAACATCTGGACTTGGTTATTAAAGACATTAGAAGTTATATAATGGAGCTAACCCCTGCTGAATTTGACCCTGCTTGTTTTGAAGCGAGTCTTAATTCACTCATTGAACAATTTAAAATAAATTCATTAATTCAATGCAGCATTTCAATATCTCCTAACCAAATTAACTGGCTAAAGGACGACTATAAACTTGAAATTTACCATATTTTATTAGAAGCTCTCAATAATATTCAAAAGCACTCAAGGGCTAATTATGTTGAAATCAATTTTTCACAATCAAATGACACATTGGTTTTATCGATTAAAGATAATGGTATTGGTTTTGATAAGGAGGCAGTTATTAACTACGGTAACAAAACCGGTTCCGGCCAAGGCTTAAAAAATATGATGATAAGAGCTAACTTATGTAATGGAACGTTTAACATAGACAGTGAAATTGGTAAAGGAACAGAAATTCGGGTAGTAATCAAAAAAGGCCCTGGATTGGAGTGAGTTTATGGAAGAGACTAAAGTATTAATAGTAGATGACCATGAAGTAGTACGTTTAGGGCTGGCTGCTCTTCTCAACAGGAAGAGTGGGTTTGTCGTTGTTGGTGAAGCGGGAAACGCATCTGAAGCAGTTCAAAAAACTTTGGATTTAGATCCTGACATTATAATTATGGATATAAGGCTGGGAGAGGAAAATGGAATTGATGCTTGTCGGCAGATTAAAGATTTCAAGCCTGATGCAAAAGTTATTATGCTTACTTCATACGCTGATGATGAAGCCGTTTTTGCGTCCATTATGGCCGGTGCAGTGGGTTATGTATTAAAAAAAATCGGAAGTGACGAACTTTTGCGAGCCTTAGAAAGTATTCAAAGGGGAGATGCTTTGTTAGACCCGAAGGTAACGGAAAAAGTCCTGAAAAGGATGCAGGAAATGGCTACCCGCCAGAATGATGAAGAAGAACTGTTAACGTTAAAGGAGCAAAAAATTATTTTATTGATTGCTGAGGGAAAGACCAATAGGGAAATTGCAGAAAAGTTATTTTTAGGAGAAAAAACCATTAGAAACTATGTAAGTAACATTTTATCCAAGTTAGATTTAAGTAATCGCTCCCAGCTGGCATCTTATGCTACTAAAAAGAAAATGTTTAACAATTGGGAGAAGTGATAACCAGTGCCTGGCACTGGTTTTTTGTTTAAATACTTTGCCAAATTATTGGCAAAGTATTTAAGGAAACTGTACGAAAGGCACGTAAATCGGTCGATTTACGTGCCTTTCCCGTAAAAAAATGTTAAGAAAGTGGCACATGTCCTTAACTTTTGGGACATTTATCAACTGACGGGAATTACGAAATATGTCAAAATTTTTTTAGTGACAAGTAGCTTTGTTGGCTGTGCTTCCTGTCACTGTAACGTCATTCGTCCGACAAATAGAAGTTGTTTTGCCAGGCAGCTTCCAAGGGTCAAAAAAATGGAGGTGAAGTAGTTGAAATCAAAAAGATTGGTATTATTAGTATCTTTACTTGCTCTAATGGCCTTTGTGGTTGTTGGTTGTGGGCAAGGGGATGAAAAACCAAAAGACTCAGGAAAAAAGGAACCGGCATCCTCGGAAGAAGTAGCAACATACGTGGGTTCAGAAAGCTGCAAAACTTGCCATAGTGCTATTTATGAAAGTTACTCCAAGACCTTACACACCAAGATGGTTCAAGATGCAAAAGCAGATCCAAGTGTAATTATAGGTGATTTCAGCAAAGAGGGAGAGCCGCTTTCAATAGCAAAAGTCAATAAAGAAGATATTGTTTTTACCATCGGTTCAAAATATAAGCAGAGATATGTTATTAAAGATGGAGAAGCCTTAAGAATTTTACCGACAGAATATAAGTTCGGTAAAGGTGAATGGGTAGATTATCATGGCAGCGATTGGAATAAGAGAGATTATCAAGAAAAATGTACAGCTTGCCACACAACAGGTGTAAATCTTGAAACCGGTGCCTGGACTGAAATGGGTATTGGGTGTGAAGCCTGCCACGGACCTGCAAGTTTACACGTAAACAATAGTGGTGATAAATCTAAAATTGTTAACCCTGCAAACCTTGAGACTGCTCGTCAAACTGACGTCTGTGCCCAATGCCATATCCGTGGTAAAAATACCAAGTATGAAGGTCGTGAAGATGCTTTAGGATTCTTACCTGGTATGAAGTTAACAGATGTTTATAAGTGGAACACACCTGCAACCGACGATCCTGAAAAGCCAATTTTCCACGAAGACGGTGCTTCTAAAAAGCATCATCAGCAGTTCCAGGATTTTGAGCAGAGTAAACACTCTACATCAGGTATGACTTGTACATCATGTCATGATCCTCACACTAACATAGCTGAAGGTCAGCTTAGAGATACTTTGGAAAAGCTTTGTTTAAGCTGTCATAATGAAGGCGGAAAAGCTGCTACAAAGCTGGAAACTCCGATTGCTGACAACTTGGACAAGTATATGCCGGAAAGAGCCAAGAGCGGTTCTTCTCCTGATATCCGTACTCATACCTTCAAATTAAATCAACCAACAAAATAATTAGTTTTTAAATTAAGATTTAACTAGCCTTAAAATCCTAAGGATTAAGCGGATGAATGATAACTGGCAGGCACTAATAGCACAATTTTATACAGCATAATTGTGATTTTCAAATAAGTGGTTCCATGGGTTACTTTAATAAAGGCGGTATTCGATTAGTTAATCGAGTACTGCCTTTTCAGTATATTTCACCCAAAGGTTCATATCTTCGTAACTGGTACAAATGTTACAGTTATTAATGAGTCTTCCGCGGTATTGGTATCCCATTTTCCGGAAGACTTTTCCTATTCCGGCGGACTTTGCTCTTGCAAGGGTATAAAAGCAGTTAATATTCCGCGACTGAACATCAGCTTCCAGCGCGGTAACCAGAAAGTACATGAGCCCTTTCCCCCTGTGATCGGGCAGAGTCGCACAGTCAGTAATTTCGGCATTACCAAGTTCAAAGTCCATATCTGCCGATGCGGCGCTCACCACTTCCCCTTGGTGTTCCACCAGGTAAAACACTGATTTGGTGTTTATAGCCTGTAAAAGATATCCTGGCTTGGAAACAGGCACCGGGTAAGTTTCAAAAACCCGGGCGAATAAATTTGATAATGCATTGACATCGTGAGTAGAAGCTTTCCTAAGGCTATAGCTCTTAGGCGGAACTGAGTATAAGTTCTCTTCCTGAGTTAGCTTAAGAACTTCGAAAAGAATTTTTTGCTCTTCCCTGTAATTAAAAGAAAACCTTCGGTCTTCTGTAAGGAAGTACGACATAAAATAACCCGTCTGCCCCTGCAGGTAACCTTCGGCTGCACCTTCCAAAACAAAACCACGTGACAAAAATTCAATCCATTCATTACTTGAACATACAAGCCATATCTTACTGCAGTCTTGCTTCTCAGTCGTCAAGAGTAAATGCTCTGTTAATTTATCATAGTCTCTGGCGCGAAAACTTATCAGCCGAACACGTTTGTTTGGTATGTCGGTGTATAGTACGGCTTTGAAGCCAGGCTGTTCAATTGTTTCAAGTCGAGTTTCTAAAACTGTTGTCAAGGTTTGTCTCCTCACTGCATAAATTTTTCACGCCTTTTTAAACGTAAGTTTCCTTTTGGGATGAGACTTAACCTACGGTTAGCGAAAAGTTTTTCTAATCCAACATGGGGCTCATCATCTTCACAATAGTCACAGTTATGACACTCCGTCTCTGCAGAGGCTGGTTCGGTATAAGAGGCGATTACTCCTTCGTAATTTCGCAGGATAACTTTTTCTCTTGATTGAGAGACCAGGTACTGGGGAAAGACAGGAATCTTGCCGCCGCCACCTGGAGCATCAATAACATAAGTAGGTACAGCCAATCCTGAGGTATGACCCCTCAGGCGTTCAATTATTTCAATTCCTGCAGAAACCGTTGTTCTAAAATGCTCAAGGCCCTCCGATAAATCACACTGGTAAAGGTAGTAGGGTCTTACACGCATTTTCAAAAGAAGGTGGTTAAGTTTTTTTATTATATGTGGACAATCGTTGACACCTTTTAGAAGGACTGTTTGATTTCCCAAAGGAACTCCGGCATCGGCCAATTTTGTGCATGCATTAATTGATTCCACTGTAACTTCTTTTGGGTGGTTAAAATGAGTATTAAGGAATATAGGGTGATATTTTCTTATTAGCCCACATAATTCTTCAGTAATCCTTTGGGGTAACACTACGGGTGTTCTCGTGCCAATACGAATTATTTCAACATGAGGAATTTTACGAAGCATATGTAAAATATATTCCAGCTTGTCCTCATTAATTAGAAGACTATCCCCACCGGAAAGAATTACATCTCTGACAGCAGGAGTCTTTCTTATATATTCAAGGGATTTTTCAATGTTTTCATCAGGCATGGATTTATCTGTTGAGCCTGCAATTCTCCTTCTGGTACAATGCCGACAGTACATGGAACACTGGTCTGTCACCAGGAAAAGCACCCTGTCAGGATACCGGTGAGTAAGGCCTGGGACAGGAGAGTCGCTATCTTCAGCTAATGGATCAGGCAGGTCGCAGTTACTAGTTTCCAACTCCCAAATTACCGGGACAGCTTGCTTTCTTACAGGACAGTTGGGGTCATCCGGGTCCATTAAGGAGGCATAGTAAGGAGTAATAGCTATTCTCAGTGTTTTTAGGCAATTTTTTATTCCTTCTTCTTCATCGGGTGTGAGCCTAATTACCTTTTGAAGTTCCTCGAGAGTCGTTATCCTGTTGGCAACCTGCCATTTCCAGTTATTCCATTCTTCAGGCTTAACATTTTTCCATAGTTCAGTTTGTTGATATTGTTCCAAGTTAATCCCCCTGAGATCTGACACTCTTTTATTTAGTAGTAAAATTTTAAAGATAGTATATTTTTTGCAGTTAGGCAGGATATATACAGGGAAACCTAAAATGGAAGTGTATTTTTTAGGTGACTGAAGCCCGATAAATATAAACAGTAAGCTAAAGGGAAATCGTACATTTGGGATCGCCAGTCTGGATATTCACCTAAAGCTGCTCTGGGCATTAGTCCAGGATTGCCATTCGCTTCAATTAACCAAGGTTTGCCAAAATTATCAACAACAATATCGATTCCCAGCTTACCAAGTGGACCAAACTTTTCATCAAGAGCATATGCGGCTTTAATAGATATTTCGGTCAGTAAGCTTAAAAAGTGTTTATTTGAATAGGGTAATTTATCTTGAATACCATTTAACAGGTCTCTTAAGAATATTATTTTTGCTCCTGCAGAGGTATTAGTAAGAAATCCGGTGGGATCTGAGGTCTTGGCAAAAATCGCGGGAACTGACCACTGACCACTTCCGTTTTTAACCGCCATTGCTCTTAAGCCAAAGGCCTGTTTATTATATTCCATCCTTAAAATTTCAGCTTGAATGATATATGTTTTTTTCCCTTTGCCAACGCATTTCAATACATCAAATATGTCGCAGGATTGTTTGATTATATGGGTTTTTGGACCTTGTTCACCCATGTATCTGCAAACCAGATTATTATCTTGTTTCTTTAGTTGAATAATTCCTTTTCCCTTCATTCCGTTTACAGGCTTCATGAAAAGGCCGGGATGTTTTCTTAGCATATATTCAAAATCAGATATGCTGCCAAAAAGCCTTGTTTCCGGAACATGATTTTGAAGAAAATTATCCTTATGTAGTGTTCTGGAAAAGTTAATTTTATTAATTAGGGTTTTTTTATTAAATATTCTGTTTTGCCCAATAATTTTTTCAAGTTCTGAGTGGGATTTTCTGTTGTTGGGGTAAATTCTATCCATTACTACATCTGGGAAAGGAAATTCTGTTTCCTGCCAAGCGTTTTGCCTAAAATTATAATAAAATCCTTTAATCGTTCTCAAAGTAGAATCTATCGACTTAGGGCCGAAGACATACAAGAAACCAATGTTTTTCATTTTCACGGCATAGGGTATGTAACGGTTCAAATCTTTTTTTGCAATAACATGAGAAAATGTTAATATTCCTATCAGTGGTCCTAAGCGAAATTTGTTACTGCCTTCAGATTTGATGCCTATTTTTGAATTTGTCAGCAACCTCAAATGATTTAATATGTCATTGGTAAGACCAATACTTTTATCGCAGCTGGTAATTACTTTTGCCTGAGCAGATAAAGAACCGTGTTTTATCTCTACCATCTGACCTTCTGTTAAGCCATGTTGTGAGGCAGCTTCATAAGGAATTGACCAAAGTTTGTCTCCTGGGATTTTATTTATTAATAAGCTTTCCTGCATATTGACCTTAACCCCTTTCTTTCAAGAGTTCTAAGTTATACCATGCTGAGCAAGCAAGCGCTCCTTGTTAAGAATATCTTTCCTGGAAGAACCAACTAACACACCTGAAAAAAAGGGAGAATAGATTGAATAGGGACTTGATGAGGAATTGTAAATGGATAAAGGAATAAGGTATTTGCTTTCAATAAATTCCGTGCAGACCGACATGAATACTTTCCACTCTATGCTTGTTTTCCAGGTGCGGTACAACAAAACGGCAGCATCATTGCTTCGCATAATACCGTCTTTTAGAAGCTGTGCAGGTGTAGAGCCGTTTAATCGGAAGTTGAGGTCAAGGGCGAAAACCCGATTATCTTTGGAAATTGCAATATCAAACCCAGCTATGCCGAAAAATCCTAAGCTGCAAGCACATTCCATAATCGAACGACCCAATTCCATGACAAGTTTTGGGGGCTCATAATTTTTATAAATCCAGTTACCCAGATAATTCCCTGAAGGGGTACATATCTGTTCGGATGTGCCAAGGTAGATGGTTTGACCATGAACAGTTTTAGCAAACTGGATATTATAGATGGTATTTATTTGAATAAACTCTTCCATTACAACTAATTTACATGTGCGAAAATATTCGCATGCATAACTAATCTCTTTTTTACTACTGCAAATGATTACATCATATCCCCCGCCGGTAGACTGTCTGGTTGCAGCTTTAACTACCAGAGGAAATTCCATTAGATAGGCAGCTTTTTTTATCTCACTTGAGTTGACTGTTACTCTATGTGGAATATGGCTTAAGGGTACAAATTTAGCCAGATTGGCTTTGTCATTCAAGAATCCTAAAACTTCAGGGTCAATCCAGTATCCCTCATAATTCATTTCATTTGGTGGATGAACATGATTAAAAACTAATTTTTTATTTTGTATTCTCATTAAGTCCAGTAGATCTTTATATTCTTTTTCTGTACGGTATATATGTGGGAAAGGGGCCACCTGAAGATTAGCTTTCTCCAGCAGAGATATTACCTCTTCAGTAATTACGGAATCACTGCAAATCACAGGTAAATTACCAGTGACCGGGAGAGGTGAACCTGTCAGAAGATCCTGTTTTATTGGATCTTTAGGCAACCACCCATAATTTGAAAATGGAGGTCTGGGATTTAATATTAGATCCTGGCCAAAAATATCATCTAACGTGATTATAGGTAATATTTTTGTTTTGTCCTTCACCATAAAGTTTCCTTTCTCATTTGTTTCACTTTGAAATGATAAAAGTAAGAGTTGGCAGTTCGCCAACTCTTAAATAATGCTTGCCAAAGCTCGTGATTGATGGCAATTTATAGTATGTAGATCGTCTGAAGAGGGTGACATTAAACTAGCTGCTCTTCAGAAAAAAAGAAACTCAGGCTTAGCCTGAGTTTCTTTATAGTCCTCTGAGGTTTTCACTTTTGAAGATATGTTCTGGGGCAGCCAGAGCCTTGTCAATAAGTGACAGTAATCTTTCTTTATCCTGCGGGAGGGTGCCGCCCAAAGGTACATAATTAGAAGCATGATTGGCTCTAAAGATACAATTAGTAAGCTGTAAATTCTCCAGAAGGAGTTTTGTCTCTGTCAGTACTTCCCGGGGATTTAGCAGGGTGAATTTACCCGATTTCCACTGATCATATAATTCCATTCCTTCTTGCAGGAGAAGCGTTAATAGTCCCAGGTATTCAGGATCAATCTCGTTAAGTACTCTGGCGGTGTCAACTGCATGCTGCCGGAAATTCTCTGCCCCTCCTAATCCTGAAATTATCGTAATAGATAAGGGAATGCCCGCTCTTTTTATTCTTTGTCCCGCTTTGATCATTTCCTCAGAGGATGTATTTTTTTTGACAAAAGTAAGAATTTCATTATTTCCTGATTCAAGGCCAAAATAAATCATCCCCAAACCAGCCTCTTTTAATTGTTCTAACTCATTATCAGTTTTACGATTAGTGTCTTTAGCTGAACCATACAGACTGATTTGTTTACATTCAGGAAACAACTTCTTAATCGTATTTAGTATCACCAATAAATCGCGAGTGGGAATAACAAGCGCGTCACCGTCAGCCAGGAAGACTTTCTCAACATAACGGTATTTAGTTCGTGCTTCCTCTAATTCCCTTATTATTTCATCCAGCTTTTTTATTCGAAAGGTTTTATTTTTGTAAGCTATGCAAAATGTACATTTATTATGAGAGCAGCCTATAGTAATTTGAACAATTAAGCTATAAGACTCACTTGGGGGTCGAAAAAGTGGACCTTCGTATTGTGGCATATGTCTGACAAGCCTCCATTATTAAATTAAAATATTGAAAATTGCCAATGATTTTGCTATCAGATTACCAGAAGGTGTAGTAAAAGTCAATAATAGCCAGTACAGTTTGTTTAACGGGGTGATGAGTTTGTACACGTTGAAAAATATTGAGTCTTGTATGGTGAGCGGAAAAGATTTACAATAAAAGACAGGAGGTACTGGTTCCGGTGGTCTGAGAATAGTTAAGATTAATTTCAAGCAATAACTAGATTTCGGAGGTGCTTTATATGGCTATATTAACGGCTGAAATGAAAGAATTTATCAAGGAAATAAAATTGGGAGTTGCTGCTACTGTTGACGGGAATGGAATGCCCAACGCATCTTTTAAAGGTTCAATTCAGGTTCTGGATGATGAACATTTGATTTTTGCAGACATTTTTTCAGCCAAAACAAGAAGGAACTTACAAGAAAATAACAAAATATGTATTCTCGTAGGAGATCACAAGAAAATGGTTGGATATCAATTTAAAGGGGAAGCTGAACTCCTGGATCAGGGTGAACTCTACGATAAGGTGTGTGCTGCAATAGCAGGCATGAAAATGAACTTTCCTAAACCAACATATGTTGTAAAGATAAAAATTACCGAAGTTTACCCTGCCCCTGCGGCTAGATAATGTTGTTATCTTAGTAATTAGAATTAAAGAATATTTACAACTTTGAAAGTATTTAAGGAAGCTGTTACAGCTTCCTTAAATTTTTATAATAATCTTTGGTTTTCACTTTTGAAGATATGTTCTGGGGCAGCCAGAGCCTTGTCAATAAGTGACAGTAATCTTTCTTTATCCTGCGGGAGGGTGCCGCCCAAAGGTACATAATTAGAAGCATGATTGGCTCTAAAGATACAATTAGTAAGCTGTAAATTCTCCAGAAGGAGTTTTGTCTCTGTCAGTACTTCCCGGGGATTTAGCAGGGTGAATTTACCCGATTTCCACTGATCATATAATTCCATTCCTTCTTGCAGGAGAAGCGTTAATAGTCCCAGGTATTCAGGGTCCATCACATTTAGTACTTTAGCGGTGTCAAGGGCGTGCTGCCTGAGCTTTTCAGGTCCTCCCAGCCCTGAGATTATCGTAATAGACAGGGGTATACCTGCCTTCTTAACTTTTTGTCCTGCTTTAATCATATCCTGAACAGATACGTTTTTCTTAACAGCAGCAAGAATCTCTTCATTTCCTGATTCGAGGCCGCAATAAATAATTCCCAAACCAGCTTCTTTTAATTGAATTAATTCCTCTTCTGTTTTACGATTGATATCTTTGGCTGAACCATAAACACCAACTCTCTTACATTCCGGAAAAAGAGACTTTATAGTCTGCAATATCACCAATAAATCCCTGGTAGGGACAATGAGTGCATCACCGTCAGCTAAAAAAAACTTTTCCACATGACTGTAATGAGTTCTTGCTTCCTGTAATTCTTTTATTACTTCATCTAATTTTTTTATTCGGAAAGGTTTATCCCTGTACAGAGCGCAGAACGTACATTTGTTGTGAGAGCAGCCCATTGTGATTTGAATAATCAGACTATAAGCTTCGCTAGGGGGACGATAAACTGCGCCCTCATATTTTGGCATATCTGCATACCTCCTTATAACTTATTTTTTCCTGCTAACCGTGTTAAATGTTAGGTTCAATGTTAGAATGTAACTATAAGATTAAATATCGCTATCAGATTATCAGAAGGTTTCCCAAAAGTCAATATTAGCCAAGCTTTGTTGGACAGTAAGATAAATTACGTGATATAGTTTAGTTTAACAGTACGATTTCTGGAGGAACATCAATGCCTTTTAATTCAAAGATATTCCAGTTAACTATTCCTACTCCCTTTCCGGTTGGAAGTGTCAATATTTATGCCGTTAGAGGACCTAAAGGCTATTATCTTATTGATGCGGGGGTTATTACTGATGAGGCCAGAAAGCTTATAAGTGAGTGGCTGCCAGGCCCCTTAAGCGGTATCCTGCTTACACATGGGCACCCGGACCACTTGGGTCTAGCCGGGGAACTGTCAAAATCAAACAACTGTCCTATCTATATGAATTCTGATGAACATCGCCGATCCCAAAATCCCTCTTTCAGGCAGCGGGTCATGGCTGTGTTAATGCAAAAAGGCGGAGTACCGATTGCCCTTGTTTCCCAAGTGATAGAAAGTCATCAAAACTCGGTACAGAATTTTTTCAGTGAGTTCGAGGTGAAGAAAATCCTGCCCGGACAGCAATTTACTACCGATTTAGGGCTTTTAGAAGCAATATATACTCCGGGACATTCCATAGGACATTGTTGTTTTTATATATCTGAAAGCAGAATTCTTTTTTCAGGTGATCATATTTTAACATCGATTTCTCCCAACCCTTTATTAGACCTGACAATGGACGGTAGCAGGCGGCTCGCCTATGTGGAATACTTAAATAGTGTTAATAAGATTGCTTCACTTTCTATTGAGCGGGTTTATCCAGGGCATGGACCAGCTATTGATAATCTGGAAAGGGTATTAAGCAAGTTCTACACATTTCATGCGAAGAGAGAAAAGGGAGTTTTAGCGGCCCTTTCAGACCAGATGAAGACTCCTTTTGAAGTGGCTAAGAAAATTTATCCGGGTGTTAAGGATTTAGATATATTTTTAGCCCTGTCCAGAGTCTGGGGACACTTGGATTTATTAGAGAAACAAGGTAAGGTTCTTTGCCTGGAAAAGGACAATCTTGTTTACTACTGTCAACCTTAGTTAATAACTTGATTGATTTGTTTAAAAATAGAATATGGCGAAAAAATACCGGCAACTAAACCAGTGGGCTTAATGAAAAGCCCACTGGTTTAAAATTTAATTATTTTGTCTTTGTTTTAGAGGAATATCGACTTTTTTTGCTGAAACGATTATAATAATAGTAAAAAATACCATATTTCATTTTTATAATACGAGTTTTAGCCCGATTTTTTGGGGGGTCTTGAGTGAAAAAAATCTTAACAATATTTTTTTTTGTGTTCATCTTGCTTGGTATAAACGGCGATGCATATGGATGGTCTGGTAATGCCAGCAACGATCCCGTCCACAGAGGCAGCCGGACATTTGACCGGGATTCAACCAATTGTCAGTATTGTCATCCAGCCGGTAATTATCATACATCGGGTCCTCACGGAAACTATACTGCTACTACAGACTTTTGTAAAATTTGCCATCAGGTGCATAATTCTAAGAACAGATCGCTGTTGAGAATGGGGGCTGAAACAGCAACTGATGTATGTTTATACTGCCATGATTTAACTCAAAGTAAATATGCACCCTATAGTTTCTATGACAGTGGGTCTGTAACGGCATCAGTTTATGCTGCTCATCGGGTTCCGGGAATTATTCTTCCACATGACTATGTTAATGCACTTGGTGAACAGGTAAGTGGAGGCAGGGATTATGTGCTGTCAGGATTTATAGTTCCGGGAGGTTCAGAAACTGATGGCGGATTGGGTTATTTTGATGGATCACGCCAGGGTAAACTTAGCGGGAATAGCCTCAGTTGTTTTAGCTGTCATTCTGTGCATGCAGTAGCTGGCTCTATGATAAAACCCTATTTGGGTGAGTCACAGACTAAGGTAGCCGTAGAAGAATCCGGCCACGAAAAAAAATTATATCTGACCAGCAGGTTGCTGAGAAACCGGCCTGATGTAACAGGAGCTTATGTATATGAATATGGGGCCCAATGGTGCATGGCCTGTCACAAGGGAAGAGGCGGTACTCTAATGGTGGGATTTAATCACCCGGTAAATAACGAGGGATATGGGTATGATTTTTTGAACAATTTGCAGGAAAGTGAATACGTTTTTCCGGGTGGTAAAGAAGCAGCGCTGTTAGATATTATTGAAAAGAAATATGTTATCGTCGATGACGGTTTAGAAAATGGCACGATGGAAGGAGCGCATATCAGAAAAGAACCCCGAAATAATGCATGGTATACAATGGTATTAAAGGATGCAATTAGCGGAGCTGACCGTCCAGATGGAAATACTACTTATAGTATTGGCGGCCCATCCTGTCAGCAGTGCCACGCCAACCCCAGGGATGTAGAGCGTGCATTTGCTATCGGCGGTGTTGATGAGAACCCTCTAAGAATGAGTTTTCCGCATGTAAGCAGAAATCAAGGCATGCTAGTAGAGACATTAGATGATTTGTGTACAAATTGTCACGGGTTAGTCAATTTACCTTAATTACAAAAGTAACAAAGCAGTCTTATGCAGGTCTGCTTTTTTCGAGGGAAGAAAAATAAAAGAACTAAATACCAGCTGGGAGGAAGTATGATTAATAGAGGTGCTGTTCGGGGGCGAGTAGGCCGCGAATTGTTAAGAATAAGACAGCAGATATCAGAGAGAAAAAAAGATGCATATCTGCCTCAGCAATCTGATAATTGGGGCAAAGGTTCTAATTTCACAGAAATAAATTTGATATCACAAGATGTGCTTAGAGAGCGTATAAGTGATTTAGAGAAGGAATGTGAAGCGCTGCAGTCTGAAGTTAAAGCCGTAAGACAAGCCTTTAAGGAACAAAAAGAAATGACGGAGCAGTTGGAAGTACAGTTGAGGGGACAGATAAGAGACCTGGAAAGGTCCAAAAAAGAACTGGAGCTTCAAGCTATAGCTGATAAAAAAGCTATTGAGGAGCAAGAGGACCACGCTGAACAGCATGAGAAAAAAATTAAAGTTCACCTTAGCGAACTTGAGCAGACTAATAAAAACTTAAAGCTTGAAGTTATTTCAAGCAGACAGGCATATGAAGAACAAAAAGAACGTGCAGAGTTGGCAAAGAAGCAGCTTAAGGAACAGGTTTATAAGTTGGAAAGGGAAAATAAAGATATCCAACTGAACATCGATACTTTGAGACGCGCCTATGAAGAACAAAAAAATAGAGCTGACCGATTGGAGATAGAGCTAAAGGACCACGTAGAAGAATTAGTGCGGGTTAATATGGAGTTAGAACTTCAAGTTAAGGCAGGAAGGAAGGTATACGAAGAACAAAGACTCCGTGCCGACCGGTTGGAAGTTCAAATGAACGAAGAAATTGAAAAACTAGAAAATATTAATAAAGAATTGAACCTTCAGATGCAAAATTTTAAAAAATCTCATGCTGAGCAGAAGCAAAGTGTAAAACAAATTGAGGTTCAAGCCAAAGACCAGATTGCTGAGCTTGAAAACGCCAACAAAGAACTCAAGATTGAAATTAGAGCAGGTAAAAGAGAATTAGAAGAGCAGCGTGAACGCGCTAATAGGCTTGAAATGCAGCTTAAGGAACTGTTTGCTGCTCTAAATAAAGAAGCCAAAACTCCGGCAGATCTCAAAAAATTCTTAAAAGAAAAAGATTTTACGGTGGTTGGATAATAAATATTTGGTCTGTTCTAAGTTTAAAGATATCAAGTCATTGGCAAATCCCGGTCTCTTTCAAATTCCTTAATAAAGGACTCCATAAAAACAGTCCACGTAAATGTAATGATAGCAGATATAAAACCGAATTTCAGAGAATACCAAAATGAACTGGAATTGCCAGACCAGGAAACTGCCAACCCGAACCAGAACCCCTGGCAATAGGTACAGCTAAACAGCTTACGAAAAAAGTAGGACTTTGTTTTTAAGATTTCTCTACACCTCTTGAATAAAATAAAATCAAATACGAAAAATCGTATACTTAAAGTAAAAAGTAAGTCAATAAACATTCAAATACCCCCTGGAACAGTTTTTTCGGTCATTACATAATATGCAGAACTGTTTTACAGGGGGTTAAAATTCACCATAACTATGTCTAGGAAATGAAAGATACGTATAAATCTACTCGTGTTTAAGCAATAATAGAGCTAGATTTCTTAAATTTTGACAGGAGGATTGGTTATGAATGTTACCCTTGATCTCAGAACGGGTGATTTAGATGAACGTGCTGTTCACAGACTTTTAGAGACTATTCCAAGAATCGGACCTGATGATGAACTCACAATTTTGGTGAATTCTACAGATGCGCATGAAACAGACGACCTTGTTGATGAATTGCGAAGACAAGGTTTTGATTATCAACCGAAAGGGGCAGATGGGCCAACCTACAATATTACAGCTAAAAGACTTTATCAGTAGCGCTGCAAATCATCAAAATTGTCATCAAAATATTATATGTAATTATAAAAAGTAATTATAAAAGGCCGGACTTCGTCAACTATTTTGCGAGGTTTGGCTTTTTTGCTTTATTTTTTGATAAAAAGGAAAAAGGTTTTCTGTTGTTGAAAATTATGGGATAATTACATCGGGGGTAAGCATAAATGGATAATAAGGAAAAGGATATCCAATTAAAAGCAAAAAGAATACTTCAGTTGTTTATTAGCCTTAAATGGAAGAGAATTATTCTTTTGACTGGCCTTACTGCAGTTATTTTATTTGGTTTGGCTGCAAAGGCTACCCGATATGTTGAGCAACCTGAGTTTTGCAAGAAATGTCATTCTATGAAACCATACTATAGTTCCTGGGCGGAATCTTCTCATCAAGGCGTATCTTGTTTTGAATGTCATTTTGGATATACCAAGGTAGTTAAGACGAAACCTCTTCCCCTTACCCCTAAAGATGTCTGGGTCATTAATTTACAGGACCGGACTATTAATGTTTCTAAACAAATGAACACTGTCAAAGGCTTGATGGCCCGTACAAATGTTCAAATCGACAATTTTAGAACCAACTTAGTTGAAGTCAGGTCAAAAGTGGCTGATTTAAGAAAAGTTTATATCATGGTTACTGGCGGGTCAACTTCTGGTGACAATGAAGGCTTTTGGGGAAACTGCATTGAATGTCACAAGGATACTTTTGAAGACAATTCTAAAACTGACAGTTTTGGGCATGTGCCGCACCTTAACAGGGATCTGGCTTGTAATGACTGTCACCGCAATACGGTTCATGGGAGAATGATAGAACCGTCGCGTCAGGATTGTGTTAGCTGTCACAGTGAAACGATTAGGCCATCTTCTCATAAGTCCGGACTGTTTAGAGTTACTCACGGTCAAAGTTATTTAAAAGTAGGAGGATGTGAATTATGCCACACTAAGGGACTGGATGAGCCCTTATGCACCAATTGCCATGGAATTAAAATGCCGCATAAGCCTGAATATACGATTGATCACATAAAAGACATTAAGCAGGTGGGAATAAAGACATGCATGAACTGCCATACCGACGAAGAACAACCGGCATTTGCCGGTGGGGTTTCTCCTAAAGCTGTATCATGTAAAAGCTGTCATGGGCCTGATCTCCCTCATAAAGGATACCAGTCAATACTCCGCAGTCACGGTTCTCTGGTTGCGCAAAAAGGCACAAAAGGATGTCTAAGCTGCCATGCTTCCAAACAATGTACTGACTGCCATGGTATGGCAATACCTCATCCCCCGAACTTTATCACAAAGCACATGCCTGAAGCCAAAAAATATGGGTTCGAAAAGTGCCTTAACTGTCATGAAAGGGGCGGCAAAGCTGTCTACTGTGGTCAGTGTCATGTAGTTGATATTCCACATCAACCGGATTGGAATTGGACCCACGGTACTAAAAAAGACCAAAATTGCAACTACTGTCATTCTTCTAAAAATCCGGCCAATCCAGGGGCACCGTGGGCTGTAGAAAATTTTTGTCAAAAGTGTCACGGTATAGAAGAACACTTTAGCAGGCATTGGAATATGCCTGAGTACAGTCTTGAGGATTGTTTCAGATGTCACGGAAGTAAGCAGGCCTGCACCACATGTCACAGTATGGAATTATGAAATACTTGAAATTATTGAGATTATATACGAATTAGTTCAAGATATTTAAATAAAGCACGATATTTTAAAGTAGGATGAATATCCCTAGGTTGCTATTAATAACCATTATTGATTATAATTTAAAGTAATCAAGCTTGCTTAGAGTTTTTTTTCACTTAAATGGTTATTCATGGTATAATAAAAAATATGGATAATTATATAAATTATAAAAGAAGTGGTCAGAATGGGCGAAACTGGTGTCAAAGTTACTTCAAATCAGAAAGTTACTTCAAATAAGAAGTTTATTTCCGGCTCTCAATTGGTCTTGATATTATTGATTTTAGTGAGTATAATGACTGTCCTGACTTTTAAGAAATTTCTTGACGTAGGGATGGTTATGTCACCATCTGAGGCAGAAATAAAAAAGTTAACAAAAATCGTTAACAAAAACCCTAATTCATTGGATTTAAGGTTAAAGCTGGCTTATTCATTCCAAAAAGCGAAACGATATGACGAGGCAATAACTCAATATAATGAGGTGCTCAATGTCGATAATGGGAATCAGGGGGCCTTGTATAACCTGGCAGTTATTGCCCGTGAGCAGAGGGAGTTTGATGAGGCGTTGAGGCTGCTATCGACCCTTATTGCACAAAACCCGGGACATATTTTGGGTTCTATTGAACTTGGGGATATGTATCTGCAAAAGCATGAATATGATGAAGCTATAAGAGTCGTAGATGCGGGTATTAAAAACAGACCCAGTGTTATTGAACTGCATTACATTAAAGCAAGGGCCCTTGAGGGTAAAGAAGAATATAATGCTGCAGTGGCTGAATACCGGGAAGTGTTGAGATATTTTCCCGACCATAAAAAGGCTCTTGAAGCGATACGAAGAATTTACTAACCTTTTGAAAGGAAACTTATTGTGGATAGGGAGAACTCTAAAAACCTGACCCGTGTCTTGGTTGCAGTGCTTCTGGTACTTCTGTGTATTCTCCTGTACACATATTTCGTAGTTCTGGAATCAGGCGGGGGCATAGTATCTACAACAAAGAAAAAGGTAGGTAAAATAGAATTTCTATTTGGAATTTATGGCCCGGGGAGGGGTGAATACCCCGAGTTTAATATGCCTATGTCAGTTGACACTGATAAAGATAATAATATCTACATAACTGATTCAGGACATAACAGGGTTTGTGTGTTTGACAATAATGGTGAATTTTTATTTGAATTCGGTGAGAAGGGGGTAGCCCACCCTATACCTGGTGATAAGGCAAACTGGAAGCCGGGTACGTTTAGTTATCCGTATGGAATTGCCATAGATGATGAAACTGGGAATATTTTTGTCGCAGACATGGTAAATGAACGGATTCAGGTTTTTGACTACGGAGGAAGATTTCTGGATTGGTTCCCTAAAGAACCTTATGGAGGTACTGCTTCTAACATTTTCCCAACGGACATTGCGGTGAAAAATGGCAAGGTATATGTCTGCAGCTCTTATCAGGTAGTCATCTTTACTACCGGAGGCAAATATGTAACTGATTTCGGGATGCCTGGTACTGGAGTAGGACAGTTAAACAGACCTAACGGTATTGATGTTGGCGAAGATGGAACTATTTATGTTGCTGATTCTAACAACTTACGGCTGCAGGCGTTTACTGAACGGGGAAAAGTGAAGTGGGTAGTGGGTAAACCGACTGCTGTAGGGGCAGGAATAGAGCGGGAAAAAGACAGAGTTTTCGGACTGCCTCGAAATGTTGCTGTCGGACCTGACGGAAACATATATGTAGCGGATGCGTTCCATTTTCAGATAAAGGTTTTTTCTCCGGAAGGTAAGCAGCTGGCTGCTATGGGCAAACGGGGAATTGGTGATGGGGAGTTTAATTTTAATAACGGGATATCGATCACCAACGACGGAATTATTTATATTGTTGATAAACAGCCGGGACGTGTCCAGGCTATACGTTTTTCGGGTTTTTGGATGGAGGATTCGCTGGAAGATTCCTTAGAGGACAATTGATATGAGGAAAGTAAGATAGGGGAGATGGTAAGTATGTACAAATGGTTTTTGAAGGGGTGCCTGATTATTGTAATAATACTAACAATGGCCCCGGCTGCTTTTGCTGTTCATAGTTTAGATGATGCCGTTGAACAGACTGTTCGTACAGGCTGGGATAAAGCTATGGCCCAAGAGGACGGCAAGAAGTGTACATATTGCCATTCAACTCAACCCGAACATACTTCAGGCCCTCATGGTGGATATCAGTCAACAACTGATAAATGTGTTGCCTGTCATACTGTGCACAAGGCTCAAAACGAATCACTTCTTCCTGGTAAAACCGTTGCCGAGACGTGCAACTTCTGTCATGATCTTACTCAGTCAGAGGTTGCGCCATACTATACTGACTACATGACTACAGAGAGTGAAGTTAAATCTGCCCATCGGGTTGACGGTCTGGCCGTAAAGTCCAAGACTAACAACTGGGTCGGAGAAGTATGGGAAGGAAGTCTTATTATTCCTGGTGGAGATCCAATAACAGGCGATTCGGCAACTTTAAATACAACACACCAGGGGACAGTATCAAAAAATAACTTTACCTGTGACAGCTGCCATACTCCACATGCTATAGATGATTCAACCGTTGAACCATATCTTGGCGAATCTCAATTGAAGTTTGAAATTGCCGACAATGCAATCCCCAGTGCTGCTAACGGTAATGCAGGGAGATTTTGGATAACTGACAGACTTCTTAAGGCAAGATTAAACGGAGTAAGTGGTTTTGTATATACAAAATATAATTCAGACTGGTGTGCGGCCTGTCACCAGGGAAGGTTTGACGATGACGGGTCTCAGATTCATAACCACCCTGTTGCCATGAACTCTCAGGCTGAAAATACTGCCGAAAGAGAAAACGCCATGGGATACCAGTTTCTTGATTTCCTTGCACCGGAAGATTTTGATGCATATCTTAATAAAGAATCACTGATTGCTGCCGCTAAAGATGAAAATGGTATCTACAGAACATTTTACTGGGCTACCCCTGAAGCATATTCTGCCATGGGAAATACCATTGATTATACTGTTGGTGCAAAACATGTTACCGGAGTCCGCACCATTAAGAAGGATCCCCGCACGAATAAACAATATTCAATGACGGCAGGTGATCCACTAAATAGTAATCAAGCCAGGCCCGATGGTCATGTGCCAATAACTGAATATCCTAAAGGTCCTGCCTGTCAGCAATGCCATGGAAACCCGAGAAATGTTGAAGAGACTTTCCTGGCGTCCCTTGAAGTAAGTAACGGAAAGAGAGTTATGAGCTTCCCGCATGTCAGCATGAATGAAAACTTAACTGTGGAGAATAATGACGATTTTTGTACCAACTGTCATGGTCTTGAAAACTTACCATAAATAAGGTCTAACATGTTATCAAATGGGAGTGAGCCTAAATGAATTTTGGCTCACTCCTTTTCTGTTATTCTTTGGAGCCCGGCAGAAAAAATATGTTCGAAATAAAAAAAGACTATTGAACATGATAGATCAAACAATTAAGCTTAAAGTAGGTTATTGCTTATAGGTACTACTCAAGGGTCAAGTGAGTTGTGGGTAGTGAGTAGTATAGGATTAAGCCAATAATTAACAGCGATTAGAGTATAAGTTTTTACGATAAATAAAAGGGAAATAGCCTCTTTATGCTGAAATTTATTCTAGTAAATGCTGTAGGGGTGTAAAAAATATGGACAGTAACCATAAACAGGAAAAGAATCATGATAAAACATCCCTTAAGATAGGGATTGGCAAGTCCAAAAATGTTAAGAAGATTTTCCTGATTGTTGGTGTAGTTCTTTTTATTTTCTTTCTGTTGACTCTAAAGGCAACGACTTACATAGAAAACCCGGACTTATGCAAGCGATGTCATTCAATGAAGTTTTATTACAATACATGGACGGAATCATCTCATAGTAAGATTGGGTGTTATGACTGTCATTTTGGATTCACTCCTGTAGCAAAACAAGAGTCTATCCCTGTGACAACCAGGCAATACTGGAACATAGAAATTGGGAAAGAAACTATTAATGTATCAGATACTATGAATCGCATAAAAGACACGATTATTAAGATAAACACCCAGATTAATAACTTTAATGCCAGAGTTAGTGAAATAAACTCAAAGGCCTCTGATCTGGGGAAGGTGTACGAAATTGCTCTAGGGGATTCGACTTCCGATGAAAATCCGGACTTTTGGGCCAACTGTCTGAAATGTCACAAAGATTTGTTATCCCAAAATTCCAAAGTTGACAATTACGGCCACAGTCAACATTTTAATAAGGGGCTTGCCTGTAACCAGTGTCATCGTGTTGTTGTTCACGGTCGACCGCTCAAACCTACACGTCAGGAATGTGTTCAGTGTCACAATAAACCATTAACTTGGCCGAGCTCCCATCAGGAAAGCTCTTTTCCGGTTACACATGGACAAAGCTATACAGGCAGCTGCACTTTATGTCACGAAAAAGGTGTAAAGAGCGATTTGTGTCAGAACTGTCACGGCATTGATATGCCTCATACTGAGGGTTACACAATGTATCATATTAAAGAAATAAACCAAGTGGGAATTGATACCTGCCTAAAATGTCACCAAGATCCTCCCCAAAAAAATGGTAGTACCGGTATTGCCAATCCCTATGTTGTTAGAAATCCAAACTTTAAGCCAAAGGTTAAAACTGATAGCAAACCTGAAATCAAACCACTTGCAAAGGCAATGTCCTGCAATGAATGTCACGGACCGGGGCTGCCACATAGGGGATACCAGAAGATTCTTCGGACTCACGGTACTCTTGCGATGGAAAAAGGGACCAAAGGGTGTTTGAGCTGCCACCAATCCAAGAAATGTACTGATTGTCACGGCATGACAATACCTCATCCCAATGGATTTATACAACAACATCCCTCAGTTGCAAAAAGCTCAAACACGGATAAGTGCCTGCAGTGTCACAAGGACTATAATAAAGATGCGAAAGCAAAGTCCTGCAACAGCTGTCATACAGTACAAATGCCCCACCCTGAAAACTGGAATAACGACCATGGTAATTTTAAAGACGCGAACTGCAGCTACTGCCATTCATCCAAAAATCCGGTTAATCCAAAAGCTTCCTATGCGAGAGATAACTTCTGTCAAAAGTGCCATGACGTAAAGCCACATCGTGATATTCATTCACAGCCTGAAAAGTGGCCGTGGACAGAAAAACAATGTTACTCATGTCATGATGGGGGAAAAGGTTGTGCCACCTGTCACCAGAGAAATGGCGGAGTGGAGTGACGATGTATTAGAAAGTAATGTTTCAAAGGGATAATCAGTCATCTGGAGTGCGATAAAAAAAAGTTATGAAGATATTCGAAAAAAAGAAGGAAGAGGAAGGAGGTTTGGCGAACTAAATAAATACAGTAACAAAGTAATGTGCTAAACTACCAAGTAAATACATATCAAATTAGTGAATCGAGAGGGGATTACTAATACTTTTAAATACTTCAAAAAAAAATAAAAAATGATTTATTTGCAGAAGGAAATTTGAAAAACATATAGAATTAATAATATAGAAAATAGTAATTGAGGATATAAAATGAACAAATGCCTTAGTTTACTAGTGCAAAAAGTTTAAGGCTGCTCAAGAAAGTGAATACAGGAACAAAGCGTAATACATTAGAAATCTTGCAAATATCTTAGTAAATAATGATAGGAGTGAATGAGTTGTCCGTCACAAAGGCAAAAAAAGGGTCTCTAAACTCTACGATAATCATTATACTGCTTATAGCGATAGTGGTAATGGGTCTCCTGACAGGGAAGAGATTTTTGGAAGCATCAAGAGTTGATCCGGTTGACAATGAAATAGAAAACCTAACAGAAATTGTAAATGAAAACCCCGAAAATTTAGAGGCGAGAATTGCACTGGCATATACTTATCAAAAGCAAAAAGAGTGGGATCAGGCTCGGGAAATTTATGAGGATGTTCTTAGAGTAGACAGTGCCAATCAGGCGGCTATGTATAACCTGGCGGTTATAGCTCTGGATAACAAACAGTATGATGATGCCGAAAAGAAATTTAAAGAGCTGCTGACAAAATACCCCGACCATCTTCTGGGCCTGCAGGCTATGGGTGAGATTTATCTGGAACAGAAAAAGCCAGACCTGGCAATCCAGTATGTTGATAAGGCCATTAAATTCAGGCCTGACATAATTGATTTCCATTTTGTAAAGGCAGCGGCTTATGAGGCAAAGGGAGACAAGGCTAAGGCCAAAGCAGAGTATCAGGTGATTTTAAAATATGTTCCCGAGAATCCAAGAGCAACTGAAGCACTTTCAAAACTCAAGTAGCTAGGAAAGGAAGAAGAGTATGAAGAACAAGAAGAAGACGATTTTCCGTGCAACTGTCATAGTACTTATTCTGATTCTGGCAGTATTGGCGTACATGTATTTTGTAATGCTGAAGTCCGGTGGGGGGATAGTTTCGGCAAAAAAGAAAACTGTTGGGAAGGTTGAGTTCCTATTTGCCATATACGGCCCGGGCAGGGGAGAAAACCCGCGGTTCAACAAACCGATGTCTGTTGCCACTGATAACGAGAACCGTATTTATGTAGCTGACTCTATGAATAACAGGATTGCAGTATTTGACAGCAACGGGGATTTCTTGTTTGAATTCGGGAAAAAAGGTGTGGCACATCCCCTTGGTGGTTCAAAGGCGACATGGAAACCAGGAACCTTTAGTTACCCATACGGAATAGATGTCGATAAAGAAACAGGTAATATATTTGTAGCTGACATGGTAAACAAAAGAATTCAGATTTTTGATAATGGAGGTAAGTTTATAGACTGGTTCCCCAAAAAGGACTTTGGCGGCTGGGCTTCTGATATATACCCTACAGATATTGCTGTGGAAAAAGGCAAGGTATATATAAACAACCCTTATCAAATAGTAGTTTTCACGACTAAAGGCGAGTTTGTAAAAGAAATTGGAATGCCTGGTGATACCCCGGGTAATTTTAACAGACCTAATGGTATAGATGTGGGTGAAGATGGAACAATCTATGTTTCTGATTCCAACAACATGCGCTTACAGGCCTTAACTCCAGAAGGCAAAGTTAAATGGGTTATTGGTAAACCAGCAGAGAATGGTGCAGGCATCCAACGTGAAAAAAGTGTTTTTGGAAATCCAAGAAACGTTTCTGTAGGTCCTGATGGTAATATTTATGTGATTGACCCATTCCACTTCCAGATCAAGGTATTTGCGCCAGACGGCAAGCAGCTTGCTGCTATGGGCAAACAGGGTAGAGAAGAAGGATACTTTAACTTCCCTAATGGAATTGAAGTTACAAAAGATAAAATCATATATGTAGTAGACAAAGAAGGCAGCAGAGTACAGGCTGTTAAACTGACCGAATTTGTTATGGAAGACCCTCTGAAAATGGAACAGTGATTTTTACCGGCATAGCCGGTGAAGATAAGAGAATCGCAGCGAAAGGAGGTGAAACAAATAATGCGTAAATTAGGTTTAGCTTTTCTGTTGGCTCTTTGCATGGTAACTCTAGTAGCTACTGTTGCATTAGCAGCACACAGTGACAGGGCTGAATTGGGTGTATCTGGTCAGGTTGGCGGTGACGCTGAGACTTCCTCTGGTGGTCTTAACTGCTCATACTGCCACGAAGCTCAGACCAAGCACACCTCCGGTCCTCACGGTGGATACCAGACTACTACCAACAGGTGTCTGACTTGCCACGGTCTTCACGCCAATGCTAATAGCGGTAACGTGAAAGCCTGGACAGACCGATTACTCCCTGGTACAGATCTTCAAGCAGTATGTAACTACTGCCATGACCTTACCCAGAGTAACCTTGGTCCTTACTACACCAGCTTTATGGCAGGTGAAGGTAAAGTAGTTAAGTCTGCTCACAGAGTAACCGGTATCGTTTACTCCGACAATGAAGGTAGTAAAACCATGAACATGGATACCCTCATTATCCCTGGTGGTAGCTATGTAACTGGTGGTGCTGCAAACCTGGAAACAGGTAACCAAGGTATGACTTCAGGTAATGCTTTTACCTGTAACAGTTGCCACACTCCTCACGCTGTTAAGGGTTCAACTGTAGATCCTTACTTTGGTGAGTCTCACCGTCTGTTCAGTGAAGCTACTGACGAAGTAGGTGAAACTGTTTACAGAGTTTACCTTACTGACAGGCTGCTTAAAGCAAGGCTGCAGGATCCTAACAGAACGAGAACTGTAACTGACAGAGTTTATACCAAGTATAACTCTGACTGGTGTGCAGGCTGTCACCAAGGTCGTTATGACAGCGCTGAAGCTGAAGGTTCCGGTACTGTCCACAACCACCCGGTTGCTATGGGCGATGCCAACCCGAAAGCCGATGGTTACAAGTACCTCCAGTATACCAACTTCATCAACGGCTACACTGCTGATTCTTTAATCGCAGAGATAGTTGCTGGTAGAGATGCTGGTACATACCCGAATGTCTTCATTGACCCACTGGGTCGTGCAGAAATCTCTGGTACATCACATGGTACTCCATGGACCAAAACTCCGTTCGCTGATAATGATGGCCGCAGCAACAAGCAGTACACCATGACTTCTACTGACCCGATTTCAGGAGATGCTCGTCCTGATGGTTACGAGGTAATCGATGACTACAGAGGCGGTCCTTCCTGTCAGCAGTGTCACGGTAGTGCTCGTGAAGTTGAGGCTGCATTCCACGGCGCTGGTGAACCAGAAGCACAAACATTCCCTCACGTAAGCGAGAACAAGTACTTGCTGGTTGAGGAGAACGACGACTTCTGTACCAACTGTCACGGTCTTGACAACCTGCCCTAAAAATGATACAGAAGTTCACAGCACCCCTTATGGGGTGCTGTTTTTTTGTGTGCGACGGGCAGTCGCACCGCCCCGTTTAAACGGGGCAATTTGTGAATTAAGGGCGGCGGTTACGTTACTGCAGCCAAGGTAGCAAAAAAGGGACGCCCAATCTTATGAAGCGCCCCCTTGAAAAAAGCTTTAGCTATGAGTAGAAAAATCTGCTTCCGCTGGTACAGGTGTAGACTAGACGGTGAAATTGCAGGTAGTGTTACTAGGTTTATGAAGCCCGGATGACGCGGATCAACACTGATATCAAAACGCTTAGACTTCTAGCATTCCCTTATAGGGCTGAAAAAGCTCTAGACGACCAACTATGGTCTAATCTAGAGCTTTATGACTTAGAATTACTAATCCTTCTTATCTTTTGATAAGTGTGCTTTTTCAAATATGTCTGGACTTATTTCCTTTTTACCTGAATCAGAAATATTGATTGCATAAATAAACCAGTTACCATTAGTTCCTCTTCTCAAGTCAATATCCATTGGAAGATTTCTTTTACTTGTTATAATATTTGTTTTAATAATTGCTTGTCCATTCAGATCATCAAGATAAATATCTTTTTCCGAGAAGGTCCACTTTTTAATGGCTCCCACTTGTTGTTCGAAGTTACTGAAGAACTGTTTCATTTGCGGGTCTATAGTAAAACCCCGGCGCATAGTGTAACTGATAGTTCCGTAAATCTTGTTGGAATCCTTATCTCTTATGCCCTCTAGATAAGTAGAAATAATTTTTTTCTGTAACGTAACATCTGGTGCCTTCTTAGCAGAAGAAGTATTACAGCCGGTAAATATAAACAGGGACATGAGAAAAAGGAACAATGCAGCCAAATGTTTCTTCAACATATCACCCTTTCTTATGTAATTTATATCGATATCACAATCTATTATAGCATGAGTTGACAGGTGCTAACAATAAAAGATTGCAATAATTATCACATAAAAATAATTTCCTGCAGGAATTAATCCTGGTATAGGAGAAATATATAACATCAGAATAAAAGCTTATGATTACATAACTTATGAGGTCAAAGTGAGGGATTTAATTGAAGGTAACTAAGAATAACAATATCAAAAGCCAGGGCATTGATTTATGGGTCTTATATGTATTCTCGATATTATGCGGAGCAGTTCTGATGGCAGTTGAAATAGTTGGTGGCAGACTGCTGTCACCATACTTTGGCAGTTCGGTATATGTTTGGGGCAGTATAATTTCAGTATTTTTAATAGCGCTGAGCGCCGGATACTATCTTGGGGGGATAGTTGCAGATAAAAAACCGAGTATAGTTTTGCTTGCTGGATTTATATCTGTTTCTGGGCTTCTTATATTGATGATACCACTATTAGTTTTGCCCTTGGTAAGAGTAGCCTTCAATGCTGGTCTAGGTAATTATGGCGCCCTTGTTGTGTCACTTTTGTTATTTTTTCTACCCAGTTTGGGCTTGGGTATGGTTTCCCCCTATGTTGTAAAGCTGGGCATGAAGGAAGCTGACCGCCTTGGTAACCTTGTTGGCGGGTTTTATGCCATTTCCACTTTTGGCAGCATCATAGGTACTTTTTTGACCACTTTTGTTCTTATTCCGATCTTTGGTGTAAGAGAAATACTTATTGCATCAGGAATACTGTTGGTTGTGATATCACTAATCGTACTTTTGAGTCAGCGGTTTCTCCTGGAAGGGGCAATAGTAATGTTTCTTCTTACTGTTAGTTTGATAGTTACGTATTTTTTGATTCCGGGGACTGCTGAGAGTTACCAAGGGAAAGAAGTGCTGTACAGTAGGGAAACTTTGTATAACAATTTAGCTGTTGTTGACAATAATCAGGGTTACAGGTATTTGATGTTTAATGAAACACAACAAACGGCCATGAATAAAAAAGCTCCCAATGACCATGTCTGGCCATATACAGCGGTTATGAGTGCAGCAGCTAATTTTTACGCCCCTGATGGAAAAAGTGTTTTGCAGATTGGTCTGGGCGGTGGGACAATTCCCAAATATACACTGGCTTATCGGCCAGATGTACATACCGATGTAGTGGAAATAGATCCTGAGGTAATAAAGACTGCTCAGAAGTATTTTTCTGTACCGGAAACACCGAAACTAGATCTATATGCGGAAGATGGGCGCATGTTTTTGCGGGATAAAAAGAATGAGTATGATGTAATTATGGTTGATGCATACAACAGATTAAGTATTCCTTTTCACTTGACCACTAAGGAATTTTTTGATCAACTGGGAGCAGCATTGAAACCAGGCGGAGTGGTAATTTTCAATGTGGTCAGCAGTATTGAGGGTGAATACAGCCCTTTTTTTAAAAGCCTGCTTCATACAGCGGAACAGGTTTTCCCCAACAGAAGGCTGTTTCAGACTGAAGCAACAAAGCCTACTGACCTTGATAATTTAATCCTGGTGGTATCAAAAGAACAATTGGAGCCAGCACAAAGGCTAGCCGGACGCCCCGAATATACCGGCCAAATAGATGTAAGTGATTCGATAATTCTTACAGATAATTATGCTCCTGTTGAAAACTTAGCAGTAAGCATTATGACTAAATAATTTACTGCAATAAATAAACTGCCGTGGAGATTTATTTCCAGGGCAGTTTATTTATTATATTTAAAAATATTTATTTGGAATTATTTTTTCTATTTAGAACTATTTTTATTTGTTGATTGCTTCTGCTTGAGACCATGTACATACCACCTGTCACCAATTCGTCTGACATCGAATTCAAAAATAAATGTCTGCGTGGAAGTTTTCACCAGGGTCTCTATTATGGCCTGATTATTAACCTCGTCAATATAAGAGTCTCCTACAAAATTCCACCCGGTAATCTTGCCAAACTGGTGATCCTGTGCCCGAAAGAGTCCTTCCAGTTTACCGGGAAATCGGAGTTGTTGGTAAGCTTCAAAGGATATGGTATTATAAATCTTCTCCGGTTTTCTATCTCTAAAGCCCTCAAGATAGGTATTTATAATTTCTTTAGGCGGCCCGTCGTTAACTTTTGGTTTACCGCATCCAGTGATAACGGATATAGTAATTAGCCCTATTAATAAAAAAACAATTCTTTTTTTCATTGAATATCCATCCTTTTTTAAAAGTTCTGCAAAAACTATGTACAAGTTCATTATACAGCCCTGCTGTTTTTATCACAATAGAAATGACCAGTTTATTCTTATAGATAATTCAGAGAAGGTGCAAAAAACCCCGGGTTTTCAGCCCGGGGTCAAATATTGTTTAATTTTTACTGCGCAATGGAAATAGTCATAACTGCAACTGTTTTATCTGCAGCTTTTAAAGGAAGATATACTTTCTGATAGGTGGAGGAACCCATGGAACCCGCATTTGTGACTAAAATCTTACCACTTGTCATCGTCTGGCCAACTTCTGGTGGTGTTGGGTAACCTTTGAGTACTGGCTTTCCATTTTCCTTAATGTTACTTGAGACCCTGTCTTCACCAACAAAAATTGATACCATTGCACCTGGATAAAGTTTTTCAACTTCAGCAACCATCTCGTAGTTATCATTTTCTGTGTAGGATCCTTTTTTAAGTGTAGTACCAGATGTGCTCCAATCCCCAGGATACTTGGCGTCCAGAGCTTTAGTAATGTTTGCTGCAACTTCGTCGCCGTTAATTGGTTTGGCCGGTGCGGAATCAATAGGAGCGCCAGTACCCTGGCCGCCTGGTACGGAAGTATTGTTAGAAACTTCTTTTTTCGAACAGCCAAAACCTGCAATTAAAAGTGAACCTGCCAAAACACCTATTAGTACTTTTCTGAACATATTTCCTCTCCTTTATCTGTATTATTTACTCCAAAGAACGAGGCGGAGTACAACCTGACCTTTCAATTATAACTCTTTTTTTCACTAATAACCAGTACTTTTTTGAAACCTAAAGTTTGGAAATTAAACCGAAATTTAAAAGGAGAATTAAAGGGTAAACCTGGCAATAATATCTTTGTAATTATATTTTGGATAAAGTGAGGTGTGTTAAATGCTGGACAGGATTTCCCTTGTACTGGTTATCATCGGAGCGCTTAACTGGCTTCTGGTAGGGTTGTTTAGGTACGACCTGGTGGCAAGTCTATTTGGTGGAGCTGATTCGCTAATTAGCAGAATAATTTACGTCGTTGTTGGTTTAGCGGGTCTCTGGTGCATTACGTTACTGTTTAGACCTCGTGAAAAGGCGAACTAGCGTAAAGACTAAAGCAGGCTGCTGATAGGATCGGCAGCCTGCTTTCTCATCAACCTAACATTAACCTAACATTTTTTCTAAGTCTGCTTTTGCATCACCAGTGGTTAGCTGCAGATTGAAGGTTTTGATAAGAACTTCCGCAACATTTGGGGTGAGGAATTCGGGTGCTTTTGGACCAATCCACATGTTTTTTACTCCCAGGCTGAACAATCCAAGAAGGATAGCAACAGCTTTTTGCTCAAACCAGGACAGCACGATGGTAAGAGGAAGTTCGTTAACACTGCAGTTAAAGGCGTCGGCAAGGGCTAAAGCGATTTTTACTGCTGATACAGAGTTATTGCATTGACCAAGGTCAATAAAGCGGGGAATACCTGTGTCCGCGATAGTGCCAAAATCTATATCATTGAAGCGGAACTTACCACAAGAAGTAGTTAAGATTACACAGTCCTTCGGTACCAGAGAGGACAGCTCCCTGAAATACTCCCTTCCTTTAGTGGGGGCATCACAACCGGCAATGCAGAAGAATCTCTTTATTTTACCGGCCTTTACGGCATCAATAATAGCCGGAGCAAGGGGGAGAACGTTATCGTGGTGGAATCCGGTGGTCAGGGTTTTATCTGAATCTATATTAGCAGCCGGAAGTGCAAGAGCTTTATCTATAACAGGTGCAAAGTTGTCGTTCTCGATCTTAGCGCACTCTTCGATTCCTGTAACACCATAAGTCCACATACGGTCTGCATAGTTCTTATTTCTGACAGGCATTACACAGTTGGTTGTAACCAGTATAGCTCCAGGAAAATCCTCAAAAATCTGCCGCTGGTCGTACCAAGCTTTACCTATATTGCCCTTAAGGTGCGGATATTTCTTTAGCTCAGGGTAACCGTGAGCGGGAAGCATCTCTGAATGAGTATATATATTAATACCTTTGCCCTCGGTTTGCTTTAACAGTTCTTCCAAGGCGAACAAGTTATGTCCGGAAACAAGTATTGCATGACCTTCTACTTTATCCTGTGAAACGGTTACCGGCTTAGGAGTCCCCAGTCGTGATACATGAGCTTTGTCAAGGAGTTCCATTACCTTAACGGTTGCCGAACCAACTTTAAGGGCCATCCCAATAGTATCATTTAGATTAAAATTCACATTTGTAAGAGTAGAATAAAGGGCTTCATGAGTAATGGCATCTACTTCGGGGTCACTAAAACCAAGCTCGCGGGCGTGTGTGGAGTATGCTGCCACACCCTTAAGACCCAGGATAATTGTATCCTGAAGACTGGCTATATCCTCGTTTTTACCGCATACACCTACTTTCGTACATCCACCTTTTGGGGTTTGCTCACATTGATAACAAAACATTCAAATCATCCTCCTTTAATTATCTAACTAATTTTATTAGCCTTTCGTTGAGTTTATTATAAATTACTTGGCTGTGTTAAAACTGTAATCTATATCACACCTGCATGTGAAGTTCACTATGAAGTAAATTGATTTAGGCTTGCTTATTAGCTAAATCTTCAAAATTTGTTCACGGTTTAATCACAATTAGGGGCGCGTATCCTGCTATACTAAGTAAGGCGATAAAAAACAAAGGGGGATGCGTGTCAATGAGAAAAATTATGTTGATGGTTTTGGCTGCAATGATGATTTGTTTACTGCAGGCTGCACCGGTACTTGCCAGTGAAATCGACGTTGGGGCTGAGCTTAAGTATGATAAGGATTTTACAATCAGTGAACTTGCAAATTCAAATGGCCTCTCCGTTTCAGAAATAATAAGCAGATTGAAAATTGACGAAAGTGATGCGAGTTTGACCATTGATAACGTCAGCAAGAGGTATTCTGAGTTAAACCCAGAAATTATTAAAGAAAAGACCAAAAAACTTTTAATTGAACAGGAGATTGAATCACACAAAAACTGGAAACTAATTATGTTGAAATTTTTTTTGTGGGTATTATTAGTTCTTAGTCTTGCGGCAATAATGAACAGGAGCAAGAAAATATTTATGAAGCCGGTACTGTTGGTTGTTTCTGCTATTGTTTTTGGGGTGCTTCTCGGAAGTGATCCAAATCCCCTGGGGACGGTTAAAGACGGTATCGTTTTATATGCTAATGATGGCGTACTGTTTAAACCAAGGTTTGTTGCTCTTGCTTTTTTGCTTTTGCTTGCCTTAGTTTTTGGCAGGATGTTCTGCGGCTGGGGATGCCAGATAGGAGTAATACAAGATTTATTTTATCGTTTTAGAGACAAAAAAATAAAAGTTCCTTTTTGGTTTTCAAATTCGATTCGTATACTTGTATTTTCAGCTATGATAGCTTCAGCTTTCCTTTTTCATATAGATATTCTTGGATACGTTGATCCCTTCAAGGTTTATAATTTAAGCTTAGTAGATTTAAACTTGGGATTTATCATTCTATTGCTAATATTATCATTTTTCATTTACCGTCCATGGTGTTCCTTTGCCTGCCCCTTTGGTCTGATAGCCTGGGGGATTGGTAAAATCAGCTATTTAAAGCTGCATGTTAATAACGATACTTGCTCTGACTGCGGGTCCTGTTCACGGATCTGCCCTACAGGAGCAGCAGCCGGACGCAGGAACGGAGAAAATTCGGCTGAATGTTACCTGTGTGATAGATGCCGGGAAGTTTGTCCTAATAAGTCTATTACATATGGACGGTAATTATTTTTTCCCGATTAATAGAATTATCCAGCTTAGGTAAGGTGAAATAAGTGAGTACTTCCTCTCTAGATAAGTTAAAGGAAAAATTAAAAAATTATGCCTATTCTATAGGAATAGACAAAATTGGTTTTGCCAGTGCAAAACCGTTGGAGAATCACCTTGTCAGGCTGATGATGAGACGAAGTGAAAATTACTCTTATACTTTAAATGAAGGTGATCCACTAAAAAGAATTAATCCGGCACTTAGCCTACCAGCAGCTAAGAGTGTTATTTGCGCAGCAGTAGCTTATGATGGGCAGGAATATATTCCTCATGATAATAGTTTGGGGGAAGCAGGGGCACGGGGGCGTTTGAGCTTAATTTCCCGTGGGAGGGACTACCATGTTGTTATGCATGAAAGGCTCGAAAAATTAAAATTATATATAATGAAGGTATTTCCCAATGCTAAAATTTCCATCATGGTCGACAAGCATGACATTCTTGAAAAGGCCTTTGCAGTTGAAGCAGGATTAGGCTGGTTTGGCAAAAATACTTTACTGGTCACACCCGAATTTGGTTCATTTGTTTATCTGGGGGAACTGGTAACCGATATTCCATTTCCTGCCGATGCACCGGTAAACGAAGGATGCGGAAAGTGTATTAAGTGTCTTGAAGCTTGTCCAACAGGCGCTCTGGACAAAGACAGAAATCTTAATCCTGATCGCTGTATTGCAGGTGTATCACAGTATAAAGGTGTTATTCATAATGATTTAAGAGAAGCCATGGGCAATACAATATATGGGTGTGATATCTGTCAAATAGCTTGTCCCTATAATAAAAGGGCTGTGAAAGATACCCTAAAAGACGTGTCCGGTAGTATTGTACAAAGCTCTGCAGAGTATAATGATGCTTTCCCTTTGCTAACAGAATTATTTAGGATAACCAATAGTGAATTCAAGAGCCGCTTTGGACACACAGCGGGAGCATGGAGAGGAAGAACTGTGTTTCAACGGAATGCTATTATTGCTGCCGGAAATCAGGGGAATGCCTGTCTAGTTCCGGAGCTAACTAAGTTCTTAAAAGAAGACAGCCGTGCAGTGATAAGGGGTGCCGCCGCATGGGCTCTGGGGCGAATAGGGAATTCTGAGGCTGTATCAGTACTAAAAGCAGCCCTCTTAGTCGAAAGGGACGAGAATGTTCTTAATGAAATAAAATACAGCCTGAAAGTAAATTAATGTTTTTTTCAGGCTGAAAGAAAAATTCCTTTTTGTAGATGGGGGGCTGTATTAAGACAGCCCCATAAATTAGCCTTTAGCATTTCCAAGGTGCATGCTCTTTACGATATTGTAAATTTCATCTACCCGCTTATGAATGTGTTCCAGCATTTGATGGTGCCGCATCATCATTTCATGCATTTCATGCATTCCTGGCATCATCATATCTCCGCCCATCATTCCGTTATCCATAGGGGGCATCGTTGGAGAAACCATTGGTGGTGCCATTGGGGGCATGGCTGGAATCATGAACATCGGACACTGACCCGGAGCGTGCATACCTCCGCAGTAGGGACACATATGATGATTTTTATGCTTGCTGCATCTTTTTAACATGAGTAAAACCTCCTTTATAGTAAACATAATTTAAGCTACTTTATACTATTAAAGGGACTTGTTAAATTGTGACTTCGAAAAGTAAGTTTTTCTTGAAAATTGTCGGTAATTATGTTAAATTAATTTTGTGGTTTGAACAAATTAAATACGCTCGTATATCTTTGAGAATATGGCTCAAAAGTTTCTACCGGGCAACCGTAAATTGCCCGACTACGAGTGAAACTATCCGCCAAGTATTTGGATCAGTTAACTACTGACATCAGGGCAGCAGCTCGGATGAGGGTTTTCACTCTCGGGAGAAAACTAGTCATCGGAGTTTTTTTATTTTCCCGTCGTTGTTTCTGTTGTCATTTGTCTTGGCAGATGTAAGAGGGTTATTTATCCTCTTGTTTCACCGTGGCTATGTAGAAAGTTGCAGTCGTATTTTTTTTGTTTGATATAAATAAAAAAACAAAAAAGGGGGAGACTCAAGTTGAAAAAGTTTTTTGTTGTACTTACACTGCTGATCTTTGCAACTGTGGCTTTAACTGGCTGCGGCGGTGGTGATAAGACTGCGACAAGCGATGCAGGGAATGAACAGGAAAAATTTAAAGTGGCCTTTATTTATGTAGGGCCAGTGGGTGATGCAGGCTGGACCTACGCTCATGATAAGGGACGTCAGTACCTTGAGAAGGAAATTCCTAATGTAAAAACAACTTTCGTAGAATCTGTACCCGAGAACATGGCTGACGCTGAACGTGTCCTCGAACAGCTTGTTCAGGAAGGTAACAAGGTTATTTTTGCTACCAGTTTTGGTTATATGGACGCAGTTATAAAAGTGGCCAAAAGGCATCCGGATGTTATATTTATGCACTGCTCCGGATACAAGACAGAAAAGAATGCGGGAACTTACTTTGGTCGTGACTATCAGGCCAGATACTTGGCCGGTATTGTAGCTGGTAAGAACTCCAAAAGCGGCGATTTAGGTTATGTGGCTGCTATGCCAATCCCTGAAGTTATTCGTGGGATTAATGCATATACTTTAGGTGCCCGGTCCGTTAATCCTAATGCTACAGTGAAAGTCGTTTGGACAAATACCTGGTTTGATCCTGCTAAAGAAAAAGAAGCGGGCAAGAGCTTAATAGAGCAGGGTGTTGATGTCATGGCTCAGCACCAGGATACTCCTGGACCTGTACAGGCAGCTGCTGATGCAGGTAAACTGGCCCTGGGCTATAATTCGGATATGAGAAATTTTGCTCCTGATGCTGTTTTGACCGGCCCTGTATGGAACTGGGGTCCCTATTATGTCGAGGTTGTTAAATCTGTTATGGATAACACCTGGACCAATGAGCAATATTGGGGTCCGCTGAAGGATGGAATAATTGACCTTGGCCCCTATGGTCCAATGGTTACTAAAGATGTTAAGGATTTAGTTGCAAGTAAAAGACAGGAAATTATAGATGGTAGATTGGAAGTATTCAACGGGCCTCTTAAAGATAATGCCGGTAAAGAAAGAGTTCCCGCCGGCAAGGTAATGACTGATAAAGAAATGTTAGAGTTTAATTGGTTTGTTGAAGGTGTAATTGGTGAGATTCCAAAGAAGTAATAAAAATCGGCTGCTGGCTGAAAAGCCAGCAGTCCCTTTATCGATAGCTAAACATCTGAACTAAGAATCCTGTTAATGGAGGAATAAGAATGGAAACAATGCTGGTGAAGATGGTTTCTATTACAAAAAAGTTTCCAGGTGTTATTGCCAACAGGAATGTTGATTTTGAGCTTAAAGCGGGCCAAATCCATGCCCTGCTTGGAGAGAACGGCGCCGGAAAAAGCACCCTCATGAGCGTATTGACGGGGTTGTACATGCCTGATGATGGTGAAATACATATTAAAGGTCGTAAGGTTAGTTTTACTTCTCCCAGAGATGCAATAAGTGCAGGGATAGGAATGGTTCACCAGCATTTCAGACTGGTAAACTCTTTTTCAGTCGCCGAGAATATAGTCATGGGTTCTTCATCGGAAGGTTTTCTGATTGATATGCATGAAGCGGAGAAAAAGCTGGCTGCATTCTCTGAGGACTACGGCCTTAATGTCATCCCTAAGGCCAAAGTATGGCAGTTATCGGTTGGAGAGCAGCAAAGAGTTGAAATAGTTAAGATGCTTTATAGGGGTGCCGAAATATTGGTGCTTGATGAGCCAACGGCAGTCCTAACACCCCAGGAATCCCGTGAACTTTTTGCTACTTTGCGGCGGATGACTGATCGAGGAAAAGGAGTAATCGTCATAACCCACAAACTGCAGGAAGTAATGGAAAATGCGGATAGAATTACAGTCCTGCGGGATGGTCAATCAGTGGCAACATTTAATGTTAGGGATACGAACCCAAAGGAGTTAGCCCAGGCTATGGTAGGCCGTGACATTACCGGAAGTTATGAGCTGCCGGAAATTACTAAATGTGAAACTATTCTTCAATTAAAGAATTTATCTGCGTACGGGGACCGCGGCCAAATTGCATTAAAAGAAATCAACCTTGCTGTGAGACGTGGAGAAATTGTAGGTCTTGCCGGTGTAGCCGGAAATGGCCAGAAAGAATTGGCTGAAGTAATCGCAGGATTAAGGGAGGTAGCTGGCGGCAAGCTTCATTTTTTGGGCAAAGACTATACAGGAAAGTCAGTACGTCAGATTGTGGATGCAGGTGTCAGCTTAATTCCTGAGGATCGTCTTGGGACAGGCCTGGTAGGAAGTCTGGATGCGGTAAGTAATAGCATATTAAAAAATTACAGGTTAAAGGATGCAGGCAGGGGTTGGTTTATAAATTGGCGAAGTGTGAGGAAATGTACTGATAAGCTGGTCAAAGACTATGACGTAAAATTAACACGGTTGGAAGCTCCGGTCAAGCTTTTGTCAGGCGGCAATTTGCAGAAACTTTTACTAGCCAGGGAGATGTCAAATAACCCAGAAATCATTGTTGCTGTGTATCCTGCCAGAGGGCTGGATATCGGTGCAATTGAAACCGTTCGCAACACACTTCTCAAACAAAGGGAACAAGGTAAGGCTATAGTACTTATCTCAGAAGAACTTGAAGAATTATTTGCATTATCAGACAGAATAGCTGTTATTCATGAAGGGGAAATTATGGGTACGGTTGACAGGGATTGTTTGGACTTAAATGAAATTGGTATGATGATGGCAGGAGAGAGAAAGGAGTTGGCCAATGGCCGGGTTGCTAGCAGTTAAAGGCCGTGCACTGACAATTGAAAAACGAGGAGATATCTCAAAGGCAGCAATGATTTTAAATCCTATACTTTCTGTTGCACTTGCGTTGTTGGTGGGTGGAACATTTCTTGTGCTGACCGGTCACGACCCTTTGGAGATATACAGTACGATGTTAAAAGGAGCCTTTGGATCTGCTTACGGCCTGTCTGAAACTGTAGTGAAAGCAATTCCGCTGCTTTTGAGTGGATTAGCTGTTTCGGTTGCATTCAGGATGCAGCTTTGGAACATCGGTGCAGAAGGGCAGTTATATTTTGGAGCCATTGCAGCGACTTGGGTGGCTTTATTCCACGCTGATGGATCACGAATTATAGTTCTTTCTATGATGGTAGGTGCCGCATTTGTGGCTGGTGGGTTATGGGCAATGATTGCCGCTATACCAAGGGCGTTTTTTAAAGTAAATGAAACTATAACTACACTGATGTTAAATTATGTTGCTATTCTATATTCAAATTATCTTATTTATGGCCCATGGAAAGACCCAGAGGGTTATAATTTTCCCCTTACAGCAATTTTCCCTGAATCAGCTGTCCTGCCGGTTTTGGGAACTTCAAGGATTCATTTCGGATTATTTTTCGGTTTGGCTGCTGCACTGATTTTATATGTTGCATTATGGCACACCAAGTGGGGATATGAAATCCGTGTGATCGGTGAAAGTCCTGTGGCTGCAAGGTACGCTGGAATGAATATTGTAAAGAACATACTGATTGTAATGTTTATAAGCGGCGGCCTGGCTGGTATAGCAGGAATGGCTGAGGTTTCTGGAATAAGCCAGCGGCTTCAGCCAGGGTTGTCACCTGGTTATGGATATACTGCAATAATTGTGGCCTGGCTCGCCAGGTTAAATCCTTTTACGATGCTTGGTGTTTCGTTTATCTTTGGTGGACTCCTGGTCGGTGGGTATACTATGCAGACCAGTGGTCTGCCTGCAGCATTGGTATCCATGCTGCAGGGAGCCATCCTCTTTTTTGTACTTGGAGGGGAAATTTTTACAAAATACCGACTGGTTTTAACCGGTGGTGACAGGAAAGAGGTGTAAAGGTGAGCGACCCGTTAATTGTTATTCTGTTTGCTACTGCCGTAACTGCAGGAACTCCACTGCTTTATGCAGCCCTTGGGGAAATTTTCACTGAGAGATCTGGCGTTTTAAACCTTGGAGTGGAAGGAATGATGCTTGTAGGAGCTGTAGTTGGCTATATAGCAACACTTCAAAGCCAAAACCATTGGATTGGTGTGTTTGCAGCTATGGCTGCCGGTGGGTTGATGGCCTTAATTCATGCGGTACTTTCCATTACTCTTAGAGCAAATCAGGTAGTCAGTGGTTTGGCTCTTACCATCTTTGGAACGGGCCTGAGCAGTTACATGGGCAAGTCATTCGTAGGTCAGCCGGTCCCTGATCAATTTAAGCCGATAGATATTCCGGTTCTTTCACAGCTTCCTTATATCGGGAAGATTTTCTTCAGTCACGATGCTTTGGTTTATCTGAGTTTTGTAATTGTGGCTGCAGCATGGGTCTTTATTTTTTACACACGGTGGGGTCTGAACTTAAGGGCTGTTGGGGAGAATCCGGCGGCGGCAGACTCAATGGGTATACCTGTCTACTTGACCAGGTACAGTTCTGTAATAATTGGAGGCGTGCTGGCCGGAGTTGGAGGGGCATATCTATCACTTGCCTATGCACCGTCCTGGATAGAACATATGACAGCGGGACGAGGCTGGATTGCTGTGGCTCTAGTTATTTTTGCTGTTTGGCATCCCGGAAAGGCATTAGTTGGTTCATATATCTTTGGCGGGGTCGACTCTCTTGGTTTTCGAATTCAGGCTTTAGGAGAAAAGGCATCATTTCTAAAAGATATTTCACCATTCTTTCTTCAAATGTTCCCATATATTCTGACGATGATAGTACTGATTCTTATTACTGCTGAGACTAAAAAACGCCGTGTCGGGACTCCGGCAAGTCTTGGAATCCCTTATGACCGGGAAGAGAGATAGCGGAGGTAAAAATATGGAGATATTAAAAAATAAAATAAAAGAGTATGGTGTACTTATATCAGATCAGGTTTTAAAAGTTGATTCCTTTTTAAACCACCAGTTAGATCCTGAGCTTATAGTTGATATTGGGCGGGAGTTTGCCGCAATATTTAGTCAAGACGAAGTAACCAAAATACTTACTGTAGAAGCCTCAGGCATTGCAGTTGCCCTTACTACTGCCATGGAGTTAAAAGTACCCTGCGTATTTGCCAAAAAAAATAAGCCTTCAACTCTTCAGGGGAATGTTTACTCTTCGGTAGTTTATTCTTTTACAAAAAATGAGACAGTAACAATAAGTGTTGCAGGAAATTATATAGAGCCGACTGACCGTGTATTAATAATTGATGATTTTCTGGCAATGGGCTCTGCATCTAGAGGGCTTGTTGATATTGTCAAACAGGCTGATGCAGCACTTGTCGGAGTTGGAGTTGTAATTGAAAAAGGCTTTCAACAGGGAGGGCAGGAATTACGATCAGCTGGTGTCAGAGTAGAGCCGCTTGTAACTATCAAAAGCCTGTCTGAAGGTATCATTGAATTTGAATAACAAAAATCCCTCGTTAGAGGGATTTTTTGGCAGTAGTTAGGTTGTAGTTTTGCCTGCCACACTTTGCTGGTAAGCTTCAATCATTCGCTTAACCATGTGACCACCAACGGCTCCACAGTCACGGGAACTGATATTACCCCAGTAGCCTCCCTGGATGGCATTAGTTACTCCAACTTCATTAGCCATTTCGTATTTGAAATTGTACATTGCCTGCTGAGCCTCAACAACCATGAGTTTGTTTCTTTTTTGACCAGTACCCATTTAATAAAACCTCCCTTTAAAAATTAATTTTTTTGAATCATTATTAATTTGCTCGGAAATAATAAATAAATCCGTTGTAAGTTTAGGAGAAATAAACTTTAAATCACAGGAATGACACCTTTATATCGAGGTGCCATTTTTTTTGATGCTAACTATTTTCTTCCGGTTCATTTTTGGTTGGTTTTTCGGTTAGTTTATGGTTAAGTCTTTTCTTTGTAAGAACAGGTTTTAAGTAGTCTTTTGACTTAATGGCAGCCGTTGACAAGGTCCCCATGGGACATACTGTACACCAGGTACGCGGTTGGTACTTAATGCCGATAGTAATTGCAAACAGAGTTGTAACCAGAATCAGCTGTACGAACACTTTACCAATCATTGCAAAATTTCCCCATGCCTTTATAACACCCCATCCAAGGTTAAAGAAGAGGAATGTCAGCAGTCCGTAACGAAAAGCAGGGGAAGCTAAAACCTTTGGGATTTTTCCTTTTCTACTGAGGGGCTCAATAAGTTTAGCCAGGAAACTTCCCCGGGGGCAGAAAGAACCACACCAGACACGACCGCCTTTGATAAAACCGTAAATTACAGGTGCCAGCATGCAAATCACTGCCAAAATACCTATAATTGGGTAAAACCAACCAACTACAATAAAACTCAAAAGAACTATCCAGACCCAATCTGTGACTGCCATAATAGGCTTTTTTAGATTGTCTTGAGTTGAATTTTTAATCATTCATATCACCTCTTAGGCTAGTGTTCCCTATTCCTAATGCTTTAATAAATCTCCAGACTTAGTATTAGGCCGAGACAAAAAAAGAACGACCATGTCACTGGACGTTCCCGTTATTTTACGTTGAGGAATATTCTATTTAACAGCGGTTTCATTAAGATCCCAAGCCTGGAAGACACAATGCTAGGAACATATTCAAAATCTGCCGCATTACGGACAACTCCTGCTGTAATCCACAAGAAAATGCTTAGTTGTGGAAGGTATAATGTAGCATCAACACTTCCATGAATTAATAGACCAACTATACTTGCCATAGTACCCAGGGCAAGGCTTCGGGTTTGTTGGCAAGAGGAATAACGGTACAATTTAAAAGAAATATACATTGTTCCTAATATGTAACCGAAAAAAGCTATGAATCCAACCAGACCGGTTTCAGCCAGTATTTGCAGATAAATGTTGTGGGCATGTGACACCAGGTAGCCTGCTGCTGTCGAATGAGAGGGCAGGTAAAACCCGTAAGAACCCAGTCCAGCTCCCAGTACGGGATTTTCTTTAAAAATGTTGACAGCAGTACTCCATAAATAGTGTCTGTAGGTATTACTTGAGTCGTCAGACAGTATTCCAGGATCCATTCGGCTTAGAACAGCGTCCATCTCCGGAAGGGTTAGTATCAATGTAACACCTATAATAGATAGTATATAAGGTTTTTCTTTACTAAGTGTAAGAATGATCAGGATACTTACAGCAAGGCCAAGCCATGCTCCTCTGGAGTAAGTCAACACCATACAGAAGTAAGCCGCCACCAAAACAACTGGTGTTACAATCTTGCTCCAGGCTTGGGTGGTACAGCGAAAACCCGCACTGGCCAGGGATATTATAATTATGAGGTAACTTCCCAGGACATTCGGGTTATAAAGAGTTGAGAAAGCCCTGTTAGGTATTTTGTTATAAAGATGTTTGTCAAGCCATTCCGGAGACATGTGAGAGAAATAATATTGGAAAATGCCGACGACAGATACAATAAGGCTGGCCATAAGAACATAACGCATAATGTTGAGATTCTGCTGCCTGTCGGTTATCCGCCGTCTTATAATAATATAAAGGATAACCTGAAGTGAAAATACTGCCAATCCCACCAGGCCGGCAGACTGATTTTTGGATAACAGGGTGGACAAACCGAAAGAAAATAACAAAAAAGCAGGCCCCGGGTCTTGTTTCATAATACTAAACAATTCACCAACTTTATTACGGCGGAAAAGATGGGAAATTAGAAGTACTATACCTAAATAGCCGGCTACCGGGAACAGCGATAATAAAATTATACAGATAAGCAATATAGCTAGTGTTTTATCGGCGTCAGACATTGAATTTTACCTCTTTTGGCAAAAAATTCAAAACTACTGTTATTGTTTCATAAACACAAAATAATGTCCAGCAAATTTTGCTGAAACTGAGACAATTTTTATTATAATATTTTACACAAATATAATCAATAATGTAGGTATTAGTAATGGGACATAATAAAAAGCAGAATCATGTTTTTTAGAAAATCGAAGGAGGTGAGGAAATGTCGGACAGGGGAATGAACAATTCGCCCAATACCAGAAATCCCAATCGACCGGCATCAAAGCCGTCAAGGCTGGATCAATTTGCTGACGACATGTTTGATGATGATCTTAAAGGTAACGGTGAAGAAAAACAGAAGGAAATCAATGTTACTTCCAGGAAAGAGAAACAAAAATACCTTCACTGATTTGTCGACATTTTTTGCAGCGCACAAATAAATATACGCAGGTTCGCTAAAATTTATGACCAAACTTTTTGACCGAAAAAATTCCTTTTGACAAGACGTAATTTTCTTGTTAAAATAATAAATGCGTCTGGGGCATTAGCTCAGCTGGGAGCGCGACACACGCAACTTACGCACCCACGAAAAAGTGAACAAGAAATAGTCGGGGATATAGTTCAGTGGGAGAACGCTTGACTGGCAGTCAAGAGGTCGCGGGTTCGACCCCCGCTATCTCCACCAGAAAACACAAACCTTGCAATTCACTTGATTGCAAGGTTTTTTACTGCCCCAAAAAGTAATAGGCCGATACATCCATTTTTAAACAAAAACCATTAAGGCACTCAATGGAATTCAAGAAAACGGTTTGATATAGATTGCGGGTACATTTTCAGCAAAAGAAGATGCACCCGCTTTTTTTTACTAAATTTAGGGGTATATTAGCAATATTCTTGTTGAAATTGAGGTGGGTATTTTCAGATAGTTTTTCATCCTGACTTTAATTTGCACTATTTTATTAATCGCTTGTTTTAATTCAAAGATTAAACAGCCGGAAGTAGATAAATTTAAGGATAATGGTCCTGTTAGATTGATTCAGGTAACAGATAAAATTTCGAAAATGGGTTATTTTTCGTCATCCCAAGAAGTTGATGTGGAATACCAATAATCCGACAAAAGAAGAAATTTCCGGGAAGTGGAAAATCAAAGCTCCGAACGAAATTAGTGATATTCTTGGTAATGATATTTTTATTGCGAATCAGTTCAAACTAGAAGTGAAAAACGAGGGAGCGTAAAATGCTCTCTCGTCTTTTAAATAAAGGGAGGTAATTCTATTTATTAGCTGTCTTTCCACCATAGCAATATATCAATAAGTTTATCAACTGCTTTTTGATCGTTCATGCTTCGATTAATCAGCTTATTTGTTATTTTATAAACTATTGTAGTATCTTTCCCTTTAAAGTCAGGATTAATAAATCTAAATAATTCTTCAAACGTAATATCTAAAGCGTTTATAACCTTCTCTATACTGTCTATGGTGAAGCTTTTTTCACCTCTTTCGATCTGCCCCATATGTGAAGGATGTAAGTTTGCTCTGTGTGCTAATTCTTCTTGGCTCCATCCTTTTTCAACCCTTAATTGTCGAATTCTTTCACCAATAATAGTTTTTACATTACTATCCATCTTTTCACCCCTAATAGACAACATATAGCTACGAGGTGAAAATATCAACGCCTGATAAACGTTGTTTTTAATGAATTCATTTATTTTAAGCGTTGACATTACTATGCGTTTTCTTTATACTTATATATATATGGAAATTAAATAATAACTGAGTTATAATTAACCTGTTGTTGCTATTATAAAAATGCCGTGGTGTTATCGTATGAAAGAAACATATTATAAGTTTGCTCCCGTGCTTTTAGCATTTATTGGTTGTGCTATGGGCTTTTGGATTTACTTCCTGCATGACTATATATTTCACAACTTTGTGGGAGCATTTTGGACTGTTTTGATTGCTGTTCTTACTTTGACGGGCTTTACCTTTGGGAAGCTTATTAAAAAACTTGATGAACGGTCAAACGTAGATACTTTAACCGGGCTTCATAACAGGCGTTATTTTTATAACCGCCTTTTACTTGATATGGAAAGGCTTAGAAGGTCAAAACTACCTTTATCCCTTGCAGTAATTGACGTAGACAATTTCAAAAAGATTAACGACAGATACGGGCATATAGAAGGAGATAGAGTTTTAACGGCACTTGCCCAAATATTTAAGGCTAATGTAAGATCGAATGATACGGTGGTACGCTGGGGTGGGGAGGAATTTATAATTATACTTCCGGGTATAAGTATAGACGGGGCAAAAGCTTTCGCAGAGCGGATTAGAAGTGTTGTGGAAAGTTACAATTTTAACTTTGAAGTAACTATTTGTGTGGGTCTTACGTGTACAAAGAAAGTTATTGATATAGACGAGTTTGTAGCATTAGCCGATCAAGCATTATATAAGGCAAAAGAGAAGAAGAATTCGGTTGTAAGCATGGAAAATTCCGTTTTTGTGGAGGTTGCAGGGTTATGATTTCCTATGATGTTTATAATTTAGTACAAGCATTTAAATAAAGGGATAAGGGTATTTTTCAATGGCTGTCAGTAAATTGAAATTAGTTGTTTTCGGTCAAGATGTCGGAGAATTCCTAGCATTTTACTTTAATGATGAAAGTTATAAAGGGTATGAAGGTGAGTGGGTTCAACCTCTTTATGAAGGTGAAAACATAATTGACTTAAAGGAGTTTTGTACGACGGCATCGAGATTCAATGTTAAAGTAGGAGTACAAGACGGAGAACGATTTGTTGAAATACCTTAATAACCCTAAAAATCATTGATATAAAATAAAAAATAACCGTGTCATTCCATGTCACCTATTTAACATAATTAACATAATATTTTAACAGGACTTCAATCCTAGAATTAGTAGCAAGAAGGGGATGCTTAAAGACAGTTAGAAACTTCTTGATATTGATTCTATTTTATTTATAAGGGTATGGCATATTGAGTATACAGTCCTTCTGTATAGGCTTGGATAATTAATTAATTAATTAATCTGTCCTCAACCAATTAATAACATGTTTTCATAGGAGTAAATAAGGCTTTCTGAACTTTAACCAGACCACTTCATCTTTCAATGTGGGGCTGGTTTTTAAGTTTGAAGTAAGTCCTTTGCCGTGAATTTTTCGTTATCATTATTTTATCTTTTTTGGTTTTACCGGAGGAATTATATCCTTCTCTGATTTCCTTGCAGGTTCGGGAGTAATTCTGAATACCCTTTTATTGCTCTTCGCTTGTTTATAATCTAACCAGCCGAAGGCGTACCCTAGTGCAAGACCCCAGACGGTAGCTCCTATTAAGTTTGAAATAGCGTTGTTGAGCGGTATTCGTTGCAGTTCAGGAACTTTATACAAAGCCGTGATAGCAAAAGTTAGGAACCATACCATACTGCCGAATGTCGCACTTTTCAAAACAAGGTTCTCGCTCTTGATAACAGAAATCAGCAGGGCAAACACCGACCCTAATACTCCGTAGAAGCCTATCAAAACAAAGAACGCAAACCACGCTTCTCCGCGAGTTTTGGGTAAGCTACCCAAAATCATAGTTGAAGCGAAGTCCAAGTAGCGTAAACTTGATAAGTGCAAAAAATAGCTTGTTTGGTTTACGGCAATAGACGGAATACCCGCTAAAAGTCCTGCGATCATACCTCTCGTGAATCTATCATGCAAAGTAATCACCCCATTAATTCCGTACCAGAGAAATCACCCTTTTTTACTACATATCTTAAATGTTTACCATATAAAATTATATTTTTCCGTTTGCACCATTACTATACCCAGCCCCATGTTTGTAAATTCAACCTCATCGGTTTAATCCGTTGGGGTTTTTTTATTGCCCAAATTTAATAATGAAAGGATTGATACAAGATGATCACTGCCACCATCAAAAACGGTCCATATCCACAAAGGGATCTTATTAACATGACCTTCTCCGTTGGTGCGGAAAGCATAATGGCAAAGCTTAGTGAGATAGGCATTGGCGAAAGGGGGGATCAAATTGAGTGAAATAAAAATTATGATTTTAAGAGATGACCTATATGATAATCCCGCATATATCGGCTCACACCTCTGTCTTCCTGCCACAAGCAGTGAGATTCAGGACGCCATCGAGAAAGCAAGGATCACCGATGAGCATCCTAATTTTATTGTGATGGATTATGAATGCGATCAGGACTTTCTAAATGAGCTGCTGCCGAAAAAGGCTTTGCTTGATGAGCTTGACTACCTGGCAAGACGGCTATCTAGTATGAATGATTTTGAAAAAGCAGCCTATGAGGGTGTTGTAAAAATGCAGAAAAAGCCTGACCTTGTAAAGCTCATCAACCTCACCTACAACCTTGACAACTGTAATGTGGTATTTGAAGCGCATAATGACGAGCAGCTCGGAAAATTCTACGTGGAAAATGATTTTATTGAAGAGCTGATAAATGTTCCAGATGAGGTTTTGCGATACATTAATTATGAAAAGGTAGGGCGTATCCGCAGAGAAGCGGAAAATGGCGTATTCACGAAAAACGGTTACGTGGTGCAGACCGAACCGGAGATGCAGATTGTCTATGACGGCACCAATATTCCCAAACCCGATGAAGATACGGGATACGTTTTTGAGCTATACCTTATAAAAGCATGTTATGAACCGGAAAAAGCAGAGGGCGTCTGGCTGAAGCTCCCCGCAACGGAACCTGAAATTGCATCAGTACTGTCGAAGCTTGGGGCTTCCCTTGATGAATGTGTTTTTACCCACTATAAAAGCAGCATGTCCTGCTTTACCGATGTGTTCTCGGAAAATGAGGATATAGAAACGCTGAATACCTTAAGCAACGCCATTTCAAAAATCATAAGCGGCAATATGGGAGCCAAGTACAAAGCTGCACTTCAATATGAAAATTGCACCGACCTGGACTTTGCCGTCGACATAGCAAATAATCTTGACTGCTATAACTTTTACCCGGATTTATCTTCGCCAGAGGACTATGGGCGGCAGGCACTGCTCGAAACTTCCAAACTTCAAGCCGACGACATGGCATTCAAACATCTTGACTTTAGAAGATACGGTGAAGCCAAGATGGAAGATGAAGGTGTAAAGTCCACGGATTACGGATTGATTTGCCGCAACGAGAAGGAGTTTATGTTTCATTTTTTTCAGCAGCCGACCGGTCAGCAAATGACGTGAACCTTGGATATGATTTAAAATCAAATATCATTCACTAGAAAGACGTTACCATATATACGGCAGCGTCTTTTTTTATGCCTAAAAAGGAGCTGAGAAAGATGGATGCAAGTGGAAATATACCCGAGAAAAAAGCCGATGGTCAAAAACAAGTCTACACCGTACGTGGGCCACAGGACACGGAAAAGTGCAAAGGCTGTCCCTATCCCGGAGTGGGCTTTATCTGCTGGAGTGCAGACGGGAGCTGTATGCGGACCGATATGGACAGAATCAGCAAATCAAGGAGGTGATGAGTTATTGAACAGTATTATCAGTTGGGTAGGTGGCAAAAAGGCGCTTCGGGAATTAATTTATGAACGCCTGCCCAAGGAATATGAACGATACATTGAGGTGTTTGGCGGCGGCGGTTGGGTGCTCTTCGGCAAAAGCCTGGACAGCAATTGCATGGAGGTCTACAATGATTTCAATTCCAACCTTGCCAATCTCTTCTTTTGCGTAAAGCAGCGCCCCTTTGCCTTCTTGCAGGAGCTTGCCTTCCTGCCGCTAAACTCAAGAGATGAGTTCGAAGTCCTGAAAAAGTTTCTAAAGAAAGAGGAATTCACCGAAGAATACTTGAAAGAGGAGCTTGACCTCTCGCAGCACTACTTAAAGGAGCCGGAGTTTGAAGAAATAAAGGCCATCCTGACAGAAAACTCTGAGGTTACCGATGTCAAACGGGCAGCCGCGTTCTTTAAGCTCATCCGGTACAGCTACGGCAGCGGCTGCACCTCTTTCGGCTGTCAGCCCTTTGATGTGCGAAAGACCTTTCACCTCATCTGGCAGGCATACCGGAGGCTCGCAGATACGTTAATTGAAAATAAAGACTTTGAGGCGTTGATCCTTCAGTACGACAGGGACAACGCCTTTTTTTATTGTGATCCGCCCTACTACCAAACCGAGGGGCACTATGAGGTGGAATTTCGCCAGGAGGATCATGCGCGCCTCCGGGACACCCTCGCGCAAATAGAGGGAAAATTTCTCGTGTCCTACAACGATTGCGAATACATTAGGCAACTTTATGAAGGTTATCAAATCGAATCAGTAACCCGGCTGAACAATTTGGCGCAACGGTATGACGGAGGCTGTGAATATCCGGAGGTACTCATCTCCAACTATGACACCTCGGAACGCATGAGGGATATGCCCATACAGATAGAGATTTTTAATATTCCAAATGACTTCGACAGTACAAAGTAACTAAAAAACACCTCTACAATGGGGCTTTAAGGAGGAAACAGACTATGAGAATTATTGAAATTGAAAGCACCCTGGACAAACAGGGAAAGCTCACAATCCCCGCTCACCTCCTGGGTGAGATGGGGCTTGTATCCGGCGACACGGTGAGGCTTGCCTACATAAGCAAGTCCTCTGACCTTCCCCGCAATACTTACAGCGAATTTATCCTCACTCCTAACGGTATTGTGACAGCTCTAAGTGAGGTAGAATCGGATGTGCGTGAATTCGGAATACCCAATGAGCTGTTGGAAGCGGCAAATATCCCTTTTAACAGCGACATTGAAATTGTCTGCGCAGACGGCGCAATCATTATTACCGGCGCAAACCTGTTGGAAACGATTCCCGATGAACTGTATCAAATGTTTGTTAAGCTTGATATCAGTCCTGAAACTGTCCGCACGGTCTTAATGAGCGGAGGTGTTTTGGATGAGCAGCGGTAAAGCTATATACAGGGTGGTGGATGACAAGGGACGGGTGCTGATTCCAAAGGAGCTGCGCAGCGCAGCGGAGATTAACCGCGGCAATATTGTGAAACTGGGCATAGACAAAGGCAGGGTTACTGTTCAAAAGGTCAATCTCATTGAGATAGGCGACCAGTCGCCGCAGGCAGTGGAGACGTATGTATTCTCCGCCGTTAGGACAATGGAAAAGAAAACCCTGCTTTCCCTTGCGGCAAAATTGATTTCACTTATAGATGAAAATAATGAAGTAAAAAAATGAGGAGGCATGAGGATGGAAAAGACAAAGCCTTTCACTTATGAGGACTGCTGTGAAACAGGGTATGCCATGTCAATCGAGGGCAAAGTTATTGTTATAAGCTTATCGGCACTGCCGAAGCAGTATCAAAACAGAGAAAACCAACTCTATTATTGTGATGGCGGCAATGGCAGCGGACCAAACCCTATTGGCCGTTCTGTTTTCGTAACCTCCCTCTACGACGGAGTAAAGATGCGTTGGAACCGGAGTGATGTGATGGGAGTGTTAAAGCCAGAGCTGCTGCCTGATTGGGCAAAGGATACGTTGGAGCAGATACAGTCCGACAGTTCCCCGCAAATGAATCTATAAAGGGGATGGAACGATGGATAAAAAGCTGTTTACCATTGAGGACTGCGTTAAGGACAGCCATTACAAAGAGGACTATAAAGGGAAAATTATCGTCATGCGTCCTGAAGTCTTAAAGAGTCAATACCGTGACGAACGCTTCCAACTCTGGCTTGGCGGTTCCGGTTTTGGCTGCGATCCGTCCCTTAGAGGGCGAGCGGTGTTTGCCACCTGTCTCTATGATAATGAGCATGCGGAATGGAGGCGTGAGAATTTTTCCGGCACCATCAAGCCGGAGGCTCTTCCCGATTGGGCAAGGCTCAAGCTTTCCCAAATGAAGCTCCACTCCTCTGCCAATGAACATGAGCAAATACCAAAGTACAGAGGGTACAGCTTCCTCGAAAACGGCAGATACAATGCAGGTTTAAGTCTCTTCAATGAAAAAGAAGTCCTGGAATATATAGAACTGCAGAAAACCTATCAGCACCGGATCATGATCTGTGACCAGGATGACTCCTGCGTGTTCGAGATGGTGCGGGGTAAGATTATCCATCCCACGCTGGAAGTCATCGAGACGTTCTGTAAAGAGCGGCAGGCGCAAAGCGGCATGAACATAAACCTGTGAAGTCGATAAGGACTATAAATAAGGAACAGAGCCAAGGTCAAAGTAAAAACAGACCTTGGCTCTTTGAATATCCATAAAAAATATTAACGGAAAGGACTGAAAACCCTTGAAACAGAAAAGCAAAAAAATTTGGCTCATTGTTCTTGTTCTGTCTTTCCTGCTTTGCAGCAGCGCCTACGCTTCAACGTTCCTCTTTTCAGATATCGCAGGGCATTGGGCGGAACAGACCATTATTAGGCTCGCGGAAAAGGGGGCGATTAGGGGCTACCCTGACGGAACGGTCAGGCCGGACGACACCATCACCAGAGGTGAGTTTAGCGCCCTGCTGGTCAGGAATCTAGGGCTTGATGCAACAAAGGTAGAGAAAGAGCCGCCCACCTTTGACGACATTGACGGTCACTGGTCTGAGAAAAACATTGAGGCCCTTGTAGATGGCGGCATCCTTGATCCGGCGGACTACGACCGCTGCCTCAAGCCCGATGAACCGATTACCCGCATCGAAATTATCAGAATGCTGGTACAGGCAATAGGTAAGGGCAATGAGGCGAAGCAGTCCACGGGCAATACCTCTTTTACGGATGACAATGCAATTGATACAGCAGACAAGGGATATGTTGTCATCGCAAAGCGGGAAGCTTTAATTAGTGGATACCCCGACGGAACCATTCGTCCGGTTTGTGAAACCACCAGAGGAGAAGCCTTTGAACTGATTGATAATCAGAACCAAGCAAAGGACAAACCGGATCAGAAAAAACCACCCTTAGACAACACGAGTAACAACACCGACAGCAATTCTAGCGGCGGGTCTACCAGCCACCCAAAGGCACAGGTGAATTTTGAGCTGCCAACTGCCGCGCATACTGATACGCCTATCAGTATAACGACTGCCCTCAAATACACAAGGTCACTTACATGGTTACTTACCAAAGAAGCGGCAGACGGTGAGCAGCTCACCGTTGATATTACAAAAGCGGTAGACGGCTCCTTGGGCAAGGAGGGAGGCACAATTGTATTTAAGGAAAGCGGCAGCTACACCTTGACTGCCATCGCTGTAAACTATGACGGCAAAGAAACCTCCTGTTCAAAAAGCATCAAGGTTTATCCGGTGATAAACGTCGGGTTTGCATTGCCGCGGTATACTCATACGGACAGGACTGTGACTATTGAAGCCACCGCTTCCGGGCTTGAAGGGATTGACATCGTCTGGGCGGCAACAAAAAACGGCGAGGCTGTCGCCTGGGATGCTGTCATTGACGGTAACCTCTCCAATGAGGGCGGTACGGTTGCCTTCAAGGAAAAGGGCAATTATGATATCACTGCCACCATCACCGATGCCACAGGCAGAACCTTCACTCATAGCGAAACGGTCGCCGTTTACCCAGTGGTGGGCATGGCGTTTGAGCTTCCAGCCACGGCGCACACCGATACGACCATCAACCTTGTCACAAGCCTGTCCGAAATGGACGGACTGACCGCTGATTGGAGCCTGACACGCAATGGTGAAGCGGTTTCAATCCCTGAATATATGGAAGGCGAACTGTCAAACAGCGGAGGCACGATCCGTTTCAAGGAAAAAGGCGTGTACGCCTTGACGGCCACGGTTACCGATGCCACCGGCAGAGAGTATGTAACCACGGCGGAAACCATGGTCTATCCCGTTGGGGCAGCCGGTTTTTATCTGCCGGAAATAACCCACACGGACAAGATTGTGGCGGTGGGAGCCAACTTTAAAAACATCGACACCGCCACGGCGGTCTGGACACTGACCAGGAATGGCGAACCGGTCACCCTTGGCGACTATGTTGAGGGAACGTTGACCAACAATGGCGGCAGCATCCGGTTTAAGGATAAAGGAGAATATATCCTAGCCGCAGCCTTTACCGATCCGGCAGGCAGAACTTACGGCTACACCTCGCTGGTAACCGTTTATCCCGTTCCAAGTTTTACGTTTCAGCTTCCGGCCACAGCGCACAACGACAGTGACATCAAGATAGATACCACAACCACTGAGATGGACGGACTGACAGTAGAGTGGCTGGTGGATAATACCTACGGCTTTCAGGATTGGGCCACTTACATTGACGGTAAGCTGTACAATGACGGCGGCACCATCCGCTTCAAGCACGCCGGTGTTTACGAACTGGTGGCCAGAACAACGGATGCCACCGGACGCATGTTCCTCTTTGAGAATGGGAATAAGACCGAGGTGCATCCTGTGCTGAACATCCGGTTCGGCTTGCCGGAGGCAACCTATCCCGACCGGACAATCGACTTAAGAACCAACGGCAATATTGGCGTTCTGCCAATAGAATGGAGCGTATCCAAGGATGGAGAAGCTGTACCGTTTGATACCTATGTGGAAGGTGACCTCAACGCGCAGGGAGGAAAAATCCGTTTTGCCGAAGCGGGTCAATATACCCTGACCGCTTCAATGACTGACGCTCTGGGCAGAGTATTCTCTTATACTGATTCTGTTGCTGTCTATCCCATACCGGAAATACAGTTGGCATTACCGCAGACTGCGTATGCGGGAGAAGCTGTTGCAGTAGCCGTTAGCGGAAGCAATATGGAAAACCTCACCGCCGCATGGACCATATCGGCAAGCGGCGGAGACAGCAAGCCTTATTCCGAGTATACCAGCGGCAGCCTTTCCAACGTAGGCGGAAGCGTTACCTTTAAAACAAAGGGTGAACATGTGGTGACCGTCACCATGACGGATGAGCTTGGCAGAGCCTTTTCCCAAAGCAAAGCCATTACCGTTTACCCCATACCGGAAATCCAGCTAACGCTGCCGCAGGTTGGCTATGCGGGAGAAACGACTTCGGTATCCGTCAGTGGAATTGACCTTGAAAACCTGACCGCTTCATGGACAGTTTCAAAAGACGGCGGCGAGGCTAAAATATACACCGATTATGCAACCGGCAGCCTGACCAATGAGGGCGGCAGTATTGCTTTCAAAGACAAGGGCAGCTATATTCTCACAGTCGTCATGACGGACATCCTCGGCAGAAGCTTCACAGAGAGCGAAGCAATTACCATCTATCCGATACCGGAAATCCAATTAACACTGACGCAGGTTGGCTATGTGGGAGAAGCAGCCATAGTGACTGTGAGCGGAAACGATCTTGAAAACCTGACCGCTTCATGGACAATTTCAAAAGACAGCGGTGAGACCAAAACTTATACCGAGTTTGCTGACGGCAGCCTGACCAATGAGGGCGGAAGTGTCACCTATAAAACAAAGGGCGAATATGTGCTGACCGTCACTATGACCGATGAGCTTGGCAGGACTTTCTCTCAAAGCAAAGCCATTACCGTCTATCCCATACCGGAAATACAGTTGGCACTCCCGCAGACCGCATATATGGGAGAACCCGCCGTGGCTGCCGTCAGCGGAAGCGACATGGAAAACCTCACCGCCACATGGACCATATCAGCAAGCGGTGGAGACAGCAAGCCATATAGCGAGTATGCCAGCGGCAGCCTGACCAATGAGGGCGGAAGTATCACCTTTAAAACAAAGGGCCAATATGTGCTGACCGTTACTATGACAGATGAGCTTGGCAGGACTTTCTCCCAAAGTAAAGCCATTACCGTCTATCCCATACCGGAAATACAGTTGGCACTGCCGCAGACCGCATATGCTGGAGAAACCGCCACGGCAGCCGTCAGTGGAAGCGACATGGAAAACCTCACCGCCACATGGACCATATCGGCAAGCGGCGGAGACAGCAAGCCTTATACCGAGTATGCCAACGGCAGCATTTCCAATACAGGCGGCAATATAACCTTTAAAACTAAAGGCAGCTATGTGCTTACTGTTACCATGACAGATGAGCTTGGCAGAAGCTTCTCTCAAAGCAAAGCTGTTACCGTCTATCCCATACCTGACATGCAGATCAGCCTGCCTCAGCTTACGTATAGCGGAGAAGCCCTTCCGGTCACAATTTCGGGCAATGAAATGGCCGGATTAAGCATGGCATGGCGTATTTCGATAGACGGAGGCGCGGCGGTGCCTTATACCCAATATGCGACCGGCACCCTCGGCAGCAACGGCGGAGAGGTGCGGATCAGTACGGATAAGACCATCGCGGTGAAGTTTACGGCAATCGCCACCGATGAAAACGGCCGCAGCTTTACGTTTGTTTCCGGTGCCGCAACCGTGAAACCCGTTGTGCAATGCTCCTTTACAATACCGTCCTCCGTTCATGTCGGCACAGGCTTTACTGTTACGATGGGGAACGTCTCCGGCCTGGAGGGAAAGAGCATCGCATGGTCGCTGACCAAGGACGGCGGT
>JAENZX010000046.1 GCA_016841045.1 Thermincola carboxydiphila
TGGACAATGTAAAATGTATCATCAGCCAAACACCATTCGATGTCCTGGGGGCAGCCGAAATGTTCTTCAATCTTTCGGCCTATACGCTCAAGCTGCAAAATCTGTTCATCCGTCAGCACTTGCCCATTCTGCTTTTCAGGCTCAATGTCCTGTTCTTTCGTTCCACCATCTTTTAATGCATAAATAGCCAGCTTTTTGGAGGATATCTTCTTATGGATAATCTTGCCGCTACGCACTTTATAGCTATCAGCATTAACCAAGCCGGCGACCAAGGCCTCACCAAGTCCGAAGCTGGCATCAATAGACAGCACTTTCCTATTAGAACTGACAGGATCGGCTGTAAACAAAATTCCTGCCGCCTGCGGGAAAACCATCTTCTGAACAACCACAGACAGGTATACTTTACGGTGATGGAAGCCATTTTGAAGGCGGTAAATTACTGCCCTCTCGGTAAACAGCGATGCCCAGCATTTGCTGATGTACTTTAGGATTGCCTCCCTTCCGATTATGTTCAGATACGTATCCTGCTGGCCTGCAAAGGAAGCCGTCGGTAAATCCTCTGCAGTTGCGCTGGATCGTACCGCATAGGCATTTTCTTCTCCAAGCCTTAAGAGGTGGCAGGTGATCTCTTCATTAATGTCTTCAGGAATAGCTGTCCCTTCGAGACGTAAGCGAATCTCACCGCTAAGTTCACCGATTTTATCCCGGTCTTCCACCTTAAGACGCGATAACTGAGCAAGTAATTCGTTTATCGACGGCGTTTCCCCAATGATTCTTTTAAAGGCTTCAGTAGAAATACAAAAGCCATCTGGTACGCGTATTCCTTCTATCCTGGCAAGTTCCCCCAGGTTCGCGCCTTTACCCCCAACAACCATGACTTTTGTTTTGTCAATATCCTGAAAACCAAGTACATAGGAACTCATCTGTTTACCTCCTTTGGCAATTCCGGGATGATTCCACTCGGTGTATAAGATCAGCAATTCGATCAGCAAACTCTGACCACAATTGCCTTGGCAGTCCATGCCCCATTCCTTCAAAGGTTACCAATTCCGCACCTGGAATGGCCGCCGCAGTGGCACGCCCGCCACTGATGTCAACCATCTTGTCATTTTCACCATGGATTACAAGCGTAGGTATACGTAAAGAACGGAGCCGTTCTGTACGGTCACCAGATTTGAGAACCGCCACACACTGTCGCAGCATGCCTAGGGGATCATGGTCACGATCCCATGCGCGGCCTGCATTTTCCGCAGCAGCAATCTCGTCTAATGGGTATTTCGGCGACCCGATGGCTTTTAGTGATCGAACGTGCCAATCAATATAGCCTTGCCGATCGTCAGTCGGAGGCGCACCTAAATTGGCCAGCACTGCGTAGTCAGGCTGCCCCACAGAGGAATCTCCGGTAGTGGACATCATAGTGGTCAGCGACCGAACCCTTTCTGAATACTCTATAGCAACTGTCTGGGCAATCATTCCGCCCATCGATGCACCAACTAGGTGTACACTATCGAATCCAAGGGCGTCCATAAGTCCAACTGTATCTGCTGCCATGTCAGAAAGTGAATAGGTCACTGTAGAAAAATCCCCGGATTGCACCGCTGAAAAGTCTGGATTCGGCGCATCAGTAAGGTGTGTAGAAAGTCCGGCGTCCCTGTTGTCAAACCGTATTGGATGTAGGCCGCGACGTGCTAATTCCAGGCAGAAACCTTCAGGCCAGTTAATCATCTGGGCACCAGCACCCATAATCATTAAGACAGCTGGTAAAGCAGGATCACCAAAACGCTGGTAAACTACTTTGATTCTCGATGGTCCTATATTAAAAACTTGTTCTTCATCATGTTTTTGTATTATTTTCATAACCTTCTCTCCTTTTTTATTGATAAATAAATTATAGCCAGGGTTGCGATGATTTATATTATTATACTGGTATATACCAAGTATTATAAGGCTATATTTTGCATAGTCGTTATGTTACAATTAAAATAGAGAAAGCATTCTATCCAGAAAACTAGCAAGGCACCTCTACGAATTACTACGTAGGGTGCCTTTATTTGTTGTGGTTCTAATCGGCGGGTCACAGTCAGCACTTCCAATCGATTTTAGCCGGGTTTGGTTCGTTATACGGCAAAGGCACGCAGAGCGTCAAGCGTACGCTGACTTAAAAATATTTTGTTCAACACTCGGATTTACTGCTTTTAATTGTCGGATCAGATTTTTAATTTCCATTCGCTTGGAACCAGTCCCTTCACCTGACTCACTTATAGAACAGGTATCTGTAAATCTGCAGGCACACTGGATAAAATGGAGATTATTATATTATAATCTCTCCAATGCTTGATATCGTCTTCTCGTATCAGATACTTCCTTCAAATCCATAATCTGATTTTCCAGGTTAGCTATCAGGCTGCCAATCAAATCTTCTTTAGGAATTATAGCCGTATGCTGATAAGCCTGTCTAATTACAAACAAGGCCTCTATGTAGATTTTTTTATTGGGAGAAGTCAATACCGAGAAGAAATTCTCCGGATATATGTCAAAAAATTTCATGCTTTACCCCACATATTGTTTTCCTACTATTTTAGACAAAAATAAAGAAAAACCTGCAAAACCACAACCTTTACCTTCGAGAATAAAAAATAGCATCCTCCGACTCATGTATAAATCATAAATTGTTGCAAGCTCTCTATGATATTAAACCCTTTAATTACCTGTATTTTTTAAGTTATTTGCGGGCATTATTTCGCATGAGGTTTTTTTATGTCAATTCTTAAAACATTAGTACTTGGTTTCATTAGCAGTTTGGCAGCAGCTGCTATGGTTCCTTTTAGTATGGCCTTTTTTGATGGGAGGGAGAAGCATGGCTCAAGGCTGCAGTATCCGTCTTACCAATATCACTAAAACCTATATAAGGGGAAAAGAGCAGGTCAAGGCGCTTGACGGGATCAATTTAAGAGTTGAATCCGGGGAGTTTTTGTCCATTATGGGGGCAAGCGGTTCCGGTAAATCAACCCTTCTTCATTTGGTGGCGGGTCTTGACACCCCCACAGAAGGAGAAATTTACTTAGATGAACGGCCGGTTTCGGATTGGAAGGATGATGAACTGACTCTCTTTCGCCGGGAAAAGATAGGTTTTGTGTTTCAGTTTTTTAATTTGCTGCCGACCCTTACCGCTGAGGAAAACGCTGCCCTGCCCCTCCTCATGATGGGGCGGCCCAAGTCGGAATGGCAGCCCAAGGTGGATAAATGGTTTGAGCGGGTTGGCCTGGCTGAGCGCAGGACCCATTATCCCACGGAATTGTCGGGAGGTCAGATGCAGCGGGTGGCTATTATCCGGGCCCTCATCAACGACCCCCTGCTGATCCTGGCTGACGAGCCTACGGGGAATCTAGATTCCAAAACCGGGGAAGAGGTCCTTTTTTTCCTTAAAGGTATAACCGAGGAAATCGGGGCCACCTTAATGCTGGTTACCCACGACCTCAAGGTAGCGGCCTATGGCACCAGGGTGATTACCACCAAAGACGGCCGGATCCTGGAAATGGCTGGGAGGTGAGCCTTTGTTAGCATTAAAATTAGCCCTGGCTTATTTTAAGCGCCGCAAAGTCAGGACCCTCCTGACCCTTTTAAGCGTGGCTGTGGCTATGGCTTCCCTGGTGGCCATCAGGGGCTTAAACGGCAGTATGGATTATGTGGCCGGAGAGATGGCCGGTCTTCTGGGTGGTAGGGCCCAACTGGAGATTAAAGGCCCGGTGACAGGGATGAAGGAAACCCTGGTCCCCTGGGTTAAAGAGCAGGAAGGGATTCAGACCGCAGTCCCCTTTACCCAAAATATTTCCCTTCTAGAGGAGAAGAAGGAATATGTCCTGACCCTTGGGATTGACCCCCGGGAGGACCGGAAAATCAGGACTTACCAGCTACTTTCAGGCAGGCTGCCCTCCACCGGTGAAAAAGAGATCGTCGTCTCTAATGAATTAACCAGGGGGACAGATATCCGTCTTGGCGACACTCTGCACCTGCAGGGTATCCAGGGTATGGCAGGCTATAAGCTTGTTGGTATCCTGGAGGATGCGGGGATAGCCAGGGCCAACGGCGGCATGGTGGTCTTTTTGCCCCTGGACCAGGCCCAGAAGGCCTTTAGCCTGGAGGAGAAGGTTTCGTATATTAGTATCGTCCTTAAGGATTACCGGGAACAGGAGCAGGTTAAACAAAGCATTGGGCAAAAACTCGAGGAAAGCCTGGAAGTCCGGGCTCCTAGCGCAAGGCGCAGTGATCTGGATAAACTCCTGGGTATGATTAAGGGAATCTTTAGCATGTACGGGAGTATTGGTCTCTTTCTGGCCCTCTTTGTGGTCTATAATTCCATCAGCGTGGCTGTTGCCGAACAGAAAAGCCAGATTGGGATTTTAAGGGCACTGGGCTGGCGAAGAAGAGATACGGGTTACCTGATCCTGTTGGAAGCTCTGTTTTTGGGGGGTCTTAGCAGTCTCATCGGCCTCTTTATAGGGAAATACCTGGCTGAAGGTTTGCTTTCTACTGTAGCTCCAGCCCTCAAGGAATGGGCCAAAATAAATATTACCCAAGTTCACCTCAGCCAGGCAGACTACCTTGGCACCTGGCTTATCGGGGTAGCAGCCTGTCTGGTATCAGCCTGGCTTCCTGCCCGCCAAGCAGCCCGGGTCTCTCCCATGATTGCCATACGTAGGGATTTTCCCAGCCAGGAAAAGTGTTATCCCCGCTGGCGCCTTTTGGCAGGCTTAATCCTTATCGGCCTTTCAGTCTTCGTCCTCGGCTATACCAAGTTGGACGCCAAGTTAGTTACTCAAACTGGTCCTCTTTTCTTTGTGGCAGGAATTACCTTAATGGTGCCGCCTCTTCTGGTAACCTTGTTACAAAGCCTAGAGGCACCCGCCCGGCATTTTCTCGGGATTCCGGGTCAGCTCGGGATAGGCTCTTTTAGGCGTTCCCCCAGGCGGGCGGTCATTACCGGGATGCCTCTGCTTCTTGGCATGGGTATTTGTTTGGGGTTCCTTACCATCGGGTTTAGTGTGAGGCAAAGTACCATTGACTGGATGGAAGGCTTGGTAGCCCCGGATATAGTGGTTAACCAGGGGCTTCAGGCGAGCGGCAGCACTGTGGCCAATTTAACGGGTTCAGTTGCTGAGCGGGTAGGCCGCCTGGCAGGGGTGGATGTAGTGGCCGGTCTCCGGGCCACAACGGTAAAATGGCAGGGGATGACCCTTGATATTAATGCCGTGGATATTGTGGAATGGAGCCAATTTGCCCGGCCCCCTATGATTGAGCCGGGAGCCAAGGAAGCCCTAAAGGCCCTGGAGGGCCGGGGCAATCTTTGGATTTCTGAAAGCCTTCACCTGAAGAAAGCTCTTAAAACCGGAGACTATCTTACCTTAACTACCCCCACGGGTAAGCAGAAGTTCAAAATAGCAGGCATTCTCAAAGACTTTTCTTCCCAGGAAGGTTTCCTGATGCTTAACCGGAAAGATTACCTTGAATTCTGGGAAGACCCTAACTTGGACTACCTTGATATCACCGTAAAACCAGGGGCGGAGCCGGAGGAAGTCAGGGAACGCATCGAAGCGGAGCTTAAAAAGGATTACCGGGTCCATGTGGAACTTGCTTCTGCCTTCCGGGGAAAAATGCTCAAGATTTCGGGAAGCCTCATTGACATCCTTAACATGGTGGTCATTGTGGCCATATTGGTTGGGGCCATTGGCATTGCCAACTCCCTGTTAATCGCCGTCCTGGAAAGGACCAGGGAGACCGGGATTCTTCGCTCCATCGGGATGCTGCGCCGGGAGTTGCGCCGGATGTACCTGGTGGAGGTGGGGGCCCTCCTGTTGGTGGGCTTCATCCTTGCTGTGCCCATTGGCTGGAGTTTCTTTGAAATGGGACTCTTCTTACAGAAGAACGTTAACGGCTGGGTTTATGATAGATTTATTCCTTGGACCCAATTAGGTATAGTAACAGTTATAATTTGGGCCTCGGCCTGGTTTAGCGCCCTCTATCCGGCCTGGTTGGGAGCCCGGGTTGACCCCGTGGAAGCCCTCAGGTCCGAGTAGGTAGGGAGGAGGATTGCTATGTCTGTGAAACATGCCCTGCTTGACGGCTATGAGATGAAAACCCTTTTTGACGAACGGGTATGTGACTTAATAGCATTTCTGCTGCTCTTTCCGAGAAAATTACCTGATACTGCTTATCCACGCCGCTCATCAGCAGTCTCCTGAATGGTTTTATTCATCATCGCTGCCCTTACCGATCATACGTCTCTAGAAAATGGTGTTTTACTCCATTTTCTTTATACGCGATTATGGTATTAAGGTTTACATTTTCTACAGACTTAAAAATATTTTGTTCAACACTCGGATTTACTGCTTTTAATTGTCGGATCAGATTTTTAATTTCCATTCGCTTGGAACCAGTCCCTTCACCTGACTCACTTATAGAACAGGTATCTGTAAATCTGCAGGCACACTGGATAAAATGGAGATTATTATAATCCCTCCATCGTTTGATATCGTCTTCTCGTATCAGATACATTGGGCGTATCAGTTCCATTCCTTCAAAATTTGTACTATGCAGTTTTGGCATCATTGTTTGTACCTGACCGCCATACATAATCCCCATCAAAATGGTTTCAATGACATCATCATAGTGATGCCCCAGTGCAATTTTATTACAGCCCATTTCTTTCGCTTTACTATAAAGGTACCCCCGTCGCATGCGTGCACAAAGATAACAGGGCGATTGTTCCACATTAAAAACTGCATCAAATATCTTTGTTTCGAACACCGTGATGGGAATCTGCAAGAGTTTTGCATTGTTTTCTATGACCATGCGGTTAATTTCGCTGTATCCCGGATCCATCACAAGAAATTCCAACTCAAAATCAAATTTACGATGCCGTTTTAACTCCTGAAACAGTTTTGCCATCAACATGGAATCTTTTCCTCCGGAAATACAGACTGCTACTTTATCTCCCTCTCCAAGCAATTTATACTGGCTAACTGCCTTTGCAAATCTGCTGAACAACACCTTACGAAATTTCTTTCTAAGACTCTTTTCAATTTCCTCAGATCTGTTGTCTTCTTTTTCCTCTTCCTTCATAACCTCCATGAGCCACTGTCCATATCCGCCTTCAAGGCTATAGGCCTCATGGCCTTTTTCATTGAGATATTCTGCTGCTTCTTTGCTAATAATGCCATTTCTACAGTACAAAATGATTTTTTTATCCCTGTCAAACTGGTGTCCGTCCTCCATGATTTGCTTCTTTTCTATATGAATCGCGTCAGGCATAAATCCATGCATATAGGAGATTTTATCCCTAATGTCAATCAGAATATATTCTTCTTTGCGAAGCTTTCGCAGCTCTTCTAAGGTTATTTCACAGGCATTTCCTATGTTTTTATGATCTTCCACTGTTTTCACCTCTAACTATCTATCTACTTTAGAAGTCTCTCCAAATTCTCCAAATTCATTTTTTCATTATACTCCTACGGTTCCTGTTCTGCAATTTCATCTTTTCAGAAACTTTTTCGTTTTCATGAACTGCAGCTAAGACACTTCAACTGTTCAAAAGCCCTGTGACCATTCTTACGATGTCACAGGACTTATAATAAATTTAGCCAGTCTCTTTTGCCGTATAATATTCTGATAATCGTAACTCTTTTGCTCTCCTCATTAACAATGTAAAACACAATATAATTATCCACCATAATTTTTCTTATGCCTTTATAAGCTAAGCTTTCATCAGCTACTAAGGGATTTCTTAATGGCATATCTTCTAACGAATAAATTCCCTTTGCTATCTTTGAAATTACCTTTTTTGCTGTTTCTGGTTCTAAAAGTTCTTTAGAAATATAGGAGCCAATTTCGTATAAATCCTGTTCAGCTGGTTCAGTGATTTGAATACTATAAGTACTCATTTTATAAACCTTTCTCTATGTCAGCCAATGCTTCTTTAAAAGATCGCACTTTTTTCTTTTGTATTGCGTCAATACCCTCGTCAATCAATTTATGCAATTCAAATTTACCAACCAGTTTTTCATAGGTTTCAATACTCATGACAGCTAAATCTCCCTGTCCATTTTTTGTAATATAAACTGGCTCATTGTGTTTATGGCAGAATTCTGATATTTCACTATAATTATTTCTCAAATCTGAACTTGGTCTTATTACTGGCATAACTAACACCCCCGGTAAATCTATCAATATTATATCATAATTCCGATATATTATCCATTTTTTTTATTAATCTTTATGCAGGTTGCCTTGCTACCACCTACTTCCACTCTATCAACACCACACTCTGTGCTTTTTCGCACTTGCTAATCAGAGAAGATATCGCTCGGAGGGTCACAATCAGCATTTCCAATCGATTTTTGCCGGGTTTGGCTCGTTCTCCACAGCACGGCATGTAGGGCTGCTTCCATACGTCCGCACTCCTCGGCAGCGCATTGCTCGATTTGACCCCACGGCGCGTCCGTTCCAAGCCGGTCATAGGCAACCGCGATCGCTCCATAAAAGGCAAGCCCTATGCAATGCCGTGCGGAATGGATAGTCGACGCGCATTGACCGTGCTTAGTATAACTAAAAAAATATAAAGCCTGGGTAAAATGTTTTTAAAGCAGTTTGACAATATCTATATATTTCATAAAATGTAATATGATGGTGTGAGTCATGAAAATTAAACTAATGAGTTGGGAAGATGATATTGCCACTCAGCAATAAAAAAACTATTAAGATTCCCCAGTTGTTACAAGACAACTGGGGTATTTATAATCCAATATAAAAACTGTCAGGGCGTATTAATACTCTGACAGCCATAAATTTATTTCTTCAACTGGTAATTTTCATAGCAAATACTTATATTTCCTTCGAGATGCCATGTCGCCTACACCGATCTTTGTTATAAAATCAGATATTGCATACACCAGTAGTGTAATCACAGGATAACGGATTATTAGCTAGTATAATAAAAATTCCATTCCCCACCGGGATCGTATTAATCAAATTCTTTTCTTTTAGGCTATCGATAACAACCTTTACTTCTTGTGCTGTATAATCAAAGGATACTTGGATTTCGACTGGCGCTACCCGTTTATACTTCCTAATGAATTCCAAAACGTTTTCCTCGGTTTTTTCCGGAAGAATATCCCTGATACTATCTCCGGTCACGGTTTTTATCACTGCTTTGACAGCCTCAAAACTCTGATATCCTCTCATTAACACTTCTTTTTCTCGATATTTTACGAGAAAAGTAGGGAAGCCTCTTACACCATAACGACGTACTGTATTGAGATCCTCCCTAAAAGCTGCCTCTGCAGAGCCATCGGAAAATCTTTCGGTAAATTTCGCAACGTCAAGACCTACCTCAGTGGCAAGTTCAATTAACTCTTCTGTCTTGTTCGTTTGTTTGGCTTCCGCTGCACAGGCTTCCCGCATTCTCCTTAAAAATTGATTAGCCAGTTCCTCATTCTCCATTTGCGCTGCCATATAGGCAATATTCTGTGGATATGAAGACGGATGCTCTTTAGAGAACAAACTGAATCCTTCACTTTTTACTGGCATGCCATGCCGTTCAGAAGCCTCGACCCAATGCTTAGCTATTTGTTGATTCGAGCGTTCGGCATCTCCACCAATGTCATTAAAGCTGTCATAAAAATCCCGGATATCTTCAACAAGGCCTCCCATTACAAATTTAACTTTAAGCTGGTCTCCGTATCTTGTTTCAAGCTAGCGTAAAAGCGGTTCACTCCCCCAGCACCAAGTACAGACCGGATCTGTAAACTCAATAACTTCAACGAACCTTTTTTCGCTCAATTTATATTCTTCCTTTCGACCTAAGTCTCAGTGCCTATTTCTAAATTGAAACTTAAGGTTTTGCATAAATAAATCACTCCTTTACGATAGTAATTTCTATTTACACAAAACCTTGTAAATTCTCAATTTCAGGTTATCTTCCTAAATCTATTATATTTTGAATAAGCGCTTTACATTTTCCGCATTCTTCACCGGTAACTTCATCTACACCAGTACCGGCGCCCGTAATCTCCCCAACTTTTTCCACGGTATCAGCTCCTGCTTTAACAGCGTTTACCACCGTCTCTAATGAAACTTTTTTGCATCCGCAAACCGAACTAAGGATATTTTCAAGTTCCGCCTTGCAGCCTTCACACACCGTACATACTTCTGCGCGTTCTGCAACTTCGTCCTTTGTTCTTGCCCCTTCAACCATAGCCTTTCGAATGGTGATATAGTCTACATTGTTTTGTGTGCAAATTACTCTGTTACCTGCCATGTTTCATCACTCCTAATCTTTGAATTTAAAATCTTACTATTATATCTTACTCCCTGATAAACGGTTTAACCGGTGATAGTGTCAAGATTATTGGTAAAATGTCACGTAAATTACGGCTTTTCATCACTATTCAAGCTTACCCCGGTCAATCAGAGTTAGGGGAACATTGACATCAAACTTCTTGGCGTTAATTTCCACTATTCCAAAAGATGCCAGCCTGGCGGTGTGTTTCGCAAGATACCTGTCAAGCGCTTCTTCATTGGCGAACAGATAAATTCCGCCGCTCTCTTTAGTGGCCTGGTTTTCGGTCCATATTTTCCAGATCAGGTCTTTTTCACCTGCAATGTCTTGAGCCAGACCTTCAAATGCATTCGACATTTCTTCGCCCCAAGGGCCTTCCATTTTGAAGTCAATTTGTAACAGTTTCATTCCAAATCCTCTCCTTCAGTTTTTTCATTTAGCCTTAAAATTCTTTCTTTCATTTGAAATAAGTATATAACAAGAATGGAAGAGAGGCTTTCATTATCTAACCCTAGACTTCAGAAATATCATCTTTTGGCAAAGGATTTTTGAAAATCAGTTGGGGAAAGCTTGAATTTATGGTAGAACGAGGAGGATAAATAAGCCGAACTGCTGAAACCGCACTCTAAAGCAATTTCGGTAATTGATTTTTCCCCTTCTAATAGGAGCCTCTTTACTCGCTCCAAGCGAATCTGATTCAGGTAGCTGATGCTGGATTGGCCGGTTTCTTTTTTAAAGGTCCGGATATAATGAGACAGTGACATATTAGCAATACTCGCCAATTCCTTCACAGTTATTTTTTTATCCAGATTGGAGTGCATATATTCAATAGTCCGGTCAATTTCCCAGCGATAGGTAATTTTATCGTTCCGATGCCTTATCTCAAGTAGACTGCGGATAATGGAATGACATATTTTGAGGCTGGCAGCCAAAAGAACGGTTTCTGAACCCGCCATCTGATTGTCCGCTTCTATAATAAATTCCTTGACCGTGGCCATAAGATTAGGTGTAATCGGAATTAAATCTCCGTTGAAATAAAGATTATTGGTTCTGGGATATTGGTTTAGCTGCTCATCAAAGAAAATTTTATCAATAAAAATGGCAACATACCGGGGAAAGCGGTCTGCTACAACCTCTTTGTGCGGAATGTCCGGGGATAGAGCCAGCAACATCTTTGGTTGAGTCGGGATAAACCGCGCTCCGATTTCAAATGCAACCTGATCATTGAAGGGAAGCACAAACTGGTAAGATGGATGCGCATGAACGGCCCGGACAGCAAAATCGCAGAAACCGGATACAGGTATAAACATAGCAATTTTATCAGCTATAAAATTATCGGTTTTACTCAGTTGTGCCACTTCGCACGGACCAATGAATTTTTCAATGGCCTCAAGATTCGCCAATTTTTCGTCCATCCCTGCCACTTCCATCCCTTCGTTGTTATAATAAACCCGCTAAATGAAATGGGTAAAGATATAACCTAACTACTTTTCACCTCGGCAAATGTCGCCGAGCATTTTGCGTGGTTTATTAGCCATTCACCTTCAACTCCTCAAAACCTTCTCCATTGGCTTGCCTTTTGCCAATTCGTCCACCAGTTTGTCAAGCCACCTGATTTTTTGCATGAGCGGGTCTTCGATTTCCTCGACGCGATGCCCACATATCACGCCTGAAATTTTGGCGGCGTTCTGGTTTATCTGCGGGGCTTCGCTAAAGAAAGTTTCGTAATCGATATTCTTCACAATTTGCGCTTGCAAGCCAGAATCGTCATACCCTGTCAGCCAACAAATCACAGCATCAACCTCTGATTTGGTGCGCCCTTTGCGCTCTGCCTTTTGGACGAGTAGCGGGTAGACGCTTGAAAACGCCATCTTGAACACGCGCTCGTTTGTCATAAGGTATCACTCCCTTCTGCTTCTCGCTTTACTCTCCACCGCACGATGTCGGTGATGAGTTCATAATCTATCGGCTTACCAAGCGGTTTGCCATTGGACAAAGGTTTTTTATTTTTTACACTTTGAATACTATTTTTCTTCGTTCTCTGCTAAATCATTAAACAAAACTCGCATATAATGCCGTCCACCATACAAAATTCTGATCACATAAACAGTTTCATCTTCATACCTGTAAAATATCAAGCAATTGTCACAAACAAGGAATCGATAATCCGTTTGAATATCAATAAACGCAGACAAAGAAGTACCCATTCCAGGAAACTCCAATAACCTGCGAATTCTTTTCGTTATTTTTGTAATCGATTTATTGCGGCCTGTGACTAAAAAGCTTTTGAGAGATGTAGTTTTTAATATTCACTAAATCATTTCTGGCTTCAGGTGAAATTTTCAGTTTATGCATTCTAAATCTCCAGCTCTGCTTCTACTTCCTCCATAGTCATCCATCCTTTTTCTTTTCCAGCCTGCTCTCCTCGAGCAAGCTTTGACATTATTCGTAGTGGATGGATGTATTCGATATCTTTTAAAGTGATTTTTTACTCCAAAACCACTACATATAGGGTTGACATACATCACAATTTCTCTCGCAAATAGATCGTATGTGAATTGCTCAAAAAATAGATTGTGAGCATTTCCGTTTGGTTCATAATAATACTTTTCAATACCAATAACATCAGGATCATAATCTTTCCACAAGCCTTGCAACGAAACTGGATATCGACCATTTTTAGCATGAAAGGCCTCAAGGTCCTGTATTATAGTTTCGCTTTGTTCTATGGCGCGGGTTCTGCTGTTTCCGTAGCAGGAATAATAAAGGCAGTTCTAAATATTACAACGACCAACGGTATTCGATGTCCTTCCAAAATTAGCTTGCTTCCAATTCCTTTGCCTTGATATTTGGGCAAAACCGAAACTGGAGCAAGGGTAAGTGAAGAATGACCACCAACTTTAATCTTAGTGAAAAGTACTTTCACCGAATGATATTGATCACTTCAAAAAAGTTAATGATACCTTCGGACATCTTACGGACGATATAGGTCTAAAGGAATTCTCTAGCATTTTATCTGGATCTTTAAAGCGAGAAAGTGATTGGGTACACCGGTATGGTAGTGAAGAATTTTTAATATGCCTGCCAGGAACAGAGCATGGCAGTGTGTTTTCTTTGCAGAAGAACTACTGTCTCAACATGACGTGAGGCGATTGAATTGATGTCTTTTGGAAAAAATGCTTCCGTCGTACTCGGAAATATATCCATTGCCTTTTTTCTTGGAGAGGGGAGGGGAAGCGGGGGGAGGTGAGTTGATAGGATAAATAAAATTTGTAATCGAAACACGCACTTCGCATTTCGATATTGCTTGATACCCTTTTGAGGCAATGTTGGTAATACTGGGGTGTGTCCCAGCAACTGTTTAAATAAATGGAATAATCCGCCAATTATTTGGTGATAGTAGGAATGCTTTTACTCACCCGCAGGGTAGGGCATATTCCGTTTTCTGATGTATTCCGATGATTTTTCAAACCATGCTGGGGACGCAAGATAATTCATTGCGTCCTCAACTATATATCGGAATACTATTTTAGCCCAATCCAAGCAGACGCTTGATCATTTCCTCATTGCCATCCCATGTAGCTTCTTCAGCTTCCGGACTAACTGAGCCGGCCACAGCTGATGCACTCTCAATAGCTCTGCGTTTCATCTCATTGTCTGCGCGGGCATAGATTAATGTGGTCATCGGATCGTTATGACCCAGAAACTGAGCAAGCAATTCTAGTGGCATTCCTGCCTGATACAGAATCATAGCACGTGTTTTTCTCACCAAGTGCGGGTGCACACAATCAGGGACTTCTGAGCACTCAGCTTTTGCAGAATCTCCGTATTTGCTAACAAATCTGGCCACGTTGTCATCAGACATCTGCCCCTTATTGCCATGCCGAATCGTATAGAACATGGGAACAAATCCGTCTTTTTGGGGATGGAAGATTTTCGCGTATCTGTGAAAATGATGAATGGTATCATCGCTAATCGGAACACTTCTTGGTTTGTTCCCTTTCCCTAACAAATAGACAACTTTTCCTACCGGATCAAAATCACAAAAACGCAGGGATAGCATTTCGCAGTTACGAGCAGCTGAGTCATACATCAGCACAAGAAAGAACAAATCGCGAATCCCGACTTTCTTGGATGGATCAGGTTGGCGAAGAAGAGCGGTTGTTGCATTCTTGGACATATACTCCAGCATGAAGGACTTGTCCACATCTTTTTGCTGTGGGATACCTCGCAGGTCTTCCAGATAAAAAACAAGTGTTGGTTCGATGATGGCTACATAATGAAAAAATGAGCGGATGCGTGCCAGTCGGTGGTTTCGTGTAGACGGAGTCCATCCTTTTGTCTGTTGCATTTTATCCAAAAAATTCATCACGTTCTCGCGGGAAAGATCCGCAAAGGTAAGGTTCTCAACGCGCTTGCCGGTTGCACCACAGATGAAGGAAAGCAACATATTCCACACCTGTTTCGTAGATAGGATCGTATGCGAGCTGCGATGAGCCTGCTTAGGTAGGAAAATGGTAAAAAACTCTCGCAGATGTGTGAACAGGTTATCTTTAATTTTCTTCATAATCATAAACCTCCGGTATGATACCGTCTGAGCGAGTAAAGTCCATAAGAGCTAACCGCTCTGGCAGTAAATGAATGTAGTAGTATGTGGCAAAAAAACTTTCGTGCCCCATATAGGCACTGAGGTATGGGATCATCGCGTCCAGATCCCTTGCCTCTTCAATCCAGCGCATGAGTATTTGCGTGGCGAAATTGTGTCGGAGAGCATAGGGAGTACAGGTACCACGGCTGGTTCCATTCCTGCTCATCTTCCAGCACATACGGAAAGCATCGCAGAGCCAATCAGTTGTGTGGGGTTTTCCCGATTGAGCTTGAAAGAAGTATGTTCTGTGGGGGGTCAGTTCTTCCGCTACTCGGTTGTACCTCTTGCACATCTCCATAACTTCTGCGTTAGCGGGCAGGCACCGATCCTTGTGGTGTTTCCCATCGGCGATATAAATGGTATTATCGGTGAAGTTGAAATCTACACACCGCAGAAACCGTACCTCTTGTGGACGCATTCCGCAGGCATACTGTAAACGAAAAATGACCGGCACCGTAAACTCATGCAGTATGTTTTTTCTGCTGCTAGAGTAGCAATCTGTCGCCTTAAAAAAGTTCGTTAGTTCAACATGATTCATGATGATAGGTTGTTTGGCCTTTGGCATAGGAAAGAAAGACGGTGGCATGACATATGCTTTTTCGCCTGTCAGAAAAATAAACCGAGCGAATCCTCGAAGCGCACTTGCTCTATTAAAGCCACCTTTACCATTGCCTTTGGCATCGTTACACCAAGCAAAGGCGATTTCTTTCGTAAGAATGGTTTCGTTCGGGAAATGATTCATACAAAACCGATCAAAGTTCGCAAGGATATTATTGTAATCCTTCACGGAATGCCCCATTGCGGCTCTATGTACCAGCATTTCTTGGATCTGCCCGGCAAATCCGCTTTTAAATTCATATGTCATAACAGACCAACTTTCCTGGTTCTGAACATGGAAATGTCCAGACAGCATAGGCGAAGGCCTTCTATGTCTAAGGCAACATAACGTTTGGCGGAGTTCGGATTTGCATGTCCGAGCATCTCACCAACGGATCGAATAGGAACTCCTGCCCGAACAAGTCTTGTACCAAAAGTTCTCCTTAATGCGTGGAACGACTTGCCATCCCAAGCTTCATGAGAAATGCCTGCTTTGCGAAGAGATCTGACCATTATGTCATTGCCTGTGAAATCACTTAACCTGTCATGAGGCCTTCTATGACGTACAAATATGTATGGAGAATCCGTTTCGGGGCGACCGTTCAGAATATAGTCTGCTAAAGCGTTGCCTACTCCCGGCGATAATTCTGTTTGAATACCTACAGCTGTTTTGCCTTGGATTACATTGATCACCTTACGATTCCAGTCGATGTCCGTTCTCTTTAGGTCTAAAATATCCACGCCTCGAAGCCCCGTCCAAAGAGCGATCATTAGGATAGCATAATCTCGTTTCCCGATAGGGGTAGTTCTATCCACACTGTCAAAAATGACATCCGTCTCTTTGTCGGAAAAGCAGGGTAGCAATTTTCGATGTCTGGGTGCCGGGTTGATAAGGTTCCATTCATCGTTGATAGATGCAAGCCCGCTATCAGCCAGGTAAGAAAGAAATTTTCTTGTTGCACCCGTGAGCATTGATATGCTGGCTTTATGGTTTGGAGCTGCGTTCGCAATAAAATCCTTCACATTCTCCGATGTTAGTTTGTTGAAATTCTGCATGCTATTTTGCTCAATGAAAACAAGAAACTGCCGTATTATGCATATGTGCCCCCGGATAGTTCTGTGTGCTAAGGATTTAGAGATGTGGGTACAATAGTCAGCCAAAATCTTATCAAAGTACTCACACAGCTTTCTCTGTTTGAAACTTTTGTGCTTCCATACAAGCTCCCTGCCTTGCATAAAGTCTGCCAGTAGCGCAGCCGCTTTCCTTCGGTGTATCATAGTAGATCTACTAAATTCACCGTTTTTTGCCTTTGACATCTGTTCCTCTACATAAGCCTGCATTTCGTCATCAGAAAAGCTCCCAATGCAGTTGGCCTCGCAGTAAGGAACAATGCTACTCCGCAGATAAATACTATACTGTTTAATGCTACTACTGCTGAGTGGGATCTTTTGAAGAAATGCCAAAACACACTCGATTGCTTCCATGATCTTTTGCATAGAAAAACCTCCTTGTATACTATGAACAGCGGCCGATTTAGAAGAAAATTTCCAGTTCGGCTGATGCTCATTTTTGATCTTTGAAAATCTTTAATACAAAAAATCATTTACAGCTGCAGTGGCTGTGTGATATGTGGGCAACACGCAGTGTTGTCCAAGTGGGTGTGGAGCTTGTGGGTAACCCTGCCCCCTGGAGGGTTATCCATAAATCCACGCCCGCGGCATATCCACAGCCCAATTCACTAACTTTCATAAAAAAGGGTTTACAGTCCTGGGCTGTCTTTGGGAAAATAATGCCATAGGTGTCTACCAAGGGAATGATCCTAGTCCTCCTGTTGCCCCGCTTATGCGGGTGTCTTCCAAACTAAGAGTGTTCCCCTGGCCCCATGTTATAGACCAACACGCTGACTGTTTCCCGGTTACCCCTCCCTCCCGCCAGCAGAGGGAGGCCAGTGCACCGAGGGGCACCGGTGTATTCCAATAGCTCGCAAGGTTGTCGTTCATGGGTTTCCCAGGGACATCCCAGGGCTGTAGGCATCTTATCCTTTTTGCAAAGGAGGTGAAAACGATGCCTAACCCTTTATTCGTCGGTATTGATGTAAGCAGCACTGACAACGCTGTCTGTTGCTTGACAAATGATGATGAGAAACGCCCTATCAGCCGTTTTACTGTGCTGAATAACAGACCGGGTATTATGGAGCTTAAAGAACGGATCAGCCGGCTGGTAAATAAACATAACTTTGACGGAATACGCTTCGGGCTGGAACATACCGGTTGTTACTCCACCCACGCGGCCATGTACTTGCAGCGCCATTTGGACTTTTGCTGCCCTGATGTTAAGGTTTATATGTTTAACCCCAGCCTCATCAAGGCGTATAAAAAGTCCCACTTCCTGGATGCCCCTAAGAATGACCGGATTGATGCCTGGTTCATTACTGCTAAGCTTAGGGACGGCCATTTGCCACATCCTTTCACCTGGAGTGAGCCGATGATGGCTCTGCAAAGACTGACCCGGGCCAGATACCATCTGATGCAGAATCTTGTACGGGAAAGCAATTTCCTTATGACTAACTTGTATCTCAAATGGAGTGACTACACGCTCGCTTTTGAGAACAAGCTGTCTGCAACTTCTTTGGCCGTGATGGAGGAGTTTGAATCCACCGAAGCCTTGGCCGAAATCTCTTTGGACAAGCTGGTCGATTTCCTGGTCCAGCATGGTAAAAACCGCTTTGATGATCCTCAGGCTGTAGCCGAAGATTTAAAAAAGGCAGCCCGCTCTTCTTACCGTTTGCCAAAGACTGTTAATGATTCTGTAAATCTGGCTATGGCCTCCAGTATCCGAGTTATTCGAACGGTCCAGGAACAGTTGAAGTCTCTAAAAAAAGCTATTGAAGACCATTTAAATGCTATACCTCAAACGCTGGATTCTGTTCCAGGGATTGGCCCTGTTTTTGCTTCTGGGATACTGGCTGAAATCGGCGATATTTCCCATTTTGAAAGCCATAAACAGCTGGCTAAGTTTGCAGGTATCGCCTGGACAGAACATCAGTCAGGAAATTTTACAGCCAGTCAAACACGGCTTATTCATTCCGGTAACCGCTTTTTACGGTACTATCTGATGGAAGGGGCAAACAGTGTCCGGGTGCACGACCCTGTTTTTGCCGAGTACTATGCTAAGAAAAAAGCGGAACCTAAACAATTTGCCCATAAAAGGGCCCTTGCGCTTACTGCCCGAAAATTGGTGCGATTGGTCTTTTTCCTGCTAAAGACCAACCAACTCTACCAACCGAAAGGGGGCCAACAGACAAAATAGTTGATGAGGTTTAGAATCACCTCACTCCACCCAGTTTATGGTTAATTTAGTAATTATTTAGTTGTACGTTGGGTGGGTTTAGTTTAGTGATGTCTTTTTAGGGAAACACCTCCTAAGGTGGCAGCGAATATCTTAAAAAATTTCCAGTTACCTACTTGACATCATACCGCTGCTCTTCATAGATTAGTCTTGGTGACCACCAGACATCTCTATTATGGAGGAATAAACAAAAAAGGAGAATATAATATTCCGACTCTTTTAGCTGAAAGGATAGTGACGGGGTTGCTTCTACAAAATATTCAGCATGGGCTTGAAAAATCATCGGAATACATCAGAAAACGGAATATGCCCTAAGATTCCGATATCGGAATCTTAGGGCAAAACTGGAGAGTGACCAGAGCGGCGGATGAGGCTTGGCGGGACGCGGCTATCCTATTGGGGATATCGCCGTTTTTACCGCCGTCCTGGAAAACCAGGCGATAAACTCCCGCCATCAAC
>JAENZX010000047.1:0-10141 GCA_016841045.1 Thermincola carboxydiphila
GATGTACTGGTTCCAGGCAGCAGCGCCTCTATTTCCGGAAACACTTTAACTATTGTTGGGGTGACCGTTTATGATGGTCCAAAAACTTACAGGGTAGTTATCCCTGGCAGCCAAATTAAAACAACTGCCGAAAATATTCTTGCCAGTGAGATAACTTGGTCCTTTACCACAGTACCGGATGGTACTCCACCCGGCCAGGTAAGTGGAATAACAGTTACAAAACCGGCCAGCAATTCATTGAGACTCGACTGGACCAACCCAACAGATACTGATCTGGATTCGGTAGAAGTTGCCTACAAACCATCTGGTCCGGGAACATATATTGTCAAAGGTAATGCCACCGGTGGTACGACTACATATACTATTACCGGGCTAACCAATGGAACCACATATGATTTAAGGTTAACCACCATTGATACTTCAGGAAACCGTTCAACCTCTGTATTTACTACCGGCACTCCTGTTGATATGACAGCACCAATAGTATCTTACAGGTCTCCTCTGAGCGGTGCTTCTAAGGTTCCACTTGATGCAAGTATCTATATCACTTTTTCTAAAACAATGGATAACAGCACGGTTAACAATACAAATATAAAGCTGCTTAATGGGTCCACACCAGTACCGGTAACTTTTAGTTACGACAGTGGAAGAAAGCAGGTTATCATGCAGCCAAACAACCTGCTTAGCTATGGTACTCAATATACTGTAACCATAAGTGACGCAGTATATGATAATGTTGACCAAAGTATTGCTGCTGAGAGCAGGACATGGAGTTTTGCAACCATGCCTGATCCACAACCAACGGTTTTAAGTGTTAATTCAACGGCATCTGATACAACATATAAAATTGGAGATGTAATTCCTGTTAAAGTGAGATTTAATGAAATTGTCACTGTTACCGGGAACCCTGAATTATTACTTGAGACCGGTACAAATGACCGTGCTGCAGTTTTTGCCGGAGGGTCAGGTACAGATACTCTGATTTTTAACTATACTGTTCAGCAGGGAGACTCATCCTCAGACCTCGATTATGTCGGTACCGATTCCCTTACTTTAAACGGTGGGACCATAAAAGATGCTGGTGCAGGTGATGCAATCCTGACACTTCCGGCTCCGGGATCAGTAAATTCGTTAAAGGCATATAGGGATATTGTAGTAGACGGTGTTCCTGCAGAGGTAGCTAATGTCTCCACCTCTAAAGCTAATGGGGCCTATAGCACAGATACAGTAATTCCGATTTCTATAACCTTTGACGAGCCTGTTATTGTAACCGGCACACCACAATTGGCATTGCTGGCCAATGATGCTGGCCAGAGCATAGCATATGCTGTTTATGTAAGTGGCAGCGGTACAAATACTCTTATCTTCAATTACACTGTGCAGGCCGGAGATAATGCAGCAGACATGGATTACGCTTCTAGTGACGCGCTGTCACTAAATAGTGGTACCATAAGAGACGTTACAGGAAACGATTCTATTCTAACACTTCCTGCTCCAGGGCAGCCAGGTTCGCTGGGGGCCAATAAGAGCATAGTGCTAGATACTACAGCCTCTATTGTAGATAATGTTACCTCGTCTTTGGCTGACGGAACATATAAAGCAGGGACCGTAATACCGGTATCAGTTATTTTCAATGAACCAGTTAATGTAACCGGTACGCCACAGCTGCTTCTGGAGACTGGAACTTCAGACCGGAATGCTGTATATGCAAGTGGCAGTAGTACAAACACACTTATATTTAACTATACGGTACAGGCTGGAGATACTGCAGCTGACCTAAATTACACTGCTGGTGATTCATTAATATTAAGCAGCGGGACCATAAACGATATGGCTGGAAATGTTGCAGTCCTTATTCTTCCCACCGGTTCAGGTTCCCTTGGTGCCAATAAGGCAATTGTTATTGACACTACTGCACCAACAGTGAGTAATGTTACTTCTAGTCAGGCAGCTGGGCAATATAAAGCGGGGACTGTGATTCCAATCTCTGTAACATTCAGTGAGGCAGTTACTGTAGCAGGCAGTCCGCAATTGCAGCTGGAAACCGGATTAGATGACCGAAGTGCAGGTTATGCCAGCGGCAGTGGAACAAACACCTTGGTATTCAACTACACTGTACAGGCTGGAGATTCCTCAGCACACCTCGATTATACTGGGGTGAATTCACTGATATTAAATGGCGGAACCATAAAAGACTCAGCAGGAAATGATGCTGTGTTGACTCTTCCAATTCCTGGTACCACCGGTTCTATTGGTGATAATAAAAATCTTGTTATTGACGGAGTGTTACCAACAATATCTAATGTTACTTCAAGTGTTGCCAATGCTGTATATAATGAAGGAACGGTTATACCCATAACCATTACCTTCAGCGAGATAGTTAATGTAACAGGTATTCCGCAGCTGCTGCTGGAAACGGGAGCAACCGACAGGAATGCAGTCTATATAAGCGGTACAGGGACAGATACACTGGTATTTAATTATACTGTCCAGTCAGGAGATGTTTCAGCTGATCTTGATTACGTAGACATTGACTCACTTACCTTAAACAGTGGAACCTTACAGGATAATGCGGGCAATAATGCAGGTCTTACCCTGCCAGCTCCAGGGGCGGCTAATTCCCTGGGAAGCAGCAAGAATATTGTTATTGATGCCGCACCACCTGAATTAAGTTCGGCGACAGTAAATGGCACAACCCTTACGCTAATTTTCAACGAAAACCTTGACACGAATAGTGTTGCCGGTGCAGTTTACTTCACCGTGGACGCAGGTGGAAGTAAAATTAATGTAACGAATACAGCTATTCAAGATGATTCGGTAATACTTACCCTGGCGACCGCAGTAACTTACGGTCAGACCGTGACACTGTCTTATTCGATTCCTGAAGCTGCTCCCCTAAAGGATTTGTACGGTCATATCGTGGCAGCCTTTACCGGATGCACTGTAACTAACGAAACTCCTTCACCCGGTGGCGGAAGTGGCGGAGGCGGAACTGCTGCTGAGCAGCCCGAACAACAAACGGGAACGACAAAGGTTTCTGTAACATTACAGAGTGATGCTATTGAAAGTGCAAGTTCTACAGCAAACGGGCAGTCAGTAGTTACTGTTACAGTAAATGAAGCCAAAGCGCTTCAGTCTTTAAATGCAACTGCAAATGCCAATGTACTGGTAATCCCTGTTTTACAAAAAGCTAATGTGGTTAATGCTCAAATTTCTTCCTCATTATTAACCAGCTTAAGAGATAAGAAAGTTGCTGTGGAGGTAAAGGCTGATACAGGCTCATATATACTTCCCGCCTCTGAAGTAAAATTGGCTGATGCAGCTAAAGAAATGGGTGTCGATACCAGTGATGTAAAAGTTAAGGTAATAATTGGACAATTGAAGTCAGATGAAGCTGACGCCATCCGCAGGGAGGCAGAACAGAAAGGTTTGCAGGGATTGTCAGCTCCAGTGGAATTCAAGATTGAGATCACAGCCGGAGACAAGAAAATTGAAGTGAGTACCTTTGGAACCTATGTAACCCGTGAAATAAATCTTTCTCAAACAGTTGAAAGCAATAATGCAGTAGGTGTTGTAGTCAATCCTGATAGAACCTTTTTACCTGTACCGACACAGTTCAGGCAGGTAGACGGCAAAAATACTGCTGTAATTAAACGCAAGACCAATAGTACCTACATGGTAATAAGCCACAGCAAGAGCTTTGCCGATGTAAATAACCATTGGGCTAAAAATGACGTAAATCTACTGGCATCAAAACTTATTATTTCAGGGATGACCGATAATACTTTTGCTCCTGAGGGTAAGGTAACCAGAGCTCAGTTCGCTGCTTTGATTGTACGGGCATTGGGCCTGGAACCGATAGCAAAATCGTCATTTGCAGATGTAAATGACACAGATTGGTTTGCTGGTGTCGTAGGTGCTGCCACAGATTCTGGAATTATTAAAGGCTACACTGATGGAACCTTTAGACCTGGCGCATATATTACCAGGGAAGAAGTTGCAGCAATAGCAGTACAGGCCTTAAGAGTTGCCGGTGTGGATACGTCAATTTCTGAGGCTGATATTGAACAGTACAATGGCCAGTTCAAAGATAAAACGGAAATTCACGCATGGGCTAAAGAAGTTACAGCCGTTGCTGCTAAAAATGGTATTCTAAAGGGAAATAATAACGGTATGTTTGCTCCTGGAAGGGATACAACCAGAGCTCAATCAGCGGCTATCATCAAAAACTTACTGGTAAAAGCAGATTTTATTTAATAGGTTCTTTGTACATGTAAAGGTCGGCTGTGATTTCACAGCCGACCTTTAACAATAGCCTAAGACAAATGATAGCTCAATAATGGGGTAAAAGTAAAATAGATGAGGGTAATAAAAATAAATATACAAATTTAAAACCTATAGACAAATAATTTACGATTTCGACAAAGGTTTTTTGATAAAATCAGATTAATAAATGTTTTCCAGATAAAGGCAAACTCATCGAAAGGTGGGGACGCAAAGCCACAGGCCTTCGTAGTGGTTAGTGGTTACTACTCACTAAAAGGCGGCTGGGTTACCAGGGAACGTGCATCGCTTTCTATTGCACCTATCGCAGGTAACTCGATAGGTGTTTTGTATTTTGAATTCTTTACTAGCCGGGAGGCAGCCGTTCTTTTTTAAAATTAACTGTATTTTGGAGGTTCATAGTGATTAATTACATTCTTCCTGACAGCAAATTTGAAAAGGATAATGCGGTCACCTATTTATGTCCTTTCTGTACTGTTGAGCCAGGGATACCGGGTAAGCTTACCATACATCTTGATGGAGGTAATTCGAAGGTAACTCTTACTGAATGTACAAAGGGATTTGCCAACTGCTGCTCAATTGCGGAGTTACTGGCTGGAATTTTACTGATATATGGTTTAAATAAAGGTTGTTAAGTTTGATTATCTTTGCAATATGAGAATTGTATTTTACTACTCACCGCTTAATATATTCCCCAAGATATTTCCTCCCAGTCCGGCCACTCCTTTTGACTGTTCTTTCTGCGCACCAAAACGTGAAGCTGCTACAATCCTGTCAGCCAGTCGGGAGAAGGGCAGGGTCTGCAGGTATACCCGGCCGGGTCCTGTCAGCTTCGCATAAAACAGGCCTTCCCCACCGAAAAGGGCGTTTTTGAAGCCTCCTACAAACTGTATGTCATAGTCTACTGAAGGGGCAAATGCTACCAGACAGCCTGTATCAACCCTTAGACTTTCTCCGGGTTTAAGGTCTCTTTCAATTACTGTCCCTCCGGCATGGACGAAGGCCATCCCATTGCCAATGAGCCGCTGAAGAATAAAGCCCTCTCCTCCAAACAGTCCGGCACCAATTTTTTTGGTAAAGGCAACCTCAATATCTATTCCATTAGCTGCACATAAAAAACCGTCCTTCTGGCAGAGAAAACTTCCGCCAAGACTTCCCAGATCCAAAGGAATTATTTTGCCGGGATAAGGTGCGGCAAATGCTACCCGGGACTTACCCGAACCATCATTTACAAAAGAAGTAATGAAAAAGCTTTCTCCTGTTATCATCCTCTTTAATCCCGAGAAGATCCCTCCGCCCGTAGAAGTCTGCATCTGGATACCATCTTCCATGTACAGCATTGCACCGGCCTCGGCACGTACGGCTTCCCTGGGGTCAAGTTCAACCTCCACCATCTGCATGTCGTCCCCCTGAATTTTGTAATCAATTACATCAGCCATTTTAATACTTCCTTTCCTTAAGTTTTTTGTTTTCGGTTTATGAATCTATACTATTTAACGGTATAAAAAAATTGTCTTTTAAAAAAGTAGTTACAGTGAATTTAGTGCCTTAATCTGTAATATTAGTCATTGAAATCGGGATTTCATACCAACTATAGCCAAATATATCTGTTATTATGATATACTATCAAACGGTAAATCATTGATACTAAAACCTCGGTAGTATTAAGGAAAACTTGGTTGCAGAATTTGAAGTAAAATCACAGTCAATCTTGCCATGAAGTTTTAGTGCAAGTTGTTGACATATGTACAATCCAAGTCCACTGTGATCGGAACCTTTGCTAGTGTAACCTGGTTCAAAGATATGTTCCACATTTACAGTCAGAGGACCGGAGTTGACTACAGAAAATACAAGCATGGGTCCTTTTTCCTCAATATTAATTTTCACCCATTTATTAGTTGCAGTTAGTTCATCCACGGCTTCCAAGGCATTATCCACAAGGTTGCCAAGAATCCTGCTGATGTCAAAGGCTTTGGTACTGATTGATGAAAGGCTGCTGTTAATTTGTACTTCAAATCTAATGCCTTTTGATTCGGCCTGAGTCATTTTAGTATTTAAGAGTCCGCTTAGAATTGGATTGTCAACCTTTAGCATGTCATTGTACTGAGAGATATTCTTGCTAAGTTGTGACAAATACTGTACTAGTTCTTCTTTTGCGCCGGTAACAGCTAGGCTATTGATAATTTGAATCTGGTTCAAAAAGTCGTGCCGCTGACCCCGTACAGAATTTACCAGACTAAGGATACTTTCTGAAACGGCATTTTGGGCCAAGGCAAATGTTGCTTCTTCGGTGATACTTATAGACTTGATAAAAATGTAGAAGTTTAAAAAAATTATTACAAGTGTTGCTCCAAAAATCAAAATTCCTTTCCAGAAATGTAGTTTAAGGTTTATGTCACCATAGAATTGAGAAGCCAAAGCTATGTAAAGGAAAGTATGAAAAATTATCGCAAAATATAGAGAACGGAAATTGGGAGAATTGCCATTTTGTTTTAATCTGACAAATATAAAGTGTATCCATTTACTGCTTTTGCGTAGAAAATAGGCTAAAAATGGACTTATAAAATAAATGGGTAAATAAACCTTCAACCAAACGGAAACAGCCATAGCTTCTTCTTGGGGGGATAAGTTGAGAATATACAGGCTTATCAAAGCTCCGGCTGTATCGGAAAGGAACATAAATAAATAAACTAAGGATACAAATATCTTAATTGAAAACCACCACGAGCCACCGAAAATGATTCTGATTAGTGCAAAAGCTGCTGCATGATTAATTAATATTCTTAATCCGTTCATGTTTGTACCAATGATTCCATAAGTTAAAAAAAAGGCGCCGCTCAGTAGTACACTATATAAAACAACCTTCTTCCAGGACTTCTTTATATCAAATCCCAGAAAAATTAATGCCGCTAACAAATTACAGATGACTTCCGGAAACATTCTTAATAAAAGCCTGGCTAAATCTATTACCATTCTTTGAGACCTCCAAAGCAAAGGAAAATCTTGGTTAACGGGCTATGATACTGCAAACTTCTTCAAAACTCTGTCTGCCCATTGTAACGTAGTGGGGATAGTTATAGAATTCTACTTTATAGAGACGATCCGCTATGGGAGAAATTTTTTTAATTTTAGTCAAGTTGATAATATAACTTTTATGACAACGAAAGAAAGCCTTATTCAACCTGTTTTGTACATGATTTAAGGATTCGGTTGTTTCGACCCGACCGTCAACTGTATGGAAGATGCTCTTTCTTAGAAGTTTTTCAACAAAAAAAATATCATCAGTATTTATAAAATTAGTCTCTGATCCATTCTTAACTATTATTTTGTCGAAGTTATCACTTGAATTTTTCTGAGAATAAATGCTTAAGTATTTCTCCATTTTACTTATTGTTCGCTCGAGGGACTCACGGGTGACAGGTTTTACAATATAATCGACAGCTTCTAAACGGTAAGCGTCTGCTGCATATTTTGTATGACCGGTAATAAAAACTATGATTATGTCAGGACTTAATACTCTAAGCCGAGCGGCAAACGACAGACCATCCAAATCCGGCATCTCAATATCTATAAAAACTGCATCCGGGCTTTTTTGGGCCACCTCTTTTAATGCTTCATGACTGTTAGCAAATGCTCCAATAATTTCAATCTGCGAAAAGGTCGTAAGGTAAGTCCGCAAAAGCTCACGTGATGCGGCTTCGTCTTCGACTATTATCAATCTGAGTTTATTCAAGCATTTCCTCACCCTTTCTCGGTTTTATCAGTAATAACTATTCAACAAGATTTAGGAAACACCTTCCCCTTAATACATATTATGGATATTGCAAAATTGCTAACAAATTTTGAAGAGGTGAAAAGCATGCAGAATTTCTTTGATAAGAAGACGGGTAACGCGATTTAAACCATTTAGCCATAGAAATCTGCTGGTTGGCAGATAAATTTAATAAAAAAGGGAGGTCTTTTTATGAAATGCCATGTTCATTATGAAAGTGACGCTGTTGCCCAGTGTTCAGACTGCGGTAAGGGTCTTTGCCCAAGTTGTTCGGATAAGTACCATATTCCTTTATGTAATAATTGTGCTTTAAGCAGAGTTTCTGCCAACAAACAGCTTTTATTCAGGAATACTGCACTAATGGTCATTTTATTTAGTATTGGGGTTGCAATAGCAATGGACAGTAACTCTGATTTTGTTGACACACTCTTAATGGGTTACATGTTTGCCGGCATTCCCTGGGGCTGGAGTGTACTTAATATGATAACCCCCAATATTTTTTTGATTATGCCGATTGTAGGATGGTTAATTTATTTTGGCGTCAAGTTCTCTTTAGCAATGGTTATTGGTATGTTTGTTACTCCCTTTAAGCTTTTTCAGATTGTAAAAGGCATGGTAGATGCAAAAAATATGTCCAATTATGCCAAAAGCTCATAATTTGCTAGCAATTTAAATTAAGAGTGCTCCTTCTTCGACAATAAAGAAAGGGAGTTTACGCTGCGGAAAAATGTAAAATACTGCTTGACTAAAAGGAATATTTTACCCAATATAGAAATAGAAAACATTTAATATTAAGTTTGGAAAGGAGTCTGTTATGTGGTTCAAATTTAAAAAACAAAAGTTAGCCCTTCTTGTCCTTATCACTTTTGTCATAACACTGTTTGCTCCTCTGCAGTCTGCCATTGCTTCAACCCCATCCCTGCAGACAAATAGGGCAGGCAGTGTAACAGATATGTCTGCAACTTTGAATGGCATGATAACCGCAAACGGTGGCTCTGATATCACCGAGTACGGTTTTAAGTGGGGGACAGACCCAGGCAACCTAAGCCGTAAGGAAATAGTAGGTTATGGGATATTGAAGAATACGCCCTTCAGCAGTTCGATAAGTGTTAGCCCTGGGACTACGTACTATTTCCAAACCTATGCATGGAATTCTGAGGGGCCGGGCTATGGCAGCATACAAACTTTTATCACACCCCAGCCTCCAGCCCAAGACACCCAGCCTCCAACAGTTTATATTTCAAGTCCCTTAAGCGGGGCTTCTGTTACCCAGGGTTCAACTGTAACAATAAGCGCCAGAGCTACTGATAATGACAGGGTTAGTGGTATGAGAATTTATATTGACGGAATTGACACTCAGGTAAGCTATAGTGATTCAATTTCGTACAACTGGGACACAGGCAGTATTTCTCCGGGATCTCACTCTATTAAAGTAACCGCGGTGGATCCTGCCAATAAATCGTCAGAACAGAGTATAACAGTAAATATACAGGCCGCAGAGGTTCAGGATACGGAACCGCCAACGATTACTTCGGTGAGACCGTCAAACGGCTCAACTTACAGTCAGGGAAGTACCGTATCAATATCTGCAGCAGCCGCAGACAATGACCGGATTAGTGGAATGAAGATATACATAGATGGTGCTACCAAAGCGACAAGCTACAGCGATTCAATAAGCTACGACTGGAACACCAGTGGTGTAAGTACTGGTTCTCATACCATAAGGATAACGGCAGTGGATCCTGCCAATAAGTCGGATGAAAAGATAATAACAGTAAATATACAGGCCGCAGAGGTTCAGGATACGGAACCGCCAACGATTACTTCGGTGAGACCGTCAAACGGCTCAACTTACAGTCAGGGAAGTACCGTATCAATATCTGCAGCAGCCGCAGACAATGACCGGATTAGTGGAATGAAGATATACATAGATGGTGCTACCAAAGCGACAAGCTACAGCGATTCAATAAGCTACGACTGGAACACCAGTGGTGTAAGTACTGGTTCTCATACCATAAGGATAACGGCAGTGGATCCTGCCAATAAGTCGGATGAAAAGATAATAACAGTAAATATACAGGCCGC
>JAENZX010000047.1:10151-18758 GCA_016841045.1 Thermincola carboxydiphila
TGGATCCTGCCAATAAGTCGGATGAAAAGATAATAACAGTAAATATACAGGCCGCCCAAGAGTTAGTATTGTCTAACCCTGTTATAATAACCCCTGGCAATGGTAGTAATTATGATAAAGGAAATATTACAGTAAAATGGAACAGAGTTACCGGAGCGGAGAACTATGCCATAACTGTCAGAGACTTGACAGAAAATATTGTGATATTGCCTTTGAAAGAAACAGGCGGTGCTACGGAGTATACTTTGAGTGAATCATTGTTAAAGGAAGGCCATAGGTTCAGGATAGCAGTGTCAACAAGTGCACCTGGCGCTGTAACCAAGTGGGGGCAGGTAGAATTCGGAATAAATAATACTCAGCCCGAAACAGTTAACCAAGAAATAGTCTCAACACATATTACTATTAAGATCAACGGGGAGAAACTGGATTGTTCTCAACCTCCTATTCTGATCAACGGAACAACTCTGGTTCCTTTGCGTGACATTTTTGAAGCTTTGGGAGCAGAGGTCAAGTGGGAAGGTTCTACTCAAAACGTAACTGCCGTAAAAGGGAATACTGTAATTACGCTTAAGATAGGTAGTAATAGTGCTACAGCGAGCGGCAAAATAGTTAAACTTGATGAGCCTTCAAGAATTATTGGCGAAAGTACCATGGTTCCGGTGCGTTTTGTCAGCGAAGCTCTAGGCGCAGATGTAAATTGGGATGGAACAACATCTACAGTTTTAATTACCACCAAACCAGAGTCACCAGGGCCGAAGGAAGCTGAAACAGAAAAGCCGGAGTCAAAAAATCAACCACCGCTTACTCCCAACAATGAACAACCGGTACCCCCAAAGAATAATCAACCGGTTATTAACGTATCTATAGATGGGAAAGTCCAGACATATTCCCAAAATCCAGTTCTCATAAATGGAAACGTTTTTGTGCCGATGAGGGGCATATTTGAAGAATTAGGGGCCGAGGTTATGTGGAATGGTTCCACTCAAACGGTAACTGCTGAAAAAGGTTCAACTACAATTGTTCTAAGGATAGGAAGCTACGACGCAACAGTTGATGGCAGAATTGTCAGGTTGGTTGAACCTGGTCGTATAATTGGTGGAAGTACTATGGTTCCGGTACGATTTGTCAGCGAAGCCCTTGGTGCTGATGTAAAATGGGAGGCTGGCACGTCCACCGTAGTAATAACGACTATGAATAAAGAAGACCTTTCTTCTAAAGAATCACAGCTTCAGCTTCTTTTACCAAAAGAATTCGGCAATGGTAAAAATATATCAGGGGTCTTTGACTTAAGAACTATTTATAAATTAGGTAAACCACAACATGTATATTATTATCTGATTGATGAAGATGGGAAGGATTATTCTATCGGAGTCAGCAAAGAGATAAATGATTCATGGGTCATAAAGTTTGATACCTTCAAATATGCAAACGGAAAATATAGATTAACCCATGTTGCAGCGTTTGATGGTAAGAAAATATTTGGAGATACGGTAGAAATTACAATTAATGATGAGGCAGCTAAAGTTGTTCTTCCTGAAGAATTTGGTAAAAAAAGTGGTTTAATAGTAAAATATTTGCTTAAAGCTTCCACTAAACCAGGAATAAAAAAAGTAACCTATTACTTAACACAAAAAGGCAAGTATGTTGACGAAATTGGAAACAGTCAGAATAAACAGGATAACTGGGCAGTAACTTTTAAAACAAATAAATTCAACAACGGACAATATGAGCTACAAATTGGCGGGTTGGATGAAAAAGGTCAAAGAGTATATGGGAAACCAATTCCAATTACACTAAAAAACATTTATACATATAACGGCAAGGACAGTACTATTGGTATCAGGAAGATCTACAATGACGACGCATACATGCTCATATTAAAGGAAAGACTCTATGTAACTGACAGCAGTGGTAAAATCTACAAGAAGCTACTTACGGACGAGGGTCTTACTGCTGACCATTCTATTCAAACAGATTTTAAATTTAAGCCGGACAGAGTTTATATCAGGGGTAAGCTTGATGATTCTATCGAAGGTAGAAAACTTTATATTAATTCTGCCGGCGGTAATAGTTATTTTAGCCAGATACCGGAAGAAATAGAGGTCTATAGTCAAATAATCGACGAGCAGAAAGTCATTCGGGATGTTGCTAATAATGCAGTAAAATCAAAAAAAATTGATGAGAAGCGTAAGAATGAGGTATATGAAATTACTCAAAAAAGAATTGAAGCATATGAACTGGCTAAAAAGGGTATCTTTATTGAAACCTTTATAAAGGATCAAAGCAAAGTCTATATTGCCAAGAGAGGAGATAAAGGCAATAACGTCAAGGAAATCCAGGAGATATTAAAGCAGCTTGGTTATTCAAATCAAAAAACCAATAGTGTATACGATGCTGCTACGTTTAAAAATGTGGCTTTTTACCAAATAATTTTCAAAAATGCCCTTTTTGACCTGCTGAAAATGAAAGGTCCAGATATTACCGGTTATGTTGATGAAGACACTTATAATATACTTTGGGGAGAAAAACTGTATAAAATTGACCCCAAAGAAAGGGCCAGGAAAATAGGCGCACTGGTTAAAGCAGCAGTTGAATCCGGGAATGCCAATGTCATGGAGAATTTTACTGTTGAACTGGACGGCCAATCTTACAGAATGGTAAAAATGTCCCGGGAATGGCTGCGTTCCAAATCAGAAATAAAAGTTGGGTATGAGAATGTTCAATGGATATTCTTAGACAGCAAATGGCTTCTGGTAAATAATTCTGCTACTCTTATCAGACTTGAAAGAATTAAATTTGCCAATGAATTGCTAAATATTCAAAGAATAAATAAAATGCCTCAAGGACTAAAAGAATTAATCAAGCTAAATAATAAGAACCTGGAAAGTTACCAGAACGCAATGACGGTAAAGGAAATATGCCAGGGGTTGAGTGTAAATTTGGTGCTTGTAACACTAACGGGTGGAGTAGGTGGTGCTGCTGGCGGAGCAGGTGGTGCCGCTAAAGGGACTGTAAGCCTTTCTAAATCTACAGTCGGTGCTTCAAAGGGGTTAGCCGGTTCGGCAAAGTTAGTAATTGGAAACACAGCTAAGGATTTTGCTGAAGACAGGTTAAAAGATGCAAAGCTGGTCGCTGATATAATAACTCGAACATTGATAGAAGGTTTAGAAAGAGATGTTGTGAACAAACTTATAGAATTTCACAACCAGTATCAAAGAATTACCAGTGAAGAAGATGCTGCCCGTTATATTGAGTTAACACGCTGGTCCTACGCAGTTGTGCAAACTATTCAGTTACAGACAAAACTTGATGGAAGGGATCAGTTAATAGAGAATGGGTACAGCGTAGGTCAGTACGTGACAGAAATGTTTCAAAAGGCACTTTTCACTTCACTTAAAAACGAAGATGGAAAGATATTGGGACAGCTCACTAGAGATAAAGAAATAATGTCACAGATTGTTGGGCAGTTATTTAATTCGGACAGTGATTTGTTCAAGGTGTTAGATGTATTTTTTAATCAGGTTCCCAGTATAAATGAGTACCTAAAAAGACTGGAAGATAACAAGGAATGGTCTGAAAGGGTACTAAATCCAATTGCTTCAGACTCATATACCATGAAATTAGTCCAGCAGAGGTAATAACCAGGGCGTGACAAGTTGTCACGCCCTGATTGCTTATTCATCTGGCCTGGGCGCTTATTTTATTTCTCAAACTTTTTGGGTCATAAATAAAGCATGTTTTATGGGGTATGCTATTTAGCAAACGACAAGAGGATCAAAACAGGGTGATTATTATGTACAATTACATTGTATTTGACATAGACGGAACACTGATAGATTCAAAAAGGGCTGCCATCTTATCTTTGCAGGAGGCGCTTTTAGAAGAAACGCAGCGCAGATACACCTATGATGAACTAAAATGGGTTTTCGGTCTTCCCAGCCACGTATCATTAACAAGGCTAGATGTTAACGACATAGAAAAGGTAAATCAGAAGTGGATGCAGCGGTTAAAAGAAAACCATCACCTTATTAAAGTTTTTCCAGGAATAGAAACTGTTTTAAATAAACTACGTGAGGACGAAGTCACCTGTGGTATTGTAACCTCCAAAACAAAAGACGAATTGATCAATGACTTTGTTCCCTTTAATTTAATGTCTTATTTCCAATTTGTTACGTGCGCTGACGATACCAAAAAGCATAAGCCCGACCCCGAACCGATATTAAAGTTTATTACTTTAGCTCATGCCAAACCCGGTAAAACCTTGTACGTGGGGGATACCATTTACGATATGAAATGTGCGGGTGCGGCGGGAGTTCATTTTGCTTTGGCTTTATGGGGAGCCGCAGACAAGGAACTCCCGGTAGAATATAAATTGCAAAAACCAATGGACCTATTAGGGTTAATTAAGAAAGGCGCGGCTGTTTAGGTCGCGCCTCATATTGGTGCTATTTTAAGAAACAATACTTATTTAAAACTCCATCATCCACATATCTGCCTGTCTCAGAAAGCAAAGTAGGCTTGCATGGCTTGTCGAAAGTATCCCTGACCGAATCAGTCACTTCCAGAATGGCTTTTTTATCCATAATAATTATTGATGCGTTATCCAAATAATGGTAAAATGTAATCGGTAGTAATTATAAGAAATAGAGCTTGGTATGCTAAAAACTTTTTTGGCGTATAAACTGGCGGAACGGGGTTAGCTGGGTAATTATACTGACGTTAGTTGGTACGTCCCAGGAAGCACCCACTTCCGAGCGTTAGCGTAGGTGGTGGGAGTACGTCACAGAAATGCTATATTGTAAATGGTTTTTAAAGGTACTATAATAAAATTTAAGAGGAAGGTGTATTCAAAATGGAAGAAACTTTAAAGCACATCTTGTATGAGCTTAAAGCTATACGTGAGACACAAGAGAATCACAGTAAAGTTTTGGCCGGACACACCAAAAGTTTGGCCGAACACAGTAAAGTTTTGGCCGGACACACCAAAAGTTTGGCCGAACACAGCAAAGTTTTGGCTGGACACACCAAAAGTTTGGCCGAACACAGCAAAGTTTTGGCTGGACACACCAAAAGTTTGGCTGATCTTAAACTAGCAACTAATGGTATTATGAATGAAAGTCGTCAAAGACATGATGCTTTAATCGAAAATAAAGATATTCGCAACCAAGAAATTGAAAACCTTAAAGTTGATGTTGCTGAAATAACCGGAGTTATTAAGGGGATTCGAAATAGTGTCCGAAACTTCAAAAAGGCCGAATAACAGGAAATAATATTATTAAAGAAAACGGTGTAGAACACATATTAGCTACATTGTTTTTTTATTTCGATTAATTACCTGATTTTTAGAACGCAACCTGTTACTATTTGTGCCTCTTTATTTAAGAAACTATGCTTATTCCATACTCCCTCATCCATGTATCTGCCTGGATCAAGAAAGCAAACAGCTGCGGACCGGTCATAAGCTGGCCGTACCAGGGCCTGTCAAAGGTATCTCCACCTGATTCAGCCATTTTCATGAGGACTTTTTTGTTAATCAAGGGCAGGAGCGGTGATGAAGGGTCGTGGATAATTTCGAGAAGCCGGTCTTTCACGAGTCTCAGGTATTCCGGGTTATGGGTCTTTGGGTAAGGACTCTTTTTCCTGTACAGTACATCATCAGGTAAAATTCCTCTTAAGGCGCGTCGCAGAAGCCCTTTTTCCCTGCCTTCATGTGCTTTCATTGCCCAGGGCACATTCCAGACATATTCGACGATACGATGGTCACAGAAAGGTACACGGACCTCTAATCCGTTTGCCATGCTCATGCGGTCTTTTCGGTCTAGCAGTGTCTGCATAAAACAGTTAAAGTTAAGGTAAAACATTTCACGGCGGCGGGCTTCCAAGGGGTCTTCTCCCGGCAGCCGCGGCACTGCAGCGATGGTTTCCTGGTAACGCCTGCGGATATATTCATTGGGCCTAACAGCTTCAATCAACTCTGGTGAGAAAATGGCCATCTTATTATCAATTTTCCGTGACCAGGGAAAAATGTCTGAGTTGAGAGCTTCTTCGTTGTGGTACCACGGGTATCCACCAAATATTTCGTCAGCACATTCCCCTGAAAGAGCAACTGTGGCATTCTCTTTAACCTCCCGGCAAAAAAGGTAGAGAGATGAGTCAATATCGGCCATGCCAGGTAAGTCGCGGGCCAGGACGGCAATATCCAGGGCTTCAGCCAGTTCTCTGGTATTTACAGTAATATTGTGATGACGTGTATTGAAGTACGATGAGACATAGCCTACCCAGTCAGAGTCCGAGTTAGGCTGAAAATCACTGGGTTTAAAGTGGCGGTCATTACCTTCGTAATCTATAGAATAGGTGTGAAGAGTGCCTTTTCCATTCTGCTTATAATGGCGGGCGGCAACTGCAGTAATGGCGCTGGAATCAAGTCCGCCTGAAAGGAAACAGCAAACCGGGACATCGGAAACTAACTGTCTTTCAATAGCATCCTGAACGAGTTCAGCAATTCGTTCTGTGGTGGTTTCAAGATTATCTTGGTGTGGCTGGCTGTCCAAGCTCCAGTATTGCTGTACTTTAATTCCATTGCGATCAAAGAGCAGGCAGAAGCCTGGTTTAAGTTCTTTTATCCCGCGGAAGATCCCGTGTCCCGGTGTCCTGCCGGGGCCAAGGACAAATACTTCTGCCAGCCCTTCAGAGTCAAGCTCTGCAAGGATATCCGGATGGGACAGCAGAGTTTTTAGTTCAGAGCCAAAGAGGAGGGAACCATCCTGTTCGGCGTAAAATAGGGGCTTAACGCCCATGCGGTCACGGGCCAGGAAGAAAGTCTGGTCACAGTCATTCCACACTCCAAAGGCATAGATGCCGTTTAACCGGTCAACGCATCCCGGGCCCCATTCTATATAAGACGTCAGTAAGACTTCAGTGTCAGAATGCCCGTCAAAGGCGTAACCGCGGGATTCCAGTTCCCGGCGGAGCTCGGGGGTATTGTACAACTCACCGTTGTAAACCAAAACGTAAGTATTATCTCCTCTTTTTTTAATCATTGGCTGGGCGCCGCCTTCAGGATCTACGACGATCAATCGGCGGTGACCTAAGGCCGCATGAGGCGAGAGCCAAAACCCTTCGGCATCAGGACCACGCTTTTCAAGCGTTTTTGTCATTTTTGCCAGTATGGAGTGCTGTTGGGAAAGGTCTTTTTGCCAGTCAATCCAGCCTGTTATTCCGCACATACTATATTTCCTCCCGTAATAGTAATTTTCCGGTACATCCGGTAATCAAAAGCCTGAACCACACCCTGAATACTCAAAGAATGAAAAAAAGGCCGCAAAAAGTTATGGGACAAATTCCCGAACTTTTTTGGCCTCTTTGCCATTGACGATACACCATTGTATCGAAACGTCTGTTTTCAGATTTATTTTATGATGGCTTCACGCCAATGTTGCATGGACACCATGGCAAACTCTCTAAAGCAAAATTGATAAAAGTAATTTATACCCTGAGCTACTGTATATTGTATTTATTTTGTTTTTATATTGACAGGTGAGGGAAATTAGATTATATTATCAGATATAACAAACACAACTTACACTTCACCGATACACAGTTGTATCAAAAAAGCACTGAAGCTCTCCGGTAATCCCGGAAAGCTTTTATATTTTTACAGGAGGAATTAATCAAATATAGCTGTACTTTGATGTACTGTGGCGTTGGGGCCTTTGCGGGGATTATTTTTTCGGCAGAGGTTTTTTTAATAACCTGACAACTGGCAAGGGTGCTGATATTTCCGTTCTCGCGGATTCAGCGCCCTTTTTCTTTTAACCAGTTATTTCGGGAGGTGGTGACAACCATCAGGGGTTTGTAAATCCAGAAGTGTTAATAAAAAAACAGGAGGTTGGTATTAATGAGACAGGTTGCTATTTATGGTAAAGGTGGTATAGGTAAGTCAACTACTACCCAGAACACAGTTGCTGCTCTGGTAGAAATGGGAAAAAAGGTAATGGTGGTCGGCTGTGACCCTAAGGCGGACTCAACGAGGCTGCTGCTCCACGGTTTAAATCAGAGAACAGTACTAGATACCCTTAGGGAAGAAGGTGAGGATATTGACCTGGAAGATATCCTGCTTGATGGCTATGGTGGGACAAAGTGTGTTGAGTCAGGCGGTCCTGAACCAGGTGTTGGCTGTGCAGGAAGGGGTATTATTACTTCAATAAACATGCTTGAATCTCTTGGCGCTTACACCTCTGATCTGGACTATGTTTTTTATGATGTTCTCGGTGATGTTGTATGTGGTGGTTTTGCAATGCCGATAAGAGAAGGAAAAGCACAGGAGATTTACATTGTAGCCTCTGGTGAAATGATGGCGATGTATGCTGCTAACAACATTTCTAAAGGTATTATGAAGTTTGCTTTGACCGGGGGCGTGCGCTTGGGAGGCATTATCTGCAACAGCCGTAAGGTTGATAACGAATTTGAACTTCTTACTGCCTTTGCCAAGGAACTTGGTTCACAGCTTATTCATTTTGTTCCAAGAGACAACATGGTTCAGAGAGCTGAGATTAATAAGAAGACAGTTATAGATTATGATCCGGCTCAGCCCCAGGCTGAAGAATA
>JAENZX010000073.1 GCA_016841045.1 Thermincola carboxydiphila
TTTTGAACTTTGTCCTACAGAAGCACTGCAAGCAGCCTTCGTTTTGACTCAAGCACTGGCGTTTCCATCAAATCTTTAGGAGTCCGCTTCAGGAGAATAGCAACGACATTACTTGCGGGACTGAATTACAATTAGATAGTTAAACCCCCACCTGTTTATTCAGGTGGGGGTAATATTCTACAGTTGTGTCATTTTTGCTAGATGAGTTTCATCTGTCTAGCTGAGTGGCGTAGTTCATCGCGGAAATCCGGATGGGCAATGTTAATAAGATTCAGGGCTCTTTCCCGCATGGATTTACCACGCAGCTTGGCAACTCCGTATTCAGTTACCACATGATCAACATAGTTCCTGCTGGTTGTTACTACGGCTCCGGGAGTCAAGGTGGGAACAATCTTGGAGACAGCACCATTTTTTGCAGTAGACTTCAGGACGACAAAGCCTTTACCACCCCGGGCAATAGTAACACCCCTGGAAAAATCAGATTGGCCTCCAGTTCCACCCCACAGCTGGGTTCCGATATTTTCGGAAGCACATTGTCCAAATAAATCAACCTCAATAGTACCGTTGATGCTGACCATTTTATGGTTTTGACCGATAATGTAAGGATCATTGACATAATCCACTGGCATCAATTCAATAGTGGGGTTATTATTAAGAAAATCAAAAAATTTTCGGGTGCCAAGTACAATAGTAGCTACAGCCTTGCCTTTATGGATGGATTTCTTGCTCCCGTTTACAGCCCCACATTCTACCAAATCCTGAAGATAGTCACTGATAAGTTCGGTATGTATACCGAGATCTTTTTTGTGTTCCATGAACTTGCATACTGCTGCTGGAATACCCCCTATACCAATCTGCAGAGTGGAACCATCTTCAATACGCTCAGCTATATAGGAACCGATTGTTTCCTCCAACTTACTTATCTCAGGGGGTTGATGTTCTATGATTGGCACATCACATTCAATGATAAAATCCACTTTGGAAATATGAATGTTGTTAGAGCCACCTGTTCTGGGCATGTTTGGATTAACTTCTACAATAATCTTTTGGGCAACTTCTATAGCAGCGGGAGTATAGTCACAGCCTAAGCCGAAATTAAAATATCCATATTCGTCCATTGGAGAAACAGTAAACGTTACTACATCTACACGTTCGCTTTGTCTTATTATACGGGGTATGTCCCCAAAGTTTGACGGCACATAAGTTGCATGTCCGTTACGGATTAGATCTCTCACGGGATTTGTGGCAAAAAAGGTTTCTATGAAAATGTGAGGAACAAAGGATGGGTCCATATGAGGCTGTTTGCGCCCTGGCAAAAATTGCCGAACAACTACGCCTTCTAACTCATCCTTCCTATCAGCCAATGCTTTCCAGAGAACATTAGGCTCATTAGAAGTCGGTGGAGCCACTATTACGTCTCCTGACTTGATTAACTTAGCAGCTTCTTCCGGGGAAACCAGCTTGTCATGATACATTTCCTGTACGCTTGACATGTTTATACCTCCAATATTTGTATTTAACCTTAATTTGCTGATAATAGCAATGCTTAAAGTTGTCAATGAAGTTTGTCATTCCAAAATTATTTACATTTTTGAATCATAGGTGTCTATAATTGCATACACCTTTTTTCACCAATATATTATATTAACTTAAGCCGAAAACCTATGTTTTTAGGGCCAATGGTTGTTTATAAGCGGTCAAGCGCCGAAAACAGCACCTTAATGGAAAAGTCCACAAATCTGAATGGAAGCTGTCTACAAATTTGACTGATTTTAAATACGAAGATAAATATTTCAAAGCGACAAAAAAATTCTTCTAGCAGGTATTTTCTTTGCTTAGTTAGAATAGTTGTAATATGGGGATAAGCTCATTCTGGATTTAGTTACAGTGGCCTTTGATTAGAATGTTTTTCGCTTTGGTTTTAAGAGGAGAGTAATAGCACTGTAACGACTGTTGGGGGGCTATTTTTGTTATTTAGCGGTCGATAAACAACCATTCGCCCCAGAAATATTGGTTTTTATTTTTTATTAAAGTAAAATAATGAATGGCAGTTCATTCATGATTTTTACCCTGGGATAATTGTACTTTGGTGATAGTTGATTAAAAAAGGAGGTAGTGGTTCGTGAAAATTTTAGTTTTAATGAAG
>JAENZX010000009.1 GCA_016841045.1 Thermincola carboxydiphila
GCCTTCGGGCTTACCGTTGGGCCCATAAATCCTTCGTGCCCTGGCATTAACAAGGGATGTACTGTTCTTCGGACTTAATGTTATTTCCCTGGTATCTTTTGATGATGAATCCAGTACCCACATGCTGTTTAAATTAAATAATTCCTCTATATTGTTGCCCACACCGTCATCTGCTGTAATTCCGAGAACCTTGGATGCACTTGGACTTAATTCCTGAATATTTCCATCCTCATCAAATATAACAGCGCCTTCTCTCATTAACTCAAAAAGGCCTTCATACTTGGCTTTATATAATCCCAGCTTCCGATGTAAATGAAGCAGTTGAAATTCACGCTGGATATTTTTAGCAGACATGTTTACCAATCTGTAAATCAGGTCATTTGACCTTCGGCTTTCCCCGGTTACGTCGAGTGTACCCAGGACCTGGCCTTTACTTCCCAGTATCGGAAATGCAGCGCAGGCAAGAATGTGGTTTTCACGGACATAATGCTCGTGTGCCTGAACTTTAATAGGAGCCTTTTCTGCCAGGGAAGTACCAATAGCATTAGTCCCCTTGCTTCGTTCACTCCAGTTAGCACCTTCACATAGCATAAGAGGTTTAGCCTGTCTGATGAAACCGTCATCCATAATCGTTTTGAGGATGTACCCCTCATGGTCAGCTAACAGCACCATGAAGCCCAGGCCTTTAAGCATGGCAAAAAGCTCCTCCATTACCGGGACAGCCACCTCCAGAAGTTGGCGCTTTTCATCCACCCTTTCTGAGAACATGGAGGAACTAAGCACTTCAGTCCTTTCTATATATTCGTGATTCACCTGAAAGTCCCGGCTTCTCTCCCATGAACGCTTTATAGAGGGGTTGAGCTTTTCCTCAACTCTTCCTGACTCTATAAACTGGTTCCACAGGGCCAGTGAATTGTTGTCCATACAATCAACCCTCTCTAAATCCAAAATAAACCAATTACATAATTAAACACGCATTACTCAATGCAGCTGCTATATAGTTTAATTATAGCACTCTGACGGCCTTTTACTATATAAAAATTCCGAGGTAAAAACTGTAATAAAAACGGGTATCCTATTAAACAGGACACCCGTGCCAAATTAAACTACTCTTAACCTCCGCCAACGGGAGGAAATATACCTACCCGGTCGGTGTCTTTAAGAACCTGGTCATCGGCTTGTGCCAGGCCATTTATTAAGTTAACAAGCGGAAGTGAAGACTGGAGATTTAGCATATGATGAAGTTCACGGATAGTTAGACCATCAGGTACTTCAAGACAAAATTCATTTTCTCCGTAGCAAGACAGTCCCTTATTATTACATTTTAGTCCTGCAAAAAGCCTGATTTCGAGTTTCATAAGGGGCACCCCTTATTTAAAAATTAAATACCTCGTCAATTTCCTCATCAGTGAAATCCCAAGTGGTATTGTGAGGAGGACACTCGTCACTGAAAAATTCAGGCAGTCGATCATCCTTGTCAGTAAAGCCTGCAGCTTTGTTAAATTCTCTTTCGGTACGAAGGACAAATTTTCCTAGTTCAGTCACATCATCTGCTGTCAGGCTGATACCATACTCAGCATTAAGCATATCTATGATAGCCTGGAATGCCTCTGCGTTATCCAAAATACAGAAGGCCACAAACAGGCAGAGGCCTGTACTGTCAACAGCGGCAGTTGCAATTTGCAGGTTTCTGGAGAGCTCCACATTGCCTTCTTTACCCAGAGGATTTACATCTCCTCCAACCTTAAGAATATTAGTAGCAACTGAGTAACCTGCCGTATGGTCAGCGCCCATAGGACTGGTTGCATAGGTAAGACCTACACCTTTAACTGCCCTGGGGTCATATGCTGGAATACCCTGGTTCTTTACGACAGGAACGCGGGTTACCCCAAGAGCTTTTCCGGTGAATCCAGCGCCGTTACCTAATATACGTCCGAGGTATGTGCCTTCTTTGATTTCTCCTAACAACTTCAATAGTCCAGGACCGTCGCCAAAGGGAATAACTCCACCTTCCATGGCAACTCCCACAGTAACAGCTGTTTCAATGCTATCAATACCAATATCATCACAAATCCGATCAGCCTGAGCAATAATGTCAAGGTCATCGATGCAGCAATCTGCGCCAAAGCCCCAAATGGTTTCATATTCAAAGCCAGATGTTAAATAATTGCCATCTTTGTCATTGTAAATCTGTGAACACTTTATAACACAGCCCGCATGGCAGCCGTGCGAGGTTTTTCCCTTCCTGCTTTCAATAACATCATGCATGGTCTCACCAGAGATTTTATTAGCACCCTCAAAGCGTCCGGTCTTAAAGTTTTGGGTTGGCAGACCGCCGGCCTCGTTCAGAATGTTTACGAGGACGTTAGTACCATAGGTCGGTAAACCCTGACCTGTTACAGGATGCTCCAGAAGACCCTTGGCAAATACCTTGGCTGCGTCTTTAAACTTGTCGGAATCTACAATCTGAACCGGGGCAGCACCGTTATCATCAATAGTGATATATTTTACCCTTTTGGAACCCATAACAGCACCCAAGCCACCCCTGCCAGCACTTCTGATGTTGCCATCAGGGTCCTTTACAGAGATGTTGGCAGCAGTTAATTTAGATTCTCCAGCCTGGCCAATAGTGATTACACCAATTTGATTACTATATTTTTCAACCAGACGCTGAATTACTTCGTAGTTACCTTTTCCAACTAAGTCAGCCTCTTTTTCAATTTTTATACCGTCTTTATCGATATGGATGCCGTAGAAGTTATCACCCTCAGGCTGACCTTCAATAATCAGGGCTTTAACCCCCATCCTGGCCAGCTTCTGTGATGCTGTACCACCGGCGTTACTTTCCTTGATCCCTCCTGTAAGAGGACTTTTAGCGCCTACTGAGAGACGACCTGAGTTGGGAGCTTGAGAACCGGTCAGCAGACCCGGCGCAAAAACCAGTTTGTTTTTCTTGCCCAGAGGATGGCATGTCGGCTCCACTTCTTTGGCCACAACGGCGGAAGTAAGAGCCCTCCCCCCCAGACCCTGCCACTCTGCAGGAACATCTTCGATTTGAGCTGTCAGGTCTGTCATGTTCACACGAAAAATTTTCATTAGAATTCCTCCTCGTAACTGTCAGATCCAAAATTAATTACATTGCGTTTTTATAAATCTGCATTACATCTTCCAGAGTTGCAATCCTTGGGTTGGTAAGGCTGCAGGCATCTTTCATAGCATTTTCTGCCATGGTTTTGATATCTTCTTCTTTCACACCAAGCTCAGTCAGACCGGCAGGAATTCCAATATCAGCAGAAAGTTTTTCAATAGAAGCAATTGCCAAGTCAGCTGCGTCACGAACTGATAAGCCTTCAATATTTTCACCCATTGCCACAGCTATATCAGCAAAACGCTGGGGAGAAGCGATAAGATTGAACTTTTCTACATGGGGAAGCAGGATGGCATTACATACACCGTGGGGCAGGTTGTACATTCCACCCAGTTGGTGAGCCATAGCATGTACATAACCAAGGCTTGCATTGTTGAAAGCCATGCCTGCTAGGAACTCAGCATAAGCCATAGCATCTCTGGCTTCAAAGTTTGAACCGTTAGCAACAGCAGTGCGCAGGTTCTGTGAGATGAGCTTGATAGCCATTAGGGCAGCCGAATCTGTAACAGGGGTTGCCCATATTGAAACATAAGCTTCAACGGCGTGTGTAAGTGCATCCATACCTGTTGCAGCTGTTAGGCCAGCAGGTTTAGCCATCATGAGAAGCGGATCATTGATGGCAACACTCGGGGTGCAGCGCCAGTCAACTATAGCCATCTTTACATGTGTATCAGTATTGGTGATAATGCAGAAACGTGTCATCTCACTGGCAGTACCTGCAGTTGTATTCACTGCAATAAGTGGAACCATGGGTTTTGTGGACTTGTTTATGCCTTCATAATCACGGATGTGTCCACCGTTACCGGCTACAATACCAATTCCTTTTGCACAGTCATGGGGGCTTCCGCCGCCGACAGATACTATAATGTCACAACCATTTTCCTGAAGTACTTTTACGCCGTCATGAACATTTATATCAGTGGGGTTTGGTTCTGCTCCGTCAAAAATGGTCACTTTAACTCCTTCAGCTTCAAGATAGCCTTTGATGGTGTCAGCCATACCCATTTTGTTAAGTACAACATCGGTAACGATAAGAGCATGTGATCCACCCAGACTCTTAACCTGCTCACCCACACTCTTAGCACAACCTGCGCCCATTAAATTAACATTGGGCATAAAATACGCAAATGTCTGTTCTCCTAATGCCACTACTAACAACTCCTTTGAATTAGTTTTTTTCATTCGGCTTTTTTCCTACGCCGTTAGCCGATTTACTAAATATATAAAGCAATTTCTATGCCAACTTTGTTCATGTTTCAAAAAGTCCAATTATTATGCACTTATGAGATATTTCACACAATTCAAACAGTGTTTTTGTTTCTCAAAATGAAACGTTTCACAAACGCACAAACCATCAAACCTCGCAAAAACCTCCATTCCACGCGGGCTCGTGCCTATATTCCCATTTTGGGACTCGGTGTGTCATTTTGGGACAGTTCACAAGATGGAAGCGAAAAAAATATTCAAGGAATGAAAAACCTTACCTAGGGCAGAGCCGGAATGGGCACTTCCTCCGTGGCGGATTCGCTTTTGAAACCTGGTGAAATCGGCTTTATATACATTAAAAATTCTCGGATACTCACGCAGGGAGGGGACAGATATTTCCTCCACGGCGGCTACAACTCAGCGTGTTACCGAATCGCTTCGCTCTTCGACACGCGGATGTCAGACTCGCCGCTTAAGGAAATATCTGTCCCCTCCAGGACGTTTTTTATGAAATTGTCAGATAAGTAAGCCGCTTCCCTCGGCTTAAGGGCCGCTCAACGCAAAAAATAATTTCACGCTCAAAAATTTAATTTGCTGAAAACTATTACTGTCTGCTTTTCAATATTTCGGGCTTCAAGGCGCCGTCCTCGTTGAAGAGCTTTTTGTAGGACAGGCCCACCAGTAAGAGGCAGCCTATGGCTACTGCTGCGGCTATCATCAGCATTACAACTATTTGATATCTTACTGCCTCGTGGGGATCGGCTCCGCCCAGGATTTGGCCGGTCATCATGCCTGGGAGACTTACTATGCCTACTACCATTAGTGAATTAATGGTGGGGGTCATTCCTGACCGGACGGCGTCTTTTACACATCCCCGAATGGCCTCCCATGGGGTGGCTCCGAAGGCGAGTAGAGCTTCTATCTCCCCTGCCCTTGCGTATGCTTCTCCATAAAGGCGGTCAAGGGATAGAGCAATCCCGGTCATTGAGTTACCGAGAATCATTCCGAATATCGGGATAACTATTTTTGCAGAGTACCATGGCTCAGGCTGTATGATAATACGAACGACTATCAAACCTACTAGTAACGTACTGGTTAGTATAGACCAGAATGCCAGGGATACCGGATATTGCGGGACATTAGGCGTTCGTTTTACTGAGGCCCTTGCAGCCACAAAACTCATTAATGCAATCATAAGGGAAATCAGCCAGAGGTTATTAAATGTAAATAAATACTTTAATACATAGCCAATAAATGTTAACTGGACAAAGGTTCGTACCGTGCCCCACAGCAGAGATTTAAGCAGGCCCAGCCTAAGCGCTGCAGATATCGCCCCTGTAATTAAAACCAGGATAACACTCATGGCAAGCTGAAAATCAGAAATTGGTACAACACCGCTATTCAACTTTGCCACCTTCCTTTACAGGTAAATAAAGGTTCTGCAGGTTAGGCAGACGTTGGAAATCACCGGTATGTGAAACGAGTATGACACCCCTGTCTTTGTTTTGTACCAGCCAGGAGGTTAATAAGTCAATAACGGCATTTGAAGATTTACTGTCAAGGGCAGCCAGTGGTTCATCCAGCAGCAGCACCGTCGGCTGGAGCAGCAATGACCTAACCAGAGCGACCCTGGATGCCTCTCCACCGGAAAGTGTTCGTGCATCCTGGTCCAGCAAACCGCTCGATAAATAGAGGTGTTCCATCATTTCTACTGCCCTTTCAAGGTTTAAGCTGACATCCTGTTTAACAAGTGCCAGCTCAAAAGGTTTAACCAGATTATACCTTACACTCCCATCAAACAGAGCAGGTTTCTGTGCCAGGTAAGATACCCTGCGCCTCCAGGAAGCAGGCATAAAATCATCCCATGATACACCGTTAAGATAAACGGTCCCCATCTCAGCCATCTTCAATCTTGCTAGGATTCTCAGCAAGGTTGTCTTCCCTGACCCGGAGGGTCCAGATATATTTAAAACACACCCAGCCGGAAGTTCACCGGAAACCTTTATCCGGTGAACTTCCGGCCCAACCAAATACTCTATATCTTTAAATTCTAACAGACTCATCTTCTTATCTCCATTAAAGAAATGTTAGTCATTTTTTACATTATTTAAAACCCTTGCGCACATCTTCCAATTTTAATTGTGTGGTTTTCCCTTTTTCTTTATACGCCTTAATAACCCCCGGGAATTCCTCCCTTTGATTAAACGTATCTATCAATCCGTAAAGAATAACTATTCCAATGATAACTGCGGCTATTACAGCAATTTTTTTCAGGTCGGTCATTTATCCCCCCCCTTTTTGGTTGGTGCTGTTTGGTGTTTTTTCATAAGCCTGATAAGTGTTTATATACCAGCAGCTAAAATTCCTGCCGCAATCGGAAACCTGACCGTGACGTCATCCGGAATTATTGCAGCGGAATCCCAATCCACTAACTGCCTGAACTTGGGGATAGAAAGAAGTAAGCTTGCAGCTTTCTTTGCTGAATCTATAAATTCAGGGTTGATTAATTCAGGGCGCTCTAGAAGAGGGCAGTTATACGATTCGGTATCTTTAGCAAGAATCAGGTAGTAGTTTTCTTTTTCTCGAAAAAATTTCAGTGGAAACAACCGGCAGTTGACAGGTCTTTCATGCCTTGGACAGGGTTTAATACATCTTATCTGGAAACACCCCGCGTGTTGACCCCATTCAGGTGGGTATTCATACATTGCCCCAGATAAAAAACGTGGTTTAAGCCAGTCTGCTTCAAGTGGAAATATCTCTTCTTCTCCTGGCAGAAGCTCCATTCCTGCTTCCTCTTCTTCCGGAACTATATAGCAGCAGCATATTTTGCCACAAAGTTTACCGCAGTCTGTTTTAGAAAGCGGAAATCTGTCCAATATTTCGTAAACCTTTTCGTATAAGACACGATAATCTTTTAAGTCGACAAATTTTAAGCCTTCTAAAATATTGTTAGTCAAAATTTATAACTCCCTTGACAATAATTTATACTTTTATGTACACCAAAAAAGGCCAAAATATCATCCGGCCTTTTTAAGTGTAACATATTCTTTTTTCCATGGGTACGGTAAATCTATAATCAGAATGTCTAAACAAATAAATTTTAGCAAGGAGTGTTATTTGATTGGTTGATTAACTATCTTTTCAGAAGCAGCAAGGCTCTATGTACACTGTTATCTGCCAACAATCTAGTCGAAACAATCTCCCATCCCGCGGGACAATAATCACTAAAAGCGGAATTATAACCTTCCCATTCAATCCCGCCCTCAGATCTAAGTCCACAATCCAACTGGGTAACTTCAACTACCTTGTATATGGCCAAGATAACCACTCCTTTATTTTGTTTTTTAGATTCAAGTTTACTGATCGATTCATAATTATACTCTTTTTGCCATTCTATTCTGATGAATTAGAATTTGTGTCGAACCGCCGTAATTATCGTTATGCCGCGGTACTTTTAAAACATATCTTGTTATATAATTATTTACCATATTGTAATATATCAATCAAAAAATTATACATAATCAAGAAATATTCTTTATGGTAATGTTTGCCATTTAAAAAGAAAAAACCTGGCATTAGCCAGGTAATATCTCAAAACAGCATATTAACATTGACGGATTACACCTTAAATAATAACAAGGTCATCGGGTGTAGTGGTTATTTTTTCAACTCCACTTTCAGTGATAATAAAAGTATTTTCAATCCCTACGGTGCCAAGGTCGGGGAAAATGAATTTCGGCTCGATAGCAACAACCATATTCGGCTGAATAACAGTATTTAAACCTTTTGCAATAACCGGGAATTCATCAAGCTCTAATCCTACACCGTGTCCCAGGAATTTTGCCTGACCACTGCCTGAGCCCATATAGTTTCCGGCCAGCCCAGCAACATTTGCCATTGCCAGAGACAATTCATGGAGCTCGCTGGCGTTTACGCCTGGCTGAAGCCGTTCTAAAACAGCAGCCTGAATCTTCAGTGACACTTCATAAGCGAATACCAGCTTTTCAGGCAACGGGCCAATGGAATAAATCCTCGTCTGATCAACGATATAACCCTCCCAGATACCTGCATAATCTACCACTACCGGTTCACCTTTATTAAGCTTCTTCCGGCCTGCTCCCTGTGGATGGAAGGGACCTAAACCTGTTCCTCCAGTCGGTCCATCAAATGCAGAAGGTACTCCGCCTGAGGGTCCAAACAAGATATGACCATAGAAGATATCCCCATTGAAAGCCCTGAGGCGAGTATAGCCCATGTGTCCAATGCTGCGACACTTGCTCTCTACTTGAGCAGCAAACTCAACTTCTGTGATCCCCTCGTGAAGCATTGCCGGGATATCACGATAAACTATGTCCATGTTGACACCGGCATCTCTTAACAGTTGAAGCTCGTAAGGTGACTTAACCTGCCTGACATCACGGATGTTCCTGGAAACATCAATAAATTTGCAGCCGGCAAAAATCTCTCCATAAAAAAGGTATTGGCTTGCAGGCAGTACATCCATTTCTAATCCCAGCAGCTGAGGCACTTTATAACCTGCCTCGGCCAGCATAGTTGGAATGTGCTTCAAACTCTTTAGAGGTACAATATTATTTAGTTCTGATTCCTGCTGCGCCCTGTTAAAACTTTTACGCACCATAAGCAGTGGTTCTCCCTGAGCAGGGATATACAAATGAGAACTCTGAGCTGTTCCGGAGAAGTAATACAAATCAACAGTCTGAACAATCAAAGCTCCGTCAATTTTTTTGTCAGCCAGTTTAGCCTGAAATTTTTCAATCCTGGCATATAATTCGCTTTTTGGTGTATTCATAAACGTCCTCCCTCTCAATAAGCTGTTAAAGATACTCCTACTTCTCTATATTCGATTTTTTATTCGCTTTTTATATCAAAAACCCTTCAAACCAATTAACATGAAACAAGTTTTAATTTTCACTTTTACAGCATCACTAACCCCAATTTAGCATTACACAATTAGATAACGCGTTCATGCGCGTTTTTTTATGCGGATTTTCTATGTCATGTATATTTTACCCCCAGCTATAAAAAACTAAAAACCGGAATACTTATAACCTGAGGGGAGGTGACCTGGTAAAGCTTACTAATAAGTAGTTTTTACCAGGAACGCTGTTGAAATTACATGACCAAAACGGTTCGCCACGTGTAGCTTACTTCTGCATGGAATACGGACTTGATCACAAACTACCTATTTACGCCGGAGGTCTCGGGGTACTGGCCGGAGACTACATTAAAGCTGCTAAAGACCTAAGTGCACCTATAGTCAGTATTGGTATACTCTGGAATCAGGATTATACCGAACAGTTTGTTGGTCAAGACGGATACCCTTATGATGTATACCCTAACTACGACTTTTCATCTGTAAAGGATACAGGTATAACTGTAAACGTGCGCGTTAGAGGTGCTGACGTCAAGTGTAAAGTACATTTAGTCGATACTTACGAAAATGCCCCACTTTATTTACTGGATACTAATTTCCCAGGGAGCGAACACGGTTGGATGACCAATCGTCTTTACGGCGGAGTTGCCCAAGATAGAGTAGCTGCTGAAATGATTTTAGGTATTGGCGGTATCCGTGCCCTTAGAGAAATGGGTATGGACATTGACATCTACCATTTTAATGAAGGACATGCCGTTTTTGCCGGTATTGAACTGATTCGTGAAAAAATGCATGATCAAAATATGTCCTTCCACGACGCATGGAAAAGAACTCAAAAACAAGTTGCATTTACAACCCACACTCCTGTAGAAGCAGGAAATGAAATTTGGGATCATGCACTTCTCCAGCACATGGAATCTTATAATGGACTTACTTATGAGCAGATGAGAGAACTTGGTGATGATCCCTTTAATATGACAATTGCAGCACTAAGGTTGTCAAACATTGCCAACGCCGTATCAAAACTTCATGGGCAGACTGCAAGGGATATGTGGAGCAATGTTTACGAAACTGCACCAATCATTTCCATAACCAACGGTGTCCATGTAAAGACGTGGCAGGATGAACGTATCAAAAAGGCTTTTGATAACGGTGACGACTTATGGGAGCCCCATATGGCCTGCAAAAAAGAATTGATTGAATATATCCGGCAGCATACAGGTTCTCAGCTAGATAATGATAAACTGCTTATTGGCTTCGCCAGAAGGGCTGCTCCCTACAAGAGGAGTGAACTTATCTTCCGTGATGTGGAGGTAATTGAGCCTCTTCTCAGGGAAAATCAAATTCAGCTGGTCTTTTCGGGCAAGGCCCACCCCAATGATGGACACGGTAAAGAGATTATTAAAAAATTAGTGGAAATGGACCGTAGATATGGTGATTCCGTTGTTTTCCTAGAAAACTACAACATGGAAATAGCCCGGCTTTTGGTTAGAGGCTCAGATGTATGGCTGAACAACCCCAGAAGACCGTTGGAAGCAAGCGGTACATCGGGAATGAAAGCGGCAGTCAATGGTGTTCTTAACCTCAGCGTAGTGGACGGTTGGGTGGCCGAAGGACCACAGCACGGTGTTAGCGGTTTCCTGCTCTGCACTGATTGCGAAAAATCTGCTCAGGACAGCCACCAGGACGAACGAGATCTCAGGGCTTTATATAACGTCCTGCTGACAGAAGTTATGCCAACATATTATAATAACAGGTCAAGATGGATTAATATGATGCGGGCCAGTATCGACATGTCTCATTACCAGTTTTCATCACACCGTATGCTTAGAGAGTATTTTGATGTCTTGTATCACAAGACATACTTAAGTCAGAGAGACCGCATCAGCATGACGCAATTTGAAGATGCCTCTATGCACTTTGCCGGACAACCAAATTATAACCAGTAAAGCGATATAGGACCTCATAGTCGAGGTCCTATATCTGTTTTCGGGTCTGGCAATTCGGGGAAGGCCCACGTTCTAATGTGTACGATGGTGGTGAAAAAATGATTAACTGGTAAATTAACGGGCATAATAAAAAAGCAGCCATTTTTTTACAGGTGTATACATGGAAACAGTATTCAGGTTACTAAAATCGCAAACAGGCTTCCAAATGAGGAAGGAATTAGGAACAGTATTTTTTATTTTTATAGTACACCAATTACTCGTATTCTCAACCATTTATCTAAGTAGAATTCTATATGCCAAACCGGGAGAATCAAAAAGCTTCTATGAAATTATCACGGAAAATACTATCCACTGGGATGGCAAATGGTTCCTGACTATAGCTGAGAACGGCTACACTCTTCAGTCATCGGCATTCTTCCCTTTATATCCCGGTCTGATCAGGGTTTTTTCTGATTTCGGCTTTGATCCCGTAGTTTCGGGGCTTATTATTTCAAACACGGCCTTTTTTATATCATGCTGGTTATTATACAAACTCGTAAGTATAGACTGGGAACCGGGCATCGCAGTAGAAACACTCTGGTATATGACCTTATTCCCTACTTCGTTTTTTTTTAATGTAGTTTATTCAGAATCACTATTTATGCTTTTCGTTCTACTAACTTTTTATGGGACCAGGACGGGAAGATGGTGGTTAGCAGGAGCTGCCGGATTACTTGCCGCCCTAACCAGAAATACAGGGTTTTTTTTGGCGGTTCCAGCTGCCTATGAATACCTGTCCTATAAAGAATATAAAATTAGAAAAATTGGCCTCAACATTCTTTGGATTGGCTTAATACCACTTGGTCTTTGCATCTATATGATATACCTGGCCAGAGTAGTTGACGATCCCCTGGGATTTATGACAGCGCAAAAGTTTTGGCAGCGTTCTTTTACTTATCCCTGGCAGTCATTAAATCTCACTCTAAAAAACATCTTTATAGATTTTGGCAGAGGCCGGAACTTACTGGATCTCTCTTTTACAATTTTAGGGTTCGGGGCCGCATTGGTATCAGCAAGAAAAATTCGATTTTCTTACTGGATTTACATGGTTATGGGGTTGTTTTTGCCTTTATGGGCCGCATCTCCCCATGCTGGACTGTTTAGTATGCCCAGGTTTATCCTTGTACTTTTTCCTATCTACCTGGCGACTGCAGCTACTGTTCGAAATCTGAATATCCGGACAGCATTGCTGGCATTTTATTCCGGGCTTCTTGTTTACCTTGGCATTATGTTTTCCTATTCACGCTGGGTTGCCTAAGATGAAATGTCAAGTACCGGAGCAAGTTCAAGGAGGTATTTAATGCTAAGTATCATAATTCCAACTTTTAATGAAAAAGAAAACGTTCGTAAAATCAGCCGCAAAATAAGTGACATTCTTAAAGACAATGACTATGAAATATTTTTCGTTGATGACAGCACAGATGTAACGCCTAACATCCTGGAAGAAGTTTCTGCCGGAAATGAGAACATTCGTTTCATACACCGGGAGCACCGAAGGGGCCTGGCTACTGCAGTGGCATTAGGCTTCCGCAAAACTACTGGTGACATTCTCTGTGTAATGGATGCCGACCTTCAGCATCCACCCGAACTTTTGAAGACAATGCTGGATAAAATCATGTCCGGAGCAGAACTGGTAGTACCCAGCCGCTTTATTCACGGTAGTGACGATGGCGGCCTGCGTAGAAATAGAAAACTAATATCCATAACAGCGCGCCTGATGGCCTGGTTTTTCCTGAGACGTGCAAGAACCTTAAGTGATCCGATGAGCGGATTTTTTATGATGAAAAGACATGTCATTGAAGGAATTGAGCTAGATCCAGTGGGCTGGAAAATTTTACTGGAGATTTTGGTTAAGGGCAGGTTTGATCAAATCGTGGAGATACCCTACCGGTTCCGTCCGCGTAGAGGCGACAGCTCAAAAATGTCGGTTAAGGAACAACTGAACTACCTTCACCATATAATGCGCCTTGTTTCGGTCAGTTCCGAAGACAGCAGGTTCTGGAAATTTACAGCAGTTGGTATGAGTGGAGTTATAGTGAATCTGTCGGTATATTCAATCCTATTTGCGGTAATGAAGCTTCCTGTCGTACTAGCAGGAACACTGGCAGCAGTGATTGCCATGTTTTCTAATTTCCTGCTTAACAGTAAATATACCTGGCCTGATACCGACCGTCGACAATTTTTTAGAAGCCTGTCCTTATTTTATATTTTCTGCGGGCTGGGAGTAGTAATCAACAGCATAGTCCTGGCAGGGTTAACCCACTGGTTTCACCTGAATAACTATTTGGCCCAGCTAATGGGAATTACTGCCGCAACTCTTTGGAACTTCACCACAAACAACCGGTGGAATTGGGGGGTAGAGTGGGAAACTGAAAACAACCAACAGCCTGAACCAGAAGAACCCATATTATCTGAAACTGAAGAATCCTTATTTTAGGCCAAGGCCTGTTTAAATTATAGACAAACGCCGCTATTATTCTACCTGTATAAAGCGGCGTTGTATTTTTTTATATAATTACCTTTTTGTGCAGGAAATGAAAACTTTTGTATTGAAAGGGACAAGAAACCTCTTACGACAAAAAGCCGGATTGAAGTTTGATTTTTACAGTATTTTAGGGAGGAAATTAATATGTTAGAAAAGGCCAGGTTCATTTACTCACACTATATCAACGGTATAGCTTCCTATATCGACGGTATAGCTTCCATTGAATTATTATTTCAAATAGGGGTTCCTCTGACTATATTAACGACATTCCTGATACTCAGGAGAGTTTTTACAAACTATATCTTTGGGCTGCTGCTAAGAATCAGCAGCAAAACAAAAAGCAGCCTGGATAACCATTTAATTACTGCTTTTGAGAAACCCTTCCGGTTCTTTTTTGTTTTACTAGGCTTATATTTGTCATTATTATATTTACCGTTGAGTTCACAGTACGACTTATTTTTATCCAGATTTTTTCGCTCTTCATTGATAATTATTATTTCAACGGGCTTTTACAATTTCTTTGGATCTCACACAGCGTTGGGTGAGGATCTGAAAAATATTTTTGGGATTCATCTGGAAAGAATACTTCTGCCTTTTTTTTCAAATATATTAAAGGCTCTTACCGTGGTAATAACTCTAAGTATAATCGCACAGGAGTGGAATTATGATATAAACAGCCTGATTGCAGGCCTTGGTCTGGGAGGGCTGGCATTTGCTTTGGCTGCAAAGGATACAGTATCAAATATTTTTGGTGGAATTGTCATTATTACCGACAAGCCGTTTTCTATTGGCGACTGGATACTTACCTCGAGTGTGGAGGGAATCGTAGAAGACATTAATTTTAGAAGCACAAAAATCAGAACGTTTGCGCAGGCCCTGGTGACTGTACCCAATGCCACCCTGGCTAATGAGCCTATTACCAACTGGACTCGAATGGGTACAAGAAGAATTACCTTTAATCTGGGAGTAACATATAATACTTCCAGAGAAAAATTGGAAAAGTGTATTGCCGCAATCAGAACAATGCTGGAAAATCATTCTGAAATCCATCAGGATACTATATTCGTCAGGTTCAATTCCTTTGGTGAAAGTAGTCTCGATATATTCCTTTATTTTTTCACCAAAACCACTGTATGGGGTGAGTATTTAAGGGTAAAAGAAGATATTAATTTCAGGATAATGAATATCCTTGAGGATAACCAGGTATCAGTGGCCTTCCCAAGCAACAGCATTTATTTTGAAACCTCGCTGGAGGCAAAGCAAACGCGAGAATAAACTACTCACTCGCGATTTTCCTGCCAATCTCGAAAGCCCTGTTAAGGACTTCTATATTACGGGCCATGGCCTTTTCAGCGTAAGCTTCCCTGTCAGCTTCAGGGATTCCGTATTTTTTGGCAATCTCAATCCACTCTTCTTTGGGAAAAACAATAGCACCTTTTGGATTAATTCCAACAGCAATAATTTCTTCCATAGTACCATCATTGGCAAGGGAACCCAGCATCCTTCGCAGGAGTTTGAGAGCGTCATCAGCACACTCGGGCGTAGGAGCCCCTGCGGCAAGGACGCTTACTATGTTGCGTTTTTTGATTTCCAGCCTGGTAATTGACTTTATGCCTCCGCCAGGGATATAGGTCACCCTGCTTATTACCCCCATAAACCTGTCCAATAAAATTTTCAACTGTCCTGTCATGTAATTTCCATATATAGGTGTTCCAACCACGACAGCATCTGCCTGTTCAAGTTTTTTAACAACATCTGACAAGTCATCCTGCTGGTGGCATATACCCTCCTGCCTGCACTCCAGACACCCCTGACAGGAATTAATATTCAAATCGTCAATAAAAATCTTTTCGGTCTTAGCCCCTTCCGCTTTAGCGCCTTCAAGTATCTTATCAATAATAATGTCTGTATTTCCTTGTTTCCTAAAGCTGCCGTTAATTGCAAAAACTTTCATCTTCATCCCTCTTTTCAATTTATCTGTACCTTATATTCTAAAAACTATTCACAATCTCCTGCCATTTTGCATTTACAGATTGATGCTGTTATGGTAGAATTTTTTTAGAAAGTGATTTTTTATGCATGTTAGTGAAATTGTTCAGTATATTTATACTGTGATAATACGGTAGTTTGGCAGGAATTTTTTACGGTAGGTTTGGATTACACACATCTTTACACACATCAATTTCATATTACGGTAGTATGGCAGGATGGGGTTTATAGTTATATTTAACACACTCCTTTCCGGAGTGTGTTTTTTTTTAATTTATAACTGAGAGGAGAGATTAAATTGTTTCGTAACAAAAGACTTTTAGCAATTTTGTCCGGTTTATTATTACTTGGGCTGGTGCTGGCCGGATGCGGTCAATCAACCAAGACCTCTGCAGGTGCCAAAGAACCCTACAAATTAGGGGCAGTCTTTGATACCTCTGGAAAATCATCGTCACTTGGTATTCCCGAACGGGACACAGCCCAAATGGTTGTTGACGAGATTAATAAAAACGGCGGAATTGACGGCCATCCCATTGACCTCATTATCATGGACAGCAAAAGTAACGAAACTGAAGCAGCCCTTGCCGCAAGAAAACTGATTCAGCAAGGTGTTGTGGGTATAATTGGAGCCTCCACCAGTGGAACAACCATGGCCATGGTAGATATTGTTCAAAAGGCGAATATTCCCCTCATTTCTTGTGCTGCAAGTGTCAGGATAGTTGAACCTGCAGCTGAGCGCAAGTGGGTATTTAAAGTAGCTCAAAGTGACAGTTTAGTAGCAGAAAATATCGTTGACTACCTAAAGTCAAAAGGGCTTACCAAAGTAGCCCTGGCAACTGTAAACAATGCCTATGGCGACAGCGGCCGCGTTGAGTTCGAAGAGGCTGCTGCCAAAGGTGGCATCAATATTGTAGCACGTGAGAAATTTGAGCAAGATGATACAATCATGACAGCTCAATTGACCAATATCAAGAAAGCCGCTCCCGACGCTGTTATTTGCTGGGCTATTCCCCCTGCCGCTTCGAGCTTCACGGTGAATTATCACCAACTGGGACTGAATTTCCCTCTTATTCACAGCTCTGGGGTTGGTAATCAAAAGTACATAGAACTAGCCGGAAAAGCTGCGGAAGGCACCGTTTTTCCAGTAGGACGTTTACTAGTTGCAGAACAATTACCGGATGATGACCCCCAAAAACAGATAAATGTTGAATATGCAAAGCAATACGAAGATAAATTTGGTCCCCGGAGCACTTTCGGCGGTCATGCTTGGGACGGTGTCCATATATTTGCTCAGGCTCTGAAGAAGGTCGGTGCAGATCCTGTTAAGCTCAGGGATGAGATAGAAAAAATCAGTTTCACCGGGGTTACAGCCGTTTTCAACTTCACTCCTGAAGACCATAGTGGAATTACCAAAGATAGCCTTAAAATGGTAGAGGTAAAAGACGGAAAATGGAGTTTGGTGAAATAATCTGGCGATACTAACATAGAACATGTGATAATCACGGTTTAAGCCTGTTTTCCAGATAATACGAAAAATTATATAAGAAAATGTTTACAGGGAAGTCACTTTGTGTTATCATGATTCTAACATTTCACTCCAAACTAAAAGTAATGACGGAGATAAGTAAGTTGCCCAGGTATGCTCAGGGAGGAAGGGCCATAGACTGAAAGCCTTTCCCTTATCCGAACAACCGAAATTCCCTCCCGAACTGCAGGCTGAAGGATATCATATTGGTATCTTGTAGGCTAAGCCGGCACTCCACCGTTAAAAGGCAGAGGGTATCAGTTGGCTATCTCGCTCAACTCGTACCTGCACAATGAGTGGGTTACATTTGTAACCAATTTGGGTGGTACCACGTGAAGTATAACTTCTCGTCCCTGTAAGGACGAGGAGTTTTTATTTTGTTTAAACATATTAAAGGAGGCAGCCATGAGCCTAGCCAATGATATTCTCCAATATGTACTCGGCGGCCTGACAATGGGCGGAATTTATGCACTTGTCGCTGTAGGATTTGTTATCATACATAACGTTACAGGAATTATTAATTTTGCACAGGGAGAATTTGTTATGATGGGAGCCATGTTTATGGTTACCCTCACCGGCATTGGGCTTCCTGCCCCTGCAGCCATTATTCTGTCAGTAATTCTTGTAATGGTGGTGGTTGGACTTATTGAAGTTGGCGCTATCCGTTCTGCTAAACGCGCTTCACCAGTTTCTTTAGTAATCATAACAATCGGCATTTCAACAGTATTAAGAGGTATGGCTTTATTAATCTGGGGCACTAATCCATATAAAGTGGCACCATTCACTGAAGGAGGTCCTATACATATCGGAGGGGCATCAATAGTTCCCCAGGTCCTCTGGGTAATTGGAACCACCGCCTTCGTACTTGCCCTTACCTTTTTTCTGTTTGAATATACTTACTTTGGTAAGGCACTTCGTGCCTGTGTAGTTAACAAATATGCCGCACAACTGATGGGAATCAGTCCAGGCAAAATGTCCTTCTTTGCCTTTATTTTCAGTGCAGCCCTAAGCGCACTCGCTGGAATAGTCTTCGCCCCCATAACTTTCGCTACCTATGACATGGGATTGATGTTAGGACTAAAAGGTTTTGTTGCCGCCGTACTGGGCGGCTTATCCAGCACTCCCGGAGCGGTATTCGGCGGTCTCGCCCTTGGTGTTATTGAATCACTCGGAGCCGGTTTCGTTTCCTCCGGGTATAAAGATGGAATTGCTTTCGTCATCCTCCTACTTGTCCTATTTTTAAAGCCTGGAGGCCTGTTCGGCACCTCCGGAAGCAAACGCGTATAATCTTAAGGAGGTACATAATGCAGGATTTAACCAGACGTAAACGTTTTAGACATTTATTCATACTGCTTTTTACAATACTTATTTTTGCACTTCCATTGGTACTAAACAATAATTACTATCTCAGTGTTCTTGTTATTATAGGTATTCATTCAATTGTTGTTATAGGATTGTGCCTCTTAATGGGCTATGCCGGGCAAATTTCCTTGGGCCATGCTGGATTTTACGGCCTTGGAGCTTATACCTCGGGAATCATTACAAGCACTTATCATACTTCACCCTGGGTAGCAATGCTGGTTGGCGCAATAGGAACAGGAATAGTTGCTTACACTATTGGAATCCCTATTTTCAAGCTGAAAGAACACTATCTTGCTCTTGCAACTCTTGGTTTAGGCCTTATTATACACATAATATTTGTAGAAGAAGTAGCACTGACTGGAGGCCCATCCGGTCTTACCAGACCAATCCCCTATCTCTCCATCGGAGGTTTGGAATTAAGCAATGATTTTAAGTATTACTATCTTGTCTGGCTCATCACACTTTTAGCCGTAATCATTGCCAATAACGTTGTTCACTCCCGGGTCGGGAGGGCGCTTAGATCAATTCACGGGAGTGAGTTTGCTGCCCGCAGCCTGGGTGTGGATATCGGTAAATTCAAGCTCCGGGTCTTCACCTTAAGCGCTATCTATGCCAGCATTGCCGGAAGCCTTTATGCTCATTACATTACATTTATCAGCCCCAGTCCTTTTGGACTCATGACCTCCATCCAGTTTGTGGTCATGGCAGTTGTTGGGGGCCTGTCCAGTATATGGGGTCCAGTATTCGGTGTTGCCGGGATTACAGTTCTGACTGAAGCATTAAAAACGGTAGTGCCTCAGCTTATCCCCGAAGCTGGCGGCGAATACGAAATCGTAGTATATGGCACAATCCTGGTTGTAATTATGATTTTCCTGCCTGAGGGCCTTATTTCAGGTCTTGCAAACCTTTATGAAGGCTGGAGGCACAGAAAGGGGCAGGCAGATGAAAATTCTTGAAGTATCAAAGCTTACAAAAAGTTTTGGAGGAGTTACAGCCGTAAATGACATGAACTTTTCTGTGAACAGTGGAGAAATCATTGCCGTGATTGGACCCAACGGAGCCGGAAAGACCACACTGTTCAACCTTATTACCTGTATTTATCCCCCTACCTCCGGAAGCATTTTGTTCAAACAAAAGGAAATAAGAGGGTTAACGGCAGACCAGATTGCGCATCTCGGCATTTCAAGGACATTCCAGAACCTACAGATTTTTAACAATATGAGTGTTCTGGAAAATGTAATGGTTGGCAGGCATACTAAAAGTAAGACCGGCCTCTTGGGGGCAATCTTCCCTCTACCGGCAGTCCAGCGTGAAGAAGAGGCCATTGTTCAGAGTTCTTTAGAAAAGCTTGCTCTGGTGGGTCTTGCTGATAAAGCGCTGGAGGCTGCTTCCAATCTGCCCTACGGAGAACAAAAAATGCTCGAAATTGCAAGGGCGGTAGCCATGGAACCGGAACTTCTGCTTCTGGACGAACCGGCTGCAGGATTAAACCCGACAGAGACACGGGATCTTGTTGAAATTATTTATAAACTTAGGGATCAAGGTATAACCATTCTGCTTGTGGAACATGACATGGAGACTGTAATGGAAATTGCTGACCGCATTGTCGTATTAAACTTCGGCAACAAGCTGGCAGAAGGTACCCCCTATGAAATTCAGAACAATCGTGAGGTTATAGCCGCTTACCTTGGAGAGGAGGGGTTAAGTTGTTAAAAGTCGTGAATATAAACACCTATTACGGCAGGATTCAAGTTCTCAAAAATATTAGTCTGAACGTTGAAAAAGGCGAAATTGTCACTATAATCGGAGCTAACGGTGCAGGTAAAAGCACCCTGCTTTCCACTATTGCCGGTACAAATAAACCGAAATCGGGTCAGATCTACCTCAGTACCACTCAGACCAGCTGTCTTTCCGTTGAAAAGATAGTCAGGGCTGGAATCAGCCTGGTTCCGGAACATCGCCAGGTATTTGACTCACTTTCTGTTTTGGATAACCTGAGACTCGGAGCTTATCATCGTTATGGCAACGATAAAAAAACCATCGAAGATGATATCGAAAACATAATGTCTCTTTTCCCTTCGCTTAAGGGACGGGAAAACCAGATAGCAGGAACTTTGAGCGGTGGTGAACAGCAGATGCTTGCTATTGGAAGAGGGCTTATGGCTAACCCCAAAGTACTTCTGCTGGATGAACCCTCAGTTGGATTAGCACCTCTCGTGGTAAAAGAGATTTTTGATATTCTGTTGACCCTAAAAAAACGCGGCACCACAATTCTTGTAGTGGAACAAAATGCCAAAGCCGCTCTACAAGTAGCTGACAGGGCCTATATACTTGAAAGAGGTGTTATTTCTTTTTCGGGTAAAGCCAAAGATATGCTGAAGGATACACGGGTTCAATCAGCATATCTGGGTGCTAAGCTGCATGCTTAACTACCTATGAATACATCTCAATTTTAATTCATAAAATCATAAAAAAAACTTAAACTTACCTTTAAACAAAAAGTGATGACGGAGATAAGTAAGCTGACCTGATATGCACAGGGATGAAAGGCCGTGACTGTGAGCCTTTCTCTTATCCAGCCAGTTGAAATTCCCTCCTGAACTGCAGGCTGAAAGGAATCTTGATGAAGGTTCCCTCTAGGCTGTGCCGGAACTCCACCGTTAACAGGCAGAGGGTATCAGTTAAAGACTCATGTCTTAAACTCGTACCCGCATTATGAGTGGGTTACAACTGTAACCAATTTGGGTGGTACCGCGAGAAGTCTAAGCTTCCCGTCCCTTTAAGGAGATGGGAAGCTTTTTGTTTTGTAAAAAAATGGGGCCTTTATGCCCGTTAACATATATATTCCCATGAAAAAGAGAAAAAAGGAGTGTTGAAATTGTCGTTCAAAAAAATGCTTACTGCTATTACCTGCATCCTAGTCCTGAGCTTTGCTCTCACCGGCTGTGGCGGAAGTGCTGAAAAAACCGAAAAAACCGGTTCAGATGCAGCAAAAGAACCCTACAAGATTGGTGTTGTCCTTGACATCTCAGGAAAGTCCTCCTCTTTGGGTATTCCTGAGAGAGACACTGTAACGATGCTGGAAGCTGAGATTAACAAAAATGGTGGAATTAACGGCCACCCTGTAGAAATGGTTATCGCAGATACCAAGAGCAACGAAACCGAAGCTGCCCTTGCAATAAAGAAATTAATCCAACAAGACGTTCTGGCAGTTATCGGTGCCAGTACCAGTGGTTCAACAATGGCTATGGTTGATTTTGCCCAAAAGGCCGAAATGCCCCTGGTTTCATGTGCAGCAAGTATCAAAATTGTTGAACCTGTTAATGAACGTAAGTGGGTCTTTAAGACGGCTCAAAGTGACAGTCTTGTAACATCCAAAATCATCGATTACCTAAAAGAAAAAGGTCTGACCAAAGTTGCTTTTATAAGTGTTAATAATGCTTACGGAGATAGTGGCCGGGTTGAATTTGAAAAGGCTGCATCCCAGAATGGTATTACAATTGTTGCCCAAGAAAAATTTGAGCAGGATGATACAATAATGACTGCCCAGCTTACCAATATCAAAAATAAAAATCCGCAGGCTGTAATCGCCTGGGCAATCCCCCCTGCTGCTTCCAGCTTCACAGTGAACTACAGGCAAATGGGACTAACTCAGCCACTTATCCACAGTCATGGTATAGGTAACCAAAAGTTTATTGAACTTGCCGGAGATGCAGCCAATGGAGTCCTCTTCCCCATTGGAAAACTCCCGGTAGTTGACAGTCTACCCGATACCGATGCCCAAAAAGAGGTTCTTACTAAATACACCAGTGATTTCAAAGCAGCTTATAACAACTCTCCTGACCCCTTCGGTGGTTACGCCTGGGATGCCGTAGAACTGGTTGTTAAAGCTATCGAAAAAGCCGGCCCCGATAAAGCTAAAATCAGGGAGGAACTTGAAAAAACCCAGAATTTTGTGGGTGTAACCGGGGTATTCAATATGACTGCCCAGGATCATAACGGTCTCGCCAAAAGCGACCTTGTAATGGTAGAAATCAAAGATAAGAAATGGCAGATTATTGAATAAAAATTTAGTTGAAAAAGGGGCCGTCATCAAAGACGTCCCCTGTTTCTTTCCTAAGTATCATTCAACCTTTCAGGAATATATATTTCTTCACCTGTTGTCAATCGGGCGGGGTTATTAAGCTGGGGGTTATTTTTTATTAATTCCGCCAGTTCAACTCCAAACTTCCTCGCTATAGACACAATAGTATCACCTGGTTCAACTTTATAAATAACACCACTTCCTCCCACCATGTAACATTCTCCCTTCACTTTTTGATAACATTATAGTTGCCCATGTATCATATGTAAAAGCAGCTTCAGCGGTGCATTAAATAAAGTAAGACAAAAAAACAGGACTATGGTCCTGTTTATTTGCCTTTTTGAATTGTACTGTCCCTTTTGCTGGAGTTAAACAATTTGGGAGTAGTTGTCTCATCTATCGGAAACTTTACATAATCCGCAGAGACCCCCTCTTTATTAGCTGCTATGTTATTTTCAAACTGTTCTGCTTCAATTCCAATTACCCTATTCCGGGCTTCAGATTCCTCATTCCAGATATCCTGCCTTCTCTTCTTGCTCAAACTTTAACACCTCCCTGGCTAATTTACTATTAATTTGACCAGTTTTATAAAAAAGTATTTGTTTTATAAATATTTAAGGAACCTGTTCCTTGACAATTCAATTATTATTTTTTAATATAATTATAACGAACATTTGTTCGGTCATCTTCAGAGGAGATTATAAGTGAAGCGTATAGTTCATATTTTTATACATAATTTTTTTATAACTGCTGTTTGTTCTGACCAACCAGAGCTTGATAGTTCTCTCGTTGGAGTGGTTAAAAAGAACAAGGTGATAGATGCCTCACCTCATTTAATTGCTGCCCGAATTATACCGGGTATGAGTAAGCACCAGGCGGTCAGGCTTTGCCCTGATGCCCGTTTTGTTCAATTAAAGGATGAAATTGCTGCTGAGCAAAGTATAACCTTTGCCCTTAAATGCAGCAGCCTTAGTCCCCGGGTGGAAATTATCAATGAAAATGAAGCTTTCATAGATCTAAGCGGCAGTAAACCATTGAGTATAGCTGCATTTCACCTTCTTGCAAAGGCACTGGTTCCCAGCCTGGGTAGTTTCGTTACCATAACAGCAGCTCCCAACCGCCTTTTGGCCAGGGCAGCCGCACTGGCCGGCACTTTAGAACCCCGTAAAAAATCCTTTTTTCTCCCGGGGATAGTTGTCAAAAGCTATGATAAAATGAAGCTTCTGGTTATTCAAAAAGAAAGAACTCCAGATTTGCTTTCATTCCTCCCGGTTGAAGTAATGTGGCCACTGGAGAAGCCAATACTAAAACGGCTAAAGACCCTTGGTCTTAAGACCTTCTCTGACGTGAGCCTCATTCCCCTTACCCTGCTGTACCAGCAGTTTGGTTCCTTAGCTCCTATTATAATAAATTTCTGTAAGGGCATAGATGACTCAAAAGTCCCGGTATTTCACCCTCCTGATAAAATCTTTTATCATACTACATGCTGCTGTTCCGATAGGGTACAGTTGGAGACCGTAGTAAAAGCTGCTGCTGTCTCTTTAGTCCCCTCCCTTCAAGACAAAGGAAAAGCTTACCGGGAACTTGATCTATCCCTTTTCTTTGAAGACGGGCGGCGCGAAAACCGGATTATGGTTTTCACCAAAGGAAAATCAGATATTAACTCTCTGTATCTTGATTCCTTGAATCTTTTAAATAAAATCCTTAATGTCAGGATAAATGAAAAAGTCACCGAGTTAACCCTTACTGCCGGACAGTTGATTACAAGCCCATACAGCCAGCTTAGATTTTTTGCTGACCCGTCAACCTTAAAGAGTAATACCAATGACTATAAGAAGAAACTAGCCAAAGTCTGTGCCAACCTGGCAGCAAAATACTCCACCCAGATAATTACCACAGGCAAAAACTTACCTGTCAGCAGGCGGGAGCAGATGCTTATGTTTGTTGATCCATTCCGGATGAGCTGACTCTCAATGAAGCGAGGTAACTATGTCTAAATACGTAGAAAAACAAGTTGAAGTTGTAAGTAGTTCAGATGGCATACCCTGTTCTTTTTACTGGAATGGAAAATGGACAGAAATTTGCCGGGTCCTTGAATTATGGAAGGATACCGGGACATGGTGGGAGGGCGAGTCTGAAAAGACTTTTTTTCGGATTGAAGCAGCCGGTGAAAGTCTATATGAACTTTACCTGGACAGCTTGAAACAGGCTTGGTTTTTATACCGGATTTATGATTAGAAGAATTTTAATAGAAAAACCGCCAACTGTGTTGGCGGTCAGGAATCATATACTTCCATTTGTTAATTGCTAAGTTTATTCCTTAGAAAGGCAAAGTACATAACCAGCGCTAACAGGGCAAAAATAGCTGAGCTTCCGTACATGTAAACGTAGCCCATTTTTTGTGCCAAAAAGCCGAGAAGAACTGCCCCCAGCCCTATGCCCAGATCCATCGCCACTGCAAACGTTGCATTGGCTGCGCCTCTGCGTTCAGGGGGCGCCAGTGATATAACCAGGGCTTGTAAAATTGGCTGAACGGTGCCAAAACCAATACCGTAAAGAACTCCGATAACAAGAAATACAGGCATGGAAGATGCCTTAACCAGCAGAAGCAGAGCTGCGGCAATCAGTAATATTCCGGGAACCAGGAATTTACGTGCACCATACCGGTCCGCCAGCTTTCCGATAATCGGGCGGCCAAATAACAAAACCAGGGCATAAACCGTAAAAAATAGCCCTATATCTTTCACTCCCCGGTAATCGGCATACAGAGGTAAAAAGCTTATTATTCCACCGTACGTTAAGGTAATGAAGAATAAAACCAGCGCCGGAGGGATAGCTGTTTTTTCCAGGATCACACCTTTTTCGTGGTTTTTGATTTTTTCCCCTTCTTTACGCGGTATTTCATAATTGATCAAAAACGAACCGGCAAATCCAAGGGCAGCAAGAATTGCCGCTACTGTAATCAAAAGAGTGTAGCCGCTGTATTTGAGCAGGTATAACCCCAATGCCGGCCCAATAGACATAGCGATGGTAGCAGCTATCCCGTAATACCCCATCCCTTCAGCCCTCCTGGCAGCCGGTATTACATCTGAAGCTATGGTTCCGCTGGCTGTGGTAGAGACACCCCAGCCAATACCCTGAACACCTCTCAAAGCTAGCAATGCAATAACAGAGAAGGCCAGGTTGTATGCCAGTACTGCCGCGAGAAAAATAGCAAAACCTATGATGAGAATCACTTTTCTCCCCTTCCGGTCAAGGAGATTACCAGACCATGGACGCACCAAAACAGCAGAAAGCGTAAAAATGCCGACCATTGTTCCAGCTACAGTTTCGTTGCCTCCTAAAGTTTGAGCATATAATGGCAGGGTCGGCAGCAGCATGTACATTGATGTAAACATTAAAAAAGAGACACTCAAAATTAAAAAGAATGTCCTGTTCCATATTCGTTCTTCTTCTATGGGTTTAGCTTTAAGCATTTGGAATCCCCCTTAAGAAGCTAATACCGGAATCCATTCACGGTAAATTTGAGTAGGTATAAATTTTAGATAAAATTTTATTCTAAAATTTTATGATTACTCGGGACAAAAAATGTTGCATTGTAACCAAGCATACTAAAAAAATGCTGCACTTGCAACATTTTTATGCTGCAAGATATGATAGGATGTGTCATTTAAATGGCAGTAATAATTAAACATGGTAAAGCTGCACAATTCGTCCACCTTCATACCCACTCTCCCTTCTCCTTCCTCGACGGAGCAGGGTCCATTGAAGATATGATTGCAAAGGCAGTCTCAGAAGGCATGCCTGCCCTTGCCCTTACAGACCATAACAATCTCTGTGCAGCTGTTCATTTTCATAAACTGGCAGTGCAGGCAGGAATCAAACCCATAACAGGTGTCGAACTAACTATGGAGGACGGCAGTCACCTGGTGCTTCTTGCTAAAAACGGAGAAGGATACTCGAATCTCTGCCGTATCCTGACCAGAGCCCATTTGGATAATCCCCGGCTTAACCCCCGTACCAGATGGGGGTTGCTTGAAACTTATAACCAAGGGCTTATAGCCTTGTCCGGCTGCCGCAAAGGCAGGATTCCAGCCCTTATTTTAGCCGGGAGGTACCAGCAGGCAGAAGAAATAGCCCTTAAAATTAAAGCTATCTTCGGAAAGGATAATTTTTTTATTGAACTGCAAAGTGACTTTTTACCGGGAAACCGCTCCCTCAACCGTTCCCTTGCCCAACTGGCTTCTCATCTCGGGCTGAAAACTGTTGCTACCAACAATGTTCATTTTGCTGACAAGGAACAGTTTAAGGTACATGACCTGTTGACATGTGTACGGACACTGACTAGGCTGCAGGATGTTCATCGCGAGCGACGCCTGAATGGAGAAAACTACCTGAAGTCAACCTCTGAGATAAGCGAAATCTTCTCTGAGTATCCAAGAGCCGTGGCAAATACGGTGAAAATTGCTGAAATGTGTGAACCTGCCCTTAAACTTGGTGAACGCTTATTCCCTTCTTTTACAGACCTGCCGCCGGGTGAAACTGCCGCAGGTTACCTGAGAAAGCTGGCATTTGACGGTGCCTTACGGAGATACCACCGTTTAACACATAGAATAACCCAACGTCTGGAATACGAGCTTGATATTATCTGCAAACTGGGTTTTGAAGATTATTTCTTACTGGTCTGGGATGTGGCCAGCTTCGCCAGGAAGCATAAAATCCGTTATGCTGGCAGAGGGTCTGCTGCAGATTCAGCAGTGGCATACTGCCTAAATATCACTGAGGTTGATTCCATAGGACGCGGGCTTCTTTTTGAAAGGTTTATGAGCCTGGAAAGGGCCCAGACTCCAGACATTGACATAGATTTTGACTCCCGGTACCGCGATACAGTTTCTGATTATATCTATAAAAAATACGGTGCCGACCGGGTGGCCACAGTATGTACCTATAATACCTTCCGGGCACGTTCTGCCTTCCGTGACCTGGCAAAAGCCATGGACTTTCCCCCTGATGATATAGACCGGATAGCCAAAAAGCTTCCTTATATCCATGCTGACCAGATTGAACTGGCATTAGAAAGGTTTCCTGAAATGAAAGAAAGCGGCATCGACTCACCCCGTTTCCGAGAGCTTCTCAGGTTCTGCGCCGCAGTTTCCGGATTTCCCCGGTTCATAAGCACCCATGTCGGAGGAATTATCATAAGCCGGTATCCTTTATCTGATATTACACCTCTACAGGAAGCAGGTAAAGGAATTATAGTAACCCAGTATGATAAAGAGTTTGTGGAAGACCTGGGTTTTGTTAAACTTGATCTCCTTTCCCTGAGAACCATGGGCGCTATAGAAGATGCATCTATAACAATAAGAGAAACCGACAAGAATTTTGATTATGATGCCATTCCCCTGGATGATAAAAGCACCTTTAAAATGTTGAACAAAGGGGAAACTATCGGGGTATTCCAACTGGAAAGCCCTGCCCAGCGTTCTCTGCAAAGCCGCCTGAATGCTTCAGGTATGGAAGATATTGTCGCCAGTGTGGCTCTTATCAGGCCCGGACCCATAAAAGGAAATATGGTCGAACCCTTTATCTCCCGTCGGCACGGTACTGAGCCTGTTACTTACCTGCATCCGAAGCTGGAGCCTATCCTTAAAAAAACGTACGGTGTAGTACTATTTCAGGAACAGGTAATAGAAATAGCCACAGCTATTGCAGGGTTTACTCCCGGAGAAGCCGACCGGCTGCGCCGGGTTATGACTCATGCCCGCTCCCATCGTGAAATGGAGGCCATAGGGGCAGATTTTATAAGAAAAGCAGCTGCCAATGGGGTAGCTAAAGAAATAGCAGAAACCATTTTTTCATATATCACGGGCTACGCCAGCTATGGTTTTTGCGAGGCCCATGCAGCGGCTTTTGCCACAACAGCTTACAAGACCGCATATATGATTCAACATTACCCTGCCCATTTTTTCGCTGCTATAATGAGTAACCAGCCCATGGGCTTCTATAATACCAATACTTTGTGTGTAGAAGCGAGACGGAGAGGGGTTACCCTTCTCCCCCCAGACATAAACCTTAGCGGCAGCAGCTTCACCGTCGATGGCAGCAGTATACGCATTTCCCTCAGGCAGGTGAAAGGACTGAAGGAAAATGCCCTTGTCTCAATCCTCCGGGCCAGGCAAAAAGGTGATTTCATTTCCTTTGATGACTTCAGAAGGCGTGTTTTAATTGACCGGGATATTCTTGAAAACATGATTCTCTGCGGCGTCTTTGACAGCCTGCACGCAAACCGTAAACAGCTCCTATGGTCTCTTACAGATGCTGAAACGGAAAACATCATAACTTCGCCGTTAATTGAAAATACAGTTACCCTACCCCCTGTCCCTGATTTTACTCGCCGGGAAAAGTTTAATTATGAATATGAAATACTGGGTATTGATATTAATTATCACTTTATGACCTTACTACGCAGCAAGCTGCAGGAACATGGTTTTATCACCAGCGCCCAACTGCTTGAGCAAAAGGAAGGAAGTCTAATAAAAATAGCTGGAATCCCTATTCGCCCTCACCGTCCTCCCACAAGAACCGGTAAAATTACCGCATTTTTTTCACTGGAAGATGAATTTGGCCTCATTGATGTAACCGTATTTGATAAAACATACCAGCAATACGGTGCACTACTTTTCACCAAACCTGTCCCTCCCCTTCAGGTAAGAGGTGTCCTGCAGCGCCGGGGAAACGGAGTTTCCATAATCGCCCGGAAAATCGGAAGGCTCAACTGGAATCCTTAAAATTCCCAAAAACTATACACAAAAAAACAACCGAGGTCCATAATTAATAACTTATGTCCCCCGGTCTGCATAAACTACATTAAAGATATAAATGAAAAAATTATGTCTGTAAAGGAGTGTGTTTGATATGCCAATTAACTGTCCTGATGGAACTGTATATGTAATAAAAAGCGGCGACACCTTCTACTCACTTGCTCAAAGATACAATACAACAGTTGAAGCTATAATGACAGCAAATCCAGGAGTCGATCCCGATAATCTGCAGATAGGTCAGGAAATCTGCATACCTGTAGCGCCGCCACCTACCACATGCCCTGAGGGATCATTCAGCTACACCATTAAAGCAGGTGATACCCTGTATTCACTGGCCAGAACGTACAATACTACTGTAGATGCCATTCTTCAGTTAAATCCTGGTCTTGACCCGAACAACTTACAGGTTGGGCGGATAATCTGCATACCTTCCGTGACACCGCCGCCAACTACATGCCCTGCGGGATCCTTCAGCTACACCATTAAAGCGGGTGATACCCTGTATTCACTGGCTATAAGGTACAATACTACTGTAGATGCTATACTTCAGTTAAATCCAGGCATCAATCCCAATGCCCTGCAAATTGGCCAGCAAATCTGCATACCTTCAGTAACGCCACCACCTTCAACTTGCCCTGCAGGATCATTCAGCTATACTATTAAAGCCGGTGATACCCTGTACTCGCTGGCCAGAACGTACAATACAACTACAAGCGCCATTATTCAATTAAACCCTGGCATTGACCCAAATAACTTACAAATTGGCCAAAAAATATGTATCCCCAGAGTAGAGCCTATACCTGTTCCCCGTCCCCGTGTAGTCGTCCTTAACCCCACAGACCTGGCCCCTAACGCAAAGGCATCCGCTTTTGTAGAGACCGAACTGGGTTCTGTTTTCGCAATTGTAACCAATGTCCCTGACCCAACCGTTTTCCCTGGTGGCCTTGAGGTCTACAAACTTTGGGTTAAAGTACCCGGTGAGACCACATGGCATGTAACCACCATGGATGAAGTTTATACTGACTACTGGTTAGGCCGCGTTGTTCCGGGAGTACCTTTAACGGGCTCAGATGTGGTAATCTCGGCAGAGAAAACAACAAATGTAACCGCACCTGCAGGTGTCGGTGTAGCTACCGGAACGCTTTAGTACCCCCAACGGTTTAGTACAAATTAAGTGCCCCAAAGGGCACTTTTTCTTTTTATAGAGGATTCATTTTATGTTTTGTCGAAGTTAAGGCAAAAAGTCTATGGAGTGAAAACTTTTGCATAATGAAGATAAAATAGAAGCACTGATGAGAGTAAAAACCGGTGAAGAGGCCTTCTCTGCCGAACGAATCTACTTTGTTAAAACTGACCGCATGTTTAACCCCAGGAAAATCATCCCTTATAAATATTTCCCCGGCAGTATTCCTGTCCTGGTCTCTGCCCCTCATGCCGTGCGTCATATACGCCACAAAAAAATTAAGCCTTCAGATGAATTTACGGGGTCAATGGCCTTCCTGCTCAACAAACTCATCGACTGTCATGCCATTGCTGTAACCAAGTTGTATGGCGGTGACCCTAACTTTGATGATAAGTGTATCTACAAAGAAGCATTGAAGAACCTTATAGCAGAGCAGAAGTTTAAGTTGGTACTTGATCTGCACGGTGCGTCAAGAGACCACCAGTTTGATGTTGACATTGGGACAATCAATGATACCTCCCTATTTGGCAAAAACAGGTATAAGGACCTTTTAAAGAAGCACCTGAACAACTACGGTATTTTAGAAATATCAGATAACAAATTTTCCGTTTCCGGTAATAACACTATTACTAAATATGTTTCTTCACAGCTGGAGCTTCCGGCAATCCAACTAGAGATAAACAAAAAGTTCCGGGTTCCCCATCAGAATCCGAGGGATTACTGCCGCCTAATAGGCGCACTTGCGGATTTTATCCACGAATTTGCCTGATCCTCTATAGGGCGCTAATAACCAGCCAAAAAACAGATATACATAGTGAAACCCCTGCAACAAATTGAGCCAGGCTGTGTTTTTTCATTTCAAGCCTCGCCCATCCGATGGGAATCAGCAGCAGATAAAGCCACCAGTACTCCCAGTCATATAGGTAGTTGGCAGTTGAAAATATCAGTGCATTTAAACCTCCATGAAAACTTATCTTCCATTTCAATGTAATCAGTATCAGGCCAAGGGTTGAAATCCATACTGCCAGTGTAATAATGAAGAGTTCCTTATCCATAAAGAATGTAAGAACAACTGCGACAGTAAAAGATATCATGGATTTTAGGGTAAAAGTAACCCTTTTGGCTCTCTCAGTTATATCAATATCAAATTTTCGTTCAATAAAAACCATATAAAAAAAATAAGCAAATGGGATAACAAAAACAAATAAAAGTAAACCCGAATAATATATCATTTGCTTTTCCCGGGGAATATCCACATGCCGTAGAACAAGCCAAATAATCACAGGCAGGTAAAAAATCGGCTCCGAAATTCTTGAGATTATGCGTGCCAAAAGAAGGCTCGAACTCTTGTTGTCAGTTATCATTGCAAACTTCTCCTGACCGCCCAAGTTATTAGACTCTTGGGTCTTGTTTTTACATTAACATCCATAATAAATTCCTCATAAAATTCTTCAACTAATAAAAGAATAGTTATGGAGGTGTTTTCAATGTTCTTTGTAGGATTTAACTTCTTCAGAGGTCTACTGGGCTTACTCATGCTTCCCCTTGCAATCTGGGCCGCCTGGTGGACTTATAAAGATGTCGACAGCAGAGGGCTCAGATTCCCCTGGTTATGGGCCGGTATTTCTTTTTCTATCTTTCCCCTTGGATTCTTCGTTTATATTATTTATCGTATATTTGCCAAAAACAAGGTTTGAAACAAAAAGGGTAGGCTATGCCAACCCTTTTTGTTTTTACTTGAAAAGTTCATTCCAGCGCTGTGAGACCTTTGCCGCAACAGCATCATCAGGAATAAGTTCGGCCGGGTACTGCGGTTTCATTCGTGCATCAATAACAACCGGCCCTTTGTACTCGATTTTGTTATTTCTTACTTCATAATCAGCGTATATGTCCCATGCCGGGGCAAAACGTGTAAATACTGTCCAGAGAAAAGATGTTTGATCTGTCAAGCTGTCGGCATCATCTGTCAATATGACAAAAGGCCAGTCTGCAAACTGAGCTTGAGCATTTCTGACCAGCTTTGGAGCAAGATCAGGGTCTGCTTCGAAACCTTCCCCTGATACAACTAGACATCCTCTGCAATAAGGCTTTATTTTGCTAATACCTGAAACAGGCCCTTTATTATATTCTCCGGGCAACTTTCGAACAGGGTCTCCAAGCCCCATAACAATAGCCTTACTACCCTGATTCAGTTTCCGGCCTGTATAGTCGAGAGTATCCATTGACGTATCATTTACAATAATTAAATCTCGTGCCGGCTTAAAACGCTCCAAAATAGTTTCAAAAAGAAGCGGGAAATTCTTCAAATCAAGTGGAACATCAGTAACCAACAGGAATTTTGTCAAAGACAACTGTCCTTCACCTAGAATTCTGAAGGAGTGGCCAAGAGCTTCACGGAAATAGCTTTCTCTCACAACAGCAGCAGCCAGAGAATGGAACCCGGCTTCGCCATAAGTCCAAATTGACTTAACTCCTGGCATTATCACCGGAAACATTGGTGCCAACAGGTCCTGCATCCATTCTCCGATATAGTAATCCTCCTGTCGCGGTTTACCTACCACCGTTGCCGGATAAATAGCGTCTTTACGGTGATAGACTGCCTTAACATTAAAAACAGGAAACTCATGGGCCAGAGAATAATACCCATAATGATCACCAAAGGGTCCTTCCAGTTTTCTTTCACGCGGTGGCACCTCTCCACACACTGCGAATTCAGCTTCTGCTATCAACCTGTGCGGTGAACCTTCCGCCTCCACCATATTCAGCTTTTCACCCATTAAAAAAGAAGTGTATAACAGTTCCGGAACCATTTCCGGAAGTGCAGTTATTGCTGCTATGACAAGAGCTGGGGGGCCTCCCATAAAAAGTGTTACAGGCAGAGCCCTGCCTAGTTTTTCAGCTTCATAATAATGAAAACCGCCACCTTTATGTATTTGCCAATGCATTCCCGTCTGATTCTCTGAAAATATCTGAATCCTGTACATACCCAGGTTGTGTTCTTTAGTAACAGGGTGTTCCGTGTAAACCAGCGGAAGTGTAACAAATGGGCCTCCATCTTCCTGCCAGCTTGTAATAACTGGGAGTTCCTTAAGGTTGACCACTGGCTGTCGACATTCCATCACGGGGGCCTTTTCTCTCCCGACGGTTCTAAGACCGCTTCTGGCTACACCTAAGAGCCAGTCCCGCTCCTCCCACAAATTTTTAACTTTTGGAGGAAGAAGCCTGTCCAGGGCATGAACGGCCTTTTGCAAAATCTGTTCCGGTTTCGGTCCGATAGCCATCTCCACCCGGCGTGGTGTTCCAAAAAGGTTTGTAACAACAGGAAATTTACTCCCCTTGACATTTGAGAATAAAAGCGCCGGCCCTTCCTCTTCAATAACCCGGCGGTGAATCTCCGCGATCTCTAGGTAAGGGTCTACCTGAGCTTTTATTTCAACTATTTCTTTTTCCTTCTGCAGCAGTTTAATAAAACTTCTTAAGTTGTTATGCATCTCGAATCTCCCACTATGTTATCTTATTATTCTCCAAAATTGTTATTCATAACCGTTTACAAGCACCTCAAGCTGCCCGTTATCAGGACAAAAAATTAGTCCATGTACTGGAACATCCCGGGGAATCAAAGGACTATTTCTTATTTCAGTTGTTACTTTAACCACATTAGAAACCGGATCTTTAAATGCGCCCAGCCACTCACTAAAATCAGGTATATCCTCAATAACCTCTTGCGGAACACCCCTGTCAGTCATCTTTTGTATCAGATCCGGCTCGTTAATATATGCCATGCCGCAATCCTTATGACCAATAACGAACACTTCCTCAACCCCAAGTAAAAATATTGCCACTACCAGGCTTCTGATGACGCCACCCTTTGGATCAATCAAGGTATTACCCGCGTTCTTAATTACTTTTGCATCCCCCCGACTTATTCCCATGGCAGGTTCAAGGAAGTCCACCAGCCTTGTATCCATACACGTAAAAATGGCGACTTGCTTCTTAGGCAGTTTCGAAAACTTTTCACTGTCCATTCTTTCCTTATTATTGATAAAATCTTTGTTAGCCTCAAGAATTTCATTAAGTATAGTCACTCCATACACCTCTCCCTATTCCAGTTCAAATCTATTCATACAAATGACGGTAAATTGAGTAGTTCTTTAAAACCTTCTTAACATATTTCCTTGTTTCAGCAAAAGGAATCTGGTCAACTTCAGCATGTTCACCAGACCATTGCTTACTTTCCAGCCATTGCGTGACATTGCCCCGTCCTGCGTTGTATGCAGCCACAACAAGTATTTTATTTCCTTTGAATTGTTTGTTAAGATTATTTAGATACCAGCAGCCTATTTTTATGTTTGTCTCTACCTGGTACAGGTCTTGTGGATTAAAACCATCAAGTTTCATTTGCTCCGCCGCCCATATGCCGGTTTCAGGCATAATCTGCATAATACCCCTTGCTCCTACCTTAGATTCGGCCTTAAATGAAAAGTTACTTTCTGATTTTATAATTGCTGCTACAAGATAAGGGTCCACATTATTCCGTTGGGCCTCTTCAAAAATGAGATCTCTATACGGAATGGGATAAAAAAACTTCCAGAAACTCTTGCTGCTAAGCAGTAAAACTATCAAAGCCAGCAGTATAATAATGGTTGTACGTCTCCTAGCTTTGTATTCATTTTTCTTCAATTTTCTGTCCCCCGGATTCCCCCAAAAGCTGTTTGACCAATTGTTCTACCTTCTGCTTGGTTTCCATAATACTTCCTGAATTATCAATTACGGCATCTGCATATTTCTTTTTTTCATAAACCGGCATCTGGCTGTCAATACGTTTTTTAGCCTGGCTTAGTGTCAATCCGTTCCTGTCCATAAGCCGCTTTAACTGTAACTCCTCTGGAATGTACACTACCCAAACCTCATCTACCATTTTATACATCCCTGTTTCAATTAACAGCGGTACATCAATAACTAGAATTTGCTTTTCACTATTGCTAGTGCTTTTAAATTTATTTATTTCATCGTTAATCTTTTCTATTATAACAGGATGAGTTATTTCATTCAATTTAGTAATTTTTTCTTTATCACCGAAAATCTTATCAGCAAGATGTTTCCGGTTTATTGACATATCAGGATCTAAAACTTCATCTCCAAAATAGTCTCTTATTTTTTTCCACGCCGGCAGTCCCGGTTTGACAATCTCACGGGCAATTAAATCAGCATCAATAACACGGATTCCCATTTCCTGAAGGAAGCCGGAGACCAGGCTCTTTCCAGTGGCAATACTTCCCGTAAGTCCTATGATAGGCATGGTATCTCTCCTCACTTAAGTTCGATTCTAGTTTTAATCTTTCGAGAAAAAATATACTTTTCCTCCAGGTTTTAGACCACATTCTTATAGAGAAAATAAACTTGTTTTTATCTGTGGTGTTCTTTCTTCTTTTTTTCCCATTAAAAGGTTTAATAAAATATTCTTTTAAAAATAAAAAGAGTGCAGCTGCCTACACTCCCGGTTAATTTATTATATTTTTATAACTCTCGCAACTCCCAGCAGGATAAGCACCCATCCCGGAAGTACAGAGGCCTTTTCACCCAGCCATTTGGCAGCATATCGCCGCCCAAGGTAAATTCCCGCCGAAACCATTAAAAACTTAACAATACTTACCACTAGAGGTGTTAAAAGAGGCCTAAAACCTGTCATGGCAGCTCCAAAACCTGCCCCGAGAGCATCCATAGCCAGTGCCAAACCGAGAAGGACCGCCTCCTTGGCGCTGATGTTGCCAGAATTATCAAAGTCCGCCACAGCCGGTTCACGCAGGATCTGGATTACAAGACCGAAAGCCTTTATCTTAAAATTAAGAATTTGTTTGCATTCTACCTGTTGGTGTTCCTGCTGATGACTGGTATCTTTCTGGTGGTCTTCTTTATTTTGAGTCCAGGTCTGAGCAAGTATCCAGACCCCTACTACTATCAGAATAACAGCTCCCACAATTTCTGCAATCTGAACAGATATGAACCTGGCGAACAGCTGCCCGCACAACATTGAAGCACCTATCGCCAAACCAGATGTAGCACTGATAACCAAAAGCGATACCAATGGTATCTTTATCTTTCTGACTCCATAAGAAATTCCCACACCAAATCCATCAAGACTAAGGGCAACAGAAAAAGCGATAACCGACAACATTTCCAGCATGTACGTCCTCCCCCTATATCCTAGCGCTTACAATTCACTATATGGAATTGGACAGTGATATGTGCATGACTGCGGGGGCAAAAAGTGGGTAGTGGGTAGTGGGTAGTGGGTAGTGTTAACTCGGAGGGTTTGCTTACGCAAACCAAATGTAAAATTCCAACACGCTATGAAAAATATTGTTTTTATAAATAAAGACAAGCCTACATAATAGGCCTGTCTTTTTAACGAACTTAAATTTCTACCCACTACTCACTAATCACTATTTTTTCTGGCATTTTGGACAAAAATGTGAACTGCGGCCTCCAACAATTATTCTCTCTATAATCCTGCCGCATTTAACACATTGCTCACCATCACGTCCATATACACGCAGATTGCCCTGGTTTGTTCCCTGAAGACCGTCTCCATCAATATAATCTTTTATTGATGTACCTCTATTTTCAATTCCTTCAATAAGTACTTCTTTAATGGATAAGTAAAGGCGTGATACTTCCCGGGCATTTAATGCGGAGGCGACTCTTTCGGGGTTAATCATTGCCCTGAATAGGGCTTCGTCGGCATATATGTTGCCAATACCTGCAATGAAAGTCTGGTCCAAAAGCAGGGACTTGATCTTTGTTCTCTTATTCCTCAGTTCCTTCTTAAAAAGCTCTCTGGTAAAGTCATCACTTAAAGGCTCAACTCCAAGGGTCTTCAATCCGGAAACAGTACCAAGTTCCTTAGAAGATACCAGCTCAACCTTGCCAAACTGGCGCTGGTCAACAAATCTCAACTGCCGTTCATCATCCAAATGAAATACTACATGGGTGTGTTTTGCTTTCTCCTGTTCAGGAGAACAATATAAAAGCTGTCCAGTCATCCTCAGGTGAATGACTATTGCCAATCCACCGCTCAGATGAATAATTAAGTACTTGCCTCGCCTGTCCAAACGGGTTATCTTTTTTCCGTTAAGCTTAGCATCGAGGTGATTCAGTTCCACACCTTTGACTATTTTTTCAAGAAATACTTCAACTCCGGTAAGAGTCTTCCCCTTAATCTTATCCTGCAGGGACCGCCTTATAGTTTCTACTTCCGGCAGTTCAGGCACTAATATCATCTCCTCATAATAGTTAACATAATAATTACATCTCTATTATAGCAGATGAACTGCCGCACTTTAAATAAGTATTATTAGCCAATTTAACGGTCAATCCGCTTCATCTCATACCAGTTGGGTCCCTTTTTCATGTCTACCACAAGCGGTACATTAAGGCTAAAGGCATTCTCCATGCAGTCTCTGATTAATCGTATAACCTCATCCAGTTCTTCCTGAGGAACTTCGAAAATAAGTTCGTCATGGACCTGAAGCAGCATCTTAGTCTTCAGCTTTTTTTCCTTCAACTTACCGGCAACTCGCACCATGGCTAGTTTTATTATATCAGCAGCACTACCCTGTATCGGAGTATTCATAGCTGTTCTCTCACCGAAGGATCTGATATTAAAATTTGTGCTGAAAAGATCCGGAAGGTATCTCCGCCTGTTTAAAATGGTAGAAACATATCCCTGTTCCCTTGCTTTTACGACTATCTCTTCCATAAATCTTTTTATTCCCGGATAACGGTCAAAATAGCTTTCGATATACTCACGCGCCTCTTTGCGAGTTACATTAATATTTCTTGCCAGACCGTAGTCACTAATTCCATAGACGATCCCGAAATTAACCGCTTTGGCACTGTCACGCATTTGTTTGGTTACTTCGTGTTCAGGAACCCCAAACACTTCAGATGCCGTATGGGTATGAATATCTTCCCCATTTCTAAAAGCCTCAATGAATTTCTCATCCCCTGAGATATCAGCCAAAACCCTGAGTTCGATTTGGGAATAATCAGCCGCTACAAGCAAATTCCCTTCCTCTGAGGGGACAAACACTTTGCGGATTCTTCTTCCTTCTTCCATCCTTATGGGTATGTTCTGGAGATTTGGTTCAGTACTGCTAAGTCTTCCGGTGGCAGTTACAGCCTGGTTAAACGTCGTATGGATTTTGCCTGTCCTTGGGTTTACAAGACCGGCCAGACCGTCAACATATGTTGATTTTAACTTGGCAAACTGACGGTACTCCAAAATTTTGGCCACGATTTCGTGTTCCTCAGCCAGCTTTTCGAGAACCTCAACATCAGTGGAATAACCTGTTTTCGTTTTTTTGATTACAGGCAGATTTAGTCGTTCGAATAATACGTATCCCAACTGCTTTGTTGAATTAATATTGAATTCTTCTCCGGCAAGTTCATAAATTTCCGATTTAAGACCGTCAAGCTTGTCTGCCATTTCTTCAGACATAATTTTCAAGAGATCAAGGTCAACTTTAACCCCTGCGATCTCCATATCAGCCAAAATCCTGGCCAGTGGTAATTCTACTTCGTAGTATAAACGATCCATACCGGCTTCTTTTATCTTTTGTGCCAGAATAGACTGAAGGGACATAATAACAGCCGCCTTATTACAGGAATCTGCTGTACTATTCTGGGGAACAAGGTTAACCCCAAGGTATTTGGCAGCCAACTCTGCCAGGTCCTGGTTTTGAGCTGAAGGGTTCAGCAAATACGCAGATAGCATTGTATCATGACTGACATTTTCCCATCTGATACCATACCTGTCGAGGGCAACCATAAGCCTTTTGGCATTATGACAATACTTTTTAAGGCCGGCAACAGCGCCTGCCAATGCAGCCAAAGATGATAAACCTTTATCCTCGCCAAAAAGCTCAGTTTGTCCTCCAGAAACCACCCCGGTATGTACTGCATGTCCAGGTTCACTACACCAGGTAAAACCAATAAGCTCTGCCAGCATTGGGTCTGGATTACTTAAATCATAGTCTATAGCTGCCTCCCCTGTCTTTGCAGAACCAGCCAGAAGGTCCAGCCCCTTTTCCGGTGAAACTGTGGTGCATTCTATACTTTCTACAGCAGTTCCGGTGCTTTTGGCCTCTGTCTGTACAACACCTGTTTTCATCTTATCTGTAATACTTTTTACTAGGGATCGAAACTCTAGTTTCCGAAACAATTCCAGCAGCAACTCATAGTCTGGTTCGCTGACCCGGCAGCAAGAGAGGTCGATATCATATGGGACTTCTCTGACAATGGTTGCAAGTTCTTTACTTAAAAAGGCCAGATGACGGTTTTCCTCCAGTTTTTGCCGTAATTTAGGTGAAAGGCCGTCAAGTTTAGTATATAGGCTCTCAATACTCCCAAACTCACTCAGTAACTTAAGAGCCGTCTTTTCACCTACTCCGGGAACACCAGGTATATTATCAGAGGAATCTCCCATTAATCCTTTTAAATCTATAATTTGCTCCGGTTTCAGCCCATATCTCTCATTAACCTTAGCACCATTATATTTTTCTAGATCTGAAATCCCTTTTTTAGTCAATAAAACTTCGGTCTCGGGGGAAATTAGCTGAAGCGTATCTCTGTCCCCGGTTACTATAAGATTATGGTATCCTTCCTCTTCGGCCATTCTGGTAACAGTACCGATAAGATCATCTGCTTCATATCCTTCTAGTTCGTAGACCGGAATGTTCATGGCCCCTAAAACTTCCTTAGCAAGTGGAAACTGAGGCCTTAATTCAACGGGAGTGGGCTTTCGCTGGGCTTTATAGTCCCCATACTGTTCAGTCCGGAAGGTAATTTTTCCTTTATCAAAAGCAACCGCAACACAATCCGGCTTCTCATCGGCCAGGATTTTCATCAGCATGTTTACAAAACCATAAACACCATTAGTAAATAGCCCCTCGCTGGTTGTAAGAAGCGGAATAGCATAAAAAGCCCGATAAATAAGACTATTTCCATCAAGAATCATAAATTTAGGTCTACTTGTCATCAGAATCCTCCTAAAATCACTTCTAATAGTATTTTTCACCGTTTTATTAGAAAATACCTTTTTAAAATATTGTTTCTCAAAAATAAAAAAGAGACAGGTATTACAAGTAACCTGCCCCTTAGACTTTTTATAATTTTAAAGCTTACTTGTCATCACGTTTTTGTTTTGTTCTGCGGTAATATACTACGGAACCGCCGGTAGCCCCTATGAACAGGACCCAAGGGAGTATCCAGCCTGTGAATGTAACAATATTTCCGATAAAATTGATTAAGGCAATACAGCTTTCCTTAAAGTTACTTATCGCCTTTCCAACCGTTCCCTCAGGAGGAGTGACCTCAGGCTTGCTAGCCTGGATTACATCCAACCTGATTGTAGAATAAACCACTGTATCCTCAAGCACATTTAGTCTCCCTTGGAGAGTCTCTATTTCTCCCCTTACCCTGCTCAATTCATTTTCTAGGGTTACAACTTCACTGAGATTTTCTGCCTTCTCAATAAGACCAAGCAGTCTTAGCTCCTGAGCCCTATAGTTCCTCAGCCTTGATTCTGCATCAACAAATTCACCTGTAACATCTTTACCCGAAACTTGTTTGGTAGTAACCTTACCAAGCTTTTCAAGGTCTGCAATCAGTTTTGGAAACTGTTCATTAGGAACCCTTATGATAAAGCTGGCCGATGCTTCAGAGTTAAGATTTTCGGAGGAATTTTCAATATAACCATCGTATTGTTCCGTCACCGCAAGCAGCTTCGAGCTAAAGTTTTGGTAATTCTCAACCTCCAGGCCGAGATTTGCTTCTTTAACAATTTTCTGTACACTTTTTTCTTTAACCTTATTTTCAACTATACCCTGAACCGTTATTCCTTCCGGGGCCGCTTCGGGTAAAGCTGCAGCCGCAGATTCATCAGATACTCCAGTATCACCTGCTTGGTTGGCTTCAGAGGCCTTTCCCACACCTCGCTTGGTGGCTGCAATCTTATCCGAATTACTTGCCTCTTCCGGAATATCTTTATTTATCCTATAAGTTAGTGAGCTATCACCAAACTCATCTCTGGCCGGAGCAGCCATCTTATTGGAAGAATTATCTGTATTATAGAGCTCATTATTGCGGGCAAGTTCACTACTTTGGCCTATTAGAAGATTGGTCTGATTGAGTTGATATATACCTGCTCCTATACCTATTCCAACAATAATAACTGCGGCCGCAGCATATCTCCATGTGCCAGAACGCCACCCTCCGGAGAGCCAACTGCCTATTGGGGCTATCCTGCTCTTAAGACTTTTACCCACGGGAACGGGCGCTTCCCTTAGTTTTGACATTAATTCTTTTCTGAAATTTTCGGGTGGGGCAACTTCACCTAACGAGCGGATAAGCCTTACTGTCTCCTGCAGGTCCTCTAACTCCTGGCGGCATGTACCGCAGGTTTTGAGATGTCCTTCCACTTTTGCCCTATCCTTCTGATCAAGAACATCATCTAAATATAAGGATAACATCTCTCTTATTTCACTACACTGCATAAGCTTACCCTCCTTTCAGTGACCATGGCCGACCTGACCTATTAACAGCTCATTCCTGGTCAAAAGTTTATTTTTTAATATTTGACGTGCCCTGTTCAGCCGTGACTTGACTGTACCAAGAGAACACTCCAGAAAACCGGCGATTTCTTCGTAGGAATATCCCTGAACATCCCTCATAACGATAACCACACGGTGTTCGTGTGTCAGAGAGCCGAGTATCTGCTGTACTTCCTCCTGCCACTCTTTCGCAAGTACCTCCTCTTCAAGCGGCTTTTGTCGAGGTTCAGCTTCAGAAACCTGCCCCTTCTCTGCCATTTCCTCTATTGAAACTATTTTTTGCTTAGCCCGACGGCGCAGTTCATCTTTACACACATTGGTCACCACCCTCGTCAGCCAGGTTAGAAGTGAACTATCTCCCCTGAAACTGCTGATTGAACGATAAACTCTGATAAAAGCCTCCTGGGCTAGGTCGCTGGCATCGGCATAGTTCCCCGTATAACGATATGCTATAGTAAAAACTCTGGATTCATACCTGGCTATAAGCTGTTCAAACGCATCAATGTCTCCACGTCTTGCCAGATCGACTAGAACACTGTCACTCTTTTGGTTCATTCGCATCCCTCCCCCTTAAGGGTTCTTATGATTACTGACGTAATTAGTCTGATAAAAGTTCCCATATCTTTTACCAATACCCCTATAATATTTTACTATAAACCCAACTCCAAGCTGTTTAAGTTGGCGTCATCACTTTAAATATACTCATTTCAGCCGAAAAACCCTTTATTTGACTCCAAGGTAAAAAATTCCTGTATAATTTTAATCACCCTTTATGGAAGGAATAATTTTACTTTTAGTGAATATAAAAGATGATTAAAAATTTGACTGGAGGTGTCTAAACTGCCTGGTAAGATTAAAAGCCTTAGATTCATTCTGGTAGGAATGTTAATAGTTATTCTAGCAGTCCTTACAGGATGTTCCCCCAAAAAAGCAGCAGTCGAAGAACCTACTATCCATGATAGTGCTGCTAAAGTAGAATGGTCCGAAGCTGTTGACCCCGGCGATTCCAAAATGAAGTTAATAAGCGGTAATGTTAGGTATGTTTCAGGAAAGCTCAAAGCAAAAGACCTTAGCGCAACAAAACGTAAAGATCTATCAGAAAACGGTCAAAAGCCCTTTGCAATTGTACTTACCTGTTCCGATTCCCGTGTTTCACCTGAGCTAATACTAGACCAGGGATTAGGTGACCTATTTGTTATCCGTACTGCCGGTAACGTTGTCGACCCTATTGCTATTGGCAGTATTGAATATGCTGTGGAACATCTCCATACTCCCCTGATTATGGTACTTGGGCATGAGCAATGTGGTGCCGTAAAAGCCGCCATCGAAGCAGGAGAAGGAAAAGTGGAAGGCAATCTAGGTGCAATAGTTGAAAAGATCAGACCTTCTGTAGAAAAAGCAAAAGCTGCTGGCGCAACAGGTGTTGACCTGCCGGAAAAAGCAACTGAAGAAAACGTTAAAGCAGTAGTAAAAGAACTGGAAGAAAAGAGCCCGATAATTAGAGACGCGCTTGGTCAGGGCACTCTCCAAATTATAGGCGCTAAATATGACCTCGATGAGGGAAGGTATTCTTCGATTAGATAGAAAACTTCAGGCAAAACTGAAAAAGCCGGTCAGGAGATCGGCTTTTCCGCAAGATTCCATTTGACTTTGATCTTACACTTTGATACAATATTTTATGCACTCAAAGTTTGTATGATTTTCTAAATGCCGGAGTGGCGGAATGGCAGACGCACACGACTCAAAATCGTGCGGGAAACCGTGTGGGTTCGACTCCCACCTCCGGCACCAAATAAATCTTGTTTTTAAGCGGTTTTAACGTGCTGAATACAGTGACGTTGAAACCGTTTTTTGTATTTAATCGTGTGTGCAGTAATGCGGCTCTTCCATGAAGTGTAAGTAAGCCAATCCACCAGTTCACCTGTTCCAGTTTGGTGTCTTATCTAACCAACGAAGCACCTGTGCCATTGTCAATCCCCAAAGTAAACCCCCTGTATGGTTAGATAAAACTGTTTGAATACTATGTTTGGAAATGATAGGAGTTTGTAAAAGTGTTGGTATCGCATAAACAAACATCCCTGTGGTAATCCCGAAAAAAGCCCCCTTTATTAAGTAGCCTCGTGAGGTTGTTAATGGAAATAAATACGCAAAAGCTATACCTAATAACCCTACCCATGTTAAGTGAATTATCAGAGCATAGAAACCTTGAAAATGTGTTCTTGGCAAGTCACCGTAAAGTATGAACCCTGCCCAATCAATAAATCTAATTATCTTTAAGTTCAGGATATGAACGGCAATAACGGTCCATAAATTCATAGCAATTCCACCAACGACACCTGCTACTAAACCTCGAAAATATCTGTCCATACGTTTACCTCACCTCCATAAAAACATCATTTGTTAAACTTCTCTTGAGAAAAGATTTTCACCTTATGTCCTGTGTCTCTATGGCATTGAAAACAGGATTTATCAGACTTTATATACTCATAATGTTTCATATCTAACCTCTTGGTATTTGGATAATTCCAATAATCCCCTAAATGACAGCCGATGCAGTTTTGCTCAAAAGCTATCCCGTTGGCAGTAACAGTATATTGTCGGGTAATATGCTGATAAACGTAATTAAGACCTCTCGCTTTGGAATGCAGTTTACCTAAAAAACCCCTAAATTCATGGCAGTAAAGGCATCCTACATTCTTATGTGGTGACGACTGCCAGGTAACATAATATGGGTTCACTTCATGGCAAGACCCACAAAAACGGGGAAACGAGGTAGCAAAATATGCTCCCATAAAAGTCACATAAGCAATAACCGTAACCAAAGTAATAATTATCATAAGCCTTTTCCATTTTTTTAGTGGAGGTTTGCTATCTTTTAAAAAATTTTTCATTTTGTTTTCCTGCCTTGTCAAAAATATTACCCTGCCACTTTTTTCTTACGGGTAATAAACACTAAGTAAAAGGTCGCTGCAACGCCGTAACTAACGTGTGCAGCCAAATCCACAACTGCTTCCAGTTCTGTACGAAATATAAACGGTCTGGGTTCTACCATGTTTGGAATTACTATTACATGAACTATCCAAAAAACTATACCTAACCCTACACCTTTATAGTAAGCATAATCCCTGCCAAAATACTTAAATATAAAAGACAGAGCAATGCCTGCCAATGCCCCTACGAAAAAGTGAGTGGCAAAACCCAATGCCCAACGTATTAAGTTCACTTCTTTAAATGGAAAAATCAATTGAGATATATAATGTGCTGTCATCGTTGTACCTAATATCAAGTAAGCAGGCGCATGTATTAAGACATCCCCAACACTACCTAATAATCCTGCTATTATGCCGTCACGAATTGTATCTCGCAATTTTATCCAACCTCTCTTTGCCCATTCATTACTATTGTTATCATTTCCGAAATCGGTATCTTTATTTCTAAAATCAGAAAGCATATACAATTTTGGGGCAGCATCGCTCCATGCTTTGGATCTAAAACAATGCGTCACCACTGACAGGGTAAGAGGTATTTTAAAGGATATGTTTTTTTTGAGCTTTAACCTCGCGTAATTACGTGGGGTGTTTTTCCTATGAATCATCTATACGCAACTTGGTTATTCTATTTCATGGGTGATAACTATGGATAAACTTCAAGCCGGAGTAACTGCAGGTATTGCAGGTTACATTATAACTTTTATGTTTAATATACCAATGCACTACCTTGGAATTTCGAAACTGAGGTATATGGACTTCGTGTCCGTATTAACCTACGGACATTTTGCCAAAAATGCACTGGAATCGTCTTTTGCTTTATTCATTACTGTTGTATGGTTTGTGTTTTTGGCATTAATATTTAGCAGATTTGCAGGACAGTCCCACTTAATTTTCAAAGGTGTGTCCTTCGGAGCAGGAGTATGGGTTGCAAGTTACTGGATAACATTACTTTTTCACATTCCAGAAGTAAAAGACATAGACGTAGGTACTTCATTTAGTAATCTAGCAGGGGGATTTTTATACGGTTTAACCATGTCCTATGTACTAAAAAGACTAGTATACCAAAAATCGTGAAGAAATATTGTTACTGTACCATCAAGCAAAAGAACAGTTCGGCGATAGTTCGTCACTGCGAATGAAGCACCGATGCTCCAACCTTCAAAAATTTTATAGAAATAGCTGTTCCGTCTTTTGTTGTGAAAAATGGAGTGCCCACTCTTCGAACCAGTCATTTTCCTTCATTTTCCTTCACTATAGTTTACTCTAAATTACATATACGTTAAAAAACCCCCTCCTTGTGGGAGGGGTAGCAAATCATTATTTCTTAGCACAAATACAAAACCTTCCACAAATAACGTTAGTAAATAACTGGAACAATAAACTTACAAAAAATATTGTATGAGGGGTGATTAGGATTAAGAATAACTATCGTAAATTATTAATTGGAGCTGCTGCAGGATTGTTTGGAACTGTTGCCAAACGAATATTCTATCATGCTGTGGAAGATAAGCCTACTCCTATTAACAATCGTATTTACCGCATTACTCGGGGTCAGGTACATTTGGACACAATGGAAAAGGAGCAGAGAATATCATTTAACGATATATTGCACTTTTTCGTAGGGATAATTGGAGGAGTTGGAACGCATTACCTGCAGAAAAGCAGGAAAGATAAAGGTGGGTTGATTGGGAGTATTGCCATTGGTGCTGTTAATGACTCAATTAATTCTAATAAAGGAAAGAAGCTGCGGTCCATGCTGATTGGCAACTTGCTGTACGGTTTCATAACTAATCTTACAAATTTAAAACTAAAAGACTGGTTTTTAAATAATGACCCGTTAGAAGAATATCTCGAAGAAATGAAGCAAAGAGAAGAAAAAGAGGATATTGGGGCAAAGCCACTAACGAAATCTAAGGTAGTATTTAAAAAAAGAAGAATAAGCTGATCATGGCGTAATCTCTGAAATAACTGGAGGAAGAGACAAATCATGGTTTTTTCAATTACATTAAATAAAAAAGCAGAAAAAAAACAATCTATGGTAAACGTCGAAGAGGCTTACAACTTATGGGACCTGGCAACCGCAAAAGCAGCAATGATTAACCAAATGCAGATTTGGGAAGTTTACGCACATGACCCAGACCTCAAACTAATTATTGGGCGTAGATTAGAAAAGCTCAAAAATCAGTTCGAATCTCTTGAGGGTGAATTGAAAAAGTATTCAATCAGTGGGCCCAGACGTCCAATACAAGGTATGAATATTGCAGGTAACTCAGAAATTATTTTAGATGAAGACTTGGCGGAATCGTTCCTTATTTGGCTTCAGGAGAGTGTTGAGCTGTTGTTTAGAGCCTTTAGAACTTCTACAAGCAATGATGCTATTCGGGCATTGTTCGTAAAGTTTCTTACTGATGCCATTGATGAGTTGGATATACTCATTAAATATATGAAACTAAAGGGGTGGGTAGAAATTCCGCCTATGTATCCCAATATTCCTGCAGAAACAACCGAAAAATTAGATGCAGGTGAAGCCTTTCATCTATGGGACCACCTTACTTTTCGATATGACAATATTGAACAAACTCAATTTTGGTATGAATATGCCTATGATGCCGACTTTAAATTTTTGTTGAAAGCAGGTCTGCAGGAAACTCTTCAAAAACAAGCCAACATGTTAGAGAAAGAAATACTGAAGTTCGGTATGCCTTTGCCTAAACCTCCATCAGGTGCTGTAGAATCAACAAATAATACAAACCTTTTGAAAGACTCAAATATGTTCCGGCTTCTTTTTACAGGCATTGTTGGGGCTGCATGGCTTCATGCCTTAGCATTAAAACAATGCATCACTAATGACAGGATAAGGGGGATTTTTAAGGACCTATTAGTGGAGGAAATTAAGATGCTCGATAAGTTGATTTTGTTTGGAAAGTTGAAAGGATGGCTTGCAGTTGTTCCTCAATATAAAACAGTCAAGTAATCAGGAGAGGTCCGCACAGAGATAAAAGATTTGAGCGTTTGCTCAAATCCTTTTTTGCTTTCTCGTTGGCACAGCAACAATATGTCTACGAACTTTGTTCTTATTATTTGGATGGCCTGTCTGGTCTGTTGCTTCAAATATTTCCTCAGTTGATTGTACTGCTTTCTTAGGATCTACAATTGGGTCAGTGTAAGACCTTGGTTCAGGAAACAAACTGGGGGCACCCAGTTTGTTTATTACCAGGGCAGTCACCAGACCGTACCAAGTATGGTTGAACAAAGCAGACATGTTTGTTTGTGCATTAAGGGGAAAAACACCTTTATTTATTCCCATCAACCGACCAATGGAGCCATACATTCCAATCCATGCAAAATGTCCATATCCCATTCCTTTAAGAGCTGACTTATCCTTTCCTGTGTATCTGAACATATAAACCAACGGAATTCCCAGAATTGCTCCTAGAACAAAATCCGCAAGACCCCCAACAACTTTCCCGGTTGGCTTTTCGCGTTCCTTTTTGGTCATAAAGAGTCCACCAGCAATCTCCGGATACGTAGTATCAGATTTATAAAATACGTACCTATTTACCAGGTTACCTGCAAGTTTAGCGCTATTTCCTATTAGTCCTGCAATAAAACCTAAAACTATGGGGTCTTTTATTTTTTTCATGATTCCGCTCTTCCTTTCAAATTTAGTCACAACATTATCTTTTCCTGGACTAGAAATTTGTATTTCAGGAAAAACGAATTTGTTCACTTTACACATTGCTATTATTATTGATTCAAGAAAATCAAATTTACAATATTATTGTAATTACTTGAGATAAAGATCCAAAGTATAAGCCGCCTCCTGAACCAATTGGGCCATGTGTGTGCAGCTGGCTTCTCGGTTGCAGTTTATATTATAACGTCTTAATGCTTCAGAGTTTAATGCCATATCTTTAAGACCATTCAGGTTTGCTATACCCTCAAGACAAACACGATCCGGACATCGAAGCATATGAGCAGAAATATCTTCAATTCTAAAACCCTTATCTAGTTTCAGAGCCAGTGTCATTTCATGAAATGTATCCATCAGATGTCCTTTAATTTGAGCTTTCTCGCCGGAAACTTCCAATGCCGTTAATAAAAAGCGGTGAAACAGGACTCTTTGTGGTTTGTATCCTTTAACAGTATCCATAAAACGATTCTGAATACGATCCAGGTTGCTGTAATAAACACAGGAATTCTTATACTTATTATCCCAAAAATCATCATAAACTGCTGCAGAGGAAAAACCCCGTTCACGGTAGAAAAAAACTTCTGATTGAATAACAGCTGTTAATGCGTTACCAGCCATATCCAGAAGTATGGGGTGATCTCCCAAAGCCTTGCGCAATTGTTTTCCAGAGCCAAAGTAGGCGGTAATACCTTCGAGTGAAGCTATTGGTGCTTTGGCAATTTCTCCAATTTCTCCGGTATCCCCGCGATATACCTCTAAAAAGGCTTTCTTGATCAACAGTGTTTTTCGTTCAACTTCTAAAAATAGAGTTAAATCACTAAAAGTATCAGTATATTTGGTTTCAGCTAAAAAGCCTTCCTGGTCGTGATCGTGAACACTTATATACCAGCATCGCTGCATAACGGTCATAATTTCCATCCACCGCCATCCTTTTGCAGTTGATTAATAACCTTTTCCAGGTCAAACAAAGTATCCAGAACCGGTCCCTTAAAGTCAATCTGATCCAGGCCTCCCCCGGCTGGGTTAATGTTTGTCTCCCTGGTAGTTCGGACAGCTACTGGGTGCATACCGGCATCGATTGCTCCTCTGATATCCTCAAACAAGTTATCCCCTACAAAAACCACTTCGGTTGGCTCAACTTCCAACAATTCGAGTACACGACGGAAAATCTTACGGTTAGGCTTGCGCCAACCAACCTCTGATGAAATAACAATTTGATCAAAAAAATTTATTAGATCAGTCACTTCTAAGTCAATACGGGTATTTGATCCAAGGCTGTTAGAAACAACCGCAAGTTTATAACCTGCATCTGACAGGTGCTGAAGGCACTCCCTGGCCCCAGGCAATACTGTCGTATGTGGTTGAAAGCCAAGCATAAATGCACGGTTAAATTCATTAATAAGATTTTCATCAAATTGACTTATCCCCATCTCTCGAAGCATATCACTATACCATTCATGAGAAGATATCTCCCGGCCATCTTTTTGCAGGTCTTTTGCCTTAATTAGGCAGTTCCTCCAAGCTTGTTCAATCAACTCATCATTAATATGATGATATTTTTTTCTTAGGGCTTCCACGGCTGATTTTTTCCCTGCCGCAAGCCCCTTTCCTCTTCCCTTGTCGATCAGCGTATCATGAACGTCAAAACAAACAGCTTTAATCATACTTTTCGTCAACCTCCAAACTCAAGCCAACCCCAAGATTATTCGACGGTTATTTCGTTTTGCCCCGGATTTCATCCGTTTTAGCATAATCTATTTTAAGAGTCCCGGGATCAATAATCACACCATAATCATTCCGGGCGCATTCTACAGATATCAACTCATTGCGCACGTCAGCCCACACCTTGCCAATTGGTCGCTCCAAGGGATCTCCGTAGCCACCTCCACCCGTTTCAAGCACCTCATAAATATCACCTTTATTAAGGGTGACAAATTTATGAACCTCGGGGTCAACAACTTCACCATTTGCCTTTATTATACGCAGCTTGCTGGAGGCTGCCCCCTTACCTCCGGCCAAGCCGTAGGGTGCTGTTTCCGGCAGCAGGCCATCACCAAAATTATTGGAAATAATTTCGTCAGCTTCCACCCTGAATATATACCTGGTCCCCATACCACCCCGCCACTTTCCAGCACCAGGGCTATCCTGAAGAAACTCATAACAGAGTGTACTGAATGGGGCAGCCAGTTCATGCATCTCTGGATCCGGGGCTCGCAACCGGCCGGTACAAATTACAACACCCATATGGTCCCAACCATCAAAGCCAAAAGTTGCCCCGGCACCTCCTTTGGAAAGTAAATGGGCATTACTGTAGTGCTTCCCTGTGCGAGGGTTGAACCCCATCGTTACCGGTATTGAACCTCGCGCCCAAGCAGCTTGTGTGAGTTTGGGTACAGCCTGGGAGAGCGCCAACCATGCAGCTTCGATAATTGTCGAAGCTGCACAGGTTGTACAAACAGAACAAGGCGCCGGTTCGGAACAATTGACTATTGAACCTTCCGGGGCAATTATTGTGATAGGGCGAAAAGCCCCTTCATTATGACGAATGTTTGAATCAATAGTTGTAAAAAGTGCCAGATAGGAAGATGAATAAGTGTTGGCAAGTGTACTATTTATGTAACCTTTTACTTGTCGGTCAGAGTTTGAATAGTCAAAGGTAATTGAATCGTCATCTACAATAAGTTGAAGACCAACTTTTACCATTTTCCCCCTGTCAAAACCATCATTATCCATAAATCGCTCGGCATAGTAAACACCATTAGGTATATTTTTAATTTCTTGACGAACATGACGTTCTGAAGCGTTTAGTAAATTATCTACAGCTTGATTCAAAGTATTTATTCCATATTTTTTGATTAAACCTAAGACTCTTCGTTCCCCTAATATAACGGTGCCTACCAGACAATGGATATCTCCCTCCACTAGCTCACTATGCCGCACATTGGTAATTATCAAATCCCAGGCATTTTGCTGGTAGTCACCCCGTTCATAGAGCTTAACAGGCGGAATACGAATTCCTTCCTCCACTATATTTGTGGCCAGGGGGTTATAACCAGCAGCCCCTTTTCCACCGATGTCGGCTAAATGACCCTTAGCCACCGACCAAAAGACCAACTTCCCATTTTCAAATACCGGCTTAGCCACCGTACAGTCAGGTAGATGGCTATTGCCGCCTCTATAAGGATCGTTTACTAAATATACATCGCCTTCATTTATATTTCCTTCAAAAGACTTATTAATAGCCCTTACTGCAAAAGGAATTGTGCCCATCAGCACTGCAATATAAGGTTTTTGACTGACCAAACGTAATTTATGGTCTACGATTGCTGTAGCAAAATCCCCGGCTTCAGAAAAGATTGGCGACCTGGAAGTCCGGAGCATGGTCTGACCCATTTCTTCGGCAATACTATTAAACAAGTTATCCATAATCGAGACTAAAACCGGATCAATTCTTTTTCCCATCTTTCCCGCCCCTCTAACTTTGCCAGCAATTTTTTCAAACCAAAGTTCTTACGATACATTACATAATTATTGACCTTGTCGACATACAAATTATAATCTGGGGTCACCACTAATGTTGTGGTCACCTCTTCTATAATGGCCGGACCACGTACCAAATTTCCATAACCTATTTTGGCGCCATCATAAACTGGTACATTATGAAAACGGTCAGTAAAATATGCCTGGCGTTCACACTTAAAAGCTTGTGAAGGATCTTTTCCTAGAAAAGGGAATTCTTTTAATGGAGGTTTATCAATAGTTCCTTTTGCTAAAAGTCGAAGGTTAATCAATTCCACAAGAGTTCCTGGCATTGAATATCCGTATAATTCATCATGTCGTTGATGAAAACTTTGAAACAGTGAGGTAATATCATTTTCCCTAATAACACCATTAGTGTCAACAAGTAATGGTATTTCTACTTCGTTAAACTGTCCCTCATACCGTAAATCTACAGAATAAATTAAGTTTATACGGTCTAATGAAACTCCTTCTGAGCGCAGTGCTTCAAGAGCTTTCATACGTAATTTACCAAAAAAAATGTTCAGCCGGTCAAGATCAATTTTATTCTGTAAACACATATAGCTCCTAACAAAATTATGAATAAGATCGGACATTAACAGCCCTGCTGCGCAAAATACGGAAGAGTATTTAGGTATAAAAATCATTGGTATGTCTACCTGTTTGGCAATCATCGAAGCATGAACGGGACCTGCGCCTCCAGCCACTACTAACGAAAATTCACGTGGGTCATAGCCCTTTTCTACAGAAACCTGGTTTAGGCCGATAGCCAAGTTATTATTAATGATTTGGTAAATACCATATGCAGCTTCCATTAGGTTTAGCCCTAAAGGCTTGGCAATCTTATCGTAAACTGCCCTCTTCGCCGCTTCAACATCTAACTCCATCCTGCCGCCGTGAAAGTGATTCGCACTAAGGTAACCTAATAGTAAATCAGCATCTGTTACCGTAGGTTTTTCACCACCAAGACCGTAACAGGCAGGCCCCGGATCGGCTCCAGCACTTTGTGGTCCTACACGCATGATACCTCCAGAATCAATCCACGCAATGCTGCCACCACCTGCACCGATTGAATGAATATCCAGCATAGGAAAACAAATTTTGTGTCCGCCAATTTCTCCTTCTGTTGTAAGGTTAGCTTTACCCGACTTAACCAAACAAACATCAAAGCTGTTTCCACCCATATCAGCCGTAATTACATTTTCCAAATCATGTGTTCGGCCAATCATAAGGCCGGCCGCAGGTGCAGCCGCCTGCCCAGATAACAAGGTATTTGCAGCGAAGCGCATAACCACTTCCGGAGACATCACTCCACCATTGGACTGCATAATAAGCAAAGTGCCTTTGAAGTTATCTGCAGCTAATCGTGCTATAAGTGATTCAATATATCGTTTTAAGGTTGGACCTACATAAGCGTTCATCGCCGTTGTACTATTTCGCTCATAAAAGCGAACTTGCGGCAGAATTTCACTTGAAAGAGATACAAAAGTTTCTGGGAAATACTCTTTTATCAAGTTGCCCATTTCCTGCTCATGCAATGGATTTAGGAACGAAAACATAAAGCTGACTCCAATAGCTTCCACTTGTTCGTCTTTTAACTTTTGGATGGCATCCATGCAATCCTCACGATTTAATGCAGTGACTTCCCGTCCTTCACAATTTACACGTTCTTCTACAGTTCTTAAAAGATACCGTGGAACTAACGGCGGTGGCGGGGCATAACGTGAATCAAACTGCCTCTTCTTTAAGCCACGGCGCATATTTAAAACATCCCTGAAACCCTTGGTTGTGATAAAACCTGTTTTAGTTCCATTCCCTGTAAGAACTGCATTAGTAGTGATAGTTGTCCCATGAACAATAATCTGGATTTGGTTTAAAAATTCCCGGTAGTCAATTCCTTTTGCCTCCGCCATTTCATGTAAGCCGTTAAAAACTGCTAAAGAGGGATCCTTAGGGGTAGATAGAACTTTATACATCTCAGTTATGCCATTATCATCTACCAATATAAAATCAGTAAAAGTTCCCCCTACATCAATGCCTACACGGTACTTCATATCCTACCTCCCCATTCTCGCTTACTTTGTTCTTAGACTGGCACACCGTCTCCCGCTATCACTGCCGGTTAATCCAAAAAGCAAGAATACCCTTCATTACGAAGGGCATTCATGATCAAATACTCTAAAGCAGGCTAACATAAACAATTGTAAAAAATGCCAATTATTTATTTTTATATTATATTATGTTTCTCTAAGCGTCAAGAAAATGTTCCTACAAAGTCTTACCTGCTTAAGATGATTACCCACTCACCTTCCTGAACGGCCTGGTCTAGCTGGTTAAACACCGTAACCTGAAAAGTTGCTACTCCCCGGTCCGGTTTCTTACTTTCTTTTTTATCAATACATTTGATTACTGTTTTGATTGTATCTCCAAAGCGGACTGCCCCAGTATATCTGGTTGTTACTTGAGCAACTGCAATCGTAGTTCCCTCGAAGATACCCAATTGATTGACCTGCCCGGAAGCTACAGCCGAAACCAATGCCCCGTGTGCAATCCGGCCGCCAAAGGCAGAGTTCTTCATAAAGTCTTCATCAGTATGTAGCGGATTAAAATCACCGGATAGTCCGGCAAAATTGATCACATCGGCCTCGGTAATAGTCCGGGATGCCGAAAAAATTTCTTCATCAATTATAAAATTATCAAATGTTTTACCTCTTAATTTGTATCCCATCATAATCCGCCTCCTTAAGACACTTTGATAACCAGAGCTGCACCGGTATCTCCGCCCGCGCATCCGGTAAACAGCCCGTAACCGCCGCCAAGGGTTACTAACTCTTCAATCATTTCAATTACTCCACGGCCGCCCGTAGGTGCCTGGGGATGCCCGTAAATTAATGAGCAGCCGTAATTATTAATTTTCATGACATCAATATTCATTTCTTTCGCTAGGTATAAATCGTTGGCAACGAAGGGATTATGCGTCTTTACAGATTTTACATTGTTGATGTCGATCCCGGCCTTCTCCAGCGCCATTCTGGCTGCCGGGACACCCGCTGCGGCCATTCGGCCCTTGGGAGCACGGGCATAACCATAGGATAGCACCTGTATCTCTATGCTCTTGTCGCTGCTAAGTTCCTGAGCCTTTTCTTTGGTAGTCATGATAACTCCGCAGTTACCATCTGCCGGGTGGGTTTGAGTTCCAAATGAATGTACCCCTCCCTCAACTACCGGTTTCAATTTAGCCAATCCTTCCTTAGTAGTAGCTGTGATGCCATCATCTTCTTCAAGTGAGGCAGTCTCCTTTTTGTTCTTTTTATATTCCACTGCGAACATGTAACGTTTCTGAAACTCCCGGTCATTTGCCAATGCATCCTGATACTGTTCATAACGTCTTAAGGTTACCCTATCACAATCTTCTTTTGTAATCCCACCGGAATCCCGAACTACCGCTTCTGCAGTCTCAACCATAGGGATTCCTCCCCACGGATCATTGTTAAAGTTATCTATCGTCCAGTTTTCCGAAGTAACCACCCCGCCAGGATTTGCCGGGCTAGGCCAGATAGTATGTGGACCATTAGAGGTACGATCTGTCATCAGGCAAAAGGCATTGTTGTACATGCCTGTTTCAATGCCCAGTGCTGCCTGGTTCAGGCAAGTGGCCGATGTGGAGCAGGCTTGGGGAACCTGGAGGCCTGGTATTTCCGTCGCACCCATGAGGGCAGCTGCCCAGGGAGCTGCGTAAAAATCATATTTCTGCCCAACGGTTTTCCCTAAAATGAGGTATTCAAATAATTTCGCATCAATTTTTTTAGCTTCCAGCCATTTGCGGGCGGTGTTTGCTCCCAGCTCGACGGGATGCTCATTTTGTAAACTTCCCTGCCAGCGAATAAAGGGGGTACTGTAATATCCACCATAAGGAATAAAAGTTTTAGAATACATAATAAACCTCCTCGTTAATTCTTAAAATCCTACTGAAGCTCCACCATCGCAAAATATTACCTGCCCTGTTATAAAACTGGCTTCATCACTTGCCAGGAATAGGTGAAGGTCGGCAATTTCTTCAGGTTTTGCAAATCGCTTTAAAGGTATTGTTTCAATTATCTTTTGACGAACGGTATCAGGAATGCCGGCAGTCATCGCCGTTTCTGTGCCACCTGGGGCTACACAGTTAACGTTAATATTGTATTTGGCCAGTTCCAGAGCCAAAGTGCTGGTAAGTCCAATTACTCCGCACTTAGAGGCTGCATAATTGGCTTGCCCGATATTTCCCAGCGCTCCTATGGATGCCGTGTTGTTAATCTTACCGTATTTTTGTTCCATCATTGGCTCAGCGGCGGCCTTGGCGCACAGGAAACTTCCCTTAAGATTAATGTTAATTACCGCATCCCATTGCTCTTCTGTCATCTTCTTAGTAAGTGCATCCCTGTTTATCGCGGCGTTATTGATCAGAATATCCAGTCGCCCATAGGTGCCGACTACCTTTTCGACCATGGCTTCAACGTCACTTTTGCTGGTTACATCTATGGGGACTCCCATCGACCTAAAACCGTCTGCGTTCAATTCAGCCGCAAGCTTCTTAACATTTTCCTCCATTATATCGGTGGCAACAACAATTGCACCTTCGGCGGCAAAACGTCTGGCGATGGCTTCGCCGATTCCCCTTCCGGCGCCGGTAATTAGAGCAACCCTATCCTTTAACCTCATTTCTTCTACCTCCTATTAATTAAAAGTTTTAGAAGACTTTTTCTTTTCTGCCTAATATCAAGTGAGTAAACTAAAAAATTTATTTAAGTAAAGAACGTGCAACAACTAACCTTTGGATTTGATTAGCCCCTTCAAAAATGGCAAATATTTTAGCATCACGCATCATTCGTTCGACGGGGTAATCCTTGCAATATCCATATCCACCCATAATTTGTACAGCATCTGTTGTGGCACGCATAACCATATCAGTGGCATATAATTTGCTCATGGCTGAAAACTTCACCATATCAGGCGTATGATTATCGTGGTTCCAGGCTGCCGTCCTTATCATAGCCCTGGCTACCTCAATTTCTGTCGCCATATCTGCAAGCATAAACTGTATCCCCTGGTTGTCGCTGATCGGCTGCCCAAATTGATACCGGGTCGTAGCAAAATCAATTGCTGCTTCCATCGCACCCTGTGCTATTCCTACGGCCATTGAACCGGTCATTATCCGCCCCTTGTCAAGGCAATCCAATGCTATCCTGTAGCCATCTCCAATATTGCCTAACATATTTTCTGCCGGTACTTCCACCTCTTCAAAATTCATGCTGCAGGTGGAAGAACCCCTAAGACCCATTTTCCGCTCTTTCTTACCAATGCTTATTCCCGGCGTTTTGGCATCAACAAGAAATGCGGTTATCTTATCTTTACCATCAACCGCCACTTTGGCAAAAACTGTAAAGACATCAGCAATATCGGCATGGGTTATAAAGCACTTGTTACCATTGATAATGTAACTGTTACCTTTTAAAACCGCTTTGGCCTGAATTCCACCAACGTCCGAACCAGCGTTAGGCTCAGTAAGCGCAAAAGAAGCCATTATTTCACCCGCAGCAATCCCAGGTAGGTATTTGTCTTTTTGCGCCTCGTTACCCCACAGGACTATAGGTCCTGCCCCCAATGACTGGTTACCAAGAATCATGGAAGAACTCCCGCAAACTCGTGATACTTCTTCAATTGCCACACACAGGGTTAATAACTGCCCATCTAACCCCCCATATTCCTGGGGAGCAACAAGGCTAAAAATCTGGTTTTCCTGAAAAAGCTCAACAACATCCATGGGCAATTCTGCCTTTTCATCTATTTCTGTTGCCCTGGGAGCTACTTTTTCTTCCATGATTTTACGAACTGTTTCTTGGATCATTTGCTGTTCGTCTGAAAGTCTCAGATCCACACCTATCTCTCCCTTCAAGGATATTGTTCAGCTTCTAAGCCCTATAACCGCCCCGTAGTCTATTGGTTTCTTCCTGATCAATGGTCATCGTCGATGGCTGAATGACAACACCATACTGTTCCTGAGCTGCTGTTACACCAACAACTCCATTTAAGACATCTTCCAGTACCAATTCCTGGGGACGTTTTGATGGGTCACCGAAGCCACCCCCACCAGATGAAAGAATTTCGATAATTTCGCCCTTTTCACAATGAACAAAACGGTTAACATCAAGCCAAACTTTTTCCCCGGTATTTTTTATTAAATACTGACTGGTGCATGGTGCCGCCTTACCACCCATTAAACCAAAGGGTGCTGTCTCCTCCCGAATTCCACTGCCAAACATCGCAAAGGCAACGTTATCGGCCAGTACCTTCCACTTATAATGCATTCCATTCCCGCCGCGCCATTGTCCGGGTCCAGCAAAATCAGGCAATAACTCATAATTTAAGATTAGGTAAGGATTGATTAGCTCGTGTAGTTCCGGGTCAGGAGATCTTAGCCCGCCCAAGGTGCAAACCGTCCCCATATGATCCCAGCCATCAAAACCTTGTGTAGCGCCACCGCCGCCTTTTGACATAAAGTGAATATCACCAAAGAACTTACCGGTCCGTGGGTTAAGACCGCCGCTGGCCGGTGCTGCCCAGTGGTTCCAGTTGGCCTGGCTCAAATGCGGTACAGCCTCAGCTAAGGCGAACCAACCGGCTCCTACAATAGCTTCAGTTGTTATAACGGTACAGGCAGTAGTGGGCGCCGGTTCCAGAGGATTTAACAGTGATCCTTCAGGAGCTATAACTGTGACTGGCCTAAGTGAGCCTTCATTGATTTTTACTTTATTTTCAATAGTCGTAAAAAGGGATATCAGGGATGAAGAAACTGTATTGGGATAGGTACTGTTGATAAATCCTTTGACTTGATTGTCCGAAGCTGAGTAATCATACTTAACATCTTCGTCTTCCACTGTTAAAGTCAGTCTTACTGTAACCATCCGGTCTTTATCAATGCCGTCGTTATCAATCTTTGATTCGGCATAATATGTGCCATTAGGGATTTTCTTAATTTCAGCGCGCATTTTATTTTCATAGGCCTGAAAGATCTCATCAATGGCTGTTTCCAGTGTCTCAATTCCGTATTTTTCAGTCAGTGCAATCAAACTGCGCTCGCCGACAGTGCAGGCTCCAATTTCACAGTTTAGATCACCTTCAACTAAAAACGGAATATGTACATTAATCATTATCAAATCCCATACATCCTGCTGCTTAACTCCCCGCTCATAAAGCTTGACAGGTGGGATACGGATGGCATCTGTCCATGCATCAGTGGCCTCGGGGTTATATCCAACTACCCCTCCCCCCCCAACATCAGCCAGGTGGCCTTTAGCCATCGTCCAGAAGATAAGCTGGTCTTGGTAAAATACCGGTTTCACCACAGTGACATCTGGCGGATGGTTGTTGCCCCTGTATGGATCATTAAGCACATAAATATCACCGGGGTAAATCCTCCCTTCAAAATGCTCAGCAATGGCTTTTAAGGCAAAGGGTGCCGCACCGCTTAAAACTGGAACATAATCTTTCTGGGCTATCAAACGGCACCTGCGATCAAAAATAGCTGATACAAAATCCCGTGCTTCACTAAAAATCGGTGATCTAGAAGTTCGCAGCATGGTCTGACCAATTTCATTACAAATCGAACTAAAACGGTTATCGATTACAGAAACTAAAATCGGATCAATTTTTTGCATTGTAGTGACCTCCTTTTCGATGCGGGAATTTAACCCACTGTTTTCAATTTGTTTATCAACTCATCAAGATCGGCGCCTTTGGGATAAAGCACATAATTATTGAAGCGGTCACAAACAAGTTCAAACTCAGGTGTGACAATAATCGTTGTAGTTGGTTCCTCAATAATTGCCGGTCCCGAAACCTGGTTTCCATAGCCCATTAAAAGCCCATCGTATACAGGCACATCAGTAAAACTTCCGTTAAAATAAGCTTTTCTTTCTTTCTTAAAAGCCGCTTCCGGATTTTCCCCACACCATACCGCCTTTGGAGTTTCCGGTTTTTCAGTGATTCCCCGGGCACTAAGGCGCAGGTTGATTATCTCAGCCGGGGTCCCTGCCAGCGCATAACCAAAGAGCGTATCATGTTTTTTATCAAAGTCTGCCACTAGGGTGTTGATATCTTCCGGTTTCAACTTTCCATTAATGCTGACCTCAACTTCATTGAACTGTCCCTCATACCGCAAATCAGCGGAATAATTAATCACAATTTGTTCTGGTCTGATGTTTTCCGAAGCAAGGGTTTCCCTGGCTTCCTTCTCCATCTGGCCAAGCAGGGAATTGAGGTGATTTACATCGACCCCGTCTACTGCTGAGGTACAGGTCCGCACATAATCATGACGAAGATCTGACATAACCATTCCCGATGCACAGAAAACTGATGAACCTCGTGGAACAATAATCATCGGAATATCCAGTTCATTAGCAATCATCCCGGCGTGAATAGGCCCGGCGCCACCGGCTACCATCAAAGCAAATTCCCTGGGATCATAACCACGTCCGACAGAAATCTCACTAAGTCCGGCAGCCATCTTGGAATTAATTACCCGGTAGATTCCATAAGCTGCATCAATTACACTGATTCCAAGCGGTTTGGCAATCTTTTCTTCCATTATCCGAGTGGCCTTTTCATAATCGAGTTTCATTTGCCCCCCGTGGAAATAGCCTGGTTCGAGGTATCCAAGAAGCAAGTCAGCATCAGTTACTGTCGGTTCTTCACCACCAAGCCCGTAGCAAACCGGTCCGGGATCAGCCCCAGCGCTTTGAGGTCCAACCTGAAGCATACCTCCGGTATCAATCCAGGCAATGCTTCCTCCACCGGCTCCAATGGTATGGATATCAATCACCGGTGTTGCTAATCTGTGCCGGGCAATAGATGCCTCTGTCGTAATAGTTGCTTCCCCGTTCTTGATCAGGCAGGCATCAAAACTTGTTCCGCCCATATCCACGGTAATTATATTGCTTAAATCATGAGCCCGGCCGTGATAAACCCCAGCCGCAGGGGCTCCTGCTGGTCCGGAAAGCAAAGTATTAGCGGCAAAGCGGATAGTGGATTCCGGCGCCATAACCCCACCGTTGGACTGCATAATCAGGAGAGTCCCGTTAAAGCCAACAGATCCCAGCTTACTCAGCAAACTTTCCAGGTAATTTTTTAATATCGGCCCCACAAAAGCATTTAAAGCCACTGTACTGCAGCGTTCGTAAAGACGGATCTGAGGCAGTATATCACTTGAAGCTGAAATATACACACCAGGCAGTTCTTGTTCAATGTAACGAGCAGCCTGTTGTTCGTGCTCAGAATTAAAAAATGAAAACAAAAAACTTATTCCTAAAGACTGGATTTGCTCCTCCTTGAACTTGGCAACTGCATTTTTTAGGTCTTCTTCATTGAGCGGGGCAAGTTCTTTGCCCTCACAGTCGACCCGTTCTTCTACCACCTGAATCAATCGGCGGGGAACAAGCGGCGTAGGCGGAGCGTATTTTGTTTCATATTGTTCTTCTTTCAAACCACGTCGTAAATTCAGAGCATCACGGAAACCTTTAGTCGTCAGGAAGCCCGTTTTCGCGCCCCTGCCGGTTAAAACAGCATTTGTCGTTATTGTCGTCCCGTGAACGATAGTCCTTACTCTGGCCAAGAACTGCGTCAACTCCACTGATTTGGCTGCCGCCATTGCTTCTAAGCCTCTAAATACCCCAATCGAGGGGTCGGCCGGGGTGGTCGGCACTTTAAATACTTCAGAAGTGCCGTCAGCATCAACCAACAAAAAATCAGTAAATGTTCCTCCAACATCAATCCCTATTTTATAACTCATTGTGCTCCTCCCTTTCCTTGGACTTATCATCCAGTTTGCTTAGGCCAATATCGTTGGCGTAAGACATTTTTTAAGATTTTACCGCTGGGGTTTTTAGGTAATCCATCGATAAACTCTACCGATTTCGGAACTTTGTACCCTGCCATCTGTTTTTTGCAAAAGGCAATTATTTCTTCTTCCATTGCTTTTTGTTGATCTTTTAATACAATCACGGCATGAACCGCTTCCACCCATTTAGAATGCGGCACTCCAATTACTGCGCACTCCCTGACCTTTGGGTGAGTATAAAGCAATTCCTCGATTTCCCGGGGGTAAACATTTTCACCCCCACTGATGATCATATCTTTTTGCCGGTCAATAATATAAATATAGCCGTCTTCATCTACCGTAGCCAAATCACCCGTATGTAACCAACCATCTTTAATCGTCTGGGCTGTCAAATCTGGTTTGTTCCAGTAGCCGATCATTACCTGCTCACTGCGAATGACAATCTCGCCAATTTCCCCGGGTTTAACTTCTTCCCCCTGCTCGTTGAACACCCTGGTGTCACAGTTGGCTGATGGCAGGCCGCAGGATGCCAGCTTTTTGGTAAGCCGCTCCGGACCTTCCACATGGTGGTCCTCAATGGATAGAGCTGTTGCAACCGGGCCATTTTCGGTTAATCCATATGCCTGGAAAAAGATTCGTCCCCATTTGTCTATTGCTTTTTTCAGTAAACTTACCGGCATAATGGAAGAGGCGTAAAAAACGATTCGCAGGGTACTGGTGTCGTATTTTTCTATGTCAGGATGATTGAGCATATCAACAATCATGGCTGGTACTACCTGCATTGTTGTGATCCCATGTTTTTCAACGATACTTAATGCTTCTTCCGGATCGAAGCCGGTAGTTATTACATTGGTGCAGCCCCGGTAAAAATGAGCCTGAGCTACAGCGTGACCCCCGGTATGATAAAGGGGCATCATATCCAAAGTAACATCGTCTTTCCGCACTCCCATCTCCAAAGCCAGGGCATTGGCCACCTGGAATTGTCCGCGGTGAGTCAGAATAACGCCACGAGGCAAACCGGTCGTTCCGCTGGTGTAAACAATATATACAGGATCATTTTCGTCAATCTGTACTTGAGGCTGCTTATCACTGGCCCAAAACAGTAAGTCTTCGTAAGATAATTTCCCCGGGCCATCCATGACAATGTAATGGTTCACCGTTTTAAGGTCTTTCTTTAGTTCCTCAACCGTTTCAGCGTAATAACTTTCATAAAACAAAACCTCAGCGCCGGAATCGTTCAAAAGAAAGGCCAACTCCTGCGGCTTTAGACGAAAATTCAGTGGGACCAGGATAAACCCACCCCTGTCACAAGCACCGTAGAGTTCGAAGTATCGGATAGAATTTCTGGATAAAACTGCGATTCTTGAACCTTTTGTCAGCTTCAAATCCAGTAAAGAATTAATCAGACGGTAAACCCGGTTGCGGTACTCGCGAAATGTAAGACTTTCATTGTCCCAGACAAAGGCCGCTTTGTCTGGAAATAACCGGGCATTCCTTTCCAACATTTCACCCATTATAAACAACCTTAATCACCTACTTTTTCAATATTTGACCCATAACTTCTGCATGAATTTCTTCTTCAGTCCGAGGATTTTTAGCTTCTACCAGCGATACCGCCTTGTTCGGACAAATTGCAATACATAAACTGCAAGCACTGCAATTCTTCTCATTGACCACGGCCTTAGCATCTTCCATTTTCATAGCCCAACAAAGGTTATTGGCACATATTCCGCAGCCCTTACACTTACTGTCATCCACTGAAGCAGTCAGTCTTCCCAAACCCCAATCTACTTCTTCTACCGGTCTGATATAGCGTGTTCCCATACCACGAAAATCTTCCAGACTATCATAACCTTGTTCATGCATATACTTTTTCACGAAGTCGGTCGAAGCCTCAATCAGATTCCAGCCTTTCCACAGGGTGCCTGAAGAAAATTCACATATTTTTGCCCCCAGCATCATTGCTTCAACCATATGAGTGGGATCCACCAGTCCACCAACAGCTGCCTGATCCAGCCCGGGAACAAAAACAGAAATAGTACCGATGTTGCGATAGCAGAGGAATTTTGTGAAAGGTCCGATAGCTGGAGCAATAGGATTAAGATTGAGGCCTGGGAAAAGAGACCTGCCACCGTTATATATATCCGGGGGCGCAACCGATAGGGGAGCGTTAACACTGGTAACGAAACTCACTCCTACTTCTTTTAACTGCTCTACAAAGCCTACTAACCTGGGGAAGCCTACTTCAGGAGACATCTTAACCCCCACCGGAATCTTGCAGCGTTGTACCGTTGCTTTAGCTACTGCTACTGTAAGTGCCGGCATATCTCCCAGTAAAACTCCGGCGTGTTCAGGTATTCTCTCGCTGGCATAAGCCTCAATTGCCCCGGCAGCGTTGGCTGGAAGTGGACAGGAAACATCCAGTTCGATGATATCAGCGCCGGCAGCTTCCATTTTGGCCGCATGTTCGGCCCATCCATCAGGATCAGCTCCTGGTCCCAGAATGTTTGCAATGACAGGTACATCTGCCGGGAGGCAGCTTTTCAAGGTTTCAATCAATTTTAATCCTTCCTGGAGACGCATTTCGATGCGATAGGACTCTGCTAAGGCATACATGCCTAATTTACCAAAACCATTAACTTCTGCTCGCATAAATCTACCTGTTGGAAGACGGTCTTTGGGGTGTTGGTTTTCACAATGGATATAGGGTGTATGCACAAACCCTGCTCCTGCCTCAACATGCTTTAAGAGCATCTCGGTTAAATGCACCGGAGACATAGCCAGTGGTGAAAAGGGAGCTTGAGACGCCACACCAAATGGCGAACGCATTTTTACTCCGGCAAACTTTAAAGATAAGTCAATATCAAACGATTTTTTTGTCATTTTAAAAACCCCTTTCTAACTCTGTTAATTGAACAAACTGGTGAATGAAATATTAATCTCTACCTCACAGAAAACCGCTATGTGCGTCCATGCTTTTAACCTCCTTTTCACCTTTTTTAAAAATTTAGGTCCGTGATAGGTTTTACAGGAAAATCTTTTAAAAAAAAACAAAAAATGCCCTTCATTACGAAAGGCATTTCATGACCTAATTTTGGCGCCAAACAGGAGCGCCGATGTTAAATTTTTAAAAATCTGGGACTTCTTTGTAAAGCTTATTCTGAATCATAATACAAAATCTGTTTCAAGTCAAGAGGTTTTTGATTAAATCTTTTTTTCACAACCAGGGTTTGAAATTTCAAAAATATTGGTTCATTTTTTCTGCAAATATAATTTGTTTAGCTGCCTCTGCCATTTTGACGTTCTGATCCCGGCATGCCTTGCGAAGTTTACGCATCGCCTCTTCTTCGGAACAGTGCATGCGCCGCATTAAAATTCCTTTTGCCTGTTCAATCGCTTTGCGCCCTTGAAGCTCTGCTTTTAGCTTACCCCTCTCCTGCCGGAGCTTTGTCGCTTCTCCAAACCGATTCATAGTTATTTCAATGCTTGGAATAAGTTCACGCAAATCCACTGGTTTGGATAGATAAGCATAAACCCCTAACTCACTTGCTCTCTGCACCAAGTCGTGGTCCGAATAGGCAGTAAGAATAATAATTGGTGTCAGGCGCTCCCGATTTATGGCCGCCGCAGCCGACAGACCATCAATTCCCGGCATCTTGATATCCATTAACATAAGATCCGGTGAAAGCCGTTTAGCAAGATCTACAGCCATATAACCATTGTCAGCAACTCCTAGCACAGTATGACCCAGGGATTCTAATTGAGAGCTAAGGGCCAGGGCAATTAGAGCCTCATCTTCGGCGATTAAAACTCTTAGCCGGTCCAGAAATGACACCCCCTTTTCGCAATATACTTCTGGGGATTACCAAAACAGCAAGAGCGCCTTCATGGTTTGAAACGAACCTGAAAGTTCCCCGCAAATCTTTTTCGATAAGTGCTTCAACAATTTTAAGTCCCAATCCTTTTTGTTTTCGCCAGTCAAATCCGGGGGGAAACCCTTTACCATTATCCTGTATTTTCAAGTGCAAATTTTCCTTGTCCAGAAAAATTTCCACCGATACATACCCTTCCCGAAAATCTACAATCCCGTGCATCAGGGAATTACAAAACAGTTCGTTGATAGCTAAAGCCAAGCAGGTAGCTTCCTTAGAGCCCAAAAAGACAGTTGGCCCGTTAACTTTAACCTCTACTTTACGAGTATTTGTAACCTGCAGATTCAGTAGCAAAGGAGCCAGTCGGTTAATTAGTTCCTTCAAATCTGTCAGTCCATCCCCTTTTTCAGAAAGAAGTCCATGGATAATCGCCATCGTTTTGACGCGATTGACACTTTCCTGGAGATATTCCTTGGCAAGAGGCGTCTGTTTATTAGATGCAGCAGCCAACGATAAAAGCCCAGCAACCATTTGCAGGTTATTTTTGACCCTGTGATGTACTTCCTGTAATAAGGCTGACCTAGTCATTAACAAGGCATCTTCAATTACGATGGTAGCCTGATCGGCTATTACCGTAAGGCAGTTTAATAAATCAGAAGAAGGAATCTGGGGAACAGTTGAATAAATTGATATAGCACCAATAACCCGATGTTTTAAACGCATAGGCACGGAAACAACTGATTTTAACCCATTTGCCCGCCTTTCACATTCTACAGCTGGCCAGGACGTTATATCTTCAATAGTGACAGTTTTTCCTTTGCGTATCGTCCAGTCATCAATAGATAGTCCGAAGGTTTCTTTATCCATCTTTTCGAATCCAATCGGAAAGCCTTGGTTAGTAGCAAGTTCCAGTTCCTCACGCTCTACCAGTCTCACTGTGGCATATTGCCCATAAATCATTTCCATGGCCGTATTTGCTAACAAGCTTAACTTATCTCCCACCGATTGTTCGGATGTCAAAACTTTGGTAGTATTAAATATTCTTTCCAGTGTATTTAACTTTCCAGACAATTCCAATTTAACTTTACTATTTTCCAAAGCCTGTGACAAAAGCCAAATAGAATTTTCCAGAAAAGCTTTCTCTTTTTCTTCATAAGGTGTACAACCTAAAAAAATAATCAATAACGGGCTGACAAATTGACCAACGGCACAAAGAGCAAATTTCTCATCACCTAAAGTAAAAGGCAGCGATTCGCGTAAACTTTGTACATCTTCAGACTCAACCCCTGTTATGACCTTCCCGTTAATAATGCAGGATTGTAAACAGGAAGGTAAATGAACAATTATCGGATTATCCTTGTTTTGAAGTATGTTAGTAGTCTTGTCAAAAGGCATTTTATGAAGGGCTGCGAAAACTTCCCCCTTCTTATTTCCTTCGTCAAGAATCAAAGCATATCCCAAAGTAGAGTCTAAAGTAGAGATATTTCTTTTCAGGAATTCTTCAACCAGTTCAAACTTTTCAACATCTTGCCTAGCGGCTTTTTCATACCACTTAAGCTGATCAAAAAAAAGTGTATCATTAAAAAACTCATTCAAAGGCATGGCAAGATAATCCTCTTCCCTCAATTTCTTTTAGCCCTTTCTACTCTCTTTTCTGTAATACCAAGCCGCGACTTTTCTGAGAAAATAATAGATTTGGCCAGTTTAATCAATTTGATATTCTGATCCCTGCTTACCTTCTGCATTCTCATCATAGCTTCGGCCTCAGTGAGACCAAAATTCTTCATCACAATACCTTTTGCACGCTCAATGACTTTGCGCGCCTCGATAGTCCACTCTAAATAAGAAATTTCTTCCTTAAGCTTTACCATCTCACGATACCTGCTCAAAGCAATTTCAATGGCCCGTACCAGGTCCCGCTGATCTACAGGTTTCGAAAGGTAACCAAAAGCGCCACTTTCCCCAGCCATGCGGGCCATCTCTTTATTGGAATAACCTGTAAGGAAAATTATCGGTGTTACCTTGCATTGGTTTATAACTTTGGCAGTCTCCAAGCCATCTACATCAGGCATTTTGATGTCTAAAATAATAAGATCGGGCTGTCGATGTTTTGCCATTTCAATAGCTTCAGAGCCGTTCTGAGCTGCCCCTACTACATTATGTCCCAGACCCTGTAATTGGTCAGCCAGTGATAAAGTAATAAGAGCTTCGTCGTCAGCCACTAGAACTTTTAACGGTTCCAAGATCAAAACCACCTTTCTTTGCCAGACTAGTTTTTCCAAGACAATCACTGTTTTGGTGGTTTATACCTCCTGAATTGTTTTTAGTATATGGCCATTTTTTCATCCTGACAATTTAAAAGGATTTAAAAGTAATAACCCGAACTTGAAAGGGTTAAATCAAAGGCTAAACTGTTCACACTCTAAATTGGTTCACCGAAGGACTCTTGGACAAAAAAAAAACCCGTTGGGTTCTACATACTTACTGCTTACAGATGAACATCAACTGGTGACGGATTTTTACTCACCATAAATTGTTTATCGTTAATGGGCCAAGATCCATATCCATAAATTCAGAACGAACGTCGTTTTTACAATTTGGGCATGAATAGATTCCTTTATGACGTTCTAACAATCGGACCATTATCTGTTTTGTATCCCAACAGTTAGAGCAAAAAGGCCCATCCTTTTGGTCTGAATTTTCAATCCAGTATGCGTTGTTTAGGAATACCAGCTTCTCCTTGGTTTTCAGTTTGGTCTGGAGTTCATCCACCTGAGCCCGCAAATCATTATTCTGCTGCAGCAATTCCATAATACAGCCTTGAATATCCAGGATTTGACTGTAAAGTTCTATATTATCTGTTTGTTTAATTATTTTTGCAACTGATTTGATTTCATCAAGTATTTCCATAAACATTCCCTCCTTCAGATTTGTATAGATACTATTATATAATTCAAAAGGTGCGGGATACTATTAATTTATTAAGTAGGACGAAAGTATGTTTCAGAAAGGTAATTGTTTTATTTTCTCTACTACATCATTGATAAATCTCGCTGTTATTCCCCATATAGTTTCATTCTTTACATAATAAATGTACATCTTCAGCCGTCTTCCACCCCATGGCTTTGTGTACATTTCCGACAATCCTAATTCTCTGGCCGGAAACAATACAACCTCTTTTCCATTTTCATCTATATATGAAGGATGTACTCGAACGATTGTATCATATTCTTTAGGTTCGTTCTCCACAAAAAAAGATACAGGAACTGAGAATACATACTCTACCTCTGAAGTTGCAATATTTAATTCTGCTAAGTCAGTTATGTCGGCTACTCCCACAAAAGCTTCTACCGAAACCCCCAGTGGTGCAATAAAGGTATCTAACCTTCCGATTATCTTAATCTTTTCCTTAGAAATTCCCAGTTCTTCAACAGTTTCACGTATTGCTGCCTCTTGAGAATTAGCATCAGAGCCAGGTTCAATCTGTCCACCAGGAAAACAAATCTGACCGCCTTGCCTTACATTGGGCGATCGTTTTTCAAAAATAAAGTGATATTCACCGTCTAGAAACGCAAGCAGTACTATAACGGATGAAAAAAACAACTCCTTTTTGTCCAGCATACCCGGGACAACCGGCAGTGAATCTTTGAGTAATTCCAGCTGATGGTGCGTCAACTTTTCTCTCCCCCTTTAATCTGGCGAATATCAAATTCATAACAATTCTCAACCCAATTGCTTTGGTCTAAAACCTTACTTCGTTCTATGAATAGAACGTTATTTTGGCGGCTAATCAACAAAACCGTTGAGGAACGGGTGCCATAGCCGGGACTCTCAATAAAAATTGGAGACATCATACGTTCTCTCTGAAGGCCTACTCCAGTATTGGGAAGGTCCTTATCTGCTGCTTTTAGAGAATCAGAAAGTATCTCAAAAAGCTTTTTCTTATCAGGAAAGCTCTTATCTTGAACAGTAAGCTCCAGTTTTTCTTTACCCCTAACCACTTTTGGCCAGGGGGTATTAAAGAGGTGATTGCTTAACCCATGAACCCCCGGTTCTAATTCTTCAACTATGTTTGATATATTTGAGTAATGGAGCAAGCAGGAAACGTTACCCAAAATAAGGTTAAAACCATTATATAACTCTCTTTTTGCTTTGACTTTTTTGAGATATTCTCGAGGGCTGTCATTCCCATTCAAAAATGCGCTCACTATTTCCCCACGTGATCTTACATCCGTGCGCAGCCGCGATGGATCTCTGTAGTTAGTAACTGCAGCAAAACGACCTGTTCTTGAGATGCCCAACCAGCTGCCCATTTTTTCCAAATCCCGCCCGCCCAAAATTTCTTGGTTATCATTCCAATAGTTCAGCGGTAATGCCGGACGGTCATAAAATTCATCCCTATTAGCAGCCAAAATAAATGGATACTCTTTGTGTACTTTATAAGCAAGAAGGATTAAACACATTATCATCCCAACCCTCAAAAATAACTGTTATTTTAGTTTACCACCGAAAAGCACGCTTTGCCAGACTAAATAATAACCGCAGGGAGAAAACGTGCTAACTTTGTATTTCTTTCTATTGGATGTTTTTCCCAGAAGTCTTGTTTTTCTTTTTTGGAAGGACTATAATTTACTACATAATTACTACATACATAAAAATTTAGTGGAGGTAAGGTATGCATACACCACCAGTGGCTGAATTGTCAGCAAGAATTAAGAAGTTTCAGGACAAAATGGCAGCACAGGATATTGCCGGCGCTTTGATTTTACAAAATACTGATTTGTATTATTTTACAGGCTGCATTTGGCCCGCTTATTTATATATCCCCACAGAGGGTGATCCGGTTTTCTTAAATCGTCACCGCGGCGAAATAAAAGTTCCCTGGACCTGGCCTGTTGTCAAGCTGGATAAGTCAAATAAGTTAGCAGGTATCTTACAAGAATTTGGCCTGCCCGTATCAGGAAGTATCGGGCTTGAACTGGATGTACTTCCGGTCTTGGTTTACCAGCGCCTTCAGGCAGCACTTCCCGGGAGGAATTTTGTCGATGTTGGCCGTTTAATTCGTCAAGTTCGGGCTGTTAAGAGCCCCTGGGAAATTGACGTAATGCGGAGTTATGCCGAAAAAGACCTTTTCTTTTGGAGTCAGGTCCCTGAAATTATCAGCAAAGTCAACACAGACCTGGAAGTAGCTGCAGCCCTAAAAGCCTGCGCCCGAAAGCAAGGACAACAGGAGCTAATACGGATGCGGAGCTTTAACCTAGAGTCTGATTCAAACTGTGTCGCAGCAGGAGAATCGGGAGCTGTAATTAGTTCGTATGATGTTCCTATTTCCGGTATAGGATTAAGTTCCTCTTTTCCCATGGGTGCAGCAGGAATGGAGCTGAAACCGGGCCAACCGGTTTCCATAGATATCGGCAGCTGTTATTCTGCTTATGTTCTTGACCAAACCAGGATGTTTGCAATTAATTATTTGCCAGGTCAAGCCTGGCACGCTTTTGAAACTGCGTTGGCTATTCAGCAGGAAATGAAATCACTCGCTCAACCGGGTGTGTCGTGTGGTGAGCTTTTTGAACGAGCAAGGCTGATGGCCAAAAAAGCCGAGCTGATTGAAGGCTTTATGGGGGCAGTCGGTGGAGTACCCTTCCTAGGTCATGGTGTTGGTCTGGAAGTTGACGAACTCCCGGTGCTGGCGCGCGGTTCTAAAGAGGTCCTTGAGGAAGGCATGGTTATTGCCATTGAACCCAAGTTCGCATTATCCGGAATTGGAGCTATCGGTATCGAAAATTGTTTTCTCGTCACCAAACACGGATTGGAGAAAATAACAGTGTCCCCGGACGATTTGCTGGTTATAAATAAATAAGCCAACTCCTGCTTTCAGGCAGTTGTGGTAAGAACCACTACTGATTCTTTTTCTTTTTTAGCCCCAACTTCCTAGCGGGTTCAGGAAACAATCGGTTTATTGCGCCATTCTTGTATTTGTTTGTTTCTAAACTATGCTCCGGATACCACCGAAATATCAAATATGCACCAACTAGTCCAAAAATTTGATGTTCAATAAGAGATGTTAATCTAAACATGGGGTCAAGTGGTACTATCCTCGAAGCACCAAAATTTATTGCAATTCCAAGACCAAACAACCAAATGACATTTCCTACAATTAGCCCTTTGTACCACCAATAATCCCTGCCTGTTATCTTAAACAGAATAATAATTAACAGTCCCAATGTTCCTCCTGTAATAATGTCAACTATAACTCCCAGTATCAACCCCAAACTGGTGTTAATATCTTGTGTTCTGATTAGTGCCGCTGATGCTATGTACAGATAAAGGACATGGACTACTCCCAGTTTATATAGTACTATGTTGGGTATATTCTTAACCATTGCAGCAATCATCCCAGCAATTGTCCCGGCCAAAATTCTATCTTTTAACATTTTAGTCACCTTTCTTCGCAGCCAAATTGTGTTCATAGATTTATTTTGCCAAATAAGGTGACATTTATTGCTGGAAAATAGCGATAACCATTTATTTTAGGTATCAATCTTGGAATAATTGAGGACTGTTGTTATGTCCGGCTAATACTAGAATACAGCATAAGTAAATCCGGGCATACTCTAAGATAAGTATTCAGCAAAAACATTAGAATCTTAAAATTAGGCATATGAGGAGAATTCATTATGACAAATAATAATAACGAAGCTGATAAGAAATTAACAGGTAAAACTCCCGGTGAATCTGAAGTTCAGACTGTAGAACTAATTTTACCCAATGATACCAATTTACTAGGAAACCTGCTGGGTGGGCGTTTGATGCACTGGATGGATATTGCCGGAGCAATGGCAGCTTCCAGACATTCTAACTCCTATGTTGCCACAGCGGCAGTTGACAGTCTTGATTTTAAACATCCTATCCGACAGGGCGAACTGGTAACCCTTAAAGCAAAGTTATCCTGGGTCGGGAATACTTCCATGGAAGTTATAATCCGGGCCTATGCGGAAAACATGGTAACAGGTAACATAATATTGGCAAACCAGGCTTATTTTACCTTCGTCGCTTTAGATAAAAACGGAAGACCCAAAAAGGTTCCACCTTTATTACCGGGAACAGAGCAGGAAAATAAGGACTTTATGGAAGCTGAAGAGAGAAGGAAGATAAGACTTCAAAGAAGAAAAGAATAAATGCTCTAGCTTAGCTGCTAAAGTAGATTATGAAAACCGCAAGCATAATTAATGCCTGCGATTTTTTCATATCTTATTCATTTGCCCCATGGTCGGTCTTAGTACCAGAACTACCCGGGCCGGTTTTGCAAGGTCAAAGACCTGAAAAACTACAGGACCGTTAAATGACAGACTCACCACAGCTTCTCCATTTGCATCCCGAGTAAAATCCACATCCTGAAGAAGTTCGCTTAGAGAAAGGATATCAGTTTTGTTTTCCATCACTTCCTCTTTAATAACACCCTTAAGCCTAATAGATATCTTTTTTTCGTTTTCCATACTTACCGTATATTCCGGAGGAGCCTCCTCTTTATCATCCACTTTGCCCGCAAATTCAAATACCAGACGGATAAATTCCGGATGATTTACCCTTCTCACAAGAGTAAGGCTGTAATCATTTACAGCCTGTCCACCCTTGAATTCTGACCCGGGCCCCTTAAAATCACTAAAATCATGAGGCTGTTGGGCACTTTGGTGTGGTGTATCTCTCTGCCTGCCAAGTGTAGAATCCGACGAATTGTCAATATCAATTTTTGAGCATCCAGACATAGGTATAAGAGCTACTAATAGTACAGTAAAGAAACACAATAACATTTTCTTCATTATCTTATCCCCCAAAAAATTATAATCTCGGATTCTAATTCAATAAGAACCTTGAGTTTACCTGCTCCTATTAATTTAAATTATTTTTGCAGACGCTGCGGCATTTAACAAAGTGTTGATAATAGTCATAATTGAGTTTTATACCCTTAGTTAATATTTCTATATTCTGGTTTCAGACAATACTTCGACAATACTAAGAATCAATGTCAATTCTAAACCTGATTGCTCTGCTTACTTACTGTAATTACTTATCATATATGTTATTAAATATTCACAATTATTACAAGCCTCAGTTTTTGTCATATTTTCCGCCAATATTAATCGTTAAGTCAATTTGTAATATATTTACACTAGAGGTGATGTTTGTTATTTATAGAATTAAAGGCACAGTATCAAATAAAATATATTGTTCTTTCGGTCCAAAAAACTGAATTTTCCCGTTGGGTTAATCTTTTATGACCGGAAGAAATAATACCTTCCAACAGAAAGGGGGGAGCAAACACTCAGACTTTGTGAAAAATTTCAGTTAATTTCAGGATGAACCAGAGAAAAAAATTTGGAGGTGTAACTTTTAATGTCAGAAAAAGGCTTGTCAAGAAGAGATTTTCTGGTAAGCGCAGGTACATATACAGCTAGCGCGCTTGCCTCCGGTGGGGTTATCGGGGCTTTCACTCCGGCAGCAGCCATGGCTGCTCCTGCTCTCCCCTGGCCGTATGCTGCTTTGGACCCTCAGACTGTTGGTGAAGCAGCTTATAACAACTATTATGTTGGTGGCTGCATGTATGCAGTAGGTGCATCCATTGTAAATGCCCTCGTTACAGCAGGTGCAGCTAACTGGGATACCTTTAACCCTGACTTTTTCAAGATGGGCGGTGGCGGTATCAGCGGATGGGGTACTGTCTGCGGGTCACCCAACGGAGCTTGTGCTGTAATACAAATGATTGCCGGTTCAAGTGCTGCTGCAATTATTAATGAACTTATGGGATGGTATTGTAACGAACCGTTCCCCAGCACAAAATTTGATGCAATCGCAAAATATGCTGTTAACCAACCCACAACCGTTGCCAAATCACCTCTTTGCCACCAATCCTCCGGTATATGGGCTTATACGACCGGAAACAGAATTGGTTCCAACAACAGAAAAGACCGCTGTGCTAAACTTGCCGGTGATGTAGCTTATAAGACAGTTGAGATGCTAAATGCCTGGCAGGCCGGCACCTTCGCTCCAACACTTGCTGCACCGGATTACCAGTCTGATACTAACTTCGAAAGATGCTTCACCTGTCATGTTGGTGCTGATACCAAGTATGATAATGCCCAAGGCAAAATGAACTGTCTCACAAATGGCTGCCACTCAGATAAAACAACTCACCATTTATAAAATAGAGAGAAAATTGGAGGTGTAATATAAATGTCAGAACTGTCAAGAAGAAAATTTTTGGTAGGCGCAGGTATCGCTACAGGCGCCCTTGCTGCTGCCGGGGCAGGTATTGTTAAACCCACCACAGCAGAAGCAGCATATGCTGCCTTCCCCTGGACATATGCCAATTTGGATTTAGCTACAGTAAAAAAACGTGGATACGACCTGTATTTCGTTGGCGGTTGTATGTACGCTACTGCCGGCGCATTACTTAACACTCTCGTTGAAACTGTTGGCGCTCCCTGGGATACTCTTCCCTTAGACTTGTTCAAATACGGTGGCGGCGGAATCGCCAGCTGGGGTACCACCTGTGGTGCCATTCATGCATCTGCATGGGTTATTCAGGCATGTGCTGGCACCAATGCTGCCGCTGTAATCAGTGAATTATATCAGTGGTACTGTAACTTCCCCTTCCCAAGCAGAGACCACGATGCTTATGCGAATTTTACAAGGCAAAAAACATCTGTTGCCAACTCCCCCTTATGCCACGCTTCTTCCAGCAACTGGTGTAACACAAATAAAGAAAAGATTAATAGTGCGGAAAGGAAAGATCGCTGTGCTAAGCTCGCAGGTGATGTAGCAGGCAAAACTGCCGAACTGCTGAATGCACTCAAGGCCGGAACTTTTGTTTCTACCTTTGTGCAGCCAGACACAAGCTGCTCAAGCTGCCATGTAGGCGCTGCTTCAACATATGACCACGTACAAATGAAGTCAACCTGTACAACTTACTGCCACGACGACAAGGCTTCGGGGCACTATTAATTCCAATGTGAATTGTGTCCTACACAAATTACCATATCCGGGGTTCCTGAGAACCCCGGGTCTTTTAATCTGATAATGTGGCAGGAAAACAAATGCGGAAGGAGTGTTAATTTCAAAATGAGAAAAAAAGCTTCCTGCAATTACTTAATACTTGTTGTGTTAATAATTTTACTTATGGTTTCGCAGGGATGTGGGTCAAAAAGCACTTTAGGAGCAGCTCGCCCGGCAAGGGTTGATGCATCTATGGCAAAACAGCTTCTTACCGAAGGTAATGCCCGGTTCACATCAGGTGAAATACTAAAAAGAGACCTGCCTAAAGCCCGCCAGGCAATTGCCCAAAATGGGCAAAAACCCTTCGCTGTAATTCTCACCTGTTCCGAATCTGATGTTCCTGCGGAAATGTTATTTGACCAAAACCTGGGTGACCTTCTTGTAGTCCGGACAGTCGGAAATGTTGTTGATCCTTTATTGATAGGGAGTATCGAATATGGAGTCGAACACTACAAAGCTCCACTTGTTGTCATACTGGGGCATACAAATTGCGGCATAGTTAAAGAAGCAGTGGAAAATAAAGAACAGTGTCCGGGCAACATCCCTAATATTAAGGAAAAAATGAAGCCTGCAGTTGAAAGGGCAAAGGAAACAAAGCTAACAGGTACTCAATTGTTGAGAAGGGCAGAAGAAAACAACGTCTGGGATGTTAAGTCGCAAATAGAGGAAAGCCATATAATAAAACAATTTAAGGGGTCCGGTCTCCAAGTTATTGGAGCAATGTATGATGCAAATTCGGGAACCGTTGAATGGTATGAAGATAACGGATGTGACCTCGGAGATTTTGACTATACTTTACCTAAAGAGAGTATTAGTGAAAATAGTAATGAAAAACGTTGAAGGCACCTAAGCACGTATAGCATTCTCTTATATACCCATTCAAAATTTCTATATTCTTCCTGTCTGATTATTCACTGTTGTGATGTCATCTGACTTTTCAAAAAATCATTGCTAATACAGGGGTTAACACGATAACTTCATATATTTTTGTTTGGGTCTAATAATCATTTTTGTATCTTTTTTTATATAAATGTCTAATACTGTCGCTGAATTGTCACTCATCTATGAAGGAAAATTACGGAAACTGTAGAATTGTGAAAACAGGGACAAAGTTGCATGCAAATTAAACTGGAGGTGTACCTTTAATGTCCGAAAAAGGTATATCAAGAAGAGATTTTCTGGTAAGTGCCGGTACTTATGCTGCAAGTACACTGGCTTCAAGCGGAATTCTTGGATCTATAACTCCCGCTGCAGCTGCACCCGCTCTCCCCTGGCCATTCGTCAGATTAGATCCTCAAACAGTTGGAGAAGCGGCTTACAATAATTATTTTCTTGGCGGCTGTATGTATGCAACCGGTGCTGCATTGATTAAAGCTCTCACTGCTGCCGTTGGAACTCCCTGGGATACTTTTAATCCCGAGTTATTCAAGTATGGTGGCAGCGGCATTTCAGGCTGGAATACTATCTGTGGTACTCTTAATGCAGCTTGTGCTGTTATCCAGATAATTAATCCAACCGGTGCCACAGCCATTATTAAGAAACTACTTGGCTGGTATGTACAGAATCCGTTCCCTAGCGATAAATTTGATGCAATCGCCCACTACGCCGTTAACCAGCGGACGACTGTTTCAAAATCTCCTCTCTGCCACCAGTCATCAGGTACCTGGGCATATGTCACTGGAATTGAGTTGGATTCTGACGAAAGAAACGACCGCTGTGCTAAATTGTCTGGAGATGTAGCTTATAAAGTTGTTGAAATGCTAAACGCCTGGAAGTCTGGTACTTGGACTGCTCAAGAAACTGTTCCTGATAATCAGTCGGAAGCATCCTTCGAAAGATGCTTTACCTGTCATGTCGGCCAACCTACCAGAGAACGGTGATGCTCAGGGCAGAACTGCCGTACGAAATGTCATCCGTACAAAACTGGTCACCATATGTAATATAGAGAGCAAGTTGGAGGTGTAACGAAATGCCGGAATTCTCCAGAAGAAAGTTTTTGGTAGGTGCAGGTCTTACTACAGGAACTCTTGCTGCACTTAGTGTTGGTGCTGTATCCGCTTCCCCAGCTAATACAGCTCTTCCGTGGAACTATAAAACTTTAGACCTCGATGTGGTAAAAAGGCGCGGTTACGACGGCTACTTTGTTGGCGGTTGTATGTATGCTACCGCTAATGCACTTCTTACCACTCTAATAGAAACTGTTGGCCCTCCCTGGGATTCTATTCCCGCTGACATGTTTAAGTACGGCGGCGGCGGTATCGCCAACTGGGGCACCCTCTGCGGTGCGCTTAATGGTGCATCGTGGGTAGTCCAGGCTTGTGCCGGTAAAAATTCCACTGTTGTACTTAATGAACTATTCCAGTGGTATTGTGGTTCACCATTACCGAGCAGAGACCACGATTCTTATGCTAAGTACGCCAGGCAGAAGGCCACTACTTCCAATTCACCGCTGTGTCATGCATCCTCCAGCAAGTGGTCATTTACTACAAAGGCTTCTATGAATTCAAACGAAAGAAAAGACCGCTGTGCTAAATTAGCCGGTGACGTTGCAGGTAAGACTGCCGAGCTGCTGAACGCTCTTATTTAATACGGATACCTTCTTTTAATTTTTCATCATGAGGGTCAAGTATAATTATCTCTTTTTTGGATAATCCTGCAAGTATTTCAGTGGATTCATCCCCTTCAATGCCCGTCTCAACCTCAACAGGAACGGCAGATCCTTTCCTCACAACCCAGACCTGGTCCTTCCCTTTATCGGTAAATACAGCTTCTTTTGGAATAAATAACTTGTTTTTTGCTTCCTGAACAGTCATTCTTACATCTACTTCCATACCCGGTATTACTACCAACCCGGATGGAACCTTTTCCATCAGAATAGTCACCTTCACCCTATATTCGGAAATTCCAAGGGCTGACGGCATTTCCTCGGCAGCAGGCGCCACATTTATCACTATGCCCTGTACTTCCACATCTTTTCCCGGAACCTTAAATACCACCGAAGCAAAGGAACCCTTTTTTATGTTGGCTATATCTCTCGTATTTATATAAGTCTCAACTTTAAAAGTCTGGGTATCTCCCATTTTAAAAAGCGGGCTGCCCTGATTAACAAAATCTCCTGCCTCAACATTCTTCATAAGAACTACCCCAGATGCCTCTGCTTCTATACGTGCTTTTTCTTTTTGATCCCGTAAATGGCTTAGCTGTGCATTCATACTCTGCTTCTGACCCAGATATTGCATCTTATTTCCTTTTATTTGCTGTTGCACTGAATCCAGAGCAGCCTCAGTCCTCCCAACCGATTTCTGTTTACTTTCCAGATCAGCTTCAGCCTGCTCCAACTCAACATAAGTAACAGCGCCGGAATCATAAAGATTTTTAATCCTTTCATAGTTAACCCTGGTTTGTTTCAACGCTGCCTTTGCCTCTTCGAGGGCTAATTCCTGTTGTTGAAGAAGGCCGGCACTACCAGCTGGTGAAGATATTTCCGCACCCTTGGCAGCTGTTAACTCCCCCTGCAGCCGGGCTATCTGTGCATCTATTTCACGAGAATCTATTTCAGCCAGGAGCGCTCCCTGCAGAACATGCTGCCCTTCTTTAACAAGAACCTTTTTAATATTGCCTGGAATTTCGGCATAAATATTGACATATTCTTCTGTTACAATCCTTCCCTTTTCTGTAACAGTTGCCCGCACTGTCCCCTTTTTGACAACAGCTGTTTCCAAATCAACGGGTGCCCTTCCGGCAGCCCAGATACCTGCAACCACCAGAAGTGATATTATCACCGCCAAGTACTTCTTACCCATTTTTTTCACTAGTATCTCCCCCTACTCCTGCTGTTTTAGGACATCAAGCATGGACAGTTTTTTAATCTTTCTTGTGATCTTCCAATGTGCTGCCAGTAGAAAAATAACCGTACCTGCTGCAGCTACAGCAAAAGTCTCTGGTTTAACTACCATAGGCATATTGTAGATTTCAGTAGCAGTAGCCTTTGCAATCCCATATAACATACTATAGCTCAATGGTATTCCCAGCAGTACAGCAGCCGAACCAAGCAATCCCTGCTCTATCAGCAGTATCCTGCCGATTTCCCGTTCGGACATTCCTATCACCATTAACGTAGCCAGTTCTCTCTCTCTTTCAGAAAGGGAAATTATATTTACATTGTATACTATGGCAAAACCCAATACAAAAGAAAAAAACAGAAGAACGTACTGGCTGGCCATACTTGTTTCCATTAAATCCTCGAACTGCGCCTTCTGCTTAGTCTTATCCTGTATAGCTGCTACATTGGCCCCTTTTTGAAGCTGTTTCCGGACTTCAGAAAATTTATCCTTTTCTACCTTGACCATTACCGATGAGGCTACAGGTGAACTCTTCAGTAAAGCACTAAGGCTGTCTATATCCATATAAGCTCCCATACCGACGTATTGGGGTATAATTCGTTTTACCGGAATATGCTGCTCTTTTAGGTCTCCCACCATCGGTTTAACAGTGATTTTGTCTCCCTGTGTGACATCAAGCAGTTCAGCAAGCTGAGTAGATATAACGATTCCGTTTCGCGGCAGTGTCACATGCTCATTATCTTGCGTCAAAAGCCGGTAAAGGGATGACTGGTCTGATAGACCGGTTAGTACCGTATCTTTCTTATGCCACCGGTAATTCAGCGTTACCGGCACTTCCAGCAAGGGTTCAGCTTTAGCTACTCCGTCCACATGCTCAGCCCCGCTTACAATACTGATCTTATCGGCATACCCGCGCAGTACAGTTTTTAAATCATACAGTTCCACCCTATTATACTGAAAATCAATCAGGTAGAATGTTGAATCAAACATCCCCCTGGCTGTAACCATCATGCTGAAAGCACAAGCTACCCCCAGAATGGCAATGGCAGTTCGCTGCCGGTTCCTGAAAACGTTTCTGACAGCCATTCTAACGCGAGTACTAAGATTACTCCAAAGGATTCCGAACTTCTCAATAATTATCCTTCGTCCAGCCAGAGGCGCCGGCGGCCTCATAGCCTCCGCAGGGCTTAGCTTGGTCACTCTTTTGCACCCCTGATAACCTGCAATAACTCCAAAAGCTATTGACAATAACGTAGCGGCACCAATATACCCAGGTGAGATCTTACCTTGAAGGCCGGGTATATTGTAGAATTGCTGATAAAGTATCGCCAATTGAAAAGAGAACCACGACCCGGCCAGTCCCCCGGCAAAGCCACCAAAACCTCCTATTATTAACGGATAACCGAGGTAATGGATAATAATCTCCCTATCACTAAAACCAAAGGCTTTAAGTAACCCTATTTGACCTCTCTGCTGCTCTATCATACGTCTCAGTGTTATATATAATATTGCAGATGCAACCACTAAAAATATTATCGGCGTGGTAGATGCCGATCCTTTTAACCCAAGGAGTTCCTGGGTCAACATCGAATGACTAAGTTGATCCTCACGGGAAACCAGGCCAGTTAAACCACACCCTTGAAGCTGTCTTTCAACAGCTTTTTTTACATCCTTAAACTCAGTGTCCTGGCTTAGTATAAAGGAAATATCATTGACAGAACCCTGCATGTTAAACAAAGAACTTATGGTCGAATAGGAGACAAAAGCAACGCCAAAAGCCTTGGGGTCAGGCGCAAGTGCGTTACCACCAGGAATCTCATAAATGTACTCAGGGCTGTTGGCTGTACCTGATATTTTAAAATTGACTTCTCTGCCTAAAATGACCAGCGGAAGATTATCTCCCAGATGATATTCATTGCCTTTTAAGAATGCCGGGGAAACGAGCACTTCCCTGCTTCCGTCGGCAGGAATCCTGCCACTCTCGAGCCTGAACCTGTTAACCGGCTGATCAGGACTATCAAAGGACACCAGTCTTACAGTAGTTGTTGCTTCCCCTAAGGCGTTATTTACCATCACTTCCTGTACAAGTCTTCCGACTGCCCGTTCTATCCCCTCAATATCTTCAAGATCTCTTGCAAGTCCTGCCGGTCCTTGTACGAACCTGGCAAATCCATCACCAAAACGATATTTCTGGTAGTAATCATCCCTGCTATCGGTTAGACTTTCCAGTATTACCGACAGGGAAACATATAACATTAAACCGATGACCAGTACACCGGCACAAGCTAGGTAGGCACCATAGTTTGCCTTAAGATCACGCCAAAGCTTTCTCCTAAGCACTACCAGGTCACCTCTTCCGCTGTCACCGGCTGGCTGTTATGTTCGACCATTGCAACCCTGCCATCCTTGATGTGGATTACTTTATCAGCCATTCTGCTAATAGCGGCATTGTGCGTTATAACAATCAGAGTTCTTTTCATTTCCCTGTTAAACTTATGCAAATATTGCAGGACCTGTTTCCCTGTTTCCAGGTCCAAAGCACCGGTTGGTTCGTCACACAGCAGTATGTCGGGATTCTTAGCAACAGCCCGTGCTATCGCAACCCTTTGCTGTTCGCCGCCTGATAACTGGGAAGGAAAATGGTCACTTCGCGCCCCCAAACCTACTTCTTCCAAAACTTTAAGAGGATCTAAAGGATGATCAGTTATTTCAGATACTAAAGAAACATTCTCATATGCAGTAAGGTTAGGCATGAGGTTATAAAACTGAAAAATAAAACCAACCGCTTTTCTCCTGTATAGAGTAAGTTCGTGTTTACTCATATTTTGCAGTGGTCTACCCCGGTAAATTATTTCACCATCTGTCGGAACATCCATACCACCAATGATATTTAGTAATGTACTCTTTCCCGACCCGCTGGGGCCCAAAATAACAACAAAATCCCCTTCTGAAACTTCAAGGTCAATACCTTTTAAAGCCTGGACCGTAACATTACCGTTGAAAAAAGTTCTCTTCAGGTTGCTGGTTCGTAAGACTGTTTCCATTAGAATCTACCCCTCTGCCCTATTATGACTGTGCCTCCAGTCCGTTTCTCAAAAACCTTATAGCTTCATTAACAATATTCTTTATCGTATCTTCAGATATATTTTGGGCAATCTCCGGCTTAGTCAAAAACTCGTGTAAGTCTACTTCCATTATTTCTAGAATATAATCAGCCAACCCTTCTCCTAATATCCTATTCAAAAGATTCGCAGTCAATCGGACATTAACATCTGGGCTTACCTCTCCCCCCTCCTGACCTCTTTTTAACAACTCCATGAAGTATTCACAAGCCATTTTTCTTCCCGACATCATAAACTCTTGAATGACTGCTTCACCCGTTCCTTCCATGGCATTTGCTACTATCCTGCTTAATTGAGGATGAGCGAGGTTAAACCTGAAGCCAGCCAACATGACTTTTTCAAGAGTTTCAAAGAAGTTAACATCGGAATTGACCTCCGCTTCTTTTAAAAAAGCCAGCTTTTCTTGTGCTGCAAGCTCCAAGAGATATCTGAAAAGCGCTCGTTTGTCTTCAAAATATTGATACATACTGCCCTTGGCAATGCCTGCGCGGTTAACAATATTTGATAAAGAAGCTTTGGTATAAGGCTTTGATGCAAATTCTTCGATTGCAATTTCGATAATCCGTTCCCTTTTTTCTTTGGGCAAATTTAAAAACGTCTGTTTAACCATTTGTTACCCCTTACTAATAATTAATCTCTTATCCCGACTAAGTATGTATCATCATAATATGCAAGCTACTATAAATATATGACCGCGCAGTCATATGACTACCTGGTCATATTGTACTCTCCGAAAAAGCTATTTGTCAAGCAAATTTTAAACGGCAGGTCTTTAAGAACCTGCCATCATAATTATCTAAATTAACCTTCTTCAATTGTAAGCACTGCTTCCTGAACCGGCAGCTCTTCAACATTTTTTAGTTTCCTCTCAATAGTCCTGGTCTTTCTTGCCGCATCCTCAATAGAATTACTTGCTTCCCGAAGCTTCTTCTGGGTTTTGTCCAATAAATCTCCGAACTTGCCAAATTCGTTTTTAACCACACCCAGCAGTGACCAGACTTCACTTGATCGCTTTTCAACGGCAAGGGTCCTAAAGCCCATCTGCAGACTGTTTAAAAGGGCGGTTATGGTGGTTGGACCAGCAATGACCACGCGAAATTCCCTCTGGAGTTGTTCAGAAAGCCCCGGTCTTCGGAGAATCTCAGCATATAAGCCTTCAATCGGAAGAAAAAGGATACCAAAATCAGTAGTTTTTGGAGGATTCAAATACTTCTCCTTAATATTCCGCGCTTCTGATTTAATGCGTGTTTCCAGACCTCTTGACATTTCGTCAGCAGTTTTTTTATCTCCCTTTTCCTGTGCCTCTAAAAGTCTCTGGTAATCTTCGAGCGGGAATTTGGCATCAATTGGCATCCATATAGCAGTATCAGTGCCGTCTTTAGCTGGAAACCGGATAGCAAATTCCACCCTTTCACTGCTGTTTTTCTTTGTTACCACATTCTTTGCATACTGGTCAGGTGCAAGGGTCTGTTCAAGAAGATTCTCCAGTTGAACCTCACCCCAAATCCCTCTGGTTTTTACATTGACCAGGACCTTTTTCAAGTCGCCAACACCAGAGGCAAGGTTTTGCATCTCTCCCAATCCTTTATGTACCTGTTCCAGCCTCTCACTAACCAGCTTAAAAGATTCTCCCAGGCGCTTCTCAAGGGTAGCATGAAGCTTCTCATCTACAACAATTCTTATTTGTTCTAATTTCTGGCTGTTATCACTTTGAATTAATTTTAACCTGTCTTCAACAGTTTCTCTAATTTTATCAAGCTTCTGTTCATTTAGCCGGGTCAAAACAGATAGCTGCTGTGCAAATGCATCAAGCTGATTCTTTTGAAGTACAGCAATTTCGGTCATGCGGGAAAGAAAAGAATCAGAAAACACTCTCATACCATTATTGAGTTCTTCTCTTCCTTGTCTGGCAATTAGGGAAGCCTCTTCCCTATTCTTTGCGATTTCTTCCCTCACCGCCCATTCAATTCTCTCTAAGTTCTTTTCTATTGAAAAAAAACGTGCCTCATAATTAACTTCTTTTCCTCTGTTCACTTTTAGTATCAAAGAAACTGCCAGAATAAAAATTATGTTTACAAATAATAAGACATAAAGCAAAGGATCGCTCACCTCAAACCCTCCAAACATATGTTTCTGTTATACTTAATTTTTTATCAGGAAAATTCCTGCTTAATATGTATGATACAAAAAATAAATGCAGGCTGCGATATAAGATAATCGCGCCTGCATCCAGGAATATATATGTAATGCCCACTGCCAAGGAACTTAATAAGGTCCTTGGCACCTGCAACAGTTGTCACTTAAGGAATTCTGCCACTAAACTCCTTGGCAGTGGGCATCAAATTAAATTCATTTCTTATATACCCTTACCGGGTATAAGTATATTTTAACCTTACTGATTGTTTTTGTCAATAACCTAACCGTTCATTAATCACCATTAATCACCTGCAAAAAATTGCATTTTCTATTGCAGCTAAAAGCAAAAAAGCAAACTGAGTAAGTCAGTTTGCTAAAATCCAAAATTAATTTTATACTCACTGCCAAGGGTCATTAAAGACCTTGGCACCTGTAACAGTTGTCACCAGGGAGCCGTTGCCACACAAACTCCCTTGGCAGTGAGTATAATTTATTTAATTTTCTCTTTGTTTCTAATATATTACTATATATTCTATTTTATTCGACAAACCGTTATATATATATTTTATTTTATTCGACAAACATTATACTGTCAACAATATCCATAAATAACAAAGATTTGTTATTTTTCTACGGTCATAACGTTTAATTATATCATTACCAGCGAAAGCCATTTTTAAACAAAACACAGGAACCTCAAAGCACAGGTTAGAAAAACACATTTATTCGGCGAATATTTTAGAAATATTTCTAATTTTTAAAAAAACGAAGCATCTTGAAGATTAAGATTAATATTCAGGAAAAACTGGTTTTTATCTGACATAACTCCTGTTGTAACAGTAGTTTTATACTGTTATAATGAACAGGCTCACCAGTGATTTATCCCGATAGCTAAACGCCGCTAAGAATGCCGCTTCTTCAATAGGCAGATAAGCAGCGCTAAGCTCCTGGATAACGGTTTCTAAGTTCAGGTGGAGTCTTTAAACTCTATCTGAACTTAGAAACCTGTTAATAGTACAAGTCGTCTCTTATATTAAAGCAAATACGGAAGGGGTGAACAAGATGCTCAGTCTGCAAATAAATCCCCACAAAGTCGACTTTAAAAAGGAAAACAAGTGGCTGGTACCTGTGGGTGTCTCCAACAGACATGTCCATTTATCTCAGAGGGATATCGATATGTTGTTTGGCAAAGGGTATAAGCTTACGGTTACCAAGGAACTGGCTCAGAAAGGGCAGTACGCTGCTAAAGAAACAGTAAATATCGTAGGCCCCAAAGGGGTATTAGAAAAAGTAAGGATTGTCGGCCCTGTCAGGGGAAACACTCAGGTAGAACTAAGCCGCACCGATGCTTTTAAACTTGGAATTGATGCCCCTCTTAGGGATTCTGGCGATTTAGAAAACACTCCCGGTTTTGTTATGATTGGTCCTAAAGGGCCGCAAATAGTTGAAAGAGGGTGTATTATCCCCAAGGCTCATATTCATATGACACATCAACGTGCTTTAGAACTAGACCTGGCTGATGGAGATAAAGTAAGTATTCTCATTAAGGGTTCCAAAGTTGTATGTTACCATAATGTTCTTGTTAGGCTCACCGAATCAGGTGAAACCGAGTTTCATATTGATACGGATGAAGCTAACGCCGCATTTGTTGATACTGGCGACCTGGCCATGATCAAGCATAAAGAGATGGTTATAAAGGATACTTTTGGTAACATTATAGAAATAGGTGTAGATAATATAAAATTTGAAAGAGGCAAAATGCCCAATGATTACGCTACACAAGAAGGGCTGAGACTCTTACGAGATATATTTCATTATCCCGCTTCAACCCAACAGGCTATTGTCAGCAAGCTGCTAAACCCTTCAATTATTGAACCAAACTTTTTCTACCTGCTTACAGCTATGGAAGGTGATAAAGTAGTAGGAATCTCTTGTTTTTATTATATTACTGAATCTAAATTGGGTTACCTGGAGCATATCGGAATAACACCAGAGTATCGAAACAGGGGTATTGGCAGTTTCTTCTATCACAAGGTCATTTCCTTCCTGGAAAAAGAGCACCCGGAAATTGAAGGTATTTTGCTGGAAGTGCGTCAAACTCCGCAAGAAATTGACAGTAGAAAACAATTTTTCCTTAATCTTGGCGCTATTCCGGTAGATACTCAATTCTACCCTGCAGAAAAATTTAAGTTTGCCGAACAACTTTTGCTGATGTTTAAACCAATGGTCGTGGATGCAAATCTAAATACTATAACCTTAGAAACTGCATTTCGTAACTTGACAAAAATATTATAAAATTAACGCCACAGGCCCTAGCCTGTGGCATAATTTTTGTTATATTTTTTCCTCAGAATTTTTTCGTGACAGGAGTAGATCGAACTCCCTTTGTGCGTTTCTTTCAATAATCTCCTGTTCAATAATCTTCCTTACCCTATGGGTTCGGTCTTTTACAGAAGCAGGGCCCCTAAGATACTCCTGCCCCTGCCACAAATATTCGTCGACAAGGCGTTCAAGAAGCATCTTTGGAATCTGTCTTCTGGCATCACAAGTAATTGTAAAACGAAAAAACTTTTGCATCAAATGCGCTACCTCCCATTGTCCTACGCGCAAAATTGCTACTTTTTTCTAGTATTGTACCCTATTTCAAGTAACTTTTCAATTAAAAATAGTTTTTAATTACAATTTTCGACTTTTTTCGAGTTTCTTGTGTAGATTTTTAAATGCGCCTGGACATGGGTTACGTTTAAGGTGAAAGTTTAACTTGTAATTAAGCTTTTGGTACACGAATTGTGAGTTTACCGTTTTCAAAGGACACTTTGGCTGCTTCTGATTTAACCTTAGCAGGAAGAGCACACATTTTGGTAAATTTACTCCAGCAGAACTCTTTAGCCCCTTCCTTCTGCTTTTCAAGTGAAGTTTGTCCGGTAACAATAACGCTGTCCGGACGAAGAGCTACATCAACAGTATCTTTGACGGCGTTGGGAATTTCACCTGCAATAATTACTTCGTTATCCTTCTCAGAAACGCTCAAGGCTATATTTGCATTTGTCATTTTTTGATTGTGAAATTCCTGGGAAAACATCTTCAAAAACTCAGAAAAGAGGCTATCCATATCTTCATATAGCCTTGTAACCTGTTTGAAAGGATCCCACTTCACCATATCAGACATTGTACTCCCTCCTTTTCACTAAATATTATGTTCTTAACATAAAATATGTGAAAAACAGAGGTTAGGTGAAAAAATAGTGGGTAGCGGGTAGTGAGTTTTATTATTTCAATACTTTATACATAATTGAGTAGAACGGAAAATTCGGGAAGCCAAATGTGAGGTTTACAGGCCTGAAGCACCTCCGCCGGATGCAGACTCCATTCCACAACAGCACTGGTGACACCTGCACTATTGGCACACATAATATCATAAGGACTGTCCCCAACCATTATTACATCGTCATTGAAACCGGATACTCCTAAAAGTTCCATGGCCTTTAAAACTGGTTCCGGGTCTGGTTTATGCTTTTCTGTATCTTCAAAGGCAACACAAACATCAAAGTAATCTTCAAGTTGGAATAAACCCAACCCCCGGTATGCCAGTCTTTTGATTTTTGAGGTAACAACTGCGGTAAGGATACCTTTTTTCTTCAATTCTTTTAAAGTTTCAGGAACCTGGGGAAAGACTTCTGTTAAATTATCATGTTTAACTGCGCTGTACTCACGATATGTCTCGACCATAGCCTCAGCCTTAAGGGGATTAAGATTCTCCATAATCTCCACAAGGGGTTGGCCGAAGTACCTATATAACTGGCTATCTGCCATATCCTTATCCATATGGGTTTTGATTGTATATTTAAGAGATTCCAGCACCAGGTTGTTTGTATTCAAAAGAGTCCCATCAAGATCAAAAAGAAGGCATTTTGTACTCATTTTCATCCTCCAAAAGTTTCTGCTTATCTCTTTTTTGATACAGTTTTCGGTTTCTATGATTTAGCAGCCGTGAAACGTGTAGTCAGATTATATGCTTGCACTGACGAGTTACCAAGATAATCGAATGTCTTAATAAAATAGTACCCCGGAGATCGTATTGACACTGATGCATATTCTTTTTCGCCAACCATTGATTGATCGCTTTTGGCCAGCAGTTTTCCGGAACTGTCATATATCTCAAGAACCCCATCAATATCAGGTGGCACAGTTAAATCTGCACTAAATACCCCTGCTCCGGGAAGGTAGAGTTTATACCAGTCGACATCTTCAGTTCCCATCAAGGTAGGTGTTATACTACTGCCCGCCTTTAAAGGGCGTGCTTTTTTTAAAGTACTATTATCTTCCCATTTATCAGGTTTTACTTTAAAGGGCCTGATACTAACACTATACTTACTGCCGGCTTTTCCGCTACCTCCAACAACTAAGAAATACCTTCCCGGTTTTGAAGGTTGGAATACACCTGTATCAGTCTGGCCTTTTCCACCTCCGTTTATTATTGTAACAACCTCAATCTCTGATGCGTCCGAATCTGAAGAATTTGTTAAATTATTTGAAACTGGTGCCTTTTCACTTTCAGCCGGATTGCTGGCCTGTTCACTCAATATTACCGCTGAAGTATCCAACTCTTTATCTGGTGTCAACGTAATTATAAGCGGTTCGGTTTTTTCAAGATTAATTACATAACCGTCAATGTCAGCTAACGGATAAATCGTACCACTTTTTACCTCTCCCAAGGCGAGAGCAACCGCACCTGAACGCGTGTCATTTATTTCCTCATCAATAAATTGAAAGGACGAGAATCCACATTCAAGCTCGTAACTTCCACTTATCTTTTTTATTGAACTATTTACCTCTATATAATATTTTCCGGGAAAAACTTTGAATTCCGACTCTATTATATTACTAAGGCCAGAACCAGTTCCAAATTCACGGCTGAATCCCGTAGAATTGTTCCCTATCAGTTCCATATTTTCGTTGTAGATGTTAATATCACACCATATATTATCTGGCCGCCGGAAATTAACCTTAAGAATGCCGGTATCTGATATATCAACAGAGTACCAGTCAATATCTGTTGTTGTGTCAAAATTCCCAATCACTCTTTGACCCAAATCTAATGAAACAGCTGAATTGGAATTATTGTTAGGTTCAAAACTATCCGGCTTAAGATCATAAGGAGAAACAATAACTGTGTAACTACCGTTAAATGACCCTCCACCAATATCATAAACTTTTATAAAATAATTACGTTGGCGGGACTTAGGAAGAACAATTACCCCCTCTTCACTGCCGCCAATACCTGTATTATTGATAGACTGGTAAAACCAGTCGGTATAATCGTTAAACTCCCCATCACTCTCATCATAATTGGCCACACTTTCAATTTCAACAGCCAGGTCTAACCCTTCAGGAGTTTTCGCCCGAACTGTGTATATTTTTCCTGGAAGTTCTATCTTATACCAATCCTGATCCCATTGACTGGAAATAGTTCCCGAAACCTGGATGCCTATTGGTATTTTTCGTGCTGTTTCGTATGAATTATTTGGTTCGTTTACATCTTTAATGAGATCAGAACGGGGAATCGCCCAGGCTGTTACCGTATATTCACGTTCAGACCACCTAAAATGATTACCGAACACTTTTATGTAATAATCCCCCTCCATTAGGTCTGTAACAAGACCATGGACAGCTTCCGCAACCTTATATTGAACGGGATTTAAATCAGAGTTGAAAGATGCTAATAATTTTCCATTCTTATCATATATTTCGACTCCCGGACTTACTTTGCCAGCCGGAAGCACCTCAACCTGAAGATGTCCGCTTTGGGGAACGTTAATCTTAAACCAATCCTGATCACTGCCAAAGTGTATTTTTTCTTGAACCGGGACACCGGAGGTCAAGGAAACAGCCTTATCCGCAGAACTGTTTGAGTCATCGATACGGGATAGTGAAATTGTCATCGCTTTGTCCACATTAATCTTGCCATGGCCGTATTTTGTATCCCATCCGCTATCGCCAAGATCGGTAGCAGATACTTCGATTATCTGCCTGATTTCGTCATTAGTCAGCTTTGGATTTTTTGTAAGTAGTAATGCCGCCAAGCCGGCAACCATTGGGGAAGCCATTGAAGTCCCGCTCATCTCCGTATATGTAGAGCCTTTATATGGATCCCAGAAGGTACTGTATATGTCTTCTCCCGGTGCACAAATATCAATAAGCGGACCATAGCTCGAAAACTCCGATATATTATTCTTATTATCTATTGCAGAGACAGCAATTACCCTGGAAACTGCGGCAGGATAGCTGACTTCTTCAGATGCCCAGTTTCCCGCTGCAGCTACAAGGACAACACCTTTTTTGTAAGCATAATCAATGGCCTCATTTAAAACCTCCGATTTAGAATAACTGCCAAAACTCATGTTAATAACTCTGGCACCGTGATCAACAGCCCAGATAATACCATTGCTTATAGAGACATCACTGCCTTCATTACCGTCAAACACTTTGACCGGCATTACTTTAACCGGAGCCATTCCGGCAACACCGGCAATACCAGTCTTATTGTTTGTCAAAGCACTGATTATACCGGCAATATGAGTACCATGACCATCACTATCTCTACTGCTTTTAAGAGGATTAAGCATATTAATTCCAGAGACAAGACGTGTCCTAAGATCCGGATGATTCACATCTACACCTGTATCAAGAACAGCCACAATGACAGGTTTAGCTCCGCTTCCTGTAGGTGCTGTGCTCCACGTTTTATTCCCGTTTACACTATTCAAAGCCCACTGTCTTTTAAACTGTGGGTCATTGGGAAGGCCAAAAGTCCTGTAGATATAATTAGGCTGAGCACGGGCCACAGAATCCTCCTGCTGAAGCTTCCTTATGATATCGGCAAAATTTTTATTGTCATTTTGATTGTTAAATGATGCCAGAACATATTCTGTTCGGGGTAAACGCTGAATGAAATTCAACCGGTATTTTTTTAAGATTCTTTTCTCTTCCTGAGCACCACCCTTTACTTTTAACAGTAATTGGCCATCTTTAAACCCTTTGCTGCCATCCAATGAAGTCACAACGACCGGATTAGGAGCGGCTGACAATGCCGGTGGAACAAGTAGGTTCATAATTAATACAAAAATAAGTACACACTTCAGAATCTTAGACTCCCTCATACTCATGCTTCCCCCGCCTCAAATTAATTTCTATGTATTTTTTAAGCCCCTTTAAACCTTTAAATAAAATTGGCTAAAAATAACAATTCCACGCAGTGGTTTGAAAAACCTTTACGAATTTTTAAAAATAGTTGATAGTGCCAAATAACAGTTGAATACTTGGGATGAATACACAGCGACAGAAAATGTTTATGAAATACGAAGAACCTTTAGAACTATGTTCCTGAGGGATAGAGGACAAAAAAACAAGCTACCCGTTGAGATTTCAGGGCAGCTTACATATATTGATAAATTCTGATATCATATTAATTTTAGTATGGTTTGCGGAGTCTGCTGTCAACTCTTACAGCACTTTTGCAACTCCCTTATAAATCAATCCTCTAGCGCCATCCACAGTAATAATGTCACCTGTTTTAAGTATGGATGTTGCACCATCTACTCCCACTATAACCGGGATTCCTATATTCAGCCCGACTATGGCGGCATGGGATGTAAGACCGCCAGCCTCTGTAATTACTGCGGCTGCTTTTTCCATTGCCGGAACAAAATCTCGCTCAGTAGAAATAGTTACTAGGATATCTCCTGGTTCAATGTTTGCATTAGCATCCTTAGCTGTACGCACAACCTTTACAGTTCCTGTAACTGCATGAGTTCCTATACCTGCTCCTCTGGCTACAACATCCCCGACAATATGTACCTTCAGAAGATTGGTGGTTCCCGGGACTCCTACTGGGATACCCGCTGTGATTACAACAAGATCACCGTTTTTAATATAATTAGCGGCCAAAGCGGTTTCTACAGCAGCTGAAATCATTTCGTCAGTGCCCCGTGTCTCTGAAACCAAAAGAGGCATAACTCCCCAGACAAGTGTCATTTTCCTGATAACGTCCATTTTAGGGGTAACTGCAATAATACGCGCTTTCGGTCGGTATTTGGAAACCATTCTTGCCGTATGCCCTGATTTGGTGGATGTTATAATAGCTGTTGCACCAAGATAAAGAGCAGTGGTGCAGGTAGCATGACTTATGGCATCTGTAACAGTTCTTGTTGGCGAAATTTCCTTTCGCCCGAGTATTTCCTCAAACCCTAGTGCACGCTCGGTTCTAATACCAATTCGATTCATCATGGCAACAGCCTCAACAGGGTATTTGCCTGAAGCTGTTTCGCCTGAAAGCATCACCGCATCAGTCCCGTCAAAAATAGCGTTAGCTACATCTGTTGCTTCAGCTCTTGTTGGTCTGGGGTTATTTATCATTGAATCAAGCATTTGCGTTGCAGTAATAACAGGTTTACCAACTTCGTTGCACTTTTGGATTATCATCTTCTGAATAAGCGGAACTTCTTCTGTAGGGATTTCAACCCCCATGTCACCCCTGGCAACCATGACACCATCAGCCACTTTGATTATTTCATCAATGTTGGCAACCCCCTGATGGTTTTCTATCTTGGCGATAATCTGAATACTTGTATCACTTAACTCCAGGACTTTTCTTACAGCCAGGACATCTGTAGCTGTACGCACAAAGGAAGCTGCAATAAAATCGAACTGATGGGCAACTGCAAATCCTATATCGGCAATGTCCTTTTCTGTAACTGCTGGTAGATTGACAACCACTCCTGGAATATTAACATTCTTTCTGCTCCCGATTACCCCGCCATTAACAACCCGGCAATTTATTTCAGTACCATCTAAAGATATAACTTCAAGTTCTACCAGTCCATCTGCCAATAAGATCTTTGTCCCAGGGGAAGCATCATTGGGAAGCCCCTTATAGCTGATGGACAGCCTCTCTGCCGTACCTTTAACTTCTTCTGTAGTAAGGGTTATTGTATTACCTGTAGTAAGGGTTATTGTATCAGTTTCCAAAATTCCGGTCCTTATTTCAGGTCCCTTGGTATCAAGCATTATGCCTATAATAGTACCCATTTCCCCGGCTGCCTGCCTCACCATTTCCACACGTTTGGCATGTTCTTCATGAGTACCATGGGAAAAATTCAACCTTGCAACATTCATTCCATTACTAATCATCTTTTTAATGGTCTCTATAGAATCAGCGGCAGGGCCTAAGGTACAAACAATTTTAGTACGTCGCAATTGATAACCACCTCTTTTATATAGCCAAGATACTGGCAAGTTCGTAGACAGATTTATCTATGTTTTTTTCTTGGCTTAAAGCATAGTCTATGTCAAAATCCTTAAGCTGACCTGAAATAATGCCAACCATTTTATTATCCTGGCCGTCCATGAGCAAGTCAACTGCCATAGCTCCCATTCTGCTGGCAATTGTCCTGTCAAATGCAGTAGGTGTGCCACCACGCTGAATATGGCCCAGAATCGTTATTTTAGTGTCAAAACCGGTTTTATCCTTAATGGCTTTACCTATTTCCATGGCGCTGCCCGCACCCTCAGCTACGACAATGATACTGTGGAGTTTACCTCTTTGATAGCCTCTCCATAGTTTTTCAGTAACTTCGTCAAGGTTAACCTTTATCTCAGGAATCAGTATTGTTTCCGCTCCACCTGCCAACCCTGCATCCAACGCAATAGCACCCGAGTTTCTTCCCATTACTTCTACTACGTATGTTCTCTCATGAGATGTTGCAGTATCTCTTATTTTGTTTATTGCATCAACAACATTATTTACAGCTGTATCAAAACCAATTGAGTAGTCTGTGCAAGGGATATCGTTATCAATTGTTCCTGGTACTCCAATAAACCTGACCCCAAATTCGTGACTTAATGCCTGAGCCCCTCTAAACGATCCGTCGCCTCCTATTATTACAAGCCCTTCAATCCCCTGAGCACGTAAGTTTTGTGCTGCTTTTCCCCTTCCTTCGGGTGTTCTGAAGGTCTCTGATCTGGCTGTTCTTAAGACGGTACCTCCCCGATGGATAATGTCAGCAACTGAACTTAAATTCATCTCTCTGAATTCACCGGCTATAAGACCAGAATAACCCCTCTCTATGCCTACTACTTCCAGACCGTGAAATATAGATTTTCTAACTATGGCCCTGATAGCAGCATTCATACCAGGTGCATCCCCGCCGCTGGTAAGTACACCGAGTTTCTTCAAACTAACGCCTCCTTTATCTTCGAAAGAAGAGCAAAATCAAACTCTAATTATACTAAAGTGAATGTAGCTGTAAAGGCTGTCTGAAAAGTTTTTCTTTTCGGACAGCCTTCTTATATATGCGCTCACATTTTGTATTTTATCCTGAAATGTAATGCCCTATGCTACGAAATTTATCATATCTCTTTTCCAAGACTGTTTCAATGGGCTGCTGCTTTAAATTATTCAATGCCTTTTGCAGGCTATCAGCAAGTGTCCCTGCAATTTTCTGGAGATCTTTATGAGCTCCCCCTATCGGCTCTGGAATCACTTCATCAATAATTCCAAGAGATAGTATGTCTTTAGACGTCATCTTCATCATGACAGCAGCATCTTGTGCCTTGGTTGAGTCTTTCCATAAGATTGAAGCAAATACTTCTGGAGAGCTGACAGAATAAACTGCATTCTCCAGCATGGAAACATGATCAGCAACAGCAATAGCCAGCGCCCCTCCACTGCCGCCTTCACCAATAACTGTTGCAATTACCGGAACTCTTAGGGCCATCATCTTTGTCAGGTTAGTGGCAATTGCCAATGCCTCACCACGCTCTTCAGCGCCTATACCTGGATAGGCTCCGGGTGTATCTACAAAGGTAATTATCGGACGATTAAATTTTTCGGCCTGTTCCATCAACCGCAGAGCCTTTCGGTACCCTTCCGGATGCGGCATACCAAAATTTCTGACCAGATTTTCCTTGGTATCCTTACCCTTAGCGTGTCCAATAACAGTCACAGGCTGTCCCTTAAACCGCGCAATACCGCCGATTATAGCAGGGTCATCGCCATAAAAACGATCACCGTGAAGTTCCATAAATCCTTCGAATATCATCTTTATGTAATCAATCGTAGCCGGACGCTCGGGATGTCGTGCAATCATTACGCTCTGCCAGGGAGTCAGATTACCATAAATACTTTTTTTAAGGGTTTCAACCTTTTTCTGAAGGGTTTGTACTTCTTCCGAAAGGTCTATCTCTTTTTCTTTACTAAAAGTCTGTAGTTCTTCAATTTTGGCTTCAAGCTCCAAAATCGGTTTTTCAAATTCAAGAATTACATTAGCCATTTTCAGAACCTCCGCTGACATGTAAATCTAGCAATGCTGCAAGAGTTTCTCTCATTTGTGTCCTAGTTACAACCATATCAATAAATCCATGCTTGAGCAAAAACTCAGCGGTCTGAAAGCCTTCAGGCAGTGTCTGTCTGATGGTCTGTTCTATTACCCTTGGACCTGTAAATCCAATTACAGCCCCAGGTTCAGCTAAAACAATGTCACCCATCGAAGCAAAGCTTGCAGTAACCCCGCCTGTTGTTGGATCAGTGAATACTGAAATGTACAAAATACCGGCTTCATGCAGCCTTGCTAAAGCGCCGCACGTTTTGGCCATCTGCATCAGGGAGATAATTCCCTCCTGCATCCTAGCCCCCCCTGACGCGGCAAAAATAATCAGGGGTACACGCCTTTCAATAGCCCTCTCGATAGCCCGGGCAACTTTTTCGCCAACCACAGAACCCATACTTCCCATAACAAAACCTGCATCCATTACGCCTATTACGACGGGTTTCCCCTCAATGGCTGCCTCACCTGTTACTATTGCCTCTTTTAGTTTTGTAGCTTCCTGGGTTTTGGCGAGTTTAGCCGGATAGTCTGCAAATGATAGTGGATTAGTGGAAGTAAGGTCGGCATCTATTTCAACAAAAGTTCCTTCATCAACAGTCGCTTTAATTCTTTCACGCGCGCCCATTCTAAAGGAATAACCACATTTTACACAAGTTTTTAAGTATTTTTCCAGTTCTTTACTGTATAATATCTCATTACACTCCGGACATTTCTGCCATAAACCTTCAGGTATGTCTTTTCTTGCCGTATCAGCATGGACCGTAACATACTTAGGCTTACGAAACAAATCCTTAAACATTAAAAGATTTACACCTCAGTTCTATATCGCTTAAAACACAATGACCTTGCGGTATTAACCGCAGGTCGCCAGTTATCTCACATATTCGCTTAAAATTTCCATCGCTTCATCCACTTCAGATTCCGGTACAAGAATTTCTACAGCGTTTGAGTCGCCACCATGCGGCAGTCCAATGTTACGCAGTTGAACTAAAAGCCCCTCACCACTTAAAACTTTTTGCAAAGTTTCAGCTGCTGACCTGCTTGGCGCTATGTACACAACTGTCCACATGTGCCGACCTCCTTCTAATGGTTTAGACTACGAAGAAAAATAAGTATAGTCTTATCACGATTATAATTATATATTCCGATTAATCAAACTAAAAACAAAAAAACAGAGTGAATCACCTAAGAATCAGGTCTATATACCTGATTCAGTCGTGCCATGCTTTGTAAAAATCTGGGCTCTTCCCCTAATCTTAATAGCAGAAGTATGCTCAGTAAACTGGGCAATCATTACTTCACCCTTGTCTAGTTTCTCAGTATGATGAAATTTGGTATCCTGTCCGCGGGTAAGCCCTATAATGTTAACTCCATTCTCCAAGGCTTTTATAACTATGTAATCGCCGATTACATTTTGATTGTTCACATTATTCCCCCCACTTTTGCATTAAGCAAAGTTATGATACCACAATTTAAATAATTTTGCAAGAAATGCCTAAACCACAAGGATTTGCAACACTTACTCTCTTATATGCACACCACTTTCACCCAGAAGCACCGTTAACTCTTCTATTATACCCTTTTCAAGATTAACCCATAATTTCCTCTCTTGTTCATATAATTTTTTTTGTGATTCAAAATAAAAGAAAACGGGAGAATTACCTCGATACTTGCGAAGTATACCTTGAATATCACGGCAATATTTTTCTGTGTTTATAGCAGGAACCTTTAAATAAAGGCTCGAACAGGGTTTTTCATCAATAGCAGTCATTTCTTCAGCAATAACCTTAACCTCATCATCCCTGAAATTTATCCTACCTCTGATTAGAACAGGACCCTCTGTATTTATGAGGTTAGCAGCTTTTCCGTAAACAGTTGGGAAAACAACAACCTCTACCATCCCTGTCAAATCTTCCACCATCATAAATGCCATCGGTTCACCCTTTCGGGTCGTTATTCTCCGGAGAGACGTGATAACTCCACCGATTATAACCTTGGTTTCGTCAGTAAGTTCACCAAGCTGACCGGTATTATGTGAAGTTCTTTCGCGCAGTATATCCTCATATTCATTTAACGGGTGCCCACTAATGTACAAACCCAGCATTTCCTTTTCCATTGACAGAAGTTCTTTGCGTGGATATTCCGGAATACTCGGCAGTCCAAAACCGCCTGTGTCGGTCTCTTCAGGGCCTGCACCAAGGTCAAAAAGAGAAATTTGCCCTTGGGCCCTGTCTTTTTGTCTTTTTTGAGCAGCTTCAACACAACTATCCAATGCTGCCATTAATTGAGCCCTTCTGGCTCCCAGGGAATCCATCGCTCCACATTTAATAAGGCTTTCCATAACTCTTTTGGAAACCTGGCGATGATCTGTTCGGTCACAGAAATCTTGCAGTGATTTGAAAAATCCGTCAACGTTTCGGGCTTCAAGTATATTTTCTATTGCTCCCCGGCCTACATTTTTGACAGCAGCAAGACCAAACCTTATTTTGTCTTCAACTACTGTAAAATTTACAAGACTTTCATTAACATCGGGCGGCATTACATCGATGCCGACTCTTAGACATTCGTCGATATACAAAGCAATTTTATCAGATGAGTCCATCACACTGGTCAGGAGTGCAGCCAAAAACTGAACAGGGTAGTTAGCCTTTAAATATGCTGTCTGATATGAAACAAGAGCATAGGCTGCACTGTGGCTCTTATTAAATCCATAACCTGCAAAATATTCCATCAAATCAAAAATTTGCCCGGATACTTCAGGTTCCACCCCCTTACCCCTAGCCCCCTCGATAAATTGGCTGCGAAGCCCGGCAATAACTTCCGGCTTTTTCTTTCCCATGGCACGACGTAAAAGGTCGGCTTCACCCATAGTAAAGCCTGCAAGCTCACTTGAAATCCTCATAACCTGTTCCTGGTATAGGATAACACCATAGGTTTCTTTTAAGATAGGCTCCAGCAGAGGGTGCAGGTATTTGATGGGACTCTGCCCGTGTTTACGTCGTATAAAGTCTTCCACCATACCGCTCCCAAGTGGACCAGGGCGGTAAAGGGCCACAAGAGCAATAATATCTTCAAATACTTCGGGCTTCAGTTCTCTTAGAATTGTCCGCATCCCCGAACTTTCTAACTGAAATACACCTATACTGTCCCCTCTGCAAAGCATTTCATAAGCAGCCGTATCGTCAAGGGGTATCCTGTCTATATCAATCTCCAGGCCCGTTGTCCGCCTGATCAGGTGCAGAGCATCACCAATTACCGTAAGAGTTCTTAAGCCCAGTAGATCCATTTTGAGTAGACCGATCTCCTCAACAGTCTCTTTGGCAAACTGGGTTGTAACAACACCGTCTGTAGATCTATACAAGGGCAGATAGTTTGTAAGGGGGTCGCGCCCTATGACCACTCCGGCAGCATGGGTTGAGGCATGACGGGGCATACCTTCAATAGCCCGAGCCATATCGAGCAGCTTCTTAATATCGGAATCAATATCGTACAGCTCCCTAAGCTGGCGCCCCGGCTCAAGGGCTTTTTCCAGAGTCATTCCAAGTTCCGCAGGAACCAGTTTTGCTACCCTGTCAACTTCCGCATAAGGCATATTTAAAGCCCTGCCCACATCTCTTATGGCTGCACGGGCAGCCATTGTTCCGAAAGTAATTATCTGGGCGACCCGATCAGCGCCATAGCGCTCAATAACATAGCGGATAACTTTGTCACGGGTTTCATAACAGAAATCAATATCAATATCAGGCATTGATACACGCTCAGGATTAAGAAACCTCTCAAAAAGAAGGTCATATTTAAGGGGATCAATATTGGTTATCCCCAACGCATAGGCTACCAGGCTACCTGCCGCACTGCCGCGGCCCGGCCCAACCAGCACATCGTTTTCACGGGCAAATTTGACAAAATCCCACACAATTAAAAAATAACCTGAAAATCCCATATCCCTGATAACACCTAGTTCATACTCAAGCCTGTCCTTAACCCTAAGATCAGCATCGGGGCAGCGTTTATCCAGCCCCTCAAGGCATATCTGCCTCAGGTAGGAATCAACTGTGAAATCATCGGGTATCTCATAATTGGGAAGATAATTAATCCCAAAATCAAAGGTGACATTACAACGTTCCGCAATTTTCAGAGTGTTGCTTAAGGCCTCTGGGTATTCCCCAAAAAGTTGGGCCATCTCATCCCTGTCTTTGAGGTAAAACTCTTCTGTCTCAAAGGTCATCCGATCAGTGTCATCTACTGTCCGCCCCGTACCGATACAGAGAAGGACATCCTGGACGATAGCGTTTTCCTTTTTTACATAATGTGTATCATTTGTAGCTACCAGGGGAATTGATAATTCCCGGCTCATCTTTATTAGTTCATTATTAACCAGCCTCTGGTTCTCAAAACCATGGTCCTGAAGTTCAAGAAAGAAGTTCCCTTTGCCAAAGATTGTTTCAAACTCCCGCGCAATCTCCCTGGCCCTATCAAGTTTGGCCTTAACAATAGCTGTGGCAATCTCACCGCCAAGACAGGCACTTAAGGCTATCAGCCCTTCACTATGCTTTCTTAAGGTATCCTTGTCAGTCCTTGGCTTATAATAAAAACCACGGGTATACGCCTCGGAAACTATATAAAGAAGGTTTCTATAACCTATTTCGTTTTCCGCTAAAAGAACCAAATGATAGTTGGCATCATCAATTCCTGCAGCTTTATCTTCAAGTTTCCGGGGCGCCACATAAACCTCACACCCCAATATCGGCTTAATTCCTGCTTTTATTGAAGTTTTATAAAAGTCAATGACACCAAACATAGACCCGTGGTCAGTAATGGCCAGGGCCTTCATACCCTTTTGGGCTGCAGCAGAGACCAGTTCTTTAATCCGGGCAGCACCGTCTAAAAGGCTGTATTCTGTATGGACATGAAGATGTACAAAGTCTGACATGGTCTTTTCACCTTGAAATGTTATTATAATTTGGTTCACTTTTATAATTAGGTTTTATTCTCTGCTGATGAATTTAAATCCTCCCCTAGTGTTCAATTATTAAGCGTTGACAATTCATCTGGTTGACTGATATCCATTTTTTCCATATACTTTTATCAGATAAACTACTTTTAAAAAATTTAAGGGAGTGTTGAAATATGGGTGAAGCACAGCGTGTGTTAAAAGGCTTTCCGAGTTTTTCATGCAGGAGACCTTTGTTAAGTAAGTAGAAACAACTTAATAAGGTTCCTCCTGACCAAAAAAAAAACAGGAGGAATACGCTTTGAACCTTATAGATTTGGGCTGGAAGGATTTTTTTGAAAAAGAATTTGAACAATTCAGGATTGATGGATACATTCCGGGAAGGGTTGTATCTGAATACAAAGGCTCATACCGTGTCATAACAGAAGAAAAAGAACTATTGGCAAAAGTATCAGGAAAAATGATACACGAGGCTTTTGACCGGGCCTGTTATCCTGCTGTCGGAGACTGGGTGGTAATAAAGGAAAACCCAGGTGGAAGTGGAGCCACCATTCATCAAATACTACCCCGGTTCAGCAAGTTTTCGCGGAGTACCGCAGGAACAGCAGTCAGGGAACAGATTATCTCGTCAAATATCGACACCGTTTTTCTTGTCACCGCCTTAAATAGAGATTACAATCTCAGGAGAATTGAGCGCTATCTCACACTGGTATGGGAAAGTGGCGCAAGTCCCGTTATTGTCCTCAGCAAAGCGGATCTATGTACGGAAGCCCCATTAAAAAAGGCAGAGGTAGAAGCTGCGGCATCAGGCTCACCTGTCCTTGTAATTAGCTGTTATACAGGGCAAGGACTGGACGAACTAAAAACATATCTGAAGCCTGGAAAAACATGTGCCCTTTTGGGCTCGTCAGGTGTAGGAAAATCGTCTATAATTAACTTCTTTCTTGGGCAAAATCTCCAGTCTGTTAAAGAAATACGCAGCGGAGATGACCGTGGCAGGCATACAACTACACATCGGGAATTGATTATACTCCCTGCCGGCGGTCTTATTATTGATACTCCCGGGATGCGAGAACTTCGGCTTTGGGATGCAGCCGATGGGCTGCTCAGTACCTTTGATGACATAGAGCTTCTGGCCCAAAAGTGCCGTTTTAGTAACTGCACTCATACCAATGAGCCAGGATGTGCTGTAAAACTTTCCCTTTCCAACGGCAGTCTCGACAAGAAGAGATATGATAATTACTTCAAGCTTAAAAAGGAATTAGCATACCAATCACGGAAGAACAATATCCAAGAACATCTAGCAGAAAAAGCAAAGTGGAAAAAGATACACAAGCAAATAAAAAAGCATAAGAAAAGCTAGGAGACTTATTTCAATAGAAAACCCCTGAAGCAGGCTTGTTACGCCTCACCTTCAGGGGTTTTTGTTAACTTCAAAATTGTCAACTACTACTTTTCTAACAGGGTGAAAACTCTTACGATAAGTAGTATAACTATAAGGACCGAAGGCATAAACATAGATCTTAATGCCCTGGAGCCTGCACCGGAATGACGTGCAGCAAACCCGCTCCAGCCTATTAAGGCTATAAGTACAACCCCCGAGGGAATAACAACATAAAGACTCTTGCCCAAAATAGCGGCCCCAAGGGCCATAAAAACAACTGCAGCCAAGAGTGTCTGGGGAGGCTGCCAAAGCTTCTTGAGCGGTTTTGGCGGCGGTGCTGAAATTTTCTCCGGCTTAGAGGGGCGCTTTTTTATTTTTGTACGGTTTGACATAGATAATTGCTCCTTATGAAAATATCTTATTGTTTAATTTCTACTATTAATTTAATAATCCTACCAAGTTTAAATGAATATCTTTTCATTTCCTATCATTTCTTGGTACGCCTACTTTATATCTTATTACTATTCTACCTGTTTTTCACGCCCGGCAACCTCTAAGTCGCATAATAGCGGTTTCTCTAAAATAGCAAAGACCTATTGATAAACATTAGGAGGGGACAGATTTTTCCGGAAGGGCGAGTCTGACATCCGTTGGTCGAAGAGCGGAGCGATTCGGGAAACCAACTGAGTTGTAGCCGCCCTGGAGGAAATATCTGTCCCCTCCCGCCTGAACTAATCAAAAAAGTCATTGCTAAAAGTAAAAAAGCCGCTATTATGCAACTTATTGCAACACATTTTGTTTAATTTTGTCATTTTTTTAGAATTTACCCCCTAAAATTCTACACATTTAGAGTATGATAAATTTAGTAGAATAATTGGAGGTGCGGGCAGTATGCATTTTTCAGTTGGAATAATGGACACCCTGTTTGGAAGTAGAATTACTTTAGAAATTCCCGATAGCAATGGGAATATTGTAACCCGTTCTGTTACGAAAAAATGGTACGAGCAATTCCTAAGCAGTTCTGACTATCCTGATAATGATATTGTTAAGGTGCATATGTTGGACATGCTCAGGGGTTACCAGGTAATCCACTGGGTAATAGGAAATGATATCCAGGAAAACACTGTGCTGCAATACAAGGATGGAGAAACCGGTGATTTATATGCAATTTATTATTGGGAACTGGAAGAATGTCGACTCGAATTAATAAGCAAGCGAACTTGGCAATCTGCATACCAAAAATTCTGTTACTTTAAACAAGAAGCTGGTCAGTCCATTCAAGGGAATTAAGAAACTTTTCAAAAATATCACTATACTTACTAGGCTGTCCTAATAGGGCAGCCTTTACTTCTTCCGGAAGAGGCAGGTTAAAAATCATTTCATCTAGGAATTTGAAAATATGAATACGGTTTGATAATATTAAGTCAAAGTTAAATCTTATTAATAACCTAATAACTGAACAAAGGAGAAAGATTATGCAGATAACTTTTTTAGGACATGCCTGTTTCTACCTAAAGACGCCCCAAACAAAAATTATTATAGACCCCTATCTAAGTGAAAACCCGCAGGCAGCAGCAAAACCGGAAGAAATTGATTCTGACTGGATATTAGTTACCCATGGTCACCAAGACCATTTGGGTGATGCTGTCGGGATTGCCAAACAAAACAACGCGACTATAGTAACCATAACTGAAGTCGCAAGATACTGCGCAGTACGGGGTGCTAAGGCGCATGCCATGTATATAGGGGGAAAACATCAATTCGGTGATTTTACAGTCAAACTAACTAATGCTTTACATGGCAGTTCCATAGGAACCAATCCAGTAGAATACCTTGGTCAGCCCTGCGGTTTTTTATTGTTTGGCGAAGGCAAAACAATATATTATGCAGGAGATACCGGGCTATTCGGTGATATGGAGCTTATCGGTCGGCTGCATCCGGTTGACCTTGCCATTTTGCCAATCGGCGACAATTTCACCATGGGACCTGAAGATGCCCTTGAGGCAGTAAAAATGCTAAAACCGGCCCAGGTCGTTCCAATGCATTATAATACCTGGGATATAATCTCCCAAGACCCGCAGGCTTTTAAAGCAGTAGTAGAAAAAGAAACTGGGGCTTTAGTCACAATTCTAAAGCCCGGTGCCACACTGGAACTTTAGAATATTCATTCAGCATTGCGCCGCCCCGCGCAACAACGCCAGGTTAGCATTTGCCCCTGCATGCATTTAAGATTTCATCATCATTTGCACTTCGTCAGACCCGGAGGTGGGAAAATGGCATCTGGCTAGGCGCACGGCCTGATGCAACCGGAGGTGTACTGTGTGTGTACATCGAGGATTGCATCAGGCCGCGCAACGACGCCAGATGCCATTTTCCCCTACATGCATTAATTTTTTATTTGGGGAATATAAAAACCCAGGTCTACTCACCTGGGTTAAACTTACTTATAAATATTAAGCTCGTTTTGCTTTCATTTCTTTACACTCATTACATAAACCGTAGAATTCCATTCGATGGTGCCTTACCTCAAAACCGGTAGTATCCTGTACCATTTTATCAAGTCCTTCATAAACTGGAATGGATACATCTACAAGCTTGCTGCATTTTTCGCAATAAAAATGATAGTGGTTTTCGTTTCTTCCATCGTAGCGGCTATATGTACTGCCATAATTTAGTTCAATAATTTCTCCCGAATCGCGAAGTACATTTAAGTTACGATATACTGTTCCCAAACTGATATCAGGCACAATCTTTTTAGCCTGCTCATAAACCCAGTCTGCTGAGGGATGGTTTTGTGTACTACGTAGTATATCTAATATCACTCTCTTCTGCTTAGTCATCCTAGTCGCTTTGGACATCCCTGCCAACTCACCTCATCCTAAAACTTTCTCTGTCAGATTTACCGATGAGCAATTAATATACCTGTCTTATCCGACCTTACACCAGTATATCTCGTTTTTTTTCGCTAGTCAACCTATATTTACGCTTTTTTCTAAATTTTACTATTTCAGAGATACTAAGTGTTTTTAGGAATTAGTTACTTAACAGTTCTCTATATACCTTTTCATATTCTTCTACTATTCGGTCAATATGGAAATTATTCGCAGCAAATAATCTTCCCCGGTGTGACATTTCCTGCCATAAACCCTCGGTCTGTAAAACCAGTAAAGCTTTTTTTGCCATGGATTTTGTGTCACCAACTGGCAGTAAATATCCAGTTTCCCCGTCCCGGATGACTTCGGGTAAACCTCCAGTATCTGAAGCCACAACCGGAACCCCGCAAGCCATAGCTTCAAGAGCCACGAGACCAAAACTTTCCTTTTCTGAAGGAAGAAGACATAAATCTGAAATAGATAATAATTCAATAACCCGTTCTTGCTTTCCAAGAAACCATACACTTTCGGACAGGCCTATTGAATTAATATACTGATGAATTGCAGACCCATCTGGTCCGTCCCCGACCATTAACAATTTTGCCGGGATTTCCTTCTTTATCAGCGAGAAAACATCTACTACATCTTTTAATCTCTTGACAGGGCGGAAATTGGAAACATGGATAATCAGCTTTTCAGCCGGTTCCGCAAACCTTTCTCTTAAACCAGGCATAGAAAGCCTGTGATATTCCTCCGGATTAACAAAATTGTAAATAACCCGTATTTCTTTGTCCAGTTTGAAAATCTTAGTGGTTTCCTCTTTAAGTGAGCTAGAAACCGCAGTTACCAAATCACTTTCTTCAATACTAAACTTCGTTATGTCATAGAATTGAGGTTCATGTCCAACTATTGTTATATCTGTACCGTGCAGTGTTGTTAGAATAGGAAGCCTTTTGTCCTTTACCAGCTGTTTCGCAAGAAATGCACTTACCGAATGAGGAATAGCATAGTGAACATGTATAAGATCTAGATTAGCCCATTTGCTGACTTCAGCAATTTTACTGGCCAAGGCCATCATATACGGAGGAAACTTAAATAAAGGATAGTCAATCACTTCTACTTCATGATAATAAATATTTTCGTGAAATCTATCAAGCTTAAAAGGACGGTCATAAGAAATGAAATGTACCTGATGGCCCCTTAAGGCAAGCCTTTTACCGAGCTCAGTAGCTAATACACCACTACCGCCATAGGACGGATAACAAATGATACCGATTCGCACCCTTATGCACCCCAAATCTTCATGGGATCATCAATAGGCACCGGATTTCTTACCAAAAAGGCCTCCCCATAAGCTTTTCCAATCTGTGCTCCCCATAACCTGTCCCGGCTCTCAATAAATTGAAGGGGAACCTTGACTCCCAGTACAGCCAAAGGTTTTAGTCCATTGTTCCCAAACTGGGAGAAGTGAGCCTGAACAGCTTCCTGCTTCTTAGAATAGTAGTCAGAAACATCAACAATAAAGGAGTAATCATCCATCCTGTTTAAAAAGTAATATAGGATTGTTTTTGGCCTAAAGGAATCGATCTCCGGCTCAAGCTTTTTCAATCCTGATTTAAAATGTGCTTCGGTCACCAGCCTGCTGGCACTTACATGGTCAGGATGGCGGTCATCCCAGTATGGAGTAATTATAATCGAAGGCTTCACGGTACGAATTACCCTTGCCGCCTTCATTACACTCTCGTGATCAGCGATTAGCAGCCCATCAGGCAGCCCGAGGTTAATTCTCCATGAAGCCCCAAGAATTTGTGCCGCACTATCAGCTTCAACCGCTCTTACCTCCGGGGTTCCGCGAGTCCCCATTTCACCCCGGGTGAGGTCAACAATTCCAACTTTATAGCCTAACGCAGCTTCCTTTGCCAGAAAGCCGCCGGCTCCGATTTCAACATCATCGGGATGAGCCCCAAACGCTAGTATATCAACCTTTTCAAGCTTCTCTAACACTGTTGCTTTCCTCCTGTATGTAAAAAATGACAATAACATGCTTTAGTAATATTTTAGCATGCGTGGAAGGGGAATACAAATAGTGGGGAGTGGTTAGTGAGTAACTCACTCTCCACTCTCCACTCTCCACTCTCCACTCTCCACTATTTAAGCATCTGACTCCTCATTATCCTGTCCAGATGCGCCAGTGTATTGCATTCAAACATTCTTGAATGCCTGCTAAATATAGAAACAGTTGGGGCTGAGGACCATACTTTTTTGGGAAGGGTGTTGAGCCATACTATATCTTTTACCTTTTTCTTTAAGTCAGACAGCCGAGCCCCTGATTTTTCAGCATTCAAGGTTTTGGTGTCACTAACAATAATTATAAAAGTATCTTTATTCAATAAGTGGCGGTAACTGCCGGTTATTACTGCTAGGGCCTTGTTGAAATCTGTCCCCCGCCCCCAGCTTTCACTGCGGTTTATTATTTCTGTCATTGTTATATCAAAAGACTGTGGTTTCTTAAATTCATCAGTAACTCGTTCAATTTCCTCCGAAAAAATAAAGCTTTCAATTTCCTGGACGCTACTAGAGAGACCATACATAAACTGGAGTACAAATGCGGCATATTTGGCCATCGACCCTGAGACATCACAAATTAACACAATTCTGGGTTTCTCTATTTTCTTTGTCTTGTATTTGAGATTAAACATTGTGCCGCCAAAACGGATGTTATGCCTGATAGTTCTTCTGATATCAAGCCTCTGCCGCTTTTTACTCCGGTGGTATCTTCTTGATATCCTTGTGGCAAGCCTCCTGGAGAGTTTTGCGATAAGGGAAGCGGCTGTAGGCATATCAGTCTCGGTAATTTTCTCGATGTCCTTATAGTACAACTGCTCATCGTCTCGCAGCTCTGCAGCTACTTCCTGAAGGATTTCATCTATTTCTTCCTCACCGGTATAATTAATCTCAGGCGGGCCGTCATCTTGCAGCTTTAGATAATACTTCCAGTAGTTAAGGGAACTTTTTATCATGCTGGTAATAAGTTCTTCCGGGTTATTGACAGAGTTGCTCTGAAACTGCTTATTAAGATAATCATTTAGTCTCTTTTTCTGATTTTCCGGCAGTTTTGAATATGTCTTCTTTTCTTCATCAGTTAGTGGAATGGTTACATCTCGCTGTTCTTCTCCCTGCGGACCTTCCACCTGATAGGAAATTTCTTCCTCAGCGGCCTGCATTTCCTGAGCTTCTATCTCCTCTCTTTCTTTTCGCTTTTCGGTTCGTTCCGCTTTTTGCTCGGGCGTCACAAAAAAAGCCCGGAAGGCTTTCTCAAGAATCAGCCGGTCTTCCGGTGATTTGGCCAAAGTGGCCTTAAAAGCTGTTAAAACCTGAATACCGTCAAGCATGTCAACTGACGCCAGCGCTTTTACTGCATCAACAACTTCGGCAGAACTAATTCTAATCCCCAAATGTCTCAATATATGCATAAAGCGAGTCAGATTCTTTTCGATGTATTGTTCACCTGATTCAACATGGTCCACAAACTGTTGGACTTTTTCGTTTTGCACGTTACCGGTTGACACACGGACACCCCCTTTTAACGCCGTGACTGTGATCCACCATTTTGTACCGCACTAATAAGCTCCTGTGGTCCAAGGTTTTGACGGAATAAGTCTATGTCATCCTTATTTTTGAAAATTACATTCAAAGTAAAGTTTACCATGTCGGGACTCATCCTGTCAGCATCCAAAGATACCAAAGCCCTTGCCCAGTCAATAGTTTCTGCAATAGATGGTTTTTTTCTAAGCTCCAGTTTCTCCCTGATGAAGCTGACAGCCCTGGATACTTCCATTGACAGACGCTCACTTATACCAGGAACTTTTGCAGTTATAATACGAAGTTCCTTATCGGGGGAAGGATAATCAAGATAAAGATATACACATCTTCTCTTAAGACCATCGGACAGCTCGCGTTCAGCATTACTGGTTAAAACCACAACAGGTATTTGTTTCGCCTTTAAAGTACCCCACTCGGGAATAGAAACCTGAAAATCGGAAAGCACCTCAAAGAGAAATGCCTCAAATTCCTGGTCCACCTTGTCAATCTCGTCAATTAATAGAACCGGCTTGTTGTCAGATCGGATGGCCTTCAATAATGGCCGTTCCAATAGGTACTCCTCTGAAAAAAGGTTATCCTCGGTGTTTTGGCATTGGTCATTTGTACTGATTTGGCTCAACTGAATTTTGATAAGCTGTTTTTGGTAGTTCCATTCATAAAGAGCCTTATTTTCGTCCAGCCCTTCATAACACTGCAACCTGATAAGTTCAGTATCAAAGACACCAGCCAGTACTTTGGCTATCTCGGTCTTTCCTACTCCAGGAGGCCCTTCAACTAACAGTGGCTTATTCATCTTTAGCGCAAGATAAGCAGTAACAACAGTTTCATAGTCCGCGATATAACCAAATTCATTAAACTTTGCTTTTAGATTTTCAATAGACAGGTCCATATTTATACCTCCACTTAAAGTGTTTACGTTTAAGCAAATATTAACATTAACAGGTTTACAAAACAATGACTTAAGTCACATAATGATGTAATATTAAAAACAAAGGACCGCCCATCGTTGGGGCGGATACCTGTGTTTACATTATAACCAGGTCTTTAATTTTCCCTGGTCTATTAATATAATCGCCTGCCGTTCCAGTTCAATGCACTTATACTTTTTGAAATCCCCCAAAATCCTGGTGACAGTTTCCCGTGTAGTACCAATAAGATTAGCAAGTTCCTGCCGACTTAACGGAAGCTCGATCCTTACCCCCTCAGGAGAATCAGCGCCATGTTCTTTACCGAGCATAAGAAGCATGCTTGCAAGCCTTCCGTAAGTATCCTTAAGAGCAAGGTCTCTGACCTGCCTTTGTGCCATCCGGAGTCTGCTGCTCAATATTTTTAAAAGTTTTACTGCTATATCCGGGTTAGAACGTATGAGGTTCTCAACATCTCGATTAAGGATCATTCCTATTTGTCCAGTTTCAATTACTTCAGCAGTTGCTGGATATGGTCCTCCATCTATCAGAACTACCTCGGCAAAAACATCTCCGTGCTGTAGAAGGTGGAGGATCTGTTCCCTGCCGTCTTCGGTTGTTTTCGAAATCTTTACCTTACCGGAAATAACAAAGAACAGGGCTTCACCTGGCTCTCCTTCCATAAAAACAATCATATTCTTCTTGTAATTCCTTACCCTTGTCAGCTGACCTATTGAATCAATCTCCTCCGGTGACAGGTCATGAAATAAAGGTATTTTGTTAAGAAACTCACTGTAATTTGTCATTTAGCCCTCCTGGCAAAAGCAGTTTGAATCAAGAATTTGAGTCAAAAATCTGTTTATCTATAATTATCCTTTATTAATCTCAATTCCTGCTTTGGAGGATCTTTTTCTGTCAAATCGGACACATTTTTTAATTAGCCGCTGATTTCCTGACCATGGCATGGCACACACACACTTCGGTCGGGAACCTTGTTATTAGTCTTTGGGTCATGGACAAGTCCCTGATGACAGCCCATACATTGTGATCCGACCTCAAAATGTTTTAAATTATGAGGTTTTCCTTTACCCTTAATATCTTCATGACATTTCAGACATCGCTTAGAAAATTCAGCTGTATCTGAAGTAATGGTAATAGGGGTTTTATAGTTGCCAGTTATATGATTGTACACTTCGCTAATACCCTGGGCCTTGGTTTTAATGAGACCAATGGTACCGGGATCTGCATGACATTTGATACATTCTATGGACTTGTGGCCTGATGTCTGCCATGCATTGTAAGAGGGTTCCATTTCATGACACGTGTCACAAAAACCTGATTGGGATGTAAACTTTATGGCGCCTGCTAATACCACACCTATTATTAAAACTGTACCAAACACCAGGACATATTTTCTTTTCCGATTTTTTTGTTCCCACATATTGTTCCGTGTCCATATATTGTCTCGTTCCCACATTTTAATTAACCTCCGGACTTTTTTTTAGTGTCTCCCGGACAAGATCATTTATTCTAGGCTCACAATAATAACATCAAATTAAAGCAGCCTCCTATTTTTTTTTTAGAAAGCTGCCTTTTGATACTTTATTCATTTTTTCAGGCCTAGCTGGTTAATTAAAAAATCAACAAGACCAGGAGCATCATCCAGCCCAAAGGTGGGAACCCCCGTGTGGGAAACGTCACTAGCCACTGCTAGAAGCTGACTCCTGGGTGATATTAGTTCTGTATGTACCTCGGACCTGAAAACTTCAACCTTAGGTTTGTTTTCTTTTTTATACCCTTCGGTAATGATTATATCTACACCGGAAATCTTTGCGATAATTTCATCCAAAGTTAGTTCCTTCTGTGTCTGTTGTATAAAAGCCACTTTTGCCGGCGAAGCTAGAACTACGGTATCAGCCCCCGCTTCCCTGTGCCGCCATGTATCTTTACCGGGAACATCTATGTCAAAATCGCGGTGATGATGCTTAATTGTAGCAATTTTATATCCCCTGGCCTTAAGTTCTTTAATTATTTTGACTAGTAGAGTTGTCTTACCGGAATTACTGTATCCAACAACCGAAATAACAGGAATCATTCCCACCCTCCTAATAAATTACCCTCTCAGGGTATGTATAAATGTTCATTCTCTGATTTCTTACAAAAGCTACTATTGTAACCCCCAGCTCTTCTGCATGTTTTATTGCAAGGTCCGTCGGAGCTGACCTGGATGCAATGAGAGGTACGCCCGTCTTAGCTACTTTAATCAGTATTTCGGAAGAAATTCGTCCTGTAGTTAGAAGAAGCTTGTCCGCGGTGTCAACACCATCCAGAAAGCAACGTCCTATTAGTTTATCTACAGTATTGTGTCTGCCGATGTCTTCACGAAAATAAAGAATTTCTTCGTTATTACAAAGAGCAGAACTATGTACTCCGCCTGTCATTTTGAAAAGTTCTGACCGGCGCTGGGCCTGAAGCATAAGTTCAAATATCATATCTGATTTTATTTTAAAGCCCTGTTCAACCGGTTGACATACGGCATCAGTAAGGTGATAAAAGCTTGTTCCCTTGCCGCAGCCTGTGGTAATATATCTTTTTAAAAAGGTCTGTTCAGCGATTACTGCTTTGGGTGCATAAATCTTGGCAGTTCCCTCATTCAGGTCAACAGAAATGTTTTTGATGTCCTCTTTAGCCTTTAAGAATCCCTCTGACTTTAGAAAACCAACAGCCAGTTCATCTAGGTGTTCGGCAGTGCTTAATAAGGTAACCAGTTCCTTGTCATTAAGGAAAATAGTAAAAGGTGATTCTCTTGTAACACTGTCCTCAATATGTTGTCCGGTTCCGGCTTTTATTTGAAAAGCACGTACAATCTTAATCTGTTGGTCCATCCTGCTTCCTCCTAGCCATGTTTTTTGCCAGTTCAATGTCTAATGGAGTATTTACATTAAAAAACATTTCGTCGGGGTTACCAAATTTGCATAGTTCGTGCGTATCTATGAATTTAACTCTTACGAGATCATAAATTGCTGAGGTCTTGCGCCTTCCTGCATCAATAAGGCTTTCTACTGCCTGCAAACAGTCTTTGGTGTAAACCGCAAAGAGGGGCTGGTAATATTCACCTATCCTGGGCACTACTGCATCATAGCCCTCGATTAGATTAATCATATAAACAGCAAGCTTTACATCAATAAACGGCATATCGCACGCTGTGAAGAAGTTGACATGATGTCCTGACTGCTTTAGAGTCGCATGGATACCACCTAATGGACCGAAATCCTTGTAAACATCGGGAACTACTCTTTTATTAAGATTATTATATAATTCATCATTTGCAGAAATCAAAATTTCAGCAAATACCCCTGATAATTTCGTAACTGCATCTTCAAGCATTCGATGTTCTCTAATCTTAAGTAACGCCTTATTCTGTCCCATGCGGGTACTTTTGCCCCCGGCCAATATAACTGCGGCTGCTTCTAACATCATTGTCTCCTTTGATCATTTCTCGTGCTTCTGCATAATAGTAATAAGTAACCTATCATTTATTATAAATGTTTTTATTGAGATAACCAACAAAATTGTTTAAAATTGTGATTTCTCTTTTTTTATCTTTCCCCTGATGGCTTGGTTCACTCAAAATCATTATTTAAAAAAAGAACGAGTACCGCCAACTGTTTTCCCAGTTTCTGGCACTCGTTCTTTTTCGTTATGCCGCCTCTTTGTTTGTTTTATCGGTAGGATGAGAAGGACACCTTATCTGCTGCTTGCGGATTTATTTTTTTCTGTTTGATTAATTCATTAAACCAAAGGCTGTGACGATGTTTAACATAACCCAAATCCACTTTGCCGGTAAACATACTTGGAAGCAGATTTCTGTTTTCCTTCATTATAAACGCTCCCAGGTGGGCCGCAATACCAAATATAATCATAAATGTTGCTGCATTATGCACCATCGTAGTCCAATATAGAAGGCCATTACCAAATTCCCATGAAGGTAAATTCTTTAAAACCTTGATAACTCCGGTTATAATCGTCAGGGCAATGTTTAAAACTATGAAAGCATATGCCAGTCTCTGCTCAGCAAGATATTTATGTGACGGTGGTTCCTGACCCTTGGTAAGGATTGCCTTGATAATCAGGTAAGATTCTTTTAAATCTCCCCTCTGGGGCAGAAGATTAAACTCTTTTAAAAAGCCATGGAAAATCACATGATACAATGAGGCAGAAATCAGGGCTGATGCAGCCAAATAGTGAAGCATGAGGGTAACTGTGTAATTCGATGACCAGGTAAGACCCATGATTTGGTCAACCATATACCTTTTGTACATAGGCATCTGTCCAATGCCCGTAAAAATCAGGATGAAAATTGAAATTGTCACAGTCCAGTGAATAAATCTCACTATACCAGAGTGCCTTTCTATCTTCACATTGCTTACTTTATTTGTCACTGTCAACCTCTCCCTTCATTGTTTTGTAAACTTTATACCCGGCAGCGAAAACACTGGCAATGGGTGCAACCAGCATCCCTGTCGCTAAACCGTTGGGAGTATCCAGGAAGCTGCCTACTTTTACAGGCATTCCGGGGTAACCAGGAGCCTCTGGATTAGGCTGCTTTTGCTTTTGTTTTTTCAGTGCGCTGTCAATTTTTTCGAAAGGTACCGGTGAAACATAAAAGGTTGAGGTACCACCATTTTCTTTATCTCCATAAATGTAACCGCCGATTTGCCGGGCGCGGTTTTGAGCCATTTTCAACATTTCATCACGTGAACCGAATTTAATGGCTCCCTTGGGGCAGGCCTCCACACAGGCAGGTTTTTGTCCCTTCTTTACCCTGTCAATACAGAGGTCACATTTGTACATTACACCACCACCGGCAATATCAGGAGCCATTTTCATATAGATACCGACTCCTGCCTGGCGCGCCGGGATACCCCATGGACAGACATCCCTGCATTTTGCCCCGCCTAAGCAGGTTTCAGGGTTTATCACAACAGCTCCTTCTTTAGTCACTGTCTGAGAACTAAATGGGCAAACCTTGGCGCAGGGCGGGTTAACACAATGCATACACCTACGGGGTATATTCAGCTGATACTCCCTGCCTTCATGTTCAATTTTTGTTTTTTGTACAGCTGTCCAGTTATAAGGGGTAAGCCGCGTAGTCAGACCCTTCTTATCAGACCAGTCTTCCTTTTTCTTTTGCGGCCAGTAGTTTGGTATATCTTTTTCCGGCACTGGAAAACGGCTTTCGTTTTTTGTTCGGCAGGCCGAAACACAGGAAGGAACCTCCTGTCCTTTACAGCCATCACATACTGTCAGATCAATGAAAGTCCCAACAGGCTCAACATTCTCCGAAGCCTCGGCAACCTTTTCGGCTCCGCTTAGTACAAATCCGGCAGTAACGCCAGATAACACACCACGCTTTAGAAATTCTCTCCTTGATATATCAGCCATAAGAAACCCTCCTTTTATATGCACCCCATCTTATACCCCCGCGGGGTATGTGTTACTTGTAATTTATCATACCCCCCATGGGTATGTCAATAGTGTTTTAGAAAATTTATGGTAAATGCTTGTATTTCTTCCTTTAGCACGCAACAAATAAAAGAGGCTTGCATAATGCAAGCCCCTAAGTTTATTAATATTCGTATCGCAAACCTACTGATGCACTAACTTCAAGCTGTCCTGCGGCCACCGGTACCTGAGAGGCAGCCTCATCGGCCATCTTAGCGTAGCTAAACTCCCTGTATACAGGAGGAATGCTTACTCCCCCGCCTTCATTGATTTCTTTTGGTTTATCCAGAGTTACACCGATACCCTTGGCCAGTACATCGGCCTTTCCTTTGGCGTTTTTCAGTGCTGACATTAAAGCATCAGCGTAGGCCTTGTCCATCCGGGCCTCACTTAGAGTAAAGTTTATTCCACCGGAAAGATTTGCACCGGCAGTAACCACAACATCAAGAGCTTTTCCAACGGCGTTTATGTCCCTGACTAGTACCTGAACTCGATTGGTTGCAGTATACCCCACCAACTGCTGTTTTTGCTCCCCCGTCTTAAGACCGGAATACTCATACCGTGGCGACAGGTCATAATTTACCGTCCTGATATCATCCTCTTTTATGGCAATTCCTTTAAGAGCCGCAATTACCCTGGACATCTTTTTGTTGTTATCTATCTGAGCATCTCTGGCCGTTTTGGCCTGACTTGTCACACCAACAGTTATGTAGGCCATATCCGGCTTCACGTTTACTTTACCCTGCCCGTTCACGGATAAACTGCTTTTAGAAGTGTCGACTGCAGCACCGGCGGTATTATCACTAAATCCCACCACTGCTGCGTATGCCAGTAGAAGTGCCAGCACAACACCGGTAACCGTCAATGTTTTGAATTGGTTTTTCATTTTTTCGCCTCCTGTCCATATTTAATTTTATAGACTGAAGTGAAACAAAAAAAGTTCCATCACTGAATAAGAAAAATGATTGAATTAGTAGAGGGCACAGAAAAACGGCGTTAGCTACAATTCCAAAAATCCTCCCTGTATTAATTCAGGGAGTTTCTCCGCGGGCACCTCTAGATCGGCTTTAATCTCCCGTCCATGCCTGTTGATCAAATAATCTGTTACCAATACTGTCTTAATGCCCAGTTTTCCTGCGCAAAGATCATCATCAACATCATTACCTATCATTACACATTCCTCGGGTTTTCTCCCTAAGATTGAGAGGATTTCACTGTAGTAATCCAGACTTGGTTTACAAGAATGCATGTTTTCGTAGGAAGTTATTAGACTGTAATTCAGATTATCAGCGCCTATCCATTTCAGCCGTTCAGTTATCGCCTGTCTTGGAAAAACAGGCTTTGTGGCGATGACAACTTCAAAACCTTTGTCAAAGGCAGCTAGCAAAGCTGAGACTGCATCATTACCCTGCTCCACACAAGTAACCAGTTCGGGAAAATCCACATTGTAAAATTGGCTGAATAAAGCTTCCACTTTATGTTCTTCAAGTCCTAACCGCGTCATAAAATCTTCTATAAATACGTCACGATTTGTTCTTAAAGGGTCACAATTCTTAATCATAACCGACGTTGAATTCTGCAGATTTTTGAAAAACTGCTCTGAATCGAGATTCCCGCTAAACCTCCGGGTCAATAACTGCATGTATTCTTTAACAAACCTGTCCGTATCAATGGGCAGAAGAGTACCATCGAGGTCAAACAAAACTGCTTTTATCTGTTCTTTTTTCTTGTCATCAAGCTGCATACATTGTCTCCCTATGCTAAATTATATTGTTTAATTCCCATTTTATTTCGCTCAATTTAAACATTGCCCTGCTGATATCAGGAATTTCTTCATGTCGATATGGACCGGTTTAGGGAGATGCTGGCTACCGGACGGGGGATATAAATCCCCCTTAAAGAAGGTGCTTTAACAGAGCGCCTTCTCTTTTTTTTGCCATCGCAGTTAAGCCAGTTTTGACTGTAGATACTTGCTTGGGAGAGATCGTCCGACAAGCCTCTGAGCATCTTGACTGCAATTGACCAGTCGATTCAGATTGATTCCAGTATCAATTCCCATACCGTGAAGCATGTAAACTAAATCCTCAGTAGCAATATTTCCGGAAGCGCCGGAAGTATACGGACAAGTGCCCAAACCTCCAAAGCTGCTGTCAATGGTAGTAATTCCACACTGCAGGGCTGCCAAGACATTGGCTAAACCGCTGCCCCTGGTATCGTGGAAATGAACAGCAATTTTTTTAAGGTCGATATCCTCAGCCAATAAATTGATAACTTCAACAACCTGTTTTGGATTGGCCACTCCTATTGTATCACTGATAGCCACCTCGTAAACCCCCATGGCCAAAAGCTCTCTGCAGATTTCCAATACCTTCTGGGGATCTGTGGGGCCATCAAAGGGGCAGCCAAATACGGTAGACAGATTGACC
>JAENZX010000048.1 GCA_016841045.1 Thermincola carboxydiphila
ATGATTTCATTCCTACTTCCATCTCATCGGCTTTTACTTCTTCCTGAACTGCATCAATCTCTTCGCAAGTCAGGACTCCACGCGGGCATGCCTGAACACACAAAGGCTCCTTTTCGTCTTCACACATATCGCACTTAAGAGGAAGACCAGAGTCAGGTTCCTTAAACAGATCCCTGGTCGGGCAAACAGTCCCACAGAAACTGCACTCACTATATTCCTTTCCTTTGATGGTATAAGTGCGTCTTCCATCACAACCGGCTTTAGAATAATCAGTGGCACGGATAGGAACATACTCATCGTTTAAAAGATCCATAACCACCCTGATACGAGACCTGGCCGGATTTATGCTGCTGTATTTCGGTTTGGCATGAAAAGCTGAGCAGGCTATTTCACATGACCGGCAGCCATTGCATTTATCGAGATCAACTTTTATATTTCTAACTTTTTTCTTAGCTAAATCAGCACTCACGGTTAGCACCCCCCTGACTTTTCGTCACCTGTCAAAATCCCCCGCTTTAGGAAGTCTTCGCTTACGAAGTCCAGTCCCAGTCTATCTAATGTCTCTTTGGTAGGGATTCCATCATTAGTCCAGCCTTTAAAAGCATAGTAGTCCGAAAGCAGTTTTTGTTCAAACTCTTCGTCTCTTACTGCCCAGTGATCCTCGGGCGGACGCTCATCAGCTCTCCTCATGCCTCTTCTAACATTAATGGCTCTGACCAGGTTCCGGTTTCGTTGAAAAACTTCCCAGAGTTTATCTTTATCAAACTCCATACCGGTGGCAAGAGTGATTATATCGGGGATGTTATTAACGTGGTATGCTATGCCGCCACCAAACTGACCCCTGAATGAGGAAACAAAAGCACAGAGTCCGATGGCATCATCAATGTAGTGCATTGCCTCATTCCAATCAGTGATGGCACATGATGCTTCATTGGAGATATCGTTACGTTTTTCCCATTCAATGAACCATTTCTTAAACTTTTCGTCTGGTACTGCAACCCATTTACTGGCAAACTCTTCTCTTTCCTCTTTAGTAGGAAGTGGATCCTGGGGGAACGAACCTTCAATTTGGGTGATATTCATCTTTTCACCAGTGGCTATCATGAGAAAATAGGGAGGGTTCAGTTTACCCAGCTTGATGGGAACCTGTTCGAATTTTTTCACAGTATTATGGTCATATGCTTCTGCACCATTACCAATCTGCTTCGCCGCCATGGAAACACCGTTTGCTAATATATCTCCAATCCCTTCCCGACGGACAATTTTTTCAAGCAGGTACCAGCATCTGTCCCCAGAGTCGGTCGGAAAATCAGGCATATCCTTGTCTGTTAAAATGCCAGCTTCGTAAAGCTCAATTGCGAAAGCGATAGCCTGCGGTGTTGAGTATGAGTCTAACCCATACTCCAAAGCAGTCCCGAGTATATCATAAGTGAAGTCCAGTTCTTTAAAGGTTGCCATGTGATAGGTATCTTTACCGTAACACTTGTAGCCAAATCTCTGTCGTCCCGGCCAGGAAATAACGTTGATACATGCCTTTGGACAGTTAAAACAGCCTATCTGCCGGTCCATGTGATCATATTTTAATCTGCGCCACCGTTCTTCCAGTTCATCACTCCAGAAGTCTTTTCTCCGCACGCGGGCATTACCCCAGGCAAAATTGTTGTGGTGGAAGCTGTCATCCTCATCAACCGCCATCCAGTCACCAACACCATCACTATCATGCATTTCCTGCCTCATACGCATGGTGATATCCCATAATTCAGCCGGCTTAGCAACATTGATATCCTTAGTTCCGCGAACTACGATGGCCTTCAGCCTCTTATCGCCCATGATTACGCCTGCACCACGGGCAGCACTGGACCAGCCGTGATCAATGCTGGCCGTATAAACCCTATTTTCACCGGCCAGACCGATAGAGGCTACCTGGGCATTGGGCTCCCCTAACTCTTTTCTCAGAGCATTTCCGGTCTCTACAACACCTTTTCCTCTGAGATGAGAGGCATCCCGGATTTCAACTTTGTCATTGTGTATCCATAAATAAACTAAATCGGAGGCCTTACCGCGGATGATTATTCTGTCATAGCCCGCAAATTTCAGTTCAGGCCCAAACCATCCTCCCATTACTGTATGTGCAAATAAACCTGTCTGAGGAGAAATTGTGTTCACAATGGTTCTGTTGGCTCCGACAACGGGTGTACCATGCAAAAGGCCGGTGCCAAATATGAGCAAGTTGTCAGGAGAAAAAGGGTCAACTTCAGGCCCAACCCTATCATAAAGTATCTTGGCATTCATGCCCTGGCCACCCAGATAAAGTTCCGTTAATTTTGGGTCAACTTCTACCCTCTCAATGTTTCCTGTCGATAAATCAACTTCTAAATTATATCCTGTCTCTGCGTACCTCATTTTCCAACCCCTCTATCTGTCTTTTTAGCCCCTTTAGATATCTTCGGAGCCATGGCTTTCATCTGCGCCACATACAGTATCTCTTCTTTCATACTTATCCCCCTTTAACAGAGTTACAGGTAATTTATGCCGGTATTACCTTACAAAGCAGTTGGTTAAAGTCAGGGTAAGCTGTAATGGGGCGAAAGATATCCATATTAATCAAGTTATTTAAATTGAATGGAATAAGGTTTACCTTCCATCCTGTGAATGGTTCATGCGAGGCAGCAACATAAGCTGCCCCTCGCATGTGTTCTTTTAAGGAAGATTTATATTGCCTCAACCTTGCAAAGCAGAGCCTTAAAGTCGGGATAACCAGTGATGGGGTCACGAACATCCATATCTGTCAGCATGTTGACGTTAGCCTTCCCGGACCAGCCGTGCGGCACAGAAACAACACCCGGCATTAATCTCGGCTCTTCCTTCACCCGCATGGTTATGCTGCCATTTTTAGTTGACAGTTGGATGCGTTCTCCGTCCCTTACTCCATACTTAGTACAGGTAGCCGGGTGCATCTCGGCAAAGGGCTCTTGTTCAAGCGCTCTGAGCTGCGGAACGTGCCTCATCTGAGTATGGGTGAAAGCTTCCCGGCGAGCTCCACTGATCAAAATAAGCGGATACTCCTTAGCCAGTTCAGGAGTGCCGATGGGGCTTTGCGCAGGCTCCAGGTATTTCGGCAGCGGATCATACCCGGCATCCTCTAAGGTCTTGGAATATATTTCAATCTTTCCGCTGGGAGTATTGATCTTTTTGTTCTTATAGGCATAATAGTCCTGCTTATCAAAATACATACCCATTTCATTTTCTTTCAACTTTTCACCAATACCGCTGGGTGCCATCAAGTGATCCATGACTTCCTCATCGGTTTTCCAGGGGAACAACTCACCGAATCCCAGGCGCTGGGCAAGCTGGGTCCAAATCCACCAATCAGGCTTGGACTCCCCAACCGGCTCAATAACTTTCTTGTGGTACATTGCATAGGGCTCGCCGTGCACTACGCCGTGAACGTAGGATAACGCATCCTTTTCCATGAAGGTGCATGCAGGCAGCACTAAGTCAGCCAGTTCCGTTGTATCAGTCATGAAGATATCGATTGCCATCATAAAGTCCATCGACTTAAAGGCATCAATAAACTTGTTGGCTTCCGGGAAAGAGTTGGCCGGATTGGCCGCGGCCACAATAGCACCCCGTACCGGATAAGGCTTGCTTTCCAATGCAGCCTGTGGGAACAAGGTTGCAATGCCGTAAGGTGATACTCTTCCCCACAGGGAGTAGAACAGCGGATACTGATCGGCACCGATTGGCTTTTCTGTCATCGGCAGACGCAGGTCAGTCATGCGCAGGAAGGGAATTGTAACCCAGGTACCAGGCTTATCAATATTGCCAGTAACAATCTGCAGTATGGACATGAGTCTGGACAGCTGCAGACCGTTGACGTGCTGGTCCAGTGTATTAATTCCCTGCACGATACAAGCAGGTTTAGACTGGGCATAAATACGAGCTACAGCCTTGATATCACTAGCTGACACCCAGGTTATTTCTGACGCCCACTCCGGTGTATACTGCTGAACGTGTGCTTTCAGTTCTTCAAAGCCGATGGTGTAATTATCTACAAACTCTTTGTCGTACAGACCTTCATTGATGATTACATTTAGCATGGCCAGTCCAAGCGCTCCATCAGTACCAGGACGAATAGCCAGGTGCAGCCCCCGCTCAGCAAGTTCTGTCCGCTTAGGATCAACTACGACCAAATCAAGAGCTCTTTGATCCAGTTTTTCATTGATTTGATCTCTCAGCATGCCCTTTGAGCCGCCAGGGTTATGGCCCCAGAGAATAATGCAGCGGGCATCAGGCGGATAGTCCATTGGATACCGGCCAAAGGTCATCTGACGGGCCAGGATCCGGGATCGGTAGCAGATGTTTTCTACTGACAGCAGGTTGGGTGTACCGTAAGCAGATTTAAACCGCTGTGCAAAACCGGCCACCTCGATATTTTCTACACCCATTGAACCACAGAAAATAGCCAGTGCTTTAGCACCATACTTAGTTCTGATCTTATCTAGCTCGCTGGCGGCATAGTCCAGTGCTTCATCCCAGCTAAGCCTCTCCCAGGTGTTACCTACTTTGCGCATCGGATATTTAATACGGTCCGGGGAGTACACAAATTCAGGGAGATACTCGCCCCGGGGGCAGATATATCCTTTACTTACCGGATGTTCAGGCATACCCTCTACCTTGACCATCTTGCCATCTTCCAGCGTAACTTTGATACCACAATCCCACACACATGACATGCAATCACTAACGACAGTTTTTCTTTCCACTTACGCTCAACTCCTTCGCCTTTAGCTTTATTTTAATAAATAATAAATTAACTTCAGGTATCCAAGTATATTAAATCAGCAAAGAGCTGCACTCACCTCCAAATCAGATTAACATTATAACTTCCTGTAAAAATTATGTTGTAACATTTTAAATATGCAATTTCTATGCCAAAATTCGCAGCGTGTCCTTCAATCCAGTTGTCCACTATTGTTTTTGTTATTAAATCCAATAACGGCCTCTATCTCCCTCAAGCTTATTGTAAAGTAAGTTTACATTTAGTGTAAACTTACTTTACAATTTTACAAAAAATGTCGTATTGTTGTAAAAGGGCGAGGGAGCGACCCGAAGCGGCACTCCCACAAAAAACAAAAATTTTGATATTCCGTCTACTTAAGCACTTTCCGACGTTTTTTCTGTGACATTAGGACTTAATTCGTGGCCAGTGATTTCATCTGCAATTTCTTCAAGGGTTTCACCTTGGCCGCTTACCTTGTAAAAAGCAAAAGTAGCAGCGCAAACCAACGGGAAGATAGCAAATAATAGGAAAAATGAAGTGAAGGAGAAGTTAGCTGCCACCATGGCACCGCCTAAGAGAGGAGCCACAAAGGAACCGAGTCGACCCATAGAGTAAACGAAGCCCGTGCCGGTTGAGCGAATAGAGGTGGGGAATGTTTCTCCCGTTATAACGTGCTGAGCGGTTTGGGCGCCTATGATGAAAAATCCGGTGAAAGCAGCGGCAATCATCATAGCGGTGTAAGAATCAGCTTGGCTAAAGAAAATAATACTTACTGCACCTAAAATGTAAGCTGGAATCATGGTTTTCTTACGGCCAAAGGCGTCAATTGCGATACCAATTATCAATGCACCTATGGAAGCCATAACGGCCTGAACCATTCCAAAGCTGTAGCTCTTAACAAGAGAGAAGCCTTTATTAACCAGCAAGGTTGGCAGCCAGCTGGATAATCCGTATACCGTGAGTAAATTAAAGAAGTAGGTTAGAGAAATGAGGACTGTCATTAAAGCAAATTTAGATGTAAAGAGGTCTTTAATGCTGCCTTTAACCTGAGCTTTGGCAACTCCAAAATGTTCAGGTTTCCATGCAGTAGGCTTTGCGCCGGTAGCTTTCTCGATTCTCCGCATCTCTTTAATAGCCTCGTTAAACCGTCCTTTACCAGCCAGAAAACGAATTGATTCGGGGAGATAGATAGCAAGTATAGGAATCAAAAGGATAGGTAGCACTCCCAGGAGGAGAACAATGCGCCATCCAAAAGCAGGGACAATTCCCATAGCGGCCAAAGCAGCTACAATCCATCCTACAGTGAAACCGGAGAACATCGCCGTAACCGCCTTACCGCGAATTCTGGCTGGCGCATATTCCGAAACCATGGTAATTGTGATCGGCATTGCACCACCCATACCTATCCCGGCCAAAAAACGTAAGGCACAAAAAATCTCAAAACTGGGGGCAAAATAGGCAGCACCGCTAAAAATACTAAAGTCAGCAATTGCTAACATAAGTGCTTTTTTCCGGCCCCAGGCGTCAGAAATCATTCCGAAAAGGGTTGTACCAATCATTAGTCCAATAAAGCCATATGAGGCCATCGAACCAGCCACTACCGGGGTTAGGTTCCATTCCTTAATAGCCTGAGGCATAATGTACGGTAATATCTGAGAATCATAGCCGTCAAATACTAAAACAAGAAATGACAGCGCGATAATCACGTAATGAAAACCACTAACTTTTTGGTTATCCAACCACTCGGTTGCACTTTTTACCATTCGAAACCGTCTCCTTATTTAGTTTTTTATTTGATTTTTTTGAACTAATTTATCTTTCTACTCGTCAACTTTCTGCCGTAGTTTATAACGCTGAGTCTTTCCGGTGGCAGTTTTGGGTAGTTCTGTCGAATAATGTATCCACCGGGGCACTTTATACGGAGCAGTTTTTGACTTAAGAAATTCAGTTAACTCTTTGGTTGTGTCCTCATCACCCTGCATATTTTCTTTCAGTATTACATAGGCTGCAGTTTTTAAGAGACCGTTCTTGTCCATTTGTCCCACCACTGCACATTCCTGAACCTTAGGATGTTCCTGCAGGAGATTTTCCACTTCAATAGGGGAAACCCAAATACCGCCAACCTTGACCATATCGTCACCGCGTCCTGCATACCAGAAAAACCCGTCCTCATCCTTACTGAACTGATCTCCGGATACATACCATTCTCCGATAAAAGCCTTTACGGTTTTGTGATGTTTGTTCCAATAACCAGCTGCAATACCATCACCCTTGACCAGAAGACTGCCTACTTCTCCCGGGGGCAGTTCCTGACTATTCTCATCTACAATCTTGACTTCATAACCCGGTAAAGCCTTTCCGCTGCTGCCTGGCTTAATTCCTCCAGGACCGTTTGCAATGTATATGTATCCTACTTCAGTTGAGCCAATTCCATCATATATTTCTGCCCCAACCTTGTTCTTCCATGTCTCCCATAATGCAGGCGGCAGGTTTTCTCCCGCAGAAACATACGTACGCACAGAACTGAGGTCGTATGATTGACTATCCTGGTCTAAAACTAGTAGTAATGATTTGTAGGAAGTTGGTACACCAAACAAAATCGTAGGCTTGTGCTTTGTAATTATTTCCAGGATGGTTTTTGCTTCAGGTTTCTGAGGCATCAAAATTACAGAAGCTCCAGCAAGAAACGGCAGGTAGAGTGAATTTACATTACCATAAGAAAAGAATATTTTGGAAACAGAGAAAACCCGGTCAGATGGGGTTAAATTAGTTATCTCTTTATCGAAATAAGTAGCTGAGAAAAGCATATCATGATGCAGATGAATGGTACCTTTTGGTGAGCCTGTGGTTCCAGAACTATAGAGCCAGAAAGCGGGGTCATCTTTTGTAGTATCAGCTGCTTCCAGTTCAGGAGAAGCTTTAGATATTTCCTGGTGATAGTTGAGGAATTTAGAATTGCAGTTTTCGCCGACTACAACTACCTGTTTAAGGTAACGCGCTTCATCAATAATTTCTTCAATCATTGGAATAAAATCCGAACCCACAATCAGCACAACAGCGCGGCTGTCATTTAGAAAGTATAGATAGTCTTTGGGTTTCAGCATTGTATTTAGCGGAACTGGTACAGCTCCAATTTTCATAGCTCCGAGCAGACTAAAAATATATTCAGGGCTGTCGGGCAGCAGCACAAGCACCCTTTGTTCTCTTAAAACACCCAGCTCCGTCAGCATATTGCCGGTTTTATTGACCGCATTATGAACATCTTCATATGTGTAAACCTGGTCCTCATAATAAATAGCCGTTCTTTGGCCTAACCCTTGCTGAATAGGTTGGTCAATCAGCCTGCTGGCGATATTAAACTTATCAGGGACATCAATAATAGGTACTTGCATGGTAACCGCCTCCATTTTTTAAGGTTATCTTTTAGAAATCATAACTTTTTTTCCGTTCCCGGTACCCTAAGTTCTTACTGAGCTCTTTTGCCGCGTCAACCAGAAGTTGAGCTATTTCCTCTATACGCCGCCGGGACATCCGCACCTTCGGACCTGCAATGGACAGGGTAGCAACAACTTTGCTATCATAGTTCCAAACCGGAGCTGCCACAGCCCTTACACCAGGGTTCCATTCCTCGTCATCAGTTGCATAACCGTTGAACCTGGTTAGATTTAGTTCGGCTTCCAACTCCACAGCATTTTTGATGGTGTTGGGACCAAATGAATTTTCCATATCAGGTATAAACAGCTTCTTTTTATCCTCCGGTAAATAGGCTAGAAGCGCTTTACCACTGGCACTGGAATGAACCGGAGGATGAACACCAATGTCAGCTGAACATTTCAGCATCTGTGGCGAAACAATTATTGAAACATACAAAAATTGACTGCCATCGAAAACAGCCAAATAAACGGTTTCTTCAGTGGCTTGAGATAATCTCTTCATTATCGGGTAAGCCTGTTCCTTTATATTCAAATCCTTGACAACCTTATTACCGAGTTCAAATAATCTCAAGGTTGCACGATATTTTCCCCGTTCCTTTTCCTGTTCCAAGTAACCTGCACGTTCCAGCGTCGAAACCAGCCTGTTAACCGTGCTCCGGTTAATACCCACCTTTTCACTTAGTTCCCTTACCCCGCAGCGCTGTTCTTTGCATACTTCCTCAAGAATTGCTAAAGCTTTTATCACCGCTTGGACCTGGTTACGGTCGTTGTTCATAATACACCTCCTTTAATCACGTGTCCCGCATCGTGAACTCAATGTTCGTTTTTCTAAACTTATTATATATACTGTTATTTGCGGGCTCAATTTAATAGATTCCAACAGAAGAAAAAAAGGGTTCTCTGGTTGTTAAATCGATTGACCTGTATTTCAACACATAAAATCTATAAACTTGTACCAAATTCTTCCTGAATGGTTACTCAGCGACCTCTGAACGTTTGCTCAGTGGTTGCTTGAATGGCGGTTCATCCATTATAAAATAAGTAAAAACCGGGGATTCCCCGGTTTTACTTACTTTGTCTCTTTGATTTATTCCTTGATTGTTCAATATTATATATCTCCAATTTACGGTAAAGCGTCGGTCTGGAAACCCCCAGCTTTTTGGCAACCATACTTAAGTTGCCACCACATATCTCCAGCAAACTTAAGATTACTTCTTTTTCATTTGATTTTAAAATCCCCATATCATTACTCTGGCTTTGAGGTTTACCAATAATATATTGAGGCAGTTTTTCCGGCAAAATCTTATTACCCGAACTAAGGTTAATGGCCCTCTCCAGAACATTTTGCAATTCCCGGACATTGCCAGGCCATGAATACTCCAATAGGCGCTCCATAGTATCAGAATCAATTCTTTCTACTTTTTTGCCCATACTCGTCGCGATTTTTTCCATAAAGAAGTTAACCAGTACCGGTATATCTTCCTTTCGTTCCCTGAGCGGAGCAACATTTATAGTAAACACATTAAGTCGGAAGAAAAGGTCACTCCGAAAAGTACCCCGGTTAATTTCATCCCATAAGTTTTTATTTGTCGCAGCAATTACCCTCACATCGACGGGAATTACCTTTTGGCCCCCAATGCGGGTGATTTGTTTGTCCTGAAGCACCCTCAACAAATAAGCCTGCATTTCCAGAGGCATCTCTCCGATTTCATCGAGAAAAAGAGTGCCGCCATCGGCTAACTCAAATTTACCTGGACTACCGCCTCGTTTAGCCCCGGTAAAAGCTCCTTCAGTATAACCGAATAATTCACTTCCTATTAGTTCCCTTGGCAATGCCGCACAATTCACAGCAACAAAAGGCCCCTTACAACGACTGCTGGCATTATGGATGGCCTGGGCAAACAATTCTTTACCAGTTCCACTCTCACCCAATAATAAAACGTTAGATACACTCGTAGCAGCCACTTTAGCATTTTCAATACTGCTCAAGAAAGTTGCACTTTGGCCAATTAAACTTTTAAAAGTAAATTTAGCTTCTGCCCCCACCATTTTATGGACTAGCTGCCTTATGGCTTTAAATTCCCGAAGAATAGAGACTAAACCAACTTGCTTGCCTTCGGTTTTAATTATGTGACAATTTACCGTACAGTGAATTTTACCGTTATTAGTTTCCAAATACATTTCTTCGTCGCTTAAATTCCGGCCCTTCGCTATAATCTCAGCCAATGGATGATTGACGCCAAGTACACTTGATACAGGCAGCCCGACAAAATTCTCATTTGGAAGTTCTAAAATCTTTCTGGCCTGAGCATTAATCTGGGTTATTAACTTATTATGATCAACGGTGAGTATTCCCTCATCCATAGATTCAATAATTGTGTTTTTATATTGATCCGAAATTGCCAACTTTTCCATTGCCCCAATAATCCTTAGATGGTTCTCAATAGCATTTACTGCTGCTACCACCATGCCAAGAGTATGGGGGTGTACTTTTTCAAAAGTACCGGTCATATTAAGCACACCAATTACTTTTCCCTCAGGATTACGGATCGGAGCAGCTGAACATGTCCAATCATGAAAACCGGTCCAGTAATGCTCGGCTGCAAAGATCTGCATTGGCTGCCCAAGCAATAAGGTTGTTCCAATGGCGTTAGTGCCTGCAACTTCTTCCTTCCAGTTAGACCCCTTTACCAGATTTCCTTTCCGAGCGGCATCAATGACATCACTATCACCAACCGTCTCAAGGATGTATCCATCCTCATCTGCCAAAACCACCGCAAATCCTGACCCATGGACAAAATTAAGAAGCATTTCCATAACTGGCATAGCTATATCAATAACTCCTTGTCTTTTTTTACGTCGCTCCTCATATGCTTTAGTAGTGCAGAAGGGATACGGTTTCCCCCTGGGGTCTATCCCTGCCTGCTTGCTTCTAGCCCAAGAATCTGCAATAATCGGCCTAATGAGTTCTTTGTCTATTGGTTTGTCTTCGACCATCTTCTTCCAATATTCATACAATTGTTTTTTGTGATCTCCCAATGATGACAAATTTCTCTCCCCTTTATTGGTTTCTTGAATTTTCCGTTATGCAGGATTTCTGTTATTATTCGCTATATTCGCTGTCAATGTGGCGAGTTCCTTCCGGTTACTGTTGGCAATCAAATCTAGCCACGTCCATATAAAAAATTTTTATACATTTACCCTGCTTTTGTTACCATTGACCCCGCATACCGACCGTTAACCGCCTCCCTTACACATTTCGTCAACTTCCTACCTATTGACACCCCATTTAAAAAGCATCATAATTTATTATAAAGAACATCTATTTATTATAAAGAACATTGGTTTTTGATGCAGAACACGCTAAGAGCAGGGGGCTTCTGCAAGACTCTGTATTGATGCCGGAGTAATAGAACATCATAAAGAAAGGGGACCTCTGCATGTACAGCAACCTTATACTAATAAAAGGAGCCGGGGACCTTGCGACAGGTACTGCCCATCGGTTGGCCTGCTGCGGTTTTCCGGTTGTAATGCTGGAAGTGGCGGAACCGACAGTCATTCGCAGGACCGTCGCTTTCGCAGAAGCAGTATACCACGGGGAATATTCAGTGGAAGGTATTACCGCGAGACTGGCAGCATCTACTGGGCAAGTTGAAGAAATTCTTGAAGCAGGAAATGTTGCCGTTTTAGTTGACCCACAGTGGTCAGCAGTTCGTTTGCTTCAACCGATGGCAGTGATAGATGCTATAATTGCCAAGAAAAACCTGGGAACCTCAACATCTGAGGCACCGGTGGTAATTGGCCTGGGACCAGGATTTACTGCCGGGTTAGATGTGCATGCAGTAGTAGAAACTCAGAGAGGGCATGACCTGGGTAAGGTAATTCTTAGCGGCGCAGCCGCCCCTAATACAGGATCGCCCGGCGAAATAGGCGGCTACAGTATGGAGCGCCTGCTGCGTTCTCCTGGAGAAGGCATCTTCCGGGAAGTCCGGGCCATTGGTGATATTGTTAAAGCCGGTGAGGTTGTGGCTATGGTGGGTGATACTCCTCTACACGCAAGCATTCCCGGTGTACTACGCGGACTGCTGCGCAGCGGAATTTCCGTTACCCCGGGCTTTAAAGTTGGTGATATTGACCCACGCTCTACCCGTGAACACTGCTTTACTATTTCTGATAAAGCACGTTCCGTTGCTGGCGGAGCTTTGGAAGCTTTGCTGCACCTGTTCAATAAGGAGGAAGGTTTATGGATGCCAAATTTAAAACAGCGCTAAGGGAAGTATGTTCAGGCGACTCAGCTGCAGCTTTAGTGACTATTACAGATGTCAAAGGCTCCACCCCCCGGAAACCGGGAGCCAAAATGCTTGTATTCCCTGATGGCCGGGTAATTGGCACAATCGGAGGCGGCTGCGGCGAAGCAGAAGTACGCCGCGAAGCATTAAATGTCCTGTCCAGCCTCACTCCAGTGAAATATATTGTAAACATGACCAACGACATGGCAGAAGAAGAAGGAATGGTCTGCGGCGGTATAATGCAGGTTCTAATTGATATTTTAACCCCTGGCACCAATGCAGAAAAAAAACTCCTAGCCGCTTACCTGGACTCTCTGGAGGCAGGCGAAGAGCCAGTACTGGCGACAATCACCAATTGTTCCGGCGAAACCGGACGTTTGGGCCGAAAATATTTCGTGACTGCCAACGGCAGGCAGCAGGGTGATTTGGGGCACGATAAGCTGAATGAAGCAGTTAGTCAACGGATAGAACAAGTCCGGTTGGAAGGAAAAACACGAACAATTACGGTTCCTTCCGAAAACGGCCAGCCTGAATGTACATTGCTGTTTGAACCCGCTCCTGCACCAATTGAATTGCTGATTTTGGGCGGCGGCCATATAGCCCTGCCCCTGGCTTCTATGGCCAATATCCTTGGATATCAGGTAACTGTTGTAGATGACCGACCTGACTTTGCCAACAGCGCCCGCTTCCCAGGCGCCAGTCAGGTCATCTGCAAGGACTTTGTCGGGGCCCTGCAAGAACTACAGATTAGCAACAGAACTTTTGTGGTTATTGTGACCAGAGGACACCGTCATGACAAATTATGTCTGCAGGAAGTTGCTTCCCGGCCTGCCTCTTATGTGGGTATGATTGGCAGCCGACGCAGGGTAAAAGCACTTCTATCCGAACTTCGGGAGGAAGGAATCCCCCAGGAATCCCTGGAAAGGATACATTCCCCCATCGGACTCGACATTGAAGCGGAAACCCCAGAAGAGATTGCAGTAGGCATACTTGCTGAAATAATTAATGTCTACCGGGGTGGCAGAGCTAAATCATTGAAAATTAGTCAATCTTGAAAGTTGGGTGATATTTCTATGCGGAAAGTTAATACCGTGGACGCGGTTGGCATGATTCTTTGTCACGACCTGACCAAAATTGTTCCAGGTGAATTTAAAGGCGCAGCTTTTAAAAAGGGACACGTAGTCAGGCCCGAAGATGTTGACGAACTTCTTAAGATGGGTAAAGAACACCTTTATGTTTGGGAAAATGATGTGAATTCCCTGCATGAAAACGACGCCGCTATGCGAATTGCCCACGCAGCAGCAGGCACCTCTCTTGAATTAAGTGAACCTCGAGAGGGCAAAGTCAACCTTATAGCCACCTGTCGGGGACTATTAAAAGTTAATGTAAAAGCGCTGGCGGAGGTAAACGATATTGAAGAAGTGGTAATAGCTACACGCCATACCAACCAACTGTTGGAAAAAGGCGAAATTGCCGCTGGCACCCGGGTTATTCCCCTTATTATAAACAAAGCAAAAATTGAAAAGGTAGAAGAAATTTGTCGTAAGACCGGTCCCCTGGTGGAGCAAAAGCCCCTACAATCCCTTCGAACAGGTATGATTACCACAGGCAGCGAAGTTTATCACGGTCGGGTTCAGGATCGTTTTGGCCCGGTAGTAAAGGCCAAACTGCAGAATTTCGACTGTCCTGTAACCCGTCAGGTGCTGCTGCCCGATGACATGCAGCAAATTGCTGCAGCAATTAAAGACCTGATTGCCGAAGGCGCCGAAATGGTAATTGTGACTGGCGGAATGTCGGTAGATCCGGATGATGCTACTCCGGGTGCAGTCAAAGCCTCTGGAGCCAATATTGTTTCCTACGGTGCACCACTTTTCCCCGGCGCCATGTTTCTACTGGCATATTTCAATGAGATACCTATCTTAGGACTTCCCGGTTGTGTTATGTACCATAAGGCAAGTGTCTTTGACCTGGTTCTACCCAGGGTGCTGGCCGGCGAAAAACTGACCAGACGAGATTTAACCAGTTTAGGGCATGGAGGTTTGTGTCTTAACTGTCCTGAGTGCCGTTACCCACATTGTCCCTTTGGCAAAGGCTAACTTTTTAACAGACCGGCGAAAGCCAGACTTATGTTCTTATGAAGGGAGTAGTTGCTAATGGCAATCAGTTATTTACCTTTAAATAAGTTACCTAATCCAAAACTAAAATTATGGACTGCAAATTTTATCCTTATTTGGCTATCTAACCTAACCGTAACCATGTCTTTTCATACCCTACTCCCTACTTTACCTATATATATTCAGAATCACGGCGGTTCCAAAAGTGTTGCGGGTTTGGCTTTAGCCTTCCTTACAGCTGCGGCCATCACTCTTCGGCCCTTCGCAGGTTGGATACTGGACAATTATGGCAGAAGAGCTATTCTCGCAATTGGGCTTCTTACTTTTTTTGTTCCTTCACTGGTGTATATTTCCATGATTGGTATTATTCCTCTGCTTATCTTCCGTGTAATTCAGGGCTTCGGCTGGGGAATATGCAACACCGCCTCAGGCACTGTCGCTTCTGATATAATTCCACAGTCCAGACTTGGCGAAGGACTTGGCTATTTTAGCATGACAATTACAACTTCATTGGCCCTGGCTCCAGCTTTAGGTCTCTGGTTAGTTGACAAATTCACTTTTCAGCATCTTTTTGTTACAAGTTCACTGTTGACACTATGCTCTCTGCTGTTTGCCCTGAGTATCAAATTTCCCAAAAAGACCAACACTTCTTCGACTAAAGCAAAGCTTATACTCTTTGAAAAAGAGGCCCTTCGGCCTTCCATTATAACTTTGTTATTAGCTTTGTGTTACAGTTCTCTGGCTTCATTTCTTGCTTTATTCGTCCGTCAACAAGGCTTGACCACGGCAGGGTTGTTCTTCACCGTAATGGCTGTTGCATCAGTAATATCCAGACCATTCGCCGGCAAACTTGTTGACACAAAAGGCCGCCGCGGCTATGATATTGTAGTTCCCTCAGGACTAATTTCAATAGTAATTTGTATGCTTATCCTATCCCAAACTACCTCTTCCTGGTATCTGGTTGTTAGCGGACTGTTATTTGGCATCGGATTTGGTTTCCTCCAGCCAACAATGATGGCCCTTTGTATCAGCAGTGTCCCTCCAGAACGAAAAGGAGGAGCCAATTCCACATATTGGATTGCGTTTGATATCGGTGTAGCTTCCGGGTCGGTTGGCTGGGGCATTCTGGCCGGTTCCTTTGGCTATGAAAATATGTTTATATTAAATATCGTCCCGGCCTTGATAGCTTTATTAATTTATGTTCTACATAGAAAATCAGATTCAGCTTCGGCATCAGCTTAATGTTTTAATTGCGAAGTATTCATTGGAAACTAAAATCATAAGGGAGCGTCCCATAAGTGCATGGGGCGTTCCTCTTTTTTTGCACCCTCGTCAACTTAGGGCCGGGGAATCC
>JAENZX010000049.1 GCA_016841045.1 Thermincola carboxydiphila
AGCCGGAGAGTCGGGAAGGCAAAGTTCGTTTCCAGCAGATGCGTTAGGTGAAATGGTACGGCCTAGGATTCACAGGAAGCAAGAAAATTCTTTTGCTTTGATTAGCGGGAGTGTGAAAAGAAATGATGGATCTAGAAGATGTGGAATTTTTAAGAGAGAATTTTATAGAATATGCCCATCAGAATTTGTCACCAAAATCTTGTACTCAATATATTGATATTATTTCGGAATATCTTCAATCGGAAGTTCTGCATAAGATTCCTAAAGGTGAGTACGATTTGATATTTGATGAGATTAGAGTTAGTAAAATTAAAAGAAAATCTCTTGTTAGGCCAGCATTACTGAAGTTCTTGGATTTCCTTTGTGAAGAAGATTTCATTGATAAAATGGGGAAATTAAGAATACAAGACAAGATCAAAGAAATTTTTAAGAACAGTCCGAAATCAACCTCTGACCTCGATTTTCTAACGCCGCAAGAAATCAACAATCTATTTAGCGATAAGATTAAATATAAAAATAAAGAAGAAGAATTATTAATTCCACTAATCTGTGCACTGTCATTTTTTTGCATGTTTAAACAGGGGGATGTATTGGATATCACTTTAGACGATATTGACATCTCTACTAAAAGAATCAGAAATGTAAGAACTAAGAAAGGTGATTCTTCACTAATAGAGTGGTTGGAACTTAATGAACACACATATTTTTACCTCAAAGAATATTTGGAATATCGGAAAAACCTAGAAACTGACTTGAATTGTTTATTAATTTGTTCGGGAAAGCCTGTTGATAATCCTAAAATTAGTCACCTTTTAGATAGGCTTAAAAGGAAGAGAAATAAAGAGTTATTAGGTGGCAAGGATGTTAATCAAGAACTATTAGTAAGATCGATGATATTGTACATATTAACCTCCACTAAAGGAGAAGGGTTGTACAAAATTTTACTGGAGAATGAGTTAAAATCAACTGCATTAAAGTACGCTTTAAATGAGTATATCTCTATTTTGAGGAGTGAAAACAAAGCTGAAATTGCAAGAACATACAACTTGAAAGATGTTTTACCTCAAAAAAGGAAAAAGAGTAAAGAAAGCAATCTAGGAGAATATTCGGAAGCAAATGATATTAATGAGGATGAAATGAAGATGTATGATAGCTTTAACAAACAAAATTTGCAGGAAAACAAAATTACAATCCAGAGACTAATCAGAGATTCTAACATAGCCCGAGAACTGAAAAGAAGGTACAAAAACAAATGTCAACTCTGTGGCATTTCATTAAGAAATAGTAATGGAGACTTTTTTTCAGAGGCACATCATATAAAGCCTTACAATAGAAGCCATAGAGGGGATGACAACTACAGCAATATAATAATATTATGTCCTAATTGTCATGCGCAGTTTGATGATTTATATTATGCAGTTAATCCAGAAACTAATAAAGTACACTGCAAATTTGAGGATGATGTTCATCACTTGAAAATGTTAAATATGATTGACGGTCATACACTTGGAAAGGAATATTTAATTTACATATGGGATTTATTCGAGGAGAAGAAGTAGTAATTGTAAGAAAAAACCGGCCGTACCACATCGCCTAACAACGCTGGAAACGGCTCCGCTTCGCTCCGACCCAACTTTGCACATCCTGCCCGGCTGTCACGATTCTTGCGGCAGGACGGAAGGGAGATAGGGCGGCAAGAATCGCGCCAGCCTGAGAGTGGGGTAGGCAAAGTTCGTTTCCAGCAGATGCGTTAGACGAAATATGGCTAGGCTAGTAACAATTCGCTATAAAGAATTTGGAGAAGATATTATGAAGAAAGATTTAATAGAAAATCTAATTGGGTTTGCATTAAGTGACTATTACAAACAATGGAAGCCATATCTTCTAAGGTTTTTAAAAATAAGCCGAGAACCGTCAACAATTAGCTCGCCCCTTAAAAGCCTAGCTTTACAACTTGCTATTCTACGTAATTTATCTAAATTAGAAATTAGCATTCGTGAACAACAAAAAGTACATGGGATGCAGAAAACCGACCGTCAACTTTTCTACATGCAGCGATTACGGCATATTTTTAAAGATATCGCTGATGGATTAGCTTGGCGATTACTAGGTTTTAATCGACCTCTAATGCGAATATTGTCTCAAAACAGATCCAGTGGATTTCTTGATACTGAAATTTCAAAGGAAGATGATGTAGCAACGAGGGTTGTTGCCTTCGGACACCACGTTCTTATTCATGATATAACTAATATACTTAGAGTTGGTGATTTAACGGTCTTAGAGGATAAAGGCTACCCTGTAATATTGGAGATTAAAGGCTCAGGTCGAAAGGTTTGGACTGCTGGTGACTACAGAAATCTAATCAAACGTGGAGGAGACCTTTCAACACAGGCCCGAAGAGTAGTAGAAGTTGATGAAGCAATACGGTTTGAGAAAATAAGCTTGGGTGAATGCGAAGCAAATTTAGGAGTTTTAGATATACCGGTTGAAACATACCTTGATACTCTTGATTATGTTATAAAAGGTTGTCATAAGGATGGATATTGCGGAAGATTTGTTGACCGGATGATGTATGTTAGTGCTATTAAAACAGATACTGCAACTAAACTAAAACTACCATTTAAACTTAGCAAGGATTGGGTGCACTTTACAAGTATGGATACTTTGTACTTAGAAGGTGCCGAGCCAATTCGAAATAAAGTTCCTTATACCGTACTCCCGCTATTTGATGAGAATATAATTCAACTAGTATCCGGAGAGGTAATTATTGATAGCTTCTTAAATCTTATGGCCCTTAAGAAAAGATTTGAACAAAACGGATGGAAGGTTTCACTTAGAAGATTAAATCAAGAAGCTAGTAGAGAAAGAAGTCGCAAATTGCGTTCAGAATCGTTTAAAGGTAATCGGCTATTTAATAAGCATGTAGAAACAACCCTATATGTATTATCAAAAGATGGATTCCATCTTGAAATACCTGGAGAATGGGTTGGACTAGTTTATCTTGACCTCTTAAAACCAGACTTCATTTGCAATACAGCAAAGTTTATGAAAGATTTTACGGAAAGTTCTAGGCAGGAAGGTTATTGGAGTACTGCATTTTCTGCTGAACGGCATATTTGGCGATAAGGGGGTCCTTCCGCCATACATCGTCTAACAACGCTGGAAACGGCTCCGCTGCGCTCCGACCCAACTTTGCCCTCATCCTGCCCGGCTGTCACGGTTTTTGCGCAGGCAAAAATCATTCCACCAGCTTGGTAGAATGCAAGAACTCATTCGCCTTTTCGGTTGAGTGACCAAGACGGTATTCCTTATTCCGAAAAGCCTTGGTATTCCTTTTGGGTCAGTATGATGGCGCTGGTGTAATGCTTTTTGCGAAGTGGGGCAGCAGTGTGGGGTGCAAAAACCGCGCCAGCCGGAGAGTCGGGTCGCAAAGTTCGTTTCCAGCAGATGCGTTAGATGAAATAGGCATATCGGAGCTGTTTTATAGGTCATTATTAAATGAATCAGTATAATTATGGGTGGTGCTTAAATTGAATTTGATAGAAGAGAAAAAAGATATGAAATCCTACTTGGAAGCTTCCGATATTATTGATTATGACGATATAGGTATTTCTGATTTAGCTGAACAACTATCGTTGGGTATAGACGATCAAGTTGAATTAGCCATGAAGGTATATGAATTTGTACGAGATGAAATTTCGCATTCAATGGATATAGATGGACAAGTTGTAACTTGTAAAGCTTCGGAGGTTTTACTGCATAAACAAGGGATATGTTACGCTAAAGCCCACTTACTGGCAGCAATTTTAAGAAAGCTAGGTATTCCAACAGGTTTTTGCTATCAAACTTTAATTTTGGATGACGACGAAAAACCTTGGCCTGTTATACATGGGCTAAATGCAATCTATCTAGAAAAACTAGGTAAATGGATAAGGGTTGACGCAAGAGGCAATAAAGAGGGAGTTAATGCGGAATTCTCAGTGCATGAAGAAAAGCTTGCTTTTTATGTGCGTAAAGAACTGGGTGAAAGGGAGTATCCCACGATATTTTCAGTTCCTAATATGCATGTTATTAATGCATTAATTAAGAGTAAGAATGTAACTGAACTTCAAGATAATTTACCTTCCGAGTTATAAAGACTTATTCATGATTCAACGCGAGGTGCCGACATCATCTAACAACGCTGGAAACGGCTCCGCTGCGCTCCGACCCAACTTTGCTCATCCTGCCCGGCTGTCACGGTTTTTGCGGTAGGGGGTAGGGGCCTGGGGCGGCAAAAACCGCGCCAGCTGGTGGGCGGAAAAGTTCGTTTCCAGCAGATGCGTTAGGTGAAATGTTTTGCCAATCTGGGGTCCTAAAAGAAAAAGACCTTTAGCAAATGCCAAAAGTCTTTTGATTGAGCTTATTCGGATAGTTTAAATCTAGTAGAGAGCCATTGGGCTAGTTCTTCAATGTAAGTGTCGCGCCCGGCCTCAGATACAGTTGAAGAAGCAATTTCCATAGTCTTATTATAACCATCATCATCATCTAGTTCATCGATATAGCTGTTAACGGTGAGAAAAACAATTGCAGTTTGGATACCGACTCTTTTGTTTCCGTCAATAAAGCAATGGTCTTTGGTGAAGAAATACAGTAACATTGCAGCCTTTTGAAATATGTTTGGATACTTATCATGACCGAATACCGGGTACTGATGGGCTAAAATAGATTCAATCCGTCCATCCGTGTAATCATAGTATCCCGGGTCACCACCAAACGTAGCTATACTTGCCTTATGAATCATATATATGTGTTCTTCTGAGAGACAAACAATATTCATATTATTTGGCAAGCATTTTAAGCATTTTTGCGTGTTTTTTACTGGATTTACTTATTGCTTTGGCCACATCGGTTTTAGTAGCTGTCTTTGGGGTCTTTTCACTTTTCTGAAGTTTTTTCTCATTTAACATGCTATCACCTTCATCTATTCCATTACTTGTAACCATATTGTACCACCTCTGACGGTTATTGTTCAATATAATACTGATATATAGTATTCGCCAGTTGATGGAAGATGAAACATTACTCTGTGGCGCGGTAAAACACATCACCTAACAACGCTGGAAACGGCTCCGCTACGCTCCGACCCAACTTTTCCTGCCCGGATGCCGTTCTCTGGGGAGCCAGCTGTCACGGTTTTTGCGGCGGGGAGAATGGGTTTGGGGCAGCAAAAACCGCGCCAGCTGGTGGGCGGAAAAGTTCGTTTCCAGCAGATGCGTTAGGTGAAATAACCCGGTCTCTGGGTTCAAAAATAAAATGCGACCAAGGCGTGCTCAGCGAAAGCTAAAAGTGAGCAGTGAATAACCTGCCCATCTTTGTACAATCTACTCTATTACAACCTTTTTTGAATATTTTGTTTGCTATACATTACGCGAAGAACATGTACCGAACTGTCAGAATCTCTAACTATATAAAATATAAGAAAGTTGCCGACAGGAAAGAATCTTAATCCTCTTGAAAACCAAGGTTCATTCTTGTAAAGAGCATGTCTGTCAGGCATAGAACTCAATTTTAGTATTTCCCGTTCAATACTATCACACAGATTCATTGCTACTGCTGGCTCTAATAATTCTAAAGCGATGTACCTAAAAATATCCTGAAGATCTTTTTCTGCTTCGACTGTAATGATTACGTCATATTCTTTCATGTATCAAGTCCTTTTCGAATGTCAGAAAATACTTCTTTTACGGGACGTCCTTTATTTGCTAAAAAATCTTTATACCCTTTCTCCATTTCAGCATTAAACTCTGCTTCAGTCAAAGTATCAACAGAATTAATTTTTCCCGGTGCTAGTTTTAGATCGAACGGGATTGCTTGATTAATAACTACCTGCTTTAAAAAAAGTCCTACTGCATTTGACATCGAAATTCCTAACCCATCAAATACTTTTTCAGCTTGTTCTTTCAGATCAGGTTCGACACGAATATAGAGATTAGAAGATTTAGCCACAAAATCACTTCCTTTCTTGTAGTTTAATTATATATCTATTGTGCGCACAAAAGCAATGCGTTATGTAGGTGATTTGAGAAAAACTTTGTGTGGGACGGGGTTACATCACCTAACAACGCTGGAAACGGCTCCACTACGTTCCCGCCCAACTTTGCTAATCCTGCCCGGCTGTCACGATTCTTGCGGCAGGGAGAAGGTAGTTGGGGCGGCAAAAACCGCGCCAGCCGGTGGGCGGAAAAGTTCGTTTCCAGCCAATGCGTTAGGTGAAATATTCAACCTAATTTGGGGTCAAAAGATAAAAAATAAAAGATGGCTTGTTGGCCACCTTGAGTTATTTTATATATTTTTTTATAGCATCCCAAAAGTTTTCCCTTGTTCCGGCCATTATTACAACGACTATTTCTCCCTTATCATTTTCTGCTAAGTAATAAGCAATTTCATAGTTTACTCCGTTATGGTAGACGTCATATCCCCAAATTCCTGCTAAATCACCAGTTTTGTGGTTACCGCAGTCCGGATCTGTTCTAATCTCTATCAAAGCAGATTCATACTTTTTCTTTAGCTGTTTATCTTTCAACTTTTTAAAGTATTTTTCAGCAGGATTCAAAAACATAATCGGAAGCATACTAGTCCTCCACGTCCGAGAAAAGTTCTTTCATCTTGTCGTCTCCAGAACCGTTCAGGCTATTGGCAACTAGTTCAGCTTCATCAATCATTCTTTTAATAGCCGGTCTAATTTGGGAACGAGTTTTCCTGAATTCATCTAATAGTTGTTCACCCTGAAAACCTTTAGCAACAAGGTCTTTAAGAATCTCCTCAGCGAATTCAGTTTCTTGTCGCACAGGACGAATGATAATCTCGGAGTTAGTCATAATACATTCAACTTCTTCACCAATATTGAGACTATCAAAAAACTTCTGGGGAATTGTGATTTGTCGTTTCTTTGATACGCTAATTCTTTTAGAATCCATGAAGTTGCCTTTCCTATTTGAAGGACCTATTGACATATAAAAACCTCCATTTTAAAAACTTGGTTGCTTGGTTTCTTTGTTATAGTATATCATATGAAACGAAATTTAAACAAGACATTTGGGCTGGTTGAATACATCACCTAACAACGCTGGAAACGGCTCCACTACGTTCCGCCCAACTTTGCTCATCCTGCCCGGCTGTCACGATTCTTGCGGCAGGGAGAAGGTAGTTGGGGCGGCAAAAACCGCGCCAGTCGGTGGGCGGAAAAGTTTGTTTCCAGCAGATGCGTTAGGCGAAATACGGCTATCTGCTTTGGGGTCAAAAAAAAGAAAGGCCAAATTCACTGGCCCATCAGAAATTACTGTTTTTTAGTTAGACGTTTTTTAGGTTTAAGAAGATTTTGATAAGAAGGTTTTTCTTTGATTTTATTTAGCCCAAGGTATGACATTAAAGCACTTTGTAGGACGTGAGAGAAGTTTACTTTTCTCTCTTCTGCAAGGTCATTTAACCATTTTGGAATTGTAAGTGTCTTTTTGATAGCCTTTTGTGCCATTTCATCCCGAATAGGGGGCATCCATACTTCAATCAGTGCGACAAATTGGTTTTTTTCCAAATTTAAACTTGAAATAGTCGATGGCTCAGGGATGAATTCGGCTTCTTCTTCCAGACCATATAAATGAAGTTCTAACGCATCTTTAGCCATATAAAGTGCTTCATCTTCGGTATTACCACATGAAAAGCATCCGGGTAGGTTTGGAAATTCTACTGATACGCCATTTTGTTCAATTGAGAAGATAGCGGGGAATACATACTTGTCTTTTTTATTCATTGAGATTGCCTCCTTGTAATTATCTAAAGATTAAGACCTGCTTGGTTTAAGATGCTTTTAACAGTTTTAGTTGGCAAGTCTTTATTGGGATGAGGGACAGTTACGAGCCCTTTTTTAGAGGGATGTTTTAACTGAAGATGGTCGCCTCTAGACCGAACTTCCTTCCAACCATCATCGTATAGTATTTTAAGTATTTCTCTGGATGAATATGATTTCATGTTTGGCTCCTTTAAAAACATCTTCAAAAACATTATAACACGTGTAAAAATACGTGTCAAAACAACTCGGGAGGATAGCCGTACATCACCTAACAACGCTGGAAACGGCTCCGCTGCGCTCCGACCCAACTTTTCCTGCCCGGATGCCGTTCTTTGGGGAGCCGGCTGTCACGGTTTTTGCGGCGAGGGAGAACAGGTCCGGGGTGGCAAAAACCGCGCCAGCCGGTGGGCGTTTCCAGCCAATGCGTTAGGCGAAATCTGGCTAATTAGGGGTCTATAAAAGAAAAGAATACTTGCGTTTTCCATGAAGTACTCTTCTAATCTCTGTATAGTTTTCCTTCACAACATAAAACACAAGACAGCTGCCGACAATTAACGTTCTATAGCCTAAGTATTCCAGGCGTCTATCTTTAGGAACTTGTCCCATGAACGGAAATTCCTCTAACTTAGATATTGTTTCGTCAATTTCATCTAAAAATGCTAGAGCTGCACTTGGGTTATCTTTTTGAATGTACTCTATTATTTCGGTGACATCTTTTTGAGCAATAGGAAGGTATTCAATTCGATACTTTTTATTCATTAATATGTGTCCTCATTTGTTTCATAAATTCCTTATGAGAAATTGTCGGCACTTTGGATTGACTTTCTTTTTCTGCTTCACCCAGTTTCTGGTATAATTCAATTAATGATTCCAATTGCTCATAACGTGCCAGACTCATCACAACCATATCTCCTTGCCCGTTCTTAGTAATGAATACAGGTTCACCTTCTTTATGACAGATTTCCGAAATTTCGTTGAAGTTATTTCTGAGGTCTGATATCGGTTTAATAATCGGCATACAAAACACTCCTTATCAATATAGTTGTTATTATTATATCATAATAATGATAAAAAATATACTTCCGGGTATCACCAGACATCACCTAACGAAACTGCTCCGCTACGCTACGACCCAACTTTTCCTGCCCTGATGCCGTTCTTTGGGGAGCCGGCTGTCACGATTCTTGCGGCAGGGGGAAAAAGTCTGGGGCGGCAACAATCGCGCCAGCCGGAGGGTCGGGAAGGCAAAGTTCGTTTCCAGCAGATGCGTTAGGTGAAATAGTGCTAAGCCGAGATTTGGGGTCGACAGAAGTGAAAACATATCGGAGTTTAAAACTTATATCGATAATAATATTGTTATACGCCATATTTACTATTGGTTTGTATAACATCAACCTTTACAAAATAGCTGATTGGCAAGTACAGAACAATCGAACAGTTTTCGCGAAACAGGGTTATTGGAGGCAATTTGAAGAAGCTGATGTTAGCAAGATATTTGGTAATTATGCATATGAAAGGGCATTAGTTGAAGCTTGTAAGCAAAAAGGTATTCCCGAAAACGAGGTAAAGAAGGCGTTAAAAGTATCAAACGAGAAAATCGGTTACAGGCTAACAAAATTTCCTGTGTTAATTGATACTGGACGATTTCAAAATAGAGATGTGTTGATTTTGAACTACAGATGGAAATAGAAAAACTGTGGCCAGTCATTAAGATAGTACCTGAGTTGCGGGATAGACGAGTAGGTCATGTGTGGACCATTATTGTTGATGAAAAAACGAACAAAATACTCTACTCGGAGCACTGCATGTGAGAATTCCGCACTACATCACCTAACAACGCTGGAAACGGCTCCGCTACGCTCCAACCACCATTTGGGGTCAAAGATAAAAAACTCGTTTTAAAAGTCGTACATGCGTCATCATTTTCGTTATTTAATTTCCTCAGTTGATTGTCTTAATAATGTTACTTTAGAGATCTTAGGTGAGGAGTCTCTTATGCCCAACAATAAATTAAAGAAGCAGTTAATTAGTTTATGCACTGGTGAATTAGCCGCATCAATAATGTTTGTTCTCGTTCTCTTGCTTTTTAAGCATGAGCAATTAATAAGTCTTCGCTATGTAATAGTATATCCGTTTTTTTGTTTGATACTTGTTCTGCTTCAAGGCAGCTACTATTGGCTGTATTGCTTGAACAAGATTAATCACAGAAAGATTTCAGAAAGCGGGTTTAGGAGATTATATGGCGTATTTAGAAAGGTTGATCTAGCGTTAATTGCTTTATGTCCGTTAATAATTATTTATGATTTTTATGTCACGGATTTTATAATAGATTCCGAAACAGTTTTAGGACTATTTTTGTTCTTGTTTGCTGTAGTGGAGTATATTAACTATTTTTATATAAGATTATCCTATAGCCGTATTGCTGACATATTTTCATGTATTACCTTGAAAAATGTTAGGAAGTCCAGTTTAAATAAAGAACTCGGGAAGGCCAAAAAATAAAAAACAGTGGAAATAACCACTGCTTAGTTAAACTTGACTTCTAATTCTTTACCCAGAGCATGAGCTACTTTGTTCAAGAATTCTATACTGGGATTGTACTCGCAGCTTTCAAGTCTTGATATGGCAGATTGCCTGGTTCCAACTTTGGTGGCTAACTCCTTCTGACTCAATCCTTGTTCTATACGCAACCTTATGATCTCTCTCTTAATGTCGTATAGAACCTTTAGTTTTTCATAATCAGCCTTAACTTCGGCGTTTTGCAAAAGTTGGTTTTTTACGTCTTGATGGTTCAAATTAATCACTGCCTTTCAGGTAATTGTTCATTCGCTTGGTTGCAACTTTTAAATCTTAGGCAGGTGTTTTTCCTGTAGTTTTTCGGATACCGTGCAATAAAACGAATTTACCTCTTATAAAGCAAAAGTAGAATATGCGGAAGTTGTTTGTGCTATGTTTGATTCGGAGTTCCCAAATTTCTTCAGTGTCTGCATTTTCTTAATATGTGGCATTCCTAATGCTAGGCCGAACTCTTCTAGTAGGTCTATTTCCCTGTGTATTTTAGCTTGTTCTTTTGGGGTTTGTTCTAGAATGAATGCTAAAACAGGACATTTACCTTTTCTGTATAATAATCAATTTGATACAAATGTAATCACCTCGGATTCGAGTACAAATATATCACATATATGTTATAAGTTCAAACAAAGATTGTTCGGGTAGACGCAGACATCATCTAACAACGCTGGAAACGGTTCCGCTACGACCAGACCCAACTTTGCCTTAATCCTGCTCGGCTGTCACGGTTTTTGCACTGGCAAAAATAATTCCACCAGCTTGGTAGAAGGCAAAAAATCTTATTCGGCTTTTCGAAAAGTGACCAAGACGGTATTCCTTATTCCGAAAAGCCGTGGTATTCCTTATGGGTCGGCTGATGGCGCTGGTGTAATGTTTTTTGCGAAAGTGTAGTAGCGGTATGGGCGGCAAAAACCGCGCCAGCCGGAGATTCGGGGTGGCAAAATTCGTTTCCAGCAGATGCGTTAGGTGAAATACGGCTAGGATAGTTATTGGGGTCTTATTTTCCTGTTCGCCAGCTAGACATATTGTTCAAACACTCTTTTGTTTAAAGGTTTTATGATTGTTCAGAACTGTAGGCGTTGCGTTTTTTTCTTGTTCTGAAGTTTTAATAGTTGGCTCAAGATAGTTGTTTTTTGGTTTTGAATCATACAACGAATCATCACCAAGTTTCGCCGCCACGAAGGTAGTGATAAGACCATATACAGCATGGCTGAGCATATAAGATAGATTGCTAGCAGCATCTTTGGGTCTAACTTTGTTTTGAGGAAAAGCACTTAAAAGAGCACTAATACTGGAACCCACAGTTATTCCAGAAACCAGTCCTTTAGTCACAAGCTGGTCTCTCCCGGTCTTAGATAGTAAATATACTGTTCCAATTCCTCCGAGAGTGGCCATTCCGAAATCCAATAATCCTCCAAGGATCTGGCCTTTGACATTACTGGCTTCTTTTTGAGTTGATACCCATACACCTGATGCGGTTTCTCGAAAAGACCTTTGAGATATTTTTTTCTTAAGTGAAACCTCATCGATGGCAGTCTTTACAAGGTTTCCACATAAACCTGCAATAACTCCTAGAAGAACTCTATCTTTAATTTTATTCATTAAAAATCACCCCTCTAAAACATCCTTTAATGCTTATTATTTCTTTTTTTGCCAAAGTTATAGTTGAGAAATCATGGATATACTAGTTTGCTAATACAAGCCTGCTGCCGTACATCATCTAACAACGCTGGAAACGGCTCCGCTATGCTCCGACCCAACTTTTCCTGCCCGGATGCCGTTCTTTGGGGAGCCGGCTGTCACGGTTTTTGCGGCAGCGAGAAGGGGTTTGGGGTGGCAAAAAAAGGAGGTAGCAATAAATGAAAGCTGAGAAGCAATGGAAGAATGTTTATATTTTTGGTGCTGTTACTGCCCTCATTGTTATAATTTCTACCATACTTGATATCATTGTTGGGACAGTTACAGGAGGAGACATATCAGCAATACCCAACACCGCAATTGATAACTTTGTTCAATTTCAGGATAATTGGTTGCTTGGTCTTTATAACCTAGACATGCTAAATTATTTTACTACTATTCTTATGATACCAACCTATTTTGCCCTTTGTGCAGCTCATCGTCAGGAAAATATAGCTTATACTTTGTTAGCAATGATAATTTATTTTATCGGTGCGACTATCTTTATTACAAATAATACAGCTTTGCCAATGCTTGAATTAAGCAGTAAGTATGCTGCTTCGACAACGGAGAGCCAAAAAGTTTTGATTGCATCAGCGGGTGAGGCATTGCTAGCAAGAGGTGCCCATGGGAGTCCAGGTGCTTTTGCAGGCTTTTTTCTATCTGCAACAGGCAGTTTGATAATGTCATTTGGTATGCTAAAGGGTGGGGTCTTTAGTAGATCAACAGGATACACGGGAATCTTGGGAAGTGCTTTATTAATGATTTATATAATTTTAGTAACTTTTGTGCCAGCAATAAAAAATGTGGCAATAATGGTTGCTGCACCAGGCGGGTTATTAGCTTTGGCGTGGATGATTATGTTTACGATTAAACTTTTTCGACTAAGAAGCAAAGCATAATACTGCAATTGCAAGAGACTGGGCTCGGCCTAACCTAACCCGATAGAAGGTGTAGCCGCAACTGCACGTTATCATGTAATTCTTTAATTGATTTTGTTTATAACAAGCAGAGGTGTACATATATGCAGTATGTCTATACGTTTATATTAGCCATTAACATAATAGGGTTCTTTCTAATGGGTTACGACAAGCTTAAATCAAAAAATAGGGGCTGGCGAATTCCAGAGATAAACTTGTTTTTGGTTAGTTTAATAGGTGGGGCAGCAGGAGTATTGGTAGGAATGAAGATTTTTAGACATAAGACAAGACATAGCTCCTTTGTTTTTGGAATCCCTTTTATATTCGTAATAAACCTTATTGCTGGGTATTTAATAAAGAGATAAAGCAGCCTAACTGGGCAATGTTGCCTACATCACCTAACAACGGTGGAAACTGGGAGGACGGTTTTCTCAAAAAAACTTTAGTGAAACAGGTTTCACTTACTAAACGTAAAGGAGGAAAAGTTATGGATAAGGAAATAACATGCCCTGAATGTGGCTCGAAGGAGATAAGTAAAGGAAAGTTGGATGGTTATGTGGCGTTACGACCAGCTGATAAGTTGTGGAGTACGGGATCACCTATGATGGCTGAAGTATGTACTGATTGTGGCTTAATAATTAATATTAGGGTTACCAAGCCAGAAAAATTTAAGAAAAAATAATTTGATTTGAGCAGTAAAGGCATATGACGAAAATTAGGAGGCTAAAAATGGGCAAACGTGAAGAATACATAGTACAGCTTAAACCTCTTATTAATGAAGGTTCTTATAAAGAGCTGGAAGACCTGTTAGTTTTAAATTCAAACTTACCTGGGCCAAGAGGTAACCTTGAGTTGGCTTATGCATTCGCTGATTGCTTGGAGACAGAGCAGGATAATGATAAATTATTGAACCTTTTATGGAAATGGGCAAGAATATCGGCAAAGGAAACTCCGTCAGATACCCCGAGAGAATTCATACCTTTTTGCGCTCTACAGGCTTTATGCGCATTATTTTCAAATGTTGATATTAAAAAGAAAACTGAAATTGTTGAGTTGTTAAAAGTTTCTGCAAATGATTTACGATGGCGTATTAGAGAGGCAGTGGCCATAGGTTTTCAACGGATTGAAGAAAAAGACTTTAGAGAAATTGAAATAATCTTTAGTTATTGGATAAATGAGGCCTCCCTTTTAGAAAAAAGGGCAATTATAGCGACTTTGGCTCATCCTCCGGTTTTAAATGAAAAAGATAATGTTAAGTTTTGCCTTCAAATCACAGAAAAAATTCTTGAAGATCTAATTAAAACAGGTAAAGAATTTCGAAAGAATGAAGAGTTCCGTGTGTTAAGGCAAGGGCTTGAATATGCCATCAGTGTTTTTGTTAATAAATTACCTGATCAGGGATTTGAATTTATGAAGAAGTGGGCTATAGAAGATGATCCTGATATAAAGAAAATAATCAAGTCAAATTTGGGGAAATCCAGGCTTACTAAAGAATATGGTGAGCAAGTAAATGATGTAATGGCTGTTCTAACCGGCAACAGTATAAGATAAAATTTCTTTCCTGATTTATCGTTTTGATCATTCAAAAAACAAGGGGGTGAAATCATGAAATTGAAGAGATTAGCAGCTGTATATGCAATATTTATGGGAATCTCAATGATCGGTTTATGGGCCATGTTCTATTTTAATGGTCAAATCCCCGAACTCAAAACTAAACCGATTGAGATAGGATTACACCTTTTGGCAGAACTTACTACCGCTATTCTATTAATGGTTTCTGGGATTGGGATGTTGACAGAAAAAGGCTGGGCATATTCGATTTATATGTTTGCAACGGGTATGTTAGTTTATACTATGATTCAGAGTCCGGGTTATTTTCTTCAGTCTGGAGATATACCGATAGTCATAATGTTTGGAGTATTTATTATACTTGCTATTATCTTAGTAACTTCATTGTTGGTTAAGCGAGACAACTTTGACATATAGAATAGGTAGCATGGAGATCAGTCCTATTTTCTTCTTCTTTTTTCGCTTCCCTTATTCTTGCTTCCGATATTTTACCAAAGATATCATGCATTAAAATCACCCATTAACCTTTTATTCCAAACCAGTAGTCTTTCCAAACAGCTCTAATGCGGTCTTGTTTACTTCTGCATTTACCTGTAAAAAGGCTACAAGACCTGTGCGCAGTCAGCAAAGTATTTTCACCAGATGCGTTAAATCAAATTGGCATATCGGAGTACTCTTACAGGAGGAAATAACATAGGAGGAAAAGTCATGGGTAAGGAAATAACATGCACTGACTGTGGCCCGAACGAGATAAGTAATGGAAAGTTTGATTTGGGCATACATGTATTAAGGTCTAAACGGATGGTAATTT
>JAENZX010000050.1 GCA_016841045.1 Thermincola carboxydiphila
GGGTCTGCTGAACGGGTTACAAGGTCCCTTTCTTCCAGGGAGTTGATCATATGTGTGACCGCCGGAGGTGTAATATCCATTTTGGCGCTTATATCTGAAATCCTTATCCCCTGTAAATCCGGGGATGAATGATAAGCAAGAGTAGCCAGCAGGAAAAATTCGCTGCGCTTAATCCCCTCCAGGGAAATGGGCGGCCCATCAAGTTTTTTAAATCTTAGTATTGTCTCTGCCAGCTTCTCGGCAATGGCTTTTTTCCGGTCATTCTCCATCAACCCACCTCTCCTTCCCTAACATATTCATTAACTTAATAAATTATTTACCACATCAATTATTAATCAACTAAATTATTTTGTCAAGCTATAAAAGAAGCCAGCCCAGATCGCACGGTATATTTCTTGTTTGTGTTATTTCGTACCATATGGTATAATTTTCGTACGAGGTGGTAAATATGAGTGATACTACAAAAGTTATTACGGCAACAGAGCTGAAGACGAATTTAGGCAAATATATCGATTACGTAGCCGAAGGTCACGAGGTTTTGATCACGAAAAACGGCAAAAAAATAATAAGAATCACACCCTATGTCACAGAAATCGAACGATATTATATGGTTAGGGAAAATGCTTTGGATTATCAATACGGTGGCAAGAAGGTATCATACGAAGAATTTATGGAGATTTATGAGAAAAGCGAGTTAAGAATGGAATATATCAATGGTGAAATAGTACTTTTGGCTTCCCCCGATACCTTCCACCAGGATATTTCCGGGAATATGTATATCCATCTGCGGTCATACTTAAAGGACAGGAAATGCAAAGTGTTTTATGCGCCTTTCGATGTTCATTTTTATAAAAAAGGCCTGAATACACCTGATGTCATGCAGCCCGATTTGCTGATAGCGTGTGATTTAGATGGTACTGTTAATGAAAAAGGGCGATATATGGGGACACCCACTCTCTGTATTGAAATTTTATCCAAAAGCACCCGTACAAAAGATATGGTAGACAAGTTAAATACGTATATGCTGTCTGGTGTTAAAGAATTCTGGATTGTTGATCCACAAAAGCATTCGGTTCTGGTGTATGGCTTTAAGGACTGTGATATTGATGAATACAATAGCTACAAGGCTGGAGATACCTTAACCTCTTACTTTTTTGAGGGTTTAAAGTTAGCCGTAAACGAAATATTTGAGGTTTAAGATATAAAAGTAGTGATAACCTAACAGATGTAAATATCAAAAGGCAAGAGTAATTTCTACACTTGCCTTCTCACCTGCTTTTTCATCATCGCTCATTCATTTCAATATATCTTTTTTCTGTTACAATGCTTTTATATGCAGGTCTTATTATTTTGTCTGCATTGATAAGTTCTTCCAAACGGTGTGCACTCCACCCCACAATTCTTGCCATGGCAAAAATAGGTGTATATAGTTCCAAAGGGATATCTAACATGCTATATACAAAACCGCTGAAAAAATCAACATTTGCACTGACTCCCTTATAGATACGCCGTTCTTCGGCTATCACTTCAGGAGCAATTCTCTCGATCATGGAATATAATTCAAAATCAGCTCTTCTGCCTTTTTCATCAGCCAGTTTTTCTACAAATCCCTTAAATACTTTTGCCCTCGGATCAGAAATGGAATATACGGCATGTCCCATGCCATATATCAGGCCGCTCCGGTCAAATGCCTGCCTGTTTAGGATTTTGGATAAATATAGTTTTACCTCTTCGTCATCCTTTATATCTGCAACATTGGATTTAATATCTCTCATCATTTCCACTACTTTAATATTGGCTCCGCCATGTTTGGGCCCCTTTAAAGATGATAATGCTGCAGCAATAGCTGAAAAAGTATCAGATCCGGCAGAAGTAACAACTCTTGTTGTAAAAGTAGAGTTATTTCCTCCACCATGCTCCATATGAAGCACCAAAGCAATGTCCAGTACACTTGCCTCAAGTTCCGTATACTGTTTATCAGGCCTTAACATTCTTAGTATATTTTCTGCCGCTGAAAGTGTTTCATCAGGTCTGTGAATATAGAAGCTGTCACCACATTCATAATGATTATAGGCATGATAACCATAAACAGAAAGCATTGGAAAAATACTGATAAGAATCAGACATTGTCTTAATATATTATCCAATGACAAATCCGATACTCTCTCATCATAAGAGGCCAGTGTAAGAACACTTTTCGTTAAAGAATTCATAATATCCTTACTTGGCGCTTTCATGATTACATCTTTAACAAAATTTTTCGGCAGGTTCCTGCAGACCGCCAGGATTTCTTTAAAGTTTGCAAGTTGTTCTTCATTCGGGAGTGAACTGAATAAAAGCAGATAGGTTACCTCTTCAAATCCATAACGTTTATTATTAACAAATCCCTTTACCAAATCAATGATATTGTAGCCCCGGTAAAGAAGTTTACCGTCACAGGGCACACTCTGCCCGTTAATTTCTTCATAGGACTGGATTGATGAAATATTTGTAATCCCGGAAATCACTCCTTTCCCGCTCTTATCTCTAAGGCCACGCTTTACTCCATACATTTCAAAAAGGCTGCTGTCGATTATGCTCTTTTCAATACATATCCTGCTGTACCTATTAGTATAGTATTCAATCATTTCTTTTCTTGAATTTATCATTAAATTTCCTCCAGTTTGTGTTAGTTCGTTTTGAAACCAGGCAACCCCTTGTCTAATTATAACACAAACTATGACATATTCGATTCTTATGTTGAACACTTCGCGCAAGTATTAATCCCAAATAACTACATGTCCCATATCAAATGGCGCCTGACCAAAAACTCCCGTAAAAAGAGGCAGAAGTATTCCGGAAAGCGGATTCCGCCGCCCGCTGCCGGGATACTTCTGCTCTTGTACATATTATGATCTGGTTGCGAAAAATGTTGGTTTAATAGTTCTCAGCCCTGATAGCAAAATAAGCCTTCGGGTGGTCACAGACAGGGCACACTTCAGGTGCCTCCTCACCGTAATGAATATGCCCACAATTGGCACATATCCATGACTGCTTGGTTTCCCTTGCAAAGACTTTATTTTCTTTATAGTTCTGCAGCAATTTACGGTATCTTTCCTCATGTTCTTTTTCAATCTGGCCTACCTTTTCAAAGAGAAAAGCAATCTTTGCAAAACCCTCTTCCCTGGCCACCCGGGCAAATTCTGCATACATCTCGGTCCATTCGTAATTTTCGCCTGCCGCGGCATCTTCCAGATTCTCGGCGGTTGACGGGATCCCGTCATGCAGCAGCTTGAACCAGATCTTGGCATGTTCCTTTTCATTAGCGGCTGTTTCTTCAAAAAAGTCGGCTATTTGGTTCAGCCCCTCTTTCCTGGCCTTGGACGCATAGTAAGTGTACTTGTTCCTGGCCATTGATTCACCGCTGAAAGCCGCCATTAAATTGGCCTCTGTTTTTGATCCTTTTAAATCCATATGTTTTCATCCTCCTTTTTTTATTTTTACTAAGTTATTCACAATAGAATTTTCTTTGTGTTTAAAACTTTGCGTCTACTCCACAACTTCAAACTGGTCTTTTCCCACACCGCATACCGGACACACCCAGTCATCAGGAATATCCTCAAAAGCCGTTCCCGGGGCAATACCGGAATCAGGGTCACCGGCAGCCGGATCATATATATAGCCACAGATTGTGCAGACATATTTTTTCGCCTTATCATCCCCGGTTCCCTTCAAATCACTGTGCCCTGGGCTTTCTTCCTTAACCTGAGCCGGCGCTGTATCAGGCACCAGTCCCCTTTTAACCTGGTGGTAGTATGCATAGGTCATTGGCTCGCCACTGTCAGGCACTTCGGCATTAACAACTTTCCCGATAAAAAGAGTATGTGTCTCCACATCATAACTGGCAATAACTTCGGCTTCTATAACGCTTACTGCATGTTCCGTAAGGACCGGGACACCGTTTAAGCCTAATTTATATGATATGTTTTTGTATTTATCGATATCACGCCCTGATTTAAAACCAAAGTGACCGATGAAATCCAAAGGAGTGTCTTTGGATAAAACAGAAACAGAAAAAACTCCGCTGAATTTAATGTACTCATTGGTCAGGTTCTTTTTGTTAATGCTTATGGCCACAGTGGCCGGGTCTGAAGAAATCTGAAAAACAGTATTGGCAACCTGCCCGTTTAACTGCCCCTCTCTGGTTGAACCGATGACATAAAGACCATAGCTTAATTTGTGAAAAGCCCTAGTATCCATTTCTTATAACCTCCCTTTTTTATGTAATCTGTTAAACATATTCTTAATAACATTTCAAATATTATGCTAAAATATGCTTTACAAACCCAGTATAGCATACCATACAGCTAAAAAACATGGGCCAAAAGGACAAATTAAATCCTTGTGATGTAGCTGTATTTGGCAATGAATTCTGACCTTGATTTTACATTAACCTTATTAAAAATACTTGAAATGTGTTTTTTGACAGTTGAATTACTGACAAAAATCCTCTCCGCAATTTCGGTATTAGACAAACCCTGTAAAAGCAGCTCCGCTACCTCACTCTCCCGGACCGTCAGGAACAGCTTTTGCTCAAATTGTTCATATACTGCTACCTTATCTATTTTGCCGGAATCTGCCGTTTTGCCGGCTTCAGTCATTGTATAAGTACTTTTCCCGGCTCTTTTGATAAATTCCTCAGCTGTAATATTTTCATTCAGCAGCGTGTAGAACCCGATGCTGACAGCAGCCTTCACTTCATTTCCCGCGTAATGAAATGTTGTGTTATCAATCTTTTTATAAAGGCGCTTGTACACCTGGTGGGCCCGTTTATCATCGGCACCGGATAAACACAAAATAAATTCCATGCCGCCATATCTGGCTACCCAGTCCTTTCTGTCCCGGCAGTATTTTTTTATAAGTTTCGCCAATTCCTTAGCTGTATGATTACCTGCTGCGTGGCCGTATAGATTGTTAATTGCTTTAAAGTTATTTATGCTGATAAAAAACAGGGTCAGGTAACTGTTGCTGTCCCTGGATGACGCCATGTCATATGGCAGTCTTTCATCAATGAAGCGGTTATTATAAATTCCTGTCAGGGCATCACTGACTATTAATCTGTTCTTTCTGTCAATAATTTTATGAATCTCGCCGCTCTCTTTCCCCTCAATATCTATCAGCCCGGTCTCGGTAATATTCTTAACGAATTCCACCACAACCTTATTGTCCTCTAAAACTACGGGGACTGCCGCAGCCATCCAGACTTGATCTGACTTGTATTCGATTTTTACAAAGGTGTCTTCCTGATTAAAGGCCCGAACCGAAATGCAGTTTTCACACAGATCCCCTTTACCCCAGAGTTTATAACACCTGGGTTCAACATCATCTGTCCCTGCGGGTTGGGGTTTCAGATAGTAATTGACATTCTTATTTATAGGGTCAACCACTCTTACATAGTCATATAATCTTTCAAACAAATTCAGTTCTCCGATAGCCTTATGGAATGAATTGTTTCGTTCCACTGTTGAGTCCCCCCCGTTTACTACTCTTTTCACCAACCAGGACCGTCAGATCAATGGTAACCTCTCGCAACTTTTATAATTCTGCCACCAGGAGAAATTATCCTTTTAAATTCGGCATAATTGGCCGGGGCCAAAATATTAAGAATGAAATTGAATTTGCAGCCTTTTGACAGTCTCCTTATATTGGTTCAGTTCTCTGGCCACCCTGATAAATTCATCATTCAGCTCATAAACAGAGATTTCCTTATTAAATCCGGAATATTGTTCAATGTAAAGGACTTTCAAAGTCAAAGGCGAATACCTGATATTTCCCGACTCATAAAATCATCTCCTCAGTCTGTGAAACAGAGCTGTGCCCCGGTTAGGAGTTGACAGAAAACAGAAAGAACGCCGGGCAGGAATTGCCCGGCACACTGTGGCCGTATTACTAAATTTTCACTACTAAAAAGTAATATCAGGAGATATTGATTTTTCTTCCTTTGGGTTTCGCTTCTTCCTTCTTGGGAAGTGTTAACACAAGAACGCCATTTTCGTATTTTGCTGAGATCTTGTCACTCTGGATATTATCAATTGCAAAAGTCCTCACCATTGAACTGAGCCTGCGTTCCCTTCTGATATAGTTGCCCTTCTGTTCCTCTTTCTTTTCATCACTTTGAACACTGATAGTAAGCCTGTTGTCGTGAATTTCTATGTTGATATCCTCTTTTTCGACTCCTGGCAAATCGGCTTCAAGAATATAATCCTTTTCGGTTTCCCTGATATCTACCCTCATATGACTGCTGTTGCTGTAAAGAGAGGGGAAAACGGTATCATTAAAGAAGTTTTCAAAAATCCTGTCGATATCAAAAAGGCTGTTATATCTTTGAATTTCATTATTTTTTCTTTCAAAGGGTACCAATCCTAACATATGCAACACCTCCAAAAGAAAAGTTTAATTAGTATCAGTTGACCAAGGTTATTGGTAGATTTATCAGGCTACAACATACGTCTCACCTCCTGGTTATCATGTCCTGCAAGCTTTGTTTCAAACGTTGTTGTCAATAGTCTCACTCCCCTGTTACCAGTATCGGCAAAGTATAATTTTTTAAAATTTTAAAAAAAGCGCTTTAAAATCCCTTCCAATTTCAAGATAAAATATCAATAACGAATCAACGCTACTTATAAAATATCTCAAAACAAAAGGAATATTAAAACGCTTTGTTAGCACTCATCATCATTGAGTGCTAATAATATTTTAGTAAATACCCTGTTTTTTTGTCAAGGTCTTTCTCTAAAATTTTTTTGTGTTTTTTGAACCTTTGAATCCGCCTAGAATATGGACTCTCAGTTTTTCAAGAGCATCTTTATGATGGATGGATTTTAATCCGGGAAATGCTTTCAGCAGCCTTTTCTGTCCAAAAAAAGTGGTTTCCAGAAGTTCTTTTTTCGCTTGCTGAAGGTCGCTAAGTACTTCTTTTCGCCGGGCCAGGACCTTTTCCAGGTCTTCCTTTTTATGCACGAAGTTTATTGTCCCGTTCGCCAGGCTTTCTCCTATGCTGTCTGATGCTTCCCTGATTTTCAATGTGATCTCATCAATTATTTCGAGTTTTTTATTTAATTTCAAGACTGATTTAACAGTTGAAATCAGGTCTATTATCAACAGGACGGCCAGAGTTGTCAGCAATACCTTACTCACTAACGGGGGAATCAGGGTGACTATAGCAAAAATCATTGGATGAATTCTGTCAACAATAAGGAGACACGCTAACCCCCATATGAGTGAGAACAACAGACAAATGTAACCGCCAATATTAAATGGCATGTCAGAGTAATTCCACCATTTTTGATAAAATATTTTCTCAAGTAAGAACCCCGCCATAAATTCTATCGTACTGGTAATTAATATAGAACCTAAAAACATATAAATTATGTTATTTTTTACCGGTTCCAAAATATAGATTACTAATAAGAGTCCGACCCCGTAGATGGGACAGACAGGTCCACTGAGAAAACCCCGGTTTATAAACTTGCCTGTTTTGGCAGCTGCATAGACTACTTCAGTACACCAGCCCAAGAATGCATAAATGAAGAAGTACCACAACACATTGATAATCATTGTGTTCACCTCCGCAAAGCCGCTTCTGAAACCGGCGGTGCCAAGTGAGCATGCTATTAATCACCAATTTGAGAATTGGTCTGTTCTTCTGCAGGGAGCAGATAGAAATCCTTATAATCCAAAACCTCTTTATACTGTTTTACCACATTTATCGGCAACCCCCTGGAATAGTATGTAAGCTCAATATCTTCTCCCCCATTCTCATAATACATATCACCCGAATAATACACTTTACCGTCATAGATAAATTTCAGCTGCACCGTTTCACATCCTACAACCAATGCATAGTTATTATATGCAGTTTGGTACATATATCCTGCCCTTAAAGAATCATCCCAGGAATCCATTAAGTCCAGCGCCCGCTTGTCCCTGGCAATAATTAAAACCATCCCTTCAGTTGCATAAAGATCATACGGTTCAGGCCACAAGCCATCAACTACGGATACGGCAACCAGACTGTCCAGCTCCTTTTTTACCGTTTCATACTCAGTGACGGATCCCTTTGGCTTTTCAGTTAAAATTTCGACCAGTTCATTTTCTGTATCCCACTGAACTACAGCGCCAAGGGCTTCAGATATAAATCTTACCGGTACGAGTGTTCTCCCGCCCCTTATAACAGGGGCAACATCCAGGTTTTTGTTTATACCGTTTATTTGAGACACTTTCTTGCCAATTGTCAGTACAATTGTAGTGCCATCCTTATTAGCTGTAACAGTCCGGGTAATACCTTCCCACGAAACCTGTGCACCCAGGGCCTCAAAAATTGCGCGCATGGGGACCATGGTCCTTCCTTCTGAAATTAACGGCTGAACTTCAAAATCAAGCAGTTCTCCCCCAACCCGGACACTAATGCCAATTAAACTCTGATATTCAGGTGCCTGTTTAATTGAATTGAAATCACTGTCCAGTCGTATGTCTCTCTTATCAGTGATATCCAAAGACAAGAGTTGTTTAAGGTAATTAATTGCCTGGTCCTCTTCCCCCAACTGAGCGCTGGCACATGCTGCATTATAAAGGGCCGGTTGATTTTTGGGGTTTAGTTTAAGCTGTGCGGCCAATGTATCCAGTGCTTCTTTGGGCTTACCCATTTTATAATAGCAAAGAGACTTATTCCTGTAAGCTTCCATCATTAATAAATCCTGTGCCAACATATCATTTGCAAGGTTAATACACTCATCATACCGACCGCTTTTGCTAAGATAATTCATCTGGTTTGCTGCCTCAAGCAAATCAACTTCAGCGGCATATGCCAGAACAGGAAAACCCATCAAAGAGCAGCATAAAAGAAAAACCACCAGAATATCACTTAATTTTTTCATATTATTCAAATCCCCTCTGAAACAATCATACTTTGACAACCTTCCAGTGCCTTCCATTGTTTTTGGTTGCCAAATACACTTCGACAATTTCGGTAAGAATTCCTTTTTGGTAAAATACCGAATACGCTTTCAGGGAAATGTCCCAACAGAAGATAAAGCGAATACTAAAAGCTGTTCGGCATATACATTTAGGCAATCATATTATATAATGTTTCATATAATTCCAATAAATAAAGTGAGGGGTAATAATATGCCAAAACGGACTGACATTAACAAAATATTAATAATAGGCTCAGGACCCATTATAATAGGACAAGCCTGTGAATTTGACTATTCCGGCACCCAGGCCTGTAAAGCCCTGCGAAAACTGGGCTATGAAATAGTACTGGTAAACTCAAATCCGGCAACCATTATGACTGACCCGGCCATGGCAGATGCGACTTATATAGAGCCCCTTAATGTCGAAAGGGTGTCACAGATAATTGCCAAGGAACGCCCCGATGCGCTGCTGCCAAATCTGGGGGGGCAGTCGGCCCTTAACCTGTGCCTGGAGCTGTCAAGAGCCGGAATTCTTGAAAAATACAACATTAAGGTAATTGGTGTACAGGTAGATGCAATAGAACGCGGTGAGGACAGAATTGCATTTAAGGAAACCATGAACAAACTCGGTATCGAGATACCCCGCAGCAAACCTGCTTACTCTGTGGAAGAAGCGGAAAAAATCGCCCTGGAACTCGGTTTCCCGGTAGTAATCCGTCCTGCTTATACCATGGGCGGCACAGGGGGCGGACTGGTTTACAATATTGAGGAACTGAGGGTTATTGCCCACCGCGGGATTGCAGCAAGTATTGTGGGGCAGATCCTTGTTGAAGAATCGGTATTGGGATGGGAGGAACTGGAGCTTGAAGTGGTCCGTGATGCCAAAAACCAGATAATCACGGTGTGTTTCATTGAAAATATAGATGCCATGGGAGTCCATACAGGTGACTCCTTCTGCTCCGCACCTATGCTGACAATCAGTCCCGAAGTCCAGCAGCGTCTGCAGAAATATTCTTATGATATCGCTGAAGCAATTCAGGTAATCGGAGGCACAAATGTGCAGTTTGCCCATGACCCGAAAACCGGCCGCATCGTGGTCATTGAAATAAATCCGCGTACTTCACGGTCTTCAGCCTTGGCATCAAAAGCCACAGGTTTCCCCATTGCCCTGATTTCTGCTATGCTGGCCGCAGGTCTTACCCTGGATGAAATTCCCTACTGGCGGGAAGGTACACTTGACAAGTATACTCCGTCAGGTGACTATGTGGTGGTTAAATTTCCCCGCTGGGCCTTTGAGAAGTTTAAAGGTTCCGAAGATAAACTGGGCACCCAGATGAAGGCTGTCGGTGAAGTCATGAGTATCGGAAAAAACTATAAAGAAGCCTTTCAAAAAGCTATTCGGTCCCTTGAAATCGGCCGTTATGGGCTGGGGTTTGCCAAAAACTTCAACAAATGTTCACTGCAGGAACTCATGGAATGGCTTAAAGAACCGTCCAGCGAAAGGCAGTTCATCATGTATGAGGCATTGCGCAAGGGAGCAGATATTGATGAAATCAGCCGCCTCACCAGTATCAAACCCTGGTTCATTGAACAGATGAAGGAGCTTGTCTTATTGGAAGAAGAAATCCTGAAATATGCCGGCGACACAGCATCACTGCCTGACAATTTACTTATCCAGGCTAAAAAAGACGGTTTTGCTGACCGCTACCTGGCTATGTTGTTAAATATCCCTGAGGAAAACATCAGGAACCGGCGCATTGCTTTGGGAGTTGTCGAAGGCTGGGAACCGGTTCCGGTAAGTGGTGTTGAGGATGCCGCATACTATTTTTCAACCTATAATGCTGCTGATAAATCTCATTCCGGCAACAGACAGAAAGTAATGATCCTCGGAGGCGGTCCTAACCGCATCGGCCAGGGGATAGAATTCGATTACTGCTGTGTCCATGCAGCTTTTGCTTTGCGTGACCTGGGCTATGAGACAATAATGGTAAACTGCAATCCCGAAACGGTTTCCACAGACTATGACACATCAGACAAACTGTATTTTGAGCCCCTTACTGTTGAAGATGTGCTCAGCATATATCATAAAGAAAACCCCCTGGGGATAATCATCCAGTTTGGCGGGCAGACTCCCCTGAATATAGCCGGAGAACTTGCCCGGGCAGGGGCCAGAATCCTGGGCACCACCCCGGAAACCATAGACCTTGCCGAGGACCGCGACATGTTCCGTAAAATCATGGAGGAACTGGATATTCCAATGCCCGAATCCGGCATGGCCAGCACTGTGGAAGAAGCGCTTTCCATTGCAAACCAAATCGGTTATCCCCTGATGGTCAGGCCATCATATGTCCTTGGTGGACGGGGCATGGAAATTATTTATGATGAGGGAATGCTCCTCCAATATGTTCAGGCAGCTGTTGATGTGACCCCTGAACGGCCTATCCTGATAGACAGGTTCCTGGAAAATGCCATTGAGGCTGAAGCAGACGCCATTGCTGATGGAACTGATGCTTTTGTGCCTGCTGTAATGGAACATATCGAACTGGCAGGTATTCATTCCGGGGATTCAGCATGTGTAATCCCGCCCATCAATATTGCACCCAGGCATTTGGAGACCATTTACGAATATACCGCCAGAATCGCCGGGAAAATGAATGTCATCGGTCTCATGAACATGCAATATGCCATTGCAGATGACCGTGTTTATGTCCTGGAAGCCAACCCACGCGCTTCACGGACAGTCCCGCTGGTCTCAAAAGTCTGCAATATATCCATGGCGCGTGCAGCCACAGAAATCATCATGTCTGCTGCGACAGGAAAAAATTCGCCGATTCAGGAGCTGCAGCCCAAACAAATTAAACATTTCGGAGTAAAAGAAGCGGTATTTCCATTTAGCATGTTCCCTGAGGTGGACCCCCTTTTGGGACCGGAAATGCGTTCTACAGGAGAAGTCCTGGGCATGGCAAATTCATTTGGACTGGCCTTCTTTAAGGCTCAGGAGGGCACTCAGGTATCCCTGCCCACTTCGGGGACCGTATTAATCAGTGTTGCCGACCAGGACAAATCAGCTGTTCTTGAGGTTGCCCGGATGTTCACCGACCTTGCCTTTAAAATAAAGGCAACCGAAGGGACTCACAACTTCTTAATCCAAAACGGCATCAGGTCGGAATTAATCAAGAAATTACACGAAGGCCGTCCCAATATAACTGACGCTGTCATGAACAAAGAAATACAGCTGATTGTGAATACACCTATCGGTAAACAAGGCCAGCATGACGATTCATATATCCGGAAGACGGCCATAAAATGTAAGATACCATATATCACTACCATTACTGCCGCAATGGCAAGCGCTAAGGGCATACAGGCCTACAGGGAAACCCACCTGAAAGAAGACAGGGTAAAATCCCTGCAGGACTATCATGCTGACATCAGATAACTGCCGGAAGAAGTCCGGATGAGAGATACTCATGGCAGGAGTCCGGTGTTGTGAATGGTGTTTTAAATAGGGATAGGAGAGTGAAAATGTTATGGGGGGACTTTTTGGGGTAGTCTCAAAAACCAGTTGTGTTATGGATTTATATTTTGGTACTGATTATCACTCACACTTAGGTACCAGCCGGGGGGGCATGGCAGTTTGGAATGGCAGCAGTTTTGTAAGGTCCATCCATAATATTGAAAATATTCAGTTCCGGGCAAAATTCGAGAACGATCTGTCCGGCATGGAAGGCAGCATGGGTATTGGGTGTATCAGTGATACTGAGGCCCAACCCCTGTTGGTTTATTCCCACCTTGGGCACTATGCCATAACCACTGTTGGACGTATTAACAACATCCAGGAACTGGCCAATAAATCTCTGGCAAATAAAAATACTCATTTCCTGGAAATGAGCAGGGGTGTAATCAATCCCACTGAAGTGGTATCCTCTTTAATAGATGAAGGGGAGTCCTTTAAAGAAGGTATCCAAAAAGCCCAGGAAGCAATTGACGGGTCATGCACCATGCTGATACTGACTGCTGAGGGTATCTATGCCGCCAGGGACCGTTTCGGCAGGACACCCCTGGTTATTGGTAAAAAGGAAGGGGCTTACTGTGTATCCTTTGAGTCCTGTGCTTTTCCCAACCTGGGATATCAGATGAAATATGAACTTGGCCCCGGGGAAATCATCCTTTTGACACCTGAAGGTATGGAAAAAATTTCACCACCCCGTGACAAAATGAAAATGTGTGCCTTCCTGTGGGTCTATTACGGTTATCCTTCTTCATCATATGAAGGGATGAATGTTGAAGTTATGCGCTATCGCAATGGCGCTGCCCTGGCCCGCAATGACCATGTGGAAGTAGACCTGGTGGCCGGGATACCCGATTCCGGTATCGCACATGCGATAGGCTACTCCAATGAATCCAGGGTCCCTTACGGCAGGCCTTTCATTAAATATACACCCACCTGGGCCAGGAGCTTTATGCCTCAGGACCAGAATATCAGAAACCTTGTTGCCAAAATGAAGCTGATACCCATCACTGAATTAGTAGCCGAAAAACGGATTCTCTTCTGTGATGACTCAATCGTGCGCGGCACACAGATGAGGGAAACAACTGAACTGCTTTATAAATGTAATGCCAGAGAAGTGCACATTCGTTCTGCTTGTCCTCCACTGGTTTTCGGATGCAAATACCTGAACTTCTCCAGGTCCAACTCAGAGCTGGACCTGGTAGCCCGGCGGGCCATCTGGGATTTGGAAGGTAAAGAACCGGCTTCCCTGGACGAGTACTGTGACCCGAATTCAGAAAAATACGGCTGTATGGTTGACTGGATCAGAAAGCGTCTGAACTTTACCACATTAAGGTATCAATCCCTGTATGACATGCTGGATGCTATCGGCTTACCATGGGATAATGTGTGTACCTACTGCTGGAATGGTAAAGAAATATAGGTATGTTTTGATAACCAATCGTAAAAGAAAAACGTATTGACGGCCCTCCCAAGCTGGTAGTTGAGGTTATGTCTCCTTCAACCGGACGCAAAGACAGGCTGAAAAAGATGCTGATTTACCAGGATGCCCAGGTCCGGCACTATTGGCTGGTGAACCCTGATGAAAAAAGCCTCGAGTGTTTTGCCCTTCGGGGTGGCGTATATGCCCTTGTTGCATCCGGAATGGATGAAGAGGTTGTAGAGCATCCTGATTTTCCGGAATTGGTAATTGACTTGGGCCCCTTGTAACAGACATAAACTTTACATTTTCTTTCTGAAAACATACTCATTGACATCTACCCCAAGCGCCTTTGCGATTCTGGGGCACTTTGCCTTTAGCAAAAAATAGACTGTCCGGGATGTATCTGATAGGGCTTCAAAATTTCCCTGTCCCTTGCTGATCACTATATCCGCATTGTCAAAGACGGTCCGAAACTCTTTGCTGCATGATTCCAGCACTGCACCAGGCGCCCCGCAGCCGGTTGATATTATTGTTACATGATCTGCAATCCCTGTCTTTGCTGCTTCATCAGTTGTAATATCATTGATAATAGCCTCATCTCTGACTGCATAAATAACTTCATGCCCCACGGACAGATACTGTGCCAAAACTTTATCAAACACAGCTTCTCCGGCATTGTCACCTATGATTAAAATCTTCTTGGCCATCTTAATGTCCTTTTGGAAAGCATCCCAGTCACAAACTCTGAAACCCTTTTCCAGTTCTGCATTCAGACATGCCTCTATGTCCAGGTCGTTATATAGCGCCGAATCCATTACATTGCCTGTTGCCGAAACTTTCAGTGCTTGAAGAAGAAAATCGTCACCACTGAAAGCAAACCGCCGGATCAACGGCTCAAGCCTTAAGGCCTCTGCTATATCCCTGGATTTGATTTCAGCATATGGATCGGTAACACCTGAGTGCCTCTTAACAACCGCATGCATGGCTTCACCCAGCTTAGGGGCACAGTTATAGAATTTGTGCCCGGAAAGTACCTGCACTGCTTCATTCATTATTTGTTCCTGCATCACCTCATCAGTTGTTGCCATACGCGCCGCCTCCAGCACTTGTCTTAGCATACACGGCAGACAGTCTATAAATAATTTCATTTGTCTATCCCCCAATATTAAAAATCCAAATTAACCTGTCCCAT
>JAENZX010000051.1 GCA_016841045.1 Thermincola carboxydiphila
TGGTTCCTACGTTTACGTGGGGTTTGTTACGTTCGAATTTAGCCTTTGCCATTTTTATTCTTTCCTCCTTAAGTTCTTAACTTAATTAATTTGAATATAAATTTATTGGTACCAGGCACCAGTCCTAGCCCCGTCTCTTGGCAATAATGCCTTCAGCAATACTCTTGGGCACCTCTTCAAAATGGGACATATGCATGGTGTATGTTCCGCGGCCCTGTGTCCTTGAACGCAAATCGGTTGCATAACCGAACATCTCTGCGAGTGGGACTAAGCCTCTAATAATCTGGGAGTTTCCACGTGGCTCCATTCCTTCAATTCGTCCACGGCGGGAATTAATATCTCCCATTACATCACCCATATACTCTTCTGGAACCTCTACAACAACTTTCATTATTGGTTCAAGGATTACCGGATTTGCTTTAGCAGCACCGCTCTTGAAGGCCATTGAGCCAGCAATTTTAAACGCCATTTCAGATGAGTCAACATCATGATAGGAACCGTCATACAGTGTTGCTCTTATATCAAGCGCAGGATATCCTGCAACGATACCGTTCTCCAGAGCTTCTTTGATTCCCGCTTCAACAGGACCAATATATTCTCTTGGAACCACACCACCGACAATCTTGTTAACAAATTCAAAACCGCCACCCGGCTCAAGGGGTTCAAGCTCAATCCAGACGTGACCATACTGACCGCGTCCCCCGGATTGCCGCACAAACTTACCTTCGGCCTTAACAGTTGACTTAATTGTTTCTTTATACGCAACCTGCGGACGACCAACATTAGCATCTACCTTGAACTCCCGCAGCATCCGGTCAACAATAATCTCCAAGTGTAGTTCTCCCATACCCGAGATAATTGTCTGACCTGTATCATGATCAGTATGCATCCGGAATGTAGGGTCTTCTTCAGCCAGCCTCTGTAAAGCGATACCCATCTTTTCCTGGTCGGCTTTTGTTTTGGGCTCGATGGCAACATCAATAACCGGCTCCGGAAACTCCATCTTCTCAAGAATGATTGGGCTCTTCTCATCACAAAGGGTGTCACCAGTTGAAACATCCTTGAGTCCTACCGCTGCAGCGATATCTCCGGTAAAAACCTCCTGGATTTCTTCCCGGTGATTTGCGTGCATTTGCAGTATACGTCCAATTCTCTCTTTTTTATTTTTCGTTGAGTTGAATACGTACGACCCCGAACTAAGTACACCGGAATAGACTCTGAAAAATGCCAGTTTACCCACATAAGGATCAGCCATAATTTTAAATGCAAGAGCTGAGAATGGTGCTTTGTCATCTGCCGGCCTGCTGTCGTCCTCCCCTGAATCCGGATTGACCCCTTTAATAGCGGGGACATCAATAGGAGCGGGCATAAACTCAACAACTGCGTCTAGCAAGGGCTGTACACCCTTATTTTTAAATGCAGACCCACAAAGAACCGGAATAAACTTAACACCTATAGTTGCTTCCCTGATTCCAGTTCTAATCTCTTGCTCGGTGAGCTCTTCCCCATCTAGGTACTTCATCATTAATTCCTCATCTGATTCGGCAACAGCTTCAATAAGTAAATTACGATACTCTTCTGCCTGGTCTTTGAGATCATCAGGAATGTCTGTTAATTCACTGGTAGTTCCCAAATCATCTGTATAAATGATTGCCTTATTGGTAACTAAATCTATTACACCACGAAAATTATCCTCAGCACCGATTGGAATTTGCAGAGCAACAGGGTTTGCACCCAGTCTTTCTTTAATCATATTCAGGCCTCGGAAGAAATCCGCCCCAACACGATCCATCTTATTAATGAACGCTAGCCGGGGAACTCCATATTTATCCGCCTGTCGCCACACGGTTTCAGATTGGGGTTCTACTCCACCTACTGAACAAAAGACAGCCACAGCCCCATCAAGAACCCGGAGTGACCTTTCCACCTCAACGGTAAAGTCCACGTGCCCAGGTGTGTCTATAATATTGATACGATGATCTTTCCACTGGCATGTAGTAGCAGCAGATGTAATAGTAATACCACGCTCCTGCTCCTGAACCATCCAGTCCATTGTCGCGGCTCCGTCATGAACTTCGCCTATTTTATGAACACGGCCGGTGTAAAACAGGATTCTTTCAGTCGTAGTAGTTTTACCGGCGTCGATATGTGCCATGATACCAATATTACGAGTCTTTTCCAAAGTAAATTTTCTAGCCAAAATGCATCCTCCCTTCTACCACGAGGTGAAAACATAAACCTTTAAAACTTTTACCATCTATAATGGGCAAATGCTTTATTAGCTTCAGCCATCTTGTGGGTATCTTCTCTCTTCTTCACTGAACCACCGGTATTGTTGGCCGCATCCATGATTTCACCAGCTAATTTTTCCTCCATGGTCTTTTCTCCGCCACGCTTACGCGAAAACATCACTAACCAACGTAATCCAAGAGTCTGCCTGCGGTCTGTTCTAACCTCAATAGGTACCTGATAGTTAGCGCCACCAACCCGGCGAGCCTTTACTTCGAGAACAGGCATGATATTCTTCATTGCAGCATCGAATACTTCCAACGGATTTTTACCTGTCTTTTCTTCGATTATCTTAAATGCGTTATAGCAGATATTTTCTGCAGTCCCCCTTTTACCATCCAGCATTACCTGGTTGATAAGCTTTGTAAGAACCTTACTATTATAAATAGGATCTGCTAAAACGTCTCTTTTGGCAATATAACCTCTTCTGGGCACTAGATTTCCCCCCTTTTACACCACTTTTAACATGGTAGATTATTTTGCTTTGGGTTTCTTCGCTCCATACTTGGAACGACCCTGGTTACGGTTCTGAACACCTGCGGTATCTAAAGCCCCGCGAACGATATGATATCTAACACCAGGCAGGTCTTTAACCCTTCCTCCTCTTACCAGAACAACAGAGTGTTCCTGTAGGTTATGACCTATTCCCGGAATGTAGGATGTCACTTCTATTCCATTTGTCAATCTAACCCTCGCTACTTTCCGCAACGCGGAGTTCGGCTTTTTGGGAGTGGTAGTATATACTCTGGTGCAAACACCCCTCTTTTGTGGGCATTCCTTTAATGCCGGTGCGGTTGACTTTTTCTCAATTACCTGCCTACGCTTACGAACCAACTGGCTGATGGTCGGCATCCGATGCACCTCCTTCCTAAAATTCTGCAAACCTAAAGAAATTTTGATGCCCCTTACCTTAGCAAGGGGCAAAGAACAAACCTGATATTTGTTTGAACACCCCAGAAAATATCCTATTCTTCAACCATGGCTGCTGACGCGCAGCCAACTTCAATGCCACAAGCTTTTCCCAGGTTTTTCATGGTGTCTATCATCACAACAGGAATACCCTTCTCTTCACATTGTAACAGTAAGGGTCTGGTAACATGTTGTTCCGCGTCAGAGGCTATAAATACCTTTCGGGCCAGCCCCTTTTCCAGGGCTTTTAAAGTCTGCTTGGTGCCAACTATCTTCTTCTTGGCACTTACCAAACCGCTCAAAGGCACTATACCCCCTCCTTTCGCAAATTCAGACACTTTAAAATAATATCATTTTTAACTTATGCTGTCAAGATTCTCTTCATCTGCTACCGGAATAATTTTTATGTTCCTGTATCTGGACATTCCAGTACCAGCAGGAACCAGTTTTCCGATGATAACATTTTCCTTCAGACCAAGTAGTGGGTCCAACTTTCCTTTGATTGCTGCTTCCGTTAATACCCTTGTTGTTTCCTGGAACGACGCTGCCGAAAGGAACGAATCTGTTGCCAGCGAAGCCTTCGTAATGCCCAGGAGAACAGGTCTTGCTGTAGCAGGTTGGCCTCCACCCTCAATCACCATTGCATTTTCTTCTTCGAAATCAAAAATATCAATTAGTCCGCCTGGCAGGAGCTCTGTATCTCCGGGGTCCTCCACCTTAACCTTTCGAAGCATTTGGCGAACCATTACCTCGATATGCTTGTCGTTAATGTCAACTCCCTGCAGCCTGTAAACCCTCTGAACCTCATGAACCAGGTACATCTGTACACCTTTGAGTCCTTTAATTTTCAGCATATCATGGGGATTCACAGAACCTTCAGTTAGCTCATCACCGGCCGATACATACTGACCTTCTTTTACCTTCAAGCGAGCACCGTAAGGAATCTGGTAATTGTTCCTTTCGCCGCTGTCATTGATAATTTCAATTTCACGGCGTCCCTTAACCTCTTGAATTCTAACCTGACCGTCAATTTCTGCGATTACAGCCTGACCTTTAGGTTTTCTGGCCTCAAAAAGTTCTTCTACCCTGGGAAGACCCTGAGTAATATCATCACCCGCAACACCACCAGTGTGGAATGTTCTCATCGTTAGCTGTGTTCCAGGCTCCCCAATGGATTGGGCAGCTATAATTCCTACGGCCTCACCAATATCGACCTGTCTTCCTGTCGCAAGGTTACGCCCGTAGCATTTTTTACATACCCCATACCTTGTTTTACAGGTAAGGACCGACCTAATCTTGAGTTTATCAATTCCAGCTTCGAGAATTCTACTTGCTGTTTCTTCTGATATCTCCTCATTAGCAGCAGCTATAACTTCTCCCGTATTCGGGTCAACAACGTCTTCCACAGCTGATCTGCCAATAATTCTATCGTCAAGTTTTTCAATTGTTTCGTTACCATCTTTGACTTCCTCTACTTCAACCCCGTTTACAGTACCACAGTCTTCTTCGCGTACAATAACATCCTGGGCAACGTCCACAAGTCTTCTTGTGAGGTATCCCGAGTCTGCCGTTCTAAGAGCGGTATCTGCCAAACCTTTTCTCGCACCATGAGTAGAGATAAAGTATTCCAGAACCGTTAGCCCCTCACGGAAGTTAGCTTTAATGGGAAGGTCTATGATTCGTCCAGATGGGTCAGCCATAAGACCCCGCATACCGGCCAACTGTCTAATCTGCTGAATGTTACCCCGGGCTCCTGAAGTTGCCATCATATATACTGGGTTAAATTTCTCCAGTGTGTTCAGTAGTGCATCAGTAACTTTATCGGTGGCTTCACTCCAGGTCTCTATTATTTTCTGGTAACGCTCATCTTCGGTTATTAGACCTCTTCTATACTGCTGTTCAACAGTTTCTACAGTCTTATCTGCTTCCGCAAGAATGATTTTCTTTTCTTCCGGAACGGTTATATCCGCAATACCTATCGTCACACCGGCTCTTGTAGCAAAGGAATAACCAAGCTTTTTCAAACCGTCAAGGAGTTCTCCTGTTTTAGCAAAGCCCAAATCCCTATATGCTCTGGCAACTATGTTACCCAAAACCTTCTTGCTGGCCACTTCATTAATGTATCCGAGTTCGGGCGGAATTACCTCATTAAACATAATCCGTCCAACTGTTGTTTCCAGTAATGACCCATCCGGCCTTCTTACCTTCACTCTGGCGTGAAGCTCGGCATTACCTGTACGGTAAGCCATAACAACTTCAGAATTATCCCTGAAGACAATTCCCTCTCCAATAGCACCTTGTTTTTCCAGAGTCAGGTAGTAACATCCAAGTACCATATCCTGTGTAGGTGTAGCAACAGGCCGGCCATCTTTGGGGTTTAGAATGTTATGAGCAGAAAGCATTAAAAGACGCGCTTCTGCCTGAGCCTCTGCTGCCAAGGGCACGTGTACTGCCATCTGGTCACCGTCAAAGTCAGCGTTATATGCTGTACACACCATAGGATGAATTTGAATGGCTCTTCCTTCAACCAATACCGGTTCAAATGCCTGAATACCGAGACGGTGCAAAGTTGGAGCACGGTTTAACAGCACCGGATGTTCTTTTATAACTTCTTCTAGGACATCCCATACTTCTGGACGTACCCTCTCAACCATCCTTTTGGCACTCTTGATGTTATGAGCAAACCCATCATTAACGAGTTTTTTCATTACAAAAGGCTTGAATAATTCCAGTGCCATCTCCTTGGGTAAACCACACTGATGTAAAAGGAGTTCAGGACCTACTACAATAACAGAACGTCCCGAGTAGTCAACCCGTTTACCCAGTAAGTTCTGACGGAACCTGCCCTGTTTACCCTTAAGCATGTCACTCAGAGATTTCAGTGGTCTGTTGCCAGGACCGGTAACCGGCCGCCCACGTCTTCCGTTATCTATTAAAGCATCAACGGCTTCCTGAAGCATCCGCTTTTCATTCCGTACAATAATGTCAGGAGCTCCTAAATCAAGAAGCCTTTTCAACCTGTTGTTTCTGTTTATTACGCGACGATATAAGTCATTGAGGTCTGAAGTTGCAAACCTTCCGCCATCCAGTTGAACCATTGGACGAAGTTCAGGTGGAATTACAGGAACAACGTCCATTACCATCCATTCAGGTCTGTTGCCTGACTTCCTAAATGCCTCTACTACTTCCAACCTTCTGATGGCTCTGACCTTACGCTGACCGCTGACCTCCTTCAACTCCTGACGAAGTTCTTTAGCCAGTTCCTCCAAATCAATTTCCTCAAGCAGCTTCTTAATCGCCTCAGCACCCATTCCTGCCCTAAAAAGGCTGCCGTATTTTTCACGATATTCCCTGTATTCTGCTTCGGTGAGGAGTTGTTTTTTCATTAAAGGCGTCTCACCTGAATCGGTTATTATATAAGAAACGAAATAAAGAACTTTCTCCAAAGACCTTGGTGACATATCAAGAAGTAATCCCATCCTGCTTGGGATACCCTTGAAATACCAAATATGTGATACAGGTGCCGCTAATTCAATATGACCAAGCCGTTCGCGGCGGACTTTGGATCTCGTGACTTCAACACCACATCGGTCACAAACAATACCCTTATACCTAACTCTTTTGTACTTACCACAGTGACACTCCCAGTCGCGGGTAGGTCCAAAAATACGTTCACAAAACAACCCATCCCGTTCCGGTTTTAACGTCCTATAGTTGATTGTTTCAGGCTTCTTTACTTCCCCGCTGCTCCATGCCCTTATCTGCTCCGGAGAAGCTAAACCGATTCTCATTCGGTCAAAATTATTGACATCTAACAAAGGGCCACTCTCCCTTCACCGTTTTGTAACGAGTATTACCCGATTGATTAAGCCTCATCTTCAAATCCAAAGTCATCTTCAAGGAAGGATTCGTCAAACTCCTCACTTTCATCGTCTTCGAGGGACTCTGCATTTTCGTCACCAACAGACTCACCTTGTATATCAATACCAAGCTCCTTGGCAGCCTCACTTACGTCTTCTTCAGCTTCTTTTATTTCAATTTCCTCGTCATCTTCAGAAAGCACTTTGACATCCAAACCAAGGCTCTGTAACTCTTTAATGAGGACCTTAAACGACTCTGGAACGCCCGGTTCAGGAACATTCTCGCCTTTTACGATAGCCTCATAAGTCTTGACACGGCCAACAACGTCGTCAGATTTAACTGTAAGAATCTCCTGAAGTGTGTAAGCTGCACCGTACGCCTCAAGAGCCCAAACTTCCATCTCACCAAAACGCTGTCCACCAAACTGCGCTTTACCACCCAGCGGCTGCTGCGTAACCAGTGAGTATGGGCCTGTAGATCTGGCGTGAATTTTGTCATCTACCAGGTGCGCCAGCTTCAACATGTACACATATCCTACTGTAATCTGATTATCGAAGGGTTCACCGGTACGGCCATCAAGCAATGTTGTCTTGCCGTTTTCCGGGAGGCCAGCCTTCTTAAGTGTATTAAGTACATCATCCTCTGTAGCTCCGTCAAAAACGGGGGTTGCAACACGAATTCCCAAAGCTTTCGCAGCCCAACCCAAATGTGTTTCGAGCACCTGCCCAAGATTCATCCGTGAAGGAACACCAAGAGGGTTTAGAACAATTTCAACTGGTGTACCGTCAGGCAAGAAGGGCATATCTTCTTCCGGCATAATCCGTGCAACAACACCCTTGTTTCCATGACGTCCCGCCATCTTATCCCCTTCGGAAATCTTTCTCTTCTGGGCAATGTAAACTCTGACTAATTGGTTTACCCCTGGCGCCAGTTCATCGCCGTTCTCCCGAGAAAAGACCTTTACATCGACAATCTTGCCGGCTTCTCCATGGGGCACTCTTAACGAAGTATCTCTTACCTCCCGTGCCTTTTCCCCAAAGATCGCTCTAAGCAGCCGCTCCTCGGCTGTTAACTCTGTTTCTCCCTTGGGAGTAACCTTACCAACAAGAATATCCCCCGGCCTTACTTCAGCACCGATACGGATAATCCCCCTGTCATCAAGGTCTTTTAGCACATCTTCCCCCACATTTGGAATATCGCGGGTTATTTCTTCCGGACCAAGTTTAGTATCTCTGGCATCACATTCGTATTCCTCAATATGTATTGATGTGAAGTAGTCTTCCTTTACAAGCTTTCTACTTAACAGAATGGCATCCTCGTAGTTGTAACCTTCCCATGGCATAAAAGCTACCAGGACGTTGCGGCCTAAGGCCAGTTCACCCATATCTGTCGAGGCTCCGTCGGCAATTATATCACCCGCTTCTACCCTTGTACCAGATTCAACTATCGGCTTCTGGTTCATACAGGTTCCCTGGTTGGACCTTGTAAATTTCATTAATTTATATGTATCAGTAAATCCTTTATCATTTTTTATCACGATTTCATCTGCAGTAACCCTGTGAATTACACCAGGTTCCTTGGCTACAGCCACTACTCCCGAATCTTTGGCAGCCTTGTGCTCCATACCTGTCCCAACATATGGTGCATCTGTTCTCAACAGCGGCACCGCCTGACGTTGCATGTTTGAACCCATCAAAGCCCGGTTAGCATCGTCATTTTCCAAGAACGGAATGAGAGCTGTAGCTATACTTACTACCTGTTTAGGAGAAACATCCATATAATCAACCCTATGGGACTCAATAACCAGTATGTCATGGCCATGCCTTGCATTTACCTTGGCATTTTTGAATCTGCCATCCTCATCCAGCGGAGCGTTAGCCTGGGCGATTACAAAGTTATCTTCTTCATCAGCAGTAAGGTATACAATCTCATCGGTAACTTTACCCTGCTCTTTATCGACTTTACGATAAGGAGTTTCAATGAAACCAAACTGATTTATACGTGCAAAAGTACTGAGGGAGCCAATTAATCCGATGTTGGGTCCTTCAGGGGTTTCTATAGGACACATGCGCCCATAATGGGAGTGGTGTACGTCCCTGACCTCAAAACCTGCACGCTCACGGCTTAAACCGCCCGGACCAAGTGCACTTAGACGCCTCTTATGAGTAAGCTCAGCTAAAGGGTTGGTCTGGTCCATGAACTGTGATAACTGGCTGCTGCCAAAAAATTCTTTTATAGCAGCTACAACCGGTCTTATATTTATAAGAACCTGAGGAGTTATTACATCAACATCCTGGATGGTCATTCTTTCCCTGACAACACGCTCCATCCTGGACAGTCCTATTCTAAACTGGTTCTGCAGCAACTCTCCTACTGACCTCAGCCTTCTGTTACCCAAGTGATCAATATCATCGGCCCTGCCGTTACCGTCCATTAGTGTCAACAGGTAAACAAAAGTTGCAATTATATCGTCCTTTGTCAGGTTTCTTATTTCAGGTTCTATATTAACTTTAAGTTTCTTGTTTAGTTTGTATCTTCCAACACTGGCCAAATCATATCTCTTGGGATCAAAAAACAACGTACCCAACAGTGACCGGGCACTCTCCACAGTTGGAGGTTCTCCTGGTCTGAGTCTCTTATAAATTTCAACAAGGGCTTCTTCCTCAGAATCGGTGTTATCTCTTTCCAAAGTCGCCCTGACTCTTTCATCATCAGTAAAGAGTTCCAGAATCTTAGCATTTGTACCGTGGCCTAAAGCCCTAATAAGGACAGTAGCCGGCAGCTTTCTTGTTCTATCGATACGAACAAAAATATTGTCATTCAAGTCTGTCTCAAATTCCAACCATGCTCCCCTATTAGGGATGATGGTGGCACTGAACAGTTTTTTACCACTTGTATCGATTTGCTCAGAATAATACACACCGGGGGATCTAACCAACTGGCTGACAATTACCCGTTCGGCGCCGTTAATGATGAAAGTTCCCTTCTCAGTCATCAAGGGGAAATCTCCCATGAATACTTCCTGCTCTTTTACTTCGCCCGTTTCTTTATTAATCAGACGAACTTTCACTCTTAAGGGTGCCGCAAACGTGACATCCCTTTCCTTGCAATCCTCAACTGAGTATTTCGGCTCCCCGAGAGTGTAGTCCACAAACTCGAGAATCAAATTACCAGTAAAATCCTGAATTGGGGAAATGTCGTAGAACATTTCTCGTAAACCTTCTTTGAGAAACCACTCATACGAGTTCTGTTGAATCTCAATAAGGTTAGGCATTTCAAGGACTTCCTGGATCTTTGCGTAACTCCATCTCTCCCTTTTCCCCACCTTGACCGGATAAACCATGAAGAACTTCACCCCTTTAAAGACTTGGCAATCGTCTCTGCCACATATCAAACTTTCAGACGAAACATTTAAAAGCAAGGCTTACTTATAAACCTCGCTTTAACCCTTTATTTATGTACATTCTTCACTAAATAGTAAATAATATCCAGCATCTGTCTATTATTCCCCATAAATGCGTGAGTTATGCAATTTAAAAATTATTATTAAAATTTCTACCTAATAATGGCACTTATCACAACATTATTTTATATTAGCATAATCAAACCGCAATGTCAATAACAACCATCTAGATTTTACAGACCCAGAAAACGTATAAAACCCGGTTTGGAGCCTCTAATTCAAAAAAGAGACTCCAAAAACCCGGGTAATTCTGATTGCCGACAATTAATGCCTAAGACTACTTAACTTCTACAGTTGCACCAACTTCGGTGAGCTTAGCTTTAATGGCCTCAGCATCTTCTTTGCCAACCTTTTCTTTGAGGGGCTTGGGAGCTCCGTCAACTAACTCTTTAGCTTCCTTAAGTCCAAGACCGGTAATTTCGCGAACTACTTTAATAACTTTAATTTTCTCTGCACCGGCAGCGGCAAGGATTACATCAAATTCACTCTGCTCTTCAGCAGCAGGAGCAGCACCACCGGCAGCAGGAGCAGCAACAGCAGCAACAGGTGCAGCAGCGCTTACACCAAATTCTTCTTCAAAAGCCTTTACTAATTCAGCTAATTCAAGTACAGTTAAACCTTTTACTGATTCCAGAATTTCATTAACTTTGGACATTTTTATTTCCTCCTCTAAAAGTTAAAATTAATGTTTTTATAATCTAAGAATTAAAATATAAATTTACTATGCTTCAGCTGCTTTCTTTTCCCTAACAGCCTCAAGCACATAAACAAAGTTGCGAAGCAAACCTTGTAATGAACCAGCAAACCCGTACATAGGAGATTGCATCCCGCCAAGTATCTTGGCAAGCAAAACTTCCCTTGAAGGAAGGTCAGCTAAGGCTTTAACACCTTCAAAATCAATAACTTTGTTTTCCAGGATACCGGCTTTAATTTCCAACGCTTTGTGAGTCTTGGCAAACTCCGATAGAATTTTTGCCGGAGCTACCGGATCATTAACCCCAAATGCTATAGCTGTAGGTCCTTCAAGATACGGGTCAAGGCCCTCAAGACCGACTTCATTGGCAGCAATTTGGGTCAAGGTGTTTTTAAGTACTTTAAATTCAACTCCTGCATCTCTCAACTTGCTCCGCAGTTCAGTCACTTCAGCGACGTTTAATCCCCGATAATCTGTTAAAACAGCCGCCTGCATGTTCTGGAAACGTCCTTTAATCTCTTCAACCACCTGTTTCTTCGCCTCAAGATTGAGCATTGTTACACCTCCTTTTGAAATAACCCTTTGGCCTACAGTTTCTTTTAAAAAACTAAGGCCACGGTAGACATACCGTGGCAGAAAATGCAAAAAATGTTTTCACCCCAGCCTCGGTTGGCGTAACATTAAGCCTCTCGGCACCAACTGTCTATAGCCCATCTAGGTTATTGATTTTTTAAGTCAAGCATATGGATTATACACAAAATCTACTGATCTGTCAACAATTACTTGTGAGCTTTCAGGGTGTTTATTTTAACCCCAGGGCCCATTGTTGAGGATACTGTAATACTTTTTAAATATGTTCCTTTTGCCGCAGCAGGCTTGGCACGAACAAGGACGTCAACAAGCACCTGGAAGTTTTCAGTCAGTTTTTCTGTATCAAAAGAAACCTTCCCGATTGGAGCATGGATAATCCCTGCTTTATCTGTCCTGTACTCAATCTTTCCTGCTTTAACATCCTTAACAGCTTTATCTACATCAAATGTTACTGTTCCTGTTTTGGGGTTTGGCATCAGTCCTCTTGGTCCGAGAACCCGTCCAAGTTTACCAACTGCTCCCATCATGTCAGGGGTGGCGATAGCTACATCAAAATCAAGCCAACCTCCCGAAATTTTTTCAATCATATCTTCAGCACCAACAAAGTCAGCGCCTGCATTTTCAGCTTCTTTGTGCTTTTCACCCTTAGCAAAAACTAGCACTTTTGAAGTTTTACCAGTACCGTTGGGTAATACAACAGCACCTCTTACCTGCTGGTCAGCATGCCTGGGATCTACACCCAGTCTAACTGCAACTTCCACAGTCTCATCAAACTTGGCAGAAGCTGTCTTTTTCACTAACTCTAATGCTTCTACAGGTTCCAATAAAGCATCCCTGTCAATTTGCTTGGAAGCATCTTCGTATTTCTTGCCGTGTTTAGGCATATGACACTTTACCTCCTTTGTGGTTTTAACGGAATTCTCCTCCCACAATTATGTATATCACCCGGGATACAGCCCACCCGGATGTCCATAATTCGATAGGATTGGATCAGAACTATGCCTCGATTTCAATACCCATGCTGCGGGCAGTTCCTTCAACCATTCTCATGGCGGCTTCCACACTGGCAGCATTTAGGTCTTTCATCTTAAGTTCCGCTATTTCGCGTACTTTCTCACGAGGCAACCTGGCAACTTTCTTCTTGTTGGGTTCACCGGATGCGGTTTCTATTCCCGCTGCCTTCTTCAGGAGCACTGAAGCAGGGGGAGTTTTGGTTACAAAGGTAAAGGACCTGTCCTCATATACTGTAATTTCAACAGGAATAATGAGTCCGGCCTGGTTAGCGGTCCTCTCGTTATATTCCTTACAGAAGGCCATGATGTTAACACCATGCTGACCTAAAGCCGGACCAACCGGAGGAGCCGGAGTAGCCTTACCTGCGGTAACCTGCAGTTTAATCAAACCCACAACTTTTTTTGCCATAACTTCTACACCTCCTTATATACAATGTGGTAAGACGGGCATTTTAATAGGCCCTCCCACTCAAAAGCGCTATACAGTTTCGACTTGGGAAAACTCCAATTCAACAGGGGTCTCCCGTCCAAACATGGAAACCAACACTTTTACTTTTCCCTTTTCAGGATGTATCTCTTCAATAATACCGATAAAGTTCTCGAAAGGCCCCGCCGCTACTCGAATATTCTGTCCAATATTAAGACCAATCCTGGGCCTTGCTTCTTCAACGCCCATTTGCTTCAATATTTGGCGGACCTCTGATTCATTTAACGGTATCGGTTTAGTGCCTGAACCAACAAAACCTGTTACACCAGTGGTATTTCGAACTACATACCAAGAATCATCAGTCATTACCATTTCAACAAGAACATACCCGGGAAAGACTTTTCTCTTGGCAACTTTCTTTTTGCCGTCTTTAATTTCGACTTCATCTTCCATGGGTACAAGAATCCTGAATATCTTATCACCCATATTCATGGAATCTACTCTTTTTTCCAAGTTAGCCTTTACTTTGTTTTCGTAGCCTGAATAAGTATGTATCACGTACCACTTTTTTAAACTTTCGTTACCGTTATCCATAATACAAGGGACCTTGTACGAAAGGCCCCTCACCCCCTCGAGATTCTATTTCGGGATTATAAACTCAAGTGCTTTACTTAAGATTGAATCAACAACAAAAATCATAACCGCCACTATTAGTACAGCAAGCAAAACTACTATAGTGAAAGTGATAATTTCACGCTTGTTAGGCCAATGAACCTTCTTAAGTTCAGACCATGAACCTTTTAAAAAGCGCTTAAGTTTTGCCAGAGTTTGTCCCTTTGGCGCAGTAGCCGACTTTGCTGAGCCCTGGCCTTTGACTGCAGTGTTATCTTTACGAACAGGGAGACTTTTGACCGCTCCAGCACCCTCTTTGCCTCCGCCTGCAGCTTTTCCATGAGATGGTTTTCTTTTTTTGGTACCCGATTCACTCTGAACCGGTTCCTGATTGCTATCAACCATAATCTCCCACACATCCTTATACTATTCCACCTGTTTTCAGGTATATAAGTTAATTACTTACTTTGTTTCTTTATGAACAGTGTGACTGTGGCAAAATTTACAGTACTTTTTGATTTCGATTCTTTCAGTATTGTTCTTTTTATTTTTATTGGTTTGGTAATTTCTGTTTTTACAGGCTGTACAAGCTAAAGTAATACCCACTCTCATCGTGACACCTCCCAAAAGCAACCGATTATGCAACCAGATTGAAATTCCGGATTTTTTGGGCAACAAAAATAAACCCGCTTGACCGGTTACTTTAACAATTTATCACAATTCAATTTGGCTGTCAATAGTTTCATATAGACGTAATACCCAACTATATTTTAACTGATTTTTCATATTTTATAACAAAAATGATAAATTTAATTAAAATTTTCCAGTTAATGAGTAGTGAGTAATGGGTGGTGAGCAGTCTAGGCAAGCAAAACCCCACTCGCTGCGCTCGGGGGTAAAATTGAGGGTTTGTGTAACAAACCAACCTTTAAACCCCCGAGCGCCAGCGAGCGGGGTCCCTCTTTCATCTCCGCCCGAACTCTACCCACTACTCACTACCCACTAATTAAGTAAAAAGGCCGCCTCAAAGAGACGGCCCGTAATAAAGTCTTATTACTTGATAATAGCAGTTACAGCGCCGGCGCCAACTGTACGGCCACCCTCGCGAATAGCGAAGCGAAGACCTTCTTCGATAG
>JAENZX010000074.1 GCA_016841045.1 Thermincola carboxydiphila
AGAATGGCAACCAAAGCAGATAGTGGTTTGTAGAAATACAAAATCCATCTATCTGTTTTTTTGTTTTACCTGCGTCAAGTATTGCGGCAGCAGCTGCCAATCCCTGTGAGAAAAAAGAGAGTAATCAGTGCTCTGAATGCCGGAATGTGTGTGTATCTTAGCGGACATACTATTTACAGGAGCGTGAACAGCATGGACGGAAATGCCGGGCTTTTAAACTTATTCTATCAAAATTCCCAAGTGGATGTGGAAATAATCAAGCAGACCAAGAACCATTTAAGGAGGCGTGCACTTGTATCCGAATAAAGTTTTCTACGAGCCTGCTGTTTTAAACTATGACCTCGGCAAACAGCTCAAAGAAAAATTTAAAAACGTCCCATGGCTGCCCATAGAAAGCCACAACAATATCAAGGAGCTGCGCAGTAATCCCAACAAAGAGTTTTCCAGGATGAAGCGGCATCTTATCATAGGAGTGCGGAAATCCTTGAAATATACACCAAACCATAAGGTTTCTGATTTTTTGGTACCGTATACCTCATCGGGTTGCAGCGCTATGTGCCTTTATTGCTATCTGGTGTGCAACTACAACAAATGCTCATATCTCCGGCTGTTCGTCAACCGTGAGAAGATGATGGACAAACTTATTAAGACGGCTGAAAGTTCGGAAAAAGATATTGTCTTTGAAATTGGCAGTAACAGCGATCTGGTCCTGGAAAACACCGTTACGGGAAACCTGGAGTGGACCATTGAAAACTTTGGCAAAAGCAAAAAGGGCTACCTTACGTTTCCAACCAAGTTCGATATGGTGGAAGCGCTCCTTGGGCTGGACCACAGGGGTAAAATCATAATGCGTATGAGCGTCAACCCGGAGGAAATTATCAGGAAAGTAGAGTTCGGAACAGCTTCTCTGGAAGCAAGGATCAGTGCGCTAAACCGTATGTGCGATGCAGGATACAAAGTCGGGGTGCTGATTGCTCCGGTAGTAATGTCGGATAACTGGATGGAGCTCTACGCCCGGCTTATTGAGCAGCTGTCCGACGGGCTTTCTCAAAAAGCAAAGGATCAATTATTTATCGAAATTATCTTTATGACTTACAGCTATGTACACCGGATGATAAATAAGGAAGCGTTCCCAAATGCAGTGGAGCTGTTTGACAAATCTCTGATGACAGGCCGTGGCCGGGGGAAATACTGCTACCGGGAGGATGTAAGAGCCATGGGCGAGCAGTTTTTACGAGAGCAGCTTGAACAAAAACTAAAAGGTATTCCAATTGTCTATGTGGTTTAAAACAAAACCAAGGGGACGGTTCTTGCGGTTAACATACTCCTATAGCTGTGATACGATTAGTCGTGGGGGTGTATTTTATGCCAAGAGGAGCAAGAAAGAAAAGTGAAAGTGGGGTATATAATATTTTGTTGCGCGGGCAAAACAGGCAGATAATTTTCAAAGATGATGAGGATAAAGAAAGGTTTTTACAAAGTTTAAAGTACTGTAAAAATAAATCGGTGGAAAGTATACGCATATTCCCTTGAAATGGTAGAAAGATTTAGGATGACAGATGAAGAAGCAATAGCCATCATAAAGGGGAAATATTGCGTATCCAGTAGTTTGTATTTAAAGGGCTTGAAAGAGAGAAAAGAGGCATATGCATAAAAGAACTAAAAGAGAAAGGCCTTTCAACAAGGCAAATAGAGCGGCTAACGGGGATAAGCAGATCAATTATTTTGAAAGCGTAACCGCAAGAACCGTCCCCTTGGTTCTATAGTATCTTGACGCTATCAAGTCACACTGCTGGTTTCAATATAGGGTGCGTTTGTAGTATAATTATAAAAAAC
>JAENZX010000010.1 GCA_016841045.1 Thermincola carboxydiphila
TTAAAAATGTTTTAAAATCTACATTTAATGATGTTCTTCTGTAGCACCGCTTATATAAGTAGATGCAAGAAGTGTAAACACAAAAGCCTGAATGGCTCCTGTTAGTAATGCCAATATCATCATGGGCAGTGGAAGCAGGAATGGAACCATATTAGCTAATTCATGAATAATCTGCTCCTCACCAAATACGTTTCCATATAGACGAAGGGTAAGAGATACGGGTCGTACTAATTCTTCAATAAGGTTAAGAAGAAACAGGAAGGCCATCGGTTGGAAAAAGTGCTTGAAGAATCCAATTCCTTTGGCTCCAATACCATAATAAAAAACAGAAAGAAAAACAAGAATTGCTAGAGCCCCTGTAACACTGACGTTATTAGTCGGGGGGGTAACACCAGGTAGTGAACCTGCACCGGGAATAAGCCCGGAATAGTTAGACAACAGTATGAATAAAAAGCAGGTAGTCAGGAAGCCTCCGTATTTTCTCGCTCTTTCTTCACCCATTATCCCGCCCAAAAAGCTAAAAAGTCCTTCGACCACAGCCTCCCAAACGTTTTGAACACCTGCAGGAAGCATCTTCATATTTCTGGTTGCCAACAATGCGGTAAGTACAAGGACTACCATAACACCCCAGGAAGTTATAACGAAGTTATAAATAGGAATATCGAACCCCGCTACATGAAGAGTCGTTAACAGATCCTGTTCATGTGGCAGCAGCGCATGTCCTCCTTCAGCTGACAATATTACCACCTCCTTCGCGTTAAAGCTAAGTATTATATAAAATTAATCATTAAAGCCAAATCGAACATTGAAGCCATAAAAAAAGCCCGAAACCTGATAACATGTTGACTCCGGCTTAGCAAGCGGAATTCACTCTTTATCCTCTTTGGGCAAACTTAGCTCATACAACGACTTTAGCCCGGCTGCAGTACCTAGAATAAATAGAGTAATTGTAAGCCATGGCTTTGTGCCAAAATAATTGTCAAGCCAGTTCCCAGCGAAATATCCGATAGCCACAGCAGTAACCATGGTGAATCCCGCCGAAAGAATTTGCCCGACTAATTTTAGCCCCTGATATTCGTTACCATTTTTCATTTTATATCCCCCTTTTGCGAGGGCCATTAAGTAAAAACAACCTGTACCTATTTAATATACATAAATTTCTTTAAAAATATTTGTCAATTCTGAAGATTTTTTTACTTTCATTAAACTGCAAATTAGTCCCAAACATATTTATAATACTAAATCACCATTCTGTAAAGTTAGTATCGTAACATTCAACCTTGTATTTTAACAATTCAACCGGATATTTCGGCAGTTAAACCTGATATTTTGACAGTTCCAAATAAAATTTTAATGATTTTAAAGGTGACCAATCGAGCTTTTAAAAAGCAATCAAAAACCTGGCCTAAAAAATTAGCCAGATCTAAATTTGCTGGCCTCTTGACTGCTAGTCTCCGGACTCTATCAATATCAATTTTGGTTTAACAGTCATTATATTCTATTTTTTTTTAAGAATTCCTTTTTGTTGGCAAATTTATTTTTTAGCATTTCAATCAATTTTAAATTCCCTTGGGCGGTCTTCTTTTATACCAAAAAAATACTTAATCCCTTCGGCTATTCTCTCACACGCTTTCCCATCTCCGTAAGGATTCACCGCATTGGCCATCTTTTTGTATTCTTCATCGCTATCTAATAGTTTACTACAGGTATCAACAATCTCAGTATAACTTGTCCCCACAAGTTTTACCGTACCCGCTTGTACTGCCTCAGGCCGTTCCGTAGTATCTCTTAATACCAGTACCGGCTTTCCCAGCGAAGGGGCTTCTTCCTGTAAGCCTCCTGAATCTGTCAAAACAAAATGCGCTTTATTCATAAGATTGATAAAAGGCTCATATTCAAGCGGGTCAATAAGGTGCACTCTTGGCGTATTGCCAAGAACAGAATCAACTATTTCTTTAACCTTAGGATTTTTATGGACAGGAAAAACTACTTCTACATCACTATACTGTTCCACCACTTTCCGTAGTGCACTGTAAACATTACGCATGGGCTCCCCAAGGTTTTCGCGGCGGTGTGTGGTCACAACCAGGACTCTCCGGTTACTGTAATCTATCCCGTCCAGTTCAGGATAATTAAAAGTATAGTTATCCCTCACCGTTGCCAACAGGGCGTCAATGACCGTATTACCTGTAACCATTATATGGTCTGGGTCTACACCTTCACTCAGCAGATTAGCTTTGGCAACCCTGGTGGGCGAAAAATGGATATCTGCCAAAGCACCTGTCAGCTTGCGGTTCATCTCCTCAGGATAAGGCGAGTATTTATTACCCGTTCTTAAACCGGCTTCTACATGGCCAACTTTAACCTGCCGGTAAAAGGCAGCAAGACCGGCTACAAAAGTAGTTGTAGTATCGCCGTGTACAAGCACAATATCGGGTTGTTCCTGATCCAATATTTCGTTTAATCCCGTTAACGCTTTTGCAGTAATATCAAACAAGGTCTGGTTTGGCGTCATAATATTTAAATCAAACTCAGGCGTTATGCCAAAAAGATCCAAAACCTGATCAAGCATTTCCCTGTGCTGGGCAGTGACTGCCACTTTGCAGTTAATACCATCGTGCTTTTCCAGTTCTTTAACAAGCGGCGCCATTTTAATAGCCTCAGGCCTTGTACCAAAAACAGCAAGTGCTTTTATCTGTTTATTCATGGGTCCACCTCATATACTTTTTAGAAAGGACGGCTTAGCGATAGCAATTTACCTATAAAGAGGATACTCTCTGCAAAGACTGCTTACCATCTCCCTGGCCTTGGACAGTGAGGTTTCATTATTACGATTGGTTATTACAACATCAATTATTTCAGCTATCTTCTCCATGGCCTGCTCTTTCATACCCCTGCTTGTAGCTGCCGGAGTCCCAATCCGGATTCCACTTGTAACAAAAGGACTCTGCGGATCAAAAGGAATGGCATTTTTGTTTGCAGTCACCCCTACTTCATCAAGCACATGTTCTGCATCTTTACCTGTAATGTCTTTATTTCTCAGGTCTACAAGCATAAGATGGTTATCGGTTCCTCCGGAGACAAGCTTAAAGCCGCGCTGAGTTAGTGAATCAGCCAGAACAGCAGCATTCTTGACGACCTGTTGCTGGTAAGCTTTAAACTCCGGAGTCAAAGCCTCTTTCAATGCCACTGCCTTGGCAGCTATAACGTGCATAAGGGGACCACCCTGAATACCGGGGAATACCGCTTTGTCAACAGCTGCAGCATACTTCTCCTTACATAGAACCAAGCCACCTCTTGGGCCTCTAAGCGTCTTGTGAGTAGTAGTTGTCACAAAATCAGCATAGGGAATAGGACTTGGATGAACACCCGCTGCAACGAGACCGGCAATATGAGCCATGTCAACCATTAGCATTGCCCCAACTTCATCAGCAATTTCCCTTAACTGAAGAAAGTCTATAACCCTGGGATAGGCACTTGCACCTGCTACTATCAGCTTTGGTTTACTTTCAAAAGCCTTGGCAAAAACTTTTTCATAGTTAATTCGTCCTGTCTCTTCTTCAACACCATAAGCAACAAAATTAAAGTATTTACCTGAAATGTTGACAGGACTTCCATGTGTAAGGTGCCCACCATGACTTAAGTTCATACCCAGCACGGTGTCGCCCGGTTTAAGTACAGCAAAATAAACCGCAGTATTAGCCTGAGCACCAGAATGCGGCTGAACATTAACATGATCCGCCCCAAAAAGCTGCTTACATCTTTCAATTGCCAGGTTTTCGACCACGTCAACATATTCACATCCGCCATAGTACCGCTTTCCCGGTAAACCTTCAGCATATTTATTAGTAAGTACTGATCCTTGTGCAGCCATTACAGAACTACTTGTAAAGTTTTCTGAGGCAATCAATTCTATATTATTTTCCTGCCTCTGTTTCTCTTTGGCGATTAATTCTGCGATTTCCGGATCCGTTTGATTGATAAGTTTAAGCTGTTCTTCCACAAAATTTTCCTCCCCCAAAATTATATACAGATCTTTCAAATGAGTAACATTCTAATTGCCAATTCCCTCATCTGAGATTTCCATACCTTTTATCATATCAACCCTGCGGGCGTGCCGCCCACCGGCAAAATCAGTCTCCAGCCAGACATTTACTATATCTTTTGCCAGTCCGGGTCCTATAACACGTTCCCCCATAGTTAGGATATTTGCATTATTATGTTCGCGTGACGCTTTCGCTGAAAAAGTATCATGACATAGTGCCGCTCTAATCCCCTGGATCTTATTGGCAGCTATCCCAATTCCAATTCCTGTCCCGCAAATTAGAATTCCCCTGTCATAAAGACCGTCCCGAACAGCTCTAGCAACCTCCAGAGCTACTGCCGGGTAGTCAACAGATTCCTCCGAGAAAGTGCCAAAATCCTTGAATTCATAGCCTTTCTCCTCCAGCATCTTATTAATTTCTTGCTTAAGTTTAAAACCACCATGGTCACAACCGATAACTACCTTCAAACGTTCCAACTTCCCGTCCTCCCAATGCATATTAAAGTAAGGCGTAACATAATAGCTTCTACAAAAAGTATCTTTTCCCTCCTACTCCCCCTAATAAAATTGTGCTTTAAAGGATTTTAGGCAGTGCCTTATCTAAAAGTCGTTCAATTTCCAACGCACACTTACGATAAACGTCTACCGACTGCGCAAAAGGATCAGAAATATCATTTCTGCTATTATCAGCGAACTCGGCGAGAGTAAAGACTTTTCCCGCCGCTTCGGGATAGGCTTCAATCAAAACATGTTTATGCCCTGAGGTCATAGTAATCATAAGGTCACAGCTCTCCACCAAATCACCCGATAACAGCGTTGCCCTATGACTTGTCAGGTCAAGTCCACCATCCTTCATTACCTGTATTGCCTGCGAAGAAGCCGGGCTGCCGGGAAAAGCAGCAATACCCGCCGACGTGAACTCGATATCATTTCTCAGAGGCGCATTTAATGCAACCCAACTCTTGGCCAGAGCTTCGGCCATACTGCTCCTGCATGTGTTTCCTGTACAAACAAAAACTATTCTCAAACACAATCACTCTCCACCATTTAGGGGAAAAATTAAATTATGAGGTTTACCCCAATATAAATTAAAATAAGCCCGCCAAATATCACTGCACGGTTTCCAATCCATTCTCCAAGCTTTTGCCCAAAGCCAAGACCAATAAAAGTCATTATACCGGCAACTATACCTATAACTGCTGCCGCTGTGCCCAAAGCAACCCTTTGTGTCCCAAGTGTAAAACCGACACTTAGCGCATCTAGACTAACTGTTGCACCCATCGCAACAATACCGAAACCACTTGACAACACGTATTTTGAAAAGTTATCTCCCTTACCCGAAAAACCCTCCCAAATCATTCTAAGACCCAGAAAAACCAGCACCAGTGCCCCCAGAATATTTGCCCAACGTCCTAGAAAGGAGCCGAATATCCCTCCAACAAAATAACCTCCCAAAGGCATAACAATGTGAAATACCAAAACCGTCAAGCTCAAAAACATAATTTGACGCTTTGTCACACCTGTCATCCCGAGACCTATAGAAAACGAAAATGCATCGGCGCTTAAAGCCAGAGCCAGTGCCAGAACCGTATACAGACCCAAAATCATTCCTCCCGGTGTTTTAGTTTTAGTTTACCGGTAACACTCCATATTTTTTGCTCATTATACGGTAATTATGTTATGACCCGCAGCTTTATTGAGCCTGTTCATTAAAGCATCACCCATCCCACCTGATGGGTAACCTTCGGCAATGATAATGTCAGCACCCTGGCTATCCAAGGTTCTTAAACCATCAAACAGGCTGCGAGCCACAGTTTCCAGGTTATTACGACTGCCCGTTGCATAGACAAGCTCCAGCTCGAATAGTCTGGAAATTTCATCCGACACCAGCAATCCGACTTTTTTTCCTTTATCCTTATACTCATTAATAAGATACTGTATCTTTTCGAAAGTAAGTTTTTCGTCCCCTGTGACAACAATAACTTCTGCCTCCGGAGAATAATGAGTGTATTTCATGCCCGGCGACCGGGGAACAAGTTTTTCGCTATCAAAAGATACCGCAGGGTCAACTTCTACATGACCGAGGACCCCTTCAAGCTGCTCTCTTGTAATCCCTCCCGGCCTTAATATAACCGGTGGCTCAGATGTAATGTCCAGCACTGTTGATTCCAAACCGACGTTGCACGGCCCTCCATCAACAATCAAATCAACTTTTCCATTAAGATCATGCATCACATGTTCTGCTATAGTCGGACTCGGTCTTCCCGACCTGTTTGCAGAGGGCGCAGCCACCGGCACTCCGGCTGCCGCTATTATTTCAAGAGCTACTTTATTGCCAGGCATCCGTACCGCTACAGTATCTAACCCTGCAGTAACATTCTCAGATAGCCCCGGCTTTTTAGGCAGCACCAGTGTAAGCGGCCCTGGCCAGAATGCTTCCATGAGCCTCTGGCCAGGGACCGTTACGTCATCTGCAAGATCGTAAACCTGACGCACCTCAGAAATATGAACTATTAACGGATTATCCGAAGGACGCCCTTTCGCAGTAAAAATTTTCGCCACAGCCAGGGGATTTAGAGCATTGGCTCCCAAACCGTAGACAGTCTCTGTGGGAAAAGCCACCAATCCACCTTCCTGCAAAATTTTACCGGCCCTGCGCACCTGCTCAGCATCGGGGTTATGCGAATCTACTTTTATGTATACAGAGTTATTATCCAACATTGACACTAATACACCTCTAACTTCCAATCTTTCAGTAAATATTTCTCCGTAATTAGTAGTTCCCATAATACCACCTGCTATGTAAGGGCATATGGCTTCACCTGCTAAGATATACCATTTCCTTAAGTAAGATAAAACAGATAAAGATATACAGTGCTAATTACGATAGATACCAGCATAATGGGGAAGCCGACTTTAAGGAACTTTTTGAAGGAAATATGCTGTCCCCGTTCTTCAGCCATACCTGCTACCACAACGTTGGCAGAGGCACCAACCAAGGTGCCGTTACCTCCCAGACAGGCTCCAAGCGACAGCGCCCACCACAAAGGGCCCACATCAACCCCACCGATTTGACCCATATTCTGAATCAGGGGTATCATAGTGGCTACAAAGGGGATATTGTCGATAAAGGCAGAGGCAATGGCCGACAGCCACAAAATAAGCATCCCTGTAAGGAGCAAATTGCCTTCAGTCAATTTTACCGCCTCAGCCGCAATAAGTTTGAGTACCCCAAGCTCTTCCAAGGTGCCCACCATAACGAACAGCCCGATAAAGAAGAAAATAACCGGCCACTCTACCTCTTTCAGTATCTTCTCAGGCTTTACCCTGGCGACAGCCATCAGCAGGGTAGCGCCACCAATAGCCAGGGTAGCGGGTTCTAAGTGTAGGAAGCCATGGAGAATAAAACCCAAAATAGTCAGACCCAAAACAGTCAGAGATTTATATAGAAGGCGGGTATCCTTAATAAAATCAAGTTCATTCATAGCCATAACTTCTTTGCGGTATTCTTCTTCAACCTTAATATCTTTCCTATATATCAGGTAGAAAATTAAAGAGGTTACTGCCTGCACAACAATTACCACAGGTCCGTTATTCTTAACAAAGTCCATAAAAGACAAACCAACGGCACTGCCAATCATAATATTGGGTGGATCACCAATCAAGGTGGCGGTGCCGCCGATATTTGACGCAAAAATCAGAGCCATTAAAAAAGGGAAAGCTTTCACTCGCAAGGTATGGGTGATGGAAAAAGTGACAGGTACAACCAAAAGGACAGTGGTAACATTATCCAGCAAAGCTGATGCCACTGCAGTAATTAAAGACAAGGCAAGCATAAGCTTCATCGGCTCACCCTTAGCCCACTTGGCAGCCTTTACAGCCATGTACTCAAACAAGCCAGTATGTTTGGTAATTTCCACAATTACCATCATCCCGATTAATAAACCCAAGGTATTAAAGTCAATCGCTTCAATCGCCTTCTCCTGGAGTATAAAACCAAACAAAATCATTATGACTGCCCCAGCCAGGGCAGCAATAGTACGGTGGACTTTTTCAGACACAATGAGTGCATAAACCAAAATAAAAATAACAGATGCCGCAACCATTTTCTTAGCCTCCTCCTCAAATTACATATAGAGCCGAAATTTCCTTTCCTTTTAAAAAAGCTAAAAGACCCGGCCATCCGTTATTGGCTGCCACCGCGATATTAACGCACCAACCCCCTTTCCCGCATTTTAGCCGTCAAATAAACCGAACAGCAATACTTACCCCAGCAGCATATATGCATCTTTGCATAACCACTGCTTCAGTGCATTAGCAACCTGGTCTTATAGAGACATTTTACATCTTAGCATTGCAATATTCAGCCAATTTTCCGTTAACGGTTATTATCGCTTTTTAGTTGTCGGTTTTAGGGGTTGAATGGTTTCTTGTTTAACTCAAATCTCATTGCACGTTTGCATATTATACGTTGTTAGGGCTATTAGGAGGAGGCGCGGTCTGTTTTTCTAACATCTATATGCAATATGGCATTGTTGTTATTTGGAAGACAGCATCCAGGTTACGGCCTTAAACTTTAGCAGCCTTAATTACCCTATTTAACCCCGCAAGGTCTTTTATAATTTCAATACGCCCAAAACCATGAAATGCTGCCATCTTCGCTAATGCGTCAGCCTGCAGGTAACCAAATTCAATCAGGAGGCACCCGCCCTGTTTTAAAAGCTTGACCGCTGCAGGTAAAAGCTCCCGATAGAGATCCAATCCGTCATCCCCGCCATGCAGCGCCCCGTCAGGTTCATATCCGCGGACATCATAGGGGAGTTCACTCATTTCCTGTGTCGGAATATACGGGAGGTTCGCTGTGATTAGGTCATACTGCGAAAGGTGTTGCGAGTCAAAAGGGTCCAGCAGATGACCCTGATAAAATACTACCCTGTCGGCGACACCGTGGCGGGCAGCATTCTCTCTGGCAACCTCCAGCGCCTTGAATGAAGTATCCACTGCCCTTATGCAGCTTTCAGGGAGATAATAAGCTAGCGAAACAGCGATTGCACCACTACCTGTACCCACGTCAATAACACTAAAAGGCTTTATTTCTAAAGCCTTTTCAACAAGAATCTCAGTTTCCGGTCTTGGAATCAAAACACTGTTACAGACTTTAAAGGTTAGAGACATGAATTCCTTCTCCCCCGTCAGATATGCTACAGGTTCTCTGTCAGATCGCCTTCTGACCACCCTGAAATATTCACTTAATTCGCTTTCACCTATCAGGCCATCCCTCAGGTATAAATCTATACGACTTATATTTAAGACGTGTGCCAGCAGAACTTCAGCGTCCAAACGTGCTGTCTCAATACTCTTGGATCGTAAGATTTCCGCTCCTTTGGATACAGCCTCTTTAAATGTTACCAAGATGTAGCCACCACCTAATTACTGCAGCTGCTTGAGCCTCTCAGCCTGATCTGTCGTGATTAGTGCATCAATTACTTCATCCAATTCTCCTTCAAGGACCTGGGTTAGCTTATGAAGGGTTAAACCAATCCTGTGATCAGTTACCCGACCCTGCGGAAAATTATAAGTCCTGATTCTCTCGCTGCGGTCCCCGGTACCAACCTGACTTTTCCTCTCATTTGCCATCTGACTATTGGCCTCTTCCTGTGCTTTCTCAAGAAGACGTGCCCTTAACACCTTCATAGCTTTATCTTTATTCTTATGCTGTGATTTTTCATCCTGGCAGGAAACCACAATACCGGTGGGAACGTGGGTAACCCTGACCGCAGACTGAGTTGTATTAACCGACTGCCCTCCGGGACCACTCGAACAAAATACATCGATCCTCAGATCATTGGAGTCTATTGCAACATCCACCTCTTCAGCCTCGGGAAGAACAGCAACTGTTACAGTAGATGTATGAATGCGCCCTGACGACTCAGTAGAAGGCACCCTTTGTACTCGATGTACTCCACTTTCAAACTTCAGGCGGCTAAATGCGCCATTACCTTCGATAAGAAAGCTTATTTCCTTGATACCACCGATATCTGTAGCATTAGTGCTTAGTATTTCGGTTTTCCATCCTTTAGTCTCAGCATATTTCCCATACATCCTAAACAATTCACTGGCAAATAAGGCTGCTTCGTCTCCACCGGCGCCGCCTCGAATTTCAACGATAACGTTCTTCTCGTCATTGGGGTCTTTAGGGAGCAGAAGTACTTTAAGTTTGAGCTCAAGGTCTTCCTTCTTGTCCTTTAATTCCTCTAACTCAAGCTGGACCATTTCACGGAAATCTTCATCCAGTTTGTCTTCAAGCATTTCTTTAGCATCCTTAATACCCTGAAGGGTATTTTTATAATCCCTGAAAGCCAAAACAACGTCCGTCAGAGAGGCATGAGCTTTGGCATGCTTCTGCCATTCATTCTGATTACTTATCACTTCTGGGTCACTTAAAAGACCGCTTAACTTCTCGTATTTGTCTTCAAGAGCCTGTAATTTATCCAGCATTTTGACACACTCCCGGTTTTACTTTACTATTTTATTTTTGATCAATTTATTAATTGCTATTGATTGTATTTTTAAGCCTGGGAAGCAGTTTCTTCACCGTTTTCCGGTAACACTGCTTCCAGAGCACTTATTGCGACTTCTATTTGAGAATCATCCGGTACCCGCGTAGTAAGTTTCTGCAGCCACAGTCCAGGTGCAATGAGAAATTTTACTAACGGTGTGTTGCAATATTTTCCGGACAGCTTCAGCACCTCGTACGATACTCCCGCTACAACAGGCAGAAGGATAATCCGGGAAATAATCCTGGCAATAAGAGTCTGCTTGCCAAGAAAGCTGAAAATAAGAATCATGGTAATCATTACTATTAACAAAAAACTTGTGCCGCAGCGGGGGTGAAGCTCAGAAAACTTTCTAACGTTTGGTACTGTCAGCTCAGCGCCGGCTTCAAAAGCGTTAATAGTCTTATGTTCCGCCCCGTGGTACATAAAAACCCGCTGTATGTCTTTCATTCGGGAGATTGCCACCACATATGCGATAAAAATTGCAATCCGAAATAAGCCTTCAAATAAATTAACCAGTATTGTGTTAAATGAATAGAAAAGTCTCGCTAAAGATGTTGGAGCCACTACAAAGAGTAAAATCCCTAGTGTAAGCGCTATACCAATAGTCAAAGTCATTTCCCATGAACTCAGTTGTTCCTCTTCATCCGGAGCAGCCTGGTTGGCGGAAAAAACCAGCGCTCTGATTCCAATTATCATAGACTCAAACAGCGCTACAGTTCCTCTCAAAAATGGCCACTTTAAAAAAGGAAGTTTCTTGGTAATAGAATTAATGGAGTTTTTCTCAATTATTATTTCATTGTCAGGCTTTCTAACTGCAACTGCGAGTTCTTCACGGCCGCGCATCATTACTCCCTCAATAACCGCCTGCCCACCGTACTGAAACTTTTCGCCCAATATTAACAACTCCTTAATAGCTATCTCAGAGGCTCACTGTTCAGACTATATTAAAAAGAGCAGAGCCTTTGCTCTGCTAGTTTTACATTCCGTATTTTTTCTTGAATTTATCCACACGACCACTAACATCAAGAAATTTTTGCTTACCGGTAAAGAACGGATGGCACTTGGAGCAAACCTCTACTTTAAGTTCTTTTTTTGTTGAACCTGATTCAAAAGTTTCCCCGCAAGCGCAGGTAACTATAGTCTTTTCATATTTTGGATGAATATCGCTTTTCAAGGGCATTTCACCTCTCTTCCAGAAAAATGACCAGTTGGCAACTTTCAATATTATAACATACCAATAATAGGGATGCAACTGATTTTACAAGTTTCGCCTTTTTACAGGTTGGGAATAGTTTCCTACTGCCAGGTTGGGTATTTCATTTTTCAGTATGTCAATAAAACTCCCAATACCCAAGTTCTCCTGTCCACTCAAGACTATTTTTTGGCCTAGGTAGTCTGGGTCGATATTTAGATTACGTATTTGTACCATGTTGATATCCATACGTTGTATAAACTTTACCAGTGCTTCTGTTTCCTCCGGGGTATCTGTAAGCCCCGGAAAAGTAAGTAAATTAAGCGACACAAAGACCCCGTTATCCCTAGCAAAAGCTATTGAAGCACACACATCTGACCAGTTGTACCCCCGGGGGTTATAGTAACCATTGTAGGTCGTTTCCAAGGCGCTTATTGTACTTACCCTAAGAGAGTCTATACCAGCAGAACAAACAGCTCTTATTCCTGCTGTATATCCCCCGTTAGTGTTCATATTTATTGTCCCGGATTTGGTCTGGCTGCGAATTTGTCTTATTGCTTCAGAAACCACCGGGGCTGCCAGTGCCGGTTCTCCTTCACAGCCTTGGCCAAAACTTATTATAGCATCATCGGCCTGGTTCAAATGCGGTACAGAGAGTTCAATAATTTCATCAACAGTAGGAGTAAAGTCAATCCTGGTCTGTGGTGAAGGGCAGCATTCGGCAGGCTGAAGAGATATACAACCCAAGCATGCTGCGTTACAGTTTGGGGAAACGGGTATCCCCCCTTCCCATCTTCCGTAGAATATATTCTGGGCTGTGAAGCACCTGTATCGTGTTGCACACTGACCTAACTGCCTAATTATTCTGTTTTCGGGAAACCTCCTGAAGGCCTTTTTTACCGACTTGTCCAGTTCGGGTGCGGAGTAATGGATCGGATTCCATTTCACATCATCATCAGTCTGAATAGCTGCGACATGGATTGCCCCATTTTTCCATCCTACAGCGGCATAACCGAATAAGGGAAGGGGACTTTCATCCGCTCGTTGGTAAGCAGGAATCATGGTCCTCGTATAACCTTGGGGAAGCAAAGCTCCTACAGCAAAAATCCTCCTGCCCCCAGGTCCTTTATCAACTAACCCGAAATCCCCCTGCCTGTTGACACCCACCGGAACGCCGCCGGGTATAAGGACAAGCCCTGCCCCCTCCGGCATAACAATTGTTTCAGTTTCATCAAGCTCAGTAAATATATTACCAGAACGACCCACAGCCTGGTAATCGGTATGTTCATACATCCTGCCTTTATCATCTGCATATAATAACTGAAACATTTTCACTTCTCCCGCTTCAATCTCTTCCCAATTATATAACTTTTTGCGAAAGAGATAAAGGGTTACCGATTTTTCTTGTGTTACCCATTTTTCTTCTTATCTTTAGCTTTCTTTAAAAACTTAAGATAATTTTCATAATTTTTCAGGTTGGTCTCAACCTGTTTTAGTAAAGCTGATTTGTTCATTCGTATCCCTCCGCTGTTGGTTTATATTACCATTATTACCGCGAAAGAATGTTCTTAACCAAAAAGCCCCCTGATTTTCTTTTACAAAAATTAGAGGGGGCGGTTCACAACATAAGTTTTTAACTTTATAGGACGTTAAATACTTATAACTTGTCCGGCAGATATTTTTCGGGGTCGAAGGGCTGGCCTTTGTATAAGAGCTCAAAGTGCAGGTGCGGTCCAGTTGATCGCCCAGTGTTTCCTACCCTCGCAATAACTTGTCCTTTTTCCACGCGCTCACCAACGGTAACCAGCAGTTTAGATGCATGGGCATACTGACTTCTAAAACCATTCCCATGGTTAATAATAATTGTATATCCATAGGTGCCTCTGTCTCCGGAGAAGGCTACAACTCCGTCTTCAACCGCTGTTATGGGTTCACCGTTATCTGCTGCTATATCTATTCCTTCATGCATACGGCCCCAGCGTCTGCCGAAAGCTGAAGATACTACTCCTTCTACAGGCCAGCTGCTGAGTTGGGGAATATTTATATTGCTAAGCACCGCAGAGTTTTTATCTTGTGAATTTGACCGATTACGGTTTTCCTCAGCCACAGATTCCCCACTATAAAAAGCATTTACATCAATGGGTACGGTTATTTCCCGATCTGCCGGCAGCAGCTCCAGTATATTTTCACCGTTTTCCCCTGCCAGGACTTCTACTGTCGTATTAAACTTTTTTGCAAGACTCCACAATGTATCTCCAGGAGCTACGGTATATACTACTTTATTACCGTAGGGTATTACTATTTCGCTATTTTCCAATAATAAATCTTCTGCATTCATATCATTTGTATAAGCCAGTAAATCAACATCAACATCGAACTTCTCAGCCACCGACCATAGGCAGTCACCTTTCTGTACAGTGTAAAAAACAGGTGAACTTGCACCGGTTACAGGCTGCACTTCCAGGGTTTTCTTGACTTGGCTCTCGGTAGCCTGTCCCATATCCACCCTGCCGGTGAAAAGTAATGCTGCTGTAATTGCAGTTGTGACTGCAGTAACTAGCAACATTGCAATTCCGGCTTTTCTCTTAATGCTCATCTAAAATTCACTCTCCCAAAACAATAGTCCTTACTATTTTTGCCGGTTTTGGGTATTCTTATACAATAACGGCCTCCCGGAGGAGGCCGTTATTTACACTACTACTTTACAGAACTCGGTTGATTTAAGCATGAGTTCTCTGTTCGATTTGGTTTTCTTCAAAATATCCATCAAGAGCTCTATTGCTTCGGTTGTTGTAGATTGGTTAAAGGTCTTGCGGAAATTCCACATTATTTCCAGTTCTTCCCTGGTCAGGAGCAGGTCTTCTTTTCTTGTACCTGACCGTTTTATATCAATTGCCGGGAATAGGCGTCTGTCAGCTAACTTGCGGTCAAGGATAAGTTCCATATTCCCTGTTCCTTTAAACTCTTCAAAGATAACATCATCCATTCTGCTTCCGGTTTCCACCAAAGCGGTAGCAAGAATCGTAAGACTTCCACCCTCTTCAATATTTCTTGCCGCCCCGAAAAACCTTTTTGGTTTATGAAGGGCACTGGGATCTACACCACCTGACAATGTGCGTCCACTAGATGGCTCAACAAGGTTGTATGCCCGGGCCAGTCTTGTAATACTATCCAGCAAAACTACTACATCCTGCTTATGCTCAACCAGACGTTTGGCCCGTTCTAAAACCATTTCAGCAACCTTAACATGATTATCTGCAGGTTCGTCAAAAGTTGAACTTATTACTTCCCCTTTTACAGAACGCTGCATATCAGTAACTTCTTCAGGTCGTTCATCGATGAGGAGTATTATTAATTTAATATCAGGATAATTTGTGGTGATACTGTTGGCAATTTGCTTAAGAAGAACAGTTTTACCGGCTTTCGGCGGGGATACTATAAGACCACGTTGTCCTTTCCCAAGAGGGGCCACCAGATCTATTACTCTCGTTACGGCCAGCTCTGGCCCTACTTCAAGATTAATCCTCTGATTCGGATAAATTGGGGTTAATGCATCAAAGTGAATGCGGCGGTCGGCCTGTTCAACATCTAGTCCGTTAATCTTCTCAACTCTTAGTAAGGCAAAATACCTTTCATTGTCTCTCGGCGGTCTGACCTGTCCTCCTACAAGGTCTCCAGTTCTTAGGTCAAACCTTCTTATTTGAGATGGTGATACGTAAATATCGTCTTTACTGGGTACATAGCTAAAAGGTCTTAAGAAGCCGTAGCCATCGGATAAAATGTCTAACATTCCTTCTGCAGTAAGGGTTTGATCCTGGCGAGACTTAACTTTGGCTATTTCAAAAATCAATTCCGATTTTCGAAGTTTGTAATACCCCGCAATCTCCAACTGCCTAGCAATTTCATGTAGGTCAGCCATTGTTTTGGTTTCCAGTTCGGAAGCGTTCAAGTTTTTACCTCCCAAAAAAATATGTAGTAATTATATTCTAACCCGACAACAGAAAGGTTATTCATAATGTTCTATAACCTTCTAATAAAAATAAGGTTCATGCGAACCTTATTCAGCGTTTAACTGAGCTTTTGCTTTCTTAAGTTTCACCTTTCGAATTCTTGATTTAATAGAATAATAGATAACAAAATAAGATATGAAAAATATCACCAGCCCATTAAATATACCTGCAAAAATATAAGGCACACCTCCGGCCAGAATAGTGTTTGTTACTTGTTCAACATAGCCGTTTCCTGTCGCATGTGGCAGTATTATCTTTCCCAGACCAGGGAATAATGCCACAATAAAAGATTTGACCGTTAAATTAAGGTATACTATAGCCGGAAAGAATGGTTTCAGAGATGTAGCCGACATAACTGCAGCGAGACTGTTCATCTTTAGTATTCTTGCTACAACAAACGCAATAAAGATACTTAAAAAAGGAATAGGAATCGCAAAATCCAGTGCAAATCCTAACCCCACCCCCTGTGCTACCTTTGAGGGAGTATCCTTTACCCTAATCATTTTATAATATTGGTATTTTAGATAGCGGCCTAGGCGCACTAGTTTTGCCTCCTGTTTTTGCATACCAGCCATTTCAGTATAGTTAACCGGTAACGCTCCACCACAAAATAAATAAACACATACAAGATTATGCCCAAAATCAGACTATTAATTGCTGCACCAATAAAAAACACTTTGCCCAGCATTCCCAAAGTTGAAATGCTAGGTTTGAGAAGAGTTTCACCAAGATAAAGAGGCAGCATACTTTGTTTTGGCAATATCAAGCAGCCGGTGGTTAAATTCAAATAAAAAAACAGTGGAAATAAGGGTTTAAAAACAAGGTCCCCAAGGATACCCGCCGTAACATTAGCAAAGACCACGGCTGCGGCTAGTCCCGCCAATGGTACCCCGACTCCAAAGGTTGGGTAAAAGTTGACGCAGGCACCAATGGCAAAACCTAGAGCGACCTTGGCAGGAGCGCCTTTTAATCTAAGAAACTTGATCAGGTTATATTTAAGGCGTCTCTTTACCATCTATATTCACCACTTTTTAGATAAAACAAAAACCTTCATCTTAACACTATCTTATGTTAAGACGAAGGCTATCACATAAAGTATAACATTGGTAAAATCAAGAGTCAAGCAACGCTATTTCCTATATGTAAAGGGCTTTATATCAAGTCGGTGAATAGCGTCAATAAACCTTACGGTTCCTGTTACCGAACGCATTACAACCGTATGCGTCCTGGCACCATTACCAAAATATCTTACACCCTGAACCAGGTCACCATCTGTAATTCCTGTTGCAGCAAATACCACATCATCACTTTTTACCAGATCGTCCATGGTTAACAGCCTGTTAATATCGCCTATCCCCAGTTTCTTTGCTCTTAAAACATCTTCATCGTCTTCTGGCCAGAGACGACCCTGCATCTCACCACCGAGGCATTTAAGGGCGGCAGCAGCCACAACTCCTTCAGGAGCTCCACCGATACCCAAAAGCATATCAACAGCCGTACCTCCCATGGCCGCAGCAACAGCCGGAGCCACGTCTCCATCTTGAATCAGCTTAATACAAGCTCCTGCAGCGCGGACTTCTTTAATTATCTTATCATGCCGCGGGCGATTAAGAATCACAACAGTGAGGTCTTCTAATTTTTTATCATAAGCATCCGCAACAGCTTTAAGATTGTCTATTACCGGAGCATCCAGATGAATTTTACCTTTAGCTTTAGGCCCAACAGCGATTTTATCCATGTACATATCAGGTGCATGAAGAAAACCACCCGTTTCTGTCGCCGCCAGAACAGCGATGGCATTATTTAAACCCCTGGCAACATTATTTGTGCCCTCAACGGGGTCAACTGCAATGTCAACTCTTGGCTCAACACCTGCTCCTACCCGTTCTCCTATGTACAGCATTGGGGCTTCGTCCATTTCGCCTTCCCCGATAACAACCGTTCCGTCAATCTGGACAGTACTGAAAACAGACCTCATAGCCACAACAGCCGCATCATCAGCCGCCTCTTTATCTCCCCTGCCCATCCAGCGAGCAGCTGCTATCGCAGCAGCCTCAGTAACTCGGGCAAATTCCATAGTCAACTCCCTAATCAAAAAAAAACCCCTCCCATAAAAAAGTAAAAGTATGACACTTACTCAATATTGTGCTATGCTATTTAATCTTTCTACCTTATATGCGTGTGTTCCTGCACAAAGAACATAAAATTCACTATTTATTCTTCACCGTTTCCCAATCAGACAGGAACTTTTCTATGCCCAAATCAGTCAGCGCGTGTTTTGTCATCTGTACAATAATCTTATATGGAATCGTCGCGATATGAGCTCCGACCGATGCTGCTTCAGTGACGTGTATCGGATGCCTTATACTTGCTGCAATTATCTGCGTATCAAAGTCGTGAATTTCAAAAATCTGTACAATTTCCCTAATCAAATCAATCCCGTTCTGACCGATATCGTCAAGCCTTCCAACAAAAGGACTGACATAGGTTGCACCTGCTAAAGCGGCAAGAAGCGCCTGATTTGCTGAAAACACCAAAGTAACATTTGTTTTTATCTTTTTTTCCTTCAGTATTTTGGTCGCTGTTAATCCGGCAGAAGTCATGGGGACCTTGATGACTACATTAGGATGTATTTTTGCCAGCTCCACTGCTTCTGCTACCATTTGATCTGCTTCGAGGCTGATTACTTCCGCACTTACCGGCCCATCGACTATATTGCAAATTTCGTTTACAACCTCTTGAAAGTTACGTCCTTCTTTAGCGATAAGTGATGGATTTGTAGTGACTCCACTAATTACACCAAGATCATTGGCCTTTTTTATTTCTTCAATGTTTGCAGTATCAATGAAAATCTTCAAAAAACAGCACCTCCAGTAATTGTTTGCCTTTAATATATATTAACTACATCTACAAATTATATTTTTCCTAGTATGTCACCTCAAACGATTTTCAATCAGCCAAGTACATAGAGAAAAGAAAAAAGCGGCATCAGCCGCTTATAATTATTTTATGCTTTACCTGAGCTGCCAAACAGCCTTATCTTCTCCCTGATTATTGCAGTAGCTGCTTCACGGGCAGGACCAAGGACTTTTCTAGGATCGATCTCTTTTTCATCTTTGTTAAGAACATCCCTGCAAGCCTTAACAAAAGCTTCTCTGATGTTGGTGTCTATATTAACCTTGCGCACACCAAGTTTAATTGCCTTTTCAATTGCATCGTCCGGAACACCCGAAGAACCGTGTAATACTATAGGTATATTAACAAGGGAACGGATTCTTTCAAGACGAGGGAAGTCAAGCTCAGGAATACCTTTGTACTGGCCGTGAGCTGTGCCAATAGCAACAGCAAGAGCATCCACACCGGTTCTTTCAACAAATTCCTTAGCTTCGTCAGGATTGGTAAAAAGGGCATCTCGTTCATCAACATGAATATCATCTTCAGTTCCGCCGATTTTACCGAGTTCTGCCTCTACGGATACACCAACTGCCTTGGCTACAGCAACTACCCTGTTAGTAAGCTCAATATTTTGTTCCAGGGGCAGCTTGGAACCGTCTATCATAACCGAGCTGAATCCAGACCGGATGCATTGCATGACCTGTTCAAAACTGGTGCCGTGGTCAATATGGAGAGCAACCGGAACCGAGGCTGACTCCGCTGCAATTTTTGCCATCCCGGTGATATAATCTAGGCCCGCATATTTGATGGCGCCTTGGCTTGCCTGCATAATCACCGGAGCTTTCTCTGCTTCCGCTGCACCTATAATCGCCTGAACAATCTCCATGTTGTTGCAGTTAAAGGCACCAACAGCATAGCCTCCAGCTTCGGCTTTTTTTAACAAATCACTGATTGGGACAAGAGCCATGAAACTTCCTCCTTAGCAATGTAAATTGATAGGCTGATATCAAACCCATTTTAAATTCGTATTTATGTATTGGTTTATTTAATAATAATTATTCACTAATTATTTTGTCCGCTTGGAATTCTTTTTTCTTGACTTCTTACCTTTTTCAAGGTTGTCGAGGGACCTAAACCCACTTTCAACAAGCTCTATTTTTTTAACCCTTCTAATCTTGTTAAGGTCATCTTCGTTTTCTGCATAAACAGTAGATATAGTTTTACATTCTTTACACTGAAGTTCTATTCTGTCTGGGAAAATATCTATTTCAATCTGCAAACTTCCACATTCACAATACAAAAACCCATCTTCCGCTATATCATGAAGACAGTTAAGGACTTCAAACATTATCTCCGGATTATAGAAATAATCATCATAACCAAGCTCTTCTACCAAAGACTCAAGATTATGCTCATAATTATCCGATACAGTGCGAACTTTATCCTCCGGACCGAAAAAACCAAGCTCTATATTCGTTTCATTACAGTAAAAGAATGTAACTTCGTCCGACCACAATTGTTTGGAGCTATAATAAACCAAATGATTAGTTTCGCACAAAACACATGGTATCTGAAACCAGAACTGGCTCCGGTTTTTTGTACCAATAATAAGTTTGGGGCTGCCACAACTACAAGTAATTTTATAATTGCTTTTGCCCGCAAAAGCGAACCGCGAAACCTTGTGAAAATCCAGCTTACTACATGACGGGCATCGCATGGCAACAGCAAAATCGGTAGTAACAATCATTGTTAACCCCCCTCTAGTATTTTACTTCGCCACTGAAAATAAAATTCCTCTTTTTGGGGATTAACAGCCCGTTTCTCTGCCCTTATAAAAGTTAGCTAACTTCCTTGTGGGCAAGTTCAAAAATAGTCCTTTTGACTAGTTCCCTTAGTTCAATGATGTCGAAAGGTTTAGTAACATACTCTTTTATTCCGAATTTGACCGCTTCTGCAATAATTTCGAGTTCGCCATATGCAGTCATCATAATTACTGCAACAGCATCATTAATCTTACGCACTTCATGCAGTGTTTCGATTCCATTCATCCCGGGCATTTTCATGTCCATTAAAATTAAGTCAGGTGGAGCTGCTTTTACTTTTTCAATAGCCTCCTGGCCACTTCCAGCCAAATCCACTTCATAGCCTTCCTCATTAAAAGCTTCATACAACAGCCTTCTTATGCCAAGCTGGTCGTCAACAATCAGCAGTTTTGCCATTGAAATCCTCCTTCCGGGTCATAAGTGAAATTTCAGGTCAAAGAGAATATTACCAACAGAAAATATATAAACTATTCTAGAAAAACCAAATTTATCCTGCTAATAAGTTAAAAATATTTCCTAAACAGACTTCTGTTGTTTATTGTATATTGTTAAACAAGGGAGCTATCAGAGCAAATAAACTAATTACGGTAACTATAAGAATGAGCCCCATTCCAATAAGGGGAGCAATGACGGTAGCAATTGCTTTAAGAGTTGAAAACCGGTGGATTTCTCTTAAGCCTATTACCAATAATACAGCCCACCAGACAAATACTAGTAGTGATCCGGCTATTGTCAAAAAACTTCCTGTAAATGATTTTGGCAGAATGTAACTGAGTACTGTGAATGGCACCATAAGCACACTTGGGATGGCTGCAAGAGCAAGAACTGTTAATACTCCGACAGCCCTTCCCCTGCCTCCGAGGAGTTCAGCAATAACCTGGAAAACGCCAGCCTGGATTAACCAAAATACCGTACTCAATATTGCGCCGATAATCACTATGGCTGGCCCTACCTGAGACACTACTTCTGCCAATTCGGGAGGAACTTCACCTAAATCTTGTGGCAGTAACATATTAACCAGTGAATTAATTACCAAAACCGAGATAAAGATAACAAATCCGTGAAAAACAGGTGGTTCATTTGCTATTGATCTAAAGGCCTCTACAGGGTTAAACAAAACTCCGTATATTAACTCAAAAAAACCGCGTCTGTCACTTTTAATCTCATGACCGTTCTCCTGACTCGTTATGGAACCTACGTCAACCATAGGTTCGTCAGTACTACCATGTTCATCACCCGGATGATCAGTCATTTTGAATCCCTCCTATCTCATTTGACCTGCCTGCTGACTCTTAAGTAATTCTATCAATTGCTGTATATCCTGTGCCTGAAGCCCAGAAGTATTGTTAGAAATTCGTGTTAAAGTGCTGACTCCGCCTAAAAACTTCTCTAACGGACTAACTGGCCCAAGTTCATAGACCTGGGGCTCTCCTTTGATACCTGCAAGTTTAGCAGTCAAATCAATGGCATCATAAAAATTGCCAAGTTCGTCAATAAGACCGTTTGATTTTGCCTGTTTTCCGGTAAACACACGTCCATCAGCTAAATCCAAGACCTTATTCCGATCCATCTTACGACCTTTTGCTACAACATCAACAAATTGAGAGTAAATGTCGTCAACCATGGATTGTAGAATTGCACGTTCTGCCGGTGTTAACGGTCGGTTAATTGAACCGATATCTTTATATGGGCCGCTCTTTATTGTCTCTGGAGTAATTCCTATCTTGTCAAAAAGTTCTTGTAGGTTCTGAAGATCCATAATTACACCGATACTGCCTGTCATGGTAGCGGGATCCGCAACTATGCGGTCACACTTTGCCGCAATCCAATACCCACCTGAGGCTGCTACATCACCCATTGAGGCAACCACTTTTTTTCCCGAGCGCCGCAATTTATCAACTTCTTCACCAACTTCCTGGGAAGCGGCAGAACTGCCGCCAGGGCTGTTAATGCGAATTAAAACTGCTTTTATACTTTCATCCTCCCGAGCCCTTTTCAACTGCTCCATTAGAGATTGTCCACTGGCTGTTCCACTAAACAGCCCTGCTTCCTCTCTAGCCCCGGTGATTACACCTTCCACGTAAATTAAACCTATCCGATCCCCTTGTGCCCTTTTGGATTCTTTGACCGGATTTACCACCAGAGCTGCTGCCAGCGATACCAGAACTACGCCAATTAAAACTCCGACTACCAATCTCTTATTCATCATATTTCCCTCCGGTTGTGATTTCACGTTAGTTTGCCCTAAACTAACAACTCTTATTGAATAAAATAAAATACCGGGAGTCAGGCAGGATCTGCCTGATTCCCGGTAAGCCTTTGCTGTTAATCCGAAGCATTCCCCTTTCTAAGCTTCTGTGCCATCCCAACAAAATCTCTAAACAGAGGATGAGGGCGGTTGGGACGAGACTTAAATTCTGGGTGAAACTGAGTTCCTACAAACCATGGGTGATTTGTCAACTCAATAATTTCGACCAACCTGTCATTGGGGGAAGTACCACTAATTACCATACCTTTTGCCTTTAACTGATCCCGATACTCATTGTTAAATTCAAAACGGTGGCGGTGTCTTTCATATATAAGGTCCTCATTATAAGCCTCATAAGCCTTTGTACCTTCAGACAACTTGCAGGGGTATAGACCAAGTCTCATCGTCCCGCCTTTGTCTTCAATATCTTTTTGTTCAGGCAGTAAATCAATTACCGGGTAAGGAGTAACAGGGTCAAACTCGGAACTGTTGGCCTTTTCAAGCCCGGTGTATTGCGCAAACTCAATTACGGCACACTGCATTCCAAGACAAATTCCAAGGTATGGAACTTCATTTTCCCTGGCATACCTAATTGCTCTAATCTTGCCTTCTATGCCGCGGTCCCCGAACCCACCAGGAACCAGTATCCCATCCGCACAGGCAAGGCGTTCCCTGACAACATCGTCACCTTTCTCAAGGTCCATGGCATTTACCCACTTGATGTCTATTGCTGATTCATGATAAAGTCCGGCATGCCTAAGAGACTCAGCCACACTCATATAAGCATCAGGCAATTCAACATACTTGCCCACTATGGCAATGGTTGTCCTATCCTTTGGGTTTTTAATCTTATCAACTATTTCAACCCATCCGCTCATATCAGCTTCATGACAGTCCAGGCCAAGCCGTTCAATCACTATATCATCAAGCCCCTCTTCTTTTAAGGCAAGTGGAACTTCATATATCGAGGAAGCATCTACTAACTGAATAACCGCATCTTTATTTATATCACAAAAAAGAGCCAGTTTTTCTTCCATATCTTTGGCTAGAGGCATCTCGGAACGACATACAATAACATCAGGCTGTATCCCTATACTGCGCAGTTCCTTTACACTGTGCTGGGTCGGTTTTGTTTTTAGTTCACCGGCAGCCCTGAGGTATGGAACAAGTGTAACGTGTATATACATTACATTATCACGGCCAATGTCACTTTTCATCTGCCTGATAGCTTCCAAGAAGGGAAGTGATTCAATATCACCTACCGTACCGCCAATCTCGGTGATGACAACATCAGGATTGCTTTCTTTGGCAACACGGGAAAGTCGTTGTTTAATCTCATTGGTTACATGTGGTATAACTTGTACCGTCCCCCCGAGAAAATCACCTCTTCTTTCTTTGGAAATAATTGACCAGTAGATTTTTCCGGTGGTGACATTGCTGTTTTTACTTAGATTTATATCAACGAATCTCTCGTAATGACCCAAATCTAGGTCAGTTTCAGCTCCATCGTCAGTAACAAAAACCTCACCATGCTGGTAAGGACTCATTGTCCCTGGGTCTACATTTATGTAGGGATCAAACTTCTGGATAGCCACCTTAAGACCCCTGCTTTTTAAAAGGGTACCTAACGATGCTGCGGTAATACCTTTCCCAAGTGATGATACGACTCCACCGGTAACAAAGACAAACTTCGTCATGATGTTCCTCCTATATTAAAATTCATCATAATTTTCATAACATCTACAACATTCTATCCTCTTGCAAGGCAGCCTGTCAAGTAGAAGAAAATTGACTTTATTAACTAAATTAACCGTAAAGAATAAACAGCTCCGACAAGTTTCCTTATGTTCACCAGTCTACAAAAAATTGCGTGGAATACCCACGCAATTTAATTATCCCATTCATCTTCAGAGTCGTTAAGTTCAATGCGGCGGCCTGGCATCCATTCCCGTAAACCCCATACGCCCTGACCCACATGAATAAACCTGCTATCCAAATTGAGTTCTGTGTGTATCCCAGCCATTATATGAGCCTTATTTTTACCCCCTAGAGTTTTAATAGCTATTACCTCTTCGAACAGTTCACTAAAATATAGCGGGGCGCCTTTAGCTTTCAATATCGCGTGGGCCAAATCGGCCTCTGACATGTAAGGATTATATTGTTCCAGTGCAGCAGCAGTCATATGATCACCCTTCCCACTTGTTATCTCTGCCCTTTATAAAAACATTCGACTCTGTGGGATAATTTTCCTTCAAACAAAGTAAATTTTTGTCGAAATTAAAAACCTGCCTCAAAATTTGGGGCAGGTTTAAGTTTAGCCTATCTATGAACAACAGTAGTCAGTGACTTCATACATCCTAAGTTTAAATTTTTGAATATGTTATTCTTCAACTACCTTTACTTTGTTCATTACATCTCCTGGACCAAGTTTATCTACTACGTCCATACCATTAACTACCGTACCGAATACAGTATGCATGCCATCCAGGTGAGGTTGTGGTTCCAAAACTATAAAGAACTGGCTCCCACCGGTGTTAGGCCCTCTGTGAGCCATTGAAAGAGCCCCTCTCGAATGCTTGTTGGAGTTAATCTCACAAGCAATAGTGTATCCAGGCCCACCTGTCCCGTTTCCCACAGGACATCCACCCTGAGCAACGAAACCAGGGATAACACGGTGAAAGGTGATCCCATCGTAAAAACCGCTATTGGCAAGCTTTTCAAAGTTGGCTACGGTGTTTGGAGCATCCTTTTCAAAAAATTCAATTTCAATCTTGCCCTTTTCTGTCTCAATAATCCCTTTTTTCATAGTTACCTCCTCAAGTTTTTATAGTTATAGCATTCCCGATAATGCCGCTGTATAGCAGGTCATTGCTTACATGGACTCGGGAACTGACAGCCCCAGAAGGATCAGTGCCCGGCGAACAACCACCTGTGTACATTTTAGCAGCACAAGACGCGCTTTTTGCAGTTCGACCTCGTCAACCATTACCCGGTGGCTGTTATAAAAGCTATGGAATAACCCCGCCAATTCATGGGCATAGCGAGCTATACGGTGGGGTTCAAGGCTTAAGGCAGCCTCTGATACTTCAGTCGGGAAATCTACCAGCTTACGTATAAGATCAAGTTCGGCCTCTTCATGCAGTAAGCTGAAATTGCATTCTTCCACAGCTGGAACTGTCCCGCCTTTTTCCTGTAATTGACGGAAAATACTGCAAATCCGTGCATGGGCATACTGTATGTAGTAAACTGGGTTATCTGTTGACTCAGATTTGGCCAAATCCATGTCAAAGTCCAAGTGGCTGTCCGCGCTTCTCATTACGAAGAAATATCGGGCAGCGTCCCTGCCGACCTCTGCAACTAAATCCTGCAGCGAGATAAACTCACCGGACCGTTTTGACATACGGACTATTTCCCCGCCTTTAAAGAGCCTGACTAGCTGCATAATAACAATGTCCAGGTTGTCGGCATTATATCCAAGGGCGTTCATTGCACCCTTAAGCCTTCTTACATGACCATGGTGGTCAGCACCCCATATATTGATTACCCAGTTAAAACCCCTGTCGAATTTATTCTTATGATACGCTATATCCGCCGCGAAATATGTAGGGGTCCCGTTACTTCTTATAAGAACCTCGTCTTTCTCATCCCCAAATTCTGTAGTTTTGAGCCAGACTGCTCCCTCTTTTTCATAAAGATATCCTTTTTCCCGAAGTTCCTTCAAAACCCCGCCAATAGCCCCTGAATCGTGCAATGTTTGTTCACTAAACCAAACATCGTAATTTACTCCAAACTCACCAAGGACTGTCTTTATAGCATCCAGCTTCTCCGTAAGAGCATATTTGATTAGGGCTTCTTTCCTCTGGGCTGAATCCATTTCAAGGAACTTGTCCCCTTCTTTTGCAATGAAGCCTTTTACTGTGTCAATGATATCCTGTCCGTGATATCCTTCTTCAGGAAAGGGAACGTCTTGTCCAAGCTGCTGAAAGTATCTCGCTTCCAGGGACTTCCCAAAGTTTTCAATTTGATTTCCGGCATCGTTAATATAAAACTCCCTTTTTGCATCAAAACCCGCCGCTGAAAGAAGGCTGGCCATAGTGTCACCAAGAGCAGCTCCCCGGGCATTACCCATATGCAGCAACCCGGTAGGATTTGCACTGACAAACTCAACCTGCACCTTTTTCCCTTCACCGACATTGCTGTTCCCGTAATTATCTTCCTGCTCCATGATTTGTGGAAAGACTTCGTAGACCCATTTGTTATCAAAATAAAAGTTGATAAAGCCGGGTCCGGCAATTTCTGTTTTAGCTACCCATGTCCCTTCAGTAGCCAAATAACCATTTATTATGTCCGCTATCTGCCTCGGCGCCATTTTAGCCTGCCGGGAAAGAAGCATTGCAATATTTGTGGCAAAATCACCGTGTTCTTTTTCCCTTGGCACCTCAAGCACAAATTCCGGAATTGTTTCGAAGTTTAGCTTTCCCTCTTCCCTTGCCTGTAAAACAGCGCCATTTATAGCCTGAACAATTCCGCTTTTTACCCGCTCCAAAACTGACTGCATATTAAGCCTCCCTGACGGTAAGCGCCAATCGATTATCACTTACCTTTTGATTATCTACTTCCAAGACATATTCAAGGTTAATACTGCCTCCCGAATCTGTCAAGTTAACGTCAACCATACTAGCCGTAACATTCATATACAATGTTCCAAAAGGAGTCCTGTAATATACCGAATGCCTTAGTCCAGTCTCAAATACTTGTTTGTGCTGGGATGTTCCCATTCTGTTCAGGGTTACACGGCCGGGCTCGGCTTTGATAGATGTGGCTGTTCCTGCCATTCCTGTAATCTCAGACTCACTATACATGATAAAGTAGACTCCGTTTTTGATGTAATATGTTCCAGTAGTGATAAATTCCTGGCTGTCAACATCATCGTATTCATTTAGCTGAGTTCCTTTTACTGTAATAATCACTTGTTTTCCCATGAGCTTTCAGCCTTTCTGACATCTATTAAGATATTATACCAGAAAACAGCCCCCGCTACACCAATAATTTTCCAGTGGAGGACCGCAAACCGCCATTGACCGTCACCACACGACTAATTAATAATCTATACCGTTAACCCGTAAAAAACACCCATTGGTTAAACATTCAGTTTTAACTGCTTTGCAGTCTTGGACAGAAAGTAGTCTGTTATTAACCATTAATGCCTTAAATATAGCTTTTAAAAACAAATGAACTGCGGCAGCCATTAAAACCCTGTAAAATGTAATCAACAGAGAAAACAGTATTCGACACGCACGATAATGGCTTTTTGTGTTGGGAGGGATTCGTATTGCTCAGTTAAAAATTAGGTCCATCGTTTGATAAACGATTCTTCAAAGTCCTTTAAATTTAATGGAGGTGTATGCAATGAGTTCGAGTTCAACAAGAGGATGGGTTGTAACCTTGGCAGGAACAGGCATAAACCTAGCTCTGGGAGTATTGTACTCATGGAGTGTTATCGCTAAGTCTCTGACAAAAGAATGGGGCTGGTCAGCATCAGATGCATCTCTGCCCTACGCAGTAGCCTGTGGAATATTCGCTATCGTAATGGTGTTTGCCGGAAGGGCTCAGGATAAGATTGGCCCCAAAATAGTTGCTGCAATTGGTGGGGCAATGACAGGTCTCGGACTCATACTATCAAGTTATGCCTCTCAGGATAATCTGGCTTTAATGATAATTGGTTTCGGCGTCCTAGCCGGTACAGGAATCGGTCTCGGATACGCATCAGCGACTCCCCCGGCCGTTAAATGGTTCCCTCCGGCTAAGAAAGGAATGATAACCGGTATAGTAGTAAGCGGTTTTGGCCTCGCCTCAGTATATATTTCTCCGGTTACCAAGAGTTTACTTGGCTCCCTGGGTATCAACAAGACATTCATGATCCTTGGTATTGCCTTTTTCATAGTAACGGTATTAATGGCCCAGCTGCTTAAAGATCCCCCTGCCGGGTATGTACCCGCCGGTATGTCAACCAAAGGTACCACTGCGGCAGCTAAAGCATCCGCAAGACATGAGTATGACTGGCATGAAATGATGAAAACGCCACAATTCTACCTCTTATGGTTAATGTACGCTTTTGCTTCCTTTGCAGGACTGATGATTATCGGTCATATGGCCAAAATTGCCGGGAAGCAGTTGACCGGTGTGGACTTAGGCTTTATCCTTGTGGCTGTTCTGGCAGTCTTTAATGCAGGAGGCCGTATAATAGCCGGTATCGCTTCTGATAAACTCGGTCGTACCAAAACAATGCTTATGGTTTTTATCTCCCAGGCAGTAGTGATGCTGGTATTCGCCAAACTAAACACAGTGACACTTCTTGTATTAGGCGCTGCAGCAGTGGGCTTCAATTACGGCGCAAACCTTTCCCTGTTTCCGTCAACAACTGCTGATTTCTTCGGTACCAAAAACCTCGGTGTTAACTACGGTCTGGTTTTCACCGCCTGGGGTGTAGGCGGAGTGTTCGGCTCAATGGTAGCAGGCAAGATCGTTGATATCACAACAAGTTACAATATGGCGTTTATAGTAGCTGCAGTACTATGCGTACTAGCCGCGTTACTAAGCTTCATCACCAAAGCCCCCCAGACAGTAGTCGTTACAAGAGAAATTCCCTCAATGTCGAGGGATTAATCCTCTTCCCTAGCAGCCGCGCCGCGATTTCCGGTGCGGCTTTTTCTATTAGGAAAAGCGTTCTTTTGCTTTTATCATTTGAGTAATGAGTCTATTTACAGGCATTTCTAATCCATACTGCTCTCCCAATCTGACTACAGCACCATTTAAGGCATCGACCTCTGTTTTTCTGCCTCTCAAGATATCCTGAAGCATTGAGGCATGATGTGCCGCTGTCGTCGGCAGCATTTTTGTGTAAAAATCGTTACTATATGCTTGGGCATCAGGCCAAAGAGTCTCGTGACCCGATAACTTTAGAAGCTCAAATATCTCTCTGATAACGTCATCAATTATTGATTTTGTATATTCGTTTTCCACCAGCTCTCCGTAGCTTACCTCAAAAATAGCTCCAAGGGGGTTTAGGGCAGAATTGTAAATTATCTTTCCCCAAACATATTTCATTACCGAATCTGAAACCCTGGTGGGTATCCCTGCCTCATTAAAGGCCTGTGAAAAACGTTCCAAAAGCGCTTCCCCAACAAGGTTTACCGGAGAACCTATTATCACATCGTCAGCTATTACAGTAACTTTTGCAGCTCCTACATCCAAAGTCTCCGATCCGAAAATAACCCTGCCCAGAATTAAATTTTCTTCCGGTATGTACCTGGCAGCAGCCTCAAAATTGCCGTGACCGTTCTGAAGCAGAACAAGATACGTCCCGGGTGAAACGAGGCTTTTTATCTGGTCGGCAGTTTTAGCGGTGTCAAAGGATTTAACTGTCAAAAGGATAAGGTCAAAATTCCTTTCTTTAAGAGCTTCCGTATCGGAAACCACTTCATCAAGTTTAACACCGTGGCTACCCCAAATCCCCGTTACAGAGACTCCCCTCTCCCTGATAATTTCCGCTGCACCACTCCTGGCAAGAGCCGTCACCCGATGTCCCTTGCCTTTGAGCAGGCAGGAATAAACTGTACCTAAGGCACCAAGCCCGACAACTAGTATGTTCATAAGAGATTCCCCCGATAGTGTGACATTAAATGGAATAAGTTTATTCTATATTTTTTGGATGGGGAATTCAATGTTTTGTGGCTACACCCACTACACCAATCTACGTTTTCATTTTAATCACACATCATAACCATTTTTTCTATACATATTGTAGGAATTTTGGTAGCCTTCCAGATTTTTATTGCCTGACCAAAGTTACTTTCCCAATACATGCTAGGTTTGATTTGTAAAAGCTCCTTTATTTTCTTTTGTACATACGTATCCTGTCGTTGGATTTTGGATTTTTTCTTAAACAATCTCAGTTCTTTATAACGAACCTGATGCTGTTTCAACCATTCTTCAGTCTGTGGGCGATATCTTTCTAATCTGTTAGCTAGGATTACATCAATTTCAAAGGAAGGGATAAGATAAGGCCTTGCCCTTTTCAACCATTCAACATAAAGCTTTTCATCGGCCTCTAATCCTGAAGGACAATTTTCGCAAATGACCCCATCCATTTCAGATGCATGCTTTCCTCTTTTGCTATGCATAATATTCCACTCAAATATTCTGGGCTGAGGGATAATTTTATAATATAAATCCACCAGATTCTTCGTTGCCTCAGTTGCCAAAAGAGCTGCTGTGGTTATATTCCAATCACAATTAGACTGCAGCAATTCGAGACTTTTTTTCATGGTGCTACCACTATTTATGCTATCGTCTACCATCAGTATAGAGCTAAAAGCATCTCTTTTCTTTATGCGTTTACTTACCCAAACTCGTCCTTCTATAATAAAGTCAGGAGTAGTTAGTGGTTTTGCCAGTTTTGTAGCGATAATACTAGCCACCATCAGACCACTTCTAGGTAGTCCAATTATAAGGTCATAACTAGTTGGAAAAGACTTAATCCATTCATTCGTCCAGCTCATTAGTTCTGCACTGGTTACAAAGTTATATTTGTTAATTTTTATCACTTCGCCCCCTTTTTTCATGTAACTCGTGTTTTACTGTATGTTTTGCATGCACCTGTCGATAACAACCACCATTTGCCGATTTGTATATATTATGTTGCAAGTGTAAAACATGACCACCCGCTCACTTTTTAGCGTAGTAGTTTAGCGTAACAGACTAAAAGCAGGCATTATTCATTTTAAACTGGATATCATAGTGGTGTACTAAAATAAATTAATAATCGAGGTGTTATTAAACATGTCTGTAAACGCAGAATTGAATGTAGGAGATATAAGCTGTAACAACTGTAAGATCGTCGTAAAAGAAAGCTTAACTGCCCTTGATGGTGTAGAAGATGTAAGTATAGACCTGGCAGCACAAAAAGTAACGGTAAGATATGACGATGTCAAAATAAATCTGGTCGACATTAAACAAACACTAATGGAAAAAGGTTACTCGGTAATAGAGATTTGATACAAAAATTTTATTTAAGTTCCCTAAGCTGTGACAGAATCCTTTTGTATTCTCTGTCAGGAAATTATAGTATGTTTTTATTAGCTTTTGGCACAAGATAAGGTGGCATTTCCTTTTTGAGTCTCCATATAAAACTCATAGGTTTATTTCCCTTGTGGCTAACATATTCACATAATCCCAAAAACTCAAACGGTGCAGTATATCCATTTTCTTTTTTAAATTCCCGTACAAACAAGGCAATTTTATGATTTAGTTTATTATGATGCATGTATCGTCTAGCGGTTTCACTATTCTCCGATACCTTACTTTGGGTTTGCCAGTGAAATAGCCACTCGTTAATGGCATAATCATCGTATAACGTTGACGGCGAAAAATCCTTTTCTGACTTACTTAAAGTAATGAAAAATATATCTAAACTTTTGTCCTTAAAGTACTTTACCCCTTCTCTGAAAGAAGGGCTACTTTTTTCATTAAAATACCCTAAAGCCGCCATAACTTGAGAGGAAGAATACTTACTATGGACCCGCAGCGGACAGGGCAACTCTAAATCATTGCCTAATTCAAGCGTTTCCACCGACCCGTATAGATATTTCAAGATTTCTAAAATCTCCATTTTAAAATCGGGATGCGCTAATATCCTTTTTACTCCGTCTTCTATAGTTCCTGTTCCCTCTTTTTCGGGATAATTGTTATAGAAACTATAGTAGAACATTGCTAGCATAAGTTTCTCTTCTTCTGTCTTAATTACTCCCCCCTCAATAAACTCAATTAGAAATTTTAATAGAACAGGTGAATTTAGATGAAATAAATTAGCTAATCTACTGGTTATAAGTTTTTCATCTTCGTAGAAAAAATCCGACTTCAAACCAGCTTTTACCAATACTCTAGTAAAGCTGCGGTCTCCATTTTTTCCGTAGAAATCATACAAAGATAAGTGATGATGCTGCAACAAAGTCCCTAACGATAACTCTAGTCCGGTATCTCCTCGAAAATATTTTACTTTAGAGACTAAGTTTCCCAATGTATTCGCACTAGCCTTAATATTCCTTAACACATACTCTTTTGCGCTTCGTTCTAATTGGATGAAAGACCCTTTAGGCAGATGCAAAAATCCATTTTCGACATAATGACGAACAGAATGCTTAGTCTTACCTATTAAAGCCCTAAACTTCTCCTCAAAATTATAGTTTTTGTGAGCTTGACCAATAAAATCTAATACCGTCAAGCATTCTTTCCCCTCTGACAACCTTAGTCCTCTCCCTAGTTGCTGTAAAAAAACTGTTAAACTCTCCGTTGGTCTTAGAAATAGAATTGTATTTACTTCAGGGATATCAACACCTTCGTTGTATATATCTACGACAAATATAAATTTTATCTTCCCTGTAACTAATTTGTCCTTAATATCTATTCTTGACTTAGATTTGCTCTCCCCGTGTAAAGCAGCCGAAGGGATCCCCGCTTCATTAAAGAAATTAGACATATATTTTGCATGTCCAACTGAAACGCAAAAACCCAGTCCCTTGACCTGATCTATATCAGTCACATATTTAAAAATACTATTAACAATCTGATTACTTCTAATTTTATTAGAAGTATAAACATTCTCCAGTTCTTTTGTATCGTAACCTTTACGCCCCCATTTAAGGCGTGATAAATCTACATTATCGCTAACACAAAAATACTGAAAGGGGGCAAGTAATTTACGATTTATTGCCTCAGTCAGCCGCATTTCTGATGCAATAATATCATCAAAATAATCCAGAATCCTCTTTTTGTCCATACGTTCAGGAGTTGCTGTTAACCCAAGGAGCAATTTAGGTTTAAACTGACTTAACAGTTTTTGATAAGAATTAGCTGCCGCATGGTGAAATTCGTCAACAACAATATAGTCGTAGAAATTACCCAGAATATTATTATATAATTTTTTACTATTAAAACTTTGAATACTAACAAACAAATTAGTAATATCCGCCGGCAAGTAACTGCCAACAAGTAATTCACCAAAGTTAGGGTCCTTTAAAACAGCCCGAAAGGTGTCCCTGCTTTGTTTTAGTATTTCTTCTCTGTGGGCAACAAATAACAACCTGGCAGAAGGCATGACTTTCCTGAGTCTTTTAAAATCAAAGGCCGAAATTACTGTTTTACCAACACCTGTCGCAGCAACAACAAGGTTCTTCATTCGCCCAAAAACATCTCGTTCTACCTGAAGTTTTTCCAGTATTTCTTTTTGGTAATGGTAAGGCTGAACATCTAGAACGAAATTAATATTATACTTGGATTCATTATTTTCTTTAGTTAATGCTGCCTTCAAAAGCTGCTTATCTTCTTCCATTCCATAATTAAATATTTTGAATTCATTGTCATTCCAATAGCTTTCAAAAGTAGCCTCAAATTTTTTAATTATGTCAAAAGAGTCTTTTTCTGTAACTTTGATGTTCCATTCAAGCCCAGAAGTTAATGCAGGATTTGATAAATTAGAGGAACCGATATAAGCGGTACTAAATCCTGTTTCTCTTTTAAACAAGTACGCTTTAGCATGAAGTCGAGTTCGCTCAACATCATAAGATACCTTAATTTCTGTATTGCAAAGCTGACTTAGTTCTATTATGGCTTTGTAATCTGTAGCTTCCATATAGGAGGTAGTGATCACCCTTAGCTTCCCTCTTTTTTCTTCAGTGAAGGCTCTTAGCTCGTCAATAATACAACGCAAACCACTCCATTTAATAAATGATACTAACATATCAATGGAGTCTGATGATAAAATTTCTCTTTTTAATTCTCCCAACATATTCGGCTCATAATTGGAACCGGTAAACAAGGAACTTTGTGAAATGGGCGTAACAGGTCTAACACCCACCTCTTTCTTAATACTTCTAATGCTATTAATCCTAGAATAAATAGCCGTTAAAATTTCTCCTTCTTCTGCTATTTTTAAGGTCTGGAATTCCTCCTCATCTAATCTTTCACTTAACGTTTTGATTATTTCATTACAAGTTCTAATCTGATTAATTAAAGCTAAATGATCATCACTTTCATTATCTCTAACATATTTTAAGGCTTTTCTGGCAACGTCAGAAATATAGGATGACAATAATTTTCTTGCCTCTTCAACGTCTACTCGTTCCTTTTCGATATCGTAATCCTCAGAATCAAGACTTGTAAGCTGATTTCTTAACTTCTCATTTATTATTTCTTCATATATACCTAATTTGAGCATATCGTTTACCTCACAGATTTACATATGTTTGCAATTTCAACATTATATTTTAGCTATTTGATAAATTTAATTATTATCCTGCTTTGTTACACTGACCTTTACATGAATATTACCACCTAACAAGCCGAGGTCGCTTATGATACGGTTTACTGTATCGGGTCAAACGGTCAGCTTTTGGTCATTTTTTGAACAACAGTGTTACATGAATAGACCAACTAAACCGATTAACAGCAGCGCTTTAAGGTGCCGTTAGTATTATTATTTTAGTAATAAATTAGTATTTAACTAGTATTGTATTAGTATAATAATAGTAGTAAAATAGTTTTAAATAGGACTTTTTTGGGTTAGAATCCCATGTAGGAGGTGAATTTGGTGGATAAAGATATTACTGAATCCCTAATTCAGAATTACACAGAAGCTAGATATTTAAATAAAAAAGAAATAATGTATAGGTTGAAACCATCAACCAGAATTGAAGAGGCATGGTCCTTCATTAGAGATTATAGAAAAAACCACGGGTGGGTTACTCCTTTAATAGATCAACAAAACAACAAGTTTTGGTTTTATTTGCCTCAATCAACCATAAGCCGTCTTGAGTTGATTGAGAAAACGGCAACCGATAACATTTTTCAACACGCACAAAAGTCCATCCAAAAATCAGTAATTTTGGAGGCTCTGATTGATGAAGCTTTTAATTCAAGTGTTATTGAAGGAGCTTTTTCAACCAGAAAAAGAACAAAAGAAATGGTTGAAAAAAAACTTCAACCAACTAATAAAAGTGAACAAATGATAATTAACAATTTTAAAGCATTGGATTTTATCATACAAAACTTATCAAGCCCTTTAGACGAGGAAATGATTTTATCTATCTATACTATCTTAACCGAAAACGCATTGGATGAGGGGTGCGAAGCAGAAAAATACAGGGATGATTTAGTATTTGTTTGTGACGCCAACAGTAGTCAACCAATATATACTGCTCCTCCACACTCCCATGTTCAATCATTAATGGATTCTCTTATTAAATTCATCAACAGTCCAGATGATTTGAATCCAGTTGTTAAGGCATCTATTATTCACTTTTATTTTGTATATATTCATCCGTTCTTTGACGGAAATGGCAGAACCGCAAGGGCTATCTCTTACATGTATCTTTTACAAAAAGGCTATGACTTCTTTAAATTCTTTTCAATATCATCTGTTATTAGAGAACAAAAAACTAAATACTATAAAGCAATTAAAGAAACAGAGGATTATGAAAGCGATTTATCTTATTTTGTTAACTTCAATGTGGAAATGATATTAGACTCAATTCTACGTATTATGGAAAAGTTTAATCAAGAGTACGGATATCGGCTAATATTGGTTTATTTAAACCAAGCTGGAATAATACTCTCTCCACGCCAAAAAAAGGCCCTAAGTACCTTTTTAAAAGCCGATAAAAATTACACTACCATTGATGAATATGCAAAAAAACTAAAAGTAACATATGAAACCGCTCGCTCGGATCTAAATCAATTGTCGGAACTTGGACTATTCAAAAAGACCAAAATAGGCAAACGATTTATCTATACAATCATTGACCATGATGATATTATTCAAAAGTTTAATGATTTAAAATGGGCGAGCAAAACTAAATAATAAAATCTGATTAGCAAAAAACCCGCATTTTAATTTGCGGGTTTTTATCATTTGAAGTCGTTTAATTCCGCTATACCTCTATTATCTTTTTTCTCCCGCCCTCACTTTAACTAAGGGCTGTTTTTTTCCCCGGAAGAGGGTCTTTTTCCCGAAAAGGGGTTGGGTGTTGCCCTATAACCGGCTTAACCTTAGGGAGTTAGCCATTTGCTCCGGTTTTCATTTGGATTACTATCGTCTGTCAACTTATCGTATCAATTTTCAAATCCGCAGGGCGAAGGCCACGGGCGACGATTTCAAAGACTCATAGTGTTTTTTCCTTCAGCGCCCCCCTTTTTAACTAAGGCGATGTTTTTTGTTCCCCAGCAAGGCGGGTCTAACTTTTGTAAAAACCTATTCACTCTTAAGAAAGAGGGTATGGGCTGCTCCGGAGTGGCGAGTCTGACATCCGCCTGTCGAAGAGCGAAGCGATTCGGTAACAGGCTGAGTTGTAGCCGCCACGGAGGAACTGCCCATACCCTCCCGCCAGAATAAAAGGTTTTTTTCCAAACAGAAAGACCCGCCTCACCAGCGGGTCCCAAAAAAACATCCCTTATTAAACCTCAGCATTCCATCCTTTTTCAAAAGCCTGCTTATTCAGCTCCAAAAACTTGGCCGGAACCTTGGCTTCAATAGCCTTCATACACTGATCCCATTCATATCCCATCTTACGTGCCAACACGCCCATTAGAACCACATTTGATGCCTTATCATTACCACAGTCACGAGCTATGTTTAAGGCATCTATAGCGATGGCATCAGGGATTTTGGCTTTTATCCTCCCAATGATGTCATCGGGATACTTCTGCAGTCCCATAATTACAGGGACAGGCTCAATGGCCTGGTCATTCACTATCATGATTCCGCCCTTTTTCAGATAATGCATTGAACGGAGGGCTTCTAACCGTTCGAAGGCCAGGATTATATCAGCCTTACCCTCAGATATAAGTGGAGAATATACCTTTTTACCCATTCTCACCTGGGTCGTAACACTTCCCCCACGCTGAGCCATTCCATGAATCTCCGATACCTTTACATCATATCCATCTTCCTGGGCGAGATATGCCAAAATACGGCTGGCCAGGATGGTTCCCTGTCCGCCCACACCAACAATAAGAATATTAGTTACTTTATCATTAGCCAATGACGTCACCCTCTTTCTTCAGTGCTCCGGTCGGACAGAGCTTTGAGCACAAAGTACAGCCTGTACAAAGGGCTGTATTTACAACTACACCGTCATCACCCGCTGTAAGAGCCGGGCAGCCTATTTTCATACATTTATTGCAATTGATGCAGCTCTCCTTATCTACAACATAAGGTAAGCTTCTTTCCTTAATAAGAAGGGCGCAGGGCCTCTTAACTATAATTACTGATGGCTCATTGGCCTCTGCTTCTTCTTTGACAATTTTCTTGAGGTTATCTATATCAAAAGCATCGACTACAACAACTCTGTTGATGCCAATAGCCTTACATAGGGCTTCAAGGTCAACCTGGTTAGCAGGCTCCTTTGCCAATGTAAAGCCTGTTGCCGGGTGGTCCTGATGCCCGGTCATGGCTGTTGTGCTGTTATCAAGGATTATGGTTGTGGTGGGAACCTTGTTATAAGCGATATCAACAAGACCATTAATCCCAGTGTGCAGGAATGTCGAATCACCAATAACGGAAACTACTTTACCGTGCATTTCCGGGTGGGCTTTAGCCATCCCGAGAGCTGAGCCAACGCTGGCACCCATGCATATAGTTGTATCAACTGACTCAAGAGGCGGTAGAGCACCAAGAGTGTAACAGCCAATGTCTCCCATAACTGTCATTTTTAGTTGGCTTAGCACATAAAATATTCCTCTGTGAGGGCAGCCAGGACATAATACCGGTGGCCTTAACGGAATCGGGATTTCTTTTTCTGCTTCAATACCGTCCTCCAACACAGTAGCATCTATAAGCTCTTTGTATGCAGTTGCAGAAAGAAGCTTATCAACCAAAATCCTCTGGGATATCTCACCTATCCTGGGGAACATTTTCTTCCCTGTAACTTCGATTCCCATTAGACGAATCTGATCCTCAAGGAATGGTTCCAGTTCTTCGACTACGTATAGCTCATTTACCTGAGAAGCAAATTCCCTGATAAGTTTCTCCGGCAGAGGGAATGTCATGCCCAACTTAAGCACAGAAACATTGGGGGCTACTTCCTTCACATTTTGATATGATATACCGCTGGTAATAATGCCGATGCGCTTATCGGCCCACTCAATACGGTTGACCGGTACGGTTTCAGAGTATTCCGCCAGCTTACTTCTTCTTTCTTCAACTAAAACGTGAAGTGCCCTTGCGTGGGCAGGAACTGTAACGTATTTTCGAGGATTTTTTACATATGGTTTTGGGGTATCGTCAGTCCGGTCACTCAGCTCAACAAAGCCCTGGGAATGGTTTACTCTGGTAGTGGTACGCAGGATTACAGGTGTATCAAACTGCTCACTAATTTCCAGACCAAGCCTTATCATGTCCTTGCATTCTTGGCTGTTGCTGGGCTCCAGCAGAGGTATCTTGGAAAACTTAGCATAGTTACGATTGTCCTGTTCATTTTGTGAGCTGTGCATTCCGGGGTCGTCAGCGCTGACAAGAACAAGTCCGCCATTTACACCTGTATAGGAAAAAGTAAACAACGGGTCAGCCGCTACGTTAACCCCAACATGCTTCATGGTCACCAGCGCCCTGGCTCCACCGATGGAAGCACCAACTCCAACTTCCATGGCCACCTTTTCATTAGGAGACCACTGGGCATAAACACGGGGATACTTAACTAAATTCTCAAGTATTTCAGTACTTGGCGTTCCGGGGTAAGCTGCAGCTACTGTAACCCCTGCCTCATAAGCTCCTCTGGCGATTGCCTCATTTCCTGTTAAAAGTTCTTTCTTCAACTCCATCTCTCCCTCACTTTACATTTATTCTTTGGGACGCATATCTACGATCCTCTTTGCTTTTCCAACTGTCCTCTCGAGGGATTTAGGTTCAAGAAGTTTTACCCTGACACTTATCTGAAGGGCTTTATTAATTTTCCCTCTAAGAGTCCGCTCCAGCTCTTCCAGTTCCTTAAACTTGCCGGAAAAATTATCTCCGGATAATTCCACCTGAACCTCCAGGTCATCCATGTAGTTATGCTGAGTAACTATTAGCTGGTAGTGAGGGGCTACCCCCTCAGTCTCCAGCAGCACTGTCTCTATCTGGGACGGGTAAACATTCACGCCCCTGATAATAAGCATGTCATCAGCACGACCGGTTACCTTTTTCATCCTAACTGTTGAACGACCACAGGAACACGGTTCATCTATCAGCATGGTGATATCCCTTGTCCGGTACCTAATCATAGGAAACGCCTCTCTTGTAAGGGAGGTTAACACCAGCTCGCCTGTCTCACCAAAACCAAGCACCTCACCTGTCTCCGGATTAATGATTTCCGGAAAGAAATGGTCTTCATTAATATGCATCCCTTCTCCACATTCGCATTCTCCGGCAACACCAGGTCCACCCAATTCGGTCATACCGTAATTATCTGTAACCTTCATATTCCATCGGCGCTCTATTTCTTTTCTCATATTTAAGGTACAGGGTTCGGCCCCAAAGAGGCCCACCTTAAGCTTCAGCTTTGAGGTGTCTACTCCCATTTCCTCAGCAACTTCCACCATATATAGAGCATATGACGGTGTTGATACAAGAACTGTAGTACCGAAATCCTGCATCATCGTAATCTGTCTCTCAGTGTTTCCGGTTGAAGCAGGGACAATCATGGCCCCTAGCTTTTCCAGACCGTAATGAAGGCCAAAACCTCCGGTGAATAAACCATATCCAAAACAAATCTGGGCAATATCCTCATCAGTAACCCCAGCCATTGTAGCAATTCGGGCAATAAGGTTTGCCCAAGTTCTGATATCCCTCTTAGTATAGCCAACGACCTTCTGCTTTCCGGTGGTCCCGGAGGAAGAATGAATACGGACTATCTCTTTTAAGGGAACTGCAAATAACCCGTAAGGATAATTATTACTCAGCACTTCTTTTGTTGTGAAGGGGAGTTTACGGATATCCTCTATGTGTTTAATGTCTTCAGGCTTTACACCGTGCTCATCAAATAACTTCGTATAATGCGGGACCCTATTATACACATTTCCTACAACTGACTGTAATCGGTCAAGCTGAATTGACTGCATGTCCTCCCTGCTTAGACATTCGTAATTAGGTTCCCAAATCATTTAAATCATCTCCCTATATTTTAGGTTCCTTAAGTCATGCCCAAATTAAAGTCATTACTGCAGCAACTGCTGTAATGAAAAACGAAACCACGAAAGCGGTCTTAATGACTCTGGACTCAATCCCCAGGGCATCTATGGTTGCAGCTGCATTCTGAAGTTTAGCCGGTGAAATAACACTTGCAAGGCCTCCGCCAATGGCTGTCCCTGCTATAACGATGATAGCTTTGACACCTAGTATACTCGATGCAATCTTGTGATAGTTAGCAAACATTGCTATAGTCGAAGATTCGCTGCCGCTTACAAATCCGCCAAACAAACCAAGAAACGCAGCAGTCAGCGGATACCAGTCTGTGAACACTCTGGCAGTGGTATCTGCAAGAATCCAAACCATATTATTATGTGGGTCAGGAAGCATCCACTTGCCGTCAACAAGGGTAAACCCTGAATTATTTAGTACAAAAGCAATAGCAAAAAATACCGCAGCAGACAAAGTCGGCCTGGGAGCTCTTTTAATCCACCTCGTAACCGAATCAGAAATCTGTTGTCTGGTAGGCTTAAGGAATGGGAATGATAAAATAATGCTTACAAAAATCCACCAGTAAGCGTTCCAGAAAAACCGGGTCTTGATAACCTGGCCGGGGATTATTGAAATGGCTCCCGGATGCTCCACAAAAAGGTACTCAAATATGGGTTTATAAAAATTAACAAGGAAACTTGCGACGATAAGTATAAGCCATGGTGACAAGGCTTTAAGGAGGGAATAATTTTTTGCGTACTCCACTTCGTCTTCAGTAAGATTAGTTTTATCAACAATCGGTTTACCAAGAAGTTTAAGGTACAGGAGCATAACTAAAACCGTCGCCAGCCCGGCAAAAACTCCTGTCAAAACCGTCCCGCCTATGCTATTAACCCAAAACGCTGTCAAGCCGATAACAATTCCTGAAATTATCGTAGGTACAAAACCCTGCCTGATAAGCCTGAAGCCCCCGATGATCCATAACATGGCAAAACCTATCAGGGTAGAAATTACAGGTAGGTACCTGGCAAAGACAACTCCTGCCTCAGTTAAGCTTGTCCCTGTTAAGTCTGTGAAAACCACGATGGGAGCCCCCAGCAGGGCATACGTACAAAGAGCATCAAAGCCAATGGCCGGAAGGGCCACCGCAACAAAGGTGGAGTATCCTAAAGCAACCATGATAGGCGGTAGAACTGATACAGGGGTAGCTCCCACAGCTGCAAGGAGGGTTCCTAATCCAACATTTATAATCATTACCTGTACAGCTTTGTCAGTGCTGGCTATAGTTTTTATGGAAATAACAATTCTCTTTAGAGCTCCGGTACTTTCCATATAAATAATCTGCAGAATAGAAGTTGCTACCATTAGGGACACCGGAAAAGAAGCTATCATACCAGCCAAACTAGATTTCATGGCAACATCAAAGGAAGTCTTAAAAAAAACAGCGGCTACCACTACCGTTAACAACCATCCTACCAAACCACTTGTATCAGCAGACCATTCTTTATAAGTAAGCAAAAATACAACGACCAATATCGGAAGTATGCTTAAAATAAGATATATCCACGACAAAAGATACACCACCCTGATCTTATGCTAAAACACCTGCCTAACAAGCAGGCATTATTATTTATTAGACAATCCTATATATAATTCCACCTTTATAGACGCTTTCCTGCTTGGCGGTGTCCGAAATTTTCTGATAACTCTTAACATATATGCCCCAAAAAACCTGATTTTTCCATTTCAAAAACAAAAGACGGGATTCGCTGCATCCCGTCTTTCCTGTTTCTCTATTAACCACATCGCTGACAAAGCGAGTTGTTTTTTAGGAACTTCCCGATTCTCTCTATTGCCTCAGTCAGATTCTCCACCGAAGCTGCATAAGAACACCTTATATGTCCCTCGCCATTTTCGCCAAAAACGTTTCCGGGCACCACTGCTACTTTAGCTTCCACAAGTAGTTTTTCAGCGAACTGTTCTGAAGTCATCCCGGTATTTCTAATTGAGGGAAAAGCATAGAAGGCTCCTTTCGGTTCAAAGCAGGACAGCCCTATCTCGTTGAACCCTTTTACGACCAGCTTCCGTCGACGGTCATATTCAGCCACCATTTTAAGCATTTCCTCTGTCCCGTTCTGAAGCGCCTCCAACGCAGCCATCTGAGCAGTTACAGGAGCGCAGAGCATTGTATACTGATGAATCTTTGTCATATGAGCGATAATTTCCGGGTGACCACAGGCATAACCCAAACGCCAGCCTGTCATCGCATAAGCCTTGGAAAAACCGTTTAACAGAATAGTCCTATTCTGCATGGCCGGCAGTGAAGCAAAGCAGGTGTGTTCCCCCTCGTAGGTCAGCTTCTCATAGATCTCATCAGAAATTACTATGAGATCGTGCTTGTTGACCAATTTGGCGATTTCCATCAATTCCTCACGGGATAACGTTGCCCCTGTAGGATTATTGGGGTAACAAAGAATCAGGGCTTTTGTCTTTGGAGTAATTTTTTCTTCGATTTGTGCAGCAGTAATCCGGAAGTCATTTTCCAAGGTGGTATGTACATTTACCGGGACACCTCCGGCCAGGCTGACACAAGGAGAGTATGATACATAACACGGTTCCGGCACCAGCACTTCGTCACCAGGTGCCAAAATGGCCCTCAGCGCCAGATCCATCGCCTCACTGACACCTACTGTGATTAGTACCTCGTCACGAGGGTTGTATTTCACCATGTGATCATCATACAGCCGCCTCGCTATTTCCTCTCGCAATTCAAGTAAACCCCAATTGGAAGTGTACATGGTATAACCTTTTTCCAGGGAATAAATGCACGCCTCCCGTACATGCCAGGGTGTTACAAAATCAGGTTCACCAACACCAAGAGACACAACACCCTTCGTTTCAGATACCAGGTCAAAAAACTTACGGATACCTGATGGCGGAATATCTTTTACTGCCGGAGAAAGTTTATCTGACCAGTTTTTCATGGAGAAATCACCAACCTTCGATCTTGTTCTTTATCATCAAATATTACGCCTTCTTGTTTGTATCTTTTAAGTACGAAATGTGTGGCTGTACTCTGAACATCTTCAATAGTGGCAAGCTTAGTGCCCACAAAAAGGGCTACTTCCTTCATGTTGTTACCTTCTATTAGGACAGAGAAGTCGTAACCTCCTGACATCAGGTAAACAGCTTTTACCTCTGGAAACCTGTATATTCTTTCCGCAATCTTATCAAATCCGGCCCCCCTCTGAGGAGTAACTTTTACTTCAATAAGTGCGGACACAGTCTCCTGACAGGTCTTTTCCCAGTTAATCAAAGTAAGATATTTTGTTATAATTCCTTCTTCTTCAAGGGCTTTTATGCGATTCTCAACCTCCGCAACCTCCAAATCTAACATGGCCGCAATTTGCTCCGGGCGGATTCGGCTATTATTCTCTAGGATATCAATGATCTCCAGATCTGTTTTACACAACTCTTTTCAACTCCTTTTTTCAACATGAAATAAATAAACCCTCATCCCAAGGGACGAGAGTTCTCTCACGCGGTACCACCCTAATTAGCACCTGGCAGGCGCCCAACTTAGATTCCCTTTAACGCAAGGTTTACGACCGGTCCTACTTCTTTTCAGCCGGCAACTCCAGGGTGGCATTCAGTGCATTGTCCCTACCGGTTTTCACCTAACCCGGCTCTCTAAAAGGCAACCATACACCTACTATCCCCTTCATAATCATTCAAGTATAAATTTCTTAGAATTATATCATCAATCGGATACAGGTGTCAATGAGTAAATTGGTTTATATTAATGGTATGCTGAATAGGACTCTGATGTTAATGTCAATATATTCCTATCTTAGTCTCCCGGATCTCAAAAAAGAAAATAACACCAGCACTCCAAGTACGCCCGAGAGAATAAATCCTATAGTCCCCAACATAGGATAACCCCACAAGAGAGGCCCCTTACCAGTATGCATAATAACTGCTGAACCAACCATAAGGGCAGCCAGGATAAGCCCAAAGGAAATCCTTGAAGATGAAATATCCAGCATGTCGTACATCCAGTTAAGATTTCGGTGATAAAAGGTTATTCTGGTTTCGTTATTGGCAAAGTTTCTTATTGCCTGGCACAGGTCTTTTGGAAGACTTAACATTGATTCAGATACACCGGATATTTGTTTATACAGACTTCCTGTATAAGGGGCAGGACGTAATGTTTCCTTCAGATATTCAATAGCAATAGGTTTTAATACCTCCGCAATATCAAGTTCCGGACATATCTTTCTGGCCATATTTTCACTTATCATTACAGTTTTCCCCAGGATAAAAAGACTATCAGGCATCTTAACTCCATGATTTATTGAAATAGTCAGCATTCCATTAATTAGTTCTCCCAGTTCCATTCCGCCACAGGTCACATTATTAGCCTTTTCTACAATCTCAGCCACATCTTCAAAAAAATACTGCTGATGAATAGTCCGGGTCGTCCTCCCGGTCTCAACAATAATATTCATAACTGCGGGAACATCCCGTTCTGACAAGGCCACCATAAGCTCCGCCACTAGACGGCGGTGTTTGCGATCAAACCTGCCCATTATTCCAAAATCAATAAGTACTATCTTATAATTATCCTGAAACATAATATTGCCAGGATGCGGGTCGCCGTGGAAAATTCCTTTTTCAAACAGTGGACGAAATATCGCCAGCAGCATATTTTTTGCATACCTTGCCCGCTCTTCGAAAGCATATTCATTTACCTCAAATTCTTCAACCCGGGTTCCTTCCACATATTGCATCGTCAAGATTGAGGTAGTTGTATACTCCGAATATACTATGGGAACAATCACATCCGGATCATCAACAAACTCCCGGTAAAAAACCTCGGTATTTACAGCCTCTGTCTGATAGTCCAGTTCTCTGTGAATCTGACGTTCAAATACATCAATAATTTCATTCACATCACAGACTTTACCTATTACAGTCCGGTTCTGCAGCAGACCGGCAATACTTTTTAATATTCTCACATCACCTTCAATAAGCTGCGTGAGGTGAGGGCGCTGAACCTTTACAACGACTTTTTCTCCAGTAGGCAACTGAGCCAAATGGACCTGTCCTATTGAAGCGCTGGCCAGAGGGCAGAAATCGAAGCTTTTGAACAGTTCCTCCGGCTGTTTGCCCATTTCCTTCATGAACTGACTTCTTATGTCAGTCTCGTCAAGCTCTTCCACATCATCCTGTAATTTACTAAATTCTTCCACATATTCTTTGGGAACCAAATCGGGGCGGGTGCTTAGCAATTGGCCCAGCTTAACAAAGGTAGGACCGAGGTCTTCAAAAATCATTCGAATTCTCTGGGGGTTGGCCAAGCCTGTCTTATCACTAAAATAACGCAACCCATAACCCGTCAATACCCTCATAATTTCACGGTAACGGGATATCCTACCACCGTACCTTTGGGTCACCGGACACACCTCCCCATTTTTTATTAGTATTTACATTATGGCAATATGGAAACCGGTTTATCCTTAGGAAAATTATCCTTACCAGCGACTCGCGATAACAAATATATGTATAATTTAAAAATGGGAAGGTTTGCTCTGCAAACCCTCCTACTTTACCTCATAACCAGCATCATTTATCGTCTTCTTAAGTTCATTCTCTTGTATGACCGCCGTATCGTAATCAATTGATACTGTTTTGGCCTCCAAATCAGCAGACGCCGCCTTTACCCCATCCAGAGTCATCAGCGCCTGTTCAACAGCTTTTGTACAATGACTACAGGTCATTCCTTCAACATTTAGCACAGTACTAGCCACTACTTCACCTCCCTCTATAATCTTTTACTTACTGCTTTTGCTATCTCTAATGATTATTTTGTCCAAAACAGAAGAAGCCATCCGTCTCCTCTAAAAATAGAAACTCTTTATCATTACTCATACATTGGATATAATAAACCTAAATAAACCTAGGTTGGTGAACCATACGTGAATCCTAAAAAGTTAAGGTTTGGGTTGTTAATTTGTATTCTTATTTCAATCTCACTGGTTTACAGCGGATGTAGTTTTTTAACTCTGCCAAAACCGGATATACCTGTAGCTTCAAAAATTTATGACATAAACAACCGGGTTATTGCGACCCTTTATAAACAAAACCGGGTGGAACTGCCCATTTCCAAAATTACCAAAGATACCCAAAATGCTTTTGTAGCTGTTGAAGATGCCAGATTCTATAAACATTTCGGGCTGGACCCAATCAGGATAATAGGTGCTGCCTGGAAAAACCTTAAGGCCGGTAAGACCGTTGAAGGTGGAAGCACAATTACCCAGCAAACTGTTAAAAACCTCTACCTTTCCAGAGAAAAAACCCTTGACCGTAAACTTACCGAAGCCTGGCTGGCTATTAAGTTTGAAAGCAAATATACCAAGGATGAAATTTTGGAAATGTACCTTAACCAGATATATTTTGGTCAGGGAGCTTACGGTATCGAGGTAGCAGCCCGGACTTATTTCGATAAACCCGCTTCCGATTTGAATTTAGCGGAAAGTGCACTGCTGGCAGGCCTTCCTAAGGCGCCTAATACCTACTCCCCTTTTCAGAACTGGGAAGGCGCTAAAAAAAGACAAAAAATAGTCCTAAACCGCATGGTAGATGAAGGTTATATCAGTCAGGAAGAGGCAAAAAAAGCGGAAAATGAAAAGATTGTTCTCAAATCGGCCGAAAAGGAAACAGGAAAAGCCCCTTACGTAGTAAATGAGGTTATTAAATATATAACCGACAACTACGAAAACGGGGCTCAAATGCTTTTTACAGAAGGCCTGTCCATATATACAACCATTGACCTTGACATGCAAAAAGCCGCGGATGAAGCATTTAATGACGGTTTATCTTCCCGTAAAAACCTTCAAGGCGCTCTTGTGGCTATTGACCCATCTAACGGCTATATCAAAGCTATGGTCGGAGGCCGTGACTATGCCAGTTCAAAATTTAATAGGGCGACTCAGGCGCATAGACAGCCCGGATCGGCGTTTAAACCTTTTCTGTATACAGCTGCCATTGACCGGGGTTATACTCAGGCGAGTACTCTCACCTGTGAACCCGTGGAATTTCCGCAAGGAACCGGTTCCCCATACAAACCGACAGACTATGGTAATAACCCTTATCACAACAGACCCTTTATCCTAAAAAAGGCCCTTGCTATCTCAGATAATATTATCGCGGTCAAGCTGGCGAACGAAATTGGTCCCACTGTACTCGTTGATTATGCAAACAGAATGGGTATAGAATCAACTCTCAGGCCTTACTTATCACTGGCCTTGGGAACTTCCGAAGTTAGTCCGCTGGAAATAACGGGCGCTTATGCTACTATAGCTTCCGGGGGGATAAGATCCGAACCTTTACTAATCCTTAAAATTGAAGATAAAAAGAAAAACCCCCTTGAACAAAATAAACCCAAGCAGCACAGGGTCATTTCATCTGAGACCGCATATCTCGTTACTGACATGATGACTGCAGTACTTCAGCCGGGGGGAACCGCAAGTTCTCTGGCTGGGATTATCGCCAGGCCCGCTGCGGGGAAAACCGGTACAACCCAGAATTATAGGGATGCATGGTTTGTAGGCTTCACACCGGAACTGTCAGTCGGCGTATATATAGGTTATGATGAACCGAAAAAATCGGTCGGTATTCCCGGTGGAAAGATTGCAGGACCCATATGGGCAAATTTCATCGCCCGGGCATTGCAGGATAAAACTCCGGTAGACTTCCCTATACCAGCAAATATTGTAAAGGCCCAAATAACTACAGATAGCGGCCTGTTGTCAACACCGATGTCAACAGATACCATGGTAGCAAGCTTTTTGAGAGGGACGGAGCCAAAAGAATTTTCTTATCCCTATAACCCATTTAACCCAGATTACGAAGAAATGCCTCCCGGTGATAACCCTGATATATCGCCCGGCCCCGGAGGCGGCCCGGGTCACGGATTCAGGCGGCGTGTACTGGATTGGTTCTTTAGATAAAAAACGGAGACTCAATTTGTCTCCGTTTTTTCAACTTTTTCATTTCATAGAATCACGATTTCTCCTGAGCAATCGACCGGTGATATAAAACCCTGCGATGGATGTTAACGCTCCAGGCAGAAGAATCTGCATCACATTATTTTGATCTGTTCTTCCCCTAAAACCTGCTTTGTATGCAAACATTTCAAGCTCTCGCGCCGTACCTTTTACTTCCGCCAAATTCAAGTTAAGATACGCATTTCCATACCAATGCGTGTAATCTGGATTAACATGGGCCGCACCTATCTTTGTTTTCACCGATGCTTCCCCTATTCCTTCCAGGGTTTTGGCAACCAGTTGGCCAATCAGCTTTCGTACCATTTCCTGTTCACGCTCCGGAAGCTCTTCCTGATTAATAAGCTCCCATCCGGTTTCTGTTCCCCACACGGCTTTTTGTCCGGCTATATCTCTACGTTTGCCATCCCGTGGGATAATAACCCCTTTTTCAATTAAATCCAAACCTACCTGCCTTAATTGAGCAGTCGTACTATCGGCAGACTTGTAGATATCATCGATATCAGACCAAAAGTTCTGCATCTGGTCAGTGATATGACAGGTCAAACATACCTTCCCGATTTTACTATCAAGCCAGGCCTCCCCCGGCTTTCTCACTGCGGGACTGTGGTTAGCATTAGACATATGACAGGTCGCGCAGGTAGGTATCCATTGACCTAACCCATCTATCCGATATTTTATACCATGGGGTGATGACAGATAGGTTTCCAGTTGATAGCCCTTTACGCCACTATGACATTTCCCACAAGTGTCTGGATTGTTTGCCTGAGCAACTTCCACGCCTTTCACATGACAATCCAGACATTGTAAACCCGAATGTTTACCCAAACGCAAACTCTTTACCTGTACTTCGTGACAGGAGACACACTGTTTCTGTTCCCCCTTGTCCCAGGCAAAAGCATTTCCAGGCATAACTATGAAGCCCCCTATGATAAAAATCATCATAAGAAAGGTGCCTTTATATATTCCCTTCCCGGTTTTTTTAAAAATGAATAGTACAAATGCCAGTAAACCTCCAAGTAATAATCCTGCTGCACCAGATAAAATTATTATTTTATAATCGCTGTTAGGTTCTGATTTATTGAATTCGATGACCGGTGTATTAGTTCCCAGAAATCGCAGAACTTCAGCTTCGTCCTTTAGTTGCCCCGATAGTACCTTTAACTTTTCGGTCCCATTAGTATCAGCACCTGAAAAATCTTGATGGTATGCGCTTTTCCATCCTCCTGAACCTGCAAATTTAAACATCTTAAAATATATTGCTTCTGCTTTTGAGATGTCATTATATAACTGATGTCCGCCCAAGACCAGTTTGTTCCCTTCCACAGGGTTAGCAGGCCTGGTTTCAGGGGCAGGGTAGAGCAGTCCGGCATTATTCAGTTCAATAACTAATGTCTGGCCCGCTGCCAACTGTCGTTCAGTAAGTTCTTTAACCCCGTCTGCCTTCTCCAGTGAATCTATGCTAAAATCACGTTCATGACATTTGGAACAAGTAAGTACAGCTCCCTCTCTGGCCTTTTGCAGCTGGGCGGCAGTAAAAACACTTCTTTTCATAATCGGTTTGCCTTCACTGTCTTTAAACCAGCCCCAGGAATCCAGTATCCCTCCGTTGGAGACGCCACCTAGGCCGATATTTTTGCTTACATTATGACTGTTGTCGGATTGATGGCATGTGATACAGGTAGGAGCAGCTTTTTCGGTTTTACCTAATTTCCCCGTGAATAGTTTGCCGTGTTGTGAAGCTTCATAGGCTTCTGCTTGGGGATGGTCAGGACCCATGTGGCATGTGTAACAGGATAAAGGGCTGCGTGCCTGCTTAAGAGAAAACTCATGAGAGGTATGGCAGTAATCACAACGTACATCTTTTACTTCATACATTCCGTAACTTATATCATGGCACCGTGCACAACCCTGCTGCCGCATCGACTTTGGAAGTACTTCATACCGGGCGTTTCTCCAGGCGTTCTGCCAGCTATTAGCGTGCTTACTGGCTAACATCTCTTTAGTTTGATCCTGATGGCATTTAATACAGACTTTTTTCCCAGTAACGATCATCATAGCAGAATGATTAGTTCCGTGACAGGATTCACAGTTTACCCCAACCTTATAATGGACACCCGATTTATGCTCATCCGTTACACGTGGAGTCACCCGCTCATGACACTGGACACAGGTTTCCCCGGAAGCTTTGATTTGCTGTATTGGCATTGATCTTACTTCAGGCCGATAATAAAAACTCCTGTAATTTTCCCTCGCCTCCAAAGACTCTGCCCCAGCCAAACATAAAACAAGAAGTAAAACAGCCATCGTAACCACTCTAAGCTTATTCATAAGTTCGCCCCTTTTGTCAGCAATGCAGGTTAATTGTAGTACAGACATACTAACAAGTCTATGATTTCTATCACATATTAGCGAACTTTGTCAAAACACAAAAGAACAAATCTCTACCACAATAATTAAAAGAGGTTCGCACCTACGAACCTCTTTTAATTATTTCCATTCAGCCATCTTTTAGCTCACTACCCACTACTCACTACCCACTACATTGTCATCGTACCACCATTAGTCTCAACAACCTTTAGAATGCGTTCTTCATCACCGGTTTGGGCATTAATGTAGACGATAAAGACATCACCATTTAAATTGCCCTTGAATTCATATACCATTACTTCCTTGAGATTTTCCAACGGTATCACAGCAAGTCTCTTGGATTCTATTTTCAACTGAGGATTAACTTCAGCCAATGCCTCTTTCTCCGACAACTTCGGTTTGGCCAACTTTCTCACATGATGGTTCATATAAAACTGGGTGGCATCATACCCTATTATCTCACCATTATCCAAAGCTACTTTAACCTTTATCAGGTCAGGATAAATTAATACCCCATTTTGCTTATATTCGAAGATGACAGTAGCCATATTACGCTGTTCCACCGTATAAGTAGGTACCATGCTGTCAATCTTTTGTCCAGCCAGGAAATCAGAGGCAATGGTTACAGCCTTTTGGCCCGATATCCTGGCAGCAGCAACATCACGGGGATTCAACATCGAGAGTACATGCCCGCCTTTTTTTGAAATATCCACATTAACCCTTGGTAGATCAGCGTTTTGAGGTTTCAAGTAAGCCCGAAACGCCGGAATAGTACCACTCACGTTATCCGTATCAACAACCTTAAAGTCTTGGTCTGAACCAACTTCCAGAAATTTTTCCGCAATATCACCGGCCCTGGCGGAATTTATGGTACTTCCGGTAAGGCCAACAGGTTTTCTTGCAGTTATGTGGTCAGAAAAGGGACCGTCATATATCAACGTGGGGAACTCTTCCATGTTTTTGTCAATTTTCGTTAAGCCATCAGGTACTGTAAGAGGTTGTCCTGCTAGTTTGTTGCGGGACTCTGCCCTTATTTCACCCCATGATAAAAGTCCGTCTTCAGATCTTTTAGTGATCTGATTTAATTCAGCTGCCAAAAAGCCAGCCTCTCTGTGGAGTTCATTCAATTGTGCTAACTCCTTCGGAGTTGCCGATTGACCGCGGGCGTATTTTTTAGCCAATGACCAGGCAAAATCACCTGTTTGGGTTAGAAACCTAGCTGTCCTGGTAACATTTCTGCCCGCCATGGGAACCTGAGTAAGGTTCTCCTGTGCAGAATAAGCTTGCTGCCAGACATCGGCAAAAATCAGCATACGCTGTCTTGGCGAGCCGGAGACAATACTTTTAGATAAAAGAACCTCCATATTTTGAACATTGCCGACCATTTCAAGAAAGGCCCGCTGATTACGGTTGTTTATTAAAGTCACCAACTGATTCCTGTCATTTGAAACACTAGACCCCCAGTAAGCAAGTCCGGCCACGGCAAGTACTCCTATTAGAGTTGGAACAATCCACCATCTCTTTAACAAGATAATTCCCCTCTCAAGTTATTTTTTATTTTGCAAATACATGTGCACCAATCTGTGTGAGAATCTTCCTGGACCATATCCAACTGCTTACAGGTTTTGATGGGTTCCAAAAGAAAAGACATCCATACGTAGGATCCCACCCGTTCATTGCATCCTGAGCTGCTTTGATACTGTCTTCTGATGGTGCACGGTTGGCAAAACCATTAGTTATTGATTCAAAGGCATGAGGTTGATAAATAACACCTGCCAGACTATTTGGAAATTGATCACTGTCCACTCTGTTCAAAATAACAGCAGCAACCGCTACCTTTCCCTGATAGGGTTCAGCTAGCGCTTCTCCTTCTACCACACGGGACAGTAACATTATATCATCCCTTCCAGATACACCTCTGGAGGGAGTATATTTTTGAGTTGTCCGTGCAGCGCCGGTGGCAGGAGTAAATCCAAGCGCCTGCCAGGTCGCTTTCCCTACTATCCCGTCTGCACTTAGACCGTTTTTTGCCTGAAATTTTTTTACTGCATTAAAAGTGCCCGCACCGTAATGTCCGTCAACAGGTCCGTTATAGTATCCCCAGGCCTGCAATTTCGACTGCACCTTTGAGACCTCAGACCCGCTTGATCCCCAGTAAAGAGTAGGTGTCTGAGCAAAAATAGTACCGGTATAAACCAACATTCCTGCTAACACTATAATCGCTACTGTTAAAATGATAATTCTTTTTCTGTTCACAGACGACATCCTTTCGGTAGTTTATTACTGATATAATCCTGCATCCAGAACGTATGTAATTCTTCGTCGAACATGTTGCTGTACAAAACTTCCCTGATCTTCGGCTCATCAACCTCTTCAGCAAGTTTTATATAATCAGCAATTGCTTTTTTTTCCAGAGTCATATTAAATTCAAGCATTTTTTCAGTTGTTGAGAAATCTGAAAGCCCACCAGCTATGCTACCGGTTATCTTCCCGACAGCTTCTCCAATCATTGTAGAGGTTTCCCCAAGTCCTTCAATTAATTCCCGGATATTTTCGACATGCCCCTGCTCAATCTCCGCAAATCTTTTTAAAGCTCTCGCCAAATTAGGATCATCTGCATCTTTGCTTTGAGTGGAATACATTCTCACTTGGTTAACCTCTAAAGAGTAAAACCAGTTTAGTTTACGCAACAGAGCTTCTCTTTCCATTATCAACCTCCTCCGATAACAGATGCTGCTTCTATTCAAAAATGACTGTAAAGTTATAGTGTCCGTGAATTGACCTGTCTATGTATCTGAGGCCATAAAAAAAAGCCCCCTTGGGCTTTGAGATTATATCTTTTACACAAATTATATCTTTTACACAAATTATATCTTCTTAAGCTTGTTAGAAAATCTAAATAGCACTCCAAGGGGTAAAATAACAATCATAAATATTGTAAACATCAGAACTTTTTCAGCTTTGCCATCCTTAAAAGGTACTAAATCTTTATCTCGTTTAACCATCCGAACTGCATTAAACTGACATTGATGTACGCAGAGGCCGCAACCAAGACAATCTTCAGCAATTACTATACTTCTCTCCGGGAAAATAGCTTTTTGTGGACAAGCCTTTTGGCAGTTACCACACTGTTTACAACTTTCGTGGTCAATTTCAGCTACCATAGACCCATTTTGGACAGCAGTTTCGATATTAAATTCTGACCTAAGCCGATACGGTACACAGCAGCAGGTACAGCAGTTGCAAACAGCATAGGTGTCAGGCTCGATACAATGATGAACAGCCCGGATAAGACCGTTGTGATATGATTCCTTGATTATTTCAGCTGCCTTTTCCTGAGATATGAGTTCCCCTTTTTTTAAAGTTCCAAATACTTCGGCACCGGTATTAACAGTTATACACGTCTTAATGGGTGCTTCACACCGCTTTTCCTTTAACCGGCACGAACAGTCTACTACTTTTATCTGGCTGGCGGAATCAATTATTTCAAGGCATTCTTCGACCGTAGCCGCCCGACCACCATGGTAATACCGGCCATAAAGAGATGCAAAAAAACGTACCAAGCCGCCAATTAAAGGCATCCGGCTCATTCTCCCCATGGTAAGATAAAAGCCCAGAGTATCATCAACCCACTTTGCATATATTGGCATCAATAGCCTTTGGAGCCGGGACGCCCCATTAATGGAATGTTGGTCACACATAAAAATAAACCTCCATTTTTGCAACCAGATTATACAATAGCAAATTCAAGCCCAGCTATAAGAGATTCATAAGTTTCATCTGCAGAGGCTCTTTCGACAATAAGATAGTTCATACCCGACCTTTTCGCACACTCACCATCCCTATCATCACGATCTCCTATAAACAGGCATTGTTCAGGATTAACCCCCAACTTATCCATTATCACAAAAACACCCCGGGGATCAGGTTTGAGCCTGTCCACTCCTTTGTCAGTAGCACTTACTATTAGATCACAGGATATCTTAAGAGCCTTTAATTTATCAGCTGAAGGATAATCAGAAAAAACTGCAGTACGGATACCTTTTCTCTTTAGCAAACCAATAAACCGACCGGCTCCTGAATAACGGCAGCCATACAGATGTCTAAGTGGAACTTCATACATCCATTTGTGAACTGCCTCCCTGACAACCTCAGGGGGAACCCCCAGCTTCTCTGCAGCCCAATTATACTGTCCTTTGTCGATATCCAACACCTTGGAAAGTGCCCTTTTTTCCCGCTCTTTTCTGAAATGGTAAATTAACCGAGCTTCCTGCCAATGTTTGGGGCTTTTCAGGCATGCTCTCAAAAGTTCTAAGGCCATTATCCATCTCAGCCTTTTCTGGTTGTAAAGGGTTCCATCCATATCAAAAATTACTGCTCTTAAGTTCTCCCAATCTATATCCATTGGACTTAGTCTCATGTTCTGCTCCTGGGTTGAGTTTTGTTTTTTATACAACTATGCAAATATCTTTGATAATATAAATTCCCTGAACTTCAATATAAACCTGCAATCAAAGTAAAAATCTTCTCGGTATAAAGGCCAAGACTGGACATATAATTTTTTAGCGGGGGGATTTTTATGGAGCGTTTTCTGGCAAAGCTGTTATATATGTTCCTTACGGCCCTGGGAATGATTATTGGGGGCTCCCTGATAGGTTCTGTTTCTGCAGGGGTCACCGGTCACGGTCCCTTTAAAACCATGTGTGAACTTGCCCGGGACCTTAAAATATGGGCAGCAGTGGCGGCCATTGGTGGAAGCTTCACATCCTTGCAGACTCTCGAGTCCGGCTTGCTGGAGGGTGAAATAAAAACAGTTATAAAACAGCTTGGCTATATTTTCAGCGCCTTTGCCGGAGCTCACATAGGCTATCTTTTAATTCTCGCCCTGGCGGATACCAAAAAATGATTTCCCGGCTCAAATTCATTATCGCAGGTTTCATCCTCGGATTCCTGGTAGGGGCTGCCACTCTCAACCTAATACTGGGACGTCATCTGGATAACGCTGAATTGGAAATCAAAAAACTCCGCTCCGATCTAGCAGACCAATACGAAAAAACTACCCTGCTGGAAGAAAAGTTGGCTGTCAGGCAAAAGCTTACTGTAGACGAGATCATGGTTAATGCAAATCTGGAAGATGAATTTGAGAAGCTGGAGGTTGAATCAACTGCCAAAAAACTGCTAAAAGTCCTCAAAGGTAAAGAACTTAAAGAACTTGACCCCACCCTGGTAATAAACATACTTGACAGAAGGATTGTAGAGACCCCGGAGCATAAGTACAGAATAACCGTAAAGGGAACCCTTATCTCCGAACGAATAATAATGTACATTGATGCTGAAGAAATAAAAGATGTGCCTTTAGGTAACTTTTAACTATAAAGTATGGGAAAAGAGGGCCTGTTTACAAGGCCCTCTGGAGTATCTTTGACAATTTGTCTGTTATCGGAAACGCCTTCCAAGCCTCTTTGCCTTCGGGGGCTGCAGAAGTTCACTTAATATTATCCCGTTAACTATACTTTCAGAATCCAAGAGAGGGTGATTTGGAAGCCCGGCCTCCTTCTCCGGCTGCAACTCCGTCCTAGTCTGTGTGTTGGCTGCCAGAATAATTCCCGTCTGGTCTTCCATTGGATTTTCAATTACGGTATTATTTACCGTGTTTCTCAGAGAGTCAACACCCTTCTCCGGGGCTTTGGCATACTCACCCCACCTATTTTCTCCATCCCCTTCGTCGTCTTCTTCCCAGGGGAAACCCCAGTCCTTAAAAACAGTGGGCAGCTGTTTTTCTCCCAAAACCTCAGGAAGTCTTTCTTTCATTTCACCGGTAATCTCACCAGCTTTGTTAAGAACCCGGAATACCAGAACGACTATCACGATTATTATCCAAAGGCCTTCCAAACTTCCCCCTCCTTTTTAAACTGGTTGATAAAACATCTTTTACTTTGAACTTGGAGGTACATTTGAATTACCCGTTTCACCTGTTTTAGGGGTTATTTTGCCTATGGACTCTCTCATATCGGTATCTGCTAAAAGATTCATCATATTATAATAATCCATGACCCCTAGCTTTCCAGACCGCAGCGCCTCTGCCAAAGCATCCGGCACCAGGGCTTCTGCCTCTACAACCTTGGCCCGCATCTCCTGAACTGCAGCCTTCATCTCCTGTTCCTTGGCTACCGCCATAGCCCGGCGTTCTTCAGCCTTGGCCTGAGCAATCCTTTTGTCTGCTTCGGCCTGATCAGTCTGCAGCTGTGCACCTATATTCCTGCCAACATCCACATCTGCAATATCAATCGAGAGAATTTCAAAAGCAGTACCGGCATCCAGGCCCTTGCCAAGAACCGTCTGCGAAATAAGGTCCGGGTTTTCAAGCACAGCTTTATGGTTTGCTGCTGAGCCCACAGTTGTAACTACCCCTTCACCAACACGGGCAATAATGGTTTCTTCCCCTGCGCCACCCACAAGGCGGTCAATATTTGCTCTTACAGTTACTCGTGCCACAGCCTTAACCTCGATTCCATCTCTGGCTACAGCAGATATAAGCGGGGTTTCAATAACTTTAGGGTTTACACTCATCTGAACAGCTTCCAGTACATTTCGACCGGCAAGGTCTATAGCCGCAGCCCGTTCAAAGGCCAGGGGTATATTTGCTCGCTCAGCGGCAATCAAGGCGTCTACCACTCTGTCAACATTTCCGCCGGCAAGATAGTGAGCTTCAAGTTGGTCTGCGGTAACATTCAATCCTGCTTTTGTAGCTTTAATGAGAGGGTTTACAATTCTTGAGGGGACTACTCTTCTCAGACGCATCCCAATAAGTGTCATAATCCCAATTTTAACTCCCGCGGCCAAAGCTGAAATCCATAATCCCACAGGAATAAAAGTAAAGATAAACGCCACCCCGATGAATCCCAGGGCCAAAATCAATAATGGTGCTAAAGCAGCAACTTCTAACATTAATAACCCTCCTTGAAAAAATTATTTCGGCGGAAATATTTATTCAACCTTTGTAGGCCGGACTACAATACGTCCTCCTTCAATCAGCACAACTCTAACCGGTGAACCAGGGGGGACAAATCCGCCTTCTGACACCACATCCACGCGGTCACCTAATATTTCTGCAACACCGGCCGGGCGAAGCGGTGTTATGGAAGTTCCTTCAGCATCCAGGTATTTATCAAGGCCCTTTTGGGGAGTCGTATACCCGGTCTCTGAATCCAACTTGGTACCAAGAATAATTCGGTTCAGCATACCCCGTCTTCCCAGTACCTTAATCATTACATACAATAGAATTATACTTCCAAGGGCAGCCACCGAAAGAGATATAACCGCCTGAGCGGGACTTGTCGAAGATAAAAATACTCCCCAGATAACCATTCCCATTCCTGTTATACCTGCGACTCCAAAGCCTGGTATCACAAATATTTCCAGCAAAATAGCCAGCACACCTAGAAAAAAGATAAAAACCGCCAGCCATCCGGTAACTCCTGCCATTAAATGGCCGCCAAAATATATTCCGAGAGCAACGATTCCAATGGTTCCACCTACTCCCCAGCCCGGAGTGAAGCCCTCGACCAATAAGCCGGCAAAACCAAGCAGCAGCAGGATAGGAGAGATAAACGGGTTAATTATCCACCAGGCAAGTTTTTCCCCCCAGCCCGGATTAATTTCCACACTCTGATAGTAAACTCCATCTTTTTGGGCCAGCTCTGTCAGTAACCCGTTCCTGCCCTGGACAATCTTATCAGCCATACCAAGCTCAACTGCTTTCTTCGCAGAAAGAGAAAGAATTTCACCCTTATCTTTTACGTTTTCAATGACAATATCCCTGTCAGCCATGCCTGCAGCAATATTCTTGTTTCGGCCCCGAGCTTCAGCCGCTGATTCCAGATCTGAGCGCCATGAAGAAAGAATCTTTTCATTATTCGGTATGGGTTCAGCCGCCCCCATACTGGCACCTGAGTTCAAATAAATTTTTTCTGCCGAAAGGGTGATAAGCACTCCGGCCGACTTGGCTTCACCGCTTACAAATGCGTCAACAGGTACTTTTGAATCAAATACCAGGGACTTAATTTTTTGTGAAGAAGCTATCAAGCCTCCCGGAGTATCGATATCCAGCACCACTTTTTTTGCCCCCATCCGGTACGCCTTATCAAGGCTCCGCTCGACAAAGGAGGCCTGACCCGGTTCAATCATTCCTTTGATGGGTATAAAGACGAGCTGTTCTTCTCCGCCTGCCCCGACCACGTAAAGACTGCCGGATAGTACTCCTGAAATTATGAGCAAAAAACAAACTATAATCCGTACTAACTTTTTTATAGCAACCCCTCCTTTCAAACTAAGGTTTATGTACCGTAACACTTAATTCCTGGATTTACATTCTGGATTTACATTTACAACTAATTAAATTTACTTTTACATATCCTTTTTCCTCCTATTAAATAAATTTTTGGTTTGCATATTAATATCATATCACATGGTATTTTATATATCAATACGCGGTTTTTAATACCACATAGACGCCAGCCCCTAATTTTGCTGATTATAATTAAATAGCTCTCTCTTTCTTAACGTAGTTCAAATTATAACCTATGGCGACACATACACCTTGCCTTATAGTATTAAAAACTATATAATTGGTATTGGAGGTGGCTTTATGAATTTTAGTAAAGAAGATCTGAAAAAACTGGTAAGTACATTATCCCTTGCTGAAGAAGTAAATATTACAGATATTCCGGATATAGGGTTATACATGGAACAGGTAACCGGACTCATAGACAGTAAATTGGGAAGTTTAACCAGAAGTCCCGATGATAAGGTCCTTACAAAAACCATGATTAATAATTACACCAAGGCGGGACTTCTTATTCCTCCGGTGAACAAAAAGTATTACAGGGACCAAGTAATTTTAATGATCTTAATATATTACCTTAAGAACATTTTATCTATAAATGATATACGTGACTTGTTCGCACCAATACTTAATGACATTACTATCCGGGAAGATGATATTATACCATTGTCTGATATTTACTCTGCTTTTCTTGAACTCAAAAATCAAGAACTGGACAGTTTCCATACTGATTTTATTGAAAAGCACGAATTAATCCGGCAAAAAACGGGGAAGCTCGAAAAGCAAAACAAAGAAGTAGCGGAAATGTTCCTAACTGTGATAATGCTAATTGCACAAGCTAACGCTCAGAAAAGGCTGGCCGAAAAAATCATAGATGAATATTTCAAGCCACTGTCAGACCAAGGATAGCAGAAGGTGCTGCCGGTTGGACCAGTAAAGGAACAGAATTGATAAACCAATTATACGAGGATATTGAGCAAAGAGGATTGGATTCTGTAATTCACAGATCTCAATCCTCTTAGTTTTGATTCTTTTTATTTCAAATCCTGGGTTTGCGAAAGCAAACCTTCTGATTTATCACTACTCACTACCCGCTACTCACTACCCACTACTCACTACTCACCACCCACTATATCATTTCCGGTTCTGCTTATTTCGGTTTCCTCATAAACTAGTGCTAAACATTGTAAAAAGGGAGGAAAATACCCTGAAACCGAAGCATTTTGTTCCCATAGTGTTACTGATAATAATTTTTGCCGGAGTTATTTACTGGATGACTAGGTTTGCAAGCTTTCAACTGACCCAGAGCCCTGGCAAGCCCTTGACAAATGCAGAAATTACGGTAGATTTCCTTTTTCCTATGCGTCAGGAAGACCTAACTGATAAAATACTCCTTGTCCCTGAAAACCCACAAACACTTTTTCACTACAAGGTACGATGGCTGAACCGGACAACAGCTCTCATAAGTTTAACTCAAATCGGCTCTCCCGAAGGGCAATTGGTTAATGTTCAAATAACCGGAGCCCCAACCATATTACCTTTAATTAAAAAAAGCGTCAATGCAAAACTACGACCCAGAATACCTCTTAGGCTTAGTTCAAAAACAAATTTGAAGAATATACCCTCCAGAGGACCTATTCCCCTAAAATTTAACACTCCTGTTAACCCTAAGATTCTTGAATCTGAGGTTACCCTTCCCATACCTGGCCGGCTAAAACCTGTCCGGTTTTTATTCAATAATAAATTATATATTGACTATAGCAGCTGGAATTACTACCCTGATAAGCCATTCAAGCAAGGTGCAGCTTACACCCTTGTCCTAAAACCTGGAATATGCAGCATGGGAGGCAGTCAATTACTAAACAAGAGTATTATAAATTATACTATTGCCACCTCCCCTAAGGTTATCAGCTCGAAACCTGAAAAAAATGCTGACAGCATTTACTTGTACCGAAACATCGAAATTACTACAGATAAACCATTGTTGTCTGCCTCCCTGGAAGTTGTTGATTCCACACGCAATGCCGCCGTTCCAGGCAATACCACGATTAAGGGCAACAAAATAATTTTCAGGCCTTCCGAGTGCTTCATGCCAGATAAATCTTATAAGGTTAGGCTGACAGGGGAATCCACAGAACATGAGCCAATGAATGAATACGTTTACTATTTCACAACAGTCAGTATGAATAACCGTTTGTGGGTCGAAGTGAATCTTGGTGATAAACATACTATGACAGTCTACCGTGGAAATAAAGCCTTACGAACTATGCTGGCTTCGGGTGGAAAGGAGAGCACACCAACTCCTTTAGGAACCTTTTATACCAAGGACCGCGGGCACAGTTTCTGGTCACCCCGCTTTGGTGAAGGGGCGACATACTGGGTGAGGCTGGTTGACCAGATATTAGTACACTCCGTGCCACGAGACCACCGGTGGCAGCTCAAGGAAGATGAACATGAAAAACTCGGCCTTCCCGCAAGTCATGGCTGTGTCCGTCTATCAGAAGAAAATGCCAAATGGTTTTTCGAAAATATCCCTGGCGGAACTCCGGTAATCATCCATAAATAACTGTGGAGGCACATGATGAACGCAGTCTTTTTTTTCCTGATAGTTGCAGGTATACTAACTGCCGCTGTTACCGGTAGAATCAATACAATTACGGTGGATGCCGTTACATCAGCCAGCCAGGGGGTAAAACAGGTATTTGCCCTTGTAGGTATTCTTACGTTTTGGCTGGGGATCGCGAAAGTAGCGGAAAAATCTGGATTAATAAAACTATTTACAGGAATTCTACAACCGGCAGTTGGCTGGCTTTTTCCGAGCATCCCTAAAGGCCACCCGGCCCTGGGAGCTATTTTAATGAATCTTAGTGCAAATATTTTTGGATTTGGTAGTGCTGCAACACCTTTTGGACTAAAAGCCATGGAACAGCTTCAAAAACTAAACCGCTCTGAAAAGGCCAGTGAAGCAATGTGTACATTTCTGGCCATTAATAGTACCAGTATAACACTGATTCCAAGTACAATAATTGCTATTCGCATCAATGCAGGTTCAAGCAATCCCATGGAAATAATAGGAACTATGTTATTCGCTAGTACTATCTCTACAGTTGTGGCAGTATCTGCAGACTGGGTTTGTAGAACTTACTTAAAAAGGGGAAAAAATAATGTTTTATGATTGGTTAATCGCCATTGGAAACTGGTCAATTCCGTTGTTTCTGTTAATTGTATTTTTACATGCAAGTTACAAGAAGCTGCCAATTTACGATACCTTTGTAGAAGGTGCCAGGGAAGGCTTTACCGTAGCTCTGAGAATTCTTCCTTACGTTGTGGGAATCTATGCTGCTGTTGGAATTTTCCGCGGCTCCGGTGCGCTGGAATTTATCCTGTCGCCTGTTAGGCCGCTTCTTGAGTTACTTGGCATACCTGGAGAAATTCTTTCTCTCATGATTGTCCGTCTTTTATCAGGACCTGCATCAATTGGTTTTACGGCAGAATTGGTTGACCGCTATGGACCTGATTCCTACATTGGCCGCCTCGCTTCCACCCTTGACGGCAGTACAGACACCGTTTTTTATATCCTCGCCGTTTATTTTGCCTCTGCAAATGTAAAAAACCCTAGGTACTCTCTCCCGGTAGGGCTTCTTGGAGCCTTGTCAGGTTATGCTGCGTCGGTATTTATATGCAGAATTGCGTTCTGAATAAAAAAAATTGCCATGGACAGCCTATTACAGATTAATCTTAGTAATTTTTTACAATACTAGACAGTGAGAAAAAATTCCAGTAAGATATATTACATAATATAAAAACGAAAAAGGTGATTTCATGGAAGAAGTAAAGGCTGCCCCTTCGAATTTTATCAGAAACATAATTATGGAGGATCTAAAATCCGGTAAGCATAAGGAAATCATAACCCGTTTTCCTCCCGAACCAAATGGGTATTTACATATAGGACATGCTAAGTCCATTGTGTTAAATTTCGACCTTGCCGACGAATTTAAAGGCAGGACCAACCTTCGTTTTGATGATACAAACCCATTAAAAGAAGAAGTCGAGTATGTAGAATCCATTAAAGAAGATGTCAAATGGCTGGGCTATGATTGGGACGCATTGTATTTTGGGTCGGACTTTTTTGAAGAAATGTACAGTAGGGCAGTTTTGCTGATAAAAAAAGGCAAAGCTTATGTTTGCGATTTATCTGCCGAAGAAATTAGGGAAACCAGAGGCACACTGAAGGAACCAGGAAAGGAAAGCCCTTATCGGAATAGATCAGTGGAAGAAAACCTTGACCTCTTTGAGCGGATGCGCAAGGGCGAATTCAAGGATGGTGAAAAGGTCCTCCGAGCTAAGATTGATATGTCTTCTCCTAACCTGAATATGCGAGACCCGGTTATCTATCGGATTGCTCATACCAGCCATCATAATACAGGAGACAAGTGGTGTATCTATCCAATGTATGATTTCGCCCACCCACTGGAAGATGCCATTGAAGGAGTTACACATTCGATCTGCACCCTGGAATTCGAAGACCATAGACCTTTATATGACTGGGTAATAGCCGAGTGTGAGATGGAAAGCCAGCCCCATCAATATGAGTTTGCCAGGTTAAACATGACAAACACTGTCATGAGCAAAAGAAAGCTCAAGCTGCTGGTAGACGAAAAAGTTGTTAATGGCTGGGACGACCCCCGTATGCCGACTATATCAGGCTTGAGAAGAAGAGGTTATACGCAGGAAGCCATTCGCAATTTTGTTCGAGAAATAGGCGTGGCCAAAGCTAATAGCACGGTTGATGCCCAGATGCTGGACCATTTTCTCCGTGAAGACCTTAAACTAAAGGCACCCAGAACCATGGCAGTACTCAGACCACTGAAGGTGGTTATTACCAACTACCCAGAGAACCAGGTAGAATGGCTGGAAGCAGAGAATAACCCCGAGAATCCGGAAATGGGCTTGAGAAAAATCCCGTTTTCCAGGGAAATCTATGTTGAACAAGATGATTTCATGGAAAACCCGCCAAAGAAATATTTCAGATTATTTCCGGGGAATGAAGTGCGTCTAAAACATGCTTACTTTATAATCTGTAACGAAATTATAAAAGACGAAAATGGTAATGTGACAGAGCTGCACTGTACATATGACCCTGCTACCAAGAGCGGAAGCGACTTTACAGAGCGAAAAGTGAAAGGTACTATTCACTGGGTAGAAGCCACTCAGGCCGTACAGGCGGAATTCAGATTGTACGAACCGCTGATACTTGATGAAGAAAACGAAGACAGAGGAAACTTCCTAGATAATATTAACCCAAATTCCCTGGAGGTTCTGGATGGTTATGTGGAGCCCAACATGAGGGAAGCGAAACCCCAGGATAAGTTCCAGTTTTTTAGACACGGTTACTTTAATGTGGACCCCAAACATACCATAACAGATAAGCTGGTATTTAACAGAGTGGTTTCACTAAAGAGCTCCTTTAAAATTTAATCCTAGTTACTTAACTGCAAAAAAATCACTGGCCTAGTTGCCAGTGATTTCATCTTTTCGGTCTGATTTTATTCCCAGGCCTTCCATGTATCCGGTTCATACCCAACGGTAGCAAGTTTGCCGTTACGTACTATTGGCGTTTTATATAAGCCAGGGTTGTTCAACAGTATCTCTTCTCGTACGCTGGCGCTAACAATACGGTCCACATTTAACTTCTTATAGTCTTTTGACTCAATGTCAATCAGGTTATTTAACCCTACAGCGGCTTTTACACTCTGCAATTCACCTTTACTAAGCCCCTTGACAGACAAATCAATAAACTGATACTTTATTTTTCGTTCTTTAAAATATCGTTCCGCTTTTTTGGTATCAAAACATTTCCTGATTCCAAATATCTGTATATTCATCTTAGTTTATCCATTCCATACAATCGAACAGGCTGACCATGAATAGCCGACTCCAAACCCAACCAGCATTATTCGGTCTCCTTTTTTTATGTTGCCTGCTAAAGACTCTCTTTTAAGGGCAATGGGTATTGTAGCCGATACCGTATTCCCGCAGTCTTCCAATTGAACTGAAAACTTATTCTCAGGAATCTTCAGCTTTTTTCTTAACGAATCCATCATAAAAAAATTAGCCTGGTGAAAGACAAAATAATCGTAGTCCTCCAGTTCCCTGTTTTCTTTTTTCAGTAATTCATCTATAGCCTTCGGTACTTCCCGTAATGCAAACTTATATACATCCTTCCCGTGCATGTACAAATTGTTTTGAGACCGAATATTACCAAACTCATCTTCTTTTTCTACAGACGTTTGAGGACTGACAGGGTTTCTCAGCCCACCCGCCGGTACTATTAATTTTTCAGCACCTCTTCCATCAGTGCCAAAAATAAAATTATCTATATATGATTCGCCGTTCTCAGTTCTTAATATTAAGGTTGCTGCCGCGGCATCACCAAACAGAAGATGGACACTTCTGTCTTTGGGGTTAACAAACTTACTGTAAGTTTCTGAAGTGATTAAAAGAATATTCTTTGCCTGTTTACTAGCGATTAAACCTTTGGCTAGTGACAAACCATATATAAAACCAGAACACCCCAGATTAAAATCAAGGGCTCCGCAGGATCTAGGCAAACCTAACCTTTCCTGAATCAAACAGGCTGTAGTTGGCAGGTAGTAATCAGGTGACTGGGTACAATATAGTATAAAATCAATTTCTGTTTTATCTATTCCTGATTCAAACAACTTTTCGGCCGCCCGGCAGGCCAAATCAGAGGCATATTCATTTGCTGCAGCTATATGTTTTGAATTAATGCCTATCTTCTTGGTCATATGGTCCTGGGGGTCATTGTACTCTATACCTTCAGGCAGATAATATTCTATTGCCTTGATATAACTATTAGCCAATTATAAACCCACCTTTTATCTGTTATCGGATAAACTATATTGTAACATATTTTTGCCAGTTAATATAGAGTTTGTTAGCCGTACTAAAAATCACAGGATTTAACTGTCCTTGGAAACGGTATAACATCTCTAATATTGCTTACCCCTGTAACGTACATTACAGCCCTTTCAAAGCCCAGTCCAAATCCGGCGTGCTTTACTCCTCCATATTTTCTTAAATCTAGATACCACCATAATTCTTCGCTGTTTATCTTCAGTTCTGACATTCTTTTTTCCAGAACATCTGCTCGTTCCTCTCTCTGGCTCCCGCCAATTAATTCTCCTACTCCCGGAACCAATAAATCCATAGCTGCAACAGTTTTTCCATCGTCATTCAGCCTCATGTAAAATGCCTTAATCTCTTTTGGATAGTCTGTTACAAAGACCGGTTTTTGAAATACTTTTTCTGTTAAATATCTTTCGTGCTCTGTTTGTAAATCACTGCCCCATTCAACTGGATATTCAAATTTCTCTCCCGAGCTTTTTAGTTTCTCTATGGCCTCTGTATAGGATATATGTGCAAATTCGGAGCTTACAATGTTCTGTAGTCTTTGCTTTAACCCTTTATCAACCAATTCATTGAAGAATGCCATTTCTTCTTTGGCGTTTTCCAAAATATAATTTATTAAATATTTTACCATTTCCTCTGCAAGCTGCATGTCATCCGCAAGGTCTGCAAACGCTATTTCAGGCTCTATCATCCAAAACTCTGCAGCATGCCGGGCAGTGTTTGAGTTCTCTGCTCTAAAGGTTGGCCCAAAAGTATAGACATCTCTAAACGCAAGAGCAAATATTTCTGCTTCCAGCTGACCACTAACTGTAAGGTTTGTTCTTTTGCCAAAAAAATCTTCAGAAAAATCCACTTTCTTTTGGTCTGTAACCGGTGGATTTTGTGGGTCTAATATGGTTACCCGAAACATTTCCCCTGCGCCCTCAGCGTCATTGGCAGTGATTATTGGTGAATGGACATACAGAAATCCTTTTTCCTGAAAAAATTTATGTATTGCATAACTAAGCAGTGACCTAACCCGGAAAACTGCTGTAAACAAATTTGTTCTGGGGCGTAAATGAGCCACCTCTCTTAGAAACTCTCTGGTATGCCTCTTGGGCTGAATAGGGTAGTCTTCTGGTGAGTCACCTTCTAAGATTATTTCACTGGCTTTTATTTCAAAGGGTTGTTTAGCCTGAGGTGTTTCAATTAATATGCCTCTGACCGTGACAGCAGCACCTACCCTCAATTTGGCCGCATCCTCAAAATTTTGTAACGACTCTTTTTCATATACTACCTGTATAGTGTTAAAATGAGTGCCGTCGTTTAGCGATATAAAGCCGAAGGTTTTCTGGTCACGATTGCTTCTTATCCATCCGTTGACTTCAACCTGCCTTTCGTGATACCTTTTCGTATCCCGCAAAAGCTGCCTTACCACTACTTTCTCCATTCCAATTCCCCTTTTTAGTTATTTATATTCATTAGTTAATTATATTAAATGGTTTCCATTAGTAAGTCTGCTATTTATTTCTAATAATATGCCTATAAATTGAAGTGCCTAGTCTATTATCGTTAAAATAACCGGGAATTATTTAACAGGAAAATTAAATAAGGGCATTTCCTATACGGAAATGCCCTTTTTACTACTCTTTGATATGTTACAGACGAACAACATTAGCAGCTTGAGGGCCGCGATTGCCTTCGGTAATATCAAATTCAACTTCTTGGCCTTCGTCCAAGGTTTTGAAGCCTTCGCTTTGAATAGCAGAGAAGTGAACGAAAACATCGCCACCTTCATTGCTTTCAATAAACCCAAAACCTTTTTCTGCATTAAACCATTTCACTTTACCTTGCATTTTTTAGCCTCCTTCAAATAATTTGAATCAAAAAGCGGAATAACATCAAACACCTTTTGTCCAATCTAAGAAGAGGCATAAGAGAGTTCTGTTCTTCACATCTTTTTAACACTGAATATTATTGTAGCATACATCGATTTAAATTGCAAGTAATTTTTGGAAAATTTATTTATTATTGACAGAAGGTCAGTTTACTCGAGAAATTCAAGCATTTCACCATCCGGCCCTCTAAAGAAGAACAGCTTGATACCTTCAAATTCCTCTATGCTTTCAGAAATACATTCGACGCCTTTTGATTTTAACTTCTTAATCTCTTCCTGAATATCATCAACTTTAAAAGCTAAATGTTCGATCACACCATCACCATTTCTAATACTATTGGGATCCTGAATAAGCTCAATAGTATTGTCTCTGCATTTCAGCAGAACTCCTTTGAAATCTTCGTCTTCAACGGTTTTTAACGACTCACATTCTATCAAATCCTGATAGAATTTAACGGACCTGTCCAGATCCTTTACTTTTAATCCAATGTGACTGACTTTTAACATTAATTATACCTCCGGCCATTCCTCGTCTAATTTCATATATTGGTACAAGTATGTTATGATTCATAAACCATCCTTATACACAAATATGAAAAAGACATTTTCCTAATATAGAAATTTTTTGGTACTAATCTTATGATTGGTATACGGTTTTTCTCAGCATTGTTTTTACATACTAAATATTGTATGATTGCACTAAAGCAGCACACTGGTTTAACGAAAGTAAACCTTAACCATGAAAGAAGGCAGATATGTGAAATCATTTCATACCTATAAAGTAGCTAAAGAACATGCCGGTTTAACAGTAGAAAATTATTTGAAGGCTATTCTGCAGTATTCGGGTAGAAAGATTCAGAAACTTACAAGAAAAAAAGGTATCCTACTGAATGGCAGAACCGTTTTTCTGCAAAAAAAGATAAAACAAGACGATACTTTACGTATTCTCACTTTTGAGGATACCGAATACGGGGTTATTCCAGAACAGGGAGTTATTAACGTTCTTTATGAAGATAATTACTTGATTATCTTAAATAAACCACCCTTCCAATTGGTTCATCCAACTGGGCAAACAACCAGAGGTACACTCGCTAATTATTTGGCCTACTACCTAAAACAGCGCGGTATAATAAGTACTATCCGTGCCTTGCACAGGTTGGACCGTGATACTTCAGGTTGTATTATTTTCGCTAAAGATTCTCGCAGTCAATTCATTTTAGAACAGCAATTGAAAGGACGAACCCTAAAACGTACCTATTTAGCTTTAGTTAAAGGGTTAGTTTGTCCACCGTGCGGAACCGTCGATGCTCCCATCGGGCCTCATCCGAACCAGCCTAACCGACGGGCTGTAAACGAAAAAGGTGAGCAGGCCATTACTCATTACCAAACAATTAGCCGTTTCACAGATGCCTCCTTGCTGGAACTCAGTCTGGAAACGGGAAGAACCCATCAGATTCGCGTACATCTGGCCCATCTTGGGCACCCGGTTATGGGAGACAATATGTATGGAGAGCGCTCACGCCGGATGGCGCGCCAGGCTTTACATGCTGCCTCAGTAACCTTTAGACACTTAAAAGATAATCATGAAATAACGGTTCAATCGCCTTTGCCTGATGACTTTGAACAAGCCATCAGCTCCATGAGCACATAATAGAGAAATAAAATGGCCATCTCACAAAGATGGCCACCTTTTTTTGAACATCACAATTCTTAGCTGTGACGCAGCGCCGCCAAATCTACATTTGGCACCAACCCTTCTTGTGAAGCCCGACTGAGTAATTCAGTTACTGCCTCATACCCTGTTTCGCCTAAATTCTCAGAGAACTCGTTAACGTACAGGTTGATATGAGCTTGTGCTACTTCAGGGGATAACTCCTGGGCATGTTTAAGTACGTACTGCTGCGATGCCGCGGGGTTTGCCCAGGCATATCTGACAGATGCCCGAATCCAAGCGGCAATGGCCGATAAATCCAGTGACCGACGGGCAACAATGGCACCCAAGGGAATAGGCAGTTTAGTTTCACGCTCCCACCAACTACCTAAGTCGGCTAGCAGGGCTAGCCCATATGAAGAATATGTGAACCGGGCTTCATGAATCACAAGCCCGGCATCAACCATACCGTCTCGTACCGCTGGCATAATCTCATGAAAGGGCATAACCACAATCTCACGCACACCGCCGGGTATCAGTTGGGCTGCCCACAACCTAAATAACAGGTAGGCAGTTGACCGTTCACTGGGAACCGCCACCCGTCGATCTGACAATACTGTTGGATCTTTAGCGTTTTCTGCTCTTTTTGATGTTAATACCAGCGGTCCGCAGCCTCTACCCAGCGCTCCCCCACAGGGCAGCAGGGCATACTCTGATAACACCCATGGCAGAGCCGCATACGATATCTTAATAACGTCCGGTCCGCTGAGGCTGGCTGCCAAGCTATTGGTGATGTCTATATCTGCATAGGTCACATCAAGCTCAGGTGCACCGGGTATCAATCCATGTACCCAGGCGTGGAAAATAAAGGTATCGTTTGGGCAAGGAGAAAAGGCAATTTTCATTATAGCACCTCCACTAATATTGAGCTGGCTCTTTCTAGAACCTTCAGAGCCTCTTTAATCCGCCATGCCGTCGGCTCACGTGGACCAACCAAATTTGAAATTGCGCGTATTTCCAGAACCGGCACGCCCTGGTTATTTGCGGCGATAGCTACACCATAACCCTCCATGGCCTCAGCAGCTGCACCTTGTACACGCTGCGACAATTCTATGGCAGTTTCAGTCGTACCCGATACTGTAGATACAGTAAGTACCGGACCCGTAATGACAGGCAGCTTAGCTTCGAGTACTGCTTTAGCCACCCGGCTTATCAAATTGGAGTCAACACCAATACGGGTTGAGCCAAATCCTAGTTCGTCTAAACTTATGAAACCTTCCGGGGTCTCAGCGCCTAAATCGGCAGCAACTATTTCATTTGCAATTACAAGAGATCCCACCTCCGCCTTACCGGGAAAACCTCCGCCGATCCCAGCACTTACAACCAAATCATAATCAGCTATTGCTAGTGCCTTAGCAGTGCTAGCTGCAGCTGCTGCCGAGCCAACGCCTGCCACTAAAACATCAAACCTTTTATCATTATTAAGCCCACGCAGGACCGCATCCTGCTCTACCGAAACAGCAGTCATTACCAGGAAACGCATGATAGGTCCCCCCTTTTTGTATACATATAGTTGTCATTCCCATCCTGCGTTATTCGTTTTATAAACGTTCTATATTAATAAGCCCAATCCTTCTCCATTTCCCTCTCGTTAAATCAAAATTATCTGTTATCAGCAACGAAATGCGTCACTTTTAGTGCTTCATAAAAAAGTGCACCTCCAAATGTTAGAACTGTTTACCATAGTTTCTAACATTTGGGGTGCACTTTATTTCTAAATGTGTCAGCCGTGCTTAAAGTTTCTTTATACACTCTCCCTCGGTCACAATTAGCTCTACAAGCATTAAGTTTCTTAAACCTGCTTCTTTGGCAGAACTTGCAAGTAACTCAATTTCATTCGAGCAGTTATTAACCACCGCTGCTTTATCAATAGGCACACATCGATACCCCTCAGGACTTGCCCCCACAAAGCCGCCTTCACACTCTAATGTATATAACTTGATGTTGTCCTCCCCCTTTTTCAGAATTCCAGCCCGCTAACAGCGTTCCTCTGCAAGCTGGGGCACTAGCCGGAATTAGCATAAATTGTTGCTAATTAACATCATTTGTTGCTAATTAACAACATTATAATACCCATTGGTATAATTGTCAATAGTTACCATGCTGCCGTAATCATTCCAAAACCTGATGTAAACACCTCATACATTCTTTTTATTCTCCCTTCAACCTGATTGGAAATTAAAATTTTATTTTTAGTTTGATTATTAAAATTTAATAAGCTATTATAATCGTAAATGAATTTTCACAGACAGGCGCATGTTCGACTAATGAACATACTAAGATAGATTGGAGGATAAAGATGAAGCTGCAAGCCAGTCGGAAAGAATTAATTGAAGTTGCTAAAGGACTTCGCCCTGCTGATCTCTATATTGAAGGTGGAACAGTTATTAATGTCTATTCCGGGGAATTTCTTAAACAAAATGTTGCAGTTTATAAAGATGGAATCGCTTACATTGGTGAAGGTGAACAATCAATTGGTAATTCTACAAAAATTATAAACGCAGAAGGAAAGTATGTTTCACCTGGTTATATTGAATCTCATACTCATCCGTGGGTTATCTATAACCCATTAAGCTTTGCCAGCAAGGTACTGTCCCTGGGGACAACTACCACAGTAAATGATAATCTATTCTTTTTCTTACATATGGGAGCATTAGGCTTAAAAGAAATGATTAAAGATTTAAAGCAGTTCCCTGGTACATTACTTTGGTTAATTCGGCTTATTTCTCAAGCTGATTATCCCGGGGAAAGAGAATGGTTTAATCACAAAGACATCCATTCCTTACTTGAACTTGATGAGGTTGTAGGGACCGCCGAAATTACCCGCTGGCCGCTCCTTTATAATGCTGATCCCTTCATACTTGATACAATTGAATTTGTGAAAAAGCTTAGAAAGGTCGTAGATGGTCATAATGCGGGCTGTTCTTACGAAAAGTTTAATTCCATTGCGGCTTCCGGTGTGAATTCCTGCCATGAAGCTATAACCGCCAAAGAAGCCTTTGACCGCTTAAGACTGGGCTTTTGGACATTAATACGAAATAGTTCGCTTCGACCCGATCTTACTGAAGTAATTAAACTTATTACTGAGGGAAATGCATTTACAAGTCGTCTCATCTTGACAGTGGATGGCCCCCACCCGGCTTTTATTGAAGAAGAAGGCTTTGTCGACGGTCTTTTAAGAAAGGCCGTGGAAGCAGGGGTCCCCCCTATGCAGGCCATTCAAATGGTAACCATTAATCCTGCAACCTACCTCCGTTTGGATGATTACATTGGGGGCATAGCTCCTGGCCGACAGGCAGATATTCTTTTACTGCCGGATCTTGTAAGCTTCCGCCCAGATACGGTTATATCCAAAGGGCAAGTTGTTGCTGTTAAAGGTGACTTGATTACTAGCCTCCCGGACATAGACTGGAAAAAGTATTTAAGCAGGAAACCCTTTTCAATTCCCAAATCAGTACTGGAAAATCCTGATCTTTATCGTTACCCGCATACGTCTGCAAAGGAGATTATTCCAGTTGCTTTTTTCTACAGTACCGTTATCAGCAAAAGAGAGGATATAGTCCTGCCTTCAGTAAATGGCTATGCCGATCTTTCAAATCATGAAGATTTGATTCAGGCTGTGTTAATTGACAGAGACGGAAAATGGGTGACCAGGGGACTAATAAAACAATTGGCCTCTCAGTTGGACGGACTAGCTTCAACTTTCAATACAACTACGGAATTACTTGTGATGGGGAGAGAACCTAAATCAATGGCAATGGCCGCAGCACGAGTTCATGAACTGGGCGGAGGTATTGTCCTTGTAGATAAAGAAAAGGTTGTCCTGGAAATTCCGCTAACCTTAACCGGAATGATGACAACATCTCCTTCGTTCGCCCAGGCCAACGATTATCAGAACTTGTTCCTATCTGCGATGAATGACAGAGGATACCCGTTCCATGACATTTTATATACTTTGTTATTTTTAACTTGTGATTTTCTGCCAGGACTACGGTTAATCCCCTACGGATTATATGATGTACAAACAGACACCATACTTAACCCGGCTGTACCTATATCTCCGAAGTAGCTAGTTAATTTAAATTATAGCCATGTCACATTAAGCGGTCGGCGGTTGGGTAGTCTACGATAAGTATATTTAGGATAGCCTACCATTATAGCACCGGTTACATGATTAGACTCTGGCAGGTTTAAAATATCAAGCAGCGGTTGAAAACCGGAGGCCGCGCAGCCCTCTAAAAAACCAGCCCAGCAGCTTCCCAAATCAAGAGTAGTAGCATAAAGCTCGGCATAGGCCAGGGCAAAGTGGGAATTATCGCGCCCCCGGGCAAGGTTTCTTGGAGCAGTGGCAATTATCAAAGCAGGTGCGTCTCGTAGTATCACATCAGTACCGGTTTCACGGTAATGATTAATCACTCCTGAGAAGTACTGGCCCATCAAGGATCCATTTTCAACCTCTTTGGCCATCCAATTAACTGTTGCTTCGGTTAATTGTTTAAGTTTTTCTTTATCTGTGACCACTACATAAGCTACACTCTGCGAATTGCCGGCAGAAGGGGCAAAGCGGGCTATCTCCAGAAGCTGAAGTAGTTTTTCACGGGGAACTTCTACATTTTCGTAACAACGTACAGACCGGCGGGAACGCATAAACTCATAAGCAGTTTCGGCATCAAGAACCGGAAATTTACTTACGGCTGCCTGGTCGGCTATAGGAGCCTTAACATTATCTATTGCATCTTCAGGACATACAGCCACACAATGGCCGCACCTGATGCATGCCCGGTTTATAGGTTGCGGCCCATCGCTGGTCATACCCAGAACGCCCCCAGGACATACGTTAATACAGAAGCCACATTTTACACATTTTTCTCGATTTACACTTACTAAATCCATACTATCATCCTTTCGAGGAAATACACTGAAAACTAGAATGTAAACATTCTTTTGTATAAGCATAACATTAAGCATAGCTTCTGACAAATAATAACTTAGTTAAACTCAAAAAAACGGCCTCTGGCAGGGTATTCACCAGCCAGAGGCCATCTTCATAAACATATGTAAACAGTTATGGTGCAAGTCTAACTAAATTATAACCTAAACTGACCCACCAGACCTTCTAATCTATGCCCAGTCTTTTTGAGGTTCTGAGCTAAAACAGCAATATTTTCATTTGATTTGTTGACTTCTTCAGCCGAAGCAAATACCTCTTCAGTGGCGGCGGAGCTTTGCTGGATTAAGGCAGCAATGCCTTCTACGCTGTCACTGACCTGTTTACTGCCTGTCGCCATCTCTTCAGTTGATGCACTGTTTTCTTCCGTAATTGCTGCAATATTTAGTGAGGCTTTGGCAACGTCATCGCTTAAAACAAGTACTTCTCCAATGGAATTAATGATATTCTGAATTTCCAATCCAGTCATTTCAGCCACCTTTACAATCTCCTCAAGCGTTTTGCCGGCATTTTGGGCGACTTCAACTCCTGCCACTACCTTCTCGGTTCCGGCTTCCATAGAATGTACTGCTTCTACCGTTTCTTTTCGTATATCTTCTATTAAAGTCGAAATTTCTTTGGTAGCAGCCCTGGAGCGTTCCGCCAAATTGCGAACTTCATCAGCTACTACAGCAAAACCCTTGCCATGTTCGCCTGCCCTGGCTGCTTCAATTGATGCATTTAATGCTAAGAGATTTGTTTGGTCAGCAATATCTTCAATCATCTCAACAATATCTTCAATCTGTTGAGACTTAATACCCAACTGAGTGATTTTTTCGGCAGACTCCAAGACCGCTGTTTTAATTCGATTCATAGCTTCAACCGATTGGTCAACGGACTGGTGCCCGGATTGAGCAGTTTCTATATTCTGCAGAGCTGCACGCCTAAGTCCTTCGGTACGCTCAGATACATCGGTTATTTTCTGTGCCATCCCAGATGTATTTGATGTTGTATGATTGACATCTCGGGCTTGTTCCTGTGCTCCGGCGGCAACATTGTCGATGGATTTAATAAGCTGATTAACAATTTCCACCGAATTATTAAGCAGTTGGGTATTTTCAACATTTCCCTTTGCCAGCTCTTCCATTGATCGGACCACCATTTGAGTAGAAGTAGCCCCTTGTTCTGCAAGATCAGATAAATTATCGCTGGTAGAAGCGACTCGCAAAGCTGCTTGACGCACCAAAGCAGAGAGGACTTGGAGTCTTAGAATAGCGATATTAAAAGCTTGTGCCGCTTTACCCAGTTCGTCTTGGGAGTTCAACTGCACCCTCGCAGTAAGGTTACCCTGGGCAATTTCATTCATGGTGTCCACCAGTTTGCCTAATGGTGAAGTCACCGAACGTGAAATGAATAAGCCTGCTAGAAGCGCTAGTATAGAAATTACCGATGCGAATACCGCCAATTTTGTAGTGATCCCCAGCTCAGAAGATTTAAGATTAGAATTAAGCCATACCGTAAGAATTATTGTAGGTAAGATTACAAACAGCCCTATTATAATAAATGCTCTCAATTTAATCGTAAGCTTATTCCATAAACTCATCATTACCTATCACCCCTCAGAAGTTCTTTGATTTTTGGACCTAGCTGAGGTGCCGCGTTAAGCATTTGGTCCCATCCGCTGGAATAAGCTATGTTTAAATATTTTTCAGCCATCTCAGGCGAGAAGGTAATCTCTTTAATTCCTTTTTTCCTCATTTGTTGGCGGGTTTCCGCAATCTTCTGCCGATAGTGGTTAACAGCCAACTTCTCAGTCTCCCTCATGGTCTCTGCTAGCAGCTTCTGCCTCTCGCTTGTCAACTGATTCCATGTGTCCAGGTTGATCAGCGTAATAGCATCCACTTGATAGAACCCGGGGTCAATCACATATTTGGTTGCCTCGTCCCACTTCAAATCACTGACCCCAATAGCTGGCCAGCCATAGCCGCTGACAATACCCATCTTCAAAGCGGTGTATAATTCACCTGGAGCAGTAGTTACAGTTGCTGCTCCCAGTGCTTCCACCAATGCTGATTGAGCACCGGTCACCCGTATAGGCAGCCCCTCTAAGTCCGGTTCCGTAATTTCAATGTTCAAATAGAGGTGATGTGTAACCAAAGGAGCGTTTCTTCCCAAATAGCACGCATTAACTCTTTCCTTGTGTAATTTGTTCATGTAATCATAGAAACCACATGACCGCTCCTGCTCTGGGTCTAACGTAGAAAGCTTCAAAGCATCGGCTTCCGGCAGCTGAGATAAATAATAAGCAGTCGGAATGTTAACAATATCAACTCTTCCAGTTTTCAAAGCTTGAAGAAGCTCAAAAGGAGGAATGGTCTCAGGTCCTCCTACGTATTTCAGTTTGATTCCTTCCCGTTTAATTCGATCATAAAATAACCAAAAACCGTCATTTAAAGCTGCGTTTTTGCCCCAGGCTGTAGCAACCTTCAGCTTATTTGAGAAAATCACTACGTCATCCCCTCCTAGAAAAATTATACATGTCCTAAAATCACTTAACGCTATTCAAATCCTTGTACTCTGAGGTTGTTTTGTTCAGTATTATAAACGCAAATTATGGTACTAGCTCCAATTTTAGTTAACTATTCTTATAAAGTCACTTAAAAAATGTCCAGTTGTCGAATTTTTCGATTAAATGGTTATATTTAGGAATAAGTTGTGAATTGTCAACACAAGAATCTACTTTTTTTCATATCTCATAACCTTCATTTCAACAAAAAGACGCGAGATCTTAATAGTCTCGCGCCCACTTAGCGCTATTTCTATTTCAGTTGTCCAAACTTTTCTTCAGCCTTAGCCAAAAGGTCCTTGGCCAATTCGTAATTATGTGCCCCTCTGGAAGCATCAGCCTCGACATAAGTGTAATAAGTTATCCCCTCATTAAACAGTTTTACCCTAGGATCATTCTTATCCATGGTCGAAATCTTTTTACCCCATTCCTCGTAAACAGGTTTCAGCTCCTCCAGTTTTCCACCGATGTATACCTGCTTCTTCTTGATGGAATCGACACCATCTTCAGGTATAGCATGACAACCTTTGCATTTTTCCTGTTCAAATACTTCAATGAATTTGGTATAATCAATCTTCGCACTGGTTCGGGTAACTCCTTCATGCGTTGTCGTCACCCCAGGCACCAAGAAATCGTGCCTGCTGGCATTGGTGACGTGACAATCGTAGCAGGTAAAGTCAATCATATTAAAACATTTATAAGATGGCTTATTGGGAACTTCTCCAACACCAATCCCTCGTATCATTTCATTTTGGGGATGGTGTACTGCTTTTCCCAGAACAAGCTTCTCCGCAGTATGGCAATCACCACATACAGCCCAGCCTTTTTTCCTCAGCCTGATTCCCTCTGTACCACCGAACTCATGGCAAACCCGGCACGTTATACCTTCAACCTGACCTTCATGTTTACCACCAGGGAAGAAATCGGCGAGAACAGCTTGGGGATCATCAAACATCTTAACTGCTGAATGACATCCAATGCAGGTATCCGAATAGTGTGCCTTCTTGGTTCCTTCCGGACCAGCAGCAACCATAGTGGCGAAATATTTGAAATGCCCTGATTCCTGAGCTTGCTGAACTATGTCCTTTTCCCCCATAACAGTTTTTGGTTCCGTTACAGCCTGAAACTGGCTCGCCTGTTCATCATCCTTCTGGGCATTATCTCTCCCGCAGCCGGTGCTTAATAAAACCATCACCAGAACAGATGCCAGGACTAAAACTGCCTTGTTTTTTAACATACCTCCACCGCCCTTGAACTATTTTATCTTGAAAAAAGAAATGCTGTTCTTTAATTTCTCACTAAGATCCGCCAGTTCATTGGCGAAGGCTGCAACATCTTCCGAAGATACCGTAAGCTGTTTTGCTGATTCTGAAACCCCTTGAGCTGAAGCAGCACTTTGCTCGGCCAGTTGAAATATTGCCTGAACCGACATTACGAATCGTTCACTATTTGAAGTCATTTCCTTTGTGGAGGCCAGACTTTGCGTAGTAATTTCGGCCACTGACTCTACAGATTTAACGGTCATACTGCTATTTGAAGACATTTGCTCTGTAGCAGAGGAAATAATTCTAATCTGTTCAGCTGCTTTTTCAATCATAGAGATAATATTAACAAGGGCCTGAGATGCATCCTGAGCCAGTTTAAAACCAATTTCGACTTCTTTGGTATCCTTCTGCATTGCCTGTACAGCTTTATCCGTGCCTTCCTGAATTGTTGTAATAAGGTCAGCTATTTCTTTTGTTGCTTTACCACTTCGTTCGGCAAGCTTTCTAACTTCATCTGCTACAACGGCAAAACCCTTGCCATGCTCACCGGCACGAGCCGCCTCAATTGCTGCGTTCAAAGCAAGCAAATTAGTCTGCTCTGCAATATCATCAATTACCTGGATAATCTGACCGATTTGGTTTGATTGTTCTCCCAAGGCCTGAATCCTACCGGCCGTCTCAAATACAGAATTTTTGATCCGCTCCATTTCCCGCATGGTTTCTTCCACCGCCTGTTTTCCCTGGTTAGCCACATCCGTAGTCTGTACAGTTACTGCCTGTAATTCCTGAGCTAAACCACTTACCTCATCTATGGAATTAGCCATCTTATCCATAATATCGGCTGTCTCTTTAACACTGTTGGCCTGAGCCTGTGCGCCATTACTAATATTCCTGATAGATTCATCCAACCTGCTGATAAATTCAGATGCTTCCTGAATTCTTGTTTGCTCCTCATTATTACTGGCCGCCATTTCGCTCATAGCCTGTGCTACCTGTTTTGTAGCACGGGTCGCCTGTTCCGCATTATCTGCCAGTTCCTTGCTGGTATGAAACACCACCTCACCGGTTTTGCTAACCTCATCAATCAGCCGCCGAATGTTATCTATCATTTTATTGAAGGATTTTGCCAGGTCACCGATTTCATCTGCCGTATTTACCTCTGCCGTTCGGGTCAAGTCTCCCGTCTCAGCCAAACCCATAGTATTAACCATCTGGTTAACACGCCCCGACACCTTTGTGGCAAAAACATATGATACTATGACTATAGCCAGGATAATTAAACCGCAAAGCATAAAAATCTTGACATATACACCGGAATGAACTGCATTCTGTGCCTGCACATCAGATATGGCTATCTCAAACATACCGATAATTACGCCCTTTTTATCTTTTAAAGGCATATAGGCCGCATAGTATTTCTGCCCTGCTATATCTATGGTGTCGTAATAATTTCTGCCGCTTTTAAGAACTTCCTCATTGATCCTCTCACTAGCTTTGGTGCCAATTATCCGCTGATCCTTCTGTTTTAAAGAACTGGTAATCCTCATATCCCCCAAATATATACTGGCGGCATCCCCTGTGAGCTTCTGAATCAGGTCTACCAGGATTACATTATCATTTATTTCAATGTTACCTTTATACAGTTTTCCATCAAGAACTTTCCATTCGCCCCGGTAAGACGCCTCAATAAGAATATTCCCTACCGAAAGGTCTGATTTAACCTTGTCTGCTATTTGTCTGGCGGCTTCTCCTTTAATCAGGCTCACTACCAACACACTAAAAGCCAGAAGTCCAACTACCGTGACAATGGTAAAAATTGCGGTAATTTTACCCCTTAGTTTCAGTTTAACATTAAAAAAACCAGTTTTCATACTCTCACACCCCCAAATTCCAATAAAAGTACTTTATCGAGCATGACATATACCTTTTCCCTACAAAATTTACTTATATCTCCATACATTCTACCTATATCCTCATTTTTCCTTTTTATAATCCGATAAATTAGTCATATTTCCGTCATTTGTAAAAACCGTGAAAATAAGGCTTTGAATTCCAGCTGACGGAGTTGCTTTTCTCTTAGAACGATAGTTCATCTTAACAACTTATGATATAATAGTTTTGTTTAATTTTAAAAGCGAAAGTGAGTGAGCGTCATGGGTCGTAAGTGGCATAATATTAAAGACAAAAAGGCGTCAAAAGATTTAAATTCAAGTCGCATATATGCTAAGTTTGGACGGGAAATTTATGTGGCAGCAAAACAAGGTGAACCGGATCCGGACTCTAATCAGAGTTTAAAATTCGTAATAGAGCGGGCTAAAACATACAATGTCCCAAAACATATTATTGATCGGGCACTAGAAAAGGCAAAAGGAAATTCAGATGAGAGCTATGACGAGCTTCGTTACGAGGGCTTCGGACCAAATGGGTCAATGGTAATCGTAGATGCATTGACAAATAATGTGAACCGTACTGCATCAGAGGTACGGTCAGCGTTCACTAAAAATGGTGGTAACCTGGGAGTAACGGGTTCTGTGGCATATATGTTCGATGCGACTTCCGTCATCGGTCTGGAAGGTAAAACAGAAGATGAAGTGCTGGAAATTCTTATGGAAGCAGATGTAGATGTGCGTGACGTGATACAAGATGAAAATGCTGTTATCGTTTACGCTGAACCAGACCAGTTTCATGCCGTACAAAGCGCCCTCAAGGAGGCCGGTATAACTGAATTTACAGTTGCGGAGCTGACAATGCTTGCTCAAAACGAACTAACTCTTCCGGAAACTGATGAAGCAAAATTTGAAAAATTAATTGATGCATTAGAGGATTTGGAAGATGTCAGACAGGTATACCACAACGTGGAGTTAAGTGAATAACCATGGAGAAAACAATGCCCTGACTCTCCTATAAGAGGCGTCAGGGCATTTATTTAAGAAACATCTCCTCAGTCCAATTAATCTTTAAAGCTCCACGTCCCAGTTCAGAAATACTTTTTTCCACAAGCGTTCTTTGCGCTGGCAGTACCCATGCTTGTACTGCAACCTCGGCGCCAAAATCAGGTTCTTCCAGTCGGGCTCCTGTGGTAAAAAGTATATCTATTTCTACCGTTGGATTTAGACTTATACAAGGCAGTGTCGGCTTTTTTAATTAGTTCAGTAAAATCTTGCCCATCCCTGGGAAAAATACTAATGCCAATACTAGTTGTGACAGTTATTTCATGAGCTTGTATAGTAAAGCTTTTGGCTATCGACTTCAAAATTCTTTCTGCCACTTTTATCATTTCCTCAGTCCCTTCGATGGCATTAATTAACACGACAAATTCATCCCCACCTTGACGTGCAACAATATCACCGTTTCTAATTTCTGAAACTAAGCGTTTTGCTACTTGTTTAAGCAACTCATCGCCTACTTGGTGGCCAAAAGCGTCGTTAGCCTTTTTGAAGCCATCCAAATCGAGAAAAGCAATGCCCAATTGAGTCTTTTCCTGCTCCGCTATCTTAATTGCTTGCTGGAGTATTTGTTCATACATACGCCTATTAGGAAGACCCGTTAAAGAGTCATGGTAAGCCTGATGCTTTATTAATTGTTCCATCTTTCGCCTTTCCTGAAGATGCTCTTGGAGCTTTGTAAGCGTTAACCAGATGATAGCTGAGAAGATGATAAATGCAAAGAGATGAAACATTTTTATACTTTCTTTCTGGGGTTTTAGCATGTTCAACAAAGGTTCAGACGGTAGCGAAACTGAAATCGTTCCCCGAATGTTTTGAACACTATGTTCCGCTGTGTGACACTGCAAGCACTCTCTTTCCATATAAAGAGGGCTAGCATAACGGAACTCTAAGCCACGCTTTGTTTCAGTAAACCCATAATATTCTTTTTTACCTTTAATAAATTCCTCCAATGCTTTCTTTTCCCAGGCATCTGGCTTATTATTAGGGTTAACTGGCGCTAAACTTGAAATATGTAGTGCTACATTAGTTCCAGACTGAGTTAAGTCTGCTATCTCTCGAGTCATATAAGCTGGATTCATTTTAGTATATAAAATGCCCTCTGCAATTATATCTCTTTCAGCATCGTTCAAATATGGATTGGGTTTAGTTTTATCAGTTACTTTAACATAAACACCCTGATGAATACTGTTCCACTTTCGTGTCGTCAAAATCAAGGTAAATACTCCCCTTGTTTCATGTAATGCTGTCTCGGTCATGTGCTTATCGATAAGATATAAATTCCAGTTAAGGGATAACACTGTAACTAATAATACCATTACAATAATAAATATTTTAAACGGACCCCTGGTAATGAGATAAGGTATATTAATTGATTTCAACATAAGCTTCCCACCTTAAGGCTTTAAATTAAACCTTATCTTAAAAATTCGACAAAAAGTGACTTTGTCCTCCGTCTTGGAATAGTTTACCTAATGTTAATATATTAGGGTTATAATATAAAGGCTGTTGAGTTCGACTTTATCAAATAATCTGCCATATGCACATTAAATCGGTTGTGATAAAATAAAATGCCAGTCCAAAATGGATTGGCATAAGAATGTTATTTGTATCCTTTTACTTGTGATATAGCTCACCGTGTCAATCTAAAGATAAACTAAGTTGATATGTGGTTGTATTTAGGCATATAGATCATTACCTTAAATAAATCTCCATCAACTTTTATATTAAACCTTCCCCTTTGAATTTCAATCAGACTTTTAACAATAGATAGTCCCAACCCACTTCCTTTAGTACTTCTTGATTCGTCACCTCTTTTAAAACGCTCCATTAATTCGTCTGCTGAGATGTTTAACTCATAGGCAGAAATATTCTTTATGGTGAGCAGTATTTCCACACCTAAATCCTCGATATTTACATACACCCTTGAGCCTCTGAGAGCGTATTTGAAGATATTTGACAATACGTTTTCTATAGCCCTCCATAATAATTTCCCGTCAGCTTTAATATAAACACTTTCTTTTGGATATTTTACTTTAAATTCTAAAGATGAGGCCTCAATCTGGTCATTAAGTTCTCCTAACCCCTGGGTTATTAAAGACACAATGTTTATTTGCTCTAAATTTACCGGAATATTTCCGCTGGAGGCCTTTGCTGCTTCAAACAAATCATCTGTAAGGGTTTTTAGCCTTTGGGATTTTTGGTCCAGAATTTCTATATATTCTTTTGCCTTTATTGGATTATCCTCTTTTTTTAACAGGTCAACGTAGGTTATTATTGAAGTTAAAGGAGTTCTAATATCATGGGAAACGTTAGTGATTAGTTCCGTTTTTAACCGCTCACTTTTGAGTTCGTTACCAACTGCTTTTTTCAAACCATCGTTAATACTGTTTATACTGGAAGCAAGTCTTGCAAACTCTCCATTTCCATCAACATCTATTGTATGATAAAGTTCTCCGGCTTTTATTTTCTCTACCCCTTCTTTTATTGCATTAAATGCCTTGATTCGTTTCAAAGCCAACCAGGCTGCTGCGCCCAAAGTTACCGGGAACATGAAAAATGTGAGGCCAACTAATATCGGATATCCGATTACTATTAATACAGTCTTCACACCGACACTTCCGCTGGCATAGACGTCTCCTATAAATCTAAATATATTATATAGACCTCTAAAGATTAGGGTATGCTTAAGCAGTGTTCCATTCTTAAAATGCCTGATGAGTGATAGAATCAACACCAACACTGCTGCAGCGACAGAGATAGTTATCGGAATTATTATTATGTAGATCTTTCTAGGGTCCGCCAGTGCGGCAGCCCATAGTATAACCAGCCCCAAACATATTGCCAGTTTAACTTCATTATACATTCTGTCTATGTAAGACAGATGCAGCTCCTGGTCTCTAAATGAATGTCTTCCGGTCACTAATGCAAGATATGAAAATGAAACAATTAAACCTAGTAAAGATACCAGAAATACATATAAGTTGTTTTTGGCAACTATTTTGTCTTCCTTCCACTCATTAATTCTCGGGGTTAGAAACTGTTCCGTAAAGGCAACATAAACAACACTGGTTTTATGGTCCATCTCGTCGAACTGCCCTGTAACCCAATATAAGTGTTCGTTATTTTCGATTTCTGGCGGATAAAATATTTTTTCATACTCTCCAAAGAGCATGTATGCTGGATAGGATTTAAACTCCTCTTTCTTCATATTATTTTTATTAGCATACACGTTTACACCATCACTGGCATAATAGAAAAGGTCTTTGTGTTCTTTTAGTCTGCTCAATAGTAAATGATATTCCCTTAAGTCATCCTTTATCAGCCTAGCTCTTGCCTGAGATAATTTTTCTACGTATTCTTCTTTAAACTTTTTAAAATTCTCTTCTTCACTCAGATTAGGATTATAGCTCCGGGATTTATAATGAAATTCTGAAAATAATTCTGCTTCTTCCCTTCTTGTTTCATCTTCAGAAATAGTCCCGCCGCTTAAAATATGCTTTTCATTTTTATATTCTCCTACTAGTTTTGTCAAGTCACTAACACTATTCCCGCTTTCCTGCATAAATGCCCTGCTGATAAAATAGTTATCTTCAAAAACGATTCCAAAATCACCATCGGTCAATACTTCTACTTTAACAAGTGCTGTAATTACGCCAGTAAAGCATAGGACCACCATGATAAAAACAATCATTTTAGTTGTTAGCAAATGGCTGTAGTTTTTCAACCTTGTATCCAATCCCCCACACCACCTTTAGGTATTTTGGTTCTTTAGGATTTATTTCAATTTTCTCCCTGATCTTTCTGATATGAACTGTTACAGTGTTTTCGGGGCTAAAAGCTGTTTCTTGCCAAACCTTCTCGTAGATCTCGTCTATGGAAAATACTCTCCCGGCGTTTGCAGTTAGGAGCTTTAAAATCTTATATTGTACTGGCGTAAGATGAATCTCATCTCCATCAATGGTTACAGTCTTACTCTCATCATCAATCACCAGTCCCCCGGTTCTGTACAAGTAACTCTTGGTTTCAAGACTTCCTAATGTTGTATATCTTCTCAGCTGAGATTTAACTCTTGCAATAAGTTCAATGGGATTAAAAGGCTTGGATATATAATCATCAGCTCCTAAATTTAATCCTACTATCTTGTCGGTATCCTCGGATTTTGCAGAAAGCATGATGACCGGCACATTATTCTCTTCCCTTATCTTCATGGTGGCTCTTAATCCATCCATCCTGGGCATCATGACATCCATGATAATAAGGTGAATTTCATTATCTTCAATCATCTTCAGGACTTCTTCCCCATTGTAAGCTTTGAATATTTTATATCCTTCATTTTCCAGATAAATTTGTATTGCATCTACTATTTCCTTATCATCGTCACAAACCAGTATGTTCACAGAAGATCACTCCTATATATGGACTTATACATATTTTATCACCCCTTTATTATCTGTCCTAGAGTAATGATACCAATCAATTCTTAATAAAATCCCTACATAAATCTTAAGATTTTCTTAATGTCAAAAAACCAACTATAAAGTTGGCTTAAATAATCGTGGAATTAAAAAACGGCATTTGGTTTAGTTTCCAAATGCCGTAAAAATCCTACATTAGACGAGGGGGATAGTCAGTTTTTATTTACGCAGTTCCGCCTTGGGAATATCTTCTCCCATTAGTGCTTTATAAGTCTGCTGCAGTAACTGGACTGAATAAGACGGGTTATGAACGCCTTTAGACCCATCGTTATTTATCAGGAAATAATTCCACGCTGCATTATATACTTCGGGACTAGGTGGTGACTCAAGGACTTTGCCCTGCTTATCCTCAAATTGAATTTTACCTCCGGCTGACGCAAATTTACCACCATCCAGTTTTTTATCAATTGCTCCTTTTACCACTCCTAACAAACCGGAAACTTCATTTTGAATACCTTCTTTTTTGCCATCGCCATCATAATCTCCCTTAGCCGGAGGATTTAAAGTATCAAATTTATGACACTTCCCACAACTATTGCCCACATACTCTTTGTTCATCTTAAAGGAGTGGTCACTGATTCCATCTTTCCCATCAGCCATGTGACAGGCTAAACAGGTGTCAGTCACCCCTGCGTGGGGTGATCTGCCATAATTAAAACCCTCAACTTCAGCTCCGGACTTACTCAGCAGGACATCAGTCTGTACAGAACCATGCGGCGCTGATTTTTGGTCAGGGGTTTTTCCCCTGCCGCTATGGCAGGATATGCATAAGGCTCCCTTCCCACCTTTGATGTCACCTAAGGGAATAGTAACAGTTCCTTTTTCCATCAAGCTGTATCCATAACCAGTATGACAGGTATCGCAGCTTGTACCTTTTAAAATACCAATACCCTCCAGGTTAGCTGCCTGCCTTTCGAAGGCATAACCATTGTGACAGAAGAAACATTTTCCTTCTTCTCTTAATCCGGGTGCTTCTGTAGGGTTGTCCGCTTCAACAGCAGCAGCATGGCCCGATTTTTTCCACTGACCATAAACTGCTTCAACAACGTTTATATTTTGTTGTTTTTGCTGCTTATCTTCAGGTTTCTTCGTTTCTTCCTGAGAACACCCTCCAAAAAGAAATAAGCCGCAAATCAAGGCTGCTAAAAAGATAACCTTTTTTACCATTATATCGTCTCCTTTCTTAGATCAACTACTTTATTTTCTTTCTTTAGCTTCTCCGCATTCTTTTTGGATATGCATTCTGGACAGTTATCATAACATCTGCTAAATTTGTTCCACTGTAACAAAACATGACCATGCTTTAGAAAGTAGAAAAAGGAGCTCCTGAAGAACTCCTTTCAAAACTCCTCTTACAATTAGATTTTCACCTCGGAACTGGATAAAACAACATCAAGTTCATGTTCCAAGCCTAACTTTTGCATACGTTCCCTTAACGGTATTCCTGTATTTTCATCCCAACCCCGAAGCTGATAGTATTGATTGAGCATAGCTTCATATTTTTCGTGAATCAAGCTCTCACCTGCTGCAGGTCCTGTAGCAACCGGCTCATCATATAACCTCCGGGGAGGGAAATCATCAATTCGCCGGATACCTTCTCTAACCCCCAGAAGCCTTTCCAAGTTCCAAATTCTTTCTCCTATGGTCTCCAGCTCCTCAACAGTCATATCCCAACCGGTAGCAGCAGAGATAAGGCGTTGAAAATGAGCGGGTTTAAGGGGCTTAATAGCTATCCCCTCCAATTTGCACAAACCTAAGGAATCTACTACACAATGCCAGTTTTCATGCCATGACATCAACTTTGCCTTAGTGTCATATTCGGCCCAGTAATTTGGGGTAATATCTATCCCCACCTCATTTTTAATATCTTGTTGGTAGACTTCCGGAGCAACTTCATACAACGGGAGTCCCTTTAGATGATCTCCACCTCTCGGTGACACCGCAAAAGACAGAGCCATTCCTTTTGTACCGCGAATATCTACTGCGGGGTAATCCATGCCTTTACTATGTACTACAAACTCCTCTCCACCCATTTTGCGGGCAGCTCTTAAAGCACCTTCGGCCAAGATGTCCCCGATACCCTCCCGCGCTGAGATTTTATGAATTGTATTAATAATTGCCCTGTGATTCCCCCAGTCAAAGGTTTCATCCGCCAAATCCTTCTGTTGCAATATCCCGCGCTGAAATGCCTCCATTGCCCAGGCTATTACGTTACCTGTCGATATAGTGTCCAGACCAAGTTTGTTACACAAGGTATTTGCGTGAAGAATAGACGACAGGTCACCATTACCGCACTTTGAACCAAGAGCTGAAATAGTTTCGTATTCTGGCCCTTCCCCAACAGTTCCAGCATATTCGCCTTCCGTTACTTTATAAAATCTACTGCAGCTGACAGGGCAATTGAAACAACCTTTGCGACTGGTTATATAGTTCTTGAGCAAGACTTCCCCATTAATATTTTCTGCCTCTTCAAAAGTAGATTGCTGAAAGTTCCTCGTCGGCAGAAAGCCCAGCATTTGAGCCAGGCCGGTAATGGCAGTTGTACCAAGAGTGGTTGCCACTTCATACAAGGGGTCTTGTTGTATAACCTCCTCGCACCGATAGACCTCTTTTAAGAAGTTTTCAGGTTCAGCTACCACTAATCCCCTGTTTCCTTTAACAGCAATTGCTTTTAGGTTTTTGGAACCCATTACAGCTCCGACTCCGGTCCTGGCCGCAGCGCGAGCCAAATTACATATTATAGCAGCAAATCTTACTTGATTCTCCCCCGCTGGGCCGATACACGCTATCTGGGCGCTGGGCTGAGCCAACTGCATTTTAATCATTTCATCTGTCTGCCAAGTATCTTTTCCCCACAAATGACGGGCGTCTTTGAGTTCGACGTGGTCATCGTTAATCCATAGATAAACCGGATGTTCTGCCTTACCGGTTATGATAATATGGTCATAACCGGCGTTTTTCAACTCTGGCCCCCAATGCCCCCCGCAATTAGAATCTCCAAAAATACCGGTAAGCGGGGATTTTGACGTCACGGTAAAGCGCCCGGAACATGGTGCCAAGCTGCCACCCAAAGGCCCGACACCAAAAATAAGCGGATTATCCGGACTAAGTGGGTCTGCCCCCGGAATTGACAGGTCAAAGAGCAGTTTGGCGTTGATCCCGGACTGCCCGAGGTACTTTCTGGTTAACTTCTGGTCTAGGGGTTCCTTGATAATTTCCCTGGTTGATAAGTTTACTCTAAGAATTTGGCCAGCCCAGCCAAAGTATTGTTGTTTTGATTCATTATTCATTTACAGCATCCTCCTCCACTGTTAACGCTCCAAACAGGCATGTTGAGACACATAAGGGAATACCTGACCCTTTATGCTTCGGATGTTCCTTTCCACAAAACTGATCCAAACATATTTGGCTGAATACGGGAACATCTTTTCCCGATTCTTCTGTCTTCCAAATATTGATTCCTGCCAACCTTGGATTTGTAATACCACCTACATTCCATGAGCATGCAATTTCGCATCTCCGGCAACCACGACATTTTTCCTGGTGGACAATAATTCCGGACTTTCTTTGCATAGTTACCTCCCCTTTCTTATAGCTTTTTACTTTTAGCCTTCGTCAGAATTACTCTTACGATAAAATAAAAAGTCCCAGCCTAAATTGGCTGGAACTTTACCTTCATTCCAAGCTAAACTGTCCTGCACACGAGACAGTATAGTTTATGCTACAGGCAGGTCTCCTGACTTAGGTTCATCGCCGGTCTTGCTCCTTCCCCCATAACAAATTTGTATACGGAGTGGTAATAGCAATAGCTAACCTTCACAGTGGCGGGTCCGTCCGGGATTTACACCCGGTTCCCTATTCTCCCATTTGGGCACCTGAAACATTTTGATTTTTTTCAATTATATGTTATTTTAGCCAAGGCTTTTTGTCAAGCCACATTTCAAGATAAGCCACTAAAATCCGGCCAGTCTTTTAGCATATTTGAACGGGGTCACCATTATTTCTTTAAATACTTCAGGAGGCATACCGGGTACTTTTTCTGCACCGTAATTCAATTGAAGTTCGAGTAACCACAAATGAAGATTGTTATCTAAAATGACATCAGCTGCCACATCACCAAGATGCATGCCACTTTTTTCATACTTTTGGATAGCGTTCTTTACTAGTACAGGCTCAGTAAAGATCCTTCCTTTGTAGAGTTCATGGAGAAATTCTGTAAATAATTTATTCATGTAAAGGATACGGTTTACCGTATCGGGTATAAGGGGTAAAATAAACATGAAGTAAGATTTTGGGTTAAGGGGTGATATCCACATGATTATTGTAACAACCGAGAATATTGCTAATCATAAAGTTACAGAAGTGTTAGGTCCTGTATTTGGTTTAACCGTAAGGGCAAGAGGAATTGGTAAAGATATAATGGCTTCTCTAAAGGGATTGGTAGGCGGAGAAATAAACCAGTATACAGAAATGCTTGAAGATGCCAGAAAACAAGCAATAGACCGCATGGTGAAAAACGCAGCGGCAATGGGGGCAAACGCTATCATTATGATGCGCTTTGACTCTGGTGAAATCGGCACGAACATGAGTGAAATTGTCGCATATGGAACAGCTGTCATTGCGGAAAAGGAATAACCAATGAAATGGATTTTGGGATTTTACGGTATCCAACTCTTCATTCTGCTTATTTTAGTATTGGGATCTCGGTTCATTTGGGACCGCCGCTTCAAAGCAAAAAATATGCAAAAGGTACCTAAAGACTTCATCCGAACAAATGAGGTCTCCATAGATCCTACCACAAACAAAAGATTAGTCGTGTATTTCAACCCCGAAACCGGAGAGCGCTTGTATAAAGAAGAATAAACAATTGACGGACAGCAATCACTTATATACGGTTCACCGTATCAATCTGAAGGTTAAACATATTCGCATAAATGAAAGGAGCATATCAAAGCCTGTTATCTGGCCTATCGTAGTTTCTTAATGAACAAAACTAACTCATTTAAGATTATCTACCGACTACTGATAATTTTTCGCGAGAAAAAAGGTGCCTAACCATTCAATGGGTGTTAAGCACCTTTGTTATTTTGATAAAGCTTGTTACTCGTCCGCCAAAGCTGCTTTAGCAAGCATTTTTTTCAGCATTACTGCATATTCCGCTCGGGAGCAATTAGCCTGCGGTGCAAATTGATGTTTATCATCACCTCTAATAACTCCGGCTTTAACGCACAGGGCAACAGCAGTTTTCGCCCAAGTGTCTATTTTCTCCGTATCTTTAAACCCAACCAGGTAGGTGGCTTTTTCTGACTCAGTAAGTGCATCCTGAATCCCTGCTGTCTTTAAGGCTTGCAGAATTATTGCAGCAACCTCTTGCCTGGTAACTGCTCTGTTAGGCTGAAAGGTCCCATCAGGATAACCCCGGAAAATCCCTGCCTCCACTGCTGCCCCCACTGCCCCAGCATACCACTGCTCTGCTGTGATATCAGTAAATTTTGCCTTTGAAGCATTTGGAGCTAATCCTAAGCCCCGGACAATCATGACAGCAATTTGTGCTCGAGTGACTTTTCCCTCTGGATTAAAGGTATTCTCACCGCTGCCCTGGATAATCAATTTTGAGGCTAAGCTGTTAATTTCTGTTTTCGCCCAATGGTTATCAACATCAGCAAAGGATTTGTTATTTTGGATAACGGTGTATGTACTGTTTGTTTTCCGTTTCAGGATCGCGATGGTTTTGCCATCCTCAATTCTAAATTGGGTTGGAACAGGTGCAAAGCTGCCATCTAAATTCACCACTACCCCAACGGCATGATTTTGGTTCACGCCTTGTTTTAGGATGATTTCCCTGCTGACATAACTGCCAAAACTACTAATCTCTGCCTGTTCATCACCAGCATAAGCTGTTACGGTAAATTCCAGTGGAATAGCCAACTCGCCGTAACCTTTAGCCAGAGCTTCTGCAGTAATCTTAGCTGCTTGGTCTGGCTTAATTTCCGCTATAGTAATTTTAATAGCGAGGTTGGCTGCGGAAACTCCTAGCTGTTGAGCTAATTCAGCCACTTTTAGTTCCCCAGAAGGAAGTAGATAGGACCCACCAGGAGTTTTTACCTGGATTGAGTTATTATGTTCCAGGATAGCCGATAAGACCTCATTGGTGAGCGTTGTATTGGTCACACCGGCATTCTGAGTTACCGCAATTACTATGCTGGCCCCCTTACCCTGCTTAATTTTGTCGAATGCTTTCAGGGAATCTAGTGTAATATTTAATACTGATTGCCCATCTTCTTGAGCCTTTTCAAATTTCGCATATTCGGATAAATCAATTTCACTGGGATTGCTGGTTTCTAATTGGCTGGTGATAGCTCCACCGCCGCCCCCGCCTGTTTGATTCTCATCAGTTGTGTTATCACTTGGGGTATTCTCAGTAGTGAAATTGAAGCTATACTCCTCAGCCAGAAGATTATATGCATCGGTTCCCACCGCTCCTGCCGGTATGGTAACGGTGTATATTGTCTGGTAGTCAAGACTGTTGGTTGGCGTTAAGCGTAACATTTTACCTGCGATACTGCAGGAAACTGCGACACTACTACTGTTGGAAGTGGCTAAATTAACGCTATTATAAGCAATACCGGCTTGTACGGCATCATTGAAGCTAACTGTAATTACCTTGTTGATTGGAATATTGCTGGCGTTCGCAACAGGGTCGCTGCTGATAACTTCCAACTTTTGTGGATTATAAATTAGTTCGACTTCTTCGTTAAGCAATACTTGGAGATCGGTGAACACCTGGGAAGTAACCGTCAAGTCCAAATAATTATAACTTAAATCAATAAACTGGTACTGGGCCTGGGTATTAGTACTTAAAGGAGTAATATCACGAAGTAGATTATTTGATAGATTAAGTTCAGTTAAGTTATTCAAAGTGTTAAGTGGTGTTATATCACTAATTGCGTTTCCGCTTAAGTTTAGCTGGGTTAAATTAGCTGCCTCCCCCAGCCCGGTTAAATTTCGAATGGCATGATTGCTGGCATCTAAAACAGTTAAGTCTAACAGTTCCGTTTTATAAATATCTCCGTTCGGTTTATGCAGAGCGTCACGTACGGCACTTTCCAACTGGACATCCGGGAAGGTCACCGTCCTCTCAACCAACGGCAGAACTTGAATACCTGCTTGGTATGCGCTAGTACCTGATGTACGTTCAAACAGGACAAACAGTTTATCATTTTGCTTAAATAGATATTTACCCGCATCCCAGAGTTCCAGGGAGTCTGTCATCTGATAATCATGCAAATAAACTGAACCATTGACTGAGGTATAAACATTCACAAAGTTGTTATTGGAAATGAGATAAAAGGTCGAGCTATCTTGGTCAAAGGTAATATCTTTGTAAGGCTCAAGATTACCAACGTATTTCATGTCGTGACTTCTGTCTGCCGCCGAGCTAAAGACCACTCCACTGCCATTAAACAGATAGTTCCCCGTCGGAGCAATCGCAAATTTCGTACTTAAGGGGTAGTCCCCATGATAGGATGAATCGTAGCCCCCTGGGTACAAAGGGTCCGTAAAGATACCATTGGCGGTGTTAAAGGCTGTATAATCCCGGGGTGAAGTATCGGTAGTAACTGTATAGATTCTGTCTAGTATTGGGTGCAGTTTGGCCAAAGAACCCTGCCTGATATTGGACTGCTGCACCAACTGTTTTGTAGCCCGGTTGTAGGAACTGAAACAGGTCCATTGGCCTGAACCGGAAGTGATATAGAGATAACCATCCCGGCCTGGGACAATGTCATACGGGTCTGTGCTCAGGGCAATTGTGTCTGTTTGAGCAAAGGCATTCCGGTCAATTATGGCTATGGAGCCAGTCTGGTTCTCTTCCAACCAGTAAGAACTGTGTTCTTGATCTAAGAGCGCCACATATAACTCATCAGCATAAGCGCCTTCGCCCACTGCCAAACTTTCCGGCATCTTACTAAAGGTAATGGCAGAGAGTGCTCCGGTTTGGTAGTTAACGGCGTAAAGCTGCTTCTTACTTTTGTCAGTAATATAAACAATGGGTTGTTCTGGGTCTATTACGGCATCAGTAATAGTAAACGGTAATTCTAACAGATTAATCGTACTAATGGTCGTAAAAACCATGGAGAAATCGGCTGCCATACTGCTGCCAGCCAAATCTGTTACAGCCCCGGCAGGGATGTCGACGGTATACTGTGTATTAACAGCTAAGTTACCTATCGGGTCAATTGTGAGAATCCGACCATTAATCTTCGTCGTAATTGGTATAAGATTATTTTCGCTGTCATATAAAGAGATTTGGCGATAAGCAGGTCCAGCTATAATTCGCTCATTAAAGTTAATAGTTAGGTTCCTGTATACTCCAATGTCTTCGCCATTATTAACCGGATCACTACTGGTTACGGTTGGTGGGTTTGTTTCTGTTGTGGAAAGGTTTAAGATTTCGATTCCTGTCTTATATAACGCGGTCTGGATATCCGGTTGGACCAAGTTGATCAACTTCCCATCGTTCCGATAAAGATATTTACCCAAACCTGATAATTGGTAATTATCCAAAAGGCTAAAATCACTGCCATCATAAATGTTTATCTGTTTATTAGTTAGGGAAAGAGTATATAATCTCGAAGAATCATAGGCAATATCTGCAAAACCCGCCCCTAAATTTGCTACATAGCGCATATCCTGGCTTCGATCAGCCGCAGAGGTAAAAATCACTCCACTACCGTTGAAAAGATAAGTGCCAGTAGGGTCAATCGAGAACTTCTCAGCTAAAGGATAGTCCCCGTGATAGGGTGAATCGTAGCCACCTGGGTACAAAGGATCCGTAAAAGTACCATTGGCGATGTTAAAAGCAGTATAATCCCGTGGTGAAGAATCAGTATCAACTGTATAGATTCGGTCTAGAGTAGGATGCAAAAGGGCTAATGATTGCTGTCGTATGGATGTTTGGTGTTCCTTTTGTTTGGTAGCACGGCTATAGGAATACATATAGGTCCATTGACCTGAGCCAGAAGGAATGTACAAATAACCATCCCTCCCAGCAACAATATCATATGGATCTATCGTAAGGGCAATTGTATCTATTTGAGTAAAGTTATTCCGGTCAATAATGGCTATGGAGCCAGCCTGGTCCTCTTCCCACCAGTAAGAACTGTGTTCTTGATCTAAGAGCGCAACATACAATTCATCGGCATAAACTCCCTGCCCCACAGTTAAACTCTCCGGCATTTTGGCAAAAGTGAGATAGGATATAGCCCCGGTAGCATAGTTAACAGCATACAACCTTTTTTCACTTTTGTTGGTAATGTAAACTACCGGTTGAGCCGGGTCAAAAACTGCATCAGTCACATTGAAGGGTAATTCAAAAAAATCCATACCACTATCTGTCGTAAATGAAAAAGTGTAATTGGCAGCTAGAGCATTGCCCCTTAAGTCCTGTACTGCCCCGGGCGGCACACTCACAGTATACACGGTATTAGTATTTAAGAAATTAACCGGGTCAATAGTTAGCGTAGAATTGGTAATGCTGAGATCGACCGGGACAACAGTGTGATAGGTCTCATCCTGTACGGTAATATTACTAAAGTTTGTCCCGGCGGAGATTTTCTCAGTAAAGTTGACAGTGATGTTACGACTGATGGAGGCCTTCAGCTCAGTATCATCAGGAGTGGTAGTACTTATACTAGGCGGAGTGGTATCACTTGTGTTCATTAGAGTGGTATAAGCATCTATTCTGCCCCAGCCGGTTGACTCATCCCAGCCCGGGGTGCCTAAATCTTGGGCACTTTGCATTATCAGATCAGCAACTTGTGCCTGTGAGAGGGTAGGTTGATAGCTTAAAACCAAACCAGCTAAACCGGCAACTGCCGGAGCTGCCATGGAGGTCCCGTCGGAGTAGTCATAGCTAGGATTATAGTCTATTGTTCCGCTCAGTGGTGTGGTTGAATAAATACCAACACCGGGTGCGCTGATATCAATATATGTGCCTTTGTTGGAAAAAGAGGCAGGAAGATCATTGCTATCCGTAGCAGCTACCGCAATTACCCCATTAAAGGCAGCTGGATACATGGGTACATTAGTAGCATCATTACCCGCAGCGGCAATCACCACAACGTTGTGGTTGATAGCATAATTTACTGCATCCTCTAAGGTGTTCGAAAAATCTTCACCACCCAAACTTAAATTAATAACTCTGGCACCATGGTCCACTGCCCAGTAAATACCTTCGGCAATGTCATCATCATAAAAGACATCTGTGTTGCTAGCCTTTACGGCCATAATACTCACATTACCACCGATACCAGCAATCCCAGTGCCATTATTTAATGCACCAGCAGCAATTCCTGCCACATGGGTACCATGACCGATAGTGTCAGTCACATTATCAGAATTGTCCGCAGCATTGTATCGACCAACGACTTTACCTGCCAAATCAGGATGATTTATATCAACTCCTGAATCAATTATCGCAATCATAACCGAACTCTCTCCAGCAGAAATCTCCCAAGCTTCCTGAGTTCTCGTTTTGTCTATGTACCATTGTTTATTTAATTCAGGATCATTCGGGAGATAACTGGCATGGCGAATATAGTTTGGTTCAGCATATTCGACATTCGGGTCAGCATTATATTGCTGCATTAAAGTGGTAATATCTGCTCCCTGGGGTACTTCAATTGTAATTACGCCTAATTTCTGATTAACCCTTAAACTTTTTAGCCCATTGAGGGTTCTAATTTGACTAAGTTGTTTGCCAGGTTTAGGTTTCACTAAAATTTCCTTTGGAATGTATTGGTCAGCTTTATCAAGACTTGCCGCAAAAGCTGATTGCGGTGAGAAAACAAAAACACAGAAAATGAGCAATACCGCAAGGAAAAGAATCCTCGTAACACCAGATTGTTTCACATTATTACCTCCCCTATTTACAAATGTTTGAATAATAGAAATCTTTTGCCATAAAGTATTTAATTTCTCTCCTTGGTAACAATTTCCCTGCCCATTGTCCAAGGTTTTCCTTCATTTGTCGATATCTTCGATCAAAAAGGGTAATGCAAAGAAAGGGGGTGTCGCAAAAGCTGAAATGCCTGTTTGTCCCATCATAACCAAAGCCCGAAACCTATTTAAAGAGGTTTCGGGCTTTATTGCCTTTCTACGTATTGAGTTTTTAATTTCAATATAAATCTAATAAAGTCCATAACATAAACCCTTGTTGCCATATTACCCTAAGATGCTGTTATCCAAGAATTAGGACTGTACCAGCCTAAAAAGGATTTAACAATTACTAAGAAGAGAAAAATCCTCCCTGACATCCCAAAATTCGCCTCTATTTATGATACGGTTCACCCCGGTTTATCCTAAACGCCCTGTAAATCTGCTCCATTAATATCAACCGCATCAACTGATGCGGAAATGTCATCTTCCCAAAGGACAGCAGCAAATCAGCCCGCTCGATTACAGTTGAGTGCAGCCCCAGGGAGCCGCCGATAACAAAAGTCAGGTCACTTTTCCCGACCAGTGCATATTCAGCCAGCGTTCCGGCCAACTGTTCTGAGGAAATATTCCTGCCTTCAATAGCAAGAGCTATCACGGTTCTGTTAGGTTTAATAAGGGCAAGGATTTTTTCACCCTCCCGGCGTTTAACCTGCTCCTCTTCTTTAGAGCTTAAATTCTCAGGAGCCTTCTCATCAGATACCTCTTTAATCTCGATATTTGCATAAGGCTTAAGCCTTTTCAGGTACTCATTGATTCCGTCATTGATATATTTTTCTTTTACCTTCCCAACTGCAACTACTTGTATATTCATATAACCTCCCGGTTTATCGTTCTTATGAAAAAACACGGTGTGGGCACCGTGTTTTTTTGTTTCTATTGTTCAGGCATCTGCTCCAGGGTAACTGTGAGTTTTTTCTCTTCCTTACCCCTAACTACTACTATTTCAACTTTATCTCCAATTTTCTTTTTATCTAGCCTGGCTATTAGTTCACCAAAGTCCTTTAATTCCTTTCCATCAAAGGCGACAATCACATCACCTTTTTGAACCCCGGCCTTGGCAGCCGGACTGTTATCAGGTAATTCACTTACGAATACCCCCTGGTCGGTAGCTAGTTTAAACTGCTGAATGACCACAGGATCTACATCCCCACCGAGAATCCCCAGCCATGGCCGCACTACCTTTCCATTTTTGATTATTGATTCAACAATTGGTTTAACTGTGTTTGCAGGAATTGCAAAGTTTAATCCTTCAACATTTACATCTACAATCTTTACACTATTTATACCGATAACCTGACCCCTGGAGTTAACCAAAGCTCCCCCACTGTTTCCGGGGCTGATAGCAGCGTCAGTCTGCAAAAGCCTGAATCGCCGTTCTTCAACATCTACCGTCCTGTTAAGCGCACTTATAACACCTGCTGTTACCGTACTTGCAAACTGCTCACCAAGAGGGTTGCCAATTGCCACTGCCAGTTCACCGACCCTGACTTTGTCTGAGTCACCGAAATCGGCAGCTTTTAGCCCTTTTTGGTCTACCTTTATCACAGCCAGGTCTGTCCGCTCATCTGCCCCAACAATTTTGCCGGGGATTTTTTTACCATTAGGCAGGGTTACAACTATATTCTCAGTTCCCTCAATAACATGTTTATTAGTAACTATGTACCCATCCGTGCTGTAGACTACTCCTGACCCGGAACCCTTCTCTACATTCCGGTGGAAAAATGACGTGTCTATGTTTACCCGGTTGCTTATTCCCACAACTGTCGGGCCAACTTTTTCGGCAATTTCGATTACGGGAGAATCGGCTCCTGAAGCAATAGGCGGTGACGACTGCCTGGGTTTATTTTCCGGCAGCGGATTCCGACCTATAAGGGGTGAAAAGTAGGAAGTAATTATTCCCCCAATAAGAGCCCCGATGAGGGCAACAGCCATGTAGGAAAAGAGTGAAGGTCTTCTCTTGGTGTTATAGAACTCATAATCATCATTAAACATAAGATACCTCCTTTAATCAAATTCCCACAAGGTTCCGGGATGGCACCTCGGGGCTACTTCCAAAGCAAAATCCCGCCCAGGGACTAAACCCGATTGAGCTAGTACCTCTGCTACTGTAGAATATGCCAGTTCAGGGAGGTTGTTTTCCTTGCTCAAGTGAGCAAGGATAACAGCTTTAGTGTTCCCACCAACCAGTGAGGATAAACAGTTGCCGGCAGCAATGTTTGATAAATGGCCCCTGTTCCCAAGGATACGCTGCTTCAGATACCACGGGTAAGACCCTGCTTTAAGCATATGTAAGTCATGATTTGCCTCAAAGACCAGCAGGTCAGCTTCCTCAAGACAACTTCTGGCTGTATTAGTCAGACACCCAGTATCAGTAGCGACTCCTATCTTGACTCCTTCACTATAAAGGCAATAGCCAACTGAGTCTACAGCATCATGGGATGTTGCAAAATGCTCTATCTGAAGGCCACCTATTTCTAAAGCCCGACCCGCTTCAAGTGTCATTCTGTTACATTCTGAAACTTTTCCAATGGCAGGCATAATTTCCTCCCATGTATTCTCTGTGGCAAATACGTTTAAATCAAATTTTCGCGCCATGACTCCGACCCCTTTAATATGGTCAGTATGTTCATGGGTAACCAGAATTGCATCAAGCTCGGAAGCATTAACACCTATCGTATCCAAAGCCCCTGTTATTGCTTTGCCGCTCAACCCGGCATCTATCAGCACAGAAGTGCCGCCCCCCTCAACATAGACGGAGTTTCCAGAACTACCGCTTGCCAATGTACAAACCCGCATAGTCTCCCCCAAATTATGTTTATTCTCATTTCTGCTTTTCAGTAAATCTGTCTGGTCAAGAAGTAAAGTGATACTGTAACTTTATGCCCGCAATCGTAAGTTTGCCTGGTTACTGTGTTAATACAGAAACAATCTTTAGATAGCTTTTCTATAAATTTTTTGGCGTCTTCCCTACCCGGGTCTGCAATAATTACTGTACCACCCGGTTTCAAATTCTCCATAAAAATCTTTTCAAGATAGGGGTGCAGCTTTGGTTCATATAATATATCTGAGCCGATAATTCTGTCGAATTGCTCTTCAATAGGGAAATTCCTCCAGTCCGCCAGTCTATAGGATATATTACTTATTCCATTAATTTCGGCATTTTCCTTCGCAAGCTGTTGAGATTCAGGAATAAAATCTGTCTGTACTGTACTTGCACCTTTCGCAGCGGCAACTATCCCAGCCAACCCAAGTCCGGCGCCTAACTCTAGTACTCTCAGTCCATTAAAATCCACGTTTTCCCAAAAGTACTCCGACATACTAACTGCCGCAGGCCACAACACCGCCCAAAAAGGAACGTCATCGTCGGTTTTGACCACTTCAAGAAGGTAGTCCACATCTTCAATTGCTCTGACATAAAAGGTTTTTTCTTTAAGTGTTACTGGGGTTTCAACTGTATGCTGCATAGTAAACTCCTGTAGATGCTCATAACAACAGCCATGGAGTATACCATGGCTGCCATTGTAAAAGCTATATTTTGGTTAAACTCTGAATTTGCTGATACGCTCTCTGAGCTTCTCTGCCAGTTGAGCTAGCCTTGAAGCATTGGCATTTACCTGGTCATTGGTATTCATCTGCAGCTGAGTAGATGCTGCAACCTGTTGGCTGGCCTCTGATACCTGATGGGCAATCACACTTACCTTGTCAATGGAATCAACTACCTTAGTTATCCCCTTGGACTGCTGTTCGGCAGCCGTGGATATCTCCTGCACCATTCTAACTGTGCGATCAACAGTTCCAACGATTTCCGTCAGGGCTTTCTGAGCATGGGTGGCAATAACAACACCTTCCTCAACTTCCTGACTGCCGTCTACCATTGAGTTGACTGCCCTTGCTGTTTCTTCCTGAATTTCTTTAACAAGCTCCCCTATCTGCTGAGCGGCCGCAGCAGACCCTTCGGCCAGCTTCCTCACTTCATCAGCAACCACCGCAAAACCCCGACCATGTTCCCCTGCTCTTGCAGCTTCAATAGCCGCATTTAAGGCAAGTAAGTTAGTCTGATCAGCAATACCGGTAATAACTCCGAGTATCTCTCCAATCTGTCCTGAACGCTCATTTAAATTCCGAACTGCCAATGCAGAATCTGCAACGGTCTCAGAAATAGTATTCATTTTTTCAAAGGCCTTTTCTATTTCCACTGCTCCTTTTGAGGCCAATTCTGAAGCATTTACAGAGGAACAATACGCCTCTCTGGAGTTGTCCGCAATCTGCTGTACTGCTGAAGATAACCTTCTAGTAACCTGAAGTGTCTCATTCAATTGGTCTGCCTGTCCCTGAGTCCCTCCTGCTATCTGTTGTATAGCAGCTGATATCTGTTGTACAGAAGAAGCAGCTTCCTCAACTGCAGCCGATACCTGGTTTGCCTCAAAGGCTACCATTTGCGCAGTCTCCATATTCTGTCTGATGGTAAGCCGAATATCCTCCACCATTTTATTGAAGGCATCCGCCATTTTGCCAAAAACATCATTAGTGGGAAAATTGATTTCCTGGGTTAAATCTTTGTCAGCCACCTTGCTGATGGAGTCAAGGAACACCCTAAATGTCCGGACTAACAGGCGGTTTACCAGAAAAAGCATCAGTAAACCGATAATTAATGTAAAAGGAGCCACAGTTATAAATAGACTATACATTTGCTCCGAAGTGGCATTAAAATAGCGAAGCAAAAAGGCAGTCCATAAAAACGTTCCGCCTAAAGTCAATGTAACAAATATAAAACCAATACGTATTAATGGTTTGATTCTTATTACCTGCCCTCTCGACATAAATACACACTTCCCCGGACTTGGTTAGATAACTACTTATTCTGTCTCTTCAACATTTTTCCTGCAGTATATTAAAAAAATTCCGGTTCCTCCTTCGTTCCCATTAATATATGTTTAAGCTCTTCGTATACGCGCCCCAACTGAAACCAGCTTTTCTTCGATATTTTCATATCCCCGGTCAATATAATGAGTGTTACAAATTTCAGTTTCTCCCTCAGCAATAAGACCAGCAATAATCAGGGCTGCCCCTGCTCTGAGGTCAGATGCCTTAACTTGTGCACCCTGGAGTTTATTAACCCCCTGAATAATAGCAGTTCTGCTCTCGACTTTTATCCTGGCACCCATTCGCTTAAATTCGTCAGCAACCTGAAGTCTGTTTTCAAAAACATTTTCAACGATCACACTGGTACCTTTAACCGATGTTAGCATAGCCATCATTTGAGACTGCATGTCTGTGGGAAAACCAGGGTAGGGCAGTGTTTTAATATCAATTGGCTTAAGTTCGTCAGTACCTATAACCCTGACAGCATCGTCCTCTTCGGAAACGTTTACATTGGCTTCCCGAAGCTTAGCTATTAAAGGTTCTATGTGTGTAGGAATTACATGGTCTATAAGAAGGTCTCCTCTTGTGGCCGCAGCAGCTACCATAAAAGTACCCGCTTCAATTCGGTCAGGAATTACTGAGTATCTTCCCCCTCCAAGCTGGCTGACACCCTCAATCTTAATAACGTCAGTACCTGCACCTCTTATCTTGGCACCCATACTGTTTAGGAAATTAGCCAAATCTACTATTTCGGGCTCTTTGGCCACATTTTCAAGAATAGTCTGTCCTTCGGCAAGGGCTGCGGCCACCATAATATTCTCTGTGGCCCCAACGCTGGGAAAGTCAAGATATACCTTGGATCCCGTCAACCTTTTGCATGTACCTTTTATGAAGCCATGTTCCAGATTAATAGATGCACCTAGGGCCTGTAGACCCTTAATATGCAAATCCATTGGACGACTTCCAATATTACATCCACCGGGAAGAGCAATCTCGGCCCGGTGGAAACGCGCTAAAAGCGAACCCAAGAGCAGGTTGGATGCCCTGAGCTTCTTGACCTCCTGATAGGGAGTATTGGTATCAATACAATCAGGAGTCGAAATCTCTACGGTAGTTTCATCCTGGTAAGCAACTTTAGCGCCAAGCTTAGTCACAATATCAAGTAAAATGCGGACGTCAGTTATGTTAGGAATATTGTCAAGAATTACAGGCTCGCTAGCAAGTAATGCTGCAGAAATAATTGCCAGCGCGGCGTTTTTAGCGCCACTGATTCTTACCGTTCCTTTTAAGGGCTGACCTCCGGCGATATATATCTTTTGCAACCCTTTAAACCTCCTTAGGAGTAAGACAGTCGAAATCCCACAATTATTGTATATTCTCGCAATACTGAATTATTCCTGCAAAATGCCAAAAGATAAACTTTGTTCCGGTTAATAGCTCAGGGGTTAAGGAAACCCGTTCCGCTGGGACTTCCGGAAGAATATTCACGGTAACGCCAGAGAAACGGGCGAAAAAAATGTCAGATTTTTAACTAATTTGTATATCGTTACTAACCCCGTCAACTCCACTAAACTTACTTACTATTTCCTCCGCCTTATGCTTTTGATCCGGTGTTCCTACGGCTCCATCAAGAAACGCCGTACCATCTACCACAAAACATTTCACACCACCCAGGCCATGGGTGCCTAGCTCCTCCCTAATGGCGTTAGTTAAATGGTAATTAGGATTTTCTGACCCGTGACGACAATTCAGATTACTTTCAATTTTCTTTACTCCCGGAACCTGTGAAACTATGCGATGAGCTGCTTCAATCTGTTCCGAGGTATCCACAGTTCCCGTAAGTATCACCTTACCGTTAACGGTACGCGTTTCAATATCCCTGACACTAACAGAAGGGGTCCTTGATAGGGCTGTTTCCACTGAGTTTGTTAGAGTTGCATCATCAATTTCAAAATCTCCTCGACCAATTTTTATGTAGCTTACTACATCCTTGATGCCAGGTGCTCTGGCAGATATTTCCTTTGCAGTTTCTTCAACCGCGATAGAGCCTGCGTCACCCTGCAGCTGCGCAACTCCTCCCCTGACTGTTACCGAAATCTGATGAACATCGACTCTGTCATCACTCTGTAATCGTTCCTGAATAAGCTCTGACAGTTCACTATCACTCATATGATTATCAATGGCAACTGTAAGACTGTTATCTACAGAAACAACACCAGGTACCTGCTTTGCTATTTCCGCTGCAGCCCATTTTTCAGCCAGCACGTCAACCAGCCCTTGTAATGTCACTTCCCCATTTCTGGTTGCTATTCTTATGTCTACATTACGCAGCATTCTAGAATTCTTTAAAGCTTCCTCCACCTGGCTTTGAATAAATGTATCACCGTTTCTCAATTTCTCCGACCCCTTTCGCAATATAGATAATTCGACAGTTATTTTTCCCACTTAGCTAAAAAATAAGCAGAATAAATAAAAAATGGGGTTGTCCTAGTATTTCCGGACACCCCATTAATTGTTGGCAACAGCCCATAATTGAAAACCCTTTTCAAATTGCTCCAGTGACATACCCCAACTCTCAGTAAAACTTTTTTCAAGAGTATATCCTCTTCCAAGGTCCTTTAGTACCTTTTGCAGTCCTTCTTCACCATAACGGTCAACAATATAATTTACCGCTTGAAGTGATTGATAATAAGCAAGTTCCTGATCTTCCAGATTATCAAATTCACCATCCATTCTGGAGAGAGGATAAAGTTGACCAGGGTGTCTTATCTTCCGATACTCCACCTGGTAACCGGTAAGCTTTTCTTCTTCATATTGTGCAATTCCTTCAGTAAACCACCTGGTATAATTACCCCCCGTCAGGTAGTCTACCATAAGATGGGTAAACTCATGGGCGATAGGTCCCTCTGATTCAAATACCCCTTTAATTTTATCTGGATCAGTTTCATCCACCCAGGCGCTCGGAGCTAAAACACGTATAACTCCTGTCCAATACACACCCATTGCACTTTCATCCGCTGCCCAGCCAAAACTCCGTCCCAGAGATTCCCGGGTTGGGTAAACAACTATTAGGGTTTTTCCTTTAGGATAATAACCAAATCTTGAGCTAACTGGCTCATAATTCTTTTCCGCAGTAGAAAGCACCAACTCAGCGTTATCTTTATCGGAAGCCTGATAACGCACTAGAAAATGAGTACCCTTAAGCTCTGCCCATTTTCGAGTTTCCCATAGCATCTTTTGTTTGGATACTTCCCTAAACGCTACATAAAGATATGTTTTCGTAATAGTTGGTGCTGCAATAAAAAAAGCCATGCATAACAAGGCTAACACAGCTGTTATTTTGATTGTTTTTTGCAGCAGTAAACCGGAGTCTACAACTGGCATAACGAGGTTTCCCATGGTCAAAATCCCCCCTTCCGCCTCTTATAAAAACAATTATACAATCAATTATGCATAAAACCTACCGGTAATAACTGGAGGGCAAGGGGTAACCCCTAGAAATAGTGGGGAGTAAGATGTAGAGAGTGGGGAGTGCTAGTTGCTAGCTTAGCGCTGCTTATCTGCCACTTGAAGAGTGGCAGTCTTAGCGCGTTTAGCCATCGGATAAAAAAATAAGGAGTGTCTCATTCGACACCCCTGTTAAGTGATTAGTCTGTTTTTTTATTAGTCAATCTTAGGATGATTCTCAGGCAGCGGGTCACCTTCATTATAAGTCTTTCCTGTAGTTGGGTCTGCTGTTTGTGATGCTGGGGCATCAGGTTTAGCCGGTATTGATGATGCATTATTGCCTTTAGGAGGAAGCAGAGGTTGAGTGCTTAGTTGACTGATATCCCCAATCAACTTCTGAGCCTGATCGTAGTTAAAGTCGCCTTTTTTTATCTGTTCTAATTCTTTTATGGCATCTGCCGTATTATTCTTGCCATATGCCAGATATATGCCATAATTGAGTCTTGCAGTGGTGAAATCCGGGTTAATTTCAAGTGCTTTTTTTACAGTTTCAATTGCCTTATCAGCATTATTCATATAAAAATAGGTTGTAGCTAAATCGCCAAGAACTTGCACGTTATTAGGATCCTTTTTGAGCACTTCTTCAAAACCAGACTTGGCATCAGCGAACTTTTTCTGGGCTTCATCAGCTTGCTGCTGCTGTATCAGAGTCATACCCTGTTGAAAGTCCTGTACAGCCTTAGCTTCCGCAGAACCCGGAGCGGCGTTATTAGCAGCAGTGTTAGCAGAACCTGAATAATCCCCCATGAAATACACTGAAACTGACATTAGCAGACCTAACGATATCATACCCACGAGAAACATAATTATGGGCTTATTCCTTTTCTTAGCATTCATGAATACCATGGTAAGTTCACCCTTCCCAGTAATAATAAATTTTGAAGCAGGTTCTTTTAGAAGCTTATCCAGTTTTTAATTATAGCATAGTTTATCAACCAGTAAAAGGGTTAATCTGCGGTAAATCTGCCATTTACAAGGAATTACGGGCAGAAAGCTGCATATGGCAACGATAGGTAAAATTGAAGAAGGACACCAACTTGGTGTCCTTCTAAACTATCTCAGATATTTCATCGGGTTTTGAATACGACCCCCATCTATAACTTCAAAATGCAAATGCGAGCCCGTACTGCGCCCCGTTGAACCAACACGGCCAATTACTTCTCCCCTGCTTATTTTGTCACCAACCGATACACCTATGCTTGATAAATGGGCATATCTGGTTGTAAGACCATTTCCGTGCCTAACCAAAATCATTTTCCCGTAGCCGCCTACCCTGCCAGCTTGGATAACAACTCCATCTGCAGCAGAGCCAACCGGTTGGCCTGTAACACCGTCGATATCAATACCGGTATGGGTCTCTCCCCACCGTCTGCCATAGCTGGAAGTTATGCGCCCACGCAACGGCCAGCTGACTTTTCCGCCTGATGAGAAGGTAGATACAGTACCCCGGGAGGCAATCATTTCCTTTTTACCTCTAACAACTACTTGGTTTTTAGCAGTCTTTATGACCTTCTCATTTATTACCTGTTGATTAATTACATCACCGTTTTTCATTACTAGTTTATAGGTTGTTTCTTTTAGGCCTTTTTCACCTTGAACCTTAACCTTTTCGCGTCCGCGGGACATATTTCTGTCAGTTTCAACTACAACCTTATAAGGCAGAGCCTGTTTAACAGTACGTTCACCGGTAACAACTACGTTTATTAGCGGCTTTACTGATACAAGGTTAATTTCCTGCCCCAAATCAAGGTGTTCCGTTAGCGAAGGGTTCATTTCCAGCAGTTCGGCCACACGCATATCATTTGCCCGTGCAATTGTCCAGAGGGAGTCACCTTCTTTAACAATATGTACACGTTTTTCTTCCCGTCCGTTTCTAAGGAAGTTTATTGCCTCATCCTCTTTTAAGATTTCTTTGAGGGATGCCGGAACATCGACTATTTCAATTTTTTCCTCGAGATTCACACTATCAACTTTTACATCATCTATGTCCAAGTCAGTTTTTAATTCTTTCAGTATTTCCTCAGCAGTAGAAACATTTTCTACAACAACTGCTACCTGACCGTTAACCTTAATCCCGGTGGCGACAGCCACAAAATTAAGCGACTTATTTAACCTTTGCTTCAGGGCAACAAGATTATTAACCTGGTACCTTCTCGCTTTAACTTTCCGGAAAGCAAGGCTTTGGCTAACATCTACCCTCCGCTTAAGTGACTGGCTCTTCTCACCTTTAAGCTCTTGTACTATTTTTTCTGCATCAGCTTTTTGAATCACAGTAGCAACCTTTTTACCATTGACCTCCACTGCATAAGCTTCCACGCCGGACGCAGCTCTAAGGGTAAACCCAACAACTAATACTGCAGCAGTTACTACCAGTACTGTCCTTATATCTATGTATTTGCGGAGATTATAATTTTCGAACTTTGGATTTAATTTGACCTTTGAACCAAGTGAATAGATTAGAGTGAGAAGTGACGATTTCACTGCGGAAGTCTTGTTAGCGTTGTTCTCGATGACGGGTTTTACCTGTCGGTTCCGACGGTAGTAATTTTCCCGTTTATAGTTTAAACTATACTTTTCTTTAAGTTGTTTGGTTTTGCTTATCTGCTTTCCAAAATTAAACCGTAACAGTCTTAGTATAGGAAATTCTTTTGAGCTAAGTTTGGTCTTTGTGGCATGCATCGCATCCTTCAGCCACCCAAGCAGCCCATGAATATTCTCCTTATTCGACTTCATGATTGCTCCTTTCGTGCAAAAACCTATTTTCATAACAAAAAAACGACATTTGTTTTAGGATGTCATTCTCATTGTTTTCCATATTTTCCTTAGCTTACCCTGTATAATTATAGCATAGGAAACCATTTCCGTAAACCCAAAAATTCGACATTTGCCAAAAACGCCCGATTTAGGGCGTTTTTCAAGGAATATATCTGATTACTTCTCAGTTTTAAACTCTAGTTCATCCATCCTCTTTAAGACTTTGTTTTAAGACCTGACTTTTAGGACCTGGGTATAAATTGCACACTCAAGCCTTTTCTTCTCCAGTTCACATCCTACGTGATATGGTTTCAAGATGTCCTGGTTAACCGACTCTGCATTGGCATGGCATCCCCCGCCGCAATGGAACCTCGCCCAGCATTTCTGGCATTCTGTTTTATTATATATATGAGCATTGCGAAACCTGCGCGGAATATCAAAGTTGGTTATCCCATCCCAGACACTGCCCAGTTTAAACTGGTCTCTGCCAACAAACTGGTGACAGGGGAATAAATCTCCTTCAGGAGTCACTGCCATATACTCAAACCCAGCTCCACAACCGGAAAGGCGCTTGGGAATGCAAGGCCCGTTATCCAAATCCAAATTAAAATGAAAGAATTCAAACGACCTGCCTTCTGCAGCCCTTTTAATATACTCACGTGTTAGAGACTCATATTCATTGAAAAGCCGGGGGAGATCATCTTCCTTAAGGGACCATTCTTCTTCCAGCGGCCCCACTACAGGTTCCACAGAAATATACCTATAGCCCTGGTCAGCCAAATGAACAACATCCCTGGCAAAGTCGGTGTTAAAACGGGTGTAGGTTCCACGTACAATGTAATTTTCATTATCCCTGGAATTAACAAAAGAACTTATTTTAGGTGCAATAAGCTCGTAACTGCTCCCGCCCGAACCCGCGGTGAGTCTCATTGCATCATTAACCTGAGGCCTTCCGTCAAGGCTCAAAACCACGCTTATTTTCTCGCTATTAAGAAATCCTGTTACTTTGTCACTTAGAAGCAGGGCATTAGTAGTAAGGGTGAACTTTATTTCCTTGTTCCTCCTGCCGGCTTTCTCCCTGCCATAGGCAACGAGTAATTTTACAGTCTCAAAGTTCATGAGTGGTTCCCCGCCAAAGAAGTCTATCTCCAAGTGACGCCTACTACCTGAACTATCTAAAAGGAAATCAATAGCTTTTTTCCCAGTCTCCACCGGCATTAAGGCCCGCTCTCCGCCAAAATGCCCGCTTCCCGCAAAGCAGTACCGGCAGCGCAGGTTGCAGTCATGAGAAACGTTCAGGCAAAGGGACTTAACAACCGGTTCAGAATTGTAATTAAGGCTTTCTTCCTTAAATTTATCTTCTGAATAAAGCTGACCCGATCTTTTTAATTCTTCAACCTCAGCCAGTACTTCCCGAATTTCTTCTTTGGGATGTTTATCGCAGTACTTTGCTAATATTTCATCTGCCGAGAGGACAGGATAATCATCAATTACACCCCAGGCAAGCTCGTCAACTTCATGAACAGCCCCACTGTTAACATCAAGAACTATTTTAGTTCCGTCTATCTCAAATTTATGTATCAACATTTTATCCCCCATCAAAAAATTAACCCAATCCTTCTCAGGATTAGGTCATTGTTTTCGGTTTACTATTTAGCGCAAACCTGGTTGCCTACAGTACAAGAAGTCTTGCAGGCACTCTGGCAGGATGCCTGGCACTCACCACAGCCGCCTTTTTTAACAGTCTCCTGCAGGTTGGTTTTGTTAACAGTTTTAATATGTTTCATTATATGCCTCCTATGTAAAAAATATTTTATATGAAAAACCTAAAAATCAAATTGGAGCGGATGACGGGGCTCGAACCCGCAACCCTCGGCTTGGGAAGCCGATACTCTACCAATTGAGCTACATCCGCAGTAATATCAATGGTTTTGAGACTTTTATGTTGTTTAACACCATCGGTTTGTCTTTTTAATATCGTTCTAAAATAATCGATTTAGTCCCTCTCCGTAAAGTATATTATACGACTTCAAACTTTATTAGTCAATTACCTGAATAGAGGTTTGCTCATAATGGAAATATTAATGTAAAGAATCCCTCTATGGTATATGTGAACATCAAATAAAGAAAGGGTGATTTAGTTTGTTAACTGCAACAACTTTGTTTTATCCATCCTTTCTATCGATGGTTTTTATACTTACTGTCATTTTCATCCCCAGAAACGAATACAAGCAGTATCTTATTTATGGCTTACTGGTTGGTGGTCTGGGCGATGTTATTGTTGTTGGTTTGCTGGCCAATATACTACATGTGATGTGGTTTAAGAATTTAGGTATATTCAATGTCTACGGCCAGATGGCCCTATCACCGCCCAGCTGGACTCTTGCTGTTATGCTTTTTCTTTATTTCATGCCGAGTCGACGATCATTTCTCTACCCCTATGTCGCTACATGGGCAGCTTCCAGTGTCGCTTATGCGGTAGTAGTAAAAAATGCAGGGTTGTATGATTTCCTGCCATGGATGTATCCTATCCCAATGTACTTTTCATTTTTAGGTTGGTGGAGCTTTGCTGCCTGGTTATTTATAAAAACAAGCCCTTTGGTAAATAACAACGGTTTATCAGAAGATTCGCAGGATACCAAGTATAACCCTGTAAGGTTTAAGTTAATCCCGCAGCCTGCCAAAATGATTAAGAAGATACAAAAGAAAACAAAGTTACGGAAGCCAATTAAAGTACAACGAGATTAGATGAAACCAATAAGGCAGAATCCCCACACAGCATCCATCCTAACAAAAAAACTGCTAACCTTTGGTTAACAGCTTCGTTTGCTAAATTGGTGACCCCTACGGGATTCGCTGCGGAGCTGTTGCCGCTTTTAGCGGCTTACAGATCCGGCGTCCTGAAATGCGTGGAAACCCGGTAGGGCAGAATCCCGCACAACACCTATCCTAAAAAAATACTGCTAACCTTCGGTTAACAGCTTCGTTTGCTAAATTGGTGACCCCTACGGGATTCGCTGCGGAGCTGTTGCCGCTTTTAGCGGCTTACAGATCCGGCGTCCTGAAATGCGTGGAAACCCGGTAGGGCAGAATCCCGCACAACACCTATCCTAAAAAAATACTGCTAACCTTCGGTTAGCAGCTTTGTTTGCTAAAATTGGTGACCCCTACGGGATTCGAACCCGTGTTACCGCCGTGAAAGGGCGGTGTCTTAAACCGCTTGACCAAGGGGCCATGGTATTAAAATGGTGAGCCATGCTGGACTCGAACCAGCGACACCCTGATTAAAAGTCAGGTGCTCTACCAACTGAGCTAATGGCTCAAAATTGCGTCTCACAAGTACATATATTACTATAAACCAAACCTCTTGTCAACACCTCTGTATAAGGTTTTTTTTGGTTATTTGACCCTTTGTAGTTGAGCTGCTACAATTTCCCGCAAACCAACATAGTCGGTTTTCCCACTCCCTAAAACAGGAATCTCATTAACATACATAATTTCAGACGGGCAAAAAAGAGAGCTGAACATATTCCGGGCCAAATATTCTCTAAAACTGTACAGAGTAGCAGTCTTATCAGTTGTGATCAGCACTATTCTTTCACCCTTCTTTTCGTCAGTGATGCTTTCTGATACAAACTGATGGCCAGAATCAAAGCACCGTATTGCCAATTCTTCAACCAGATTTAAGCTAATCATTTCCCCGCCTATTTTAGCGAATCTCCTGAGCCTGGACTTGATTGTAACATAGCCGTCTTCATCCACAGTAACAACGTCGCCGCAGTCATACCATTCTCCTGCAGGAAGGAAACCTTCGCCATGCAGCAGATATCCCTCCATAACATTCGGACCCCGAACCAACAAGTTACCTCCATTCTCAATTCCATCCACTTTCTCAATTTTGTATTCAATTCCAGGAAGGAATCTTCCAACAGTACCCTTACGAAAGCAGAGGGGAGTATTAAGTGATAAAACAGGAGCTGTCTCAGTACAACCATATCCTTCCATTATTCTTACGCCAAACTTTTCCATCCACAAACTGCTTACTTCGTCCTTTAGTTTTTCTGCACCGGAAAATACATATCGGATAGAATAGAAATCATAAGGATGAGCATGCTTTCCATAGCTCAAGAGAAAAGTTGGAGTACCAAAAATGATAGTGGCATTGATTTCATACACAATTTCGGGAATGACCTTGTAGTGAAGCGGCGAAGTCTCCCTTGCTCCCTTCCCCCCTGTACGCCTTTTCACAACCTTCCCTTCGTTCCCTCGCCACCTGGTAAACATCGGGCGAGCATCCCACCGTTTTTCTGTGGCGCTACCCTACCTCCCTCTTTCGCCGTTCCGTTCCTTTGC
>JAENZX010000052.1 GCA_016841045.1 Thermincola carboxydiphila
TCAATCATACAAGCCTTGAAAATACTGCTATTTCCGGCATTTTTTCAATAAAAAATGCAGGTCCGGCAGACCTGCGCACAATTTATTGAAATAAGCAGTATTATTTTCAAAAACCTGCTAAGAAGCAGGGGGAGCTATAAAATATGATGAAGTCCGAAACAAAACCTTCCACTTTTCAATGCATTTTATTTGATTTTATCTGATTTATCAAAGTTTGTATAAAAGCCATAATAATAATTGCCAACCCTAGAAACCATAGTGCAACCGAGATATAAGGGTTAGATTTAACAATTGGAAACAAAAACATGATGCCTATTACTAATAGTGCCAATACCATGGTCAACCTGTTTCGGAACATTTTCTGGCTCCTTCCTGGTGCTTAATCTATATCTAAATTATGAAATAGGAAATTAAAAATATGATAGCACTAATAAAGAAAAATTCAACAAGAAATTTATGTTCCTGTTAACAGATAGTCTATGACTTACATTTGCAGATTCTACAGGCCTTCTATTTGTTATTGTTAAGCTGCTCAATGTTGTGCTGATGCCTAATCTCTTGGACACTCTATGAAGTCCCCTTGCCGAAGCTCTCTATTAGCCAGTCCTTTATTTCCTTTCTCACTTTTTCGAATCCGGACAGCATTTCCTCGTCACTGCCCTTAATCGCTGCTGGATCAGTAAAATTGTGATGCAGATATTTCTCCCCCCCGGGCATAAATGGACAGTTTTCCCGAGCATTGTCACAGACGGTTACGATACAGTCAAATTCCACTCCAAGATAATCGTCAATACTCTTGGAACCATGGCTGGAGATATCTATTCCTTCCATTTCCATAGCTTTAATGGCAAAGGGATTAACCCGGTAGGGATTGGTCCCAGCACTAAAAACCTCATATTCTTCCCCAAATAATTTTCTCATAAGCCCTTCCGCCATCTGGGAGCGGGCTGAGTTCTGGGTACAAAGGAATATAATCTTCTTCTTTTCTGACATTTGTACAACCTCCCCAGTGTTCATTTATATAGTATGCTCTAAATAAGTAAAGCAAATATTTTCCCAGGGTAAAAATATTGTAAATGCCTGAATTTTGCAGCCGCAGCTTCTCTTCGATTAGCGGATGGGGTTATCATTATTGTATGCTCAATTTACCATAGTATGGAACATTTTAACGGAAAGGTGTAGAATTTAACATAATGGGTGTAAGGCCTAGAAATCTGGGGTGAGGAGAGATTGTTTTATGACTTTACACGAGGCTATGATAAAGGTTCTCAGAACCCTTCCAACAAAATCAGCTCCTGCTAAACTTTTGAGTGATGAGATTAAAAATAACCAACTATATCGTAAAAAAAACGGTAGTTTTGCCGATACTATACAAGTACGAACCCGAGCACTAAATTATCCACAGTATTTTGAATTCGATGGGACAAACGTTAAACTAATACGAGATCCCTTTAATACTCCGGAGAAAAAAAGACAAAAATTTTGGCCGCCATTTTAATAAGTCCATTTCTTACTGTATTTAGTCAGTTATTCCCTTTAACAGTGTGCTATCATTCCATAAAAATACGGCTTGCTGCTCAATATCCCTTTCCCGCATATACTTGGTCCAAGTGCAATCACAGTGGGTCCTCTCACTGTGAACTATTTTAGTGGGTGAAATTGAAATACGCCGGTAATATGTCCTGGCACAGCTAGGACATATACACGTACGGGTACCGCTATCCTCCCAGTCATACGGCAGAGGGTCAAAAAAGGGAGAGTGTTTATCATGCCTCGCAGAAGCTTGCGCCTCTCCGGTTGAACTTGTCATCATCATCCACCACCTTTCGGTTCTTTTATCTCTTAATCTGAGTGTTCAAGGTATCGTATTTTTCTAGAAGTTAACCGGTGCTAAGTATATTAACCTGCCAGAATTAGATGACTTGTGCAAAATCAATGACTGCCTTAACTTACCTGTTATTCAAGGGAAAATATTTCAGTCCATGTGTAGGCCTTGGGAAATACATAACATCTGTGAAACTAGAATAATGGAAAGAACTATCATTCTCCTTAATATGTTCCATAAGGCTTCCTAACTCTCCAGCAAATTACAGGATTCTACTCTAATCACCTTCCCTATCTTGATATTTTAAGGTAAGCTCATTCACTTGCCCTTCCAGGTGCTGCAGCATTCGAGTAACCATAAACACCTGGTCGATACCGGTGATCGGCTGTAAAACGTCCCTGGTCTTCTGTATCATTTCGATAGCTGCTGCCAACCGGTCAGCTATAATTATTTTGTGTTCACCACTAGCTTCCAAATGGTCCTCGCTTTCCGCTACCAGAATTGGGGGGAATAAGCCCTCCGGCAGATCGTTCCCTGGACTTTTTAAAACAACAATTTTTCTTAGTGTTACATATGCTTCGTGCCTGTTGGCAAAGCATCATTAGGTACTCGTTACGAGGTCTTGTTGGGTAAAAAAATATCATCTGGATTTTTGTTAAATACAGATGCTATTGCAATTGCCATATCCTAGATAACCCTTCTTTTCTTCCTTTCAATCTCCGAATAGAATTGTTTATAAATACCTTTCTTTGATTGTAGCCTGTTCCTGTTAAAACCCTGATTAATCCTTAGTTCTCGTTAAGCTTCTAACATACAATACCCCTTGTCAACGTTATGCGTACCTCAATATCTATGCTAGTACGCATAACGTGGTTTGTCAATAAATGTTTCTGCATTTCGAGGATTTTTTTTCTATTTATTGTAAGTACGCATTTAGCAGACTATAATTAATTCAGATATAATGGAGGTTATTAAATGTTCGGAAAGCGTTTAAAGATATTAAGGGAAAAACATCATTTAAGCCAGCAAGAGTTAGGTAATAAATTATCATTGGCAAAACAAACCATATCTGGATATGAGAATGGAACAAGAAAACCAGATCAAGATATATTGGTACGTTTTGCCGATTACTTTGAAGTGTCAGTTGATTACCTCTTAGGTAGGACTGATAAACTGCAGGGCAGTATGAATTTTGATATAAAGTTCATTGGAATAGATGATGATCCATACCAGAATCTGAAGGAACACTTGGAAGATATTGAGGATGTAGTAAAGCAGGCAGTTGAAGACGGGATATTTATGCCGGAAGAAATTCCGGAAAAAATTGAATTATTAAAAAGCTTGCTTATGGCTCAAGTAGAGCAGTCCAAAAAGGCAAAAATTAAGAAACAACATGAATAGGTCTTTAAACCTGCTATAGTAGTTTTTTTGTATCCACCAAATTTCTTTTTAGGAGGTGAGACGTTAATTTAATATACAAGACATTTAAGGAGGATAGGGCATGGATAAAAAGTCCAAAGGTGCTCAAGAGATCCTGAAAATCTATTCAGGCCAGAACGGTAAGGTGATCTTGATTGTATCCGGAAAATAACAAACAGAAGCCCTGTCTTCAAAAATCGGAAGTGTATTACTATTATAGTAAAATATGTTATTCAAGGTAAATAGTCCATGAATACCGTTTATTGACAAATAATTAAGGTTATATGTCCTATGATGCATATGAACATAAATTCTGAGAGCGTTATTAATTAGCTAATTTTTTCTAATAGCTTATCCTGCGTATTTACCAGTTGTGGTGTTAACATCCTGCCCAACTAACGCGGCGACTAGTATAATTGGAACGCCTCTGTTAAGCAAAAGAGTAAGACGCTATGTCTACAAACTGCCTCCCATGACCTACCGTCAGTTGATCGAAAATGCAGCATAAAAAAGCTGGACCCCGTCATTGACGGAGCCCAGGAAAAGGTTTTGTTTTTTCATCTTGTCTACTTGACAGGGAGCAGGGATTTATAATTATTACTGCCCATAAAATTTTATCAGAAAGACCTAAAAGTCCCGAAATATCGGGACTTCCAGCTGTCTTTTATGGTGGGCCGTATAAGATTTGAACTTATGACTTCTTCCGTGTCAGGGAAGCACTCTCCCGCTGAGTTAACGGCCCATTGCGTGTCACTTATTATATAACTAAGGCAACCGAAAATCAAGACTTGTATTTTTAGATTCTAATGTGCTACTTAGTTAAACAAGTTACCTTTAGAAAAATCAGATAAATTCCCCGCCATAGTCACCAGATATCCTAATAATAATCATCAATTTCTTGCAATAAGGCTTCTGAACTGACGTATAAAGTAGAACCGATAAATCCTAAAGCCAATAAGCTAAGGCTCATGTTGATCCATAGTAATTTACGGTTTCTGTTTAGGATAGTTAACTCTATCAAAATTATTAACACAGCAGGAATACTATTCAAAAAAGGGGTTGGTATCATAATTAGCGCACTCATGAAAACCACTGCTAATGATGCAAGTCTAATTTCCATTTCGCTAAGCCCACCTGATAGTTTATTATTCAAAAAGCGTTTTTCTAATTTTTCACATAAGGGTAAGGCTTTTGATTCAATTTTCTTGATAATCTCCTGAGATACCTCCTGTCTGCCAACTGCTTTAGGTACCCACAAATGAGTTCCTCCTATTGTACGCTGGAATGACCAAATACAAAGAAGAGCTGCCGGAATAAAGCCTATTCCTGGAGGTAAGGGAATAGTTAATGGTAATGCCATAACAATAAGCATCAAGCTAAAACTTTGAGAAGCAAATGCTTTAATTAGATCGTCAATTGTAAGTCTGGATTCTCTGTTTGATATAGTATTGCGAATTGCTTGGCTTGGTGTTTTATGTTTTAACATCGAATTCATAAAAATCGATTCCTTTCTCGAATTACCTTGCTGTTAACAATTAGTTTAATTTTATTATTTAGCAAGCTGCAAACGCTTTTTAGAGTGTCCCTGGCCATCTGCTCCATTACTGTGAAAATCACTCAAGCTCGTTAAGTCCTCTTCTTTTAAAATATCATATTTGAGGGGATTATTAGAACTGTAAAATAAGGAATATTGCCAGCTATAAGAAAATAGACATATAAAAACTAAAAATGGGGAGATGAATCATATGCCCAAACTTTTTGGTTTTTATCAGATACAGCGGCAAGCAAAAATGACCATAATCTGCCTCCTGGCTCTGGTGGTTCTGGGCAGTAGTGTTGCTTATGTGCAGGCCAATTATACTTTAAAACCAATTTACGAAGTAAAAACCAATAAGAAAATAGTGGCCCTTACTTTTGATATAAGCTGGGGCAGTAAAACTCCGATGCCAGTTCTGGAAATATTGAAAGAAAACGACCTGCAGTGTACGTTTTTTCTTTCTGGACCCTGGGTGAAAGAATATCCTGACATCGTCAGCAGAATCAAAGCAGATGGTCATGAGATTGGCAGCCATGGATACCGTCATATTAACTTGAGCAATCTTAGTAAGACTGAAATAAAGGAAGAAATCAGCAAAGCGCACCAGATTATCAAAGAAGAAACTGGTGTGGAAGCTGCTCTGATCCGCACCCCTAATGGCGACTATAATGATCATGTAATCCAGGCTATCCATGAAAGTGGATATGAGGCTATACAGTGGGGCACAGATTCATTGGATTGGATGAATCCAGGAGTGAATTCAATCATTGAAAGGGTCTGCCAGAAGGTGCATCCGGGAGACATTATCCTAATGCATGCCAGCGATACCTGTAAGCAGACTGCAGATGCTCTGCCAGCTATAATAAAAGAATTGAAAGAACAGGGATATAAATTTGTAAGTGTTTCTGAACTCTTGCAGGAAAAAAGTAAAGCTGGTAAATAAAAGCTAACATAAGAGGCAGAAAATAAAACAAGCCGTTTCAGGCTAATTTCTGAACGGCTTGTTTAATGTTGGGCAGGCTTCTCTTCTTCTTCAATATGTTCCAGCCCGATTGATTTCAATATTTCATCAATCAACTTCTTATCCACTTGCTCACCTCCTTTGTACTGAATTACTATACAACTTAATCATAGACCTGACAAGTAAAATAATAAGTGGTTTTACGTAAATAAAATGTAAAATCAGACAAAAGTTTTTATTAAAATATATTCTCGTCGAAATCTTTTTGCTCAACCTTTTCTAAAGTATTAAGTATTCTTAAAGGTTTCTCAATTGGAAGCGAACTCTTTAGCTCAGAAGATGAAGCGATCCCCATATCCTTGAATTTCCTGGCTGTGACCAGTACTCTTCCTTCCAGGGAACCGGCCGTCCGATTGTACGATTCTACTGTTCTTTCCAATCCTCGGCGCATATCAATGAAATGCTCAGCCATTACCCGGATGCGGTCGTAAAGTTCTTTCCCCAATTCACTTATTATACGGGCATTTTCACCCACCTGCTCCTGTCTCCAGCCATAAGCTACCGAGCGCAGCAGGGCAATCAGCGTGGTAGGGGTAGCTATTATTACTCGCTGCTCTACCCCGTATTCGATCAACTGAGGCTGATGTTCTAAGGCAGCACTGAAAAAAGACTCCCCGGGCAGAAATAAAACTGCAAATTCAGGGGTAGGCTCAAATTGTTCCCAATAGCTCTTACTTCCCAGACTGCTAACATGGTTTTTTACCTGGCGAGCATGATCTTTCAGATGCAGAATTTTCTGCTTTTCATCTGCCGTTTCAACCGCTTCTAAATAGGCCTGCAGGGGTGCTTTAGAATCAATAACTACATTCCTGCCTCCCGGGAGCCTGATAATCATATCCGGCCGCATCAGCCCGCCCCCATCGGTATTCGTACTGTGCTGTTCGACAAAATCACAATACTCAATCATTCCAGCTACTTCGACTACTCGTCTGAGCTGAATTTCTCCCCATCTTCCTCTTGCAGCAGGCGCTCTCAGTGCTTTTACCAGACTGGCAGTCTCACCCTGCAGCTGCGCCTGAGCTGCAGCCATAGATTTAATCTGTTCATTTAAACCGGCATAAGCCCCGACCCGTTCTTTTTCAATAGTACGTATCTGTTCCTTAACCTGCTGCAGTGCTTCCTGCAGTGGACTCACTAAATGGTTTATAGCCTCTTGGCGCATTTCAAGTTCTCCCCTGGCTCCTTGCTGATATTTCTCCAGGGTAGTATGAGCCAACTCCAGGAAGGCTTGGTTATTGCTCTTCAAGGCTTCTGAGGACAGGGCCTGGAAAGACTGGAGCAGATTTTCCCTGGCATCCTGAAGTAAAGCCAGGTTATCCACAGTTTTTTTCTTTTCCTCTTCCAACCTGCTTTTTAATTCCGCATGCAGGGTATTAAGCCGGGTATTTTCTTCCCTCATGCTGTTCAGGGTTCCCTTTTGTTCATCAAGCTGTCCTTCAAGAATGCCTAAACGATAATTCTTCTCCTCTGCCGCTGCTCGAGCCTGCTGCTGTTCAGACAACTGCGCTCTCAATCCTTCTATCTCACCGTCTAGATGCTCTATTTTATTCCTGGCTTCCAGCAGGTAGGCTTCTTTATCCTCCATCCTTTGCATCCACATTTGTTCTAAAGCGTTGCTTTCAATTTCACGCTTCTGCTGGTTGGCCTTAATGATACTTCGGGTTAATGGTATCGAAAGGCAGAACCCCAGAACTACGGCAGCTAAAAATATTACTGCACTTATCAGGTAATTATCCGTTTTGATCACTCCCCAACCAGGGCCAGACTGTAAACAAAATCCAGCTGATATCCCTACTTATTACACATTCTCCGAAATCCCATCATATCCTGTAATTTATTACTCCAACTCCCACCTGGCAGCGATACCTGAATTTTACAGGATAGCCAGGCTAATCTGGTAAAAAATAATTATTATAGTATTTATCGAAAAAATAAACGGTCTACCCAGGGGTAAATTCACATGAAGGGTGTTTTATATTTGAGTAAGGACGGGGTAATAGCAAGATATATACTGGCTTTCTGTTTCTTCTTTCTATCCGGATCCCAGATGCTTACCGGAACTGCTGGAGCTATAAGCGGAGTACTGGGCACTGTAGAATTGGGAACCGCCCTGCTGCGTTATTCACCGATATATGAATTATATGATTTATTCAAAGCCAGCCGCTATCACTTGTGAGAACGAATTGAATATTTTTAATAGTACTGCTATTATATTTCCACCCACTGTCCATCTTCCATACGATAAGTATCGAACTTATGTTCAGGAATTTTAATGCCCTCCCAGGTTTGCTCAAGGTTAAACTCCAGTTCCTTAACAGCCTCAGTTTCATTTTCCTCAATCCGGTATTTATAGGTTATCGGTCCATTGTTGTTTTGGACCGATAGGTAAAATACTTCTCCTGCCTCCCCTTTATAGTCCAGAGGAAAATAAATAATGCTGGTATCTTGATTTAAATTGGAATCTGCATGGATTGAGTTCAGAATGTATTCTATGGACAAGGCTTGAACCTGCTTATCAATGGCATCATCATTTTCCAAAGTCCCGAAGAAATAAAGAGCTAGAAATACTATGAAAGCTATGTAGAGTATACGGCGATAATTCATAAATACCTCCTGCTAACGACGCAAAAATAATCCTGTTTCCATTTTATCTGCCAGGCCTTTTTGGAGCAAATACTGCAGGTGTTTCATAATCATCATCTTAGCATAGAACATGGAATATTCACTTACCCCAGCTTGCGGAAAAACCCCGGCTTTTATGATATCGTCTATGCTCCGGGGATGAGATAACAGCTCAAGTATTTTCTTTTCTCTTTCCAGGGGGATTTTCTTTATCGACAATCTAAAGCCCGGGCAAACCCGGGCTTTAGTTAATTATATATCTTATCTACGGTATCTACTCAAGTTTCTCCATCACATCAACAATCATGTCAAAGAAATAGTTTATATCTTCTTTATCATTCATCCCTGCTTTAAAACCTACCTCCGGGAATCTACCCGGACTGTTGATTTTTACATTAACCATATAAGTAGCCTGATCCATTTCATCTTCGATGTTTTCAATGTCCAGGTCTATATCCTCAAGGTCATAGGAAAGTGAATTATCATTTTCGTTAAATACCTTTTCAAAAGCCTCCGAGTCGAATTCCTGACCATTATCAATAATCTGAGCTACAATCCACATTACGTCGGTGGCACTCATGTCCAATTCTTCAGTTAAATGCATAATTTCGTTGGCAACTGGTGTTATTTTTAACAGATCTGATAAATTTACTGGTTCGCCTTTGCCCCATCTCTTCTTCATAATCTCACCTCCGCATCTCGTCTACGCCTTTAAACCAAAATAATAAGCTAAAAGCGATGACATCAACACTACTTAGTACTCTCTCTTATTTGATTATATGTGAATTACTATATAAAAAATAGTGATTTTTACTGGGAATCGATTTATTCCTTCGACATTTTTTGACATTTTTCCATTGTGTATATCATGCTTATGGTAGAAAACTATACCATGAATAGAAACGCTTTGCAATAGTCCAAGAGAAAATACATTCAAGGCTCTTATATATAGCTTTATTTACTCAAAGCTATGGTCTATTATGTTATATACATATCGATTAGGAGTTAATTATGAAATTATTCTTAAAGTTGCTGGCATCCCTTTTAGCACTGCTGCTCTTGATAACATCTTATTATGGTTTGGTTAAAGGATTTTTCCTTAACACCTCCTTCTGGCTGCTGTATTTATTAATACTGGCAGGTGTTATGTTGAGTATTGCCTATTTAAAAAGACTAAACCATTAAAATAGCAGCTGTGCAAAACTGTTTTTCCAAGCAGAATTACGCCTGAGAAGATTCTATTTTTTCCCTCCGCTCTTTTCTGATCCTCTCCACATCAGGCTTGATCTGCTTGCGCAGATCACCCTTACATTCCTTCAAGAACTCTTCCAATTCCGAAGTAGATATCACCGTATCATGGCGCCCCAGCCTTATGTTGAGACAGTCGCTGCCCTGCAGATAGAAAATCAACTCGGTCTTAACTACCTGCTGACCGTATTCCAGATAAGCGTCTCCTCCGGCCTTATTACGGTCAATATGTCTGAAGTTCTCTAGTCTTAGCAGTCGCATAACCGTCCCCCTCTTTTTATACTATTTCTATATCGTAATTGAGATTACCTTTTCGCCAACTAAATTAGTGGATTTATTTTTTGATACTGGTGATTTATACTAATACAAGCATGTTGTTATTTTTAGGGATGAGGTTATAAAATTGAATAAATTCCCAGATTCCATTGTTGGAGCAATTTACATATTTATTTCAGCCTTCGCCTACGCAACCCAGACAACACTTGGGAAATTTGCGTTTTCTGCTGGCCTGACCCCGGAATCTCTTTTGCTGCTGCGCTATATCCTGACTACCTTATTTCTTACCCCTTACCTGATTTTTAAAAAAACTGCTGTGATTGACAAATCTCCACCGGTCTTGTTACAGGCCTTCCTATTTGCGGCAGAAGGACTTTTGTTCTTTTATGCCTTGCAGTATCTATCGGCTAGTATAACTGTAGTGGTATTTTTTAGCCATCCGGTTCTGGTAGCCATTCTAGGCTCTATAATATTTAAAGATAAACTGCACACCCATTTCATACTGGGATTAATCCTGGCAATAAGCGGAGTGACTATGGTATCCGGATTACTGGGGGGAGCAGTACAATTTTCAGCTTTGGGGCTTTTGCTCATAATTGCTGCTGCAGTTGTTTACTCTATATACAGTTTAATAAGCCAGAAAAATGTCCGCACTGTTACCCCACTGGTAATAACCAATACTCTAGCTGTGGGAAGTATGATCGTATTGCTAGTAGTTTATCATGATATAAGCTTTTTAAGCCGGTTATCCATGGAACAGCTCTTAATTGCTTTGGTCATGACCATTCTTAATACTATTCTAGCAGTGGTTTTCTTTTTGAAAGGGGTACAAAAAATGGGGGCTTCACGAGCAACTTTACTGGGAACTCTCGAACCCGTCCTTGCAATGCTGCTGGCTTTCTCCCTGCTGGGAGAAAGCCTATCCCGGATACAAATGATGGGAGCTTTTATGGTATTCATCAGCATCTTCCTGGCAGTCTATCCTGCCCGCAATAGCAGCCTTACTTCTACCCATAGTAGTGGTATTACTTAATTCTGCCTGATAAACATTATAAGGCTGCCTTAACATGTCATGCAGCCAATAAGATGCTCAACCTTACTACATTATAAATAAGCGGAATGACCCCTTATTATTGGATAAAACTCTTAATATCTGGTCTATTCTTAGTAATTGAAAATTTATCTCAACTGGCTTTTTCCAGGGTAACCGTCAAATCCCCGGGCCTTGTGTCCCAGGGATTTTGATCTATAATGATGCACAATACAGCTACTGCTCCGCTTCTGTGCTCCAGCCATCATCCAAATCTTCCGCCCACTCAAACTCATGGCACTGGGCACACATGAGCGTGGACTGCTGGTGCATGCTATGACATGTATTGCAATCCTGCTCCCCGTTGTGAGAATCGTGGGGATTGGATTGTTCAAAATTGGTTGCTGTTTTGGCATCTTCAAATGTGGCTCCTTTAGGCGATCCGATTCCTGATGTAGAATGGCAATTTAAGCAAAAATCGTTCGAAAATAACCGTTTATCAAGCGGCTCTTTATAGTCCCCGGTCACAAATTTGATGCCTTCCTCAGCTTGAATGGCCAGCGTACTTTCGTGGCAATCATGACAAGTTACATCGCCCGCAGCATGTTTATTAGCCAGATAGCTGCTGGATTGCCATGATTGATAGTAAGACTCCATGATATGACAGGTTGTGCAAAAAGAGGGACTATCGCTGGCTTTGAGCACATATACTCCGCTTCCAGCCCCTAAGATTACTGCTGCTCCCAGTATGATAATCAGCAGCCTCTTCTTTTTGGCTATCCTCTTCCAGAACCCGCCTGTTTGACTGCTGTTGTCTTCCATATTCAAATCCTCCCTCTCTGTATACTTATACTTTTCCGCATTTGCAGTGCCCCGCATAGTTTTCATTGGACATCTGCACATTGTCGTTTTTATTATACCGATTCATTTACACCCTGCCCTTAGACAAACCATACAGTTTCTGATATCTCTTTTTGGACAGCTGTCTAATGAATCAGCTATAAACCAGTGATAAACTTACAGTGTAAAATTTTTTATAACAAAAGCAGTCAGAAACAATTGTATTCTACTTTTTTCAAAGACATAGAGAGGAGACAGGAGCATGAGCAATGAGGAAGGGCTGAAAAAGGGAATTACACGCAGGTCGTTTATCGGGGGAAGTGCAATGGGGGCTGCTGGAATTGCTGCAGCGAGTTTCTTGCCGGGTTGTTCCCCTAAAGAGTCTAATGAGCAGGGAGCATCTTCAGGGGAAACCGCAACAGCCGAAAAGGCAGGTTTTATGACTCCGCCTGCACCAATTGCGGACAGTGAAATCAAACAGACTGTTAATGCAGATGTGGTAGTTGTTGGATGCGGTCTGGCCGGAATGTGCGCAGCTATTTCAGCAGCCCAATCCGGAGCCAAAGTCGCCTTACTGGAAAAACTGGATAGACCTCAGACCCGTGGTTTGGAATTAGGTGCTATCGGCAGCAAGCTCCAGAAATCTATTGGCAATGAAATTGATCCGGAAGAGATAACTAATGAACTGATGCGATGGAACGGCTGGCGTGGTGACCAGCGTGTCATTAAACAGTGGGTTGACAACAGCGGAGCCGTTTCAGACTGGATGGTTGATATGGCTGCCAGCATGGGATTTCAGGCAGTTCCACCTTCTGTTGAAGCTCAAACGGAAAAAGGTGCTCCCTTCAAATGTTATGCGACCAATTCAGCGATACTAATCCCCAATGACACAGTATCCATGAGCTCAGAAGAAGTACCTTCCCAGGCTACACTGCGCCATGTTCTTAAAGCCAAGATGGCTGAAGCAAAGGTTGATATTTATTACAATACTCCTGGCGCACAATTAATTCGTGAAGATAATGGTAAAGTTACTGGAATTATCGGCGGAAAAAAAGATGATTATGTAAAGTTCACAGCCCAAAAAGGTGTCATACTCTGTACCGGCGACTACGGCAACGATAAAGAAATGTTGGAATATTATATTCCTTCGTCTAAAGACATTTATAACACTGTCTATACCGGAGTCCAAAATACCGGAGACGGACACAAAATGGGTCTCTGGGCTGGAGCAGCTATGGATGATGGCCCTCACTGTCCCATGTACTTTGATCAGGGACTAATCGGCACCAAGTGGGCTGTATCTGTTGCCCTTACCCGTCAGCCCTGGCTGGGTGTGAATATGAAGGGAGAACGCTTTGCCAATGAAGATTTGCCTTATGCATGGATCTGCAACTCTTTGAATGGTCAGGGCGGTACAAAATGGGTCATTTGGGATTCAAAGTGGCCTGAGCTCACTGAAAAAATGCATATGATTATCTGTAAAGAGATGGTTCCTCCGTTTCATATTTCAGAGAAGATCGATGAATTTCTTGAAAAGGATGTTATTTTATCCGCCGATACTATGGACGAGTTGATTACCAAAATGAAAGTTCCCGCTGACACATTCAAGGCCACCCTGACCCGCTATAATGAACTGGCCCAGAAAGGCAGGGATGAAGACTTCTACAAACGCGCCGATGCCCTGTATCCTATAGAAGTGGGTCCATTCTATGCCTGTCAATTAGGAATATCGCTGCTGGTAACCCTGGGTGGTCTTAAAATCAACGACAAAATGGAAGTCTTGAATGATCAAGGGGAGCCAATTCAAGGTTTATATGCAGCAGGCAACGCATCTGGTAACTTCTTTGCCAACGACTATCCCATCACTGTATCCGGAGTCAGTCATGGCCGTGCCTTTACCTTCGGTTATCTTGCCGGAAAGAACGCGGCCTCTATAGGCTGATATTGGAATAAATAAAATTCTTCTTTTGCAGAGAGCCTTGAAAAAAAGGCTCTCTGCTTTGTGATTACGCTGTTATTAATGCTAAACTGTTAATGAAAGCATTAATCTGAGGTGAGTAACTATGCCAATACAGCAGGTAAGTTTATATCAATTGTTGGAAAGGATGCTCAACGAAGGGCTGCCTTTTGTGGCCTCATGCATGGAAAAACAGCTCAAAAGACCGATAATCATTGCAGATGCCATTGGCAGAATACATTACCCGGATGAACCAGGAACAGTGACTTCGCTGGATGATTCTTTCCTGCAGATCCCATCCGGATTAAAAGAAGATGAGTATTCTTACGACGAAACCAATCAAATCCTTTACTACTACATCGGGCAGCAAAGGGCTGGTGCATATATTGTTCTAAAAAACCTTCTTCCATCTATGTTACCGCAGGCACTTTCTGTATGTAACAGCGAAATTAAACTGGCTATAAAATACTATTTTAGCAATCTCGATAAGATGAGGGAAAGCCAGACAGCATTTAAAAAAGAATTGGCGGAAT
>JAENZX010000075.1 GCA_016841045.1 Thermincola carboxydiphila
TCCGGTAGGCCTGTTCAAAGATACTTATTTCTTCACCCAGGGGTACATAAAACGGTTCTTCCCTGATGGTAAAGTCTTCGATCCGGTGCTCTACAGCCTTTGTCATCATCTATCAAGCTCCCTATGTGAAATTTGTTAATACTACCTTAACCCATATTTGTTATTGGCTTATTCTATTTCTACAAGTACTTATTTTCTATTTAAAAAAATAGAAACGGTTTTCATAATTCTCCTGCCCCGTTTCTAATTTTGTCTATAATAAACCTTAGCCTTTCTACATTTTCCAAATATATTAGCATAACCAACCTATATAACACCAATATTACATATTTTCTAATATTAGGTTTATCTGGTTTATTTTTTATTCACTTTTTCTTAATCCCTTGGTTCAAATTATAAAGATATATACCTCTTTACCGTGTAATAAATTTGGCGAATTGTCGTTTTTAGCGGTTGAATGGTAGTTTTCGGAGGGTGAGTGGTTTTTACTGTAGTTCACAACATTTTCACCTTTGCTGATTATGAGCGGCCTACTTAGTGAAACTTAGTACAATCACTTTCTCTTCCAGGAACCGGATCAAAAAAAACGGCATGAAAAAAACCAGCCTGAAAAAAACCGCCAGGTCTGTAATGGTCTGACGGCTCAAAAAGCTATTCAGTTTTTTATTGCCCGGCTTCGCCAAGTTTCACCTTTAAGGCATTTCGCCCAAAGTCCTTGCCGATGAAAACGAGCTTACTGTTTTCTGTTTCCGGAAATTCCTCCAGTGTATAATTGCCCTGAACATAATCCATCTTGCAGTATCCGCCTGCTGTTGTTTTATAAATGCCTTTGGCCCTGTAAATATTGCCATACTTACCTGCCTTCATTTCTTCCATCAGTTCGGTTATCAGCCCCGTTGCATATTCCTTGTCTGTAGTTATGGCCAATGAGTCAAAGTCATGATCAAAATGGAGGTGCAGGAATTCCGTACCGTGTTCCCTGATAAAATCCGGCAGGTCTGTCTCACAGTTTACGGTATTCAACAGGATGGCATGGGAATTATATTTGCGCAGTTCTTCCTCAATCAGCTTGATAGTGTTTTCATTCACCAAGTCAGATTTATTGATCAGGATAATATCAGAGTTGGCCAGCTGGTCTGTATAAAAATCGCCAAACAGACCGGAGTGCACATTTGACAGGAAACTGTCAGCATCTACAATACCTATGATTGCTTCAATTTCCAACCCGTACTCTTCGCTTATGGGCTCCAGTACCTCCAGAATGCCTGAGGGCACAGCCAGTCCGGAAGGTTCTATAATCAGGCGCTCCGGGTTATACCTGGTCTTGATTTCTTTGACAGCCGAGACCAGGTCATTGGCCAGGGTACAGCAGATACAGCCACTGGGAAGCTCAACCATGTCAATGACATCACCCTTGCTGATGGCTTCAGCATCAATACCCACATCACCAAATTCATTTACAATGACGGCCATATTTCCATCGGCTTTTTTAAGTACATTTTTTATACACGTGGTCTTTCCTGCCCCCAGGAAACCACTGATAATTTTAATTTTCATCCGATTCCCTCCAACAATGCTTCTAGTCGAGCAATAGCAAACCGCAATAGACAACCTCCTGGGATAAACCCAGGTTAAAACCTATCCCTGCATTTT
>JAENZX010000053.1 GCA_016841045.1 Thermincola carboxydiphila
AACGGCTGGAACACAAATGACCTGCCCGATGAAAAGGGCATTGGGATTAATCCCCGGGTTTGCCCGTAAAAGTTCATCAACGGTTGTATTGAATCTTATGGAAAGGGAATACAGGGTATCACCGGCTCTAATGGTGTAGGTGGTATACCCAGTTGGGCAGGTTACAGGCGGTGGTGCTGCTGTGGGTATGCAAATGGTCTGGCCAATCTGCAGTGCGTTGGGGTTAATTCCCGGATTGGCAGCTATTATGGCATTAACTGTTGTGTTGAATCTTATGGCAAGGGAATACAGGGTATCACCGGCAACGATAACGTAAGCAGTAGTTCCGGCTGGACACGTAACAGGTGGTGCGCCTGGAATGCAGATAACCTGGCCGACTTGAAGGTTATTTGGGTTTATGCCCGGGTTTGCTGCTATAATCGCAGCAACTGTAGTATTGAACCTTATGGCGATACTATAGAGTGTATCACCAAACCTGATAACATAGGTTCTGCTGCCAGGTGGGCAGGGAGGGAAAAAAACTGACATATTGGTTCACCTTTCCTTCTAATAGTTCCACTATTAATAACACTTCTTGGTGTTCATCCATGTATAAACATTATCCAGAGCTTCCCCGAACCTCTGGAAGTGAACTACCTCCCGCTCACGCAGGAATTTCAGGGTATCATTGACGCACGGGTCGTCACTCAGGTTGAGTATGTTTTCATAGGTTGCCCGTGCTTTTTGTTCAGCAGCCATATCTTCCACCAGGTTCGCAACCGGGTCGCCTTTGCAGGCGAAGTAAGCAGCTGTAAAAGGATCTCCCGCGGCGTTTGCTAGGAACACATCTTTGCCGTGGTTGGCATAATAAGCTTCAAGACCGGCGGCTTTGGCCTGGGCAGGGGTTACCCCTTTCATCAGCTTATAGAATAGGGTGGCGATGATTTCCCAGTGGGTTAAACCAGACACTTTTTTAGGCAAATGATTCGGCGGACAGTATTAGCAATGATTATATCGAAGGTTGAAGGGACCTTCCGCTTCGATAAAAAGAAAGATGATGTTGGTTTTTTGATACCAATCAACCGTTTGTTTTGTTATATTACTATTCAGCCCTGATTTTTGCCTTTTCATGGCAGTTAACTATATTTTTTGCAGGAGACCTCATATAATCAAATTAACTTCCAAATATTTATTTTTTAACAAAACTAACTTCTTTTCACCCAACACTACTTTGAATTTATGAGCTGACCAGACTTTAAAGCGGCGTTCCTAATTTGGTATATGAGAGAAGGGGGGGAAATTTTTTTATTCCATAAACCAATCAACCGTTTGTTTTGTTGTTTTGCTTCTCAGCCCTATTATTTGTCTTTTCATGGCAGTTAACTTTATTTATGGCAAGATGCGTAATATACTCTTTTTTAAATAGCGGGCAATTCATTGTTTACTATCCTTTCATTATCCTATTTCTTCCTCATTAGCCACGAAACAACAAAAGATTTATCATAAAGGTTTAACCGAAGGGGTTATTACAAGCGAGGGGGGCGATCAATGAATCAAAACAATTAGATAGATAGAGGTACACTAAGGTCAAAAACAAATTTTAAAGGGGGTGTTATCCGGCCGTATTCTTGAGTTAAGTCGATACATTAAGTGAACAGGCCGGAACTTGGTATGAAATATCATGATTTAGATAATTGGGATTACCCTATTCCACCTAAGAGCCATATTTTGGAGAACGGCTCACGTGAACAGATTCGCTATGTTCAGGATAGATCACTTCGGCAGTTGGTTAACTACTGTTGGGAGCACGTTCCGTTTTATCGAACTCGATGGGAAAAACATGGTGTACATCCAAGCCAGATTCAAACTATTGATGATATTTACAAAATACCAATAGTGACAAAAGAGGAACTCCAACAGGATTTGAATGACAATCCACCCTTCGGAACTTTTCAGGGAGATTTTCAGCCCTGTCGAATCCAAAGCAGTTCAGGTACGACAGGTATGCCGAAGCCATTCTTTTTGACGAGGTGGGATTGGGACGTAATAACAAATCTCTGGGCTCGCCGGCTAGCTGCACAGGGCGTCACATCGGAGGACCGTGTTCAAGTATCTCTGACATACAGTCAGTTTATTCCAGGTTTTACCTCGACAGAAGGAATTATAAAACTTGGAGCCACTGTTATTCCCATGGGAAGTGGGGCAGCTACATCAACAGAACGTCAGGTAATTTTAGCTAAGGATTGGGGAGCTACAGTCCTTGTAATGACACCTTCTTATGCATTACATTTTGCCGATGTGGCTGAACGGATGGGGTACAATCTAAAAAAAGATTTTAAGGTAAAGCGCTTGATCCATACGGGAGAACCTCTGCCTAAAGCTTTACGGGAGAAAATTGAAGACCGCTGGTCGGCACCTGCTTTTGATAACTTTGGAAGCGTTGAGAGTGGCGGTGCGCCGGCCTTTGAGTGCGAGGCTAAGCAGGGAATGCATATTAGTGAAGATGCGTTCCATTTCGAAGTAGTTGACCCAATTACGGGTAAAAATCTCCCAGACGGGGAAGAAGGTCTTCTTGTGATGACAACTCTGTTTAAGCAGTCCTCCCCAATAATCAGATATAGCATTGGTGACTTTACTTCTATCGATAGATCGCCATGTTCATGCGGAAGGACATTTAGCAGAATGAGCTCAGTCAGAGCTAGACTTGATGACATGATTAAGGTTCGGGGAACAGCGGTATATCCCACCTCTGTAGAACCGGTAGTGCGAAAATATCAAGAATTAGCAAGTGAATATCGACTGGTAATTGATACTGTTGAGAATCGGGATATTATCAAATTGCAAGCGGAAATCCTTGAACCAGATAAAGTCGATGCCCAAGATTTAATGGATAAGCTTGGTCGGGAACTTAAGGTAGCTGTGGGAATAAAATGCGAAGTTGAATTACTACCCTTTGGTGGTTTAAGCAATGAAGCATCCGCAGAAGGCCGAATAAAATTTAAAAGGTTTGTTGACCTGCGCCAGAAATAATCAGGTCAAAGAAGGTAGTAATATAAAAAGGGAGGCTGAGGCTATGTTCGCAAGAAAAAAATTACTGGTCAGCATGCTTGTTATAAGTTTAATGCTTTTTACAGGCTGCGGAACTAAATCTACTTCCCCGGAAAAGACAACTTCAAAAGCTAATGAAGCTCAGGAAACCAAATCAAGTGGAAGCCAAGCGATAGATCTACGCTGGGGAACAATCACGGCTGGAGGAGCTTGGCAGGTAATAGGCAACGCAATGCTAGAAGATGTAAAGAAATCGAACCCCAATATTAGCGGTTCCACTCTTCCCAGCACGACCACCGGGAATGTCCTGGGAGTGCATAAAGGCAAATTCGATATTGCTTTTAGTATTGCTGATACTACAGCTGCTGCTTGGAACGGTGAAGGGTATTTTAAACCAACTGGGAAATTAGATGACATAAGGGAAGTAGCAGCATTTTATCCCCAAAGTACACATATTGTTGTTTGGGCAGACTCAAACATTAATTCCATTGCAGACTTAAAAGGGAAACGAGTTAGCCCAGGGGCTAAGGGTTTGTCCTGTGATGTCGAATTCCAACGATTGTTAAAGGCCTACGGAATGTCCCTAAATGATGTAAAGGTATCGTACTTGGGTTTTGACGATGCCGCTCAACAAATGATAGACGGACATTTAGACGCGTTGGCTTTGGTAACTGTGCCGCCACCTTATGCACCCGTGATTAGCGTAGGGTCTCAAAGGGCAATAAAGTTACTGTCAATTCCTGATGACAAGATAGCTGAAATGGTTAAATACCAAGGAGTGCAGTCTTACGAATTGCCAGCCGGAACATATAAGGATGTCGACTATCCCGTCAAAGGAATAATGTCTCGCTCACACATAATCGTTCGCAAGGATATGCCAGATGATGTGGTCTACAACATAGTGAAATCTATTGCGGAAAATTTCCCGCGTTACAAAGAAGTGTTAGCTAGCATGAAATTCGCCAAAGTTGAAGAAATGGCGACTGATGTTGGTATACCGATGCATCCAGGGGCCCTGAAGTACTATAAAGAAAAGGGCTGGATCAAGTAGTCTGTACTTTGCTTTAGTATACTTTACCATGATGATGTGAGATTACCTAACGTTTTAGAATAAAGTTCTAAAGGAAGTGATTGGATTGGCCGCTTTGACAAAGAAGGAATACTTTGAGAACCATCGTGGTGTATCATTAATAATTGCGAGTGTTGCTGTTGCTCTGGTTTTATTCCAGCTGTACACAGGGCTATTCGGAAGTCTTGATTCCTTTATGCAAAGGACTATCCACCTGGGATTCGGCTTGGTATTACTATTTCTAACCAGTCTTCAGAAAAGCAAAAATAATGTCGTTTCAAAATGGTTGAACTCTGGGCTGGTTCTGGCCAGTATCGCAGTTATTGTATATCCATTGTTACGTTACAACTGGATTATCTCTGAAAGGTTTGCCCTCATCAGTCCTCTTTCGAGTACTGAAGCCATCTTGGCATTATTATGTATTCTCCTTGTTTTAGAAGCAACAAGGAGAATCGCCGGAACCGGATTAGTGGCTGTTGCCGCCGCTTTTCTCCTTTATCCATTTGTTGCTCCTTATCTGCCGGGAGCATTAAAGTCATCCCCGATAACATGGCAGGAAATATTGGACTTTCAGTATCTCGGAACATCAGGTATATTTGGTACCGCTATTGGTGTTTCAGCTACTGACATCGCTTTGTACATTGTTTTTGGGGCAGTTTTGGTAAAATGTGGTGGGGATAAACTGATCAATAATTTAGCTGGAGCCTTAACAGGCCGCTCGAGGGGCGGGCCTGCTAAAGTGGCGGTTGTAGCGAGTTCTTTAATGGGAACCATCAGCGGTAGTGGAACCAGTAACGTAGCTACAGTTGGGGTTGTAACTATCCCGATGATGAAAAAATGCGGATATGATAAAGAGTTTGCAGGCGCGGTTGAAGCAGTTGCATCAACCGGAGGACAAATATTACCGCCAATTATGGGCGCTGCTGCTTTTGTAGTGTCCGCATTTTCGGGGATCCCCTACATTACCATTATTAAGTACGCCATTTTCCCAGCTATCCTGTACTATGTGGGTCTTTATGTGGCGGTTCATTTACGGGCCCTTCGCTTGGATCTGAAAGGAATGGATGCGGAGGCTACGATAAAGGAGACCTTAAGAGATTACGGACATATGTTAATTCCAGTTTTCGCGTTAATTCTTACCCTTACGATTGGCTTTACTCCAAGGTTGGCAGCCGGGGTATCGGTTGTCACTGCTATTATAGCTTGTGAACTTCGTTCGACAACCCGGTTGGGAATTTGGGGAATCTTCGATGCCTTTGAGGACGGGGCAAAAGGTATGCTGATGGTAATTCTGGCAACTGCTACGGCCGGATTAATTGTTGGGGTTGTTGATTTAAGTGCTTTAGGGCAACGTCTAGGTGCCGCTTTTGTATTCCTTGGTGCAGGTCATCTCTGGTTAACCCTAATCATGGCTATGCTTCTTGCAATACTGCTGGGAATGGGAATGCCAACTACCCCAGCTTACATCATTCAAGCAGCCACAGTTATTCCTGCCCTGATTCACCTTGGAATACCTGCTTTCGTAGCTCATATGTTTGCTTTTTATTTTTCCTGTTTGTCTTTAATAACTCCCCCGGTGGCTATTACAGCATACGCAGCTTCCACAATTGCCCAGTCGGATATGTGGAAAACTGGTTGGCTTGCTTTTCGATTGGGGTTGCCGGCTTATATAGTACCATTTATGTTTGTCTACGGCCCGTCGTTGTTATTAGTGGGTTCTGTAGCTGAAATTGCTTTAACAGTAACAACTGCTTTGTTAGGGGTATGTTTATTGGCCGTTGCTGGGGAAGGTTATTTATGGCGTCCCCTTAACAATATTGAAAAATTACTTAGCTTCGTTGCTGCGGTGCTGCTGATTGCTCCTTCTCTATGGACTTCCTTACTTGGCCTTGTGCTTGGTGTCTTTTTAGTCATAACGAACATTAAAACGAAAAAGTTAGCTCCGGCTCCGTGTAATGTAAAAAATCAAGAAATGTTATAAAGGAGATCAAAGTTATGGACTTTAATTTTCCAGAAAGTATCCTTAACTACCGGGACAAAGTTAAAGAGTTTGTGGATCTAAAGGTTGATAGTTGCAGTCTCCGAATAGAGAAGGAAGATCGCATACCTCCTGATATTATTAATGAAGCGAAAGCATTAGGGCTGTTCGGATTGAGCATTCCGCCTGAATATGGTGGGATTGGTACCAATATGGTAGGCAAATGTTTGATTTTTGAGCAGCTTGGGAGAACGAACAATGGTTTTACTACCGTGTTTGGTGCACATAACGGAGTAGGCACAGTAGGAATCGTAAAGTTAGGAAACGAAGAGCAAAAAAGAAGATTCCTGCCTTTAATGGCTAAGGGAGAAAAGATTGGGGCCTTTGCTTTAAGTGAAGCTGAATCAGGATCTGCAGCCGTGGCTATAAAAACAAAAGCTATTAAAAAAGGAGACAATTATGTTTTAAACGGCTGTAAGACAAATGTCACAAACGGACCCATTGCTGGTGTTATTACTGTTTTAGCAGTTACAGATGAGTCTAAGGGGAGTCGGGGTATTACCGCTTTTCTTGTGGAAAAAGACGCTAAGGGTCTTAGTATAGGGTCAGTGGATCGTAAAATGGGACTAAAGGGTTCTCAGTCGTGTTCAGTTATTTTGGAAGATTGTGAAATTCCTGAAGAGAATATCCTGGGTAAGGAAGGCGAAGGCTACGTTAATGCGTTAAAAGTGTTGGCAAATGGACGTGTCGGGTTAGCGGCCCGTAATTTGGGTTCAATGCAAAAATTAATGGAACTTTCGATGCAGCATGCATCGATGCGGCGGCAATCAGGTAACTCCCTTTCCAAATACCAAGCAGTCCAGCATCTGTTAGCTGATATCAGTATTGAGGTTGAAGTGACACGCAGCCTGACTTATAGGGTGGCCTGGATGGTTGACCAAGGACTTAAAGTCCTTAAGGAAGTGGCAATTGCAAAATACTATGCTTCGGAAGCTTACAGTCGGGTTGTCGACAAAGCCATGGAGATTTTTGGAGGACTTGGTTACATGAAAGGTGTCCCCGTTGAACGATTTTATCGAGATGCCCGAGTTGCCAGAATTGTAGAGGGGACCTCAGGTATTCAAAAAAACATTATAGCCGAGCAACTATTTAAAGAATTTGATGGAAGTAGTAAAGTTTACTGAAAACGCCCTGGGTATATCTTTTCATCCACAAAATCTTTTCCTTCTCTATTCATTCAGAACCATTTTTTTGGCATAAGTAAATACTATTAATTAACTCCGGGCAGGTATAAGACAACAGCGTTTAACAATATTGCTTTTTTTCTAAAGATAAGTTAATATATATAGTAAAGTCCAACAAACGATTGTTTTGGCTGCCGTTTTTTAGGAAAGGAGTTTTTAGTAAATGACAGTTGATGCCAAAGGGAAAATGACCTTTTCCAGTAAGAAAGATGAAATACTTTATGTTGCTGGAAAAATTATGAATCAAAAAGGATATGATGCTACTACAATGCTCGATATCGCAAATGAAGTAGGAATGTTGAAGGGGAGTCTTTATCATCATTTTTCAAGTAAAGAAGAAATCTTCTTTAATGTAATCAATAAAGGAATTAATCAACTATATGATTCTTCTAAGGCAATTTTTGAAAGTGCTGCATCACCGCCAGAAAAGCTTAGAAAAATGATAATTAATCATTCCCTGCACTTAATGGCTAATAATGATTCCATGGTTGTTTTTCAGAAGGAGAAGAATAAAGAGTTTTTTGAACACAGTGATGCAAAGAATTATCTTGTAAAAAGGGACAGCTATGAGGGTTTTTACAGACAAATTCTTAATGAAGGTAAAGAACAAGATCTTTTTCCAGAGGGGATTGATGACAAACTAACTACTTTTAGTATATTGGGCATGTTAAACTGGTTAACTCAGTGGTATCAGCCGGAGGGAGAACTTTCCCCAGAAGAGATAGCAAATTATATGGGGTTTTTAGTATGTGATTTAATGTTAAAAAATTAATTGTGATTTTAATATCTTATAATTCAGTTTGACAGTGGCTAGCAACGGTAATTTAAGCATTCGCTGGCATACCTTGCTGCTCTGGGTAAATCCAGCAACTTACCACTCTTAAGACCTAATTACATAAAAATTTCCGCATTATCCTAAAAATTCTACAAGGAACTATTGACTAGAAAATAGAAATTTGCTAAAATAAAACAAACGATTGTTTGACAAAGATGGACAACAATTTTTTTAAACAGCTGAGTAAAACAAACGGTTGTTAGAGGGAGGGTTGTTACACTGTCAAACAAAAGCAAACGATTGTTTGGGGGTGTTATCAAATTAAGCAGGCTAAAGACCAAACAAAATTTTAAAGGAAGCGGGTGTATAGAAATGGCATTTAAAGATTTAAGAGAATTTATGGAGTACTTAGAGAAAAAGGGAGAACTAAAATATTTGGAGAATAAGCTGCAAAGTGGCTATGAGATTTCTGCATTAACTTGGGAACTGGCAGATAAATTGGGACCAGCTGTTTGCTTTAAAGCGGAAGGCTATGATATTCCTTTAGTAATGAATGTTCACGGAACATTAGAACGGAATTGTATGGCATTGGGTTTAGAGCCTAAAGAAACAGAACAAGAAAACTTTTTGCAGATTAGAAATAGAATTGCAGATGCATTGGAACATAAGGAAACATGGAAAAAGCCTGTGGTTGTTGATAACGCGCCTTGTCAAGAGGTAGTTATTACAGGAGATGATGTTGATTTATACAAAATACCAGTCTTCAAATGGAGTCCACTTGATGGAGGCCCATATATTACTCTTACTAATGTTATAACAAAAGATATGGTTAATGAGAATTATGGTCAAAATACCGGTATGTATCGGGTAATGATCCATGAGAAAAATAAAACCGGAGTTATGTGCTGTGCAACGCAGGATATCGGAATACACATTGCTCGTGCACGCGCCAAAGGGTTTAAAAAGATACCATTGGCTATTGCCCTTGGGGGAGATCCAGTAGTTAACATCATGTCAACTACAAAAATGGGATCATATATAGATGATGAATTTGAATTGGCAGGGGCATTAAGAGGCGAAGCCTTGGAAATGACAAAATGTAAAACTATAGACCTTCTAGTCCCAGCTCATGCAGAGATTATTCTCGAAGGTGAACTTGATATCACTCCGGAAGGAGCCCGTTATGAAGGAACCTTCGCTGAATGGATGGGGTACTATGAAGAACCAATGATGCTACCTGTATTTACTGTAACAGCTATAACAACCAGAAAAGATCCTTATTATCAATCCTGCATCCTGGGTCACCCCAACAATGAAGGTGAAATGATCAGAATGCCAGCTATTCAAGCCAATAACTATAATGTACTTAAGCGCACAGTAGTTGGATTTAGAGAGTTTTGGGCACCGCATAAATCAAGAGGCTACAAAGTAGTGGTCCAAATCGACAAACGCTACCCAGGCTGGGGCAAACAAGCCGCATTAGCTGCCTTAGTTAGTGGTCAGGGAATGGCAGCAGCCAATTACTCGGTGGTAGTGGATGAAGATATTAATATTTTTGACCAGGAAGAAGTTGATTGGGCGATTGCTACCCGGGTAGATCCAGCGAAAGATGTAATTATTCTTCCTGAAACTGGTGTTTACCCGTTAAATCCAGCTGCTTCCGGTAGATCGGATGTAGACCCAGTCTCAGGTTATACTGAGTATAGTTTTATGGGTAAGATGGCAATCGATGCTACTAAGAAAATTGCCTCTGAAAACAGACGTCCTACGGGAATTCCTGTACAACCTGATCAAGAGGCCTTGGAGAAAGTTAAGAGAGACTGGGCAAAATACGGGTTAGACTAAAACTAGAACAGCACTTGGGGCATTAATAATTTTAAATAGCTTAAATACCATTGCTGGTAAGATGTTGGAAATTTGGGAAGGGCGTTATGTTTGTAACGCCCTTTTTGCCAATAATGAGGCTGGATGCCTGATCACATTAGATGTAGAAAGTAGGGAAATGCGAATGAAATTGATTGTGGGAATATCCGGTGCCACTGGCGCTATTTATGGCATTAGAATGCTGCAGACACTAAAGGCTTTCCAAATAGAATCGCACCTAGTGTTGACTGATAGCGCAAAAAGGACAATAGAGATGGAAACAATTTTTTCAGTGAAGGAAGTTGAGAGGCTAGCTGACTATGTCCACGATAACAGGGATATCGGAGCTTCTGTATCTAGTGGCTCGTTTAAGACAGACGGCATGATTATAGCACCCTGTGCGATAAAGAGCCTTTCAGCTTTAGCAAATTCGTATAATGATTCACTTTTGGTAAGAGCGGCTGATGTAGTTCTTAAAGAAAGAAGGAAACTGGTAGTTATCCCCCGGGAAACCCCCCTTCATCTTGGACACTTAAAGTTACTCACCGCTGTAGCGGAAATGGGTGCAGTCATACTTCCGCCAATGCCGGCGTATTATCACATGCCAAAGACCATTGATGATATAATCAACCAGACTGTAGGTAAGGCTTTGGATCAGTTTAATGTTGATCACCATTTGTTCAAACGTTGGGAGGGTGGAGAAGCTCTACAAAAAATTCATTCGGTATAAATTGAACTAAGTAAATAGTCCCTTATAGTTTTCAATTAAACCCTATAGAAGGTATCCATTTACCGTTTGGGGGACGTGAAGCCGATATGGAAAGATTTAAAACAAGCAATTATAAAGGACAATGTAGGATGTTAATAAATAAATTACCGGAGATTTATCGAATCAGACTGACGATGCCCTTTAAGTTAAATCACATTAATTGTTACGCCATCAAGGGTATAAACGGATGGGGTATCATCGATACCGGTCTTAATACTAGTTATAATAAAGTAACCTGGCAGATGTTTATGAAAGAGCATCGGATTATAAAAGGTGAAGTAAGGGGGATATTTATTACTCACCACCATCGGGATCACTTCGGATTAGCCGGTTGGTTGCAGCAAATCACCGGTGCTCCGGTCTATGTGAGTCCGGAGGAAGTTGATTCAATTAACTGTACTATTCAAAATTCAGGGCAATATGTAAAGGCTGTTGCTGAAACTTATAAAAAACATGGTGCTCCACCAGATTTAGTTGCTCTGCTTAGTGCGGAGATATCCCAAATGATTGAATATAATGATTGCTTGCCAAAAGTCAGCTTTGTTGAAAACGGAGATATAGTTCGTCTGGGTCAGGATAATTTCAAAGTTCTGCTGACACCGGGGCATTCCGATGGACATATTAGTTTTTATAATGAACAACAGGGGATATTGTTTACTGGAGATCATTTACTGCCTGAAATTGTTACAAGCATATGTTTGTGGCCTGGTGCTCATCCTGATCCATTAAATGATTATCTGAATTCCTTGCAGGTGATTAAAGACCTGTATTGTCCAATATTGCTGCCTGCGCATGGTAATCTTTTCACTAATATGACTGAACGCATTGAGCAGTTGAAGAATCATCATACCAAAATGCTAAATGCTATCATTAAATTTGCTGGTGAAGGTATATCCGTTTACGAAATGTGTAACAGAATTTTTGGTCAACGGGTGAGTTTGAGCAGAATCAGGTTTGCTCTACTTGAAATTTTGGCCTGTTCGATGTTTTTAGTTTATCGGGGTAAATTGGGGGTTAATGAAGTTGATGGTATTAGCACTTTTTTCCAAACTTAAGGAAGAACGAACCATAATGTTTTCTAGTTTTAGATATGACAATATGAAAAGCCAACCACAAAACATGTGTGGTTGGCCTTTCTGGTGTTATAGCTCTTTTTTAAGTTGTAGCCGGTATGCAAATGATCTGCCCGACTCTAAGATTGTTAGGATAAATTCCCGGGTTGGCCTGTAGCAATACATTAACGGTAGTGTTATATCTAATAGCGAGAGAGTACAGGGTATCCCCGGATTTAATGGTATAAGTTGTAAATCCGGTAGGGCACGTCGTCGGCGGTGGAGTAACGACCGGAACACAAATGACTTGCCCGATAAAAAGGGCGTTGGGATTAATCCCCGGATTGGCCCGTAAAAGTTCATCAACGGTTGTATTGAATCTTATGGCAAGGGAATACAGGGTATCACCGGCAACTATGACGTAAGCAGTAGTCCCGGCTGGGCACGTAACAGGTGGTGCTCCCGGAATGCAGATAACCTGGCCGACTTGAAGGTTATTTGGGTTTATGCCCGGGTTTGCTGCTATAATCGCAGCAACTGTAGTATTGAACCTTATGGCGATACTATAGAGTGTATCACCAAACCTGATAACATAGGTTCTGCTGCCAGGTGGGCAGGGAGGGAAAAAAACTGACATATTGGTTCACCTTTCCTTCTAATAGTTCCACTATTAATAACACTTCTTGGTGTTCATCCATGTATAAACATTATCCAGAGCTTCCCCGAACCTCTGGAAGTGAACTACCTCCCGCTCACGCAGGAATTTCAGGGTATCATTGACGCACGGGTCGTCACTCAGGTTGAGTATGTTTTCATAGGTTGCCCGTGCTTTTTGTTCAGCAGCCATATCTTCCACCAGGTTCGCAACCGGGTCGCCTTTGCAGGCGAAGTAAGCAGCTGTAAAAGGATCTCCCGCGGCGTTTGCTAGGAACACATCTTTGCCGTGGTTGGCATAATAAGCTTCAAGACCGGCGGCTTTGGCCTGGGCAGGGGTTACCCCTTTCATCAGCTTATAGAATAGGGTGGCGATGATTTCCCAGTGGGCCAGTTCTTCTGTTCCAA
>JAENZX010000054.1 GCA_016841045.1 Thermincola carboxydiphila
TGCTTCCCCAGTTGGTAGACCAGGATAAGCTGACACGGGCCAATTCTGCCGTAGCATCGCTTAGGACATTGTCATCTCTTCTCGGACCTGTTATAGGTGCTGCTTTGTATGCAAGATTGGGGATTACGGTACTGTTTTTTATTAATGGTATATCATTTTTGCTTTCAGCAAGCAGTGAGATGCTTATTAGGTATAAGCATTCCAGGCGGGAAGTGAGCGGAGGCATATCGGGAATAGTAACAGATTTGGCTGAGGGTATCAAATTCATTTTGGATAATAGGGTAATTCGTAAACTATGTGTTTTTTTCTTGGTAATATACGCCTTAATCCAGCCTATATTTACCGTAGTACTGCCCCTGCTTTTTAGAACCCGGCTTAATTACTCCGACACACAGTACGGCTATTTACAAATGATAATCATATTGGGTGCACTCCTTGGAAGTATTCTGGTGGGTCTTTTGTTTGGCAAAGAGAAAAAGGTGATTAAATCGCTTATTATCGGCTGTAGTTTGCTAATGGGCATGATGCTGGCGTTTTCGGCGTTATTGTTCCCCTTCAGCTTATCCAAACTGGGGAAAGACACGCCTTTGTATTTTTCCTTGCTGTCAGGAGCTCTTTGTCTGTTAAGTGTTGCTATCATGTTCATCCATGTTCCGGTACAGGCACTTATACAAAGGAAAACGCCAAGCGATTATATGTCTCGAATATTTTCAATAGTTGGAATAATTACTAAGGGTGGTATTCCGCTCGGTGCATTAATGTATGGATTTATCTTAAGCAGCATTGAAATGCACTGGACAATATTTTCGGCCGCATTATTGATGATATTGGTTTCAATTGTGTTTTTAATCCCGTTATCAAAAACACATGATGTTTAAACATAAACCAAGGGGCCGGTTCGTGCGCCCTTGCGTAACCGCAAGAACCGTCCCCTTGGTTCCTTGGTTCGCTGGCAGGGCGATGCTTGATAAAGTGTGATGGTGAAATCGTTGCCGGTGAGTATAAACGGGAAGATATTTCGGCGGGCGCTATCGCAGGTTTGTCTGTTTCTTCCGGGGTGATAGAGGGACGGGCACGGGTGGTCCTAAAGCTCGAAGAAGCCCATCTCGAGGACGGGGATATATTAGTCACCGCCTTTACCGATCCCAGCTGGACACCATTGTTTGTATCCATAAAAGGCCTGGTCACCGAAGTTGGCGGGCTGATGACCCATGGAGCAGTTATAGCACGGGAATATGGGTTGCCGGCAGTTGTTGGTGTAGAAAATGCCACAATACTGATAAAAGATGGGCAGCGAATTCGTGTGCATGGAACAGAAGGATATGTAGAAATCCTATCATAGCATTAATTTATTATAGAATGATGTGTTGTACGCCCAGGAGTACGGTTGGGATGAAAGTTTCTTAGTAATTAAGCAAACCAAACAGGAGGGGAAAATAATGTCCTCAACTAAATAAGCAGTTTACTTTTTTTGTGCAGTGCTGGTGCAATAACAGTGTAAGGCGCAGTCTGAATAGGAATGGAAATTATTAACCATGGGAATCTAAAGAGTCTATTTATGATAGAATTGGACTGATGAGATAATGAATTCATAATAAACGTGGAAGGAAATATTAAGTGAAATATTGTGGATTGGAGGATATATATATGCACAGTGTTTCTGAAGAGCAAATTCGACGATTTCGCCTCCATACGCACCATTTGGACACATGGTATCAGAAGGCTGATGTGGAAAGCATTGCTGGTGCTTGTGGTTTTCAAAATTCACCACCCGGCGCATGGGAAATTGCATTACATAACCGTATCTCTGATTGCAAACAGGAGGATATGAGAAAAATGCTTGAAATCGAAAGAACACTGTTGCAGGCATGGAGTTTCCGTGGTGCGCCCTTGGTCTTTCCCACTGATGAGAGTGATGCGTTCTTGTCGGCCCTTGTTCCTGAACAAGACGAACCATGGATATATACCCAGGGAATACATCTGGCGCTTGACTATCTGAAAGTGTCCTTTGGAGAATTATTGCTACTGCTCAGACAGGTCATGCCGAAACTGAACGGCGAAGTGTTGAAAAGCAAAACAGTGCTAGACCAAACTTTGGCCGAATGGGTGTTACCACTTCTTCCAAATGATAAAAAGAATTTGTGGAACAAGCCCTCTATGTACGGGAACCCGGAGAAACAGACTGTTGGCGGAGCAGTAGTCTCTTTTTTGCTTAGGCCCTGTGCTTTTATGGGCATGGTTGTTTTTGGAAAGAGGGAGGGTGTTAGCCCAACATTCACTTCATATAAAAACTGGACAGGTCATTCACTTGAAGTAGAGGGTATACCCGAGCAAAAGTTGGTGCGAAAATATCTACACTGTTACGGCCCTGCATCCATAGGCGGGTTTGCGGATTGGCTTGGATGTTCCTCTGCACAGGCCAAGCGAATATGGCAAACAGTTACAGATGAAATGGAGCCTGTCAACCTCTCCGGGAAACATCTCTACATACTGTCAGATGATAAAAAACTGCTTTTATCCCCGCCGCAACCGGAGAGGAGAGTACACTTGCTAGGAGGCCATGACCCTTATCTGGGTTTGCAAGACCGTGATGTTATCTTGGATAACAAGGCAAGGCAAAAACAAATCTGGAAGGCCGTTTCAAATCCCGGCGCTGTTTTATGGCAGGGTAAAATAGCAGGCATGTGGAAATCTAAGAAAAGAGGTAAAGGATTAGAAATAGAAGTTGCCTTGTGGGATGATGCAAAAATGTTAAAAGCGGATATACAGGATTTAGTCGATGGGTATGCCTTGTTTCAACAGCTCAAGCTAAACAAAATCACGTTTTTAGCATAGATAAAGGGAAAGTGTATGGAAGCCCTATTAAATAAGCTGGAAGAAAAAGGAGAATTAGAATGGATTTATTGGAATTAATCATTGAGTATCACAAGGATAACGAGCGTCAGGGACCGGGCAGCCAAGAGGCGACATTAAAGGCACTGGGCTACATCCCATATTTGGATGAACCAACTAAAATATTGGACATCGGTTGCGGAACCGGTGGGCAGACAATAACCCTTGCAAAAAACACAGCTGCGCAAATCACAGCGGTGGATATGCTGCCGCAGTTTTTAGAAAAACTTATGAAAAAAGCCAGGGAGAATAACCTTCTAGACCGTATAACAGCCAAAGAAATGCTAATGGATAATTTGGTCTTTGAGGAGAGTTCTTTTGACGTAATATGGTCGGAGGGAGCTATCTACAACATCGGTTTTGAAAAGGGGCTGTCGCTGTGGAGAAAATACTTGGAGGATAACGGGGTTATAGCTGTTTCTGAGATTTCATGGCTAACCGATACAAGACCGGAAGAAATCGAAAAGTACTGGGTTAATGCCTATCCAGAGATTGATACGGTCGAAAATAAGCTATCAGTTATTGAAAAATGCGGATACAGCTCTGTCGCTCATTTTGCCCTGGATTATGAATGCTGGATAGATAATTATTATCAGCCGCTTATGGAAAATGCGGAAGCATTCCTCAAAAGATATGATTATGCAGATGAGGTCAAAGAATTTATTGAGCAAGGCAAAATAGAAGCCGATATGTATAATCGATATAAGGATTATTACAGCTATGTATTTTATATCGCAAAGAAAGAATAGTAGCTAAAGTATAGTCCTCAATAATAAGCAAAGAAGTGCAATAAGATGCTGTCTTAAAATTCTCCACACCAAGATTTTTGATAACCTTGGAACTTTATGCAGTGGAGATCTGACAAAAATAAAGGAGATTAAATAAACCCACTATGGCATAGAAATAAACCGGAATTTGAGGTGAAATACAATGGACGAATATATTGCCGCACAACCGGAAGATGTGCAGCCACTGTTGCAAAGTATCCGAGAAACCATCCGCGCATCCGCGCCGGAAGCCACAGAGAAAATCTCGTGGCAGATGCCGACATTCTGGAAAGGTGAGAACCTCATCCATTTCGCAGCGTTCAAAAAACACATCGGGCTGTATCCCGGCGGCGAAGCTACGTCCAAATTTGCGGAGCGGCTCGTAGGATATAAGACCAGTAAAGGAGCGATTCAGCTGCCACTTGGCAAGCCAATAGATTATGAACTCATCACTGACATCGTGCGGTGGAGAGTAAATCGGGAAATAAAAGGGAGTGACACTTTATGACAAACGAGCGCGTTTACAAGATGGCATTTTCGAGTGTCTACCTGCTACTTGTCAAAAAGGCAGAGCGCAAAGGGCGCACCAAATTCGAGGTTGATGCTGTGATTTGTTGGCTGACGGGGTATGACGAATCTGGCTTGCAAGCGCAAATTGTGAAGAATATCGATTACGAAACCTTCTTTAGCGAAGCCCCGCAGATAAACCCGAACGCAGCCAAAATTTCAGGCGTGATTTGCGGACATCGCGTCGAGGAAATCGAAGATCCGCTCATGCAGAAAATCAGGTGGCTTGACAAACTGGTGGACGAATTGGCAAAAGGCAAGCCAATGGAGAAGATTTTGAGGAGTTGAGGTCGAATGGCTAATAAACCACTCAAAAGATTGCAGATGCCCATTTAAATAAAAGATGAAAATATTAATTTGTATGGGAGAAATAAAAAATGAAACAGAATAAATATGATGACAAAGTATTCTTTGAAAAATACAGCAAAATGGATCGCTCAACAAAAGGGCTTGCAGGTGCGGGCGAATGGAAAACACTCCAAAAGTTACTTCCTGATTTTAAGGATAAGCGCATACTGGATTTAGGCTGCGGATTCGGCTGGCATTGTCAATATGCTATCGAGCATGGTGCAAAGGCTGTCACAGGAGTTGATATTTCTGAAAAAATGCTGACGGTAGCAAAAGAGAAAACAGATTCTAAAATTCGTTATATCCAGATGCCTATTGAAGATATCGCTTTTGATGAAAACTCTTTTGACGCAGTAATTAGTTCGCTTGCTTTTCACTATATTGAATCCTTTGAACAAATTGTAGAGAAGGTTAATGGTTGCCTTATACCTGATGGAGATTTTGTTTTCTCAGTTGAGCATCCGATTTTTACTGCATACGGAAACCAGGACTGGCATTATGATGAAAACGGAAATATACTTCACTTTCCGGTTGACAATTACTTTTATGAAGGCGAAAGAACCGCTAACTTTCTTGGAGAAGAAGTAATTAAATATCACAAAACGCTTACAACATATCTGAACAGTTTGATACAGGGAAGCTTTGAATTAACCGGGATTGTAGAACCTCAGCCACCAGAATATTTACTTCATACAGTTAAAGGAATGGAAGATGAGCTTCGTAGACCCATGATGCTGATTGTTTCTGCTAAGAAAAATTAGCTTATATTATGAAGCGTCAAAGACACTGGGATAAAAGGTATTGCCGCTTTAATCTATATCCTGGGACTTATGGCCGGTTTGTCTGTCTTTGCAGTCACAACAACAGTACAAAGCCTGCGGCAAGAAGAAAAGGAGCATTATGCCGAGATGGTATTGTCAAGACCCATGAGCCGGTTCAAATGGATGGGAAGCTATTTGGCGGTTTTTTATATCTTGTGCTTGACAATTAAAAACATACTAATACTTTTTCATTAATCATCATTGACATCTTAGTCTATTCGGTATAGACTTAAAATATAAAGTCTATGTTGAATAGACCAGGAGGGTTATCATGAAAGAATATAAACTTGCAGAAAGTGAAGAAAAGTTTGCAGGATTAATCTGGCAGAACGAGCCGATTGGTTCCGGCGATCTTGTAAAACTAAGTGAAAAAGAAATGAATTGGAAAAAGTCTACAACATATACAGTACTGAAAAAGTTATGTGAAAAGGGTATTTTTCAAAATGAAAACGCTGTAGTTTCGTCTCTAATTACGAGGGATAAATATTACGCAAATCAAAGTATACGTTTTGTTGAGGATACTTTTGGAGGGTCTTTGCCGAAATTTCTAACAGCTTTTATCAGTGGTGAAAAATTAAGTAAACATCAGGCTGAAGAGTTGAAGAGATTGATTGATGAGCACAAGGAGGTGTAGCACAATGAGTGAACTATTTCTTACTGTTTTAAATATGAACCTTACGGCAAGTTATGTGATCATTTTTGTAATACTTACCAGGCTTCTACTTAAAAAGGCGCCAAAAGTCATCTCCTATGCCTTATGGGGTGTGGTTGCTTTTCGCCTAATAATTCCATTCTCCTTTGATAGCATGTTTAGTCTTATGCCACGGAATACGAATGCTGTTCCAATCCCCCATGATATCATCTATCAGCAAAGTCCTCAGATTAATACTGGGATAGAAATAGTTGACTCATTTGTAAGCGGTTCACTTCCTGCACCGATTATTGGGGCAAGTGTAAATCCACTTCAGATTTATGTGGAAATAGGGGCATACATCTGGATTTTAGGCATAATAGCATTGCTGGTTTATAGCCTTGTATCTATTTTGATCTTAAAAAGACGGCTTAAAAGTGCACAATTAATAGAGAAGAATATCTTTGAAGCAAAGAATTTGAAAACACCGTTTGTTCTTGGAATAATTAGACCTAATATATATTTACCGGATGGACTTAATATTGAAGAAAGAAACTATATTTTGCTACACGAGCAGACCCATATCCATAGAAAAGACCATATCATTAAGGTGTTAGCTTTTCTGATATTGTCCATACATTGGTTTAATCCTATTGTGTGGATTGCGTTTATGTTAATGAGTACGGATATGGAGCTATCCTGTGACGAAAGAGTACTGAAAGAAATGGATGAAGGTATTATAAAGCCTTATGCTAATTCGTTATTGTCGCTTGCTGCCGGAAGGCCCATTTTAAATGGAAGCCCTCTTGCTTTTGGTGAGGGTAATGTAAGAGGTAGGATTAAAAATGTGTTAAATTATAAAAAGCCAAGGTTTTGGATAATTGTTTTTTCAATTATAATTGTGGCAACAGTTGGAATTGGGCTGGTAGCAAATCCGAAAGCTGCAATTATTGAACCTACTGCCCCAGAGTTGTCTTTCGAGCAAACTGTGGGAGTTGACATGGTCGAACTCGACTATGCTTCTGATGATATAGTAATATTCCATGATTATTTTGGGCTATTTGTATATGATCTTAACTCACAAAAAATTATACGCAGCCTTGACTTGAAGCCATTAGACTGTCATCAAACACAAGGAGATAACTATTGTGATGTGACCGTCAGTATGGACGGTAATACGGTGCAATTACACCCTATGAGCGGTGAAGATATGTTTGTATACACCGTTTCAAGTAATACTTTGCAGGAAGCTACTTATAAGCCAATGGATAATCCATTTAGAAGTCAGTTTGTTCCCATAGAAGAAGTGATTAATTCAACAAGGCTTGGAAATTATAGCCACCATGCAGTCCTCTTTGACACAGGCGAATATGGATATCTCCATACAGAAGATGGAACGATCGAAACATTGTCATATGTGCGAGGAGATAAAAGATATATCTTAAGTTTTACTTCTAGTTAAAGGCAAGCAATTGAATAAGAATGTGAAAAGACTTGTATTTATACTCTTAATAATTGCTTTGTCTGTTACTTTGTTTCAGGTAATCATGGCAATAGCCTTTGGAAGCACACAACCACCAGCCCCTCCTGTATCGATAAGTGAGTAAAAATAGCTTATTTTGAAATGACTAAATTTGATTCGCGCTATTTCTATTAGACCAATTAAGTCGATATGTTCCCGAGAACCATAAAACCGTTGATATGTTCCCGCATACCGCGAAAGCGCTAAAAATTCGTTGACCTGTTCCCAAGAACGCAGACATCATTTTGACAGACTCGAGCCACGTGGAGACCATAATCCTGTTGCAACGTAAAAAATCCTCATAAAAGTGGGCCGTGGGATTATGGATGTAAATTTACTTTGACGTGAACCGAGGACTTTATGACCGGTAGGAAAAGAAGAAATGATGGGCAGAAACAAGTATTATGTGAAGGAAGCTTATGATGAATGCATAATCAGGAACGAAGCTGATAAAGTCCGGGTTTTTGTTGCCTGTTTTCTGGTTTTTCGCACGGATGTGTCACAGGAGAAAAGGCTATTCAGGAATAACTGAACCTGTGATATACTAATAATTGTCAATAAGAATGGAGGATAAGACCTCTGGTACATATTTGTTGGGGTAAAACCCAACTGGTGGTGAAAAAGCTGTATCCGGGTGAAACTTATGATCAAGGTCCGCTGCTTGCCTTGCACCAACTGAATTGTCGTTTCTATAAAAACTGACAACTATTTCTGAATAATACGGACTTCGGCGACAACAATAATATTCTTTCAACCATATGGCTGGCATCCATGATGTGCATAAGTTTTTAGAAATAAACTTTTATAAGTTGAGTATTAATGTATTTTGGGAAAGCTTGGGGGAATATATGTAAAGAGTAATATAATCAGCGTCAGGGAGGGAAAAATTGCGCTCTACGCAATCGGTGATAGTAGCGTTTAGGAGTGGTAATAACATGAGTGAAGAAAATGCAAAGAAGATTTTTGAACAATATAACCGCACGTCAGATATCGTCCGTTGCCCAAACGGAAGGGCAGTTACCCGCAAGCTGCTTGATTCTTATGCAAGGGCGGCGGTAAACCTATATGGCATTATAAGCCGTGAGGACTTTGTTGATATTTTCAACAAACAAAACATCGACCAGACCACCGACGAAGAGATTTATATTCTCCTTCTGCCGCTTGTGTTAAAAGACGGCGGGTACGGTTTTTACAAAGGATACATTGTTCATTATTTGTTTTTTGACAACTTTAAGTACGCAGATTATTTGCTGAAGCACCAAGCGGACAAACCCCGCTACATACCCGAAAAAGATGAATTTCTCAAATACGTCATTGAAGATTATGCGGATAACGACCACTGGCGGAATGTACGCCGTTTTATGTGGGACGCTTTTGGCTACAGTAAAAATACCTCGGAAGGTTATGAGGAAGTTAGGAGTTATATAACTTACGGTGACGGGATAAGGGAACTGGGTCCCATTCTGGACAGCCATCATCTCGTATTTGACGGCGAAAAACAACTGCAGGAGTTTATAAACCTTATTATGATTGCAAAAAACAATACACGCATCTGGGAAAATAACGGATACACACCGTCCGAGCTTCACGAGATTATTAGTAAACGTAATGAAAATATTGTTAAGTTTCCAACATTGCAAAGACCGCGAGTGGGACGTAACGACCCCTGCCCGTGCGGAAGCGGGAAGAAATATAAGAAATGTTGTGCCATGGTTGACGATACAAAATCGGCACAGTTAAGCTCTGATGAATGCAGACTTTTTTATGAGACATGGTATGGCATAATGGGTTTTGTCAATGAACGAATGGGTGTAATTAAAGCCAAAATCAAGCCGGAATATCCTAACGCCGTCAACGATATGATGGTGCACAAAGTAAGAGAAGTACTGTGGAAAAAGCCGGAGCTGATAGACGAATATATCAATGAAACAGAACTTCCGCAAGAGAAAATCGACATTCTGAAGCTGTGGAGGACAAAACATAAAAAAGGGATGCTCTTTGTTTTGGAGTATCGGCCGGAATATGCCGTTGTGCTTACTTCGGATGAACAAGGCCAAGACAGACTTTATGGGATAAAAGGAATAAGTAATTCGGTTGCAAACACGTTGCGGCGAGGCTTGCCCGCTCAAATTGAAACGGTTTTGCTTCCGTTCAAAGGCAAGATTATCTACGACAGCTTTATAAGCTCTATGCAGATAGGATTTGCGGAAGGCGCAAAGGCGGTTTTCCGTGAGATGTATGATAAAGCGATAAAACACGGGATTATTACAAGTTTGGAATGAATGTTATACCTTGAGTATAATTGAAACATCTGTGATAGTAAAATGTGACTGTTTTAGAAGGTGAGGAAAATTTCATGACGGATAAAACAAGCCCCGAAAAGGCAGTTAAAGAATTGACCATATTGCTGATGTATTTGACAAGATTTAATGAACAAAGCCGTTTCGAGTCGGATTTAGATATGGCATGGAAGGGATATGATTTTGGTATTATAAATGAACTTGATAAAGAAGGCTATATCCGACAGGGAAGCCACCGCTCCAAATCCGTGGCAATTACAGATGAGGGTATGGAATTATCAAGGGAATTATTGACTAAATATAGTATATCTGATTGGAAGTAAAAATCTCTAAATGGGTATATAGGCTCGGATTTTGGAAATCCACCCTTCAGCCAATGGGGTACCAGAGGGGTACGGCATTTTTTTGTATCCTCGAGCCACGTCAAATGCGTAGTCTTGAGATAAAATATAAAAACGAATAGGGATTGAAAAAAGCTTGATAACAGGCTTCCCGGTTCTGGGTTATTCGCCCTTGTAGAAATTCCACGGATTGCCCGCAGGTTCTTAATATAGAACATAGAATATTTAATGATAATCATTAAATATTTATTGACTAAATTTATTTCGCTAGGTTATAATTGACACAGTCAAATTAATGGGGTGATGTTCATGCGTTCCATTGAATATCTTAAAAAGTATATTAAGCTGGTAAAAGTGTTGAGGATATTCTCGCAGGCCGTTTATTGGTTGTCCGCAGCAACAGTAGCCATTTTACTGCCGCTGGCCATTTATCTGTCTGTCAGCAAGAACTGGTCCATTGGCGTCAGTGTTCCGGGAAACTTTCGGTTGGGGTATATGGACGGGGTGATCCGCTATAATCTGGCTCTTGCTGCAGGTGCAGTGAATCCTGAACAAGCAAGTGCTATCATTGTAAGGGTACTTTTCTCTATTGTTGTTTTTGCGGCTGTGTACGGAGCTATTTCTTTTTTCCTCAGTGGCGTTCTAAAAGCAATTGAGAATGGAGAACCGTTTCAAAGCAATAATGCACGCCGTATTTTCTCCATAGGGATGGTTTTTCTTGTGGGTTCCTTTTTTGTTGGTACTGCACAGGCCAGCACCGCCGATGCAATCATTCATGCCATGGGGCTAACAGAGGTTTTGACGGTAAATTATTCAGCGAACTCGATAATGATTGCAGCCGGACTGTTGATGCTTATCCTTTCCGGCATCTTTCGCTATGGTTCCTACCTGCAGGAAGAATACGATGCCACACTGTAAGGGGGAGAAGTAATATGGCCATTATTCTTAGGTTGGATAGAGTACTGGCGGATCGAAAAATGCAGTTAAATGAACTAGCTGACAGGGTCGGCATTAGTATAGTCAACCTGTCAAATATTAAAACAGGAAAGATAAAAGCAATCCGCTTCTCAACGCTGGACGCCATATGTAAGGAACTAAACTGTCAGCCGGGAGAAATCCTGGAGTATAAGTCTGACAAGGAGACGGGGGTTGATTTATAGTCACAATTTTCAGCCTTTTGATTCCTTGGTTCAGAACCGTCCCCTTGGTTCCAAAAAGAAAAATTGAGTAATTGTTTTATAACACTTCCTTAAAGGTATTATATAACTATACAAATTGATATAGGGGAGGGTTTTTTGATGAATCAAATGAATGTGATGGTACAAAGGCAGCTCGGGCACCGTACAATCCGTGAGTTTAAGGATATGAGAATACCGGAGAAAGTTTTCGACACCTTGTTGGCGGTGGCACGACGAACCGCCACCTCCAACGGGATGCAGTCCTACTCGATTATCCGGGTGACCGACCCGTCAATTAAGAAGGAAATAGCCAATGTATGCAACCAGGAATATGTGGGAAGGGTACCGGAGCTTTTGATATTTGTAGTGGACCAGTTCAGGAATAACAGGATTGCAAAGGAAAAGGGAACCGTAACCGAAAACGCGGCGGATATGGACAGGTTTTTCCAGGGCTTTACCGATGCGTGCCTTGCGTTACAAAACGTTGTTAATGCGGCGGAGTCCATGGACCTGGGCGTTGTGTATTTGGGCAGTATTTTAAATGATTCGGCCAAAATTTGTGAAATCCTTAAGCTGCCTAAGCTGACATTCCCGGTATTAGGCTTAGGGATAGGCTACCCCAATCAAAACCCGCAGCTAAAGCCCAGGCTTGAAAACAGGCTTAGGGTTTTTGAAAACAGTTACGGGGTTTTTGACAATTACCTGGAGGAGATTAAAGAATACGACCGGGAAATGACAACCTATTACGATTTAAGAAATGCAAACAGAAGGGTGGACAGCTTCAGCGACCAGGTGGCTGCCAAACTAAGCAATTCAATGCCCAACAGGCAGGAGATGCTTAAGGTTATTGGGCGGCAGGGTTTTAGATTGCAGGTGTAACCGTATAAACCAGGGGGACGGCAGACTGTGCTGATAATCCAGCAATTGGTTGACATAAACTGATT
>JAENZX010000002.1:0-12329 GCA_016841045.1 Thermincola carboxydiphila
TGTAAAATTCCGAATTTAATAAATGGTAATTTGTACCTTGACTACCCAATATCTAGTACTTTATAATGGGAATGTACCCAATATATTGTAGGTGTAAGAAGTCTTTACTCCAAAGTGTACAAGCCTAATTCAACTTTAATTCAAGAGTTATTACTAAATTCCTGCTGGAAAAAATTCTGGATATTTAGGGTGGAATAAATAATGAAATGTCCTTTTTGCGGATATTCGGACAGTAAAGTGCTCGACTCTCGTCCGGCCGACGAATTCACGGCAATTAGAAGAAGAAGAGAATGTATTGAATGCGGTCGGAGGTTTACCACCTATGAAAAGGTGGATGAGATACCACTTGTAGTAGTGAAAAAAGACGGTAGGAGGGAAGTGTTTGACAGAAATAAGATACTGGGAGGTATTATAAAAGCTTGTGAGAAGAGGTCTATTTCGGTCAAACAGATGGAACAGGTTATAGATGATATCGAAAAAGAACTCAGAAACAAAATGGATTCGGAAATAAGTTCAGAAAAGATTGGTGAAATGGTAATGGAAAAGCTGAGTGGTCTGGACGAAGTCGCTTATGTAAGATTTGCATCAGTTTACCGGCAGTTCAAAGATGTGAATAGTTTTATGATTGAACTGGAGAAAATTCTGAAGAAAAAATGAATGGGAGAGGATTCGCCTGATGATTCTGGAAAAAGAGGAATTTGATGCTATTAATTTAACACAGCTCCGCGCTCAAAAGAGTGAGAAGGGAACATTTAAGGTTATCAGAAAAAGGGACGGGCGGTTAGTCGAGTTTAACGAAGGTAAAATAACAGATGCAATATTTAAGGCAGCTCAGGCCGTTGGCGGTGAAGACCGTACTCTTGCTATGGAACTGACTCTTGAAGTTATGAAAATTATGCGCCAACAGTTTGGGGAACAAATTTTTACTGTGGAAGACATTCAGGACTGTGTGGAAAAGGTCCTCATTGAAAGTGGACATGCCAGAACTGCTAAAGCTTATATATTGTACAGGGCTCATCGTACCAGGATCAGGGATGCGCAGTCGGAACTGATGGATGCCGTTGAAGAAATACTGATTGAAACAAATAAGGAAAACGCCAACGTAAGTAACTCTCCTTCCGCTAAAATGTTGCAAATTGCTAGTGCTGCCAGTAAAAAATATTATTTATCCCGCCTCATTCCAGAGGTTCAGGCACAGGCACATGTCACCGGTGATATTCATATTCATGACCTTGATTTTTACGGTAAAACTCTCACATGTGTTCAGATTCCTCTCGGAAGATTGCTTAGAGAAGGTTTCGATAATGGCCACGGTTATATCAGGTCACCTAAAAGACCTGCATCAGCTGCAGCTCTGGCAGCTATTATCCTTCAAAGCTCACAAAACGATATGCACGGTGGACAGGCTTTCCCGTTCTTTGATACTGACATTGCAGAATTTGTCAAAGACGCTGATGACAACGAAATTTATCAAGCCATGGAGGCATTTATATATAACCTTAACAGCATGCATTCAAGGGCCGGAGCGCAGGTTCCATTTTCAAGCCTGAATATTGGGACTGATACCTCTCCAGCAGCCCGGGCAGTTGTTAAGAATTTACTACTGGCATATGAAAAGGGTCTTGGTCGGGGAGAAAACCCGATTTTCCCTAATATCATTTTTCGGTTGAAAGAAGGTATCAACCTAAACGAAGGGGACCCGAATTACGACTTGTTTAAACTGGCAGTCAGGGTGGCCGCCAGAAGGTTAAATCCGACCTTTAGTTTTATGGATTCTTCTTTTAACAGCCCGTATGGTACAGAAGTAAGCTACATGGGTTGCAGAACGAGGGTAATAGGTAATGTTAACGGGCCCGAAGTCTCAGAGGGTCGTGGAAACCTTTCCTTTACAACCATAAACCTGCCCAGAGTTGCAATCAAAGCGGGAACTAATATTGACAAGTTTTACCGTGAACTAGAAAAGGTAATTAGCCTTGCAGTGGAACAGCTGTATCATAGATTTACAGTTCAGGCAAAACTTAAAGTAAGGGATATGCCCTTCCTTATGGGACAAGGACTTTATATTGATTCAAAGGGTCTTAGCCCTAATGACTACATAGAAGAAATTATCAAGCAAGGAACTCTGTCTGTTGGTTTTATTGGTCTTGCCGAAGCTCTTCAGGCCCTAACAGGCAAACACCATGGCCAATCTCAGGATGCACACGATTTGGGGTTACAGATAGTAGCTTTTATGAGAAAGATGATGGATGATGCTACTGAGAAGTATCAGTTAAATTATACTCTTCTGGCTACTCCGGCCGAGGGGCTTTCTGGAAGATTTGTACGCATGGACCACAAGGAATTCGGAGATATTCCCGGTATTACTGATAGGGAATATTATACAAATTCGTTCCATGTTCCTGTGGATCATGATATAAGCCTTTTTGATAAAGTGTCAATTGAAGGTCCTTATCATAAGTACTGCAATGCAGGGCATATCAGCTACGTAGAATTTCCCTCCCCGCCAATCCACAACCTCGATGCCATTGAAGCAATATTAAGGCATATGAAGGATTCGGATATTGGTTATGCAGGTATCAACTTCCCAGTTGACTACTGCATGGGCTGCAGCTATACAGGTGTTATCAACCAGGACGAATGCCCAATGTGCGGCTCACCGGAAATTAAGCGGGTCCGCCGGATAACCGGCTACCTAAGCACTGTCGACAGATTCAACGACGCCAAACAGGCCGAACTAAGAGACAGGAAATTCCATAGGTTGATGGATCGGGAGTAGGAAATAATAAACTGCGAGTTAAATATCGATAATACTTGAGCAGCTCGCATAAATGGTCTGAATTCTTTGCAGGGAAGTAGAGTTGTCTACTTCCCTTGTTTTGTTTTGCCTCAGGGGGAGTGCCACCTAGAATTGAAGTTTGGCAGCTGAGAGGAAGATATAACAAAAGATGGAAGAACAATTAGTGTATTACTTTAACGAAAATCAAAGCCAAGCAGTATTAATAAGTTTTATTCTAAATATTGGTATTGCTATTCTGGGTTTAATACCAAGCTTTTTTATAACAGCGGCCAACATAGCTTTCTTTGGTTTTTGGGAGGGAATGTTGATTTCCTTTATCGGAGAAGCGCTGGGAGCAGCTATTTCATTTATAATCTATCGAAAAGGGTTTCAACAGGTCGTATATCCATATATAATGAAGTATCCCAGGCTTATGAGGTTGATTAATAGTAATGGCTGGGAGGCTGTATATCTTATTTTGTTGCTCAGGATTATGCCTCTAATGCCTTCCGGTTTGGTTACTCTCGCCGCCTCAATGGGGCAAGTTTCTTTTTTGACCTTTACTATTGCCAGTTCTCTAGGGAAAATACCGGCCTTGTTGCTTGAAGGTTTTTCAGCTGTTCAATTTATTAAAATTGACTGGATGAGAAGCTGGCTAATGGAATTAATATTAGTCTACGTTTTCTATCGCCTTTGGAGAAGGGCTAAAAAATAGAACCACACAAATTTATATTGGAATTTCCCCTAACTTTTGGTAACATAAAAGGGAGAGTTTCGACTTTATTTTACATTTTTCTAAGAGATCCATGAATGGAGGAGAGATTGTATGGCTAGGCCGTCGTGGCATCAGTACTTTATGGATATTGCGGAACTGGTTTCAACCAGATCGACGTGTTTGAGACGGAAAGTAGGCGCAGTTGCCGTAAAGAACAAGAAGATAATCTGTACCGGTTATAATGGAGCACCGTCAGGGGTAACACATTGTGAAAAGAGAGGGTGCCTTAGAGAAGAGCTTAAGATACCGTCCGGTGAGAGACATGAATTATGTTGGGCAACCCATGCCGAGGCTAATGTAGTTGCACAGGCGGCAATGCACGGTGATATTTTGGAGGGGGCTACTGTTTATGTAACTGTACAGCCCTGTGTCTCATGTGTAAAGCTCTTAATCAGCGCCGGGGTGGACAAGGTTATCTATAAGGGTGATTACCCCGATGAACTTGCACAAAAGATAGCCGATGAAGCTTTTATAGACCTGGTAAAATTTAGAGAATAACCGAAGAATAGGCCGCGGGCGACGGTAGTCGGGCTTACTGCGGTTTTTTCTTTTTATGGACTTTTCATAGGCCTATGTGCTAATGAGAAGGAGGGGAATTATGATAAGGTATGCTGACATTGTTGACAGTTCTGTTGTAGATGGTTTGGGTATAAGAGTGGTTGCTTTTTTGCAGGGCTGTTCGTTTCGATGTGAGGGCTGTCACAACCCACAGCTCCAGTCATTGTCGGGTGGGATAAAAATACCGGAGAACGAATTTGCAGAGAAGCTTTTAAATCTGATAACACCTGTACATAAAGGTATAACATTTACTGGGGGCGATCCCCTAATACAAGCTGATGAGTTGAATACTGTAATAAAAATAATCAGAGAGCAGAAACCTGATTTGGATATATGGGTTTATACCGGATTTGAATTTGATGAAGTTAAGCACCTGCCTGTGATGAGACAAATAGAGGTTTTAGTAGACGGCAGGTTTATTCTGGGGCAAAAGGACTTAAATCTTCCCTTTCGAGGTTCCGCCAACCAGAAGATAATAGATGTCGTGCAGTCACTAAAAGCAGGCAAACCCGTAGTAATGCAAATTGCTTAAGTTTCAATAAGAGAAATTTTCAATAAGAAAGAGGAACACCAGGTATTTGTTATTCTGGTATTCCTCTTTATACATTAAGTCAACTGTGAAATATATTTATATAAAAAGTTTAGGTTCACGCCTAATTGTACTAAAGTTATCGATTAGTCCCTGAGTGATTTTGTTTATTATTTCATGATTAAAAGACTTAGCATCTACAGGGCATCTTTTAATACAACTGCAGCAGCGTATACATTTTGTGGCATCTATGTTTTTAGCATCATTAGAATCGATAGCACTCATTGGACAATGTTTTTCACAAATTCCACAGTTCGTACAGTTATCATTTGTTTCTGGTGACATTGGCGGCATTGCTGTTCTCTCTTTGTACGGGAAATTTCCATTAATAACAAGTTTGGGTAGTTTAATAATATCTTTATTATTTTGTAACTTATCCCTGATTTCAACACCAAACTTGTGTGCAGTTTCTAAATCTTTACGATCAGGTCTGCCAGTTCCCACTTTTGTAGTGTATGAATGCTCCCCGATAAATGCCCCACTGGCAATTCCGATAAAACCATTTTTCTCAAAGGTATCTTTTAATTCTAAGAGTGCATCGTCATAATGACGGTTTCCATATACAGTAACAAAAACTGCAGGAGTATGGTCTCCTTGTACCTTCATAAAATAATCCATTAAATGTGCAGGAACCCTGCCAGCATATACAGGTACTCCAACTATAACTAGATCATCACATCCAAAGATTAAATCCTTCTGTCTATTAATTGGTAAAGTAATATCAAACTCAATAAAGTTGTCATAAATACCATTTGCGATTTGTTTAACAACTTTGGCTGTGGTGTCAGTAGCACTAAAATATAGTAAACTCAACTTTTTATCCATAATAACCTCCATATGATAATTTTAGAAATTTGAGATTTCAAAATTTGAGCTTGTAAATAATAACTTTATAATATATAAATACCTATTGAACTTCAAGTAGATACTTTTTTAAAGATACTTATGTTTTTGATTGGGGTATTGAAAATTTAATAGTCTAAGAGGAGAGGGATGTTAAACGCTGTTTAGACACGGTTAAACGAGGATGCAGCAGATTCTACATTTTTTGACAAGTTATTTTATTAAACCTATAAGTGTATTTAACATAAAATTAACATAGAATTAACAGGAGAAATATGATTACAGGCGAATATATCGATTTGATTGGATTCGTCTTTAAGACAGTTTAGTTTCGACGACAAAGGGTAGTTACCTTTTACATAAATTAATAAAAGTAAACGGGGGAGTTAAATTGTTTACGAGATTTAAGCCTGCAGATGACCAGTTTTTCACGCTTTTTGAGGAAGCGGCAGATATCCTTTATCAGGGTGCTGTATTATTACAGGATATGATGGCAAAGTATGAAACAATGGATGAACGCCTTAATGACTTAATAACCCTTGAACAAAACGGTGATAAAGTAACAGATAAAATTATTGATAAGTTAAACGAGACTTTTATGACACCATTTGACAGAGAAGACATCTACAGCCTTGCCAGGGAACTTGATGAAATTCTGGATTCCGTCTGCAGTACAGTGGAAAAGATGGTCATCTATGAGGCAGGGAAACCGTATCCTAAGTTCAGGGAAATGGTTGATGTGTTTGTCAGTGCTACCGGTAAAGTCAAGGAAACTGTTTATTATCTTAGGAAAATGAAGAACAATACAGTTAAAATCATGGACTTATGCTACGAAATCAAAAAAGACGAATCTCAGGGTGATAAAATCTATCGTTTTGGTGTAGCGGATTTGTTTAAGAGCTCTGATAACGCTATCGCTGTGATAAAATGGAAAGAGGTGTTTGAGCAGCTTGAAACCGCCCTGGACAGGTGTGAAAAGATTGCAAAGCTCATCCGCGGGGTAGTGGTGAAGTATGCCTGAGATAATATTGTTGGTTTTAGTTGTCGTGCTTGCTCTGGCTTTTGACTTCATCAATGGTTTTCATGATACGGCCAATGCTATAGCAACTTCAGTTTCCACAAGGGTATTAAGCCCGGCCCAGGCCATATTAATGGCTGCCGGTCTTAACTTTATTGGGGCTCTGACCAGCACGGAAGTAGCACGTACTATCGGTAAGGGAATTGTAGACCCCAAATGGCTTACTAATGAAGTGCTTATAGCTGCTTTGATGGGAGCTATTCTATGGAATCTGTTAACTTGGTATTATGGTCTGCCCAGTAGTTCCTCCCATGCTCTAATCGGTGGGGTTGCAGGGGCTGCTGCTGCAAGTCAGGGTATTTCTATATTGAATATGGAAGGTCTTTTTGAGAAAATATTTATTCCGCTGATTGGTTCACCCATAATTGGATTTCTTATTGCGTTTAGTGTTATGAAACTTATTTTTACTCTAGTAGGGAATCTATCTCCAACAATAGTTAATAAATATTTCTCCAAACTTCAGATTGTTTCAGCAGCTTTTATGGCTTTCAGCCATGGCTCAAATGATGCGCAGAAGTCGATGGGTATTATTACAGCGGCTCTTCTGGCGGGTGGAGCAATCAATAGTTTCCATGTACCTCTTTGGGTTGTAATTTCATGTGCTTTGGCCATGGGCTTAGGGACTTCCGTAGGGGGCTGGAGGATAATCAAAACAATGGGTGCCAGGATAATTAAACTAGAGCCGGTCCATGGTTTTGCCGCAGAGACTTCAGCGGCAATAGTTATCATTGGAGCTTCAATACTCGGGAAGCCGGTAAGCACAACCCATGTAATCTCAGCTTCCATTATGGGGGTTGGAGCAACTAAAAGAATGTCTGCGGTAAGGTGGACTGTTGCTAAAAGTATAGTTAACGCGTGGCTCCTTACGGCTCCGTTGTCAGCTTTGGTAGCCGCATTAGTATATTTTCTTTTAAGATTAATATAATCAAATGAAAACAGCCTGAACCGTAGTGTTCAGGCTGTTTCTTTACGGTAAATATTCGCAATATTCAAAACAGGTAATGATCCTGCCAAAATATAATTAAGAAACTTTGTTAGGGCGACATGGTCTGTTCTGGTTTAAATGGGTAATCTTTCCCCCCTTATTCTGAAGAACGATATAGTTTATAATGGACATGTTCAAAAATAAGCCGAATCCAATAAGGTACGGAGGAACCATTAGTAGGGTCGATTACGGTCCCAGGGGGTGAATCTATTGCCGGCTGCAACGGCATAGTAGGGTTGTCCTTTCAACCGAACCCGTCAGCTAACTCCGGAGGCTGAAGAAAGGGGGAATTTTTCTGCAAAGGTTACCCAAGCGATTCGTTACCACAGTATTACTGGGAGTTCTTTGTTTGTTCCTAGCAGCCGAACCGGCTCAAGCTGCAGCCAATTATAGGGTCCAGGCAGGTGACTCATTATACCTGATTGCCAATAGATTTGGCACTACGGTCTCCGCAATAAAAGCAGCTAATGGTTTATCAGGAGATTTAATTTATTCAGGTCAAAACCTGGTAATTCCTGGTGGCACTTCCAGTAGTGCTTCTGCCGCAAACACGTTTCGTTACACGGTTCAACGCGGGGATACTGTATGGGGTATATCACAAAAGTTTGGTGTTTCCGTCGATTCAATCAACAATTCGAATAAAATTTGGAAAGGTTTAATCTACCCGGGTCAAGTACTTACAATTCCCGGCAGCAGGAACAGCAGGACCGTGACTACCGTCTCACGGTCATTTTCCAGAAGTGAACTGGATTTACTTGCCCGAGCTGTATTTTCTGAGGCAAGGGGAGAAGTATATGAAGGTCAGGTTGCCGTGGCAGCAGTGATTTTAAACAGGGTAAAGCATCCAGATTTCCCAAACACCGTTAGAGAAGTTATTTATCAACCAGGAGCATTTACTGCTGTTGATGACGGGCAAATTTATCTGACGGCGAATCAAACTGCAGTTAATGCTGTTAGAGATGCTATTAACGGTTGGGATCCATCTGGTGGCGCGTTATACTACTGGAACCCAGCAACGGCCCAAAGCAAGTGGGTCTGGTCCCGTCCAATTACAAAACAGATAGGTAATCACGTTTTTGCAAAGTAAAAGTGGGAACTGACTCAACTTGAAGTGAGTCAGTTCCTTTTTACTCTACCTTTTCTGTTACTTCTTCAAGAATAAGCAGTTCATTTGTACTTTCGATCCAGGAGACGACCATTTTGCCATCAGGTGAATAAGAGTCGGCTATTTCTGTGTTAAATAGGGTTCCTTCACCCAGTTTTGTGGAATGTACTATGATACGCCCGTCATCCAATAACAGAAGGCGTCCATCTTTTAGTATTCTCACCTTTTCCAGTTTAATTGGGTCAGTAAAGGACCATCCGGGTTTGAATTCACCTTTCTCATTAACCAGTTCTACTTCTTTGGCAAACCCGTTTTGATCAGTAGCAACTGCAAGCGATTCGTCTGGGGTTGCGCCTAGTAAATTGTATCCATCCAGATAGGTTTGCAGCTTCCATCGGCCTTCCTGATAAAGATAAATAGATGGGAAATTATCTTCAGTCATCTCCACCCAGAGGTTTCCATTGCGCGGTGATGCCACAACTTTTGTCATAACCCCTCTTGGTAGTGGGATATCTTTTATCCTGTTCATAATATCTATTTGGACAAGGTTATTTTTCTTATCATTCCAATGTACAAAAAGCAAGTTAGTATAAGTTGAAATGCTTAGATCAACTTTTTGAGGAGGTGGGCATTCCTGTCTGAGAGTCTGGATTAACTCGGGTGATGCTTTTTTTGCACTTTCCAAACCGTAAAGTACTATTTCGAACCGTTGGGTGGTTGTCACAAATTGTTCGGGCTGTCTGTAGGAATCTGTACTGTACACTTCGTCAAAAACATTACCTTTTTTATTTGGTATTGGAGGCTTAATAACTTTTGTTGTTAATTTTGAGTCAATAAGCGAAAAGATAAGACGGTTTCTGTCAGGTAACCATTGCATAGAACCGACAGTTTTACCTGAAGTCGGGTATTCTAAAATCTGGGTGCCGTCTTTAAGGTTATAAATCTTTATTGCATCGGTATCAGCTACAGCAAGCGTAGAGTGGTCAGATGATAAAGTCATCATTCGAGGTAAATTAAGAGGAGGCTGAAGAACAACTTTGCGTTCAAGGACTTCAGTCGTGCTTTCTGGTTCAATGTCGATTCCACTCATTTGTTTAAACAACATTTCCAAACTAAAGAGCATAATAAATTGTATAACTGCAGATATAAGGAGAAAGGCTAGAAGCCAGGGCCTTTTTCTTCGTTTGAGTTTTGATTTGGGAGGGGAGTATAGACCTGGGGTGAGCATGTCATAAGACATTTAGAGTTCCCCCCTTCCGGAAGGCATTACTACAAAGGCTGTAGGTACGTAGCGTTCACCAAAGGGGCTGCAAGGTGAATTTATAACTTTTCCTTTATAGAACATTGTAGCTGAGGAACCTCCGTCGAGATTTGCCGCATTAACAGCCCCGTAATCCAGCAAAATCTCCTGTACATCTTTGAGAGTTGCCCCGATACTGGATACCTGTCTACCATCAATTACGAGCATCAGAATAACTCCATCCTTTGTCTGCCCTATTGCTGTCCGGGGCGCTATACCCCATCCGCCATTTCCGCGAACCATTCTTTTTCCCGCTTTAATTATCTGGGGACCGAAGGTAACTGCCTCCTGGACCTTGTTCTTTAATAACTGGGCCGGAGTATATTTTCCAATTACAAGCAAGCCATTTTTATCTATACCAATTATACTCATAGGGTATTTAATATTTTTCCCTGTTAGAATCTTTCCTTCATGGATAGTAATTCCTTGCGGAAAACCACCGTTGCCCTTTCCGTTAGGGTCATTAAACCCACCGCCATTTATTGCAGCAACAGCCCCCACCCTTTTGGCAATATCACTGGTTTTTTCGCCTGCTTTAAACAAGTCCTTGGTGGTTACCATTTTGACTCTTCTCGGGTTATATACTTTAAGCAGTTTTCCTTTAAATCTACCGGTATCTATTTGAATTAGTTCGAGGCGGTCATCATTTTTGGCCTCAATTTTAAGTGTTGCGGTAACGGTGTTATTTTCCTCAACCTGAACCCCGGATTGTCTCATTAACTGGCGCACTTTTTCCTGGGAATAGAAAAGCCTGAGGAACTGTGGGTGGCGGGAGGTTGCGACAGCTCCTACAGCCATCTGACGTACTTCATCAAAGGGACCGTAGAAAACCAGTGGAGGCATTGTTATTATGTTGTAAGAAATGAAGAAAACCAGAAAAGCGGCAAATCCGTATTTTTTTCTTTTCATGCAAGCTCCCCGTGAAATTATTGTGATTCTCATTACAATTATTATAACGTAGTTTAGTAAATTTTTTTATGCCTTTTTTTATACAATACTCAAATTTCTCAGAACTATTTATCAAAGTTGTTTCGCTAAAAATTACCATGATAAATTTAGCCAACTCAGGAAAATCTAACACCAGCGGAAATTTTCCCGATAGTTCAATGGAAATTTGGAGGTTGAGTAAATGGACAGGTTCTTTAGAGGGTTAGTTGCAGGTATTACCGGCGGCGTGGCTATGAACTTGTGGAGTGCGTTTGCAGTTAACATTCTAAAATTAAAAATAATTCGTTTTATAGACTGGGCCGCTGTAATACTCTATGGTGACTTGCCCAGAACGCATATCGAGGGATTCTACGCTATGCTTATACAACTTTTATGGGTAGGGTTACTTGGAATCTTTTTTGCCTATTTAATCAGGTTTAGTACATCAAGAGGGTATCTTATAAAAGGTGCTTATTACGGAATAATTACCGGTCTAGTCATTTACGCTGTACCTACTCTTTTACAGGTACCTTACCTTTCCAAACATTCCCTTTCGACAGTCTTGTCAAATCACGTAGGCGGGCTGATATGGGGGTTAATCATGGCACAAACACTAAGGTGGCTTGATAAAAAAGTTCCATCTGAAACTGTAGAACACCGGAAAATACCTGCAAGGTATCATACCGTACCGAGTCCGGCACGAAAGATCAGTGATAAAAAAAACAACAAGTGAAAACTTTTTTCCGTACCCACTCCTCACTCCCCGGTAGTCCCAACTCGTAAAGGTTTTCGAGCGCCCGGCGCCAGATGGATGGCGCTTGGGCGGGGACTCAAAATACCCAACCCTCCACTCAGGTCAAATTCAGCAATAAACATTTGGAAACCCCGCAAGCCACTTCCACCTGTCCCATATTATACTTGGTGAAATAATTAACAAGCTGAGCTATAATTGAGATGTCACAGTGTACCCGTTTGGTTTTAGCTATGGTAAACGGGTTATTGGGATGAATACCAACCTAGAAGAAAGGAGGGTATTATGCGTAGGAAAAACTGGGTTATTCCAGGTTTTCTGGTGTTTGCTTTACTCCTTTTGCTTTCTTTCCCTGGAGTTGTATTGGCTGATGATAGAGTTACAGCAGGGGAAGGGGGGGGAGCCCCTGTACCTGTTGAGACTGAACAGGTAATCCAGGAGTCCGCGGATACTGAATCTGCTGACCCTGTTACTGCTCCTGAGATTGGGCAAAAGGAACAAGCGGTGGAAAGTATTGCACCAGAGAAACCGGTATCTACGGACCCGGTAGACAATGAGAAGGCGGCAGTTGAGGAGCAGCCTGCAGATGAAGCAGAGAAGCAGACACCTGTAGACGAAGCAGCCAAAGCAGAGGAGCAGCCT
>JAENZX010000002.1:12339-158864 GCA_016841045.1 Thermincola carboxydiphila
TGAAGCAGAGAAGCAGACACCTGTAGACGAAGCAGCCAAAGCAGAGGAGCAGCCTGCAGATGAAGCAGAGAAGCAGACACCTGTAGACGAAGCAGCCAAAGCAGAGGAGCAGCCTACAGTTGAACTGCCGGTCAAGCCTGCTCCTGTGATTGTGATTCCCAATAAGGTTATGGGAAAGCAGGATACAGGGGGATTGACTGAAACTCAAACCAATCAGTATGTGGTTCAGCCTGGTGATACTGTTAAGAAGATAAGTGAAAAAACCGGTGTATCCGTAGAAAAGATTAAAAAGGCAAACGGATTGAATGTAGCCGATAATGAAGCAGCACTCCCGAGGACTTCATCAGTTTCAGCCGATGCATCCGGCGATGCGGAAATGAACAGCAAAGACCTGGGATCTTCGATAACTTATACAGTGAGAAAAGGCGAGTCACTTTGGCTCATTGGGCTAACCTTAGGTATAACTTATGAAGAAATAATGGCTGCAAACAACCTGACCGGCCACCTGATTTATCCTAACCAGAAACTGATTATTCCCGGTATTAAGCTGCAGGGCAATATGTTTAACTACTGGATAAAGAAGGGAGATACCTTTTATTTTATTGCCAGGGCTCTGGGGTTAAATTATGATCAATTAATGTCACTAAACGGGTTTAATGATATTTGGATTTATCCTGGCCAGGAGCTGGTGATTCCGGACATCAAAAACGTTACTATCTATAAGGTTCGGGAAGGTGAAACTCTGTCCGATATCGCTGAAAGATACAGTGTGCTCAAAAGTGAAATATACGGGCATGGAATTTCAGACGGTAGGCTTGTAGAAGGGCAGGTTCTGGTAATTCCACAGGATGTGGCTGCAGTAGAGGCAGTAAGTGTAAATGTTGCTACCGATGCTGAAGTTAACTTTGAAAATGCCAGCGATCTGGATCTTCTGGCAAGGGCTATTCATGCCGAAGCCAGAGGTGAGGTCTTTGAAGGGAAAGTGGCAGTAGGGGCAGTGATACTGAACAGATTGAATGACCCTGCCTTCCCTAAAACCATCAGAGATATCATATTCCAGCCAAGAGCATTTACCGCGGTTGACGATGGGCAGATTAACCTGACACCTGATAAAGAAGCTTATCGGGCTGCAAAAGAAGCTGTGAACGGCGCTGACCCATCAATGGGCGCAGTGTATTACTGGAATCCTGAAGCAGCCACAAGTGAATGGATTTGGTCAAGACCCATAATTAAGCAAATTGGCAATCACGTATTTGCAAGGTAGGTCAAAGGAGTGTCCCATGGGGCACTCTTTTTATGTAGTCTCCTGAGACTGTGAGAAGCCAGAATATTACATAAAGGAATAACAGTATGAATAACGAATATTTTATAAGATATTTGATTTTTATTGTTTAATGGGGGTAGAATTTTTGGGTAAAGGTTTTGTGTTAAAAGACTGTGGACAAACGAAAATGTTTGAAATACCTTCTTTTGAAGATACCGGACTTGTCAGACATGGATTTAGTACTCGTCTTGGAGGTGTGGGCAAAAAACCGTATGATACCCTGAATCTTGCTCTTCATGTTGGAGACGAACCTGGTGATGTTATTGAAAACAGGAAGATAGCCTGTGACAAATTCGGTGTTGATATTACCAGGATTGTTACCTGCCAGCAGGTACACGGTACCAATATTGAGGCAGTTAGCGAAGGGGATGCAGGGGTGGGAGCCTTTTCCTATGACGAGGCTTTTCCAGCTGCTGACGGGATTATAACAAACCGGCCCGGACTTCTTCTAGCAACCTTTTATGCGGATTGTGTACCTCTTTTTATTTTAGATCCTGTGAAAAAAGTGGTCGGAAGCATACATGCCGGGTGGAAAGGGACAGTTGCCGGCATTGGTGCTGCAGCTTTGAAAAGAATGACATCCGAGTACGGGTCTGACCCTGCTGACTGTTTGGTAGGCATAGGCCCATCCATTGGACTCTGCTGTTATGAAGTGGACAGCCCTGTGATTGATGAACTGCGCACGAAATTTAGGTGGTGGCAGAAGGTTATCTCTGAATCCGGGACAGACCACCCTCATTTAGATTTATGGGAAACAAACCGCAGGATAATGATAGATGCAGGTGTCCCGGAAAATAATATAGAAACGGCAGGTTTATGTACCTGCTGCAGCCAGGACATATTGTTTTCTTACAGAGGAGGTCAGGGGGTGACCGGGAGGATGGGAGCATTTATTATGCTAAAGGGTACACCCGAAGGAGTGGATTGTGGTGACTAATAAAGCTAAAATTCTGATAGTGGACGATGAAGTCCACATTTTGCAGCTCGTTAGATTTAATCTGGAAAAAGAAGGTTATACAGTAATTGAGGCTCTTGATGGACAACAGGCATGTAACATAATAAAACAGGAAAAACCTGATTTAATAATTTTGGACTTAATGCTGCCGAAAATGGATGGATTTGAAGTCTGCCGGTTTATTCAAAAGGACAGTGAGATTGGTGATATACCTATTATAATGCTGACTGCCCGAAGTGAGGAAATCGATAAAATTCTTGGGTTGGAAATTGGGGCTGATGACTATGTAACCAAACCCTTTAGTCCCCGTGAACTTTTAGCAAGAGTTAAAGCCCGGCTGAGGAGAATTTCACATAGAGATACAACACCGGGAAGCAATGATGAAACTATTAAATTTCAGGGTCTTACAATTGATCCGGAAAGGTTTGAGGTCTACCTTTACGACCGGAAGCTTGATTTGACACCCAAGGAATTTGAATTGTTGAGATACCTTGCTAAAAACCGGGGACGGGTCCTAACTCGGGATATGCTGCTGGAAAAGATCTGGGGCTACGAGTATATAGGGGACTCCCGGACAGTAGATGTTCATATAAGACACCTGAGGCAAAAAATGGAGCCTACCCCCGAAAGCCCTAAATATATTGAAACAGTACGTGGTATAGGCTACAAGTTTAAGGAGTAAATTTTAATGTTTAAAAGCATTCGGTGGAGATTAACTGCCATATTTTTTGCTATAACCGCTCTTTTTCTGTTCTTGTTAGGGTTATATCTTATGAACACCATGGAGAAGTACACTCTGAACAATCTCCAGAATAATTTGCTTTCTTATGCACGGTTAATGTCAGAGGACCTTAGTGTTTCTTTTACCAGCCCCCGTTCGCAGGATTTTTTTCAGGAGTATGCTAAAAAGGTTAAGGAAGATATAAATGCGAGAGTGACAATAATCGCTACCGATGGGCTTGTATTAGGTGATTCTGTTCTTGATAAGGACAGCATGGTTAATCATAGGAACCGTCCGGAAATTAAAAAAGCTATAAACGGGGAAGTCGGCAAATCTATCAGATACAGTGCAAGTCTAAATCAAAGGCTGTTTTATTTTGCTGCGCCTGTAAAGGATGGAGACAAAGTGGTTGGCGTTGTTCGGGTTGCTATCCCATGGAGCGAGATAGAAAGCAGCCGGAATTATTTGAGGACTATTATAATCAGTTCGATGATTATTGCCTTTATTTTAATGGTTATGCTGGCTTCGGTTTTAACTGCCAATATGGTTGTTCCACTGCAGGAAATGACATATGCTGCCAGGGAATTGGCTGAAGGAAAAATGAATGTGACCATCAATGTTACAACAGATGATGAAATTGGCGCTCTGGGTAAGGGTTTAAATTATATGTCACTACGTCTCCAGGATACCATTGATGAAATCACTCAAGAACGAAACAAGATTCAGGCTATACTGACCAGTATGACGGACGGGGTAATTGCCATAGATAAAAAAGGAAATATTATTATGATAAACCCGGCTGTAGAGAAATTGTTTAATATAAAGTATGAGAAAAGTGTCGGTAAAAGCTTGATTGAAGTGGTGAGGAATTTTGATCTTGAAAAACTTCTACATGAAGCCTTAAAGAGTGAGATTGGAATTACGAGGGAAATTCAATTATTTGTACCTGATCCCAAGTTATTTCGTATCAGTACAGCTCCCCTTGCTAATGAGTCAGGAATTGTCGGCACAGTTGGGGTTATGAGAGATATAACAGCCTTCCGTGAAGTTGAGAGAATGAAGACCGATTTTGTAGCCAACGTTTCTCATGAGTTGAAAACTCCTCTTACTTCAATAAAAGGTTTTGTAGAAACGCTTCTTGACGGTGCCTTGGAAGATAATAAAACTTCCCGGTATTTTCTGGAGATAATAAATGATGAAGCTGACAGATTAAACAGGCTGATAAACGACCTGCTTAGTCTATCCCAAATAGAAGCCAAGCAGCGGGAGCTGCATAAAGTAAAGCTTAATCTTGAAAAGCTTATCCATGAAGCCGTTTCTATCCTGTCTCTGCAGGCAGGTGAAAAAGCTCTGGAGCTTAAATTGTGCGTTGAAAAACCGCTGCCGGAAATTGAGGCAGACGAAGACATGATAGGCCAACTTCTCATTAATCTGGTTGACAATGCTGTAAAATACACTCAGGAAGGTGGACAGGTAAAAATAACGGCAGAAACAGAAAAAGAATGGCTTAAAATTGCAGTTGCTGATACAGGTATAGGAATTCCTCGTGAGAGTATACCACGTCTTTTTGAAAGGTTTTACAGAGTAGATAAGGCGAGGTCGCGGAAAGCTGGTGGAACAGGTTTAGGTCTCGCTATTGTAAAACATATTCTCGAGCTCCATCACGGTAAAATTCAAGTGGATAGTATAATCGGGAAAGGTAGTACCTTTACAGTTTATCTGCCTTTGAGCCAGGCATAAAAAATTCCGGTGCCGGAATATACGTCCAGGCCCGGAAGTTGATATTATATGACTACAAAGTCGGATTTTTTAGCATATTAACAAAATTGAAGACAAGTCTCAGTTGGTCATCAGTTAAAGTACAAACGTAACTTAACAGGGCCTGGACTTTAGGGTCTTGCAGCAGGGCGCGCAGGTCTGGCCCAACTCCGGCAATTAAACCATCAATGTCCTGCTGCTCAAGAATGAGGTAACACATGGATACTCCCAGAGCTTCTGCCAGCTTGTTTACTGTTTTGATAGAAGGGTTTACTTTACCTAATTCCAACTGTGCTACCAGCCCTGGTGAAATACCGGCCATTGAAGCTAACTGTTTTTGGGAGATGTTTTTTAATTTGCGAATAAATTGAAGCTTTGCGGGAAGGTTGGCGCAGGAATGCTCACTTACGAGCACACTTACTGTTACTTTGTAAAATCTTGCCAGTTGTTTTAGTGTCTCCAGTGAGGGGTAAACAGTTCCTCTCTCAATCTCGCTTAAATAGGTCAGGGAAAGGCCGCTTTGCTCGCCAAGTTCCTTTAGAGTAAGGTTCTTGTCTTCCCTAAGAGCTCTTAGCTTATCTCCAAGGTTAACGCCGGTCGAATTTTTAACATGTTTTTCTTTTGCTTTCATCGTTATCCCCATTTTCATAAAGTTTATATTTTATATACTATAGAGATTAGTACTAGATTACATTATAATAGGCCTTCAAATAAAGTTCAATCACATTATGATTAATAAGATAGAAAATGATGCATTGTTTAACATAAAATTAACAAATTAATAACAGCAAACTAAAGAAAATGTGCTAGTATTATATGTCGGTAATAGTTATCCCGAAAAAATTTGTGATTTGATGGGAGGTTTGTCCTCATGCCTACCAAAATAATGGTGAACAATTTGCAGTTGTATTATGGGGATTTTCATGCTTTAAAAAACATCAATATGGAAATCCAGGATAACAGAGTAACTGCTTTGATTGGGCCGTCTGGTTGTGGCAAATCCACTTTTCTACGAACCCTAAACAGAATGAATGATTTGATTGACAATGTACGCATTGAGGGAGAGGTTACTCTTGACGGCGATAGTATACTTTCTCCAGATCTGGATGTTGTCAATCTTAGAAAGAGAGTAGGGATGGTATTTCAAAGGCCTAATCCCTTCCCGATGTCGGTTTATGATAATGTTGTGTATGGACCAAGGATACATGGTCTTAAAGACCGCCGTAAACTGGATGAAATAGTGGAAAGGAGCCTTAAAGCATCGGCTCTCTGGGATGAAGTGAAAGACAGGCTGAAAAAGCCGGCTCTTGGTTTATCCGGCGGACAACAGCAGAGACTCTGTATTGCCAGGTTATTGGCTGTAGAACCTGAAGTTCTGCTAATGGATGAGCCGACCTCGGCCCTTGATCCTATTTCAACCCTCAAGATAGAAGAACTCATGGAAGAACTAAAAGCTAGATATACTATAATAATAGTGACTCATAACATGCAGCAGGCCGCCAGAGTTTCGGATTACACGGCATTTTTCCTGACCGGGGATATGGTTGAGTTCGGGGATACTGAAACTATTTTCACCAAACCGGAGGTTAAAAAGACAGAAGACTATATAACAGGCCGATTTGGTTAAATTACAGAAAAGGAGTGGAATATATGAGTTCAACACGCCATGCTTTTGACAGGGCTCTTGAAGAGCTTCAACAGGAAATTTTGCGTATGGGCAGTCTTGTTGAAACAGTCATATACAATTCTGTTAAATCCCTTGCATCCCAGGATGTTTCCCTTGCCGAAGAGGTAATTAAGGGTGACACGATAATAGATCACATGGAACTTGATATAGAAGATAAATGCCTCAAGCTTATTGCTACTCAGCAGCCCATAGCAGGGGATCTTAGGAAAATCAGTACTGGTTTTAAAATAATAACAGACCTTGAAAGAATGGCCGACAATTCTGTTGATATCGCCAAGGTTACCAGAAGGCTGGCAGGACAGCCTTTAATTAAACCATTGGTTGACATCCCCAGAATGGCAGCTTTAACCCAGCAAATGGTTAAAGACGGCCTTGACGCATATGTCAGGGGTGATGTTGACTTAGCCCGTACCCTTAATGAAAAAGATGATGAAGTAGATCATATATACGCCCAGGTTTTCAGGGAACTGCTTACTTACATGATGGAAGATCCCAGAACAATCACTCAGGCCGCACATCTCCTCTTTGTTTGCAGATATATTGAAAGGATTGCTGACCACGCCACCAACATCGGGGAACGTGTGGTGTATCTGGTAACAGGGGAGCGGCCGGACTTAAATGACTGATCTGTTAATGAAAAATGAAATAGAAATAAAAAGTGAGGATGGTACTTTAGCTGTCCTCACTTTTTTACGTGCGGCAGGAGAATAATTTAATTGAGTTTATTGAGTTTAATGGGAGTTTCTTAGCAGGATATGCCATATTTGATGTAGAATAAAGATTTTGTTTACAGCCTTTAAATACTGGAGGACAGCTCAAATGCAGACTGCAAAAGGCGAAGCAGAAATAAGGGTTAGAGTCAGGCGGAGCCCTCGTCATTTATTGAGGAAGCTTATTTTGTCGGTGATTGCGGTTTATATTGTAGTTGTCACCTACGGGTTTATTAATGAACTTGTAATTGCCAGTCTTGTTAAGGTTGAACAGGTACAGGACGGGGTTATTCAGTCTACTGTAACTGCCGAAGGAATTTTAGTTCGAAATGAGGAAACAGTTACATCACCCCATAGTGGAACTATTAGGCGTATTGCTGCCGAAGGGGAAAGAGTCAGGGTTGGCCAAGTAGTTGCCCAGGTGGCCATCGCATCACTGGACAGTTCTAACGGAGTAACAATGTATAATATAAAAGCTCCCAGGTCCGGTATAGTCAGCTATCGTTTTGATGGCCTGGAGTCTGTCTATACATATCAGAACCTTAAGGAATTAGATTTAAATAAAGTTGAGAAACTAATAGCTGAATATTCGGAAATCAAATCTGAGGGGACTGTAGAAGAAGGAAAACCGATGTTCAGGATTATCAATAATCTGGACCCTGTTTATATAATTACAAGACTACAAAATGGCCAGACACTGCCGGAAAAGGAATCATTTAAAATTAGCTCCGGGTCTGGTGATAAGCTATTCAAAGCATTTATCACAGAACAAACATTTTTTAATAAGCCTAACCAAATTCTATTTAAAGTTTCATATTACGATAACTGGCTTATGACCTCACGAAAAATCAAATTTAATATAATAACTGAGCGTTATGAGGGCCCGGTTATTCCTGTTTCGGCACTTGTCAAAAAAGAAGGGGAAGACGGTATATATACAATCTACAAAGAACGGGTCAAATGGAAGCCTGTAACGGTGGAAGGAAAATCAGAAGGTAAAGCGGTAATTTCTGGCGTTACTCCAGACGTAAAAGTCATTCTAAGTCCCGAATACGTTAAAGAGGGCGTTCCTTTGAAAATAAGATAAAGGTGGGTCTTGGTTTTGAACGACATTATAGATAATATTGGGGAAGTCCGGGAGCGGGTTAGGAAATCGGCAGAAAAGGTTGGCCGTGATCCGGATGAAATAAAGATAGTTGCAGTTACCAAAACGGTTCCCGTTGAAAAGATAAAATTAGCTGTAGAAAGTGGTTTAACTATTCTTGGGGAGAACAGGGTTCAGGAACTTCTTGAAAAAGACCCTGCGCTAAGTGGGGTAGAGTGGCATTTAATCGGACACCTTCAGACAAACAAGGTTAAATATATTGTGGACAAGGTTTCGATGTTACACTCCCTTGATAGCATTGGGCTTGCAGGTGAAATAAGCAAAAGAATGAATACACTCGGCCGTGTTATGGAAGTATTGGTTCAGGTTAATGTGGCTGGGGAAGAATCCAAGTTTGGGATTAAACCTTCTGAAGCTGTGGGGTTTGTGGATGCTGTACGAAAACTTCCGGGGCTGAAGTTAAAGGGATTGATGACTATTGCGCCTATGGTTACCGACCCGGAAGAAACAAGGCCTGTTTTTCGTCAGTTGAAAAATTTAGCCGAAGAGATTAAAACAATGGGCTATCCGGAGGTGGAAATGTCTCATCTGTCTATGGGAATGTCCAATGATTATAAAGTGGCAGTTGAAGAAGGAGCTACACTTATAAGATTAGGAAGTACTATTTTTGGGTCAAGAAACTGATAGGCTGTAGAAGGAGGAAGTTTAAGTGAGTAAAATAATGGATAAGGTTCTCGGGTTTATGGGTTTTGAAGAAGAAGAGGTAGAAATCCTTGATGAAGAAGAAATTGACGTTAATGAAGATGAGGATTTTGGAAAGAGAAAGAAAAGCGGAAATATTTTTAGCCTGCATTCCCAAAAGAATTTGAGGGTTGTTGTGTGTGAACCAAAAGTATTTGAGGACTGTCAGTCTATTTCAGACAACTTAAAAAACCGCAGGCCGGTAATAGTCAATCTGGAAAACGCCGATAAAGAATTGTCAAAACGGGTTATTGATTTTATTTGTGGGGCTACATATGCATTAAGCGGACATACACAAAAAGTTGGCAACAACATCTTCTTGTTTGTACCCAGCAACATGGACATTGCCAGTGAATTAAAGGATGCTGAAAAAGAGAAAGAAAAAGAAAAAGGACTTTTTACCTGGGTCCGTTAACAGGGGGCTGCTAAGATGCCGTTAAGCAATAAGATTGTAGGGTTTATAGGTGCGGGAAATATGGCCGAGGCTCTCATCAAGAGTATGATTAGAGGCAAGTTAATTAAACCCTCCAATATTTTGGCCAGTGATATTAATACAGAGCGAGGCCATAAACTTGCAAAAACGTATAAGTTTCAGTTTTTAGAGGATAATAAGGAACTAGTCAGCCAGGCCGATGTCGTGGTTTATGCGGTTAAACCCTTCATGATGGAGAAGGTACTGGCAGAAGTATTTAATTTTGTTAAACGCCAACAGGTTCATATCTCTATTGCTGCTGGAATTTCTCTTGAATTTATTGAAATGAACCTTCCAACTGATACTCCTGTCATTCGAGTGATGCCTAATACTCCTTGTCTGGTAGGGGCAGGTGCATCCGCCTACTCGGTAGGTAAAGCCACTGGACAGGAACAAGAGGAAATAGTAAAAAATATACTGGACTGTACCGGAGTTTCTGTTAAGGTGGAAGAGCATCTTCTTAATGCGGTTACAGGTCTTTCCGGAAGCGGACCTGCCTATGCTTTTTTGATTATTGAAGCTTTAGCTGATGCCGGGGTTAAGGCAGGATTACAGCGTGATGTGGCAGTTACTTTAGCTGCTCAGACTCTTTTGGGTTCAGCCAAAATGGTTCTTGATTCTAAAGAACATCCTGCAAAATTAAAGGATATGGTTACAACTCCATCAGGTACGACTATAGCCGGTCTTCACGTATTGGAGAATGGCAGACTTCGGGGTGTATTAATTGACGCCGTATCTGCAGCTGCTAAACGTGCTGGGGAACTTGGTTCCGGTAAGAAATAAGGGGGTTTTCTTTTGAATATCAGTTTAACTTATATTGTGTGGGTAGCCTTTAAAGCTGTTGAATGGCTTCTTTATGCCCGCATAATCTTATCCTTTCTTCCTCTTTTTATGAGAATTGACCCATATCACCCCATCATACGGTTTGTGTATGAAACAACTGAGCCGTTGATGGCTCCATTTAGAAGAATTTTGCCTCCTATGGGTGGTTTTGACTTTTCAATTATAATCGTATTTTTTGTTCTCCAGATAGTCAGGTCAGTGGTTATACAGCTATTAGTCTCGGCAGGACTTGGTTAGAAAATGGTCTATTAACGGAGTGAGCTGTTTGAATAAAAAGGAGATACTTGACCGGGCAGCAAGTTCGGAAGACAGAATAGTTTTAGCCCGGGTTATTGATAAAATTGAATCAGTGGTCAAGACTCATAGTATTGAAGTGACTGAGTTTTTTGACCCTTATCAGCAGAGAATTGTTTCTCCGGTGCTGTCAAGAGTACCGGATATTTCTTTTATTTGGACCGGCGGGTTTGACAGTGCGGAGCGGAAGCGGCTTATATTATTTCCTGATTACCTTGAGCCAGAGGAGATTGATCCAGAGATAAAATACCTGGAGATTACAGGAAACCTCAAATTTCAGAATCTTTCTCACCGGGATTTTCTCGGTTCTCTAATGGGTCTGGGTATAAAAAGGGATAAGCTGGGAGATATAATTGTCACATCCGAAGGGTGCCAGGTTGTGGCTGACCACTATATAGCGGACTATATAGAAAGAAATTTGACGAAGGTGCACAGGGTAGGTGTGAAAATCAGAGAAATAGCGGCACACAGTCTGCGGCTGCCCGAGGAAGAGGTCAAAGAAGTTTTTGCGACTGTTGCTTCGATGCGGCTGGATTCAGTCGCTGCTGCAGGCTTCGGGACGTCACGGACTAAAATGGCTGATGAGATTTATGCAGAAAAGGTCAAGGTCAACTGGGTTGTAGTCAATGACTGTTCTCATGCTGTAAAAGAGGGCGATATTATATCTATTCGGGGGCGGGGAAGACTGGAAATTGATACTGTTAAAGGAGAAACCAAAAAAGGCAGGGTAGCTTTAAACTTAAAACGTTTTAAGTAGTTTAAGGAATTTTCCGGGGGCCAAAGGATTTTTTTTCCTTAAGGTCGAATTGTTTCGAAAAAGGTGCTTAGACTTTATTAGGAGGTGCTCCAATTGTCACTGACCCCTCTTGACATTCACAACAAAGAGTTTCGGAAGGCTTTCCGGGGCTATGAAGAACAGGAAGTAGATGAATTCCTTGATTTGGTTGTCCAGGAATATGAAAGGTTATATAAAGAAAATATCGATTTAAAAGAGGCCCTGGCTGCAAAGGACAGTAATATTGGCCAGTACAAAGATCTGGAAGACACACTGAAAAAGACTTTGGTGGTTGCACAGAAAACCGCTGATGACATGAAGGAAAGCGCTGTCCGGGAAGCTGAGGTAATTATTGGAGAAGCTCGTTTAAAAGCAGAACAAATTATCCAGGATGCCGGGGAAAAGGTGAGAACTGCTCTCTTGGATTATGAGAATATTCGCAAACAATCGCAGGAGTTTAAGGTTAGGTTCAGGGCCCTCTTAAAGAGCCAGTTGGACCTGATAGAAGAATCTGTTGATGAAAGCACCCTTGCTGAGAAACAAGTTGCAGCAGGCCAGGACTTTGTAATACAGGACTAAGGGGGGCGTTCTTTGGATATCCAGGAACATCCTGATGGTGTGGTAATGAAAATAAAAGTGCAGCCTAGGGCGTCAAGAAACAAAATTGCCGGAACAATAGGTGATGCCCTAAAAGTAATGCTGACAGCTCCGCCAGTAGATGGTGAAGCCAATGCCGCCTGCATAGAGTTTTTCTCCGACCTGTTGGGTATCCCCAAAAGAGACATCGAAATCCTAACCGGCCACACCGGCAGGAACAAAACCATAAAACTTTACGGCCTAACCAAGTCAAAACTAACTGAGCAACTCCCTCAAATATTTTCTTGAGACTGAAATTAGGTTAAATTGGTTAATTTATAAAAGGCAGGGAACGTTCATCTCACTCGTTGAGCAATTACCTCAACTTCTTCCGTGGGACGGTGCTGCATTGGTTCTGGATAATGTTAAGTGCTTTATTAGTAAGTACGGGTTACTCCGTCCATAGTTAGGGTATGACTGTTTACGGAGGTTTTCATTTGGGTTACCATCGTCTGTCAACTTTCCGAATCAATTTTCAAATCCGCCGGGCGGAGGCAAGCTGCGGAGCTGTTGCCGCTTTAGCGGCTTACAGATTCGGCGTCCCCCTTGCGGGGAGACGCCGAAGCCGCCCAGCGCCATGGACGGCGCATGGGCGGGTACCCAAGGATTTGAAAATTTATTCGGTCTAGTTGACCAGATGGTAACCCATGAAAATCGGAGTAAACAGTCATACCCTTGGCCAGAGTTTCGGAGTAACCCCGGCCTGGATTAAGACCCGAATTATTATCCAAACACAACTCACTTCACGGAAAGTTGACGAGCGAAGCCCTTTTGGATATAATTAAAAAATAGGTCAACTGGATAGTGCCACTATGTGCTATGAAGGGGAGAGTAAGTATTGGGGAGGCTCCAGCGAACCCGGGGCAGTGTAAGCCGGGTGCTTGAAGCAATACCGAAAATCACCCCCGAGCTTTACAGCTGAAACTTTAGTAAGCTGTAACGGCAGCAGCCGTTATCTGCAACCGTAAGTGCCGTGCAAATACATTGGTTCTACCGTGTTATTTGCCGGAATTTGGGTGGTACCGCGGGAATTATTCCCGTCCCTTGTGGGACGGGATTTTTTATTTTATGGCTTTTTTGCCGGTTTGAGGAGGAACAAATTTATCATGGAAGACAACAACAAGATTGATTACAGCAAAACCCTTAACCTGCCGCAGACAGATTTTCCGATGAGGGGAAACCTTCCTGAGAGGGAACCTGAAACGTTGAAATTCTGGGAAGAACAAAACATTTATCAAAAGGTCCAGAAACAGAATGAAGGTAAACCTAAATTCATTTTGCATGACGGACCTCCCTACGCCAATGGAGATATACACCTGGGTCATACCTTAAATAAGGTTTTAAAAGATATTATTGTTAAATTTAAATCTATGGACGGTTATGATGCTCCTTATGTTCCTGGCTGGGACACCCATGGTCTGCCTATTGAACAGCAGGCTATTAAAGCCTTGGGTATTAACAGGCATGAAGTAAGCGCTGTTGATTTCCGTAAGAAATGTAAAGAATACGCCCTGAAGTACGTGGACATCCAAAGGGAAGAATTTAAGAGGCTTGGCGTAAGAGGAGACTGGGATAATCCGTATTTGACACTTCAGCCTTACTTTGAGGCTAAACAGATAGAAGTATTTGGTGAAATGGCCAAAAGAGGCTATATTTATAAAGGGCTGAAACCTGTTTACTGGTGCGCATCATGTGAGACAGCGCTGGCTGAGGCAGAGGTTGAGTATGGTGACAAGAAATCTGCTTCAATATTTGTTAAGTTCAAAGTAAGTGAAGGCAAAGGTGTACTTCCCGAGGATAATACTTATGTGGTAATCTGGACTACCACTCCCTGGACACTGCCGGCTAATGTAGCTATAAGCCTTCATCCCGAATATGAATATTCACTGATTGAAGCAAATGGTGAAAAGCTGGTTGTGGCGTCCGGGCTTTTGGAGGCATTTACCAAACAAGTTGGATTAGATAAGTTCGAAGTTATTAAGACCTTAACAGGTACCGAGCTAGAAGGCATCCAGTGTCAGCATCCGTTTATGGAACGCCAATCAGTACTTATTTTGGGAGAACATGTAACTTTGGAACAGGGCACAGGATGTGTCCATACCGCTCCTGGCCATGGTGTAGAGGACTTTGAAGTAGGTAAAAAATATAATTTGGATGTAGTAACACCTCTTGATAACAGAGGGATTTTTACAGCTGAAGGTGGTTTTCTACAGGGGCAGACAACTGACCAGGCTAATAAGAGTGTAGTAGTCAAACTTGACGAATTGGGTGCTCTGATGAAAATGGGCTGGATTCAGCACCAGTATCCCCACTGCTGGAGGTGCAAAAGCCCTATTCTGTTTAGAGCCACTGAACAGTGGTTTGCATCAATAGATGGTTTCCGTAAGCAGGCCCTGGAAGAAATCGACAGGGTTGAATGGGTTCCCACCTGGGGCCGCGATCGTATTTATAACATGATCGCAGACCGGGGAGACTGGTGTATTTCCAGGCAGAGAACCTGGGGTGTACCGATTCCCATTTTCTATTGTGAAGACTGCGGTAAAGAGCTGATTAATGATGAAACTATCAATCACGTTAAGGAGCTTGTAAGAGAACACGGATCTGATGTTTGGTTCGCAAGGGAGGCCAAAGACCTGCTTCCTGAGGGAATGTCCTGTCCGGCTTGCGGAAGCGGTAAGTTCCGCAAGGAAACGGACATTATGGATGTCTGGTTTGATTCAGGTTCAAGCCATTGGGCAGTACTTACTCAAAAAGAGTACTGGCCCGACCTGTCCTGGCCTGCCGACATTTACCTTGAAGGAAGCGACCAGCACAGGGGTTGGTTCAACTCTTCACTTTGTACTTCGGTTGCAACAAAGGGAAAAGCTCCATACAAAACTGTGCTTACCCACGGATTCCTGGTTGATGAGCAGGGGCGTAAAATGTCCAAGTCTATGGGTAATGTTACCGACCCGCTGGATGTAATCAAGCAGATGGGAGCAGATATACTCAGGCTTTGGGTTTCTTCCGTTGATTATAAATCGGATGTGGCGGTATCTCCGGGGATATTAAAGCAGATGTCAGAGGCGTATCGTAAGATAAGAAATACTGCGAGATACCTTTTGGGTAACCTTTATGACTACAATCCAGAAAAAGACCAGGTAGAGTATGAGAAGCTGCAGGAGATTGATAAGTGGGCCCTGTTAAAACTTAATAAGCTCGTTAAGAGGGTTAAGGAAGCTTACAGTAACTATGAGTTTCATGTTGTTTACCACTCAGTCCATAACTTCTGTACAGTGGACATGAGCGCTTTTTACCTGGATATCATCAAAGACAGGCTTTATACTTCTCTGCCTGCATCCTTTGAGAGGCGGGCGGCCCAAACCGTTATGTACGAAATTATCACAGCCCTGGTTAAGCTTTTGGCGCCGGTGTTGGCATTTACCTCAGAAGAAATCTGGCGGTATATTCCTAAAGTGGCAGGTGATGATACTAGTGTTCAGCTTTGTACAATGCCCGAGGTCAGGGAAGATTATATCAATGAGGAATTAGAAGTTAAATGGGGCAGGGTCATTAAGGTTCGTGACGAAATTGCCAGAGCTCTGGAGGCTGCACGCCGTGAAAAGGTCATTGGCCATTCACTGGATGCCCATGTTACTGTTTACGCTGACGGTGAGCTGTTGAGTTTCCTCAGGCCGTTTGAAGGAGAACTGGCTACTCTTCTTATCGTTTCTAAAGCTGAACTTGCTGAAGCGGAAAAAGCACCTGAAGCGGCCTTTACATCCGAAGAAGTCCCCGGGTTAAAGGTTGGGGTTTGCCAGGCTGCAGGGGTTAAGTGTGAGAGATGCTGGACATACAGCGAGGAAGTTGGTCGTGACAGTGAACACCCGGCTGTTTGTGGAAGGTGTCTGGAGGTTGTCAGAAACAGTTAGAAATCTTATGTGTAAGCAGGAATATTGGTGTAATTGTCGAAATACAATTTCAATAAGATTTTTAACGAATTATCAACAAAATTGACTAATTTTTAGAAAATATAAAATTAGGGGAGGGTATTATAATGTCGGATTTCAAATGTACTAACTGCGAGCTTTGCGGCAAAGAAGTAGATGCCAAACTCATGTGTTCCATTATCTTAAATGACGAAGAAGAAAAAGAAAAAGCATGCTGGTGTGTATGCAAAGACTGTATGCAGAACTTCAATGAAAATATCAAAAACTACTACAAAGAAATAATCAATGATAAACCCAACAAAAAGTAAAAAAGCGCTTCTGCGCTTTTTTTTTGGGCAATTTTTACATCAGGAATTAGAAACAGGCTTACGCCTTCTCTTCAATCTTTTTTCCTGGTATTCCATAAGGTTATTCAACCTTTTCTCCCTCAGTTTGCGGGTCATGTAACCGCCGATCTGTCCAGTTTCCGCCGCACTTAAACCGGCCCAGCCCACTTCTTTTACCTTAGGCCAGAGTCCCAGTTCTTTGGCAACCTCTATTTTAAATTTGTCAATTACCGTTGGCGGCTTTTTCTTTTTTTTCTTCTTGCCCGTTTTAGCTTTTGATACCCTTTTTTTCGTCGTTGTTGTGTCCAAATCATCTACCTCCTTTGGAAAGTATGACCAGACCTTAATAATTTAATTACTTTACGGGCTGACTTTTTTTTGAATTTGTATTATACTTATATTCAGTATAGTAAACGAATAAGGTTTTTCTTTTGGAGGTTATGTATGAGAGTATTAGTTAAGGATGTTATGTCTAAAGGGGTTGTCAAGCTTAAAAAAACCCAAACGATACATGAAGTCAACCAACTCTTTCTTGATCGTGTCATAGATGGTGCTCCAGTGGTGGATGACATAGGCAGGGTTATTGGGGTTTTTACCAAGACCCACCTTATGCGTGCCTTTGGAAAACCATTAGATACGCCCATCGAACGGCTGATGAATAAAAATGTTATGACTATCAGTGAATCAATGCCTGTTGAGGAGGCTATGAATATACCTGTCGGCCGGCTTCCGGTTGTAGACAAAAACGGGAAAATGGTGGGCTGGTTAACACGGACAGACTTGGCAAAGGCATTTGTCGACCATTACAAAAGGTCTATAGAAGGACTGCTCATGGTTGTTGATTCTACAGCTCACGGACTAATGGCGATAGATGCAGGGGGTAAAATTACTGTTTTCAATAAAACAGCTGAACAGTTGTGGGATATTGACGCGGAAGAGATAGTTGGAATGCCTGTAAGTCAGATTTTTCCTGTCATGAAGATGGATTCTATATTATTAAGCGGTGATGCGGCTAGTTACAGGCTGCAGGTTGATGAAAATATTTATCAGGTTGATGCGACACCCATGAAGGAAGACGGCAGAATCGTGGGTGGGGTGGCTCAGTTTTATAGATTACAAGACTAATAATCAGGCGGCCTTGGGCCTGTGACCGAAAGGATCGCAGTTCAAGGCTGCTTTTTTTAGCTTTTTTCTATAGAAAATTAAAATTGTTAAAGGCGAGTGGTTATATGTTTGCTAAGATACTGGCAGAAGCAGCAAAGCTGCAGCCGGGGCTGGTAAAATTAAGAAGAACGATTCATAGCAACCCTGAACTTGGCTTTCAGGAGTGGGAAACATCAAAATTGGTTCAGGAAGAGCTAGCAGCCCTTAACCTTAAGGTAACCGCGGGAATTGCCAAAACAGGTGTATGTGCTTTAATAGACAAAGGCTTTGAGAAAACTATCGCACTGAGGGCAGATATGGATGCTCTGCCCGTTGAAGAGCAGAGTGATGCAGTATATAAGTCCTGCAAAAAGGGAGTAATGCATGCATGCGGACATGATGCCCATGTTGCAATGCTGCTTGGGGCAGCCAAAATTATCACACTTCTTAAGGATGACCTTAAGGTAAATGTTAAGTTTATATTCCAGCCGTCTGAAGAATCAAAGGGCGGGGCTCTGCCAATGATCCAGGAGGGGATATTGGAGAACCCAAAAGTTGACGGCATATTCGGGCTTCATGTAAATCCCTATATACCGACAGGCTTCTTAGGTTATAAAGAAGGGGTTTTGATGGCTGCTGCAGACCGTATTAGTATTGAAATAAGGGGCCACGGGGGGCATGGTGCAGCACCCCATCAGTCGGTTGACCCCGTTGTTATTGCGGCTCACGTTATTCTGGCTCTTCAAAACATAGTGAGCAGACAGATGGACCCGGTGGAGCCCGTAGTTGTTTCGGTGTGCTCAATAAATGGGGGCAGTTCTCATAATGTAATTCCTGATAAGGTGGAATTAGTTGGAACGGTTAGAACCATTGACCCCAATATACAAAAAACGATGCCTGATAAAATAAGGAATATAGTAAAGGGGATAACTTCTTCTTTTGGAGCTGACTTCAGCTTTGATTATCAATATGGGTATCCTGCACTTCATAATAACAAACAAATGGTTGAGGTCGTGCGGCAGGCTGGATATGAAGTCTTTGGCCGTCAGCGCACCTTAAGTGTGGCAGCTCCATCTATGGGAGCGGAGGATTTTGCGTGTTTTAGCTCAAAGGTTCCCGGGGCATACTTCTTCTTGGGAGCCAGACCGCAAAAGGGTGAGGTGTATCCGTGGCATAATCCCAGGTTTGACATAGATGAATCAGTATTATCACAAGGAGCAAGCCTGATAACCGCATGTGTTTTCAAGTCCCAGGAAATTCTTTTGAAAGAGGGTTAATATGACGGTTCTAACTGAGCAGGAGAAAAAAAGGTATTACCGCCATCTGGTGCTAAATGATATAGGTGAGGAAGGTCAGCTAAAACTAAAACAGGGAAGGGTATTAGTTGTTGGCTCAGGGGGCCTGGGGTCCCCGGTGCTCTACTACCTCGCTGCTGCAGGCGTTGGAAAGTTAGGAGTTGTTGACTGTGATACAGTTGACTTGAGCAATCTTAACCGTCAGATACTGCATAATACTGAGGATATTGGAAAACACAAAACTGTCTCAGCATACGAAAAGTTAGCGAGACTTAATCCTGATATTAGCATAATAACTGCCAATGTTCGTCTTACGGAAGAAAATGCAGCAGAACTCATTTCTGGATATCAGGTAGTGGTTGATGCTACTGATAATTTCCCGACACGTTATATATTAAACGAGGCCTGCGCTAAAAAGGGGATTCCGTTTATTCACGGGGGGATTTCCGGCTTTTTTGGCCAGGTAACCACAATTATCCCCGGACAGGGCCCGTGTTTCCGATGTCTATTCCGTGACCCCCCACCCCCAGAAGCGCTCCCTGCCGCACCAGGAGTGCTGGGAGCGGTTGCAGGAACCATCGGCACTATTCAGGTTGGGGAAGTAGTCAAGATTCTCCTGAATACAGGAACTCTCCTGACAGGCCGTCTTATGATGTATGATGCCCTGGAGATGTCCTTTAGGGAGATAAACATAAAAAAAGATCCGGGGTGCCCTGTTTGTGGGAGTAAGTAATTTAGTTAAATTTGGCTTAGGGAGTTTTCAATTATAGGTTTAAGAAGGAAAAAAAGATTAACCGCAGAGGGTGAAATGATTCATTTGAGGCAGAAGAAGAGGACGCAAAGTACGCAGAGAGTCACAATTCTCCAAACGTACGGTATTCTTCCAAACTATAATTAAATTATTGTTGTAAATGAATAAAAAAATTTATCACCTAATCCTAAAAATGTTGTTTGATCAAAAAAGTAATACTTCTACATGGATAGAAAAAATTAAGTTGGCGTCAGCAGTGTCTCTCTGCGACCTTTGCGTCCTCAGACCGTTGAGTAGTGCCCGTGAGCACCTCTGCGTTAAACCATCTTTCCAATTGAAGAAGATTGCTTCTACATAACGGTAATTAATTTACAAATGTTAAAAAGTGTATTAGAGTTACCATGGGGCAACGTTTTGTTTTTTAATCTTTTTATGGTTAGAATTAATAAACTTATAAAAAAGTATTCGTTTAGAAGGTGATTACTATAATGGGTGGTATTGCAGCTAGTGAAATAAACGGTCTTTCGGATAAAATTATCGGTGCAGCAATTGAAGTTCATAAAGCAATGGGGGCCGGTTTATTTGAGAGTGTTTATGAGGAATGTCTCTGCTATGAATTTAACTTACGAAATATAAGTTTTGAACAGCAAAAAGTCATCCCTATAATTTACAAAGGTAAAACTTTTGACCATGGTTTTCGAGCTGATTTGTTAGTTGAAGACACAATAATAGTGGAACTAAAATCAGTCAGTTCTGTCCTGCCAGTTCATGAAGCACAGCTGTTGAACTATTTAAAGTTGTCTAATTTGAAGTTAGGATTGTTAATTAACTTTAATGTACCAATTTTGAAAAATGGGATAAAAAGAATAGTTAACGATCTCTAGTATATGGGTTATACGGTTTCAAAAGATTGAGAACACATTATGTTAGGATGACTGTGACTCTCTGCGTTTTATGTTCTTGAACTGAAATTGAATTTGTATCATTTAAAACTACTATATACAATAAATATCAAGGGGAAATGGTTTAATTGATATTACTACAGGCTAAGGATATTACCAAATCTTTTGGTGTAAATAAAATATTTGAGGATGTAAGTTTTATTATCCAGACAGGGGATAAGATTGGGTTGATTGGGCCTAACGGGGCCGGTAAGACTACTTTGTTCCGCAGTATTACCGGGGAAGAACCGGCTGATTCGGGAGAAGTGGTTAAAGCTGACCAAGTAAGTCTTGGTTACTTGCAGCAGATGCCTGATTACAGTCCTGGTACTACATTGATGGATGCAATTCTGGATTCTTTTGCTGATTGTCTGATTTTAAGGGACAAGCTCAGGCGTCTTGAAGCAGATATGGGTAAACAGGACGGAGCTGATCTGGCTGCCACGATGGAGACCTATTCGAGAACTACCGAGGAATACGAAAAGTCAGGCGGGTTTGAATGTGAAGCCCTGGTAAGAAAAGTAGCCCATGGTCTGGGATTTTCCAGGGAGGACCTTGAACGAGATGTTGCCGAATTTAGCGGGGGAGAAAAAACTAGGGCTGGACTGGCAAGGCTTTTGGTCAGGGAACCTGATATTTTACTCCTGGATGAGCCTACAAACCACTTAGACTTAGCAGCTGTGGAGTGGCTTGAATCATACCTGAAAAATTATCGGGGTACTCTGCTGTTAATTTCTCATGACAGGTATTTTCTTGACCTGGTTACAAATAAGACTCTTGAACTAGAGTACGGCAGGCTTGAACAGTATAACGGCGGATACAGCAGGTACCAGATCCTTAAAGAGGAAAGAGTGCTGTCACAGTCAAGGGCTTACGAAAAACAGCAGAAAGAAATAAAGAAAACTGAAGAATATATTAACAAATACCGGGCCGGAATTAAATCCAAACAGGCGCGAGGGCGGCAGTCCCAGCTTGATAGGCTGGAAAGAGTTGAGGCGGTTAAATCCAGTTCTGGCTTAAGGCTCAGTTCCGGGCTGCATAAAGCAGAAGCCAGCGGCAATATGATCATTAGTGTAAAGAACCTTGGTTTTGGCTACAACGGGAAAAAGCTATTTGAGGGGCTTGATTTTGAAATCTATGCCGGTGAAAAGGCAGCGTTGGTGGGCGGTAACGGCACAGGCAAGTCAACCCTGCTGAAGGTCATTATGGGTCAACTCACTGCAGATGATGGAAGTGTGGAATTCGGCTCCAGAGTTAAAGTCGGCTACTATGATCAGGAACACAGGGGACTTGATGAAAACAAAGAGGTAATCGAAGAACTCACCTATAACTTCGGTATGCCCGAGGCAGAAGCAAGAAACCACCTGGGAACCTTTATGTTCCGGGGGGATGATGTATTTAAACGTGTAAAAAGCCTGAGCGGGGGAGAGAAGGGACGGCTGTCCCTGTTGAAGCTCCTGCTGGAGAAACCCAATTTCCTAATCCTCGATGAACCTACCAACCATCTCGATATTAATTCTCGGAATGTTGTGGAAGACTTCCTGCAAAATTTCGAAGGGACTGTCCTGACTGTATCCCACGACAGGTATTTTCTCGATATGGTAACAGATCGGACCATGGAGCTTGCTGAAGGGAGTTTAAAGGAATATCCGGGTAATTACACTTATTATAAAGAGAAAAAAGAACTGCTTAAGAGAGAGGCGGAGCTCCGGCGGGTTCAGGAGGAGAAACCATACGCCGCGCCAAAGGAAGTAAAAAAACCGGGCATAAACAAGGCTAAGACCAAAGAGCAGATTGCTGCCCTGGAGAAGGAAATTGAGACCCTGGAAGAGAGGCTTGAGGAGTTGTCGGCTCTGTTGGCTGATCCGGATGTATATCAGAATGGGGATAGTGCAAAGAATTTGGTGAGTGAGTATAAGATGTTGGAGGAGAAGATACCGGAGGTTTATGGGGACTGGGAGAGGTTGTGTGAGTTGATTAATGGGTGAGTGTGAGGCTGTCGTGCGTCTAGCCAGCTGCCATCTTCCCATTCTGGGATCGTAGAAAAGATTGAAACCGCAGAGGACGGAGAGAAAGAGTTTGGGGAGTGGCGTTGTGGGTCGGGATATATTGTCGAATAATGTCGGAATTTTTGTCAAGGAAAGTGTTGATTTTTATCGAAGAATTAACAGTAGAACAAGAAAATGGAAGTTGGTAAATGAGAAATGTGTTGGATATGAGTGCAGTGATGCCAGGGTAGGAAGGAAGGTTTTTAATCGCGGTTTAATCTCTTTTTCCTTTTCTTTGATGAGGCCAGCTTTTTTACTGTTCCTTTTTATTGGTGTCCATCCGTGTAATCCGTGGCTGATTTTTTATAGCCCCCGGATTTTCTGAGACTTTGTACCTTTGTAGTTGGGTTGTATAAGTAAATATGTATGTGAGGGAGGCTGTTTTGGTTGACGGTCTCCTTTTTATTTTGGGCAGGGCTTTAGGGGTTGGAATAGATTACCACAGGGCACAGAGGGCACAGAGAAAAAATTGTATGGGATGGGCTTTAGGGTCGATACAGCTGATGATGGCGCGGATGAACACGGATACAAGAGAGTGACGGGGTAGGGAAATGTTGTGGGGGGGCGGAAAAGATTGAACCGCAGAGGATGAAAAAGTACGATGTAATGCTGAAAAATTTAATCAATACCGTACTTAACACAAATATTGGCCACCTATTTTTGAAGTGACCCTAAAAAGTTAAACAAAATTTATTAAGCAACCATACAGGAATGACTGCCAGCCTTGGTCAAAATGAATAATAAAGTCATATTGACCATTGACATACGTGGACGCGGACATGTAGGAGCATATCTTCTCATGTAAATAACACATATTTGTTTAAATCTAATCTTATAAAAAGACTTTCTTCATGTAAGAAACTAAAATGTTTCATAATTGAAAAAAAGAGCGTTCATTAGGTGAATGTTACCCCTGACCGGTAGATTTATGGGAGTTAGTGGAATTTGCCGTATTGTAGATTTATATTTTCCGGTTCTTAATGGTCAAAATTGAGGCCCGAATAACATTGTAATTGGTAGATTGAGGTGGTAAACTTAAACCGTACTATATGAACGAACAATATTCTATAATATTAAACGAAAGGGGTGAATATATTAAAGCAAATGTACTTAGGAAGGTAAATAAAAAACCGCTATTAAGTCCGCCTCGCCAAAGACCAACTTAATAACGGCAGCAGCCCGGCACTTGACAGTGCCTAGCTTCCATAGCTATTTTAATAAAAAGAGTAACAAGTGTCAATTAAAAATTAACTAAGATTGGAGCAATCGATATGATTTTATCAGTCAAAAAAGCTATGGATATTTTAGATTGCATTGACCAAAAAGGCAGAATGAGTCTTAAGGATCTAAGCAATCAGCTGGGCATGCCCAAGAGTACCGCCTGCCAACTGGCCCAAACACTTGAGGCCTGTGGGTATCTCCAACAGGATTCAGGTACAGGAGATTATTTTCTCTCGTACAAATTCTTCCGGATTGGTTATGATATTCTGGAAAAGCTTGGTATTCGTGAATGTGTCTTGCCGGTTATTGAAAAGCTCAGCAAGGAAACCCAAGAAACCATTAATTTAAGCGTTCTGGATGAAGCTAAGGCATTATATATCGAAAAGATTGAGACTTCGCTAATTCATACCGGGATTAAGGTAGGCAGCCATGCACCGCTGCATTGTACAGCTTCCGGAAAAGCTATGTTGGCCAGCCTGCCCCGGGAAAAGATATCTGATGTCCTGGAGAAATGTGTACCTTTTGAAGTGTTCACGGAAAAAACTATAGTAACAGTTGAAGACCTGTTGAATGAATTGGAAGTGTGCCGCGACCAGGGTTATGCGTTATGCAAAGACGAGATAGCCAAGGGTGTTTATGCAGTTGGGGCAGTCATCCATGGTTATCCCGGCAGGGAAGCGGCGGCTCTGAGCATAGCAGGACCATCCAACAGGTTTACACCGGAAAGAATGTCTGAATTAATAGATCTCATTCTTGAAGCCTGTGAAGCAATATCCCGGAAATTCAAGGCCTGATAAAAACCGTAATTAAGCCCGCCTCGCCAATTGACCGGCTTATTTACGGAAGCAGCCCAATACTGACAGGGGCCTGGTTTCTTATTGCCATTTTGCTTCATTAGCTGATATATAAACACCCCGTATATACACTACCTGAACGAAAGGGGGGTAAATTTACTGGCTGCAAAAATGAGGCGGGCAGACAAAAACAAAAAGGAGGAATTCTAGTGAAAAGTCTTAATGACTGGTTAAAAAAAGTTGAAGAAATTGGTGAGTTGGTTAGGGTAAAAGCAGAAGTAGATCCGGTATTGGAAATGTCCACGGTAACTTATTTAAACGGTAAAGAAGTCGGCGGGCCGACACTTCTGTTTGAAAATGTTAAGGGACATCCCGGACATAAGTGTCTCTTTAATCCTTTTGGCAGCAGCTTAAACAGGTTTGCTCTGGCTATCAGGGAAGAACCTAATAAAAAGCCCATTGAACTGGTTAATATTTTAAAAGGAAAAATGAACAAGAAAATTGCGCCCAAAGAAATTGATGCTGCTAAAGCCCCTGTAAATCAGAATATAGACATCGGTGACGCAGTTGACGTTACCATATTCCCGGCTCCCCATATGTGGCCCCATGATGGTGGCAAATATATTGGTACCGCTGACTCTGTCATTACCATGGATCCCAATACCGGTAGAGTTAACCTGGGGACTTACAGACAGATGATCGAAGGCACTCAGCAGGTCGGTTACTATTCTTCTCCTGGTAAGGACACCCTGTTAGACAGGGAATTATGGTGGGCTAAGGGTAAGCCGGCACCGGTTGCTGCAGTATACGGCAATGATCCGCTGATGTTCATGGTTTCAGCCACCTCCTTCCCCAAGGATGTGTCGGAATATGAATATGCCGGCGGAATTGCCGGAGAACCTATTGAAGTATTCAAGAGTGATATTACAGGACTCTTGCTGCCAGCTAACGCAGAGATTATTATTGAAGGTTTCTGTTACCCCGATAAGAATGCTGAGGAAGGTCCTTTTGGTGAGTTCCAGGGCTATTACGGCCGTCCAGGCGGTCCCACTCCCTATATCGAAATCAAGGCTATCCGCTACCGTAACAATCCTGTTCTGACATCTGCCTTAATGGCTGATTGGCCTTCTAACGAATGCGGAGTAATGTGGGGCATGGCTAAAGCAGCTAAGGTTTGGCAAGATTTGGACCTCATGGGAGTTCCGGGAATCAAAGGAGTATGGTCACCTCCGGAAGCAGCTGGCTGGGGCTGGACAGTAGTCTCCATTGAGCAAAGATATGCCGGACACGCTGCTCAGGTAGGAGCGTTGGCGGCACAATGTATGGGAGGGGCATATTTCAGCAAATATATAGTGGTCGTTGACGAAGACATAGATCCTTCAAACCTTTCCGACGTCATTTGGGCGATGGCTACCCGTTCGCGTCCGGCACAATCAATTGATATTTTGCGCGAAACCTGGAGTACTTACCTGGATCCCAGCTTAAATCCGGCTGAAATCAGACCGTGGGGCTCAAAGATCATCATAAACGCCTGTAAAGAATTTAAGTACATTAACAGCTGGAGTAAGCGTACCCGGTTAAGTAAACCTGTGTACAAAAAGGTTGCTGCAAGGTGGACGGAACTGGGTCTTAAAGGACAGGCTCCAGAAATTGAAGTCTTTGAAGAGGATGATAAGTACTAAACATTTGATTGATTGACAGCACCCCGGGATTCAGGAATTTCTTCTCCCGCATCCCGGGGGAATTACCTTATCCCAATAAATAGCGCCAGGGGGTTATTTGCAAACCGGCCCCAAAGAGTGGATTACCTTTGATAAATTCCAAAAGGCAAATTGGGGGGAATAGTGATGAATGGTGGTATAGACACAAAATCAAATGGTAATGTTTATTTTGAACGTGGCTACGGGATTGTCGATAGTCTGAAGAACCTCCCGCACAGTTTCAATATCAAGAACATTACGGCAGCTTTAATTGCCACAGTATTTAGTTTGGCCGGACCGATAATTTTATTAATTAAAGTAGCTAATGAGGCTCATTTAACTAATGAACAAACCGGTTCCTGGCTGATGATGATTTATCTTGTCAGCGGTATCCTGATGGTTACACTAGCCCTGTATTACAGGCAGCCTATAGCTATTGCCTTTTCGTTACCGGGCATTGTAGTTATTGGCGGCCTATTGAAAGTGTTTTCCCTGGAACAAATGGTCGCAGGTTATGTTTTTGGGGGGGCGATAATGCTTTTCCTGGGAGTGTCCGGTTTAATTAAAAAGGTAATCAAGTATTTGCCTGTACCAATTATCATGGGTATGATTGCTGGCGCGTTGTTTAGTTACGCCACCGGAATCATTACCTCAGTTCAAAAGGATCCCCTGGGTGCTGGTTTAACATTAGCTGCCTTTTTAATAGGAGGTCTGTTGTTTAAACGTATACCCCCTCAACTTTTAGCTTTGGCAGTTGGTATAATCGTCAGCATATTCATTATGAAGTCAAAAATAGCTTCCGATGCAATGGGCTTCTATACTCCGGTCTTTTTTAAACCAGATTTTAGTTTTGCTGCGATAGTATCTGTCAGTGTACCGTTAGTCATGATGGAACTCGCTGATTTTTTAAAAGGTTACGGTATCCTGCGAGCTAACCAATACGATCCGCCTGTTAATAGCATGATAAATTCTACCGGGATATTCACAATGATTGCTTCCTTTTTCGGGGCGCATACCATTACTGTTGCCGGTCCGGTAACTGCGATAACTTCCTGTGAAGATGCCGGGCCACTGGAACACAGGTGGGTTGGAGGGTTTTTAAAAGGGGTAATCCAGATTTTGGTTGCCTTGCTCGGTGGAATTTTAGTTCCTTTTTTAAGGGCACTTCCTTCAACTGTTGCCGCTGTTTTGGCCGGTTTAGCAATGCTCAGCTTGTTTTTAGGGGCATTTGACGTAGCCTTTAATAAGGGCAGCAACTTTAAAGTAGGTGCATTTACCGCTTTTATCGTTGCATATTCGAATATCAGTATTTACAGCATTGGCTCTCCGGTATGGGCGTTAATATTTGGTGTGATAGTTTCCCTGATTTTTGAAAGGGAAAACATCAAGTCTTTTTTAAATCCCTCTAGCTCAACGGAAGTACCAGCTGTACCGGTTATTAATGTGGATTAATTATTTCCGCTGCCTTCAGGTAATATCAGACGTGCTTTCCTGGCAGCGAACAGAACCGACTGCTGCTGTTCGACTGCCCGGAAATTACCGCAACCAAATATACAAGGCACAGAAGTATATAACTTTGTCGTCAATGAATGAGGAAAAATAAACGAGGTGATATAGCTTATGAAACGAATTGTTATTGCTATTTCAGGTGCTACAGGAGCTATTTACGGAGTACGTCTGCTAGAAGCGCTGCAGTTACAAAAAAGCTTGGAAGTTCACCTTGTTATGAGTCCGTGGGCGGAAAAAACCATTGCCTTAGAGACTAGGTACGGAATTGACCAGGTGAAAAAAATGGCTGCACACGTCCATGATTACCGGAACCAAGGTGCCCCCATTGCCAGCGGCTCTTTCGGTGTGGATGGAATGGTAGTCATCCCTTGCAGTATGAAAACCCTGTCCGGTATAGCTCATGGCTATGCTGATAACCTTATCGGCCGAGCTGCCGATGTAATGCTTAAAGACAGAAAACGGTTGATTCTTGTTCCCAGGGAAACTCCGCTCAATGAAATTCACCTGGAAAATATGCTCAAACTCACCAGAGCAGGTGTTATAATGGCCCCGCCGATGCCGGCATTTTACAACCTGCCCACCAGTTTAGACGACATTATTAACCATCAGATTTCCCGGATTCTTGATTTATTAAATATTGAAAATCAACTGACCCGACGCTGGGGAAATGTTTATATAGCCGATGATGAGCAAAAAGAGGCTTTGAATTATTAATAAAAAGAAAAAGTAGAAAATTTTACTAAGCTGGTTAAGGAGGCGTCAAAAATGAGTGAGACCGAATTGGTAATCCCTGAAAAATTAAATATAGCCGTAGAGTTGGTCGATAAAAACCTTCAAATGGGTAGAGGAAAAAAGGTCGCAATTTATTACAAGGATCAAACATTAACTTATGAAGATGTCTACAAGTCGGTAAATAGAACCGGTAACGCTTTGAAAAATCTGGGTATTGGTATGGAGGACCGGGTGTTACTTCTGCTTTTTGATAGCCCGGAGTTTGTTGCCAGTTTTTTGGGGGCAATAAAAATTGGGGCAGTACCAATTCCTACTAATACTCTCTTAAAAGCCAGGGACTATCTGTATTTGTTAAATGACAGCCGGGCAAAAGTAGCTGTAGTCAATGAAGCTTTGGCACCGTTAATTGAAGAAGTGAGGAGTGAACTCCTGTATCTGCGGCATTTAGTAGTAGTTGGTAACGCAGGTCCTAACCAACTGTCTTATGAACAATTGGTGGACGATGCCTGCGATGAATTAGTACCTGCGGATACCAGCAAAGATGATCCTGCGTTTTGGCTGTATAGTTCGGGTACTACCGGTTTTCCCAAAGGAACAGTCCATTTACAGCATGACATCCTGGTAGCATGCGAACTATATGGTAAAGGAATTCTAAAAATTAATGAAAACGACATTACTTTTTCCATTGCCAAACTCTTTTTCGCATATGGTTTGGGAAACGGATTATATTTCGCTTTTTATGTGGGCGCTTCAACCGTGCTTTATCCCGACAGGTTCCTTCCACTAGTATATTTCGATATAATCAAACAATATAATCCGACTTTGTTCTTCGGTGTCCCTACCGCTTATGGTGCGATGCTCCAGGTAGCTGAAAACATTCTGAATCTAGATTTGAGTTCTGTACGGTACTGTGTTTCTGCCGGGGAAGCTTTGCCAAAGGCGATTTTTGAAGCGTGGAAGAAGAAATTTAATTTACTTATTTTAGATGGTATTGGGTCTACTGAGATTACTCATATCTTTATTTCCAACAGACCCGATGATTACAAAGGAGGGACTTCCGGTAAGCCTGTGCCGGGGTATGAAGCCAAGATTATAGACCAGGATGGCAACAAGTTACCTGATGGAGAGATGGGCACCCTGATGGTTAAAGGTGATAGTATAGCAGCTTATTATTGGAACAGGCATGAGAAAACCAAAGAAACTTTCTTCGGTCCCTGGATAAATACCGGAGATAAATATTATGTGGATGATGAAGGCTATTACACATATGTAGGCCGGGGCGATGACATGATTAAGGCTGGTGGGATTTGGGTATCTCCCATTGAGGTAGAAAACACAATTATGGAGCATAAGGCTGTTCTTGAATGTGGGGTTATTGGTGCAGTTGATAATGACAGCCTGGTGAAACCCAAGGCTTTTGTAGTACTAGAAGAAGGGTTTAAGGCGTCAGAGGAATTGACCACGGAGATTCAGAAATATGTTAAGGAACGGATAGCACCGTATAAGTATCCCCGCTGGATAGACTATGTCACAGAACTGCCTAAAACAGCTACAGGTAAGACCATGAGGTTTATGCTGAGGAGACTTGATGAAGAAAAACAAAGTTGATGATTAATACCTAAACCTTAAATACCTCATAAAGCCGCTTAAGTATAAATTTTAACCTTTTATCCAGTGAATTGTTGACAGTAGCGTAATAATAGAATGGTTTAATGACAGGTATACTTAGATTACGCTGGGAGTGACTAAATTGGAAAGTGTAATCTCCATTGGTGTTATCTCAACGCATTCTGACCTGACATCTATGTGTCGTCAAGTTGGGGATGCACCGGGGTATAGAATAATGCTCTATGAAGGAGCGCTGGATAGTTCACTGCCCGGGCTGGAATACTTCGAGAAAAAGGGTGTCGAAGTTGTAGTAACCACCAGGGGCAATAATTTATTTGTTAAGGACCGTACTAAAATACCGGTTATAGCCGTACCTGAAAACAATTTTGATATTTTTGTTCCGTTGGCCAGAGTTCTGAAACAATACGGGACCAAAGCAACAATATTTTTTTACCGGGAATACCCGAAAGGCTTTTCTGAAATACCGGAAATCCTAGGCTTTGAGCCAAAGGTTAAAGTATTTCAGGATTCCAGCCATTTGGAAGGCATATTGGAAGAACTGCAGGGTAGTGATCAGGTCATTGTTGGGGGCGGTTACGTTTGCCAGGCGGCCTCTGCAGTGGGGTTTATTACAGAGCAGGTTAACCTGAGCAGAGAATCATTTGTTTCCGCGCTGGAGACTGCCAAAGAACTGGCAATGGTACGCCGCCAGGAAAGGAGAGAGTCCTTCCGGTTAAAAGCCATTTTAGACTGGGCGCATGAAGGAATAGTGGCCACAGATGAAAACGGGGTTATTACCCTGTTTAATAAGGCTGCGGAGAAGATTTTCAGTTTGACCGGTGAAGTTTTGGGGCATGGCTGTCAGGAGGTGCTCCCTGCCGCAAAACTACAGGAAGCAATTAGCACCGGAGAGGCATCGATTGGGGAAATTATCCGGATAGGCAACGATGATGTAGCTGCCAACCGGGTTCCTATAATTAATGATGAGCAAATTTCCGGAATGGTTGCGACTTTTCAACCGGTTAAGGCTATTCAGGAGATTGAGCAGAAAATCAGAAGAGGACTCTTGCCTGAAAAAAAGGGCACCCGTTACAGCTTTTCAGATATCAAAGGCCGCAGTCCGGCTATCCGTATTGCGGTAAAATTGGCCACCAGGTATGCTGATACTGATGAGGCTGTTCTGATTCTTGGGGAAAGCGGTACCGGCAAAGAATTATTTGCTCAAAGCATTCATGGCGCATCGAAGCGGAAAAATAAGCCGTTCATGGCAGTTAACTGTGCGGCCATACCAGGGAATCTGTTGGAGAGCGAGTTGTTTGGCTATACCGAAGGGGCCTTTACCGGAGCTCGAAAAGGCGGCAAACCGGGGTTGTTCGAGCTGGCCCACGAGGGCAGCTTATTTTTGGACGAAATCGGTGATATGCCAATTGATACCCAGGCTAAACTATTGAGGGTAATTCAGGAGAAAGAAGTACGCCGGGTAGGCGGAGAACAGACGGTCAGGATCGATGTCCGTATAATTGCTGCTACTCATAAAAATTTATTGGAGTGCGTTAGGTCTGGCGAGTTCAGGGAAGATTTATTTTATCGATTGGATGTCCTGCGCTTAAACACACCTTCATTGCTTGAACGTAAGGAAGATATACCTCTCCTGATAATGGAGATCTTAAACCGGATTGCTGACCTCTCCGTAAAACAAAAACGAGCCATTGTTGCAGCATTATCCCAGCGCTCAGATTATGAATGGCCGGGAAATGTCCGGGAACTGGAGAACATCGTCCGGCGGCTTGCTGTTTTAACTAATGGTCTGACTGAACCGGAAGCAAGAGCAGTGGCCAGGCAGGCCCTTAACCGGTTCTATGGGGGTAAGGTAAGATATTTGCCACAGAATAACAGTCATCTTACCTTTCAAGTGCCGGTAGACGATAAACTAAATCAAATTATTTCAAAAGTTGAGAAGGAAGTCATCCGGCAAATGGTCCTGCTCTGCGGCGGAGACCGGAAACTGGCCGCCAAAAGGTTAGGGATCGGCCGTACTACTCTTTGGCGTAAAAGTGCTGAAGATCAAGAGGAAGATAATGCTTTTGAAATAGAACAGGGTAAGACGTAAATAAATATGTATCTATTTTTAAGGCGGCAGGTATGCAAAACGGTACCTGCCGCCTTTTTTTGGCAACCGGTTGGTATGGTACGGGCAACTCATTGAACCTGCTTTGAGCTGATACTGTCGCAGCGTCGACGCCTGGTACAGAACTAAACTGTGAAGAGCTTAGCGGTCAGATAGTGATTATTATTGGTCCGAAATCTCCCTTTTTTGAATTTCCTCTTAATTCAATTCCAGCATTAGAACACTTTACTTTTAAATCTGACAAAAATGCTAATTAGTTCCATTAATGGGCTGATGTGTTTATAAGATGAAACACATTTCATGCTAGTCACGGAAGCCTTTGGTTGGAAATTTTCAGCCAAACCTTTTGGGCATGTAAAAACGTTATCTGAATACCGATATTTGTTTTTTGAGGTTCGTTAAAGGCCTTTCTGAATTTAGTTGGCATCAGGCTTGCTATTATTAATAGTTGTCATTAAAACTTAAACGAATGGGAGGTCTTCGAACAATGGGAATGAACCATCGTATTTTTAAATCTTGAATTTAATTAATACCGAAAATTAATTATTCCTCATTCAGGAAACTGCAGTTATTTATGAAGGGAGGCTAAAATATGACTTGGCTGAGAAGAATTTTTGGTTTGTTGGAGGCTGGCTGCCACCGTAAACCTACCGGTTATTGGTGGCATATAACGGCGGGGTTAGCATTAATTACTGCCGTTTTTGAGGCCTGGTCGTTGAGTGTTGGCAAGTTGAACCCATATATCCAAGGTGTGATATTCTTAAGTCTTATGCTGCCGATAGTCTTTGTTGCCCATGGTGTACGACCGGATAGCAAGGCAGCACCTTCAGTGGTAGATATTTTTCTGGTGGTCTCTTCATTAGCAGCTGGTTTATACATTTTTGTCAACCGCGAATATTACCTTAACCGGTGGCCGCTGGCCAGCCAACTGACGGCGTGGGACCTGATTATTGGCGCCTTATTGATCATAATCGCTTTTGAGGCCTGCCGTCGTACTTTTGGAGCAGGTCTGACAAGTGTGGTGACCCTTATGATACTCTACGCCTTGTTCGGTCACCTTCTGCCTGGAGCGTTTTCTCATTCTTATATCTCCTGGGAAGGCTTTATAGACCAGATAGCCTTCACCATAAACGGGATAATGGGCTCACCTGTACAGACTGCAGCGACGTATATCTTTGTTTTTGTCAGTTTTGGTCTTTTCCTCGATGCCTGCGGAGGTGGAGACTTTTTCTTCCGGCTGGCTAATGCCGCCGCTGCCAGCACAATAGGGGGGCAGGCTAAAGTTACCGCCATTGCCTGTGGGTTGTATGGAATGATTTCGGGCAGCCCTACCTCTGATACAGTAACTATAGGTTCCTTTGCAATTCCGAATTTGAAACGGGCAGGTTATGATCCAATATATGCCGGGGCGGTAACAGCCGTTGCGGCTACCGGTGGGGCGGTAATGCCTCCTGTTATGGGAGCGGCAGCGTTTTTGATGGCTGAGCTTACCGGAATCCCGTACATGGAAATCGTTGTTGCGGCAATCATACCGGCAATGTTCTATTACCTGGGAGTTTTGATGCAGGTTCATTTTCATACCTTAAAGTTTAATCTTCATAGCTCTACATCCGCTGAGTCCCCAACCCCTCTAAGGGAAGTCCTAAAGCAAAGTTACTACTTATTGCCCCTGGTCATTCTGGTCGTTTTTATACTAAAAGGCTTCACACCCATTTTTGCGGGTTTCATTGCCATCATCTCCACTGTATTGATTAGTTGGGCCAGAAAAGAAACCCGGATGGGTCCGCGCAAAATTTTGGATGTTGTTATCAGGAGCGGGTATGGGGTAGCCCCTCTGGCAGCAGTTACGGCCGCGGCTGGCATAGTAGTAGGTGTAATCATGATAACAGGGCTGGCAAGTAAGTTTATGGTGTTAATAACTGCTTTATCCGGTGGATTTATCCCCCTGGCCCTGGTTGTTGGCGCAGTGGTACTAATTATTTTAGGAATGGGCATGCCTGTATCTCCGGTATATATTCTGGGGGCGGTGCTGGTTGCTCCTGTCCTAATAAATCTTGGATTCCCCCTAAAACTCAGCCACTTATTCATCGTATATTTCGCCTCTCTCTCGGCAATAACCCCGCCGGTTGCCGTAGCGGCCTATGCGGCAGGGGGGATTGCCAAAGCAGATCCTATGGCCATTGGATGGCGAGCCTGTCGTTTAGGGATTGTGGCATACCTGGTACCGTTTTTCTTTATGTTTGAACCTGCCCTGATACTGGAGGGTAACCCAACTGAAGTGGTCTGGGCCGTATTTACTGGAATTATCGGTGTTATCGCAATTTCAGCAGGGATAGAGGGATGGCTGAGAAAGAAAATGGGTACATGGGAGCGGGTTTTGGTGATTTGTGGCGCCTTACTGGCCATGTACCCAGGAATTATAACTGACATTATTGGGTTTGTTTTACTAGCTGTTGGTTTTTTCCGGCAGTTTGCCGGCCCACGTCATATAACAATAGCTACAGGGGGTGAGAAAGTAAACGAGTGATATTTTAAAAATTATTAATGAAGGGGGAAGGGTTTATGAATAAAAAGAAATTAAGCATTTTTTTGGCCTGTCTGGTACTGATACAGCTGCTAATGTTCGGTTGCAGCGGCAATGGCAGCAGTGGAGCCGGGAATACAGGCTCATCTTCAAAAGGGCAGCAAAAAGATACCTCGTCAGGAAAGGGTTTACCGCCGGTTAAAATAACTCTAGCTGGTGGTTCTGTTGGGGGCAGTTGGGCGGCTATTGGGGAAGGGATCGGAGAAGCAATTCGCAGAGTTGCCCCGGGCTCAGCCTTTGGCTACCAACCGGGACAGGATGGGGCTAATGCGATTACTGTCAATACCGGTCAGACAGAATTAGGATTTCTGTTTAGTGTTATGGCCAAGGCGGCATATGAGGGAAATGAACCCTATAAACAAAAAATCAGTGATTTAAGGGCCATAGGGACCATGGGCCCGCTCACTTATCAAATGATAGTTTCAGAAAAGTCGGGTATAAAAACTTACGCAGACCTGAAAACGAAGCCGGTCACCCTGGCAGTTAATACCAGGGACGGTACTATGGAACTTGCCAGCCGTATAGTTTTGGAGGAACACGGAATTACCTATGAGGATATTGAAAAAAGAGGAGGTATAGTCCTCTACCTTCCCAGCGGCAATGCTCTGGATCTGATAAAAGACGGCCGTGCAGATGGACGAACGGGAATAACTAATGCTCCGGAGGCAAAGGTTAACGAAGCTGCAGCCACAACCAAGCTTGTACTGGTACAGCCTGACCCCGCGGCTATTGAGAGAAGTATTAAAAGGCTGGGAGTTACACCTAAGTTAATTAAGAATGGGACTTATCCGTTCCAAACAGCTGACATACCTAGTTTTGATGTGCCGATTACTATTGTCGCCAGTAAAACTTTACCTGACCAGGTAGCTTATACTGTTGCCAAGGCACTTGTGGAGCAGCTGCCTTATTTAAAAACAGTGGTTCCCAAACAGTTGGCAAATGATACCCCGAAAAGCATTGTACAGGCCAATATCCCCCTGCATCCTGGCGCAGAAAAATTCTACAGGGAAAAAGGCCTGATTAAATAAAAAAAAAAAGAAAGGATGGTCTTATGAAAGGGTATTATGATTTACATGAACATCTTGAAAATCTAGAAAAGAAAGGCTTACTCATTCGGGTAACCCGGGAAATCAACAAAGATACCCAGTTACACCCCCTTGTGCGCTGGCAGTATCGGGGAGGATTAAGTGATGCTGAACGCAAGGCATTTCTCTTTGAAAATGTTGTGGACAGCAAAGGTAAAAAATACTCAATTTCCGTGGCGGTGGCTGCTTTGGCAGGAAACAGGGAGATATATGCAGCCGGTTTGCAATGCTCATTGGAAGAAGTAAGGGAAAAATGGGAAAGGGCAATGGCCGGTCCTATAAAGCCTATTCTGGTGGAAAATGCACCGGTAATGGAAGAAGTCCATATGGGAGCAGAACTGCTTGCCGAAGGAGGGGGATTTGACGAATTTCCGGTACCTATCTCCACCCCCGGTTTTGACAATGCTCCCTATACAACCTGCACCCACTGGATTACGAAAGACCCGGATACCGGAATCCCTAACATCGGTAACTATAGGGGGCATATTAAGGGCCGTAACAAAATTGGCGTTTTCCCCTGCGGATTAGGTCAGGATATTTTGGTACACTGGCAAAAATGCAAGGACAGGGGAATTCCTTTGCAGGCTGCTTTGGTTGTAGGGGCTCCACCGGTAGTTTCATATGCCGCGGTTCAAAAAGTTCCTTACGGACTGGATGAAATATCCATTGCCGGTGGGTTGGTAGGAGCCCCCATTAGAATGGCAAAGTGTAAAACAGTTGACCTGGAAGTTCCGGCTGATGCGGAAATTGTTTTTGAAGGCATTATTCGTACTGATGTAATGGAACCTGAAGGACCCTTTGGGGAATCTCATGGCTACATGCATCCCCGCCAGTTAAACCCCTTTATGGAAATTAGCTGTGTTACCCATAAGAAAAAACCAATCTGGGTATCCTTCATCAGCCAGGTTACTCCAAGCGAAAGCAGTGTAATTAAAAAAATCGGTTATGAGCCATTATTTACAGAGTATTTACAGAAAACACTAAGTATCAAAAGCGTTATTAAGGTATCGATGCATGAACCTCTTACCAATTTACGTAAGGTGATTGTTATTCAGATGCGCAACCCCAAAGAAGTTGATGTTTGGCGGGCTCTGAACGCTTCCGCGATCTTTCATCAGGGTGTTGGCAAGATTATCATTGCTGTTGATGAGGATATTGACCCGGAAAACATGGATGCTGTCATGTGGGCTATGAGCTACAGGATGAAACCTCATAAGGATGTGGATATTGTCAAAGGTTTGGTCAAGGGGCATGCTCCCCCGTTTAGCGGAGCCAGTGACAGCCAGGATGTGGCAGTACACGCTGACCCGGCCAATGAATCTGCTCTATTGATAAATGCCGTGTTAAAGGAGCCCTTCCCACCGGTTTCACTTCCGAAAAAGGAATTTATGGAGGAAGCAAAAAAAATATGGGAAGAATTAGGACTGCCTAAAATTACTCCTGAGGCCCCCTGGTATGGATATTCCCTGGGCCAGTGGGACAGTGAACTGGAAGAAGAGGCAGAGTTGGCGCTTAAAGGGGATCACTATCTTACCGGCGAGAAGTTAGCAAAAAGACAGGTCAAAGTATAACTAAAAGCCTAAGGGCCGTCCTGCATGGACGGCCCTTTTCGACTCCGTTTTGATGTTTACCGGGAAGGTGGCTTTCTAATGAACGTTAGAATGGAGGATAAACATCAAAAATCATTTAGGGAAATGGTTTTGATTACAATTGGGCACAGTTTAACTCACTGGTACCCGGCAACATTTTTTCTTTTGCTCCCCCTGATCGGAAAGGAACTGGGATTGAGCTATGGCCCAATTGGCTTTAGTTTGACTCTTCAGTACGTCGTTAGTTCACTTTTTAATCTGCCGGGGGGGAATGTTGGCGGATATTGTAGTAAAAAAAGGGCTATTTAATGGCGGAAGCTTTATTCTGGGTAGTATTCCATATTTTTTCATGAGTTTTACCAACAGTTTTTTGATGTTGCTACTGTGTGTTGCGTTGGTAGGCATGGGAAATAATTTGTGGCATCCCACTGCAATCTCCACATTATCACGACAATACCCTAAACAAAAGGGATTCGTACTTTCCATCCATGCAATGCGGGCAAACATCGGGGATGCTGTAGCGCCATTAACCATCGGTGTTTTGTTAGGGTTTCTCAGTTGGAAGCAGGTGGTTGTTTGGAATGTGATTCCAGGAGTGGCTCAGCCTTCCGGTCAATGACCCAAAATGCAGTACTTACTTATTTGCCGTTGTATTTGGCCCAATTAGTCAAACTGTCCTCCTTTTGGGTTGGCCTGGGTGGCTGTGGCCGGTCACTCCAGATTTTTTATTATCTTTGTTGCCTTCCTGGGATTCTTTCCTGATGCCAGAAGGTTCAGAATACAAGGTTGAGCACCGGGATAGACGGCCCCTGTCTGGCACAGAACCGAATTGTGAGGACTCAGTGGTCCGAAAATGATTTTTATTGGTGCGAAACCCCCTTTTTTTGTACATCCGGTCGATACAATTCCAGTATTAGAACACTTTGCTTTTAGAACTGGGAGAATCGCATAATAAGTTGCAATAATGGAACGATTTGTTCCAAAAATGAAATAAAGCTTAGACTAGTTGCAGAAGCCATTGGCTGGCATGTTTTTAATAAACCTTTTGGCGTGCAAAAACGTTATCCCGGTAACTGTATTTATCATTTGGGGTTAGTTTGGCATCTTTTTGTCTTGAGTTGGCATCAGGTTTGCAATTATTAATAGGTGACACCAAAAAATATTCAAAAGGAGGTCTTCGGACAATGGGAAATTATCACAAAGATTTAAGGGGTTACATTGAAATGCTGGAGAAAGAAGGTAAACTCCAAAGAGTGACCAGGGAGATCAATAAAGACAGTGAGTTAATGCCTCTGGTCAGATGGCAGTACAAGGGCCTTCCGGAAAGCGAGCGTAAAGCATGGTTGTTTGAAAATGTGGTAGACGCTACCGGTAAAAAGTATGAAGGTTCTGTTGCTGTTGCAATGCTGGGCGGCTCCAGGGAAATCTACGCCATGGCCATGAACACCACGATGGATAAGATTGAAGAGCAGTGGAACAAAGCTCTGTTAAACCCTATCCCCCCTGTTATGGTAGAAACCGGTCCTGTACATGAAGAAGTACACTATGCTGAGAATTTTGCCAATGAAGGTGGCGGACTCTACGAGTTCCCGATTCCTATCTCCACTCCCGGTTTTGATTGTGCTCCGTACTTAACATCACCGTACTGGGTAACCAAAGACCCGGAAAACGGCATTATCAACATAGGGACTTACCGGGGCATGATCAAAGCTGCGGACCGTACCGGAGTAATGACCCACCAGATCCAGCATATCGGAATTCACCTTCAGAAAGCCAAGGACATGGGCATGAAAACCCTGCCGGCTGCCGTTGTTCTGGGCTGCGTCCCTGTTGTAGGTATGTGCAGTGTGGCCAAGATTCCTTATGGGGTTGATGAGTATGCTGTAGCCGGTGGTCTTGCCGGGGAACCTATCCCGCTGGTAAAATGCAAGACTGTTGATATCGAAGTTCCGGCAACCTCTGAGATTGTCCTCGAAGGCGAAATCTCGGTTGACATCCTGGAGGCAGAGGCACCCTTCGGCGAATATACCGGCTATATGGGCCCCAGGGCATTTAACCACTTTTTTAATGTAAAGTGCATTACACACCGGAAAAAACCTATTTATCAGGCCTTTATCAGCCAGTGTCCCCCGAGTGAAAGCAGTAAGATTCGTCAGATCAGTTATGAGGCAGTAATGTATAAATTCCTGAAGTACGACTGCAACATTCCTTCCATCCTGAAAGTAGCGTTTCATGAGTCCAGCGGTAGTTGGGAGTACTGCGTAATTCAAATGAAGAAGACCAATCCCAGCCAGCCCTGGCAGGCCCTTAATGCAGCGGTGGCCTTAGACCCCACCATCGGCAAATTTATCATTACCGTAGATGAAGATATTGACCCCCATGATCCCGATTCCGTCAACTGGGCACTGAGCTTCCGTGTTCAGCCACATCTGGACTGTCGGATCACAAACGGTAAATCCAGTATGCTGGATCCATCATCCGCACCTCCCGGATCAAGTACTGATGAGGACAGATTCCCATCACCGGTTGGAACCTCAGCTATACTGATTGATGCTACCCGTTCCTTTGCCTTCCCGGCTGTATCCCTGCCGGCTAAGCCCTTTATGGAGCATGCTAAGGAGATCTGGGAAGAACTTGGTTACGCCAAACTCACTCCCAAAGCGCCATGGCACGGTTACACCCTGGGATATTGGAGTGAAGAAAACGAAGAAGAGGCCCAAATGGCCGTTCAGGGCAGGCACAGTGAAACCGGTGCTAAACTGAAGAACATAAGGACTACAATGGAAGATTTGGAGACCAAAGCTTTAAGACAGAAGTAACTATATTCCTTTTAACGTGCTCTGGGGAAAGTGGTTTTCCCCAGAGTGCTTAACTATTTTTAATGCATCATTTGGTTAGGGGTGATTACGTTGAATCTGGCCGATACAGCAATCAGGCGGATAATTGAACACTCTCTGGAGGAGGACGTTGGTCCGGGTGACGTTACCACACAGGTGACTATTCCTGAAAACCACCCGGCAAATGCTTGTTTCTTTGCCAAGGAAGATTTTGTGTTGGCTGGGATTGAGGTAGCCAGGATGGTGTTTAATCAACTTGATCCCAGAATAAACATGGAACTAAAATTTTGTGACGGTTCCCAGGTTGCCGCAGGGAAGATTGTGGCCAAGGTTTTCGGACCGGCCCGGAGCATTCTGGCCGGTGAGCGGGTAGCCCTCAACTTACTGCAGCGCATGTCAGGTATAGCTACGAAAACAGCAGGCTTGGTGGAGATGGTCCGGGGATTGCCTGTAAGGCTTGCAGATACCCGTAAAACCATGCCCGGGCTTAGGGTCCTGGACCGATACGCTGTACGCGTAGGCGGGGGCATCAATCACCGTTTCGGTTTATTTGATGCAGTTTTAATCAAAGATAACCACATCAAAGCAGCAGGGGGTATAAAAATTGCAGTTGAAATGGCTAGGAAGAATATATCCCATACCCAGAAAATAGAAGTAGAAGTGGAAGATTTAGAACAAGTAGCAGAGGCCCTGGAGACTGGGGCAGAGATTATAATGTTCGATAACATGTCGGTGGAGCTAATGGCTAGGGCGGTGAAAATTGTTAACAAAAAAGCATTGACTGAGGCTTCGGGTGGAATCACTGAAAAAAATATCCGGGAAGTTGCCGAAACTGGGGTAGATGTTATTTCGCTTGGGGCTTTAACTCATTCTGTAAAAGCGGTCGACATCAGCCTGAAGTTCTTTTGAGGAAGGAGAATAGTTATGAGACGATTGGTTGTAGCTATGTCGGGTGCCACGGGAGCTGTTTATGGAGTCCGTTTGTTGGAATCACTGCAGTCGCAGCAAAACTGTGAAGTCCATCTTGTACTGAGTCCGTGGGCGGAAAAGACTATTGCTATGGAGACCAAGTACAGCCCGAGCCAGGTCAAAAAAATGGCTACTTACTACCATGATTACCGGAACCAGGGAGCACCTATTGCCAGCGGCTCTTTCGGTGTAGACGGGATGATAGTTGTTCCTTGCAGTATGAAAACCCTTTCCGGTATTGCCTATGGCTATGCCGATAGTCTTATTGCCCGCGCTGCAGATGTTATGCTGAAGGACAGAAAGCCGTTGATTCTTGTCCCACGGGAAACTCCGCTCAATGAAATCCACCTGGAGAATATGCTAAAGCTCACCAGGGCAGGTGCCATTATGGCCCCGCCTATGCCGGCCTATTACAATCTCCCTACCTGTTTGGACGACCTGGTCAATCATCATGTTTCCCGGATCCTGGATTTGCTGCATATCGAAAATCAATTAACGCGTCGCTGGGGTAGTGTTTTTGTTGCAAGTGCCACGGAGTAGAAAAATGCTTAATGCTTTAAATCATTAATAAAGGAGGGCGACCCTGTGAAAACCAATAAAAAGATACTGGTTATTCTGATCGGACTGATTTTATCCCTCACCCTGGTCAGTGGATGTGGTTCAGGAAGTCAAAAGGACAACAGCGGTCAGTCCGGAGGAACCTCCGGGTCGACAGGTAAAGAACCTTATGCAATTGGTGTTTTAACTGCCCAAACCGGACCGGCCAGTTGGCTGGGGGATGGTGAATTAAAAGCGGCCAATATGGTGGCTGAACAAATTAATTCCCAGGGGGGTATCGACGGGCATCCTCTTAAAATTGTTTTTTATGATACAGCAAGCAGTCCTGAACAAACTGTAAAAGGTGCCAGTAAACTCATGGGGGACGGAGTTCTTGCTATTATCGGGCCAAGTCTGGTTGCAGAAAGTAAGGCAATTGCACCTCTGGTTAAGGCCCAGGGGCCTTTGGTATATTCCCTCTCCGGGGGTTACCGGCCAGAAAACAACTGGATGTTTGCTGCCAGTGCCCAAACGGAAATAATGCAGAAAACTGTACTGGATTACTTTAAAACCAAGGGTGTCAAGCGAATTGCTTTACTTGCGGCTACTGATTCTACCGGTCAGGAAGCTGTTGATTCACTCAAAGATCTCTCTGAAAAGGAAGGCGGCTTTGAAATTGTCGCTGTGGAGAGGGTAAACCCTACCGATGTTGATGTCACTGTCCAAATTAATAATATCAAAAGTAAGAAACCGGAAGCTTTAATTGCCTGGATGACAGGAAAACTGGTGAATGTTGCTGCTAAGAATTTTTATCAGGTAGGTATGGATATACCGTTGGTAGTTTCTCACGGGAACCTCTCTTACAAGTTCCTGGACGGTATTAAGGGTTTTACCCCTAAAACCTTGTTGATGCCTGCTACTAAGGACTTTGCCTGGAAGTCACTGCCTGACAGTGACCCGCAAAAGAAGGTTAATGAAAAACTCCATGTTGATTATAAAAACAAATATGGCAAAGAAGCAGACTTTGGACCTGGAGTAGCTTTTGATGCTATGAACCTGATAGTTGATGGCCTGCGAAAAACCGGTTCCGATAAAGAGAAATTGCGGGCCTACCTGGAAAATGTCAATAATTACGCAGGCGCCACCGCAGTGTTTAATTTTTCACCCCAGGACCACCGGGGTACAGGCCGTAAAGACACTGTACTCCTGCAAGTTAAAGACCAACAGTTTCAGTTAGCCCAATAAAGGCGGAGGTGACATCACATGGATATCTTTTGGCAGATAATTATTTCCGGTATTACAAGCGGAAGTATATACGCCTTGGTTGGCCTGGGTCTGGGTCTGATTTACAATGTCAGCAAAGTAATTAATCTCGCTCAGGGGGAATTTCTAACTTTTGGGGCGCTGTTGCTCGTTAGTATGATTTCATTTAAGCTACCATTAATTATTGCTATTCCCATTGTCCTGGTGATTGCGGCCTTGCTTGGTCTGGCCTTTGAACGACTGGCTATTCGTCCGGCCTGGCAATCCTCTACCACTGTTTTATTGATCACGACACTGGCGGTTTCAATCATCCTAAAGGGTATTGCAATGCTCATTTGGGGCAAGGATCCCTTATCTCTGCCCTCGTTCTCCGGTGAAGTGCCACTAAAACTGGGTGAGGTGGTTATTGCTACCCAAACCTTTTGGGTTATCGGTGTGCTGCTGATTGTGGCCGGCCTGAGCTGGTTTTTCTTTAACCGGACTCTGGCCGGTAAGGCCATCCTTGCAGTGGCCGAAAACCGGGATGCATCAGCATTGGTTGGAATCAACAACCGATTGGCAGTGCAGGTATCTTTCGCTTTAAGTGCTTTAGTTGGCGCACTTGCCGGAGCGGTGGTTACCCCTATCACTTTTGTATCCTATGACGGGGGCACTATGATTGGCCTGAAAGGGTTTATCGCCCTCACTTTAGGGGGCATGGAAAGCATATGGGGTGGTATAGTTGGCGGATTAATCCTTGGGTTGATTGAAGCTCTTGGGGCTGGCTATATTTCTGCCCAGTTCAAAGACCTGCTGGCCTTTATACTGCTAATAATGTTACTTTACCTGCGCCCGGCCGGTATTCTGGGCGGGGCATTGAAAAAGGGGTGATGATAGTGCAATTATGGGCGAAGTTTCGAAATTCACTTGCGTCTTGGGGAATTTGGCTTGTATTTGGGTTAATACTGGTCTTGCCTCTGGTTGGTCTTTCTGAGCACTATATCAGCCTTTTAACATTATCCGCAGTTCTGGCTTTGGCTGTTTTAGGAATTGACCTGTTAATGGGTTATACGGGGCTATTGTCATTAGGTCAGGCGGGTTTTATGGCTATTGGAGCATACACATCTGCGATTTTGACGGTACGGTATGGAGTTGGCGCAATACCTGCTCTGATTGCAGCACAAGCCATTACTTTAGTAACCGCAGTCTTTATCGGAAAAGCGGTTTTGCGGTTGAAAGGTTACCACCTGGCTATAGCCACTCTGGCTTTCAGTGTAATTATGGAGCAGCTGCTGGTTAATTTACGGAACTTAACCGGCGGTCCTTCCGGTTTGGCCGGAGTACCCTCCTTATCTGTCGGGCAAATTTCTGTTACTGGGGGCCAATCTCTATTCTATCTCTGTATGTTTGCAGTTATGGTGGCAATCTTCCTGCTAAAGAATCTGACCAACTGCCGGGTGGGCCGGGCGTGGCAGGCCATAGCGGGAGACGAGCTGGCTGCTGCGACCCTAAGCATCAACACTGACAACTTCAAACTCCTGGCCTTTGTTATCAGTGCCTGTCTGGCCGCTTTTAGCGGTAGCCTCTATGCACACTACATGCACTTTATTGCGCCGGAGATGGTTGGTATGCAGGCTTCCTTAAACCTGGTAGTAATGACTGCCCTGGGAGGGGCGGGAACTTTGTGGGGACCGCTGCTAGGTGTGGTTTTATTGACCTTTTTGCCTGATTTTATAGCCTATCTGCAAAACTTCCAACTAATTATTAACGGTCTGGTCTTGCTAATATCAATAGTTTTCTTCCCTGGCGGACTGGCCGGATTACTTACCTACCTATACAACATGATAGTTGAACGATTATTTGGGAGAAAAGAATATCTTAATGGAGGAGGGACCAAAAATGAAGCAAGCTCTCCTGTCAATTAACGATGTCAGTAAAAAGTTTGGTGGTTTACAGGCGGTGGACGAGGTTAGTCTGCAAGTGCAGAAGGGCCAGATTAAGGCTTTGGTAGGGCCCAATGGAGCAGGAAAGACCACTTTGTTTAATCTGATTACCGGTGCCCATCTGTCAGACCAGGGTACGATTGCTTTTTCCGGAAAAGATATTACCGGGTCACCGCCGCACAAAGTGAATGAGTATGGCATGGCCAGGACTTTCCAGATTCTTCGCTTATTCAACAAACTGACTGCTCTGGAAAATGTCAAGGTGGGCTGTCACCGCTGGACGAAAGTAGGTTTAGTGCACGGGTGCCTGCGGACCTCAGTTGTTCGCCGTGAAGAAAAGATAATTACTGAAAAGTCTATGGAGTGCCTGGAGAGAGTTGGTTTGGCCGATTCTGCTCATAAGTTGGCAGGTAACCTCCCGCTGGGGAAACGTAAACTTCTGGAAGTAGCCAGAGCATTAGCCAGTGATCCGGAATTACTGCTTTTGGATGAGCCGGCTGCCGGTCTGAATGATAAAGAAACCGATGAGCTTTTGCATCGGATTTGGGCGATTCGGGACAGCGGGGTAACTGTATTGATAATTGAACACAATATGAACCTTGTGATGCGTTTGTCCGATGAGGTTGCCGTATTGAATTACGGGAGAAAGATAGCTGATGGCAAACCAGCGGAAATTCAAAACAATCCGGAAGTTATTTCGGCTTACCTGGGAACGGGGGTGAGCTAATGTTAGCAGTAGAAGGTTTGACAGCGGCATATGGCTCCATTACGGTCTTAAGGGATGCCTCATTGTTTATTGAACCAGGACAGATAGTCACTCTTATCGGTGCCAACGGTGCCGGGAAAACTACCCTGATGCGCTCCATTGCCGGTCTGCATAAACCCACAGCCGGCCGGGTCAGATTTAATGGCGAAGATATAACCGGACTACGGGCCCACAAGGTAATCAGAAAAGGTCTGTGCCTGATTCCGGAAGGCAGACAGTTATTTTCCAACCTCTCTGTCATGGATAACCTCCTGCTGGGGAGTCTTGGTAATACCAAAAAACAAAAGAAGACTGCTGTTGAAGCCAGGGTAGAGGAACTAATGACTGTTTTTCCCCGTCTTAAGGAACGGGCTCATCAACTGGCCGGGACTTTAAGCGGGGGTGAGCAGCAAATGCTGGCAATTGCCCGGGGTTTGATGGCTAATCCCCGGTATGTGATGCTGGATGAACCTTCCCTTGGTTTGGCTCCTATCATTGTGGAAGAGGTTTTTAGTTTAATTCAGAAGTTAAACAAAACCGGAGTATCAATATTTTTAGTGGAGCAGAACGCCTTTGCGGCCTTAAGGATCTCCCACCGCGGTTATGTACTTGAGAACGGCAGAGTAGTCAGAGAAGGAATTGCAGCCGATTTATTAAACGATGAAGAGATTCGCTATCATTACCTGGGTGGAAAAGCAGTATAGATGGCATTACTCTGGTGGTACGGTAGTTAAGGAGGCGTCAAAAGTGAGTGAAACCGAATTGGTAATCCCGGAAAAATTAAATATAGCTGTAGAGTTGGTCGATAAAAACCTGCAAATGGGCAGAGGAAAAAAGGCAGCTATTTATTATAAAGATCAAACCCTGACTTATGAAGATGTCTACAAGTCAGTGAACAAAACCGGCAATGCTTTGAAAAATCTCGGAATTGGTATGGAGGACCGGGTATTGTTACTGCTTTTCGACAGCCCGGAGTTTGTCGCCAGCTTTTTTGGGGCAATAAAAATTGGGGCAGTACCCATTCCTACCAATACTCTTTTAAAAGCCAGGGACTACCTGTATTTGTTAAATGACAGCCGGGCAAATGCAGCTATAGTGGATGAAGCTTTTGTACCGCTAATTGAAGAAGTGAGAAGTGAACTACTGTATCTGCGGCATGTAATAGTAGTCGGCAAGGCGGGTCATAGCCAACTGTCTTACGAAAAACTGGTAAACGATGCCTCTGATGAATTAGTGCCTGCAGATACCGGTAAAGATGATTCTGCGTTTTGGCTGTACAGTTCGGGTACTACCGGTTTTCCCAAAGGAACCGTACATTTACAGCATGATATCCTGGTAGCCGCCGAGCTGTATGGTAAAGGAATTCTGAAAATTAATGAGAACGATATTACTTTTTCCATAGCCAAACTCTTTTTTGCTTATGGTTTGGGCAACGGGTTATACTTGGCCTTCTATGCAGGTGCTTCAACGGTGCTTTATCCCGACCGGTTCCTTCCAAAAGTATATTTTCATATTATCAGACAATATAAGCCAACTTTGTTCTTTGGAGTCCCTACAGCCTATGGAGCGATGCTCCAGGCATCAGAGAATATGTCCGATATAGATGTCAGCTCCATACGGTATTGTATCTCTGCCGGTGAAGCATTGCCAAACGCGATTTTTGAAGCCTGGAAGAAAAAATTTAATTTACTCATATTAGATGGTATTGGCTCCACCGAGATTACTCACATCTTTATTTCCAACAGACCTGATGATTACAAGGGCGGGACTTCCGGCAAACCTGTACCGGGATATGAAGCAAAGATTGTGGATCAGGATGGAAACAAACTGCCGGATGGGGAGATGGGCACCCTGATGATTAAAGGTGACAGTATTGCAGCTTACGATTGGAACAAGCACAAAAAAACCAAAGAAACATTCTTTGGTCCATGGATAAATACCGGCGATAAATATTATGTGGATGATGAAGGCTATTACACATATGTAGGCCGGGGCGATGACATGATTAAGGCTGGCGGGATATGGGTTTCTCCCATTGAGGTAGAAAATACTATCATGGAACATGAGGCAGTTTTGGAGTGTGGGGTTATTGGTGCAGTTGACAATGACAGCCTGGTAAAACCCAAGGCCTTTATAGTACTGAAGGAAGGGTTTGAAGCGTCAGAGGCCCTGACCAACGAGATTCAAAACTATGTTAAGGAACGGATAGCGCCATATAAGTATCCCCGCTGGATTGACTACGTCACAGAACTTCCCAAAACAGCTACAGGTAAAACCATGAGGTTTATGCTGAGGAGACTTGATGAAGAATAACAAAACAAGTTGCATAATACCTGATTAAAGAGAACCAGTTAATATCCCGGACAACGGTTCAATCTCCCTCTTCCTTTTCTTTGATGAGGCCGCCTTTTTTACAGTCCCTTTTTATCCGCGTCCATCCGTGCAATCCGTGGCTGATTTTTTATAGCCCTCGGAATTTCTGAGACTTTATACCTTTGTAGTTGGGTTGTATAAGTACATATGTGTGTGTAGGAGGCTGTTTTGGTTGACGGCCTCTTTTTTATTTTGGGATGGGCGTTGAGGGGCGAAAAAGATTGAATCATAGCTAGTTAGCGTGTTTATTAACGTAATATTCTATCTTTATTTCCAAGAAAAGGATTTATTTGAATTTCAGTCGAATCATATGATAGTAACAGACGGCTGGTAAGGAGCTGAGGATATTGGTAACACCAATATTGACGACAAAATTATATGTACCGGCATCCAGACCAAGTATTGTTTTTCGCCCTGCACTGATTCAGAAAATTAACGAAGGAATTGCACAGGGTGGAAAGCTTTCTTTAGTTTCGGCTCCGGCGGGCTATGGTAAAACAACTCTAATTACAGAGTGGTTAAAGACTCTTGCCTGTGAGTATGCCTGGCTTTCCCTGGATGGAGGAGATAACAATCCGCAGAGGTTTCTAACTTATCTGATTGCCGCCTTGCAAACTGTAGATAACAGGTTTGGGCAGGAGGCCGGCAAACTGTTACGTTCCCCTCAGTTAACTGACCCCGGGACAATAGCAGCTCTGTTGATAAATCAAATTGTTGATGAAGGTAAGCCTATTGTGCTGGTGTTAGATGATTATCATTTAATAACCAGTGAATATATCAATCGCACCCTGGAATCCATTATCGAGAACAGTCCGGACATATTCCATATAGTTATCGTGACAAGGCATGACCCGGTCTTACCACTCGGACGGTGGCGGGGAAGAAACCGGCTAATAGAATTAAGGATAGATGATTTAAGATTTGATGATCAGGAAGTGGAAGCATTTTTTGCTCAGACGATGCGGCTTAGCTTAAAAGACTCCCATCTTCTCTCCCTTAAGAATAGAACCGAGGGATGGGTTGCCGGACTTCAACTGGCTGCCCTTTCCTTAAGAGGCAGGGAAGAGCAGGGGATAGATGAATTTATTGAAAAGTTTAGCGGCAGTCACAGGTACGTGATAGACTACTTATTTGAAGAAGTTTTACGGCTGCAGCAGGCTGAAATAAAAAACTTTTTGTGCTGTACTGCAGTTTTAGGGCGGATGTGTGCCTCTTTATGTGATGAATTAACGGGAAGGAATGACAGTAAAAATGTACTAAACAGTCTGGAACAGACCAATCTTTTCTTGATACCTCTGGATGAGAACCGTCAATGGTACCGTTATCATCACCTGTTCGCTGAATTTCTGCTTACAGAGTTGGAGGAAGATCACAAGAGGTGCCTGCATCAAAAGGCCTCTCTGTGGTTTGAGGGCAATGGCTATAATACTGAAGCCATAGAACATTCTCTTGCCGCAGGAGATGTTGATAATGCTGTCAGGCAGATAAAAAAACAAACCAACAGCAGCCTGATAAGTGGGAAATTATATACCCTTATTGGGTGGCTGGATTCTCTGCCTGCAAACCTGGTTAATAATGACAGTGAGCTTTGTTCCTATAAAGCTTGTGCTCATTTTCTGGCAGCCCAAATTGATAAGGCCTTATATTACATAAATGCTTTTCGGCAATTAAAGCAGGTAGACAGATTAAATGACGGCAGGGTTAAAGCTCTGGAAGCATGGTTTGCCAATATTCGTGAAGATAAAAGAACCATAGAACTGGCCATGGAAGCCATTGAATTAATGGCTGACGAGGAACTTGGCCTGAAAGTTTTCGCCCTGGTTGCCCTGGCCCAGGCTCAAAGAAATATAGGTAATTTAGATGAATCCAGTAAGGCCTTTAAAGAGGCTTTAAAAATCAGTGTTGATGAAAGCTACTCCCTGTCAGTTTGCACAGTAACGATGGACCTGGTCTATAACTACTACATTCAGGGCAATTTACAGGAAGCCATACAAATATGTTTGGATACCCTGGAGGGAAAATCTACCGGAAATAAGCCTCTGTCAGCCGCAGGAATTCTTAATATTCCTCTGAGTCAACTTTATTATGAGACCAATCGCTTAGAATTAGCCGGGGAAACTGTAGATAAAGCTATAGATGCATGCCGTAGAATGGCCATGAGTAAAATTTTCGGCGGAGATGCCGAAAGAACTCTGGCCCGGGTCCGGTATTTACAGGGATGTCCGGAAGAAGCTTTAACTGTTTTACAGGAGGGTATGGAGGCCGCTAAGGCTTCCGGCCTGCCCATGGCTGTCCTGAGATTTGAGGCAATCCAGGCAGATTTGATGCTTAAAATGGGAAAAGTCCATTGGGTCAAAGAGTGGATTAGGAGAATTGGATTATCCCTTGAGAGTGAAATAACTTCATTAAGAGAACAGCCATATTTGGTTTACGTGCGATTTCTCCTCGGCCAGAAACTTTGGACGGAAACTAATACTCTTTTAGAAAAGCTTGAAAAGTTTTCACAGGCTCAGAGAAAAGGACGTTTAATTAGTATTTTGGTCTTAAAAGCTATTTTGAAAGATGCTCTTGGAGATGTTGAAGAAGGGAAAAAGAGCTTAGGGGAGGCAGTAAGCATTGCAGCCCCGCAAAATTACCGGCGTTCCTTCCTGGAGGAGGGAGAGCAGGTGTATAAAATGCTGCCTTACGTCAAGGATTATGCTCCGGAATTCGTTGCTGGACTAATTAAGGATTTTGAGCTGGAGTTAAAATTGTCTGCCGAGGTGAAACCAACTAATTCAGAGCTGATTGAATCCCTTAGTGAAAGGGAAATAGAAGTTTTGAGGTTAGTTGATAAAGGGCTGTCCAACGCAGACATTTCCCGTAGGTTATTTATTAGCCTGGGAACGGTTAAGTGGCATATTAATCATATCTTTGCCAAACTGGGGGTTAAAAACAGGACCCAGGCAATAAATAAGGCAAAACAATTTGAAATAATCTGAGGGCTGCTATATGTTAGCAGTTCTTTTTTTTACCTAACCCCAAAACTGAACTTTAGTTAGGGTTCAACCTAACCTGTTTGGAGTTATAAATAATGTAAAGAGTTATCAAAAGGAGGTTAGCTTCAAATGAACGATTACGAGATTGTAATACAAGGTCATATTGATAAACGTCGCTTTCGGGATATGGCTGAAATTGAGATGGAGAAGCTTCCCAATGGGGAAACCAAAATCACCTGTCTGCATTTTGATCAGGCAGCTCTGCATGCTGTATTAACGAAAATTTATAATCTGGGATTAAATTTGGAAAGGCTTAAGCTGATTAAGCCGACAAATCAGCTGTAAAACCAAACAGGAAAGGGGAATTTGAAGATGAAGGTATTGGCTGTTATAGGCAGCCCACGCAAAGGGGATACCTTAAAAGCTGTGAAAAAGTTTGAGGAAAAGCTGTCTTCATTAGGGCACATTGAGTTTAACTATATATTTTTAAAGGATTTAAATTTAAAACCATGCCGCGGATGTTTTGTGTGCCTCGAAAAAGGAGAAGAATTTTGTCCTCAGCGGGAAGATGATAGGGACCAGATAGTTAATGCAATGCTTGAGGCAGACGGAGTCATCTTCGCAACACCAAATTATTCTTTACAGGTTACAGCTCTCATGAAGAACTTTTTGGATCGTCTTTGTTATGTTTTTCACCGACCCCGGTTCTTTCATAAGGCCTTTATCCCTATCGTAACCCAGGGGGTATATGGTGGGAAAGATATCGTGAAATATCTGGAGACTGTGGGCGATTTTTGGGGATACATCGTCTGTCGGGGGATTTGTATAACTGCCCCCGCAGGGGTACGGCTCCCTCAGGAAGAGGAGCAAATTGATAATATTCTGAGAGTAGGGGCCAAAAGGTTTTATCAAACCTTAACGGGTGAAAAGTCTCCTTCGCCCAGTTTAAAGAAGCTTCTGATATTTAGGTTTATGCAGGGCTATAAGCCATATGGCCCTGTTGACTGTGATTATAAATATTTTAAAGAAAGGGGATGGCTGGAAGCTCCTTACTTCTACGAAACCAAAATCAGCTTGCTTAAAAAATTTATCGGCAAATTTTTCCAGTGGAAATCTCAAAGGCTGGGAAAAATCCTGCAGGACCGGGCAACGAAAATTTCACCGTCAAAATAAAAAGAAAGATCAATACAAAAACTATTGTAAAAGTATTGTAATTGAATAAAAATTTGTATTATAGGAAGAAGGTAAGTTACAATGAAAACTTTAATTATTACTTCGGGAATAATTACAAATTTATTGCTGCTTTCAACAGCAATTTGCGGATTTTGGATAAGGGCTAATAATATTAACGATATTTCATCCATAAATTTTCATGTAACAATAGGGAGTATTTCTATAGTTTTGGCTGTCTTGTCAGTAGTGATCCTTACTAGGTCACTGTTAAAACAGTAATTTGCATAAAAACGGTAGATATCATCATCCGGATACAACAGCAAACGATATAGCCCAGCAAAAATGACACAAAAAGTGCAGGCCTCCGAATAATAACCGGCTGCCTGCACTTTTATGCCATGTTTACATCTTTGCACTGCTGATATTTTCAAGCGGCAAATTTGCTCTTTTTGCTGACGATTTCTTTCGGCCGGATCGCAGCAGCACCATTGTCATCGTTATTCCTGTAAGGGTTAATCCGAACAGGCCGGCAATAGTCCGGGTGGCAGTCAGGGCAGGGATATGAAGGGATATAGCCTCGTTCCCTTGAGGTCGGTATGATAAATCAAGCATGACTGACGCAATTCCGGGAATAAAGTGCAGTTGATAAATTACGTAGCCTGAGAGCACCAGTGGAATCAGGGCGAAGGTCAGTTTGATTTTTAAGGATGCAGCCTTTGTCTTGAATGGCTTAGCCAAATACCAGGTAATCGTACCGGCCACCAAAGCGGCACCCCAGAAGACCAGGCTGAACCAGAGCCGCCATTTATCTAAAGGCCATACATTGTAAAGGGGTTCGAAATACATAATTGGCAGAAGGACACCCAGTGCGACACCAATGAAAACAGTAAAACCCTGATTAACCCTGACCAGGTGCCAGACTTCTCTGGCAGGAATCCTTAAGTTGAGTTTTACCGCACCGTTTGGGCAGTTGCGGATACAATTCAGGCACAACTTGCAGGCGATATTATTATCTAAATACGGAACGTGCTGGGACATGGGACAGCCTGAGGTGTGAGAGGTTCCCCTGTAGCATTCAAAAGTAGTGCACTTATTAAGGCAAACCTCTACATCAGACCTTACCTCAAGCATTCCTCCCACCGAGGCCATACCGACAAATCCGCCAAGGGGGCAGAGGTGTCGGCACCAGGTGTGCCTGGTAAAAATAATACCGGTTATACTTGCTGCGGCGGTGATGAAAATCAGCCATAGGGCTGTGAGTACGGGACTGCTCCTCATTCCGCTCATTGCTTCCACCCAAAAAACCATGAGAAACAAAAAGCTGATAAAGATAAAATCATACTTTTTCAGTAGATCGGGAACCGGTCGGTTCAGATGAAAAATCTTCTGCACCCGGTCCATGGTAAAGGAGAAAGGACAAATACTGCACCAAACCCGACCCAAGGTAGGGGAGAAAATTGTCAGAGCAGGCCACCAAAATCCCCATACTACTGCAAACATAATACGGGTTGTAAGTGAAGCAGGCGCGAAAAGTAGAAAGTATGTTATAACGAAGAAAATTAAAGCCGACAGACGGCGCAGCCATAAATGGAAATTCCCCTGTTTTATAACCTTTTCCACCCAGGAGAAGGATAGCAGGTCAAGACTACGGCCTGTTTTTTCGGCTGTAGGGCCGAAGAAGACGTGCTCTAGGCCGATTGTGTTATCTTCAGCCAGGTAAAAAGCCCTCTCAACGACCTGAATAAGCTCAGTAACGTTGCCCTGCCGGTAGTGGTGGGTCAGCAGCAGCTTAACGGCATCCTTGCTGAGAGAGGGTGGGGTGCGATTATTCTCGTCAGCCAGTTTTTTTAGTAATCCCAGGGCAAGCACAGGAATATCCCGTTTACGTTCACGTAAGGGAGTGAATTTAAAGGTGTGTGGGAAACAATCCTTCAACTCAGTTTTCAGGCGCTGCGGCAGTGATTCCGGTTCGCCCAACAGACTCCCGATGATACGGCATTGAGCATCCCCGGCCTGAATGGCTTGGGCTAGTCTTTGCTGGGCCCTTTGGGAAATAAGGTTTATATCCCTTATAAACAGTGTTCCACCCTCGGCCAGCTCCAACAAGCCGCTGCCCTTAAGGCTTTGGGTTTCAAACATCAGGTCGCCCCATTGCTGGTCAATTTGACGACCGTCTACAACTACAAAGGGGGCTTCTTCACCGAACTGACGCTCATGCAGCTGCCAAGCCAGCATCTGTCGTCCGGTACCCCGCTCGCCGATTATGAGAAGGTGTTCACCGGTCTTGCTTAAATCAGCCAGCGCGGTTTGAATTTCTCTTGTAGTTTTGGCGCTTCCCCACAAACCATAAAATTTTTGCTTAAACTGGTTGAGCTGCAGACCAGAACGTAAAAACTCCTTGTGTTTAGACTCCCATAAATCTTTATTAACGTTATTCACCATACGGGATAACTTTTCGGCAAAACTCCGGTAAAGATGCGGCCAGCGAATGAGCATGAAGGCAAAATGCTCAGCATCCATTGCCAGAAGAGTGCAGTCCTTGGTACAGCGGATGGCGACCGGGGAAGGTTTACCCGTAAAGAGAGATATTTCTCCAAAGGAGTTGCCCGGCCGGAATGTGCTAATTGAGTGGGGATTCCGTCCCTCCTCAGCAGCCAGGACTTCAGCTTCACCTTCTACTAATACATAGAACCAATTCCGTTCTTGGCCAAGTATAACAATATCAGCACCTGCCGGGTGGGTTTCCCACTCGAAGCCCTCGGCCAGTTCTGTTAAGTCTTCGTTATTTAATTCGGCAAGCAGTTTTACCTTGGAGAGATAATAAACTTTATCTTTTAGCATGGTCTTTTTCCTTTCACTGAACCCTGTTTATAATCTCCGGGTAAAAAGTTTTAGGCTTTTGGCTTCCGAAACCTTCTTAATCAAATCTGCATCTTTGTAAATCTTCCCCGCAAATGTCAGCTTCACATTGGATGGCTAGCTCCAGGAAATTAATTTCGTCAGCCTCAAAAGTTTCATAAAACTGTATTGTTGACAGTAACTTTGATGCGATAGCTGGAGTAATGGGCTGTACCTTTAAAAAGTTTTTTATGAGATCATTTTTATCAAGTTTTTTTCTAAGCCAGTTTCGAATCCAGTTCACACAGAAAGTATCGTATTTTCCATAATTCTTTATATCTATAGAATGTGGTTTTATAACACCCTTTGAAAAAAAGGTGTTATTATCACATTGCAGCAGCGCTGACGGAGTAAATATCACTCCAATCCAATCAAACATTTCATACCAGGAGGCAACCTCGTCTACAGCAGGTCCAAGCATAATGTTTTCAACGGAGGTTAATTCTCCATAGCAAGTGGCGCCTCTTACAGGGATTTGATGAATAATTGATTCACTAATTACTCTCGACGCAACAGTAGCCTGATATTCAAGCGCTTTATTACACTCACCATAGGTTACTATTGCTATTGTATCAGAGATGCTGATTATTTCTGTATCTAGATCTTTAAAGCGGGATTTTTTTAAACAGGGAAATTCCCGATTAGTAATTCGTTCCGCTCGTGTTGTTGTGATCTCTATTATCTTTAGTAGATCTCTGATGGCATTGTGCTTTCTTTGCCATATCCCTTTCCAGCCTAGAATATCGAGCAGGGTTATAGCTCCCCAATTCATTTCTTTTTCTTTTTGAACAAATATTTCTTTTTCCATAAGACCCCACCTAAGAAAATTATCATTAGCAGTTGGATTCGAGGTCATGCCGTAAAAATCCTTTTTAAACTATGCAATTAACAATATTTCCCGCAATTATTACATATTTTTACCAAGCAACAGCAAATGCCTAGGGACGTATTTGTTAATCAAAATTTAACTTTTACGTAAGACGTAATTTATTATCATATAATAAAATGACAGTTAACAGATAATAAAAAGGCATTTAATAAGTGGAGAAATCTTTTTTGTTGACAAATATGTTTTTGGGGTACATAATAAAACTATACCACAATGGTAAACAATTGTATTGGAATGATACCACACGGAAACAGTATACTTTGCGGTCTGGATTAAAGTATCAAGATGCGAAGGAAGGAGGTTGTGGTTCGGGATGAATAAGTGGAGATGTGGAGTATGTGGCTATATGCTGGAGGCCGATATACCACCTGATGTATGCCCGTCGTGTAAGCAAAAGTGTGAGTTTATAGATGATAACTGTTACACACCTGATTGTGGCTGCTCTAAATGTGTAGAAGAAAAAGGAGGAAATTAAAATGACAAGTCTAAACGAAGTTTACAAATGTAATGTGTGTGGAAATATTGTCGAAATGGTTCACTCTGGCAAAGGACAGTTAGTATGCTGTGGACAGCCTATGGAACTGAAAAAAGCCAATGACCAGGATGCCAGTCTCGAAAAACATGTCCCGGTGATTGAAGTTACGGAAAATGGAATAAAGGTTGCAGTAGGAGCAGTCCTGCATCCCATGGAGGACAAGCACTACATAGAATGGATTGAAGTTATTGCAGATGGCAGGATAGAACGAAAATTCCTGAAACCTGGTGACGAACCCACAGCTGAGTTTTCCAAGGTTGGGGATAGTATAGAGGTTAGAGCATATTGTAATTTGCATGGTTTGTGGAAGGCAATTCTATAATTTTTCAATCATAACGTACTAAACTCTTCAATTAACAACCTTTTACAGCAGGATTTACAGCTGCTCAACTGGAATTGCTTCCTGATATGATTAAATACAGGGGGTTAACCAGAGTAATGATTAAAATAATCTTAAACGACATCAGAAATCTAAAAATAGAAGTAAGGATACAACTTGAACAGTGTAAGTCCATTTCGCCGTCCGATAGTACGGCTAGAGAACTGAAAACAATTTTTCATGAACTTGATGCCATTGAAGAGGAAATTTTAGATGGAGAGGTTCCACCCCGCAAACGGCATTATTCAGATTTGTACCGGGCAGTAACTGATGCCTGGGGGATTGATTCTGAGCTGGGGGATAAACTGTTGGAATTTGCAAATAAGTATAAGGAATATATTTAACTGATGAATAGTTGGTAGGCGTAACAAAAGTAAGATTGTCGGCTTTGTCGACATAATTAAGACAGGTGCTTCACCTGTCTTAATTTTTGGAATATAGTTTTTGATAAGAATTTGTCATTTGGGAGTATTAACATTATCACTAAACGGAATACAGATTTTACTGCCAATCTGAAGGTTTTTCGGGTCAATACCCGGATTAGCTTCGAAAAGTTTTTCTAAAGGTATGTTCAGCTGGCGGGAAATTAGGTAAAGGGTGTCGCCAGGAGCGACAATCCAGTAAACCCCGCTTGGGCAGTTTTGTTGCGCAGAGGTTTTCTTTTTCATATTGACCTCCTTACTTTTTTTATTTATTCTATGTTTTAAGGGGGTTGTCGGTGAAGATGGGATGACCTGCCATGTATAATAACTTAATTATTTATCCGGGGAGAGTCTAATACCATCAATTATTTTGGCAAACCGTTAAAGGTTTGTTTTTTTTGCATAGTTTTACTCATTGAGTCATTATGTTACTATCCTGCGAAGACCGTAGGGAAAAGTCAAAATATCACTAGTGATTGTAAGTGTTTTGAGTTTTAATTACATAATTCACCGAAGGAATAATCGCTTTTTAGACGAAGGTTAATAAAAAGGTGAGGATATGAAGATGACAGATTACCCGTTATTAAAAAAAATAAGCCTGACTATTTTTTTAATAGGTGTTGTAGCAGCCTTAGGCTGGCCGAATACAACTAATGTAACGGTTAACAGTAAGCCAGTTACCTTTGGGTTGCAGCAAAAAATTATAATTATTGACCCAGGACATGGAGGGGCAGACCCAGGAGCAATAGCTGGAGACCTTAACGAAGCCCACCTGAATATGACGTTATCCCTCGCCTTGCAAAAAGAACTGGAAAAGCATGGTGCAGTTGTTAAATTAACCAGGCACGAAAACGCCGGTTTGATACCCGAAAGGACAATGACTTATCACGAGAGATGGTCTATTTTACAAAAAAGGAAAGATTATGCCATAAGCCAAAAAGGTGATATTTTGGTGAGTATTCATATTAATAGTGACAAAGATTCCCGGACTTCAGGAGCAATGGTTTTTTACTCTGATAACCGATCCAGGGAATTAGCCTCGATAATACAGGAAAATCTAAATAGTTTAGGATTGAAGCCCAGAAAATCGCTAAAAAATAATTTTGCGGTAATTAGTGAACTTGACATACCTGCAGTGCTTGTAGAGGCTGGATTTATTACTAATAAGAAGGATAGGTCTCTTATTTTGGACAAGCCGACAATGATAGCACAAATGATATGCAATGGTATTCTCGAATATGAAATAGAGAAGCAGAAGAAACCCAATTTTTGAATCGACGAAAGATTTAACGGGGAATTCTAGGCAGGATTTTGGAACAATTTGTAGAAATAACACAAAATAGCCAACGTAGTTTTTGTAGTAAACGTAATTTTGTAGGTAAATGAAGACTAACTAAAAGGTATCGTCGGCACTTATGGTTGTTGAAAGGGGCATTTAGATGAATCGCAAAGGGGACAAGAAAGGGAACATTACAGCGGCATTCGGTTCCGATATTACCCTTGGAGGGATGACCGCAGTCCCCAATCTTTTATTAAAGTTTTACTCGAAACTGGGAATTACAGACAGAGAAATGATGCTTATTATGCAGTTAATTTATATGCATACCTCAGCGGGAGTCATGTTTCCCACCCACAAGGAACTGGCGGATATTATGTCCGGAGATGAAAGTGAAATTCGTGGGTGTCTGGCCAGCCTCATAGAGAAAGAAATTATAAGCATTAGTCACTATTATTGTGAAGTATCTGATGAAATTCTTCCTGTCTACAGTTTGGAACCACTCTTTGAAAAAGTCTCAGAGTTTTGGGCTTGTGAAAAAGTTTCAGTTTACCAAAAAATGAAGAAGAATCTCAAAGAGCAGGAAGATAACAGTAAAAACTCAAAAAGTCATCAGAAGGTATTCGCGTATGTTTGCAAGGCTTTTGAAAAGGAATTTGCACGATTGTTGTCTCCAATGGAGATAGAGCAGATTAATTTATGGGTTAATGACTTCAATGGAAATCCTGAACTTATTCTTGAAGCTCTTAAGCGTGCAGTAATGTTAGGGAAGCATAACTTTAAGTATATTGACATTATTCTGTTGGAGTGGCATAAAAATAATCTTAATACGATTTCTGATGTATTAGCCTTTGAGGCTAACTTCAGGGAGCGTCAGTCAAATCGGGGAATTCGCCGAAATAAAAGCCAGCTGCCACCGGTTAATAAAAAAGATAAATTCAGGTTATTGTACCTCGGGTAACAGGAGGAATTCTCTTGAAGGTTATAAATGAAATTTGCCCCCTCTGTAATGGCAGGGGGCTTATTATTCTAAATGAAAATTCTGCTGCGCCATGTAAGTGTGTAACAAACCGCAGTGTTTTAAACAGGTTTAAAAGTTCTAGAATGAGTAAGCCAATGCTCGACTCCAGTTTTAACAAGTTTAGTTCCAAATTTTATTCAAAAAACCTGAAAGACCCTGTAAATGGCAAAACTTATTATGAAAATGCGGCAGAAGCAGTTGCCGGAGCCCAAAAGTTTATCAGAGAAGTGCAGAAAAATCCTAACACTGACGGTTTGCTGCTCAGCGGCCCGGTGGGAAGCGGCAAAACATTTTTAGCCTGTGCTATTGCCAACTCTTTAATTGAACTCAAAATAGAAGTGTTGTTTACTGTTGTCCCTGACCTGCTTGACCAAATAAGAGCAACCTATGATGAGGATAACGAATATTCTGAGCAGGAGTTGATGAATGCTGCCAGAGAGGTTCCTGTTTTGATTTTAGATGATCTTGGAGCTCATAATTATACAGAATGGACAAGAAATAAGCTTTATTCCATAATTAATTACCGCCTCAATAACAGACTTCCTACAATAATAACCACCAATCTTGAACTGGCTGAACTGGAGGCCTACACAGGTGAGAGAACAACTTCACGTATTGTTCAGATGTGCAGACCATATCGCTTGCTGGTTGAAACTGATATCAGGTTAATAAAAAGATACAGCTCAATGAAAAAAGATTAGAGAGTAGGGATTTACATGAAATTCATTTTAAAGACAATGGTTATAACTGTACTGATTTCACTACTTGTAGGGCCCTTTGCGGTTTTGGCTGTAGAATTTCCCGACCTGCCAGGAGACCATTGGGCCTATAGGGAAATAATAGAGATGAAAAATCTAAAAATAATTGCCGGAGCCAAAGACGGGAATTTTTATCCTGAATCCCCTGTCACGAGAGCCGAATTTGCCACTATGATAACAAAAAGCCTTAAACTCCCGGTTGAAAATCCGGGAAAGTCACGATTTACCGATGTCCCCAAAGGATACTGGGCGATGGGAACTATAGAGGCTGCTGCCAAGGCCGGATTTATAGTCGGATATCAGGGTAAATTCCGTCCTGGGGACAGCATTTCCCGTCAGGAAACGGCTGTTATTATTATGAAGATAAGCGAGAAGTATGGGTATTCTGACAGCGGGGCGACGGATAATCTGATACGTTACAAAGATGGTAAAGATGTTGCGTCTTGGGCTGCTTCAGATTTTGCCGGCGCTTTGAGATTCGGTTATATGAATGAAGTTAAAGACGAGGATGACATTAGTGATTCACCCTATGATACTCCATGGTTTAAACGGTTATTAAAGCCTGCCTCAAACGCAACAAGGGCAGAAGCCGCTTTTGCATTATATAAGCTGCTAGTTAAAACAGGGTTGATCTAGTATAAAAATCCGAATTTTTTAACAATTAAGCAGGAATTTTTCTAATAAAGTAGAATAAGATATTGTTGAATAATAGAATATATGCGGACAGGTGACTCGTTAGCGAGTTGAAAAGGGAAGCTGGTGAGAACCCAGCACGGTCCCGCCACTGTAACAGGGAGAAACCCGCAATATGCCACTGGGCTATGAGCCTGGGAAGGCGCGGGGGACGATGAACTGTAAGTCAGGAGACCTGCCTGTCCAGGGTGCACCGGTTGAACCTTCGAGAGAGAGGGAGGTGGACGTTGAAGGAATAACATGTTATTACCTTTCCTCGGTCTGCTTTGGGCTGAGGTTTTTTAATGTCTAAAAAAATTATTTACCGGAGTGGTTCATAATGCATATACAGGATGGTTTCATGATAGGCAAGTGGGCTGTTGGATGGTACGGAGTATCAGCAGTGTTCGCAGCCAAAGGAATATATGAGATAAAGAAGCGGTCCCGGGAAAATCAAATGTTTAAACCCCTATTGGGACTATTCAGTGCAGCGGTATTTTTCATTTCCATTCTCCCGGTACCCCTGCCGGGCCTGGGTACTTCTTCACACGCAGCAGGAACTCCGATGGCTGCAATTCTTGCAGGGCCTTTTGCAGCAACGGTTTTATCAATGATTGCACTTCTCCTGCAGGCCGCTTTGTTTGCTCATGGGGGGATAACAACCCTAGGGGCTAATACCTTTTCCATGGGTGTTGTTGGGTCCTTTCTAGGGTACGGACTATTTAAACTAGGCCGTAAGCTAGGGCTTTCACTAGGAGTGGCGGCGTGTATTGCCGGCATTTTTGGGGATCTTGCGGTTTACGTTACTTCATCCTTTCAATTAGCTTATGGTGGGATACATAAATTGTCGGTCCTTACATTTTTGGGCGTATATATGCCCACCCAATTACCCTTATCATTGGTGGAAGGTTTGGTAACCGGAGGGATGGTAACATATATCGCAAGGGTACGACCAGACATCTTAGTTAACTTGGGCATAGATAAGGCTCAAAAGTAGGAGGTATCTTAGGTGAAATCTTGGGTGAATTCCTGGGGTAAGATTATTGTACTGGTAGTTTTGGTGTTGCTTTTTACTCCGATTTCTGTCTCAGCAGATGAAAAATGGCTGGGGACTGATGATTTGGTAGATAAAAAAATGAATGAAATTACAGGTGTTTCGGCTAAGGAGCCACTTATAGATATTTCGCAGGGAAATTTAGGGCTATTTCTTTTTACCATCGGCGGATTTACAGCCGGAACAATGGTAGGCTATCAGTGGAGAGTTATGTTTGGTGAAAGTGCAGGTAAAAAGAATGATTAAAGAATCTTTTTTGACAGTTGACGCAATTGCCCAGAGGGATAATGTTTTTACTAGGATGGATGCCAGGCTTAAGGTCCTTTTCTGTATGAGTATTCTAGGTACTATTATAGTACTGCCTGGCTTAAGACTCCCGGTAAGTGTTGTGGCATTAACATTTACAGCAGTCGTTATGATTAGAACACCTTTTAAAGTTATTTTGGCGAGACTTGTACCGCCGTTGGCTTTGGGATTAATATTTTTGGTTTTCATGCTATTAACAGAGGGGCAAAATCGACTCTTTACCTTTCATATATTAGACATTGAAGTTTCGGGTTATCGAGAAGGGTTTTTGATTGGATTGACTATTTTGGCACGAATTACAGCAAGTATGGCAATAGTTATGTTTCTAAGCGTTACAACCCCCATCTATGAACTGGGACGGGCGCTGATGTGGTTTCGGATTCCAGAAGTTATTGTTGAGATACTTCTTCTCACTTATCGGTATATTTTTGTCCTGTGGGATGAAGGTATGCGTATCAGGGAGGCGCAATCCCTTCGACTGGGATATTATGTCGGCAGCAGTCCCGGCGGGTGGAAGCGGAGTTTGCGGTCTACCTTTACTCTTATGGCAATGGTTGTAATAAGGGCTTATGACAGAGCGGATCATACTTTTTCTGCCATGTCTCTCAGGGGTTATAATGGTAAGTTGGCCAGAAATACATATGGAGCTTGGAACCGGATTGATGTCAAATCTTTTGTATCATGTTTTGTATTGGTTGCAGCACTAATATTCGCAAGTCTTTAATCTGGGAGGAATAGCAATTGATTCTGGAGGCTCGGGAGGTAAAGTATACTTACAGTGACGGGACTGCTGCCCTTAAGGAAGTAGAGCTTAATATTTCCAAAGGTCAGTTTACAGTTCTTCTGGGTCCTAACGGTTCCGGCAAAACTACACTATTTAAAGTTATCACCGGCCTGATAAAACCTTTTAGGGGTGAAGTAAGGGTCGAAGGAAGACCTTTTGAAGAATACACCAAGGAAGAAATCTACCGAAAGGTGGGTTTTGTTTTCCAGGATCCCAATGATCAGTTGTTTGCTCCGACTGTAGGGGAGGATGTGGCTTTTGGCCCCGTTAATCTGGGGCTGTCACGTTCTGAGGTAGAGCTGAGGGTAAAGGATTCTCTTGATAAAGTGGGTATTCCTAATTTGGCTAATAAGCCTATTCATTATCTTAGTTACGGTCAGAAGAAAAGGGCAGCCATAGCAGGAGTACTGGCAATGAAGCCCGATCTCATGATTCTTGATGAACCTACTGCCGGTCTCGACCCTGCCGGGGTGCGGGAAATAATGCGGCTCCTTGTAAAGCTTAACCGTGAAGAAGGAATTACAATATTAATGGCAACACATGATGTTGATCTTGTGCCGCTATATGCTAATGGAATTTTTGTTTTATATGAGGGAAAAGTGGTTTTAAACGGTACTCCACAGGAAGTTTTCAGTGAAAAGGAGATAGTCAGGGGTGCGGGGCTGAGACTGCCCAGAGTAGCCCATTTGGCCGAAATTCTTGTTAAGAAAGATAGTATCAGGATGGATAGGCTGCCTCTGACAATAGGGGAGGCCAGGCGTATGGTAGTTTCTGCTTTAAAGAAGGATGAGACCAGGTATGAAAAATAAAATGCGTTCAGGTATAACCACCGGGGCCAGTGCTGCTGCGGCGGCACAAGCGGCGGTAATAATGCTTTTTAATAAGCATGAAATAACAACAGCAAAAGTAATTAACCCACAGGGACGTGAAATAATTGTTCCCATAAAGTCAGTTGCTATTTGTGGTGATTATGCCGAAGCAGTTGTTGTAAAAGATGGCGGTGATGATCCAGATACCACCAACGGGCTGGAAATTGTTGTTTCAGTCCAAAAAGCGGCCAATGGAATTGAAATTACAGCGGGCACGGGAGTAGGCGTTGTTACCAAACCGGGCCTGCAGGTGCCTGTCGGGGAATTTGCAATTAACCCTGTACCAAGACAAATGATTGCTGATGCAGTTAGGGCTTACCTTCCCGAAGGAGGAGGGGTTAGGGTACAGGTCAGTGTCCCGGGCGGGGTTGCCGCGGCACGTAGAACACTAAATCCTAAACTGGGGATTGAGGGCGGAATCTCAATCCTGGGGACGACTGGAATTGTCGAACCCATGTCGGAAGAAGCCTTTAAAAGCTCCCTTGTACCCCAGATTTCTATGGCCATGGCATATGGTTTTACAACCATTTGCCTTACTCCCGGGCGGCTAGGCGAGGGATGGGCCACTGAGAGGCTTGGTATACAGTCCGAAGCTGTTGTACAGATGAGTAATTTCGCGGGGTTTATGCTTAGATCCTGTGTTGAAATGGGAATTAAAAAAGTGTTGTTAATAGGGCATCACAGCAAGCTGACAAAAATTGCAGCCGGCTGTTTTCATACTCATAATAAAGTTTCAGATGCGAGGCTTGAGACTCTGGCAGCATTTGCGGGCTTATTAGGGGCTCAGCCACCGGTTATTAGAAACATACTGGAGTCAACTACTTCTGAAGGGGCTTTGGAGATTTTGCGTGAAAATGAATTAATGGAGGTTCTGCCATTGATTGCAGCCAGAGCTTCTGAGAGAGCCATAGAACATGTCTTTGGAGAACTTTTCGTGGGAACAGTGATGTTTGCTATGAACGGTGAAGTTCTGGCTGCTGATGAAAACTCCAAGGCAATCGGGAGGGAAATGAATTGGAAAATTTAATCCGGGTGGTGGGTATCGGACCTGGCAGCCCGGAATATATCACTCCTGCGGCGCTGGAGATGGTCAGGGACTCCGATATACTTATTGGCGGAGAACGTGCTTTAAAGGCTTTTGAAGGTTTAGCCAAACAAACTTTTACAATTAAAAATAACCTGAAGGAAATGGTTGATTTCATAAACCGACACCGGGCCAATTATAAAGTCGCAGTTTTGGCTTCGGGAGACCCTTCATTTTACGGAATACTTGAGTTTCTGAAAAAAAATTACTCCAAAACTGATCTTGCAGTTACGCCGGGCATAAGTTCGGCACAGTTAGCCTGTTCGAAGCTGTGTATTTCGTGGCATAATGCAGCATTTTTCAGTGTACATGGAAGAACTATTCAAGGTTTGTCCCGGATAGCCGGAAAGTTTGGGAAAGTTATAGTCCTTACCGACCCTAAAAACACACCGGGCTTGATCGCCCGGGAACTGGTGAAGGAAGGGCTGGGAGCAAGAAAGATTTATATCTGTGAAAACCTTTCCTACGAGGAAGAAAGGATCACTGAGTGGGAAATAGGCGATGTGCCTGATGGTGTTGGCTCTGAAGGATGTGTTATGGTGATTAGTGATGAGTAGAGGAATCTGGAAATATAAGAGTGGTGGAATTCCCGACGAGCTGTTCATTCGCGGACAGGTGCCTATGACCAAGGCTGAGGTCAGAGCAGTGACCATTTCCAAGGCCAGATTAACAGACGCACAGGTAATCTGGGATATAGGGGCAGGCACTGGGTCAATTTCTGTGGAGGCGGCTCTGACAAGCCTTAGCGGTCAGGTTCACGCAGTGGAAAAAGAAGAGGATGCCGTGGACCTGTTAAAACAAAATATTGAATTATTTGAAGTTGAAAATATTAAGGTGCACCATGGAAATGCTCCTGAAGCTCTCAAGGGTTTACCTGCACCGGATAGAGTTTTTATCGGCGGCAGTGGAGGTAACTTTGAACAGATTATTAACCACGTTTACGAGAAACTTGTTCCGGGAGGAAGAGTTATAATAAATGCGGTTGTACTTGAAACCCTTAGTATTGCGGTCGAATTGCTGAAGACGCTTAACTTTAAAGATATCGACCTGGTTCAGGTGAGCATCGCCAAAACAATTAAAGTGGGCAAAATTAATATGTTTAAGGGTAACAACCCGGTTTTTGTGATAAGTGCAGAAAAATAGTTAGTACGAAAAATTACACACAAAAATTTTTATCAGGAAAGGAATTGTATGAAGGGCAAAATTTACGGATTAGGAGTTGGGCCGGGAGACCCAGAGCTGCTAACTCTCAGAGCTTACCGAATACTCACTGAAGTGGACCTGGTATGTGTGCCTAAGTCCAAGGCTGAAAAGGAAAGCCTTGCATTATCAATAGCAGCAAAAGCTGTAAATAAGGAATTAGAGACCATGGAACTGGTATTTCCCATGACTCATGACAAACAAATATTAAAGGAGCACTGGGACCTGGCTACGGAGAAGATAGCAGAAAAGGCCAGGGAGGGCAAGAATATAGCATTTATTACCATTGGAGACCCAATGTTCTACAGCACTTATGCCTATGTTCTTGAACGTGTGAAACGGCAATATCCTGATGTGGAGATTGAGACAATACCGGGAATTACCGCTTTTACAGCTTGTGCTTCAGTTATCAATGAACCCCTCACTGAAGGTGATGAGACTTTGGCCGTTATCCCGGCGGCATACGGTATCGGTCCAATCAGAGAGGCTTTGGAAAAGAATGATAATGTAGTTTTGATGAAGGTTAATAGTTTATTTGATGAAGTGGTTGAGTTGATTAAGGAGTTAGATCTTTTAGGCAAAGCGGTTTATATAAGCCGTGCCGGCTATCCGGATCAGTTTTATACCACTGACCTGGAGAGTCTTGTCGGTATAGATAAAAACTACATGTCCTTAATGATAATAAGAAAAGCGGGGTGGAAAAGCCTGTGAAAAATATTTATTTTATAGGAGCCGGATCGGGTGACCCGGAACTTATTACTATAAAAGGCGTCAAGGCAATAGAACAGGCCGGTATTGTTATTTATGCAGGTTCCCTTGTAAACCCTGAAATACTTCATTATGCCAGGGAGGATGCTGAAATATTTAACAGCGCCTCAATGAGCCTCGATGAGGTTATTGCAGTTATGGAGCGGGGAGTTAAAGAAGGAAAGATAATTGCCCGTGTTCATACTGGTGACCCCGCTATTTATGGGGCTATTCAGGAACAGATGGATGCCCTCTGTGAACGCGGTATCTCCTACGAAGTTATTCCGGGTGTAAGTTCTTTCCTGGGGGCTGCTGCTGCCCTGAAGCAGGAGTATACCCTGCCAGGTGTTACACAGACAGTAATACTTACCAGAATGGAAGGCAGGACCCCGGTTCCGCCTAAAGAAAAGCTGAGTGCCCTGGCTGCACATGGCGCCACAATGTGCATTTTTCTTAGTGTCCATGCCATCAGCGATGTAGTGGAGGAACTCCGCTCCGGTTATGCTGAGGATACTCCTGTAGCAGTTGTTCAGCGGGCAACATGGCCTGACGAGAAGGTTGTCAGAGGAACTCTTGCTGATATCGCAGGTAGGGTTGCTGAGGCGAACATATCTAAAACAGCATTGATTATTGTCGGTGACGTATTTAGGGGACAGTATGAAATGTCAAAATTATACGATCCTGGGTTTACCCACGGGTACCGGGAGGGTAGAAATTGAAAATTGCTGTTGTTGCAGTGACAATAAAAGGGCTTAAGCTGGCTGAACGCACAGCAGCTCTGCTCTCAGAAACGGGTGAGCATAAAACTGTTCTCTACGTGCCGGGTAAGTTTTCCCTCCTTAGAATTGAGGGGGAGCGCCAGCCTTACCGTAAACCTTTAAGGGAACTTTTTAGAGAGTTGTTTAAGGAATACGAAGGTATTATTTGTATAATGGCATTGGGAATAGTTATGCGGCTGTCGGCCCCACACCTAAGGGACAAGACTGTTGACCCGGCTGTTGTGGTTGTAGATGAACTTGGTCAGAATGTCATCAGCGCCCTATCAGGCCATCTGGGCGGGGCCAACAGACTGACAGTACAGCTGGCCGGTCTGCTTGAAGCAAATCCGGTAATCACAACTGCTACAGATGTAAACGGTCTGCCGGCTGTTGAAATGCTTGCCGTAGAAAATGGCTGGACTGTTGAACCTTTTGAACTGGTCAAAAAAATAAACTCTGATTTAGTTAATGATAAAAAAATTTTTATGTACACTGAATACCCGCTAAACATAGAGCTTCCTGAGCAAATTGAACTAAGGGAATTTGCCAGATATTCCCCAGGCCGAAGAGAAGATGGGCGGGTTATATTAATCACCAATCGGTCATCTAAGAATTTCCCGCATGGGACAATGTTCTTAAGACCGGCTAATTTATTTATAGGTATTGGCTGCCGTAGAGATGTTTCAGATGAAGAGGTCAGGGAAGCAATAAATGCAGCCCTTGAAGAGACGGGCAGGGCCTTAAGCTCGGTTAGAAGTATTGCCAGTATTGATATAAAGAGCAATGAACAGGGGCTGTTGGATGCAGCAGAGGAGCTGAAGCTTCCTGTGGAGTTCTTATCCAGGGAACAGATTGTTGAAGTTCTTGACAGACGTCAGGACTTAAGTTATTCCGAAATGGTTAAAGACAGAATAGGAGTTGGTGGAGTATGCGAACCTGCGGCGATACTGAGTGCCGGGGAGACATCTGTATTGATAATGCCCAAAACAAGGTACGGGAGAGTAACGGTTGCGATAGCAGAGGGCGGCTGGCAGTAGTAGGGATCGGACCAGGTGACCCTGATCAAATGAGCCTGAGGGCTTTTAAAGTAATCAATGAATCAGAAATTATTGTAGGTTACAAGACATATGTTGAACTTCTGGGAAATATGATTGAAGGCAAAGAAGTTCTTAGTACAGGCATGACCAAGGAAATAGAAAGATGCCAGGCTGCCATTGATAAGGCCTTAACAGGCAAATCAGTAGCTATTATCAGCAGTGGTGACCCAGGGATTTACGGTATGGCGGGCATTACACTAGAGCTTCTGGAAAAACAGCATTTAAGCGATAAGATTGACGTTGAAGTTGTACCAGGTATTAGTTCTGCCAATGCAGCAGCAGCTTCTCTGGGTGCGGCTTTGATGCACGATTTTGCCATAATTAGTCTGAGCGATCTCTTGACTCCCTGGGAGTTAATTGAAAAGAGACTGGCTGCTGCGGCACAGGCCGATTTTGTGACTGTATTGTATAATCCAGTCAGTAAAAAGAGGACAGAACAAATAATAAAAGCCAGAGAGATTTTCTTGAAGTACAGGTCACCGGAGACTCCGGTGGGCATTGTCAGGAATGCAAAACGTGCCGGTGAAGAGATTGTAAAGACCGACCTTGAACACTTCCTGGAGCATCCCATTGACATGTTTACAGTTGTTTTAATGGGAAACAGTCAGACTTATCACACAGGCGAATTTATGATCACACCAAGGGGATACAGGGTATGATACTGGTTCTCGGAGGTACTGTGGAAGGACGCGAGCTTGCAGTTATTCTGCATGAGAAAGGTTATAAGGTCCTGCTGACTGTTGTTTCCGGGCACGGCGCGGCAATGGTTCCTCCAGGAACTCCCATAGAAGTACTTGTAGATAAGCTTGACGACCACGACCTTAAACAGTTGGTACAAGACAGAGAGGCTAAAGTAATTGTTGATGCCACTCATCCATACGCTTCAACTATTACCGATAATGCCCAGAGAGCTGCTGCAGATGCTGGGATTCTTTATATCAGGTTTGAACGGAAACAAGCTGCAGCAGATATTGACAATCCTTTAATTCACCGGACTGCAAGCTATCCGGAGGCTGCCCGAGTGGCCTTTGGTCTTGGAAACACTGTTTTTTTAACAATAGGCAGTAAAAATATCGGTCCATTTGTAGATGAAGGTCGAAATTCCCCTAAAAGAGTAGTTGCCAGGGTGCTTCCAGACCCTGTAATAATTCAGCAGTGCCTTGACAGCGGACTGAGAGCCAAAGACATTATAGCTGTTCAGGGGCCTTTCAGTGAAGAAATGAATATTGCCATGCTAAAAGAATTTAAGGCAGAGGTATTGGTTACAAAAGACAGTGGTTCCAATGGGGGAACCAATACGAAACTGGCGGCAGCGTTCCGATTGGGTTTACCTGTAGTCCTGGTTTCAAGGCCTGAGATTAAAGGTTCACTGCCGGATAATGGCATAGTGATTGACGATATTGACCAGGTTGTAAAGAAAGTAACTCTTCTGTTATCAAATTAACCCAAAATCTATTATGGAGGGAACGTTATGAAAACAGCAATCTTAGTTCTCGGACACGGAAGTAAGGCACCACAGGCACTTGAGACTTTGAAAAGGTATGGTGAGATGGTAAAGTCAGCCAGTGGTTGTGAAATAGTCGATGTTGCATCACTGCAGTTCGACAAACCTGACCTGCCCGAAGGCATACGTAATGTGGTTAGTCAGGGAGCCGAAAAAGTTGTTATTGTTCCACTGTTTTTGTATAACGGCATTCATATGCAGGAGGATATCCCGCAGGTGCTGGCTGAGGAAAAAGTAAAGTACCCGTCTGTAGAGATAGTCCTGGCGGAAAACCTGGGGGCTGACAACAGGATTGTGGAAATTGTTATGGATAGGGTTAAGGAGGTTTCCTAATTGGATTTTGTTAAAGACCCTAAGGCCATCGAAGACCAAAGTATGGACATCATTGAAAATGCCCTGCCCTGGCTTAAAGATATGCCTGAAGGTGAAAAACAGATAATCAAGAGAATAGTCCATACAACAGGGGACCCTGATATTGCTTCATTAGTCAAGATTCACCCTGAAGCGGTAGAGTCAGGCCTTAATGCCATGAGAGCCGGGTGCCCGATATTTACTGATGTACAGATGCTGAGGTCTGGCATAAGTCAGGTCAAATTTGAGCAGTTTGGGATAGAAACCTTCTGCCTTATCAAAGACCCTGCTGTAGTTGCAGAAGCCCAACGTACCGGTAAAACCCGGGCTATGGTTGCCATGTCTATGGCTGCGCCGCGCCTGGAGGGTGGGATTATTGCAATAGGAAATGCTCCAACTGCACTTTTTGAGCTATGTTCAATGATTGAAAAGGGTCAACTTAAGCCAGCCCTGGTTGTAGGTACTCCGGTAGGTTTTGTAGGGGCCAAAGAATCTAAAGAGGTGCTTGTGGAAACCCCGGTACCTTATATCACAGTAACCGGAACCCGCGGAGGCAGCACCATCGCGGTAGCAGCGCTGAATGCCCTGTTGAAGCTGGCATAGTTTAAAGTTAAATCTATTTGCCACGGATACACACTGATGTACACGGATATTAATGCTTATACTTATATTTAAAAGTATAGCAACATAAAAAACAAGGAAAGTCTAAAAAACCCAGTAACGCTTCTACCTGGATAGAAAAAATTTAGTTGGCGTTGGCAATTTCTCTCTGTGGCCTCTGTGTCCTCAGGACCACTGAGTAGTGCCCGTGAGGACTCTGTGGTTAATATTTTTACTTTTATTCTTAAGGATCAAGAGGAAAAGAAAAAGATTGAACCACAGAGTGTGGGATTCATGTGAGGCAGCAAAAGAGAGGACACAGAGATGGAAGAAATTTAGAATTAAAATGAACTGGGGAATTAATATGACACAGTTTAAACTGATAGCGGCAGACCTTGATGGAACGCTTCTTGATGATAGGTATACGGTTTTGCCGGAATTGATGTTATATATAAATAAAGCCAGGGAGCTGGGAGTTGAAATCACTGTCGCCACAGGCAGATTATACCCCTCAGCTTTGCCTTTTGTCCGGGATCTTGGTGTGAAACTGCCGGTTATTGCATCCAACGGGTCAGTTATCAAAGACCCGGTAACAGGTACTCTTGTTCACCAATTTACTCTGGATAAATCATTGGCTGTTGAAGTGCTTAATATGGCAAGAAATTATGAAGTGCATAGATTTGTCAACCTCCACGATGTTTTTTATACTGATGCTCCGGGAATTCAAACGCGCAGATATTCCGAGGCTTTAAAGGTTGACTTTGTTTATAAAGACCCTCTGGAAGAAGCTATTACGGAAGACCCCATTATGGTTGTGCTGCGTGGAAGTGATGAGGAAGTAGCCCGTCTTACCGAAATAATGCGGAATCACTTTGGAGACCGGGTGTATCTAGCTAATTCCAAGCCCTTTTTTATAGATGTCAATCATCCTGGAGTATCCAAAGGAACAGGCTTAATAGATTTATGCCAAAGAATAAATATTAAGCCCGAAGAAGTCATTGCCATCGGAGACGGGTGGAATGACCTGGAGATGTTTCAGGCTGCCGGACTTGGGGCTGCTGTTGCCAACGCCCCGGATGAGTTGAAGGAGCATGCCGGATATGTATGTTCTGAGACTACTTATAAAGGTGTTATTGAGGTAATAAAGAATTTTGTGTTAAAATAGAATTGTGCGGAGTGGAGCCAGAGGAGTGAAGAATCGGGAGAGAAGCTGAGGAGCGGATCAGCGGAGAGTAGAGAGTGAAGTAAATAAGTGGTATTATAAAATTGGAGGGTTTGCGCAGGCAAACCTTCCTTTAGTTGTATAACGAAAACCACCTGCTATGTGTGAAGCTGGTGGTCATGATTTTTTTAATTACTAAGCACTGTAGGAAAAAAAGGAATGGTAAAGATTGTGTCGAATAAAGCCATAGAAAAAATTTAAACTACAGATGAATTATTAGTTAACTATAGGTGATAAATAATGGCATTTAAATTAATGGAAGAAATCAAGAATAACCTAGTCTCTGTTATGTCGCACCCCATCAATGCAGTGTTAGTTATTTTTCTGGTTGTCTTAGTATCCCACTTTTCAACTGATCTTTACACTTCTGGTGATTCAATGTGGTCTGTCCCTACAGCCATGAGTATCATTAAAGAAGGAAATGTTGATATAAATGAATATGAAGGAATTGCAAAAGACTATTCTTCCTATGGGATAACGGTTGTTGACGGTTATTTGTATAATGACTTTCCCATTGGTGTTTCCTTAATGGCTCTTCCCTTCGTTTTTGCAGTAGAGACATTTTCAACTGTTTTTTCATATCCTTTAAGTCTAGAAATATTAAATGATTTATTTTCAGCAGTCAGAGATGTTGAAATTTTTATAGCGAGTTTTGTTATTGCCGCTACAGCAGTAATAATATATTTTATTGCCCGAAAATTTTTAGGTATTTTTTTGTCATTATCAGTAGTTTTTATTTTTGCCTTTTGTACTTCCGCCTGGTCAACGGCTAGTCGTGCTTTATGGCAACACGGTCCATCAATGTTGATGTTAAGTATAACGCTGCTTCTAATACTTAACGCCCGAAGCAAGCCTCACCTTGTACAGTTTGCGAGTTTGCCGCTGGCTTTCTCATATGTAGTAAGGCCAACTAATGGTATATCAATTGCCTTATTAACACTTTTTGTTTTTATTAAGTACAGAAATTATTTTTTTCGCTTTTGTTTATGGTCATTAGCGGTTGCAATTCCATTTATATTATTTAACTATAGTATTTATAATTCAATTTTATCACCTTACTATATGCCGCAAAGAATCGGTGCAAGCCCGCACTTTTTTGAAGCCTTGGCAGGTAATTTAATTAGTCCCGGTCGGGGGATATTTATTTTTACACCTATTTTCTTAGTTTCCCTTGCTGGTATTTATATTAAGATTAAAAACAGGCAATTCGAACAACTGGATGGATTTTTAATTACTATTATTTTATTTCATTGGCTGGCTATTTCATCTTTCCCCTTCTGGTATGGAGGATGGACAATAGGGCCTAGGCTGTTTTCGGATATGGTGCCATATTTCATATATTTATTGATACCTTTTATAGCTGAAATTCCCAAGATAAAAGGTGCATTTAAAAGTATGTCTATAATTATTTTGCTAATTCTTGTTTTAACTAGTTTTTTCATACATTACGAATCAACCAGTAGTAGTGCGTGGCATTGGAATGAAAGACCATCAAATATTAACGACCACCCCGAAAGGATATGGGATTGGGATGATATTCAGTTTCTGCGGGCTTTAAAATATAGAGTATGATTTTATTCGCACCTGCTTAGGTGCGTTTTTTTTTGTATAAACTGCACAGCTTTAAATCAAGGTTAAATTATATATGAAAAAGTTGGAATTTATCGGAATATAAAGGATATAATCTTAAAATTTTATCGTATTGTCGACACTGTTTTAATAAATAAAATTAGCGAATTTGATATTATATCTGTATGCGTATAATGACTTACAATGTCCACTCATGTATAGATACGAGGAGGAAAAATAGCCTTGGTCGGGTGGAGCAGTTAATAAAACAGGAAAAAATTACTATCGCCGGTCTCAATGAAATAGAGGCCTTCAGCCCAAGAACGTGGTTTATCAATCAACCCAAAAGGCTGGCCCAAGCTCGTGAGATGGTCTACTGCTTTGGGCCAACTATCAGACTCGGCCCTGTGGGTTTTTTTGGAAATGCTATAATATCACGGTTTCCAATTATCGACCATCAGAATATAAAGCTGCCCGGGTCAGTCGGTAAGGAGGTAAGGTACTGTCTTAAGGCAATTGTTCGTATACCGGGAGGAATTTTAAACGTATTTTCAACCCATCTTGGTTTAGATGCTGTAGACAGAAAGCCCCAGGTAGAAGTTCTTGCCAAGCTGGTTAAAACAGAAAAGGACCCCGTAATATTAATGGGTGATTTTAATTGCGGTAGTGGTGAGCTGCAGCCACTCTATGATGTTATGGTCGACGTAGGTGAAAAATTCCGTTTTAAGGACACTTACCCTTGTGATAATCCCACTTATAGAATTGACTATATTTTTATTTCCCCAGAGACAATATGCACAAACCTGTATGTGCCTGACTGTGATGCATCCGATCACCTTCCGGTCATTGCCGATCTCCAACTGCCTTAAAAAGGGAAAGTTTCCATTTTAAGCAGTTTAAAAAAAATCTGTATGGTTCATAATAAAGCTGGGTATAATCCGGGAGGGAGGTTGAAATATTGAAGAAATATGCTTTAACATGCGTAATAATGGCTGCCATGCTTTTTGTCATTTGCCTTCCGGTTTCGGCTGACGGAGAAATATACTATTCAGTAAAGCCCGGTGATACCCTTTACGGAATAGGGAAAAAATTTGGTACAGGTTACCGGACAATAATGATTGCCAATAATCTTGAGTCACACACAATAATACCCGGAAAAGCCCTAAGTATACCAACCGATAAATTTGATGTTCATACGGTAGCAGAAGCTGAAACTCTTTTTGGTATAGCGCGGAAGTATGGGGCAGAAGTAGAAATTATACAGTCAGCCAACAATCTGACTTCTGAGTTAATTCAACCTGGAATGAAGCTAATAATTCCCAGAGAAGGATATCAGCAGAAGAAGGATGAAGTGAAACCTGTATTCGGCAGGAACTATGCCTTTACAAGAGAGGACATATATCTGTTGGCAAAACTAATCTACGCCGAGGCCAGAGGTGAATCTCCGCTCGGGCAGGTTGCGGTTGGTGCAGTAATTATGAACAGGCTTTTAAGCGGTCAATTCCCTTCGTCAGTGCGGGAAATCATTTTCCAGAAAACCAAAGGGGTATACCAGTTTACTCCTGTTCAGGATGGGCAGATTAACCTGGAACCAGATGGGAAGGCATTTGATGCTGCAGAAAGAGCAGTTAAAGGGGAAGATCCCACCGGAGGGGCACTCTTTTTCTACAATCCGGAAATAAGTTCTGATCAGTGGATCAGAACATTGGCAGTGAAAAAAGTAATAGGCAACCATGTATTCGCAAAGTAAGTTGAAAACACTAAGGCTGCTCCTTGATTGGGGTGGCCTCAGTGTCTTTCTGGGGAGAAAACCCTTACTGGGGCAGGAGTGGATGGGATGTTTTCCACGCGGCGGCAACACCTCAGCTCGTTACCGGATCGCTTGCGCTCTCCGACGAGCGGATGGCAGACTCGCCGCTTAGGAAAAATCCCAGCCACTCCTTTCAGATTAGCAGGGTTTTTCACTTGGGTGAAACACTGAGGCTTTCCCTGGGGGAGCAGCCTAAGTGTTTTTTGGGCGAGGAAAAAGATAAGAAGTGAGTTTTGAAGGGGGCACGTCTCTAGGTGAGTTATCCATTATAAAGATTTGCAGGAAAAGATAACCACTGTAGAGAAAAACTAAAAATGTAGCTTGTAAATGCGATGTTTCAGTTTATATTTCACATATAGAAGTGTTGAACCAAATTTTTGTGGCGTGATTTAATGAACTTGAAAACTGATGGGAAGACTGTCGTTTTTTAGATAAACTTAAAATTTTTTTCCGCAAGGAACCAGCCTGTAAATTAATTTGCTAACAAGTTTGCTTAAAAAGGTAATTGCAGCAAGAAAAAGTGAGGAGCCCACTCGTGGCTCCTCGTTTTTGAATCCGTATGTAATTTGCCCACTCGTGACAAATCCTTTTGTACTCAAAATATACCATAAAAATATCTTAATGTCAAATTTTTACTTAGCCGTCTAGTTTTGCTCTTAATTCTATAATTTCATTTTGCAAAAGCTCTCTTTGCTTAAGCAGTTTTTCTATATAAACATCTTTGTCTTTTATTATATTCTCCAACTTCTGAAATCTCCACCAAATATCCAAAGATTTTGCTATGGCCTCATCAACCAATTTCATCTCGTGTTTTGGTAACCTTGTAATATAGTCTCCAAGTCTAGCTTTACTAACGGTAACAATATTACCTAATAAACATGTCCGTCTAATAAAATACTACCGTCATCTTTGTACTGAGTAGCGATTGGAACTACTATATCAAGAGTAGATTCAGTATGAGTTATCGGTGCCACTATAGTATTAGGCGAATTCCTATTTCCATCGAAGCATTGTAGTATTACACATTGCCTTTCTTTTTCTTGTTCACTACCAACACCCCTGCCCAGATTGCACTGATAGACATAGCCTCGTGTCACTATTCTCCTGCTGGCTCCTGAGGCAGTAAGGTCAAGGAATAATTTTGTTTTTAACCAATCCAGATACAATTGTACTCTATCTAACCCGATATCCATTATTTAACCTCCATTCTGTCTATGCACATTTTCAACAGAAATGAGGAAAATCCTTCCAATTTATCGAAAAGATACCAAAAAAGGTGTTCTAGACTCAAAACACATACGAACAACGCTGGAAACGGCTTCACTACGTTCCGCCCAACTTTGCTCATTGTGCCCTGCTGTCACGGTTTTTGCGGTGCTCGGGCGAGCAGGGGAGTGCAAAAACCGCGCCAACCGGAGAGTGGGAATGCGCAAAGTTTGTTTCCAGCAGATGCGTTAAGTGAAATGTTTCTAGGTTGGGAATCAGGAAAAATAAATCCTTCAGGTGTTGCATTAATAAAATGTGATAATAATGGCAGACCCAAACTCATTAGGGCAGGCCGTTCTTATGATGAATTTCTCAGGGGAAATATAAATTGGCAGGAGAAGGTGAGTGGAAGTTTGCCTAACTTGGAGGATATTTTTAGCTGCTGTCCGTCAGTAGACATCGCTGCACTTGACCTCCCTTTAGCCCCTCTTGAGATTGTTGGGCGAAGGGAAGTAGACCAGGCTTTGTCAAAAGCCTACGCTAAGTTCAAAGCGGCTACTCACAGTCCTGTTCCAGGAAGGCCAGGAAAGTTAAGTAAACGTGTATTTAACCAACTGAGTGATTAGGATTAAAATGGGCTATTGACTATATAGCTCCACCTGCATTTTTTGAAGTTTACCCCCATGCATCAATAATAGAACTTTTTAATCTAAATGAATGTCTAAAGTATAAGGTTTCAAAGAAATCCAAATATTGGCCAGGGCTTACTGCAGATGAGAAGTCCCAAAGACTCATAGAAAACCTGAACTTTTTAAAGGAAGGGCTCAGGCGGTTAATTGATGGTGTTGATGAATATTTACCCAAATTGGAACCAGGTCCAAAAGTTTCGATGTCTTTTTTGAAAGGCTATGAAGACTTGCTTGATGCTTTGGTTTGCTGCTGCACTGGATATTGCTATTTGCGCGGTTGGGTGAAACCCCATGGAGATAAACAAGGAGTGGCGTGGGTGCCAACTAAGGGTATTAACTAAGAGATGCGTTATGAAGAAGAATAATCACCGGGATAAGCAAAGTAGAAATCTTCAGACATACATAGATCAGTTGTCGGATGACAGTAAGCCCATCTTAACTTACGTTGACATAGATGAAAAAATGAAATCAGGCGCTTTTCAACGTACATTTTTAGAACCGCTTCCTAAATGGCTTAAAATAATTCTCACTGTTGTGGTAACAGGTTCAATAGTTTATGGGTTGATCGAAAATCTTGTTGTGTCTTTCCAGGCTGCTCAATAAGGAGAAATAAGCCGAGGACTAAAACTCTCTCGGCTTACAAATAATCTCCTTTATCTTCGTGTCGAAGAAATTATTCGAATGGGCAGGTACCACAACAATGGCAGAATCGGCACCATATCCGCTGCCAGCTACGGTTATTACTTCTTTTCCGTAGGGAATCAGCCCGGCATCTAATGCCATTCCTGCAATTTCAATACAGACTTTTACGCCCTGGCCAAACATGCGCAGGGTTTGAGCCATTATTTCGGCGGGATACACTCCCCCGAATTTGTTTCGCACAGCCCTGTCCAGACCTGCCATAAGGTGGGTGGTGGTAAGTACTTTTACTCCCAGAGAGGCAAGTTTTTCACGCATTTCCGGAGGCATTTCGTCAATCCCCGGCCCTGCAAAGCCGAAATGATGTGTAACACATACCACATTAAGGCCTTGACCTGTAAAACGCATCACAGTATCTCCGGCACTGGAAGCGACTACCACATGGTCAATATTAAGTTCCTTTGCCTTTTTAACTGCCAGTTCAACAGTACGGGCAGTATTTTCTTTCCCTTTTTGTTGCCAGTACATAATAATCACACTCCTGTTTTGGTGTATTAACAATATTATAGCATAAAGTGGGTAGTGAGTAGTGGGTAGTGGGTAGTGAAAAACCTTCCTCGGGCAGAGAATATAGCAGTACCCCACTCGCTCCGCTCGGGGGTCTAAAGGTTGGTTTGCGTTCGCAAACCTCAATTTTAACACTACTCACTACCCACTCTTCACTCCTCACTAATTAGGTACATCATTCCCCCTATTCCCGGTGATAATAAAAAAAATTACTAAAACGGGGTGAAAATATGAGAAACCTTTGGAAGGGCGCCATCAGTTTTGGGCTGGTGCATGTCCCGGTAAAGCTTTATTCTGCCACGGAGCGAAAAGATATAAAATTCAATTACCTGCATGAGGAGTGTAAAACACCGGTACGGTATGAGAAGGTATGTCCAACCTGCGACAGGGAAATTTCCGTTGATGAAATAGTTAAGGGCTACGAGTATGAAAAAGGTAAATACGTTATTCTAAAAGACGAAGATTTTGAGAATATCCCCCTTGAGACAACAAAATCCGTTGAAATTATCAATTTCGTTGATTTAAAGGAAATTGATCCCGTTTATTTTGACAAGTCATATTACCTGGCCCCGGGGGATGGTGGTCAAAAGGCTTATGAATTACTCAAAAAAGCTATGGAGGATTCCAAAAAGGTTGCTCTGGCCAAAGTCGTGATTAGGTCGAAAGAATCACTGGCCGCCCTGAGAGTCCATCAGAATGTTATTGTCATGGAAACTATGTTTTATCCTGATGAGATAAGGGGTACACAGCTTATGCCGGAAATAAATTATAAGGTCCAGATAAATGAAAACGAAATTAAGATGGCCACAAGCTTAATTGAAAGCCTCACTGAGCCCTTTAACCCGGAAAGATACCACAATGAATATAGGCAAGCCCTGACTGACCTTATTGAGGCAAAGATAACAGGTGAGGAGATAGAAGTAGCGCCAAGGGTTGAACCGGGCAAAGTGGTTGATTTAATGGATGCATTAAAAGCAAGTATAGAACTGGCCAAAAAAGAGAAGGACAAAGCCAAGGAAAAGCCAAAAAAGAAAGCAGCCAAAACCGCTAAAAAAGCAAAGATGACGTCTTAATATTCCTCGACATAATAAAAAGATAAAAAAGACCGAACCACAGAGGACACGGAGGACACAGAGAAAAGATAATATAAATAATGAATGGTATAAGTAAATTGACGTCTACTTGTTAATTGTTCGGAATAATTATAACTTTTACCTTGATAAGAAAACCGTTAGTTGGGGAAAAATGTGACTCTCTGTGTACTCTGTGTCCTCTATTTTGGCCCCAAATGAATCAACTCGTCTCTGTGTTTGATATTTCAAATAAAAGTCCATAATTAAACATATCTAACGACGTTACTGGATAAGGGATTGGCGAGGTCTATGGTCACTAAAGAACTGCTGAAAAAATTAAAACCTATGTTGGCGGTGTCGGCGGAGCCTTTTGATTCTGAGGAGTATATTTTTGAGGTAAAGTGGGATGGGTTCCGGTGTCTGAGTTTTCTTGGTGATACGACTGTCCTGCAGAGCCGGAATAACCTGGATTTGAGTCATAAGTTCCCGGAATTATCTAACCTTCATCGGCAAATAGAAGGGCAACCGGTAATTTTGGATGGTGAAATTGTTATTATGGATAACGGGGTTCCCTCCTTTTACGAACTGCAGAAAAGAGGATGGTCAGGTGAAAAGTCTGCTATCCAAAGGGCAGCCCGGGAGAAACCTGCCACTTATGTGGTTTTTGATATTTTATTTGTGGGAGACGAAAAAATCCTCAATCTTCCGCTGTTGAAGCGAAAAGAAATATTGAAGTCAATTATTACGCCGGATGATAGGCTTTATATATCTGAAGGCATACCTGAAGATGGTACGGAATTTTTCCGGGCATGTGTGGAGCGTGATTTGGAAGGCATTGTAGCGAAAAAAGCCGATAGTACCTACGTTCCAGGGAAACGGACCCCGTATTGGAAGAAAATAAAAAAATCCCTTGAAGGAGAGTTTGTGATATGTGGCTATAAACAAACAGTTAAGGGTTCCAACAGGGTCGATGTTTTACTCCTGGGGTGTCCGGGGGAAAAAGGCTTTGTCTTTCAGGGGAGCGTAGGTGTAGGTCTGGGAGGTGTCACGGGAAGGAAAATCTTCTCCCTGCTTAAACCGCTTGAAATAAAGACTCCAATTTTCAGAGTGCCGCGAGAAATTGCCAAGGGAATGACCTGGGTTGAACCAGTGATATGCTGTGCCGTTGAATTTCTTGAGCCTGCCAGGGACGGTGGCCTGAGGCATCCTGTGTTTCGGGGTCTCCGGCAGGATATCAGACCAGCAGACTGTACGGGCATAGCAGGGGCTTTGGCTGGCAGGAGGTATTCTTTTGAACAGTGAAGTAATCATTGAAGGTAAAAAGCTCCGGTTGAGCAATCTGGACAAAATTATGTGGCCTGCGGATGGGATAACAAAAGCTGAATTAATAAAATTTTATGCAGACATGGGTGAAATTCTGATTCCTTACCTGCAAAACCGGTTGTTTGTTATGAGCCGATATCCTGATGGAATCGAAGGGGAAATGTTTTATCAAAAAGATTGTCCGGATTATGCCCCTAAATGGCTGAACATTTTTCCCGTAGAATCACCTGATGTAAAAAAAATAGTCCATTATATAGTGTGTAATGACCTGCCATCTTTGTTATGGCTGGCCAATCAAGCGTGTATTGAACTTCATATATGGCTTGCAAAAATCCCCGAAATCGATAAACCGGATATTGCAGTTTTTGACCTTGACCCATTTCCTCCTGCAGGGTTTGTAGATACCCTTGAAGTGGCTCTTCTGGTAAAAGAAGCCCTAAGTCAGTTTGGACTTACTGGATATCCTAAAACCTCGGGGGCTACCGGACTGCATGTTTTTGTCCCTATAATCCCAGAGTATACTTATAAAGAAGTCAGGGATGCAGTGGAATTTATATGCCGCCACATTCATTCAGTATTCCCCCAAAAGACGACCATGGAGCGCCTAATAAAGGACCGGGATGGCAAAGTATACCTTGACTACCTTCAGAATACCAGGGGCAAGACAATGACCTTCCAGTATAGTTTAAGGCCTGTTTTAGGGGCGCCGGTTTCCACTCCATTAACTTGGGAAGAAGTAAAGGAAGGTAAAGTCAGGCCTTCTGATTTTCGCATAGACAACTTTAAGGAGAGGCTAAATGAGGTAGGAGACCTGTATAGGGATTTCATGAAGCCGCAGCAGAGTCTCAGACAATTAATGAATATTCTGCAATAGCACTAAACAATTTGGTAATAATTTCTTCCTGTTAGGGAGGAGATTTCGTCCTTACCCCGAAAAGACTGTAAAGAGCACTAAAACTTAGTCAGGGGTGCATGTATTGGATTCAAGATTTTATAATGTTCTTTTAACAATGATACCTGGTTTGGGACCCAGAACACTTAGGTTATTAGTTGAGCATTTCGGAAACCCGCAGCTGGCATGGTCTGCAAAAGAGTCAGAATTAAGGGCTATAACAGGATTATCAGGTAAAATTGTGGACAACCTTGTTAACAAACGAAGAATAATAAGGCCCGATTTAGAAATGGAGAAACTAAAAAATAGTGGGATAGGACTTCTTTTCAGGGATGATCCAGATTACCCAGAGCTTCTCAGCCACATTTACGACCCTCCGGGCGTCTTGTATTATAAAGGTAATCCGGCAGTACTACAAAACAAGAATTTTGCCATTGTAGGAGCAAGAAAGGCTACCCACTATGGGCTTAACAACGCCGAATCAATTGCCCGCGATTTATCCCGGGCAGGTTTGTGTATAGTTTCAGGGATGGCCCGGGGCATTGATGCAGCCGCCCATCGGGGAGCTCTCAGCGGTTCAGGAGCGACAACCGCAGTTTTAGGGTGTGGTGTTGACGTTGTATATCCTAGAGAAAACAGAAAGCTGATGGATGAAATAATTGAAAAAGGGATTGTTTTGAGTGAATTTCCACCCGGAACTTCGCCTATTGCAGGAAACTTTCCCCAGCGCAACAGGATAATAGCAGGGATGTCGGAAGGAATAATGGTTGTAGAAGCTGCAGAAAAAAGCGGGTCACTGATAACTGCTGATTTTGCCCTTGAACAGGGAAGGGAAGTTTTCGCAGTTCCAGGGCAAGTAACCAATCCTCTGAACCGGGGAGCGCACCGGCTCATCAAACAAGGAGCAAGACTAGTGGAGAGTGCAGTTGATATTTTGGAGGAATTGGGTTTTGATGAGTGCTATTTACCAGCTGCAAATAATATTTTTGCAGAAAAACCAAATAATATGATAAATGATTTGACCTCAGATGAGAGAAGGATATATAATATTACTTCAGATGTACCTGTGAGTAGTGAAGTGATTATTCAAAAGTCCGGGAATAGCGCCGGAGATGTATTATCAATCCTATTGGCAATGGAGCTTAAAGGCCTGCTTACCCAGCTGCCTGGACAACTTTATGTGCGCCGAGCGGAATCTGCCGGGTTCTAAAAGACTCCATTATGTATATCTTAAATAGAAACAAAAGGGCCATACTATATTTAGTAAAGTATCACATGGTCCTATAGAGGTGATTATGTGGCAAAATATCTGGTGATCGTTGAGTCACCCGCCAAGGCGAAAACCATCAGCAAGTTTTTGGGCAGAAATTACACTGTCAAGGCTTCAATGGGGCATGTCAGAGACCTGCCTAAAAGTCAGTTTGCTGTTGATACTGAGCACCAGTTTTCCCCAAAATACATTAACATCAGGGGAAAAGGTGACTTAATAAAAGAACTTAAGACTGCAGCGAAAAAAGCTGACAAAACGTTGCTTGCGCCTGACCCCGACCGTGAAGGTGAAGCAATAGCCTGGCATTTGCAGAACCTTCTTGGCATTAAGGAAAATGAAAAGTGCCGAGTAGAATTTAACGAGATCACTAAAGATGCCATCCAAAAGGCTATCAAAGCACCGCGAACTATTGACTACACCAGGGTAAATGCCCAGCAGGCCAGAAGAATTCTGGATAGAGTGGTGGGTTATAAATTAAGCCCTTTGCTATGGCGCAAGGTAAAAAAGGGTCTGAGTGCTGGACGTGTGCAATCTGTAGCTGTCAGGCTAGTTTGTGACCGGGAAAATGAAATAAAGGAATTTATACCTGAAGAATACTGGTCGTTGACTGGTTTATTCAGGAAGGAAAAAGGCCGGAAAGATTTCGAAGCCAAGCTTTCTCACTTCGAAGGTAAAAAAATCGATATTAAAGATGAGAGCAGCATGAAGAAAGTCCTGTCTGACCTGGAAAATGTGACTTATAAGGTCCGGGACATACGAAAAAGAGAGAAAAAGAGACAGCCTGCAGCCCCTTTTACAACTAGCACAATGCAGCAGGAAGCTTACAGAAAGCTTAATTTTGCTGCGAGAAAAACCATGCAGGTTGCCCAGCAGCTGTATGAAGGACTTGACATGGGACCTGAAGGGACTGTTGGTCTTGTTACATACATCAGAACCGATTCTACCAGAGTTTCAGAGACTGCTCAAGGGGAAACAGGCGAATATATCAGCAGTGTTTTTGGAGATTCCTACAAACCTGAAACCCCAAAGCAGTATGCAACCAAGGGTAAGACACAGAATGCACACGAAGCTATCAGACCTACTTCGGTGTGGCGTGAACCTACTAAAATTAAGGATTTTTTAAGCAGAGATCAGTTCAGATTATACAAACTTATATGGGATAGATTTGTGGCAAGCCAAATGAAACCCGCCATTCTGGATACAACGACCATTGATATTTCAGCGGGCGAATACAGTTTCAAGGCTACAGGTTCAATTATTAAATTCCCTGGGTTTATGAAATTATATATTGAAGGAAAAGATGACGGGGAAAAAGATGAGGAAAAGCTGCTGCCTGAATTAACGGTTGGTGCTGCACTAGAACTCAAATCCTTGGCACCAAAGCAGCATTTTACCCAACCGCCTCCGAGATATTCTGATGCAACACTTATTAAGGCTCTTGAGGAGTACGGTATAGGACGTCCCAGTACATATGCGCCTATTGTGGAAACTATTCAGAAAAGAGGGTATGTTACTAAGGAAGAAAAACAGTTCTACCCCACTGAACTTGGGTACGTAGTAGTTGACTTATTAAAAGAACATTTTCCTGACATCATAGATGTCCAGTTTACTGCAGATTTGGAAGAACAACTGGATTCAATCGAAGAGGGAGATGAAAACTGGGTTGAAGTCCTGCAGGAATTTTATGATCCTTTTAAACAGACCCTTGAAAAAGCTGAGGAGGAAATTGGGACTGTAGAAATTGAAGATGAGGTCAGTGAAGAGGTTTGTGAAAAATGCGGCCGAAACCTCGTTTATAAAATGGGCCGCTACGGAAAATTCCTAGCGTGTCCCGGATTTCCTGAGTGTAAATTTACGAAGCCAATACTTGAGGAAGCCGGAGTTCCCTGCCCGGAATGCGGGGGTACTGTGGTACTTAAGCGAAGTAAAAAGGGAAGAAAGTTTTATGGATGCGCAAACTACCCCAACTGTGAATTTATAAGCTGGGATATTCCCACTACTAAGAGGTGCCCAGACTGTGACAGTGTGCTTGTGCAGAAGACATCCAGCAAAAAAGGTACTGTCCTGCATTGCATGGCATCCGATTGCAAATATAAAGAAGTTGTAGTCGAACAACAATAATTACAGGTTTGACGCGGCTGAAGATGCAGCACTTTATTGAGGAAAGGACTCCTTTAAATGAATCAGGTTACAGTAGTCGGAGCCGGGCTGGCAGGTTCAGAGGCAGCCTGGCAGTTAGCGATAAGAGGAATCAAAGTTAAATTATTTGAAATGAGACCTGTTAAGAAATCACCGGCTCATCATACTGATTTATTCGCAGAACTAGTCTGCAGTAATTCATTGCGCGGCAATTTCCTTGAGAATGCAGTGGGTCTCTTAAAAGAAGAAATGCGCCGGCTAGGATCTGTTATCATGGAATGTGCAGACCAAAATTCGGTACCGGCGGGTGGCGCTTTAGCTGTTGACAGATTGAAATTCGCAGTGGCTGTGACCGAAAAGGTTCAAAAGCATCCCAATATAGAACTGGTGCGGGACGAGTATCAAGAAATTGCAGAAACTGAACCTCTTATTCTGGCTAGCGGACCTCTTACCTCAGATAATCTTGCAGACAAGATAAGAACCCTGACCGGAGAAGAATATTTTTACTTTTACGATGCAGCAGCTCCAATAGTAACATATGAATCCCTCGACCATCAAAAAGTCTTTAGGGCTTCAAGGTACGATAAAGGGGAAGCCGCCTACCTGAACTGCCCAATGACTCAGGAACAATACGAACTTTTTTATTCGGAGCTTGTCAAAGCTGAAAGAGTACCTTTGCGGGAATTTGAAAAGGAGATCTTTTTTGAAGGATGTATGCCCGTTGAAGAACTTGCTTCGAGAGGATATAAGACTCTTTTATTTGGGCCGTTGAAACCAGTGGGTCTTACAGACCCTAATACAGGACAAAGGCCATTTGCAGTAGTACAACTGCGCCAGGACAATGCCGAAGGCAGCCTTTTTAATATAGTGGGTTTTCAGACCCACTTAAAATGGGATGATCAGAAACGTGTTTTTAGTCTGATACCGGGGCTTGAGAATGCGGAGTTTGTCAGGTACGGAGTGATGCACCGCAATACCTTTATTAATTCCCCGAAGCTTCTTCAACCTACTCTGCAATTAAGAACACGCGACAACTTATTTTTTGCAGGGCAGATTACAGGGGTTGAGGGTTATGTCGAGTCGGCTGCAATGGGTCTGGTAGCAGGAGTAAATGCTGCAAGAAAAATACTTTGCCAGGATTTGGTTGTTTTTCCGCCGGAAACTGCTCATGGGGCTTTATGCAATTATATTACCACAGCTGATCCGGGGCATTTTCAACCAATGAATGTCAACTTTGGCCTGCTTCCTCCTCCTGGAGAGAAAATAAAGGATAAAAAGATGCGTTACCGTCATGTTGCTGAACGGGCGCTGGATAGTTTGGCTAAATTCATGGATGAATGCAAAATAAAAGAAACCAATTAGTTATAACCTGGTCTAAACGCAAAATGAACGAAATATGCTTTACCGGGGGGATTTTATGTACAGTTTCCTCGATAATTTTATAATTTATCTGAAAGTAGAAAAGAACGCCTCCCCCAGGACTGTTGAAAGTTACCAGCAGGATATATGGCAGTTTATAGACTTTATGTCAGACGATTTAAAGATACCGGGTGAGCAGGTCCATCCCCGGGATGTTAATCACCTGGTTGTGCGCAAACATCTGGCGATTTTACAGCGAAATGGGCTTAAGAGGACAACTATTGCCAGGAAAATGGCGAGCCTCAGAGCCTTTTTTCGTTTTCTGAACCGTGAAGAGATTATTGCTGTAAACCCAATTATGGATGTATCAACTCCTAAAATGCAAAAACGTTTACCTCAAGTCCTGTATCAGGATGAAGCATGGATGCTGGTTGAGGCTCCGGATACCAGAAATCCCGCCGGCTTGAGAGACAGGGCCATCATGGAAACTTTGTACTCCAGTGGATTGAGGGTTAGTGAACTGGTAGGAATGAATTTCAAAGATGTGGATTTTTCTCTTGGGTTTATCAGGGTAATGGGAAAAGGGGCCAAGGAAAGGATTGTCCCTCTTGGCTCGTACGCATCGAGTGCCCTTGAACGGTATATCAATGCAGGTAGGCCGGCACTGAACAAAAAAAATATTGAAGCCCTGTTTTTAAATAAGAATGGGGGGAGACTCACCGCCCGCAGTATAAGAAACATCATTGATAAGTATGTGGGGCAGGTGAGTATCCAGCGAAAGATTAGTCCACATACTTTGCGGCATTCTTTTGCAACACATCTCTTAGATGGGGGAGCAGATTTGCGGACGGTACAGGAACTACTGGGTCATGTGAAAATGTCTACAACACAGATATATACTCATGTATCTAAGGAAAAACTAATGTCTGTTTACGAAAAAAACCATCCTCGGGCATAGGAGGGAAAATATGTTTCATGGAACGACGATAGTTGCGGTCAGAAAAAATGATAAGGTAGCTATAGCCGGTGATGGGCAAGTAACTTTTGGCGGGAATATGATTCTCAAACATCAGGCCAGGAAAGTCAGACGGCTGTATCAAAACCGGGTGATTGCCGGCTTTGCGGGGTCAGTTGCCGATGCCTTCACACTGTTTGAGAAATTTGAGAAAAAACTCGAGGAGTACAGGGGAAACCTTCCTCGTGCTGCGGTAGAACTGGCGAAGGAATGGCGGTTAGACAAAATTTTGCGAAAGCTTGAAGCCCTTCTTATAGTTGCTGACAAGGAACACTTACTGATTATTTCAGGTAATGGAGAAGTTATTGAACCAGATGATAATGTAACTGCAATAGGGTCAGGCGGCTCATATGCCTTGAGTGCAGCCAGAGCACTTGTTAAGCACACCGAAATGGAGGCAGTGGAAATCGCCCGGGAGGCTCTGGAAATTGCTGCTTCTATTTGTGTTTTCACAAATTCCAATATAACGGTTGAGGAGCTTTAAGGAGGGATTTCAATGCAGGATTTAACTCCGAGGAAAATAGTCGAGGAACTAAATAAATATATTGTTGGTCAGTCAAAAGCCAAAAAGGCGGTTGCCGTAGCTCTGCGCAACCGGTACAGGAGGAAACTGCTTTCCGAAGAATTGCGTGAAGAGATAACTCCCAAGAATATTATTATGATTGGTCCCACAGGTGTAGGGAAAACAGAAATTGCCCGCCGGTTGGCAAGATTAGTTAATGCACCCTTTATCAAGGTGGAAAGTACCAAGTTCACTGAAGTCGGATACGTAGGCCGTGATGTCGAATCTATGATAAGGGATCTGGTCGAAACCTCTATAAGGATGGTAAAGGGCCAGAAATTAATGGAAGTGGAGGAGAAGGCTAAAGATTTAGCTGAGCAGAGAATAATAGAAATTCTTGCCCCTTCCGCTGAATCCGATGCCCGGAACAGAAATCCCTTTGAAATGATATTCGGAGCAGCTCAGAATCAGGAGAATGATGAACAGAAAGAAGAAATGGCAAGGATTCAGTCAGACAGGGAAAATATTAAGGATAGGCTTAAAAAAGGTGAACTTGAAAATGAGTATATAGAGATAGAGGTTGATGATGCCTCACCTCCGATGGTAGAAGTCTTTTCCGGTTCGGGGATTGAAGAGATGGGCATCAACTTACAGGATATGCTTGGAGGAATGTTCCCTAAAAAGAAAAAACGCCGCAAACTCACTGTAAGGGAAGCTCGTGAGATAATAATTCAGCAGGAAGCACAAAAGTTAATCGATATGGATGAAGTTGTTTCTCTTGCAATAGAGAGGGCTGAACAGTCAGGGATAATTTTCCTGGATGAAATCGATAAAATAGCTGCCTCTGAAACTGGTGCCGGGCCCGACGTTTCCCGCGGAGGTGTGCAGAGAGACATACTCCCGATAGTTGAAGGCTCTACGGTAATGACAAAATACGGCCCTGTTAAGACTGACTTCATACTGTTTATAGCGGCTGGTGCTTTTCATATTTCTAAACCTTCAGATTTAATTCCTGAACTGCAGGGAAGGTTCCCCATCCGTGTTGAATTGGAGAGTCTTACACAGAATGATTTTAAACAGATTCTTACGGAGCCTCGCAATGCACTTATTAAGCAGTATACTGCACTTTTAGAAACCGAAGGCATCACTCTTGAATTTACAGAAAATTCTCTTGATGAAATTGCGAAAATCGCTTATACTGTTAATGAACAGACAGAAAACATCGGTGCTAGACGTCTTCATACGATATTAGAGAAATTGCTGGAGGATATTGCATTTGATGCTCCTGAACTGGGGACCGGGAGTATAGTCATAGACAGGGAATATGTGGATAAGAAACTTAGTGACGTCACGCACGATCAGGATTTAAGCAGATATATTCTTTAGCAATCAAGGAGAGGAATTTTATTGAAAAATTTGCTAGATAAAGCCAGAGCAATTAATAAACTACTACAAAAAGCAGCCAGACACCCGGTAGACTTCCACGAAATGGCCAATGTCCTCTGTGATAATATCGGGGCTAATGTGTATATAGTCGGTAGGCGTGGGAAGATTCTTGGACATTCGTTTGTCGATAAGTATAAATGTGATGTTGTAAAAGACATTATTGAAACAGTAGAACGATTTCCCGAAGAATATAATGATAAGCTTCTCAAAATCACTGAAACCAGAGCCAATTTTCATCAAAAGGGTGAATATTGCGTATTTGATAATAATCTCGATTGTAAATTTAAGAACAAAGTCAATACAGCAGTCCCTATAGTTGGCGGCGGTGAAAGATTAGGTACTTTGATGCTGTCGAAATTCGGGGAACTCTTCACCGATGAAGACCTTGTTCTCGCTGAGTATGGTACGACAGTAGTTGGTATGGAAATCCTCCGTGTTAAGGCAGAGCGTGTTGAAGAAGAGGCCAGAAAAAAAGCGGCAGTTCAAATTGCTTTGGGGACACTTTCCTATTCCGAGCTTGAAGCCATTGAGCATATATTTGAAGAACTTGACGGTGATGAAGGTCTTCTCGTTGCAAGTAAAATTGCGGATAGGGTTGGCATTACCAGGTCAGTCATTGTTAATGCACTTCGCAAATTCGAAAGTGCAGGGGTGATTGAGTCAAAATCTCTGGGAATGAAAGGAACTTATATTCGTATATTGAACGAAAGACTGTTGGACGAGCTGCAAAAAATTAAGAAATAGTTTTAATATAAAACAATACTGTTAATAGCGGTTGAAGGATTTTCCTTCGACCGTTTTTTTATTGGGTATGAACTGCTTTATAAGTGTATATATGGATATTTTTTTTGAAAGAAAACCTGCTTTTGGGGGATTGTGAAATCAATCTTTTGAAGATGATAAAATTAGCTTTCATGTCAATTATTTCTAGAAAATTAGCCATCAAAAGAGGATTTTCGACTAAAATAGCGAAATTGTTGTAAAGTTAGAAAACTATGCTAAATGTGGTTTGGTTTTCTGTTATAGGGAGTGTGGTTATTTGTGATTGAAAAATTGCTGTTTAGCAATACAATGAGCCTTATGGAACGGGGGCTTGATGCTTCAGCGCTGCGTAATGAAGTGATTGCTAATAATCTGGCTAATGTAGATACTCCTGGGTTTAAGAGATCCGATGTAGTTTTTGAGGAAGAGCTCAGGCGGGCTGTGGCCGGACAACAAAAGCTTCAGGGGCGTATGACTCATCCAAAGCACATTCCTATACCTCCCGGTAATCATGGTGTAATACCCAGAATAATAACAGAACGCGAAACCAGTATCAGAAATGATGGCAATAACGTGGATATAGATCGTGAAATGGCACTGATGGCTAAAAACAGTATAATGTACGATGCCTTGACTCAAGCGCTTAATGGCGATTTGCGTAAAATAAAAATGGCAATTGAAGGGAGATAAGTAGAAAATGCGTCTCTTTCATTCGATTGATGTAAGTGCGTCCGGTTTAACGGCGCAAAGGCTCCGAATGGATGCTGTTTCCGAAAATATTGCAAATGTCAATACCACCAGAACTGCTGGAGGAGGACCATACAGGAGGAAAGTGGTCGTATTCGAATCCAGGGAACCTGAAAAGAATTTTATGGGTTTCCTCCAAAAATCACTGCAACAGCAGCAATTGGGTAACGGTGTGAGGGTTGTAAAAATTGACGAGGACAAAAGTCCCTTTAAGTTGGTGTATGACCCCAATCATCCGGATGCTGATGCCAGAGGTTATGTCAACATGCCTAATGTGAACATAGTATCTGAGATGGTTGATATGATTTCCGCGACCCGTGCGTATGAAGCAAATGTCACGGCAGTTAAAGCTTCAAAGGATATAGCGCTTAAGGCTCTTGAAATTGGCAGATAGGGGTGGGAAATAAATGGATTTGCGGAATGTATCAGTTACAGGTATCCAGCCTCTTAAACAGGCTGCAGAAAATTCCCGGACTCCCGAAACTGAAACAAGTTTCAGTCAAATACTAAAGAGCGCTGTCGATGAAGTAAACTCACTTCAGCAGCAGTCATCGGAGATAAAAGAGAAGCTTATAACAGGTCAGGTTCAGGATTTACATCAGGTTATGATTGCTGCTGAAAAAGCCGGTTTGGCTTTCCAATTAACTGTACAGATAAGAAATAAAGTCGTTGAAGCATATCAGGAAATTATGAGAATGCAGGTATAATGAAATTGCTCCTTAATTGTACAGGATGGGGTGACTGGTCCGAATGAAAGAATCTTTACTACAGTTGAAAACGCAAGCGGTCGAAATGTGGCAGAGAATGAGCAGGGTACAGAAAATAGTAATCGTTGGTTCGGCTGTCATTCTATTCGGAGTCCTTGTACTACTGACAAGAGGAGCATCCAAGCCTGACTATGGTGTCTTGTTTACCATTAAAGATAACCAGGAAGCAGGTCGAATTGTAGAAAAACTTAAAGAAAAGAAGATTCAGCATCAGGTCGTTGAAAACGGTTCTGATGGCGGAGTAACAATAATGGTTCCGACCAAAGATATTACTACTATGAGGTTGGAGCTGGCTTCAGAAAACATTCCCACCGGCGGGGTTGTCGGGTTTGAAAGTTTGGAAAACGCTTCGTTCGGGGAGACAGATACCGACCGGCGAACCAGATACCTTCGTGCACTTCAAGGCGAATTAACACGAACAATAGAAGGTATGGCAGAGGTTGACGCGGCCAGGGTTCATATCGTCCAGCCCGAACCTTCTCTTTTTATAGATGAACAAAAAAATGCTACAGCTGCAGTTGTTCTCAAACTTAAACCTTACAAAAGCCTCGAGGAGGGGCAAATAAGAGGCCTTATTAAACTTGTAACTAACAGTGTAGAGGGTTTGAAGTCAGAGAATGTCACAATAGTAGATATGGCAGGAAACATCCTTTCTGAAGATTTGTCTGACGATGAAGAGACCAGGGGACGAAGACTGACAATAACTCAGCAGGAACTAAGAAAAGAGCTTCAAAAAGAAATTCAGCGCGACATCCAGACTATGATGGAAAAAATGTTTGGGATAGGTAAAGCGGTCGTCCGGGTTCAATTGTCTCTGGATTTCGATAAGATACAACAAAAGAAACATGAGCTTGGAGAAAATGTTCCGGTTAGTACTCATAAAATAAGCGAGGAAAACAGGAGTACAGATAATGCAAATCCCACGGGTGTTCCGGGTACAGACAGTAATATACCGGGGTATGTAACCCAGGATGAAACCGCAACCAGTGAAAGTACACGGGATGAAGCAATTGTCAATTATGAAATTAGTACTTTTGATGAGGTACTGGAAAAAGCTCCTGGAAGTATTAAGAGGTTATCTGTGGCGGTTGTTGTAGATAAAGAACTGGATGCCAGAGTAAAAAAGGATGTTGAAGAACTGGTCAAATCCGCTACAGGATTCCAGGCAGATAGAGGCGACCAGATTTCTGTGGCAGGAATGCTCTTTAATACAGAGTACCAGGATCGTATAAATAAGGAAATAGCTGATGCCCAAAAACGGAAGCAAATGATGATTTTTGGCGGCATTGCTCTTCTGGCCTTGCTTTTAATTGGTGGAATACTGACAAATGCATTAATTAAGTGGCGTAAGAGAAGGGAAGCGGAACGGCAGCTTCAAGCCGAACTTGCAGCTGCTGTCGAAGATGAGTTATTAGTTACGCCTGTTCCGATAAACGACATTGAGGAACTAATAGAGACTTCAGAGAATAATGAAGAAGTTGAAGAAGTTAATCCCGAGGAAGCTGAAAGTGAGCGGATTAAAGGCTACCTGGAGAAAGCTGCAAAGGAAAATCCCGGAGATGTTGCGCAACTGCTTAAGGCGTGGTTGGCAGAAGAATAGAGGTGAAACTAATGGTCAGAGGCTTGACGGGAAAACAAAAAGCAGCCATACTACTTATTTCCCTGGGCCCGGAAGTTTCGGCGGAAATATTCAAGCATTTGAAGGATGATGAGATTGAGCAACTGACCCTTGAAATAGCGAATACCCGTACGGTTCGTAATGAAGACAGAGAAATGATTTTAAATGAGTTTCACGAGCTGCTTTTGGCCAAAGAATATATAGCTTCGGGTGGCATTGATTATGCCAAGGAAATTCTTGAGAAGGCCCTTGGGACACAGAAGGCCCTTGACATAATTCAAAGATTGACAGCTACCCTTCAGGTTAAACCTTTTGATTTTATAAGAAACACTGATCCCTCACAGCTATTAAACTTTATTCAGGCTGAACATCCTCAGACCATCGCCCTTATTATTGCATACCTGGAGCCAGACCAAGCAGCGGCGATTATTTCGGCTCTTCCGCCGGAACGTCAAGCTGATGTTGCCAGGAGAATTGCACTAATGGACCGTACTTCTCCAGAAGTAATCAGGGAGGTAGAACGTCTTTTGGAAAGAAAGTTGTCTACGGTTGTTTCCGAAGACTTTACCAGTGCAGGAGGGGTTCAGACTGTTGTCGACATCCTAAACAGGGCTGATCGTACCACAGAAAAAACCATTATGGAAAGTCTTGAGATACAGGATCCTGAAATGGCTGAGGAGATAAAGAGGCGCATGTTTGTATTTGAGGATATCGTTGGAATTGACGACAGGGCTATTCAGCAGTTACTTCGGGAGGTTGACGGGAAGGATCTGGCCCTTGCTCTTAAAGGTACCAGTGAACAGGTGTCCACCAAAATCAAGCGTAATCTTTCCAGGCGTGCAGTTGACATGCTTGACGAAGATATGGAATTTATGGGGCCTGTTCGTTTGCGTGATGTGGAGGAAGCTCAGCAAAGAATCGTTAATGTTATCAGGAAGCTTGAAGAAGCAGGGGAAATTGTTGTTGCCCGTGGTGGAGGGGATGAGATAATTGTCTAAAGTCATTAAATCCTCCTCTGTTTACATAAAGTCTCCAAAGCTTATTACCCATTATGAACCTGAGGTTGGGTTAGAGATTTCTTTGGAGGATGATAGTTGTGAAACTCAGAGCAGTGGTGAACCCCAGTTTTCTGGCGAAACATCTGAGGAACCCTCTGGAGAAGTTACCGGAGAACTTTTCATCGAAGATGATGGCACTGTAGAAGATGTAGTAGATTTAGAAACTGTAAGGGAACAGGCGGCAGAAATCCTTCAAGAAACGGAAGAGATGGTTAGGGAACTCTTGGAGACAGCAAGTCAGGAGGCCCGGAAAATTATTCAAAAAGCTAATGAAGAAGCTGATGCAATAATAAGTTCGGGACACGAACAGGTTAAGGAAGTTCACGAGACTGCCTTCAACAATGGAAAAGAAGAAGGCTATCAATATGGATTGAAAATGGCTGAGGACGAATCAAGAGCTAAAATTCTTGAAGCTGAAAAATTAGTGGAACAAGCCAAACAGGAGCGCCAAGAAATAATAGAAGGCTCAGAAAATGAAATTCTTCAGTTAGCCATGGCAGTAGCTCGCAAGGTGGTGGGCGAGGAAATAACCTTAAACTCAGAGTGTGTAGTTGATATTGTAAAAAAGGCCATCCAGAAAGCTACGGACAGACAGGAACTCACTGTTAGGGTTAATCCGGAAAATCTTGATGTTACCCTTAATGCCGAAGAACAAATAAACAAATCTGCAGCAGGTATACGAAAACTGAGAGTTACAGCCGACCCTGCCGTGTCCTGTGGGGGATGTGTTGTGGAAACCTCAAATGAGACTGTTGATGCACGCATAGAAAGGCAGCTTGACGAAATAGAACAGGTTTTAATGGAAGTGGGTCCCAATGATTAAATTGGATAAATATTTTGCCGCTATCGAAAAGGCAGAGCCGATAACAACCAATGGCAAGGTTACTCAGGTAATAGGCCTTATTATTGAATCTCTTGGGCCAGGAGCTAATCTTGGAGAACTCTGTTACGTATTTCCCAAAACTGGGCCGGGTAAAATTCGTGCTGAAGTAGTAGGTTTTAAAGAGAATAAAATTTTATTAATGCCACTTGGAGAGTTGGGTGGAATTGGCCCCGGTTGTGAAGTGGTAGCAACAGGAGAAAGTTTTAGGATTGGAGTAGGGCCAAAACTTCTTGGCAGAATTCTTGATGGGTTGGGAAACCCTCTTGATGGTATAGGACCGGTGGAAGCAACTGCCGAGTATCCTGTCGATGCACAACCACCAAATCCGATGGCAAGAAAAAGAATTTGTGAACCGCTTTCAGTTGGGGTCAAGGCAATTGACGGTATATTAACCTGTGGAAAAGGTCAAAGAATAGGAATCTTCGCCGGCAGCGGCGTTGGGAAAAGTACACTGCTTGGGATGGTCGCCCGGAACACCTCTGCTGATGTTAATGTTATCGCTCTTATTGGTGAGCGGGGGAGGGAAGTACGGGATTTTATAGAAAAGGACCTGGGGCCCGAAGGCTTAAAGAAATCAGTTGTCATCGCAGCTACATCGGATCAGCCGGCATTGGTACGACTAAAAGGAGCCCTTGTGGCTACTACCGTAGCTGAGTATTTCAGGGATCTTGGGTTAAATGTAATGCTAATGATGGACTCGGTTACAAGATTTGCCATGTCACAGAGAGAAGTTGGACTTGCTGTTGGGGAACCTCCGGCAACCCGTGGTTATACTCCTTCGGTATTCGCACTGCTGCCAAAACTTCTCGAGAGGTCTGGGACGTCACAGGATGGAACCATTACCGGCTTATATACTGTGCTGGTGGACGGGGATGATCATAACGAACCGGTTGCTGATGCAGTAAGGGGTATTCTTGACGGACATATAGTTCTGAGTAGGGATATTGCCATGCAGAATCACTATCCTGCTATTGACGTACTGGCAAGTGTAAGCAGGGTCATGAATGATATTGTGGAAAAAGAGCACAAGGCTGCAGCTGGAGAACTGAGAACTATTCTAGCAACCTACAGGGATGCCAAAGATCTTATAGATATTGGAGCCTATGTAGAGGGAAGTAACCCTAAAATAGATTATGCCTTATCAAAAATTGATGTTGTTAACAGCTTTCTGAAACAGGGAGTAGATGAGAGCATCACACTCACCGATTCTGTGGACATTTTAAAAACTACTGCTTCCCGTGATACATCTCTATAAAAAGGGGCTGACTGAACATCAAAACGTTTGTTTTTAAATTGGAATCTGCTCTTAATTTAAAGCTAAGGGAAGAAGATATCCTGAAAGAGGAGCTTCGTACGGCCACAGAAGTGCACATGGAACAGGCTGCTATACTTTCAGGATTAGAAAATCGCCTCAATGAAATATACGCCTCTTTGAGAGAAATTGAGACGGGGTCTCTGGATATTATCCGGACAAGATATTGTAGCGGATATGTTCCATTAATGATAGACCGAATCAGGGAACAGGAAGAGTTGACTGAGGCCTCTCGCATTGAGATGGAACAGGTTAGAGACAAGCTTATTAGAACCATCACAGAAAGGAAAGTAATGGAAAAGCTTAAGGGCAGGCAGTACAGAGAATACCTTCAGGAGTGCCTAAGGCAGGAACAAAAAGAAATTGATGAAATGGCTGTAGCAAGATTTATGCACCAAGATTCGGCCGTGTAGCAGGGGGCGAAAAGATGCGGTTAACCCGGGGTATCTCGATTACACTGGTAGTTATTCTTTTTTTGGGGATTGCAGGCGGTATATTATGGCTGCTGGATTTTTTAGCAGTCATAAATTTAAGTAAAACCCTGGGGAAGATACCTGTTGTAAGTAAATTTGTCTACCAGTCGGACAATCAGGCAGAAAGAATCAAGAAACCGCTGATAATTGAAAAGACAGCGGCGGAAAAAGAAAATGAAAAGCTTAAACAAGAAAATAATGAACTTGTAACAGCTAATCAGAAACTTATAGCAGAAAATAAAAAACTTGCCAGTGAAATCGAACAGGTAAAAAGGGAAAAAAGTTCACTAACAAAACAGATGGAAGTGTTAAAAAAAGAAAAACAGAATTTAATTGCCGAACGGGACGCCCTCAATATGACCCTTGATTCTATGCAGGAAAGCCAAACAACGGATGAAACTCAAGAACTGGGTTATCAAAAGCTGGGCAAGATTTACGCAGAAATGAAACCTAAGGATGCAGTAAAAATTATGGAAAATCTATCTGATGAAGTGGTTATAGGCATTCTGCTTCAGCTTGAGGATGACCAGGTAGCTAAAATACTAAGTGAAATGAATCCGGAAAAGGCAGCTGTTTTAGTGGATAGTATGAAAAACTGAGATTACATAAGATTCTTGAAAGGAGGTGAGATGACAGTTTTGTAGGGGTGAAAGGAGGTGAAAAAGTGAATATAGCACAAATGGAAATATTTCCAATGAAGCGGCTGGAGGGAAAAAAGTCGTCTAAAAACTTGTCAGGAATTTCCGAACAGAGTGCAAGGCAGGATAGACTTAAGAAAAGGGATTTTTCTAAAGTGTTTGGGAATGCCCTTGACAAGACTGAAGTTCGAAAACCTGGGGACTCCAAATCCAGACCCTCTAATTCCAAGGATTCTTTACCCAAGGCCTCGTCACAGGAAAATGGAAGAGATATGCTAACGCAAACGGTTAAAGGACTTGAGGATTCCCAACAGAAAACTGACAAGGCCAACGCTGATGTCAAGGAAAGTGATGCAACAAATCCTATTCTGCTTCAGCAGATAGCAGAACTGTTAAAATTGTTTGGGATACCTGTAGATGAAAAAGTATTAGTTGAAAATGGCGGTTTAGTCCAGGAAACCACTAAACAGCAGGCGCAGGCAGGATCAATTCCACAGGAACAGATTGCGGGAGAAGCCGTTTCAAGGTTAATTAAAATGCTCGAACAGTTGACCGCCAATGGCAAAAATATTAAGGGGAATGCTTTTATAGAGGAGCTAAAAGGCTTGACTGAACCTCAATTAAACGGATTAAGCTCCTTGCAGGATGAAAAGTTTCTGGCAAAGCTGATTAATGTTCTGGAGAAGTATCTCGGTGAAGATTTCCCTAAGACATCCCCCTCTCAGACATCCGGGCATGTTCCGACAGCAGAATCTAAGAGCCTGCTTCCGGTAAATGAATCCGTTTCTGATAGCTTGACAGGGGAAGGGGGTTTTGAGCAAGGAACGTCTGCAAATAATCAAAATTTGCATACGCAGGGTAAATCTATTGACATGAACATGAAAGGCTTTGAAAGCCTTGGACGTGAAGCTGCACAGAATGGAAACAAGGGCCCGACACTTAACCAGTTGGATACAATCAACCCGCACAATATACCAACGGCTGTATCAGGGAATGTTTTCAATGCAGTTGCAGAAGCCATGGGTAGTGAACAGCCGAACTCGGTCTATAAATTGACCCAGGATATATTTGGCCAGATTGCACAAAAGGCCAAAGTGATTACTTTACCTGGCGGAGCAGAGATGCAGATAGAGTTGAAACCAGATTTCCTCGGCAGGCTTAACATGATCATTAGCTCGGAGAATGGTACTGTTACAGCAAGGTTTAGCGCTGAGTCCCATGCTGTAAAGGCTATAATTGAAGCAAACCTTAATAGTTTAAAGGATACTCTAAACCAACAGGGGATAAAGGTAGACCAGCTAGTCGTTGATGTTGGGACACATAACCATCAGCCGGGATTTGAGCAAAGACAAAGCATGTATAAAGGACATAACAGCGGCAAAAACAACCGGGACTTAGTTAGTACCGAAGAAGTTGAACGGCTGTTTACAACCGAAAATCAAAAAGGGTCTTTGAAAGGGTATTATGGCAGCAGTATTGAATTTACCGCATAGGAGGTGATTGAGTGTCAACAGTAAACGCAGTAGCAGGGTCAAGTCAACAAGCGGCATCAGATGCGGTTAAGAAGATTCTTGGTAAAGATGATTTTCTCAAGCTTCTGATAACCCAGCTGAAATACCAGGATCCTATGGAACCTACAGATAATAAAGAGTTTATAGCACAGATGGCTCAGTTCAGCTCCCTTGAACAGATGTCGAACATGAGCAAAGGTTTTGAGAAGCTGGCTGCTATGCAGGAATCAACCCTTAGGGAAATAAGTGTGGGACAGGCAGTGAATATGATAGGCCGGACTGTAACCGCTGTTTTGCCGGTTGATACAGTGACCGGAAAGCTCACAGCAGACACAGGTCTATATCATGGCCCACAGACAGGTGCAGCATTGATTAAGCTTCTTTCCAAAGAAACAGAAGTGACAGTTTTGGAACAGGAAGGACAGACAATGAAGGTCATGCTGACTGATGGAACAACTGGCTACATAGACCAGGCATATCTGAAACTTGACGATAATCCTACAGTAGTTGGTGTTGCTACAGGGATGAAAGTTGTCAATGGAGTTCCTTATGTTGTAGTAAATGGTAAAACGATTCCACTGAGCTTAATTGAACAGGTTAGTCAGACGGAAGCAAATTCGGAACAAGCAGAGGGAGGTACTGGTGACAATGGTTGATAAAATTTTCTATCCACAGCCAATCATACCTGTAGGACCTTCCACAGGAAACAAAACCCAGAAGTCACAGCAGCCGGCGTCTGTACCATTTAGAGACATACTGGAAAAACAGATTACTCCCGGTGGAATTAAGTTCTCTGCACATGCCCAGGCTAGACTTGCTTCAAGAAATATTCAGCTATCATCAGCAGAACTGGCCAAAATAGGGAATGCCGTAGAGCGTGCCGCTCAAAAAGGTGCTAAAGAATCCCTCATAATGATGGATAAAGTTGCTTTCGTTGTAAGTGTGAAAAATAAGACTGTAGTAACAGCTGTTGATGATGCCAGTATGAAGGAACATGTCTTTACCAACATTGACAGTGCAGTAATTATTTAGGGCTGGACCTCTATGAGGAAGCCCCTCAGCCGTGGAATGACAGACACGGACTAAAGACAATAAAATATTGGAGGTCGATTTATTATGATGCGTTCCATGTTTGCCGGTGTTTCCGGCTTAAGAAACCACCAGACCCGTATGGATGTTATTGGCAATAATATTGCTAATGTTAATACTGTGGGTTACAAAAGGGGCAGGGTGACTTTTCAGGATATGCTGAGCCAGAATATTCGCGGAGCTTCAGCGCCGCAGGGTGGCAGAGGCGGAACAAACCCTCAGCAGATTGGTTTAGGTATGACTGTAAATGCAATAGAAACAATCTGGACCCCTGGCGCTTCAGAGTTAACTGGAAAGACCACAGACATGATGGTGGAAGGTGACGGATTCTTTATTGTTAAGGACGGTAGTAATAACAGTTACTACACTCGGGCAGGAAATTTTGATTTTGATGCCCTCGGAAACTTCAATACTGCGTCAGGAATGGCAGTTCAGGGATGGATGGCAGATAGTTCTGGTGTAATAGATAACACCACAGGAATCGGAGCAATTAAGATTCCCAAAGGAACAGCTGTTAAGCCACAGGCCACTACGGAAGCGGAGATAATTGGAAACCTTGATGCCAATGCAGTAGATAATGATACTGTTACAGTTCCCATAGAAGTCTACGATTCTCTGGGCAAAAGCTGGGCAATGAACCTTGTGTTTACAAAGACCAATAATGCGCGAGAATGGGAAGTCACTTTGGGCAATATCCCAGACTGGGGTGCCGATGACCCAGAACTGGATACAGATCCTTCAGTAATTACATTTAATAACGATGGCTCTTTTGATACAGGCTCAGATACTATTAGAATAACTGGTATTCCAACTGATGCAGATAATATGACAGTGGATGTTGACATCTCAGCTCTTACACAGTACTCATCCGAATCTGACGCCAAATTAAATTCCCAGAACGGATATACATCGGGTGTACTTAACGGATTCTCAATTGATAAGTCCGGGGTCATTACCGGACGGTTCTCCAACGGCTACAGCCAACAGCTGGCCCAGGTGGCAATGGCGAACTTTAATAACCCGGCAGGGCTTTCCAAGTCAGGGGGAAATTTATATTCATCATCCAATAACTCTGGCCAGGCTCAGATAGGTACTGCCGGTACAGGAGGAAGAGGAGACATTTCACCTGGTAAACTGGAGATGTCAAATGTAGACCTCTCCCAGGAATTTACTGATATGATTGTTACCCAAAGGGGGTTTCAGGCAAACTCAAGGATTATAACTGTATCTGATGAAATGCTTCAGGAATTGGTTAACCTGAAACGTTAAACTGTGATAGCTTAAGTTTACCGGGAATGGGGCGGGGTGTACCCGTCCCCCCTCCCATTTGAAAGAAGGGGTTAAATGATAAAGGTTACCAGGCTGAATGGTCAGGAGTTTTATGTAAATGCTGAACTTGTAGAGTTTATAGAGGCTACGCCAGATACAGTCGTAACCCTAACTACAGGGGCAAAGTTAGTGTTAAAAGATCAAGTTGAGGATTTGATAATCAGGATTATGGAATACCGTAAAACTGTAGGAACAAAAGTGTTGTACAGGATTGAACCTGAATCCAAGAATGGTGATTGTAACCAGTAAGGGGGAATTAGCATGTCAGAGGAAAACATCGAAGTCCAGACAACAACAGAAGAGCAGCAATTGAAGGCTTCTAATATAAAACTAATGACTATAGGAGCCATATTAGTTGTTGTCACTGCAGTTGTATCTTTTGCCGTTGCCCTTTATACAGCAAAAATTTTGACACCCCATGAACCGCCACGAGGGGATGGCTACGGTGTAGTCAAAAGTGAAACCCTTGGCACAACTTTTGATGCGGGTGAATATATTACAAACCTTAACACAGACGCCGGGGACAGGTTTATTAAGGTTAAGATTGTTTTTGCTTATAAAGAAGCTAAGATGCAGGAGGAAATTACCAACAAACTTCCTCAAATTCAGCATACAATTAACAGCACCCTTCGTCAGCAAGACCCCCAGTCACTTAGTGAACCTAGGGCAATGGAAAAACTTGCGGAATTGCTGAAAAAGAACATTAACTCCCACCTTATAAAAGGGAATATTACCAGTCTTTATTTTACAAATTTTGTCATACAATAGGCATGGGCGGAGGTGGATAGACACTTGAGTGAGATACTGTCCCAGGACGAAATTGATGCCCTTCTTTCAGCTCTGAGTACGGGAGAATCTGCGCATAAACCGTCCGGAAAATCTGATGAGTCTCATAAAAAAATAAGGGTATATGATTTCAGGAGACCAAATAAGTTTTCCAAAGAACAGATTCATACGCTGCAGGCAATTCATGATAATTATGCTCGCCTTCTCGCCTCCTATCTATCAGCCAGACTACGTACCCATGTTCAGATGTCGGTACATTCTGTAGAACAGCTGACTTATGAAGAGTTTATTCAGTCACTTCCCAATCAGACTATCATAAACATCTTCCAGATGGATCCCCTTGAAGGTAACGCTGTCCTCGAAATAAATTCTATTATAGGATTTACCATAATAGACAGGCTTTTCGGCGGAACGGGGCAGGCACCCGAAAAAATTAGGGATTTGACTGATATTGAGAAAGCTGTCATTGAGCCGGAAGTTATCCGTACTCTGCAAATCCTTAAAGAAGCATGGGGAAATATAATTACATTTAAACCTAAACTGGAAGTAATCGAAATGAACCCATTATTTACCCAGATTGTCTCCCCGGCGGAAATGGTGGTTCTTATTTGTTTCCGAACCCAGGTAGGCGAAGTGGAAGGATTAATAAATCTTTGTATACCTTTTATTGTTTTAGAGCCCATTATCAGTAAGCTGTCAGCCCACTTCTGGTTTGCAGGGACAGCAAAAGAAGTAACCTCTGAAAGCATACAAAAAATTAAAAGCCGTCTTGAAAAGGCAACTGTTAACTTATCGGCGGTGCTCGGAACGGCAAGTATCAGGGTAAAGGAGCTGCTGGAGTTACAGGTTGGTGATGTAATAATGCTGGAGAGTAAGGTGGATCAGCCTGTGGAAATTGTGGTTAGTTCAAAGAAAAAGTTTCTTGCCAGACCCGGTACTTCAGGAAGCAGAACTGCCGTCCAGATAGTTTCCGTGGTAAAGGAAGGGGATGAAGAAAATGAGTGATGGTGTTCTTTCCCAGGAAGAAATTGATGCTCTCTTAAGGTCAAGCGCGTTTTCAGAGATGGTGGATGATAATGTTGCTGAGAATTCTTCTGAGGAACCGGCAGACATTTCGGTTGCCGGACTTAGTGATCTGGAACAGGATGCTGTGGCAGAAGTCACTAACATCATAATGGGGTCTGCTGCAACAGCTTTGTCTGGGCTGTTGGGTAAAAATGTGGAAATTACCACCCCTGTTGTTCAGACAACAGACTTTAGAGCTTTCAGTCAAGAGTACCCAGAGTCCTATCTGCAGGTTAATATTGATTATACTGCCGGAGTACTCGGTACAAATGTACTTATGCTTAAATATAATGACGCATGCTTGTTGGCAGACCTGGTAATGAGTGGTGATGGGCAGGACCCGCCAACAGAGCTTAATGAGATTTACCTCAGTGCAATTTCAGAAGCCATGAACCAGATGATGGGTTCAGCTTCAACTGCTCTAGCTGCAATTATTAATGACAAGGTGGAAATATCTCCGCCGTCTTTGGAGACTATTGATTTGGCTAAGGAGGAATTAAAAGGAAGCCTGAGAGATGATGGGCAGACTCTTGTCAAGGTATCCTTTCGGGTGAAAATCGATGACCTTTTTAACAGCGAGATAGTCCAACTGGTCCCGATAGAATTGTCAAGGAGCATCATAGGGAATCTGATGGACGAAATGAATGATTATGATTCTTCTACTAATGTTGACACAACTGATGTTGACACAACTGATGTTGAGCCGGTAAATGTTAATACAGAACCAACCGTTCCTCCTGTTTCCCAAGTTGCGGCAGCGGCGGAGCCGTCTATTATGTCACAGGCACAGGAAAAACCAGCATTTGATCTAAGAAATATTATTGAGCCATCTCCTGTTAAGCCTGCTTCCGGTACTCAGGAAATTCCGGTGCAACCCGTGCAGTTTGCTCCCCTCCAGACAAGCTTTAACGCTAAAGAAGTTGCTAATATAGACCTGATCATGGACGTACCCCTGCAGATTACTGTAGAACTCGGTAAATCGAAAAAGACGATACGCGAAATCCTGGCCTTAGGACCCGGATCTGTCATAGAATTAGACAAGTTGGCCGGTGAACCGGTAGACCTGCTGGTAAATGGTAAACTTTTGGCCAGGGGAGAAGTTGTTGTAATTGACGAAAATTTTGGTATCAGGGTATCTGACATAATATCGCAGTTAGAGAGAGTAAATAATCTGCAGTAAACTGGTAACAAGGAGGATTTATGGGGGGGCGGATTTTTGTCGTAGATGATGCAGCCTTTATGCGAATAATGTTAAAAGATATTTTGACGGAAAACGGTTATCAGATAGTCGGTGAGGCTGAAAATGGGCGAGATGCCGTTGAAAAATACAAAGAATTAAGGCCCGATCTGACAACTATGGATATTACAATGCCTGAAATGGATGGTGTTAATGCAGTTAAAGAAATTAGAAAATTTGATGCCGAAGCCAATATAGTCATGTGCAGCGCAATGGGGCAGCAGGCTATGGTGATTGATGCAATCCAGGCAGGAGCCAGAGATTTTATAATTAAACCTTTTCAGCCTGAGAAAGTTGTTGAAGCTGTTCGTAAGGCATTGAATACCCAGGATAATGAAAGAGGTCTATGAATGAAATACCGCACTGCTAAGATTTTTAGATACATGTCATATATCGTTTTTTGGTATTTGGTTTTACCGACCCAATATGTTATTGCGGCATCAAAAGAGCTTAATCTTGATGCAGCGGCTGAGCCAGAGGCTTTTGAAATGCCGAGTATGTTTGGCCTCTTTTTTCGTTTGATTTTTAGTCTTTTATTTATTGTGGGAATTGCTTTTATAACCATGAAGTTTTTAAGAAAGAACATGAAAGTTTTATCTTCTGGGGTAAATATAAGAGTTTTGGATCAGTACTCCTTCAGTATGAACAAAGGTGTATATATTACTCAGATTGCCGGAAAAACGTACGTTTTAGGTGTGACAGACAATAATATCAGCCTGATAACAGAAATAACTGACCAGGATATAATTGATGAAATTGTGGACAAAGCAAGGGAGAAGGAAATAGAACCAATAATTCCTCCGGGAATTCTGGAAAGTATTTTGCCTGGTGTGTTTAAGGGAAATTCACAGGGTGGAAACTTCAATAAGCATATCCAAAGGCAGATAAGAAAGCTGGAGTCACTTGTTGATAACCGGGCAAATGTTTCCCGGAGGGATGATGATAATGAACAGTAAAACAAAAAAGCTCTTGGTTGTTATATGTATTGCTGTTTTAACAACCTTCGGTGTAGCATTTACGGTAACTACGGTGTCGGCTGCCAATGCATTTTCTGTTCCTGATGTCAACGTCAATATCGGTAACACCGACAACCCCAAAGAGATTTCCTCTAGTTTGCAGATACTTTTTCTTCTGACTGTTCTGTCCTTAGCACCATCTATTCTTGTGATGATGACTTCTTTTACAAGAATCGTAATTGTATTGTCGTTCATGAGAAATGCCATGGCTACACAGCAGACACCCCCAAATCAGGTGCTGATAGGCTTAGCATTATTCCTGACATTTTTCATAATGGCTCCGACCTGGTCTCAGGTTAATCATGAGGCGCTGCAGCCATATCTAGAGGCAAAAATTACACAGGAACAAGCTTACGATAAAGCTATGAACCCTATACGAGAGTTTATGTTTAAGCAGACCAGAGAAAAAGATCTGGCGTTGTTTATCAAGCTATCCAATCTTGAGCGGCCAAAAACCTATGATGATGTTCCAACATATGTTCTTGTCCCTTCATTTGTAATTAGCGAACTTAAGACTGCCTTTCAGATAGGCTTTGTTGTATTTATACCATTTATAGTTATTGACTTAATTGTTGCTAGTTCCCTAATGTCTATGGGTATGATGATGCTTCCTCCGATGATGATTTCACTACCGTTTAAGATTTTGCTGTTTGTGATGGTCGATGGATGGCATCTGCTTGTACGCTCCCTGATTATGAGTTACCAGTGAAAGGAGATGCTTTATGAGCCCGGATACAGTCATATACCTGGGAAGGGAAGCTATGTTTACCGTTCTACTGATAGCATCACCTATACTGGGCGTCAGCCTTCTAATAGGTATTCTGGTAAGCTTTTTTCAGGCAACTACTCATCTTCAGGAACAGACACTTACCTTTGTACCTAAAATTGTCGGTATTTTGGCGGTTCTCGTTTTTTTTGGCTCTTGGATGATGAATGTAATGCTATCTTATGTTTCTAATCTTTTCATAAATATGAACCAATTTGTATCCAAATAATTGGGAAAGTAGGGCAAATTTGTGGAAATCCTGAACCAAATTGCCTCAAAAATAGATTTGTTTCTTCTTATAATGGCCAGAATAGGCGGTATTTTTACAACTGGTCCGGTATACTCCAACAGAGCTATACCTCGTCAAGTCAGAGTACTAATGACAGTTATGATTTCTATAATTGTAATCGCCGGAGTACGTTTTGAAATGCCTGAGATTCCTTCAAAACTTGAGCATTTTATAGTGCTTTTAGCTGGCGAAATGATTATTGGAATGATAGTTGGCTTTGTAGCACAGTTTACTTTTGCGGCAATTCAGTTTGCTGGTCAGGCCCTGGATATGCAGATGGGTTTTGGTATTACCAACGTAATTGACCCGTTATATGGTACTCAGGCCCCATTAATGGGGTCTTTTCAGAACCTGCTGGCATTGCTGCTTTTTCTGGCTACAGACAGTCATCACTACATGATTGCAGCACTGTTTCAGAGCTATCAGAAAATCCCTCTTTTCGGCCTAGTTGGAGAAAAGGAAGTATATAAGGTCATGATCGACTTGTTTGGAAATATGCTCGTGACCGGCGTCAAAATCGCTATGCCGGTTGTTGGCGCTCTATTTGTGGCAGAGGTGGCTCTTGGTATGATAGCAAGAACGATGCCGGAAATGCAGGTGTATTTTGTAGGTATTCCTGCTAAGATTGTTGTTGGACTGTTACTTTTAATAATGATTCTGCCAATCTATATTATTACTTTAGAATTCCTGTTTAAAAAGGATTATCAGGATACTCTAAATATTTTAAAGTTACTAGGTTAACGAGGAAGGCTATGACTGATAAAGATCTTCAAGTATTTAGAATAGATCTTCAGCTATTTGCCGATAAGACGGAGAAAGCTACTCCCAGGCGCCGACAGCAGGCTGCTGAAAAGGGTCAGATACCGAGAAGCGCTGAGCTCAATTCAGTCTTGGTTTTATTAGCTGCATTTATGGCAGTAAAGATATTCATTCCTGATATGATTCAAGAATGGACAGCATTTACTCAAAATATTTTTAAAATGTTTACTGCAAATAATTTTGACCTTAATTATCGTACTTTCCAGAACATGTTTATTATGACGGTAATTAGTGTAACTAAAATTCTGGCCCCTGTGGTTGGGGGGGCGATGGTAGCTGGTATATTAGCATCGGTAGCTCAGGTTGGTTTTCGATTTAATATGTCACTTATTAAATTCGATTTAAATAACGTAAACCCAATTAATGGTTTTAAACGAATGTTCTCCTCCCAGGCTCTTGCTGAACTAGTTAAATCATTTTTAAAGGTTTTTATTGTAACCTATGTTGCATATTCAGAGTACGTAAAGCAGCTTTCTGTTTTTACGGGGCTGACTGATATGAATCTTAGGGCATCATCAGCCTACATTGGACAAACTACTGTGAATATTGCTTTTAAGGTGATTCTCTGGCTTGCTGTTTTGGCAGTTGCTGACTACATATTTCAGAAATGGCGGCATGAATCCCAGCTAAAAATGTCAAAACAGGAAATCAAAGATGAATATAAGCAGCAGGAAGGAGATCCGCAGCTAAAGGGCAAGATTAAACAAAAACAAAGAGAGATGGCTATGTCACGTATGATGCAATCTCTACCAAACGCAGATGTAGTAATCACCAACCCTACACATTTTGCTGTTGCGCTTCAGTATGATAACACCATGGGTGCCCCTGTTGTAATTGCCAAGGGCCAGGATAGGGTGGCTCTCAGAATAAAAGAAATAGCAAAGGAACACGACATTGTTACTGTAGAAAACAAGCCGCTGGCTCAGGCTCTTTTCAGGGGAACTGAAATAGGGGATTCAATTCCCCCAGAGCTGTATCAGGCAGTAGCTGAAGTACTTGCTTTTGTTTATAAACTTAAAGGTAAAATGTAGCCGGAGGAGGATGAAAAATGGCATCTGAACAGGTTGCCGCCAGGCGTTGGTTTAAGCATAGTGACATAATAGTGGCAGCAGCTGTTCTGGGGATGGTTGTAATGATGATTATACCGGTCCCAACTCTTCTGCTGGATTTACTGTTAACGGTTAATATCACTTTCTCACTTATCATTATGCTTATAAGTATGTATAATAACGAACCCCTTCAGTTTTCATCATTTCCTTCTGTGCTGTTGATTACGACCCTGTTTCGTCTCTCTCTAAATGTTAGTTCAACAAGGTTGATACTTCTTAATGGTAACGCGGGAGAAATTATAGAGCAATTTGGGGCCTTTGTATTAGGGGGTAACCCGGTAGTTGGATTTATAATATTTCTTATTCTGGTAGTAATACAGTTTATTGTCATTACCAAGGGTGCAGAGCGGGTGGCCGAAGTTGCAGCGAGGTTTACACTGGATGCAATGCCGGGGAAGCAGATGAGTATAGACGCTGATCTGAATGCTGGGCTTATTACAGATCTCGAGGCAAAGACCAGAAGAGAGAGGATTCAGAGTGAAGCTGACTTCTACGGTGCAATGGATGGTGCCTCCAAGTTTATAAAAGGTGATGCTATTGCTGCAATTGTAATAGTAGTAATCAATATTTTGGGTGGATTTGCTATAGGTGTTTTACAACGAGGCCTTGAACTAACAGAAGCAATAAATATCTACACAATTCTCACTGTGGGTGAGGGGTTGGTCGCACAGATCCCAGCTCTCCTTATTTCTACCGCAACCGGTATTACAGTTACCAGAGCAGCTTCTTCTGATATTAGCCTGGGGCAGGAATTATCGTTTCAGTTGTTCACAAGGCCAAGGGCATTGGCCATTGCATCGGGAGCTTTGGCTGGTATGGCAATTCTGGGAATGCCGCCTATCCCGTTTTTTAGTCTCTCAGCTTTAATGGGTTTGTTGGCTTACAGTATGAAGAAATCCCAAGATGCTCAGGAAGTAAGAATGATTGAACAACAGCAGGAGGAAGAGGTTGAAGAAACCAAGAAACCAGAGAATGTGATGTCACTGTTGATGGTTGATGTACTAGAGATTGAAATGGGGTACTCACTCATTCCACTTGTTGATGCAAATCAGGGAGGCGACCTTCTTGACAGGGTTGTTATGATACGGCGGCAATGTGCGCTGGAACTTGGTGTTGTGCTGCCTCCCATCAGGATGAGGGATAACATGCAGCTTAAACCCACCAGTTACGTAATTAAGGTTAAAGGTGTGGAGGTGGCCACCGGTGAACTGATGCCGGACCATTTCCTTGCTATGAGTTCTGGGCTTACAGACGAAGATGGAATCCCAGGCATCGACACTGTCGAACCGGCCTTTGGCCTGCCGGCTAAATGGGTTTCAGGCAACTTAAGGGAACAGGCCGAATTAGCCGGTTACACTGTTGTTGACCCTTCTTCTGTGGTAGCTACTCACCTGACCGAAATAATAAAAGGCCACGCTCACGAAATTCTCGGGCGGCAGGATGTTCAGAACCTCCTCGACCACGTAAAGAAAACACATCCGGCAGTTGTAGAAGAACTTATTCCGGGAATCTTGTCGGTGGGAGAGGTTCAAAAAGTACTGGCCGGTCTGTTAAGGGAGAGAGTATCTGTAAGGGACTTGGTGACAATACTCGAGACTCTTGCAGACCATGGAAGGGCTACCAAGGATACAGATATGCTTGTGGAATATGCCCGCCAGGGGCTAGCCCGAAATATAGTAAAACAATATGTTGACGATAACGATACCCTTTATGTAGTAACCCTTGACCCGGCTGTTGAACAGGTGATTAGAGATTCTGTTCAGTATACGGAACACGGGTCCTATGTGGCAATGGATCCAGATAAAGCTCAGAGCATATTTAATAGTCTGACGGAAACTGTTGAACAAGTCACACAACGAGGAAATCAACCGGTAATACTATGTGCTCCTGTTGTCAGAATTTATTTTAAAAAACTTACGGAAAAGCTGGTTCCAGGACTTACCGTTTTGTCTTATAACGAGCTTGAAGGAAGAATTGATGTACAGTCTCTAGGGGTGGTGAAAATTAAGTGAGAGTAAAAAGGTATGTAGCTGAAACTTTACAGGATGCGATGCTAAAGGTAAAAGTTGATATGGGAAAAGATGCAGTTATTCTTCACACACGGAAGTTTAGGGAAGGTGGATTTTTTGGTTTCTTCGGGAAGCAGATGTTTGAAGTAACAGCGGCAGTTGAGGATGCTCCCCCAACCCCGGTTAACCAAAGAGGTGTACGTCAGACACAGACGGTTAACAAAAATTCAGACAACCACCCGGCGAACAGTGCAGTTAAGGCTGATTCAAACACTGTTAAAAAGAATTCAAGCAGTGTTCCTAGTAAAGATTCAGACAGTCAGGCAAGTAATATCAGTTCTGCTGCGATGGTTGCGGCAGCATCAGAAACTCAGGCTGATTTGCATGGAGAAATTCAGGAAATGAAGTCTTTGCTGGCTGAGATGATGAATCAGATGGATGTCGGAGAAGAAGTTAAAGCTCTGCCAAAGTCTCTTCAGAAATACCATCAAATGCTGATAGAAAATGAAGTTGATGAAAAATTGACAAAAAAAATTCTTAAGGATTGCTTAAAAAACTTACCCAAAGAAGAAGTGGCGAACCATGAGGCCGTTCGGGCTTGTCTGGAACAGCAAATTCTAAAGCTTCTTAAAAAACCGAAACCCCTGTATTTCAAAAGACAGGGATTAAAGCAGCAGTCGGTAGCCCTTGTCGGACCAACCGGAGTGGGAAAGACCACAACAATAGCTAAGCTGGCGGCGACCTTTGCTATTGTCGATAAGAAGAATGTTGCGCTTATAACGGCCGATACATACCGTGTTGCTGCAGTTGAGCAGCTCAAGACTTACGGTGAAATTATCGGAATTCCGGTTGACGTAGTGTTCACACCGCAAGAATTGCAGGAGGCGATTGCAAGGCACACTGACAAAGATTTGATATTAATTGATACTGCCGGACGCAGCCATAAAAATACCGAACAAATGGTTGAACTTAAGAGTTTTCTTGAAGTGGCTGAGCCATCGGAAATTTTCCTGGTATTAAGTGCTTCAACAAGATCTAAAGACATGATGGAAATAGTAAACAAGTACTCAGATATAGCTATAAACAGAGTTATTTTTACAAAAATGGATGAAACCTCCTCTTATGGCGCCATATTGAATGTGGTTTCAAAAACTCAAAAATACCTCTCGTATATTACTGTAGGACAAAATGTTCCTGATGATATTGAGGTTGCTGATCCTGCAAAAATAGTGAATATGATAATGGGGGAGAAAGCCCATGCGTGACCAGGCTGAACAACTTCGCGTATTGGCGAAAACCCTTAAGCATCGTGTGGAATGTGACATTAAGGGAAATCAAAAGAAAACGAGGGTAATTGCCGTAACAAGCGGAAAGGGTGGAGTCGGGAAAACCAATTTTACCGTGAACTTCGCCTTGGCACTGATGTCTTTTGGTCAAAAGGTGATTATTCTGGATGCGGACCTTGGACTTGCCAACATAGATGTACTCCTTGGTGTGAAACCAGAGTATAACCTTTATCACGTGCTAAAGGGCCAGAAAAACATTAAAGATATCATAACTACCGGTCCACGCGGTCTGCAGTTAATTGCAGGTGGTTCAGGGATGCAGGAACTTGCAAACCTCAGGCGGTGGCAGGTGGAACAGTTTATATCCAAACTGGAGCAGCTTGAAGGTATGGCTGATATTCTTATTATTGATACTGCTGCGGGATTATCAAGAAATGTTATGAGCTTTCTCCTCTCTTCTGATGAGGTAATTGTTATCACTACTCCTGAACCTACTGCTATCACTGATGCATATGGTCTTGTTAAAGCTATGACTTCCAAGAAAAAGCAGGGCGTTGTTCATCTTGTAGTTAACAAGGTAGAGAGTGCCCAGGAGGCTGATATTACAGCCAGTAAATTTACTATAGTGGCAGAAAAATTCCTGAAGCTGAATATAGGACATCTTGGGTTTATTTTTGATGATCCCAATGTCTCAAAATCCGTTAAAATTCAGGAACCATTCATGCTTAAATTTCCAAAGACATCCGCATCCCAGTGTATTCAGCGAATTGCTGCCCAGCTATTAAATGAGGTTTACATCCCGGAACCTGGTGGAGTAAAAGCCTTCTTTGGCAAAATAATGAAATTTTGGGGGTAAACATAATTTTCTTTATTCTACAACGAAGGGAGGCCCTAAGATGTTTGAGCCAATTAAAGAGAACAGTTTTATTGATATAACCACATCAGGTACAAATGGTAAAAAGTACTCTTGTAAAGTTAAAGAAATATTGGGTGAAAGGCTTTTTGCATTAATGCCAGACGATTTAAATGACTCCAGTGACTTTATTCCTGGGAGCAAGGTTAAAGTTACTTATTCTGACAGGTCAGCAGTTTATTCATTTCTTTCAGAAATTATTGTTTTAAAGCCTGGAACCCCTTCAATTTTAACCCTTGGAAGACCCGCAAATATGGTAAGAATTCAGAGACGAAACTTTGTTAGATTAGTTGCCAGACTGAAAATATTTTCTAATAAGATTGCTGGTGATAACAAAGACGCAGAGTTTTTCTCTGCTACTACTTCAGATATTAGCGGCGGTGGTCTATTATTTGGCTGTGACACCCAGCTAAATGTTGGAGAAACGCTGGAAGCAACGATTTTCATTGGGCAAAACCAGACTATTTCAGCAGTTGGCCGAATTGTGAGAGTGGTGGAACAGTCGGCTTTATCCAAATACAGATATTCTGTAGGTTTGGAATTTACAGACATAAAGGAGTCGGAAAGAGACAAGATCATAAAATATATTTTTAACCAGCAAAGGGAGCTTAGAACAAAAGGGCTTTTATAGAATAGGAACATGGGAAAGCTGGCTGCGGTTTTTGCAGCCTCACGGGGAGGTGAGAAGTCATGGACATGTCTCGATACCTGGATACTTTTCTTGAGGAAGCTAGAGAAAATTTACAACAGATGGAACAGGTCCTCTTAAGCCTTGAAGCTTCACCAGAAAACAAACTATTGTTAGATCAAATTTTTCGGTCAACACACACAATTAAGGGTATGTCTGCCACAATGAGCTATAACACAATGGCTGAAGTAACCCATGAAATGGAGAATATTTTACACCAATTAAGGAAAGGTGAACTTCGGCTGACGACAGCGTTTACGGATTTACTGCTAAAAGCTGTAGATTTATTAAATTCCATGGTTATTGATATTGCTAACGGCGGAAAGGGTGAACTCCCTGTGGAGCATATCCTGTCCCTGTTGCGGGATTCTGCAAGTATTAACCAACAGGTAACGGCGGAAGAGATAATGATATCACCTGCAGCTAGAGACCAGCACTGTCAACTGCCGATAAGCTCAATAAACTTTAATCAATTCGAGAAAAATCTTATTATGAAAGCTATTGACCAGGGATACCAATGTTACCACCTGGTTGTACATATAAATTCTTCGTCTACAATGAAATCTGCCAGGGCATTTGTGATTTTCAAAAACCTGGAGCAGGTGGGAGAGGTTGTTAAAACCATTCCGTCCGTTCAGGAGATTGAGGAAGAACGTTTTGACAACAGTTTTGAATTAATTATTATCTCGGGAGAATCCCCTGAGGTTATTAGAGAGTGCCTTCTGTCCATTGCTGAAATGGAAGAACCAGAGATAAATTCTATTTCAGAGGTTATTAATCTATTACCTGACAGCAAAAGTGATGAAGGTGATTCAAACTTTTGTGATCTGACAGAAACGATGGAAAAACCAGAAACAATAAAAACAACAGAAGCTATAGAGGTCAGAGAAGCGGTGTTAGGTACTGATGCAATCTTAGAGCCGACAAATACCAGAACTGGTTTTACCCAATCCATAAGAGTAGAGAACAGTAAGTTGGATAGCCTGATGAATTTGGTTGGGGAGCTTGTAATAAGCAAGACACGTTTAGATCGTATTAGACGGGCTCATCCAGTTCCTGAACTGACTGATACCTTTGAACAAATGAGTCGGGTAACTGCCGACCTGCAGGATATAGTCATGAAAATTCGTATGCTTCCTATTGAAACTGTTTTTAGCAGGTTTCCCCGTATGGTTAGGGATTTGGCCAGAGACCTGGATAAGGATATTGACATTGTTTTAACAGGTGAGGATACGGAACTTGACCGTACAGTTATTGATGAAATTGGTGAACCGCTGCTTCACCTGATTAGAAATGCTGTTGACCATGGGATTGAGAATTTTCAGGATAGGGCTGCCCGTGGTAAAAATAAACAGGGTCTAATCAGTCTTACAGCAAAGTATGAAGGCAATCATGTAGTCATTGAAGTAGAAGACGATGGTAAAGGAATTGATCCTGAGGCAATCCGTAGAACGGCAGTTAAAATGGGTCTATTTACTGCAGAGCAAGTTGCGGAGATGGATGCTGAGGCCTTGGTAAATTTGGTGCTGGAACCAGGTTTTACGACAGCGGAAGCTGTTTCGGATATTTCGGGCCGCGGTGTTGGTTTGGATGTAGTCAGGAGTAAAATTGAGGCTTTAAGCGGCAGTATTCAGATTCAATCGGTACCAGAATCAGGAACGAAGTTTATAATCAGGCTGCCCTTGACACTGGCGATTATTCAGGCTTTACTTGTTTCTGTAGAAAATGAAACTTATGCTATTCCTTTGAGTTTTATTTCTGAAACAACTTCAGTTTTGCCCCATGATATAACCAAAGTACAGGATAAGGAATTTATGTTTTTACGGGGGAACCTTCTCCCTCTTAAAAGACTGCAGAATATTTTCCAGGTGCCGTATTCTTCCGTCGCCAAAGAGCCGGAGATGAATTTGGTTGTAGTAAAAAAAGGCAGCAGATATGTTGGTCTGGTAGTAGATACTTTAATAGGCCAGCAGGAAATTGTAATTAAACCGGTCAGCAGTTTATTTGGAAATATAGACGTTATCGCGGGAGCGACGATACTTGGTGACGGATGTGTCTCCCTTATTATAGATGTTTCCGGTTTGTTATAGGGGGATGTAACTTTGAATGATGTTCAGCTAATCTCATGGGCTGTAAGCAACGAAGAGTATGCTGTAGAAATAGAAAACATTCAGGAGATTGTCCGGGTAACGGATATTACAAGAATGCCGTTTAGTCAGCACTATTTGCCGGGGGTTATTAACCTTAGGGGAATGGTAGTTCCTGTTATGGATATGGCTAAGAGGCTGCATTTACCTGAGTTGACGTTATCAGATTCATCCAGAATCATCATTGTGGCCAGAGGTGGAATTACTGCGGGGCTGTTAGTAGACCGGGTATCTGAAGTTGTTAAGCTCGACCTTTCATATATAGAGTCCCAGGATATACTATCATCCGCTGAATCAACAATTAAATATATTAAAGGAATAGCAAAATTAGGCGAAAGAGTGTTATTAATACTGGATATGGACAGAATTTTTGAACTCGATGATGAATGAGAAAGTTTAGCTGGGAGGTGACAAAGTTTTGTATTTATCGGAATTTGAATTTGAAGCTCTTAAAAGGATAGGCGCTGAAGGTGCAAGCAATGGTGCAAAGGCATTGTCACTGATGATGGAAAAGACAGTAGGAATGGGTGTTTCGCTTATAAAGGTATTACCTTTAACTGAAGTGGCTGAGGCAATGGGAGGTGCTGAAACTGTAGTTGCAGGAATATTTCTGACAGCCGGGGGACCTGCACCTTGCAACATTTTGTTTATTTTTCCCATAGAGAGTGCAAAAACATTAGCGGGACATCTTGTGGAATATAGTTATGCATATGATGAAGAAATTGATTTCATGGGCAAATCGGCGCTTTCAGAAGTTGGAAATGTAGTCTCAGGTGCATATCTTAAATCACTTTCAGATTTTACAGAAATGGAATTTATACCATCAGTGCCTGCCCTGGCCATTGACATGGCCGGTGCTGTATTAGATGCAGTGCTTGCACGGGTAGGGATGACTGACGACATGGCAGTGTTAATGGAAACAGTTTTTAGTGAAATTGAGCAGAATGTTATCGGTCATTTCTTTCTTTTACCTGAAGCGGGTTCACTTGACAAAATATTGGAAGCAATAGGGGTAAAGGAGTAGTGGCCTATGATAATTAAGGTCGGAATGGCAGACCTGAATATAGCTAAAGCCCCTGATATTCTACAAACCTGCGGGCTGGGTTCTTGTGTTGGAATTTGTCTTTGGGACTCTTCGGCAAAGCTGGCGGGAATGGCACATATTATGCTGCCCTGCAGCTCTATTGGGAAAAGGGGAAATGAAGCAAAGTTTGCAGACACTGCACTGCCTTTACTCATTGAAAAAATGAAAAAGAGTGGCGCTGATGAACACAGGCTTATTGCTAAAATAGCTGGGGGATCCCAGATGTTTTCGTTTAGTAGTTCAAGTGATGTTATGAAAATCGGTGAGCGAAATACTGAAGCGGTAAAACAGTGTCTTAAGAATGCCAGAATACGATTAATTGCAGAGGATACCGGTGGCAGCTACGGGAGAACGATTGAATTAAATGCAGAAACGGGTTCTCTTTACATAAGGACAGTAAGCCTGGGAGAGAAGTACATCTAAGGAGGTTTTCAGGTGTCTGGAAACAGACTTGTATTCATTACCATCTTTCTAATAGTCTTTATACTAATGATGACTATCGGACTAGTTTCCGGGGTTTCGCCAGGCGCAGGGGTTATACGGGCATTGTTAGCCGCCACCTTTTTTACTGCCCTTTCTTTTGGAACATTATTTCTAATAACCCGCTATGTTATTGACGATATTCAATTACCTGACAGTTGCGATACTGAAGGGGAAACCACCCCTGAAAATGAAAATACAGGTCAAATGTTAGATATAATGGTTTCAGATCCTTCTGAGAAAACCGAGGAAGAGGCTCCAGCAGAACCATCTAATACAAATGCCGAAGACATTGCCGAAAACATTGCAGAAGACATTGCAAAAGACATTTATGATGAGGAACTCAGTCCTCTGGTTACCAAACAGATTGACCCAAATGTTGAAAAAGTTATTAATAGTGATCCTAAGAGGATGGCTGACATTATTAAAAAGATGGGCTTTGAGGATTAATCCTTCAGGGAGGTATTCATGTTTCGTTCTTCAACAAAAACTGATAAGCAGGAACTCTGGGAACGCTATAAAAAACATAAAGACCTTTCCGCTCGTGAAGGACTGATTGTGGAATACGTGGCTTTAGTCAAATATGTGGCGGGAAGACTGGCTATTTCACTCCCCCCTAATGTACAGCAGGACGATTTAGTAAGCTGCGGTATCTTTGGCCTGGTTGACGCAATTGAAAAGTTTGACCTGGAGCGGAATATTAAATTTGAAACTTATGCCATATCACGTATTAGGGGAGCAATATGGGACGGACTCAGAGCCATGGATTGGGTACCCTATTCAATACGGCAAAAGGCCAGAGAGCTTGAACAGACATATTCAAAGCTGGAGCACCAACTGGGGCGGTCTGCTACTGATGATGAGATATGTGAGGCGCTCAATATCGATAAACATCAGTTTTCGCAGTTATTAAGGGAAACAAGCTTTACCTCCTTTGTTTCTCTAGAAGATATGTGGACATCAGACAAGAATGGGGGGAACCCCATCAGAGTAATGGATACTGTGGAAGACAGGAATACACCTGACCCGGTTTCAATGGTAATATTTGAGGAAAGAAAGAGACTGCTTGGTGAGGCCATTAAAAAGCTGCCTGAGCGTGAGCGGCTTGTCATAGCACTCTATTATTATGAAGGCCTCACCTTAAAAGAGATCGGAAAAGTATTGGAAGTTTCAGAGTCTAGGGTATCACAAATGCATACCAAAGCAGTTCTGCGTCTTAGGGGTCGTTTAAGCAGAATCAAGAAAAAAATTCTTGATTGAGTGGGTGAGAAATTATGACAGATAATAGTGTTTGTCAGGAACAGAAGAACAGTTTCACCCACTTGAAGAGGGAACCAGGTGAAAAGTCTGAAAGCAAGATAATTCTTGAATTAAGTGAAGACCGATTGGCGGCCTATATAACAGTGAAGACTTTTCCAACCGAAGCGGTGGTTACAAAAGAAGATATAGTAAGAACACTTAAAAAAGAAAAGATAATATACGGAATCGTCGAAGAAGCAGTTCAATCAGCCGTCAATCCGGAGAATAGGGGCAGTCCTGTATTAGTGGCTATAGGTACACCACCGGTTAACGGTAAAGATGGGGTAATACATTACAAATGCCAGTCAGGTGATTTGGCTGGAGTACCCCAACAACTAAGCAATGGCAGGATAGATTACTACAACCTTAATCAGATTCACTGTGTTGGACCTGGAGACGTATTAGCAGTAATTGAGGATGCTTTTCCCGGACAACAGGGATGCACTGTTACCGGGGAAGTTATACCTGCGCGGGATGGGAAGCCGGTTCATATTCAGCCGGGAAAAAATGTACATTTAAGTAAGGATAATCATGAATTATTAGCTACAGCTGCCGGGCACGTAATTATTAGAGGCGACACCGTAAGTGTATCACCGGTATATCGGGTAGAAGGTGATGTGGACTTTAATACCGGAAACATTTTATTTAAAGGAAGTGTAGTAATAACCGGAAATGTTAGTGAAGGATTTCGTGTAATTGCAGACGGCAATGTTGAAATTATGAATACAATTTCAGGAGGGCAGGTAGAGTGTTCGGGAGAACTGCTGGTTAAAAACGGTATAGTTGGGAAGAACAAATCCTTAATTAAGGCCGGTGGCAGTATAATTACAAGGTTTATTGAGAATGCTCAGGTAGAAAGTGGCATCGATGTTATAGCAAGTGAAGGGATTATGCACAGTAAAGTAAATGCTGTCAGTTGTGTCCGTGTGACTGGAAAAGGTGTAATCGTCGGGGGTGTTGTAAGAGCGGGAGAAGAAATAAGCTGCAGGATAGCAGGGTCTCACCTGGCGACGGCGACAGAACTTGAGGCAGGGACAAACCCAGGCTTGCGTAAGGAATACAGCCGCTTGTTAAAAGAAAAACAATCTAAGGAAGCACATTGTCTTAAAAGCCGCCAGATTTTTAATTATCTAAAAAATATTCGTCTGGAAAAAGGGAAACTATCCAGGGAACAGATTGACATTCTTGTCAAGGTTAATAAATCCCATGTTGGTTTAACCCGGGAGCTCGAAAAAATAAATGATATCCTGCATAGAATAGAGGCGTTAATTTTACGGTCCGAACACGGCAAGATAAATATTGAGGATATTGTTCACCCTGGAGTGAAAATTACCTTAGGCTCAGAAGTGTTTTTTGTCCGAGATGATTACAGGTTTGTCAGTTTTGCAAGAGGTGAAAATGGTATCAATATTTCTCCTCTGAAATAGGGGTGGTACGTATGACAGTCCGGTCAATTGACTTGCAGGTGTTAATTCCGAAAATCTCGGAAGCCAATCGCAGCCAGCCTATACAGAATCAACAGAACCAGACTGAACAACAACAGTTTGCAGCACAGTTTCAAAAACAAGCTGAACTTCAGCGCAAACAGGTTCAGAATTCCAACAAATCTGAGGGCAGTAGGATAAGTAAAGAAGATACCAAAAAGGGGAGTTCTGACGAGCGCGAAAAAAACCAAAAGGAAAAAAACAAAGAAGAAAAAGCGAATTCAGTTAAAGATCCGGGAAAAGGAACTTTGCTGGATATCAAGATATAAGTTGTGAGGGTGAGGTATTTGGACAAGCTGTTAGTGGCAGCCGGAATTGCTATAATAATCTTTATACTTTGGAAGGAGTGGGCAAAAGAAGCCACGCTGCAGAAAGAAAAAGAAGATGGCAGGCTGCTTCTCAATGAACTGGCAGATGCCAGAAGAGAGGTTCAGATATTACTGGATCAATTGGAGACTGCATCGGAAAAGATTGTTGATGAAATATCTTATGGACTGGAAGAGATTAAAATACAGGTGTCCTCGGCAATTGAGAAACCCGATGACGAGGCTGCTGCAGGTAACAATAAAGACGAAAAAACCATCAAGAAGTCCAAAGTGCTGAAGAGGACGCGGTCCGAGAACTCGTCGAAAAAAGAAAAATCCAAACAAACTTCAGCCCAGAAGGCACAAAGTGCAGTGGTTAAGGAAGTTCCACCAAAACATCAGATGGTTTACGCTATGGCTGATATGGGTCACACCGAAGATGATATAGCTAAACAGATGAAAATTGGGAAGGGTGAAGTCAGCCTTCTGCTCCAATTAAGGCGAAAGGGAGAGGAAGGCGATGTTTAAAATTTTTAAAAGGGATTTTATGCTCGGAATAGGTGTCGGACTAATTATCAGCGGGATACTTGTATCACTATCAGGAAACGGACATTTGACTGATGAAGAAATTATAGACCGGGCTGTAAAACTTGGCATGGTTCAAAAACAAGAAGTAAACATGGGTCAATCCGAGATTGAACAAGAAAAGTCTGAATCTCCACAAGAGACCAAACCTCAAGAGACTAAACCTCAAGAGACTAAACCTCAAAAAACCCCACAACAGAAGCCCGAACAAGCTAATTCTGCTCCTGTACAACAATCGGTAGATGAAAAAGTTGAAGTTGTTACAATTGAAGTTAAACCCGGGATGGGGTCTGAGAGTGTAATAAAGGATCTCGAGAAAAAAGGTGTTATCAGCGACAAGGAAGAATTATACAAAGTAATGACTAAATACAATGCACACTCAAGATTGAGAGTTGGAACCTTCAAAGTACCAGCTGGTGCGGGTATGAAGGAGATAGTGGATATACTTACAGGTAAAGCTGGGAAGTAAAAAGAGAATTGACAATTGACAATTGACAGTTGACAATGGAAATCGGAGGGTTTGCGGTGCAAACCTTCATTTTTATCTGCTACTGGAGGGGTTTTGTATGAAAATTCTTGCTGTTGTAGGAAGTCGTAGAAAAAAAGGTAATACCTCTATTCTAATGCAAGAGGCCTTAAAACCTTTTAAAATGCAAGATATTGAAACCAAATTAATATTCTTAGATGATTATAATATTAACGACTGCAATGGATGCGAAGGCTGTAAAGAAACATATAAATGCGTAATAAATGATGATATGCAAAAAATATATCCAGAAATTTTAGAGTCTGATGCAATTATTTTAGGTTCACCTGCTTATTTTTATAATATATCGGCAAATATGAAGGCTTTTATAGATAGATGTTACTGTTTTGAAGTATTTGACAATGATGATCGCTCGGTTTGGATGGGGTTAAACGAAGCACTAGGAGGAAAATATGCCGCTGTAATTGCAGTGAGTGAACAAGAAAAAGAAGAAGATATGGGATTTACTGCTGAAGCGATGCTAAAACCTTTAGAAGCTCTTGGTTATAGAGTAGTAAGTATAGTTAAAGCTCTTCATCTTTTTAAAGCAGGAGAAGCCTTAAATAATGAAAAAGCAATGAAAGCTGCAAAACAAGCTGGAACAAAACTATTAAAAACTTTGCAGTTAAAAGAAAGAGTAAAGACACAATTAAGTAGAGATCAGCTATAAACTATTCATATTCTTACATCATCTATAAAATGCGTCAGAAGTGTATCTAAAAGTAGCACCTCTGGCTTTTTATTAAATATCAACAATAAAGGAAAGCACTATCTAACGTTTTTAGTACTTATATTGTTTACTTTATGGTGAAAATATTTTTTTTACATTATAATCACTAAATTATAGTTTGGAAGAAGACCATACGTTGGTAGAACTGTGACTCTTTGCGCACTTTGCGTCCTCTCTCTCTTTGACCGTAGGTGAATCAATTTATCTTTGCGTTTGTTTTTTTTGGAAGAAGAATACTATATAAAAAGGTGTGGTTAACGATGAATATACGAACAGGACGATATCGCCATTATAAGGGAAATTTATATGAAGTTCTGGGGCTTGCCAGGCATAGTGAGACAGAAGAAGAGCTGGTAGTCTACCGGGCTTTGTATGGAGATATGGGCCTTTGGGTAAGGCCAAGGGAAATGTTTTTTGAAAAGGTTATGGTAGATGGCAGGGAAGTGCCGAGATTTGAATTAGTGGAGAGTGGAGAGTGGAGAGTGGGTAGAAAAACTGACAATTGACAATTGACAATGGAAAAACTGTTAACCGCAGACTCATGGGCACTTGGGAAGAAGACCAAACGTTTGGAAAACTGTGACTCTCTGCGCTCGGCGGTGAAAAGGTTGGTTTGCTTTGGCAAACCTTCAATTGAAGGAGGTTTTGTATGAAAATCATTATTAAAAGTTTTTTAAACGGACTGTTAATTATTAGTCCCATTGCCTTTTCTCTTTATATTCTTTATGTACTCTTTACTAAAATTGACGACCTGCTGCCCATAGAAACCCCTGGTATTGGCTTTCTAATAACTGTTTCTGCTATTACATTGGTCGGATTTTTAGCCAGGAACATCTTCGCCAGAAAGATTATTGATTTTGTTGAGGAGCTTTTTTCTAAACTTCCTTTTGTTAAGCTTGTCTACGGTTCAATAAAGGACCTCATCAGCGCCTTCGTTGGAGACAAAAAAAGCTTCGACAAACCTGTTGAGGTAAGCCTAGGACCTGATGACAGCGTTAAGGCAATAGGTTTTGTGACAATGGAAAACCTGGCCCAGTTGGGCCTGACTGACTATTCCGCCGTATACTTCCCTCAATCCTTCAATTTTGCCGGTAATTTACTGTTAATCCATAACAGCAAAATCCGCCGCCTGGATATGCCCAGCTCTGATGTGATGACCTTTGTGGTATCGGGAGGAGTATCGAAGAAATAGTGGAGAGTGGGGAGTGAGTAGTGGGTAGTGAAATCGGAAGGTTTGCGTTGCGAGAAGGAGTTTTGCCGTTTGCGGAGCTTTTTCATTGGGTTACCATCGTCTGTGAACTTACCGAATCAATTTTCAAAGCCACAGGGCGGAGGACAGGACGTCCGGAGCCGCCCAGCGCTAGGAGGGCGCTTTGGGCGGGTACCCAAGGATTCGAAAATTGAGGCGGTTAGTTCACCAAATGGGGACCCCTGAAAAACGGAGTAAACGGCTAAACTCCTTGCTCGAACAATGTCTTTTATCCCTACAAACCCGACCAAAATTGTATAAAACTTTCCAGCTTTAAGCATAATATAGTTGCGCTACCCCAGCAAAATATGCTAAAATAGCACATGGTGTAAAATACACACGTTTCCGGATTTCTGTAGGGGTGCCATCATATTGATGTGGTCCTGCAGAAAAATGAAAGGGACGGAGGAAAAAACCATTAAGAGAGGAGGTGACTCCCGTGGCTGTAATATCTATGAAGCAGCTCTTGGAAGCTGGAGTTCACTTTGGACATCAAACTCGCAGATGGAACCCTAAGATGGCTCCTTTTATCTTTACCGACCGTAATGGTATATATATTATTGACCTGCAAAAGACTGTCAAAAAAGTTGACGAAGCTTACTATTTTGTAAGGGATTTAATAAGTGAAGGTAAAACCATTCTGTTTGTTGGTACCAAAAAACAAGCTCAGGAAGCCGTTAAGGAAGAAGCTACCCGCTGTGGTATGTTCTATGTAAACCAGCGTTGGCTGGGTGGAACCCTGACAAACTTCCAAACCATCAGAAGGCGTATTAACCGTCTTCATGAGCTGGAGAAAATGGAATCCAACGGAACTTTTGAAGTTCTATCCAAGAAAGAAGTTGCATCATTACTTAACGAAAAAGAGAAGCTTGAGAAGTTTCTCGGCGGAATCAAGGACATGAAAAACCTTCCGGGTGCATTATTTATTATTGACCCCAGAAAGGAAAGAATCGCAGTTGCCGAGGCACGCAAACTTGGTATTCCTATAGTTGCGATTGTTGACACTAACTGTGATCCTGATGAAATTGATTATATAATTCCAGGTAATGACGATGCTATAAGAGCAGTTAAACTGCTAACAGGTAAAATGGCTGATGCTGTTCTGGAAGGAAATCAAGGTCAGGACGCTGAAGAAGCTGTTGCTGAGTAATAAAACAAAGTGGGGTGACCGGGGGGTACTTTGGAACCCTACTGTCACCCCAATTTTTTTTAAGGAGGATTATCATGGTTACTGCTGCAATGGTTAAAGAATTGCGCGAACGTACTGGTGCCGGAATGATGGACTGTAAAAAAGCGCTTGCAGAGACAGATGGCGACATGGATAAAGCCATTGAGTACTTAAGAGAAAAAGGACTTGCTGCGGCGGCAAAGAAGTCAGGCCGTATAGCCGCTGAGGGTCTGGTTGTTGCCAAGGTTGAAAATACCAATAAAAAGGGCGTGCTTGTCGAAGTTAACTGTGAAACTGACTTTGTCGCCAAAACTGACGAATTTAAGTCATTTATTGATACAATCGCGGATGCTATCATAAAAAATTCACCAGCTAATGTAGATGAACTGCTCAATGCAGAAGTCGAAGGCGGTACCGTTAGCAGCTTAGTTACTGAAAAAATTGCTAAAATCGGTGAGAATATATCTGTCCGCCGTTTCGAATTATTTGAAACAAGCGATGGTACTATTGAAGCATATATTCATGGGGCTGGTAGAATTGGAGTTCTGGTAGAAACAAAAGGAAACTCCGACAGCGCTATTACCAAAGATATTGCTATGCAGGTTGCGGCTTCCAAGCCTGAATATGTTACAAGGGATCAGGTTCCTGCTGAGATAATCGAAAAGGAAAGGGAAATTCTCAAGGCTCAGGCTATGAATGAAGGGAAGCCAGAAAATATCGCCGAGAAGATGGTTGCCGGAAGGATTGAAAAGTACTACAAAGAAACTTGTCTTGTTGAGCAGCCATTTATAAAGGATCCGGACGTGACTATTCAGAAAATGCTGGATCAAAATCAGACTCAGGTAGTTCGTTTTGTTCGCTTTGAGATGGGTGAAGGCCTGCAGAAGCGGGAAGATGATTTTGCTGCGGAAGTTGCTGCTATGCAGGGAAAGTAGTCCACAAATTTTAAAAAACTTATTACAGGAGAACGCTTAACAGTGTTCTCTTTTTATGTAAAAAAATATTTTTTGGCTTGAGGACGCTAAGAAATAGTTCCTATATTACTCAATTTTTAGTATAATAGTGAACTGGTGGGAATCATATTGATGGGCCCTGAGTGGGCTAACCCTACTGCAGCAGGCTTTGTCCACACTACAATTAAAACCCGTAAACATCTTTTCAGGGTTTTAATGAATCTTTTATTAAAAAAAATTATTTTTTCACAAAAAGGATTTTGTGGTGTCGTGTAGAACATTTATTGAGTGAAATGGGAGGTAGCAGACATAATGCAGAAGCCTAAGTATACCAGAGTTATTCTCAAGCTTAGCGGAGAAGCTCTAGCCGGAAATAAGGGATTTGGTATTGACCCGGAAACGGCCATTTCAATTGCCGAACAGATTAAGGAAATCATTGCTTTAGGTATACAAGTTGGAATCGTTGTTGGCGGAGGTAATTTTTGGAGAGGAATAGCCGGTAGTGCTAAAGGTATGGACAGGGCAACTGCAGATTATATAGGAATGATGGCTACGGTAATGAACTCGCTTGCTTTACAGGACGCAATGGAAAAAATGGAAGTCGTCACCAGAGTTCTTACTGCTATAGAGATGCGCGAGATTGCTGAACCTTATATCAGACGGAGAGCTTTGCGTCACCTTGAAAAAGGAAGGGTTGTAATTTTTGGAGCTGGAACCGGCAATCCCTATTTTTCAACAGATACCTGTGCCGCCTTAAGAGCCGCTGAAATAGAGGCTGAAGTCATTCTAATGGCTAAGCAGGTTGATGGTGTCTATGATAGTGATCCCGTGAAAAACCCCAATGCTCGAAGGTATAATGAGCTATCATATATTGATGTCCTAAATAAGGGCCTTAAGGTTATGGACTCAACCGCTGCTTCTCTTTGTATGGATAATAAAATACCCCTTATAGTTTTTGACCTTAATCAGAAGGGCAACATAAAGAGAGTGGTAATGGGTGAAAATATTGGTACTTATGTCGGAGGTGATACCAATTGATTAAAGAAGTTATAAGTGATGCTGAAGAAAAAATGAAAAAGGCCATCGAAGTCCTAAGACAAGATTATGCAACACTCCGGGCAGGCCGTGCAACGCCCGCACTCTTGGAAAAGGTCCAAGTTGATTATTATGGAGTTCCTACTCCAATTAACCAATTGGCCAATATTTCAGTGCCTGAGCCGCGCTCACTTGTCATTCAGCCATGGGATAAAAGTGTTTTGGCGGCTGTGGAAAAGGCCATTTTGAAGTCAGATTTGGGGCTGACTCCCAATAATGACGGAACAAACATCAGGCTGATAATTCCTCAGCTTACTCAGGAACGCAGAAACGAAATGGTCAAAGTCGTCAAAAAGAAGGCAGAAGATGCTCGTGTTGCTGTTCGTAACATTCGCAGGGATGCAAACGACCATCTAAAAGACCTTGAAAAGAAACATGAAATCTCTGAAGATGATTTTAAGAGGTCTCAGGAAGAGGTTCAAAAGTTAACTGACAGGTCTATTAAGGAAGTTGACAAGGTTCTGGAAAACAAAGAACAGGAAGTAATGGAAGTATAATTATTTATTAATAGAGGGAAAACCTATGGAATTGCCTGATGTTATCGGATTCGCAGTAGAAGACGGCTTAACAGAGATTGAAGAAAAAGGCTATACTGTTGAAAGTATAATAGTTACCAAGCCTTTAAAGGATGTTCAACCTATTGGAATAGCCAGAGTTGTACGTCTCTCGCAAATGGAAGGGACAGGACTCCGGGTTGTTGTTGCATATCAGGACTATGTGAAAGGAGGTGTACAATAACATGGCATACAAAATAACTGATGAGTGTGTTGCTTGCGGTACTTGCTTAGATACCTGCCCTAGTGGTGCTATTGCTGAAGGTGATATCTACGTGATTAATGCTGCTGAGTGCGCTGACTGTGGTGCTTGTGCTGAAGCATGCCCCACTGGAGCAATCGTTGAAGAGTAATCGGTTCTCTAAAAACCCCCTCTTTCAGGAGGGGGTTTGTTTTTAGTATGGAGAAATATTTGATTAGGGTGTAAAATAGATATATATGGTAACCATAAATATGTCACTGTTATTTTAGTCAAACCGGGGAGGCTTTTGATGTGCCCAGATGGCTGAGCTTTTGGAGAGTACCAAAAAACAAAAGTGACCTTAAGAGACTGGATGAACTGACAAAGTCACTGGATATGAGTAAATTACCTGTACATATCGCTATTATTATGGATGGGAACGGGCGATGGGCCACCAAGAGAGGGCTGCCCCGTGCCATGGGTCACAGATCCGGAGTTGAGTCACTTAGAGATATTGTAAAGGTCTGTTCATCATTAGGTATTAGATATCTTACAGTCTATGCTTTTTCAACTGAAAACTGGAAGCGGCCTACCGAGGAAGTCAATATTTTGATGGACCTCCTGGTCGAATATCTAAAAAAAGAACTTAAAGAATTACATCAAAACAATGTAAGAATCCGAGCTATCGGTCGTACTGATGAATTACCGGAAAAGGCCTCAAAGGCTCTTGTCGATGCTCAAAATTACACTGAAAATAATACCGGACTGACATTAAACCTTGCTCTAAATTATGGTGGCAGGAATGAGATAACCGATGCAGTGAAACTTATCGGAAATGACATTGCCGCCGGGAAGCTGAGTCCTGAATCTATTAATGAAGAGCTGATTTCCGGTTACTTATATACAGCGGGGATACCTGATCCCGATTTGTTGATACGACCTTCCGGTGAACTTCGAATCAGCAATTTTCTGCTTTGGCAGGCTGCATATTCGGAGTTCTGGTATTCTCCGGTTCTTTGGCCGGATTTCCGCAGGGTTCATCTGTTGGAAGCTATTATTGATTATCAAAGCCGACAAAGACGTTTTGGAGGCCTGAAATAAATTAGGGTCGGTGATTAATTTAAGATGCTGTTATACCGTGTCCTCAGCGCATTCGTTGGCATACCGGTATTCTTATATCTGGTATGGTATGGTGGATTGCCTTTATTAATTTCTATTTTAATAATTACATTTTTGGGAATCTTAGAGATTAACCGCCTCTGGGATAAAATGGGCATAAAGATGTGGCTTCCGGGTGCTTTGGTTTCAAGTGCTCTGTTTGTCACTTCTGCTTATTTTGTTGAGGATGGGGTGAAATATAGTTTTGCTCAGTTGGAAAGTGGGATAGTTCTCGGACTTGCTATTTTTTTGTCACTTATTATGAACATCTTTTATTTGGTTAAAGTATATCCGTCTTTTACATTTACAGATCTTAGCGCAACTTTTTTCAGTTCTATATATGTAGGTTGGTTGATGAGTCACATATACCTTCTCAGCCAAACTTCCTCAGGATTCCATTTTGTACTTTTGGTGCTTGCGGCAACGTGGAGCACAGATACATGTGCCTATTTCGTGGGCACGAACTTTGGCAGGCACAGACTGGCTCCTGTTTTAAGTCCCAAGAAATCAGTTGAAGGAGCTGTTGGAGGGGTTGCCGGAAGTGTAATTGCCAGCGTATTAGTTGGCTACTTAAGCCAGCATATGCCTATTATAAATTATGTGGTAGTCGGTTTGTTGGCAGGTACAATCGGTCAGATTGGAGATCTGGCTGAATCTGCACTTAAAAGACTAGCCGGAGTTAAGGATTCCGGTAATGTAATTCCCGGGCATGGTGGAATACTAGATAGGTTTGACAGCCTTATTCTCACTGCTCCGGTTGTTTACTATTTCCTACGGGTTACTCTGTGATAATCGGGGTGGTTTACTTGAAGTATTTTATAAAAAATATGTTTATGATTGCCATAGGTATCATCGTAGGTTATTTATTTATCAAATATGTTGCACCTCTTATTGCTCCATTTCTGCTTGCCGTGTTTCTGGCATTTCTTATTGAGCCCTTCGTAGGATTCCTCCAGGAGAGGGCGAGAATGCCAAGGGCACTGGCGGTCGGGACGGCAATGTTAACTATTTTTGGCGGACTGGGATTTCTGATTACTCTGGCTGTTACCCGGCTTATTGTTGAACTGGTCCTTCTTTCGAAGTATCTGCCCAGGTATATTTATGATATAGAGTCGGTAATCCTGTCATGGCAGGAGAGTGCAGGAAATTATTATTTTAACCTTCCTACCGATGTTCGGCAATTTATCAGTGAAAAAATTACGGGAACCAGCTATAATTTAGACAATGTCGTACAAAATGCTCAGGTTTTGACCGGCAGACTGCTGAACCTGCTGCTGCAGTTTGTTTCAGCAGTGCCTATCTGGGTTGTATTAGTTGTCATTGCTGGAATTGCAACATACTTTATGTCAAAAGATAAAAGAATTATTTTATTGTATTGGATAAGGTCTCTTCCTGCACCGTGGGGGCGTAAGAGTGTCGAAGTTGCCAAAGAAATATTTCAGGCAGTTATTAATTATGTCAGAGCACAGCTAATCCTTATCAGTATCACCTTTTTGCAGACTCTTGCGGGGTTACACCTTATCGACGCTCCCTATGTCCTTTTAATGGCTTTAGTTATCGGTGTGGCAGATCTGATACCTGTTTTGGGGCCAAGTTCCATTTATATTCCCTGGATCATATGGAGCTTTGTAGTTGGCGATACTGCGTTTGCAGTTAAGCTGCTAATATTGTTTGGTATTGTAATAGTTGTAAGACAAATTCTTGAAACTAAGATAGTTTCAACGACTATGGGCTTGCATCCCCTCGCGACTATGATATCCATGTATGTTGGTCTTAAGCTTTTGGGGGCACAAGGGGTTGTGGCCGGGCCGTTGTTTTTGATAACTTTAAAGGCTTTTGCCTCAACAGGATTGCTTAGCTGGGGGAAAGAAGATTCGTAGTAAGCAGTGTTTTGAACAAAAGTTCTAGTATAGTATTTTACAGGAGAAGGCACAATGAAAAAAAGAATTTCTATTTTAGGCAGTACCGGTTCAATTGGCCGTCAGACCCTTGAGGTAGTCGACAGGTTTCCTGAAAAATTTGAAGTAGTGGCTCTGGCGGCAGGCTCTAATGTAGACGAAATTGTTCGGCAGTCCCTGAAGTATAAGCCAAAGCTTGTGAGCATTGGTAAGCCGGAAGATGTTCAAAAGATAAAACCTTTAGTTTCGGAGGAAACCATTGTCAGGTTTGGCATTGAAGGAATGGTTGAGGCAGCAGTTCTAGAGGAGGTTGATGTTGTTGTTACTTCTGTCACCGGTACTCTTGGCCTGCTTCCAACTATAGAAGCTATTAAAGCGGGCAAAGACATAGCTCTGGCAAACAAAGAAACCCTTGTGGCGGCAGGGGACCTGGTTATGGCACTGGTAAAGGAAAAGGGTGTAAAAATTTTTCCTGTAGATAGTGAACACTCAGCTATTTTCCAATCTCTCAATGGTGAAAAAAGGCCAGATGTAAATAAACTGATTCTTACCGCTTCCGGCGGGCCATTTCGTAATAAGTCTTCCAAAGAACTCATAAATATCAGGCCGGAAGATGCACTTCGACACCCAAACTGGTCAATGGGCCGTAAAATTACGATTGATTCAGCTACACTAATGAATAAGGGCCTTGAGGTAATCGAGGCACGGTGGCTTTTTGGTATCGACTTTCAGAAAATTGATGTCGTGATTCACCCTCAGAGCATTATTCATTCAATGGTTGAATTTGTGGACGGTTCAGTTATTGGGCAAATGGGTCTGCCTGATATGAAACTGCCAATTCAATATGCTCTTTCTTACCCTGATAGATGGGAAAACGGTTTTCCAAAACTGGATCTTTTGCAGATCGGGAAGCTGACCTTTGAACGCCCCCGAACAGAAGTTTTTCCGGCTCTACCGCTGGCATTTGAGGCTGGAAGACTGGGAGGCACAATGCCTGCGGTTATGAATGCTGCTAATGAGATAGCAGTTGAACTGTTCCTTGCGGGTCATATAGGTTTTGTCAAAATTGTGGAATTAATTGAAAACGTAATGGGTAAACACACCCTGATAAAAGTTCCGGATTTGAATGGAATTCTTGAAAGCGACCGCTGGGCCAGAGAAGAAACAAAAAGACTAAGCGGTATTAAACTCTAGGGAAGGTGCGGGAATGGTAGAAAAAATTCTTTACTCAATTATTGTCTTTGGACTCCTCGTTTTATTTCACGAATTTGGTCATTTTTCATTAGCTAAGCTAACCGGTGTTCGGGTTTATGAATTTAGTATCGGCTTTGGTCCCAGGTTGTTTGGGTTTAAAAGAGGTGAAACCATGTACAATCTCCGGGTCGTCCCCTTGGGAGGATTTGTACGAATGGCTGGGATGGACCCTGAAGAAGATGAAAGAGAGGCCACAAAGATTGAGGAAGACGGAGCTGAAAACTCTGAATCTGACAGTGGACGTCCGATTTCAGGAGATGTAATTGTGCCTGAACGTATGTTCATGCATAAAACTGTTTTTCAAAGAATGACTATTATTGCTGCCGGTCCCCTTATGAATTTTGTTTTGGCTATTTTGCTGTTTGCCGCAAGTTTCATAGCATTTGGGATACCACAAAACAAAAATATTATCGGTGGTATTATCGAAGGCAAGCCTGCGGACAAGGTTGGACTAAAAAAAGGCGATGTTGTAATGAAAATCAATGGGACCCCGGTGAAAACCTGGGAGGATATTGTAAACATCATCCATAAAAATCCTGAAAAACAGCTTGACATGGTGATAAAGAGGGATGGTGAAACAAAAACTTTTAAGGTTTCTCCATTTAAAGATGAATCTAGTAAACAGGGAATGATTGGGATTACCTATCTTACTGAACGTCCCGGTATTTTTGAAGCGATTAAGATGGGTACTGCAAAAACCTATGAGATGATAAAGCTTACCGGAGTTTTTATGGGTAAAATGATGTCCAAGCAAATTCCGGTTGAATTGAGTGGCCCGGTGAGGATAACTTATGAACTTGGCAGGGCAGCTGAAATGGGAATCAATACCTTGATGAGTTTTGCAGCATTTCTAAGTATCCAGATAGGCATTTTTAATCTGCTGCCAATTCCTGCCTTAGACGGCAGCAGGCTCATGTTTCTATTGGTAGAAGGGGTACGCGGGACTCCAATAGATCCCTCAAGGGAGAATTTTATTCACCTTATGGGGTTAGCTCTGCTTCTCCTTTTAATGGTGGTAATTACTTATCAGGATATAGCCCGAATGCTCGGCTAGGAGGTAAAGGATGCAAAAGAAATTAACCAGGCAGATAAAAGTGGGTGACGTTACGGTAGGCGGTGGCGCACCTGTATCAGTACAGTCTATGACTAATACCGATACACGGGATGTCAAAGCTACTATTGGGCAAATTGAGCGCCTTTTACAAGCCGGGTGTGAAATCATACGTGTTGCAGTTCCAGATATGGAAGCAGCAGAAGCTTTGGCAGGGATAAAAAAGGAGTGCCCGATACCGCTGATAGCAGATATCCACTTTGATTACAAGCTGGCATTAAAAGCCATAGCAAATAGGGTTGACGGTCTTAGACTTAATCCCGGAAATATAGGGGATACCAGTAAGGTACGCGAAGTTGTGAAAGCAGCCAAGGATAAAGGTATTCCCATACGAATCGGAGTAAATGCCGGTTCATTACACAAATCTCAGCTTGAGAAGTATGGTGGTGTCACGGCTGAGGGACTTGTGGAGAGCGCCCTGGAGCATGTAACAATTTTGGAAGAACTGGATTTCTATGATATAAAAATTTCACTTAAGGCTTTTGAAATACCTCTGTTACTGGAAGCGTACAGAATGATATCTGGTAAGGTTGATTATCCCCTTCATATTGGTGTGACTGAGGCAGGTACGCCTTGGGCAGGTACAATTCGTTCCGCAGTGGGAATTGGGGCACTTTTAAGTGAGGGCATTGGGGACACTCTTAGGGTATCCTTAACCGGTGACCCTGTTGAAGAAGTAAGAGTCGGTTATGAGATTTTAAAAGCTGTTGGATTGAGAAAACGCGGGCCGGTCATTGTATCCTGCCCTACCTGCGGTCGAACTGAGATAGAATTAATTAAAATCGCAGAACAAGTCGAAAGAAAGATTCAACACTTGACTATCCCCTTAAAAGTTGCGATTATGGGTTGTGTTGTTAACGGACCTGGGGAAGCCCGTGAAGCCGATATAGGCATTGCCGGAGGACGTGGGGTAGGACTTTTGTTTAAAAAGGGACAAGTTATCCGCAAAGTTCCTGAAGCCAGCCTAATAGATGAGCTGTTAAAAGAAATAAACTTAATGATGCAGGAACAAGAGAAGGAATCATAATTTTTTTTGAAATTATAGTTTACCAATTTATGGTTAACCTAGTAATAATAATTGGTCACTAAAAAACAGGAGGGTTTTTGGTAATGAAAGTTTCGCAGATGTTAAATCCGACCCTTAGGGAAGTACCCGCTGAAGCGGAAGTTATAAGCCATATCCTTATGTTAAGAGCAGGAATGATGAGAAAATCTGCTTCGGGTGTATATACCTATTTGCCCTTGGGGTACCGGGTGTTAAAAAAGGTTATGCAGATTATCAGGGAAGAAATGGATAAAAAAGGCGGACAGGAGTTGATGCTGCCTATCATTCAACCAGCTGAGCTGTGGCTGGAGTCAGGCAGATGGAATGTATACGGGGACGAGCTTTTTAGACTTAAGGATCGCCACGGAAGGGATTTTGCCCTTGGCCCCACTCATGAAGAAATTATTACTGACCTTGTTCGTGGCGAAGTCAGAAGTTATAAACAACTGCCTTTACTGCTGTACCAGATACAGAACAAATACCGGGATGAACGCAGACCACGTTTTGGGCTTATGCGCGGCCGCGAATTTATAATGAAAGACCTTTACTCCTTTGATAGGAATCAGGCGGAACTGGACGAAAGTTACCACAAGATGTATGACGCTTATTCCCGGATATTTACACGCTGCGGTGTGCAATTCCGACCTGTCGAGGCCGATGCCGGTGCTATAGGGGGCACTGGAGGAACCCATGAATTTATGGTAATGGCTGAATCAGGGGAGGCTGCTATCGTTTATTGTGATCAGTGTACCTATGCTGCCAATGTTGAAAAAGCTGAAGCTGTACATGTTCGCGAGAATTCTACTGAAGAAATGTTGAGCCTTGAAGAGGTTCATACACCTGGTGCCAAAACAATAGAAGAAGTATCGGGAATGCTGATGCTTAGTGCTGATAAACTTATAAAAACCCTAGTTTACATATCTGATGAAGAGACGGTTGCTGCACTGGTAAGAGGTGACCGGGAGATAAACGAAGTCAAGCTTCAGAATGTGCTCGGTTCAGTGCAGCTGGTAATGGCTGATGAAAGGACAGTAAGAGATGTTACTGCGGCTGACACTGGTTTTGCCGGACCGGTTGGACTGAAAAAAGGTATTAGGATAGTTGTGGACCAAGAGGTTGCTGACATGACAAATGCTGTTACCGGTGCCAACAAGACTGATGCCCATTACATCAATGTCAATCCAGGCAGGGATTTTGACCCAACTCTGGTGGCAGATATCAGGATGGTTAAAGGTGGCGAACCCTGCCCCAGATGTGAAGGAAAGCTTATTGAAGCAAGGGGAATTGAGGTCGGGCAGGTCTTTAAACTGGGAACTAAGTACAGTGAGGCCTTAGGTGCCAAATTCCTAGATGAAAACGGCAGGGAACAACTGATGGTGATGGGCTGTTATGGAATCGGTGTAAGCCGGACTGCTGCAGCTGCCATTGAGCAGAACCACGACCAGGACGGAATAATATGGCCCATGCCTATAGCACCTTTCCATGCTGTTGTCGTTCCTGTCAGTACAAAAGATGAGAACCAGATGAAAATAGCTGTGTCACTATATGAATCATTGACCGGGGTAGGAGTTGAAGCTATACTCGACGACAGAAATGAGAGACCGGGAGTTAAATTTAAGGATGCCGACCTGGTAGGTTATCCACTCAGAATAGTTGTAGGGTCCAAGGCGGCTGAAGAGGGTACGGTAGAAATCAAACACCGTAGATCAGGGAACGTAGAAACCGTGAAAGTAGAAAATGCCGTAGACCATATTAAAACAATTGTTCAAGACGAAATTGCCGCCAGCCTGAAGTGTTAGCAAATGACGAGTGGGTTGTGGGTACTGGGTAGAACAATTGATACTTTGATAATCGACAATGAAAAAGTTTAACCGCTTTGCGTTTGTCTTTTGGATTAAAAGAAAAAAAGACAACAGCTAATATACAGACAATATCCCGTGTTTATCAGTGTTTATCAGTGGCTAAATAATTGGGGATCAGTCTAACTTTTTTATTATCCGCGGCTGACAACCCCTGCTTTGTTTTATCCGCGTTAATCAGCGTAATCTGCGGCCATTTTGGAAAAGAAACAGTTTTGGTTTAAGAATCATTGGGTTTTGGTTATATTCAAATTGAGGATTTGTGTTAGCAAATCAACTTTTTAATTAATCATGTAACATCATCTGCGTGAATATAAATTACCAACTTGGCATGGGGGTGATGGTTGTGAAATCGGCAGTGGTGATTCCGGCTTTTAATGAAGAACGTACTATAGGAGATGTAATAACAGCGGTTCGGCAAGTACCCTTTGTGGGAGAAGCAATTGTCGTCAGCGACGGCTCTACTGACCAGACCGCAGCAATTGCAAGGTCTCTGGGTGCAAAAGTTGTTGAACTACCTGAGAACCAGGGTAAAGGTGGAGCTATGATGGTTGGTATCAACAGCACTGACGCCGATGTAGTGCTTTTTCTTGATGCAGACCTGATAGGACTTCAGCCCTTCCATGTGGTGGATCTTTTACTGCCCGTCCTGGAGGGCAGGGCAGATATGACAGTGGGGATTTTTGAACAAGGCAGACTGGCAACAGATTTGGCTCAATTCGTTGCACCTTATTTGTCAGGACAGAGGGCAGTGAAGAGAGAACAGCTAAAGCAGTTGTCAAACCTGGAACTAACCAGGTTTGGGGTTGAAGTAGCTTTAACAAGATTTGCTAAATCAGCAGGATTATCTATAGAAGAAGTCGAATTAAGGGAAATGTCCCATGTCATGAAAGAAGAAAAGCTGGGTGTATTAAAAGGGTTTATGGCTAGACTCAGGATGTATTGGGAGATTGCTAAGTGTGTTGGGAAGAGCTAGATTCAACTTTGGGTAAGGAGGAGAGCCGTGCCAGGGATCACTGAAATAGATACCATTGTACGTATAATTCTTTCCTGCGTACTTGGCGGGCTAATAGGTCTTGAGCGGGAAAGCCTAAACAAATCTGCAGGTTTTAGGACTCATATCCTGGTTTGTGTTGGATCAGCGCTGATTATGATTGTTTCCCAGGAAATTTATTATATGTTTCAAAGTAAAGTTGCTCTGGACCCAGGGCGGATTGCAGCTCAGGTTGTTAGCGGGATTGGTTTTTTGGGTGCTGGAACCATAATGCGAGAGGGAGCGACTGTCAAAGGACTGACAACGGCAGCCAGCCTTTGGGTTGTTGCAGGTGTCGGGCTGGCAGTTGGATCAGGTTTATATTTTCCCGCGCTGGCTACCACTGGAGTAGTATTCATTGCTCTGATTTATCTAGGAAAAGTTGAACATTTGATGACTGGTGTAATTAATATGGCGGTTCTGGGTGTAACCGTTCAAAACAGACCCGGACAGCTTGGCCGTATAGGTTCCTTTCTGGGTGAACAGGGAATTCTTATTTTAAATATTCAGATGAAGCAAACTAGAGATGATAATAAGGTAATGTTTCAGATAGATATTAAGACTCCTAATGATATGAACATGAATGAAATTATTTATCAATTGTCTGATATACCCGGGGTATATCAGGTGGAATATCTTGAATAAACCAACTTCCGGGGGGAATCACTTTGTCTTGGATATCGGATGATAAAAAACTAGAACGGCAAAAAGCCGTTCTACATTTTTGTGATTACATAAATAAATCTGCACTGCCTGCCGAATTTAAAGAAGCTATGAAAGATGGTAGTGTCACCAGAGTGGAAATAAGCTCTTCCAGCCGCACATGGAGAGTTCATATACTTCTGGACGAGCTGGTTAAGAAAGAAGATGTCCGCCAATTCGAAAATGAGATTGCCGCTAGTATCCCGGAACTTAATAAGCTTATATTTCTCATAAGATACCATATTCCCGATATTACTCTGGAGGAAATTGTTCGGGATTACTGGGATGAAATTGTTTATTCTGTAACTCAGGAGCACCCGGTTTTATCAGGGTGGATAAACAAGGCCACTAAAAAAATAGAAGGAAATACACTTCAGATTTTTGTAACAAACAGCATTGCCGCTGAAATTATAAATCAGCGACAGGTGGCGGGTCAAATAACTGAGATGCTGAAACGCGAGTTTAACAAGGAATTTAAAGTGACTATTTTCACTCTGGAGGATGACTCCTGTGAATTTAATACGGTTACCCAGGAACACGAGCAGCACCTTGTAAGGGCGATTCTCGAACAGAAGATTGAAACTTCGGGTGATACTGGGGAACGCCGGACTGACAGACCTGCTAAACAGGTGTTACCGGACAACGTAAAAGCATTCCGAAAACGCAGGACTAGAGAACCTGAAGCAGGGGCAATAATGGGCCGGGTTATCAACGAAGAATCCATAACTATTCAGCATATAATTGAAGAAGAGAAGAGTATCAGTATTCAGGGACGTATCAACAGCATGGACGTAAAACTATTGAAAAGCGGGCGTACCCTGGTTTCTTTTGATATATCAGATATGACAGACAGTATTACAGTTAAATTGTTTGAAGATGAAAAGGATGAGGGCAGGTTTTCCGGTGCTTTGAAAAAAGGTTTGTGGGTCAAAGTCCGCGGGCCTGTTCAGCAGGATACTTTTGTCAGGGAACTTGTTTTAATGGCAAGGGATATTAATATTGCTGAATTTAAAGAAAGAACTGATAACGCTGAAGAAAAGCGTGTAGAACTGCATTTACATACCAGAATGAGCGCTATGGACGGCATAGCAGGTGTGTCTGATGCTGTTGCCATTGCAGCCAAATGGGGACACAGTGCGGTTGCTGTAACTGACCATGGGGTAGTTCAGGCATTCCCGGATGCATATGAAGCTGGGAAAAAACACGGAATCAAAATTATATACGGGCTTGAAGGATACCTTGTTGACGATGGTGCACCAATTGTAGTTAAATCCCGCCCCGGTAAGTTAAATGAAGAAGAATTTGTTGTTTTTGACATTGAAACCACCGGCTTTTCTCCAAATAACAATGAGATAATTGAAATAGGTGCTGTTAAAATAAAAGGCGGGCAGATTATCGACAGGTTTTCGAGTTTTGTCCGTCCAAGAAACGGTATACCTGGTGAAGTTCAGAAACTAACAGGAATCATTCCTGAAATGGTCTCGGAATCAGCATATATTGAGGATGTCTTACCAAATTTTATGGAATTTTCAGGCACGGCAGTGTTGGTAGCTCATAATGCCCAGTTTGACACCGGATTTATACGGGTTAACTTAAGGCGTTTGGAGGATAAAAGCCTTGAAAATCCTATATTGGATACCTTGAGTCTGGCTAGGGCTTTACTGCCTAAATTAAAGAATCATAAGTTAAAAAATATTGCAAAAGAGTTTGGGGTTAATCTTGAAAATCATCATCGGGCAGTTGATGACGCTGAAGCTACAGCACAGATTTTCCTAAAGCTCATGAAGAGACTTATAGAAGACGGTTTTAATACATTAGATGAAATCAATGAATTAACTAAAGAGATTAAGCTGGACAAGCTTAAGACGCGTCATATCGTCCTTCTAGTACAAAATCAGACAGGTCTTCGGAACCTGTACCAACTGGTTACGGACTCCCACTTGAAGTACTACTACAGGCATCCCAGGATTCCCAGAAGTGAACTTATTAAAAGACGTGAAGGATTGATTATAGGTTCGGCCTGTGAGGCAGGTGAGCTTGTCACCGCCTTTTTAGACGGCGCCGATAATGAAAAAATTGAAGAGATTGCCTCTTTTTATGATTACCTCGAAATACAGCCTACAGCCAATAACCAGTTCCTAGTCAGGCAGGGGCTTGTTGAAAACACCGCATCACTCGAACAGTTGAACCGGAATATTTATGAACTGGGTAAAAAGCTCAACAAACCTGTAGTGGCCACCTGTGATGTTCATTTTATCGAACCTGGCGATGGTTTTTACCGGCAGCTCCTCATGGCCGGACAGGGCTATGAAGATGCTGACAAGCAGGCTCCCCTATATTTTAGAACTACAGGGGAGATGCTGGATGAGTTTTTATATCTGGGCGAAATGGCGGCAAAGCAGGTAGTAATTGAAAACCCACGCTGGATTGCGGAACAGGTTGAAGAGTTAAAACCTATGCCCGATGACTTTTTTCCTCCTAAAATCGACGGGGCTGAAGACCAAATTTCTGAAATGACACTTTCCAGGGCAGTCGAAATCTATGGTGAGCCGCTTCCTGAGATTGTTGCCAAACGGGTGGACAAAGAACTTAATTCAATAATTTCCAACGGTTTTGCTGTACTTTACCTAATTGCCCAGAAGCTTGTTAAGAAATCTAACGAAGACGGATACCTGGTAGGGTCGCGGGGTTCAGTCGGATCTTCTTTTGTTGCTACCATGACCGGCATTACCGAGGTAAACCCGCTGCCTCCGCATTATGTCTGTCCCGACTGTAAGTACAGTGAATTTATAGAGGATGGGTCATATGGATGTGGAGCAGACCTCCACGATAAAGAATGTCCTAAATGCGGAACAAAGCTGAAGAAGGACGGTTTTGACATTCCTTTCGAGGTATTCCTTGGTTTTGAAGGAGATAAAGTGCCTGATATTGACCTCAACTTCTCAGGTGAATACCAGCCTGTTGCACACAAATATACTGAAGAATTATTTGGTGAAGGTTACGTCTTCCGGGCCGGTACCATAGGAACTATTGCCGAAAAAACGGCTTATGGTTTTGTCCAGAAATATATGGAAGAACGGGGCATGCGAAAGAGACGATCTGAAATGGATCGTCTGGTGGCAGGATGTACGGGTGTCAAAAGGACTACCGGTCAGCACCCGGGAGGCGTTATGGTTATTCCCCGCGATATGGATGTACATGACTTTACTCCGCTCCAGTATCCGGCAGATGATAAGAAGTCCGGTATCATAACAACCCATTTCGACTATCATTCCATCTCAGGGCGGATAGTCAAGCTTGATATTCTAGGTCATGACGACCCTACGGTTATCAAGATGCTGGAAGACCTGACAGGGGTAGATGCAAAAACCATTCCCCTTGATGAACCGAAAACCATGTCTATATTCTCAAGTACAGAGTCAATAGGGGTTACCCCTGAGCAGATCCGATCACCCATGGCCAGCTATGCTATTCCCGAATTTGGAACGAAGTTTGTACGTCAGATGCTGGAAGACACCAGGCCTACAACATTTTCTGAGCTGGTCCGAATATCCGGTTTCTCCCACGGCACAGATGTTTGGTTAAATAACGCCCAGGATTTGATTAAAGAGGGGATATGCCAGCTTAATGAAGCGATTTCTGCTCGTGATGATATAATGATTTACCTGATTTACAGGGGATTGGAGCCCAAACGTGCTTTTAAAATAATGGAGGGCGTAAGGAAAGGTAAAGGCGTTAAACCTGAAGATGAGGAATACATGAAGGAAAAGAATGTTCCGGAATGGTATATAGGTTCGTGTAAAAAGATAAAATACATGTTCCCTAAGGCTCATGCAGTTGCTTATGTGATGATGGCTTTCCGTATTGCCTACTTTAAGGTATATTACCCCAAAGCTTTTTATGCCACTTACTTCACTGTCAGGGCAGATGAATTCGATGCCGATATCATAGTTCAGGGGGCTGGTGCTGTTAGGGCCAAAATAGAGGATATTGAAAACAGGCTGAAGTCAGATGCCAAAAAAGATGTAACAACAAAGGAAAAGAACCTGCAGACAATACTGGAGGTTGCCCTGGAAATGTATGAGCGTGGAATAGGAATGAAACGTGTCAGCCTTGAAGAGTCTCAGGCGACCAGGTTCCTCATAACAGAAGAAGGTGTCTTGCTGCCGCCATTTGCTTCCCTCCAAGGACTTGGAGATACAGCCGCCCACAATATTGTTCGGGCCAGGAGTGAAAAACCCTTTAGTTCGGTGGAAGATTTAAGGACGAGAGCTAAGCTGAGCAAGACTATAATTGATATTATGCAGAATCATGGATGTCTGAACGGCCTGCCGGAAACGGATCAGATGGCGTTGTTTTAGTGGGTAGTGGGTAGTGGGTAGTGAGGAGGGTATAAGCTGCTCACTCATCCCACTGACAAAAAAAGTACCCGCTAGATTTTAGCGGGTGATAAATAGAAGAGTTTTAAGTTAAACCCAAACTTATGGTGAGAGGGGACTTAACGCTGTAGAAAGAAATCTTCGGCAATGGCCCAGGAAGCAACAATTAGGGTTAAAGAGAAAACAATTAACAGACCAATTTGGAGTTCAATCACAGTAACCACCTCGATTATAATACTAACTATATAAATAAATCATCATTAGGGCTGACAGTGGATAGCTAAAAAGCTTCAACGGTTAGAAGAAACACCTGAAAGGTTAAAAACAGACAGTGAATGGCGCTTCAACTACATATTACCAGATGTTTCATAAAAGTTCAAGTATGCACAAGGTTTTTTGTGAAAATGATGTAATCTTGTTATAAACCAACCAAAACCGGGGGATAATTATAGACGGGGTTATACTTGCCAATCCCTGCTATTTGTGGTATACTTACCAAGATGTAATTATTTATCGCTAACGTAGCTTTTTTCTTAAGGAGTGGGGAAACCCACTCTTTATGCGTTAAAAAGGGCAGATTTCCCTCAGTATAACTGAGTTGAACAAATGGGAAAATAGAAACATTAAAACTTAATAAGGAGTGAAGTGCATGAAAAAAACAAAAGTTGAAGATGTAGTCACGATGTTAGCGGAACCGATTGCCGATTCACTGGGACTTGAACTGGTGGACATCGAATATTTAAAGGAAGGCGGCTCATGGTTCCTGCGGGTTTATATAGATAAGCCGGAAGGTATTACCCATGATGACTGTCAGGCACTGTCACAGAGACTTAGTGAGTTACTGGACGAAAAGGATCCTGTACCGAATTCATATATTTTGGAAGTATCGTCACCAGGTATAGAACGACCCCTAAAAAAACCAGGGGATTTTGAACGCTTTAAGGGTTATAAGATAAGGGCATCAACCTTTTCACCTGTAGAAGGCCAAAAAGAGTTTGTTGGGGATCTGGAAGGTCTCGTTGATGATAAAGTGGTTTTAAATGTGAAAGGAAGAGAGTATGCCCTGCCGCTTGAATCTGTTGCAAAAGTAAGACTGGAAGCGGATTTTTAAATTTAGGGGAGAATTAAAATTAAGGAGGTATGGCTAAAAAATGAATATGGAATTTATAGAGGCCATGGAGGAGCTTGAAAAGCAAAAAGGTATTTCCATGGATGTACTTATAGAGGCTCTTGAAGCTGCGTTGATTTCAGCTTATAAAAGGAATTTCGCATCACTGCAGAATGTAAGGGTAACTATTGATCGGACTACAGGAGAAATAAAAGTTTATGCACGGAAGAATGTCGTTGAGCATGTTGAAGATGACCGCCTGGAAATTACCCTTGAAGATGCCAGACAAAGAGACCCTAGGTATGAGTTAGACGACATTGTGGAAATAGAAGTAACACCACGCGATTTTGGTCGAATAGCAGCCCAGACTGCTAAGCAGGTAGTTGTCCAGAGGATTCGCGAAGCTGAGAGGGGTTTGATTTACGAGGAATTTTCAAACCGTGAAGGCGATATTGTAACAGGTATCGTTCAAAGACAGGATCAGAAGAATATTTACATAGATCTTGGTAAGACAGAAGCTACTCTGGGCCCGACCGAACAAATTCCCGGAGAAGAATACAGGCACGGTGACCGCTTAAAAACGTATATTGTTGAAGTAAAGAAGACCACAAAGGGTCCACAAATAATGGTTTCACGGACACACCCGGGGCTTTTAAAAAGGCTTTTTGAACTGGAAGTTCCCGAAATTCATGACGGGGTAGTAGAATTAAAGTCTGTTGCCCGTGAAGCCGGGGCGCGTTCAAAAGTCGCGGTTTATTCCCGTGATGAAAACGTTGATCCTGTGGGTGCATGTGTAGGGCCAAAAGGAATGAGGGTTCAGACCATTGTTAATGAACTTAAAGGGGAAAAAATAGACATAGTTAAATGGAGTCAGGACCCTGCAAAATTCGTTGCTAACGCCTTAAGCCCGGCTAAAGTAGTTGATGTACGCATCTTTGAGGAAAGTAAAGTGGCCAGGGTTGTTGTACCTGATTACCAGCTTTCACTCGCTATCGGGAAAGAGGGACAAAACGCCAGACTTGCGGCCAAGCTGACGAGCTGGAAAATAGATATCAAGAGCGAATCTCAGGTGGAAGAATTAATCGCCAACGGAGAATACGATGATCTACAAGAGCAGTATTTGGACGAAGATTTTACTTCAGATGACTTTGATACTGAAGAATGGGGCGAGTACTCGGAAGATTACGACTACAATGACGAGTATGAGGAGAATTATGAAGAATACGAAGCGGCTGGTGAAGCAGACTATTATGACGATGAGTCTGCTGAAGAAGGATACAGTGACGACCAATATGCTGAAGAAGGATATAGTGACGACCAGTATGCCCAGGAGTATTATGATGAACCCTACGAAGAAACTGAGTACTCAGATGAAAACGATGATTTGGAACCTGTTTTAGAGGAACCGGAAGAACCAGTGGTAGTTCCGGTGGATGAAGAAGAAGAAAAGTCAAAGGGTAGAAAGAGTAAGAAAAAGTCAAAACCAGGTGACACAGTCAAGAAACAGGCCAAAGGCAAACGTAAAAAACTATCCGTTGAAGAGGTTCATGAGTATTTAGAAGAACTGGAAGACAACGAATAAAAATATACATAAACTTTCTAATTTCAGATTATACTTGACGTTCTGAGGAGGGGTTCTAAGTGAAAATAAGAAAAATCCCTATGAGAATGTGCCTTGGCTGTCAGGAAATGAGGCCTAAGAAGGAGCTTATCAGGGTGGTTAGAACCCCTGAAAATGATATTGTTATTGATCCGGGAGGCAAACAATCAGGGCGCGGGGCATACATTTGTCCTGACGAAGCATGCCTTAACAAAGCCATTAAAGCCAAACGCCTGGAAAAAGCTTTTCAGCAGCCTGTTCCCGCCGATGTGACGGAAACTCTTAGAGAACGGTTGGTGAATTATGGTGGCTCAAAAAGCTTATGATTTTCTTGGCCTGGCCCAAAGAGCCGGGCAGGTTCAATCTGGTGACGCAGGCTCCGAGGCGCTAATGAAAAAAGGAAAGGCTAAGCTGGTTTTATTAGCTGCTGATGCCTCTGAAAAAACCAAGGAGCACTTTATTAGTCTGGCAAAATATAAAAAAATTAAATGGATAGAAGCGGGTGAGAAAATGCAACTGGGGATTGCGCTTGGTAAGTCACCAAGGTCAGTAGTGGTAGTTACTGATGATGGTTTCGCCCGTAGATTGCAGGAACTTTTCAGTGATTTATGAGGAGGATTTCTAACCCTGTTAGAAATTCAAAAAAACGGGGGTGAAATGTTTGGGAAAAATTCGTGTATACGAATTAGCTAAAGATTTAGGATTAGAAAGTAAAGAAATGGTGACAAAGCTAGCCGGCATTGGAATAGATGTTAAAAATCACATGAGTACCCTGGAAGACAACGAAATTGCTAAGATACGTGAATCATTTTCGGGAAAACAAGCAGGGGAAGTGGAAAAGAAAAATCCAGCTGCCGACCCAAGGCCGGAAGAAGGATCGATGGGTCAAAGACCTGATCAAAGGCCAGGCGGCCCAAGACAGGGCGGCAGACCAGGGGGTCCGAGACCGGAAGGCAGACCGATGGGCCAAAGACCTGATCAAAGGCCAGGTGGCCCGAGACCGGATGGCAGACCAGGGGGTCCGAGACCAGAAGGCAGACCGATGGGCCAAAGACCTGATCAAAGGCCAGGCGGCCCAAGACCGGATGGCAGACCAGGGGGTCCGAGACCTGATCAAAGACCGGGTGGTCCAAGACCGGAAGGCAGACCGATGGGCCAGAGACCTGACCAAAGATCTGGTGGCCCAAGACCCGATGGAAGACCAGGAGGTCCAAGGCCGGAAGGCAGACCGATGGGCCAGAG
>JAENZX010000002.1:158964-211311 GCA_016841045.1 Thermincola carboxydiphila
GACCCGATGGAAGACCAGGAGGTCCAAGGCCGGAAGGCAGACCGATGGGCCAGAGACCTGATGGAAGACCGGGTGGTCCAAGACCCGATGGAAGACCGGGTGGTCCAAGACCCGATGGAAGACCGGGTGGTCCAAGACCTGATGGAAGACCGGGTGGTCCAAGACCTGATGGAAGACCGGGTGGTCCAAGACCCGATGGAAGACCAGGTGGTCAAAGACCCGATGGAAGACCGATGGGTCAGAGACCTGACCAAAGACCTGGCGCTCCAAGGCCAGATGGAAGGCCAGGCGGCCCAAGAGCAGAAGGCAGGCCAACAGGTCAGAGACAGGATCAAAGGGCTGGCGAAAAGCGAGGCGGTAGACCTGGTGATAGAAGACAGCAGGATTTCAGGAAGCAGGGTGCCCAACAGCCGGCTAAACAGGCGCCGGTAGTTAAAAAAGAGGAACCTAAAAACCTAAAGCCTATTGTTATCGGTGAAAGTGTTACTGTGCAGGATTTGGCTGCCAAATTAGCTAAGACTGCCGCTGATGTTATAAAGAAACTGATGATGTCTTTTGGCGTTATGGCAACGATTAATCAGGAAATTGACTCTGATACTGCAACACTTATTGCTGCCGAGTATGGTCGCGAGGTTCAGGTAGAGATCGAGGTAGATGAAACAATTGTTGAAGAAGTGGAAGACAAGCCGGAAGACCTGGTTCCCCGCCCCAGTGTTGTCACTGTTATGGGACACGTTGACCATGGAAAAACATCACTTCTTGATGCAATCCGGGAGGCTAATGTAACAGCAAGTGAGGCAGGCGGGATTACCCAGCATATAGGCGCTTATCAGGTAGTACATAACGGCAAGAAGATTACGTTCCTAGATACCCCTGGTCATGAGGCTTTTACTGCCATGAGGGCCAGAGGAGCTCAGGCAACTGACGTGGCAATCATAGTGGTAGCTGCGGATGATGGGATTATGCCTCAGACAGTAGAGGCAATCAATCACTCTAAGGCTGCAGAGGTTCCCATAATCATTGCTGTTAACAAAATGGATAAACCGGGAGCAAATCCGGACAAAGTTAAGCAGGAACTCACAGAATATGGCCTAGTGCCAGAGGAGTGGGGCGGGGATACTATCACTGTTCCTGTATCCGCCAAGACCCAGCAGGGAATTGAAGATCTGCTGGAGATGATTCTGCTGGTTGCTGAGATGCAGGACCTGAAGGCTAACCCCAAAAGGCTGGCCAGAGGAACAGTCATTGAGGCTGAACTTGATAAAGGGCGTGGACCTGTTGCGACAGTTCTTGTCCAAACAGGAACCCTCCAAATTGGTGATTCAATTGTGGCAGGCCAGGCTAGCGGTAAGGTTCGGGCTATGGTTGACGACAAAGGACGTCGAGTTAAAAAGGCCGCTCCTTCAACTCCGGTCGAAGTACTTGGCTTATCAGATGTACCTTTGGCAGGAGATACCTTTAACGCGGTTCCGGATGACAAGACAGCTAAAGCTATTGCCTCCAAGCGAATCAGTAAAAAGAGGGAAGAAGAATTTAAAGCTACGGCCAAAGTTTCTTTGGAGGATTTGTTTAAGCAGATTAAGGAAGGTCAGGTAAAAGACCTTAATATAATTATCAAGGCAGACGTACAGGGCTCTATCGAGGCTCTCAAGCAGTCACTTAATAAACTGTCAAATGAAGAGGTTAGGGTAAATCCTATACACGGTGGAGTTGGAGGTATCACTGAAACTGATGTTATGCTTGCTTCTGCTTCAAATGCCATTATTATCGGGTTTAACGTCCGCCCGGATGCTAACGCCCGTAAGGCTGCCGAAAAGGAAAAAGTTGATATCAGGCTTTACAGGGTGATTTATAACGCTATTGAGGATGTTAAGTCTGCCATGGCGGGTATGCTGGATCCGGAGTTTAAAGAAGCTGTCATAGGGCGGTTGGAAGTACGGCAAACCTTTAAGGTGTCTAAAATTGGCACAATCGCGGGATGCTATGTAACAGAAGGCAAAATCACCAAAAACTCCGAAGTGCGTGTAATCAGAGACGGGATTGTTGTTTTTGAGGGCAAGCTTGATTCCCTGAAGAGATTTAAGGATGATGTCAAAGAAGTAGTCGAAGGCTACGAATGCGGTGTAACGATTGAGAAATTTAATGATGTCGTTGAAGGAGATATAATTGAAGCATTTGTTATGGAAGAAGTAAAAAGGCAATTATAATCTGACTGGGTTCTGGGGGTGATTCCATGACTTCTCATAGGGCAAACAGGGTAGCTGAGGAAATCAAAAGAGAAGTTACCCAGATGCTGAGAGACGAAATAAAAGACCCGCGGGTAGGGTTTGTAACCGTCACCGGCGTTGAAGTGACTCCGGATATCCGTTATGCCAAAGTATTTATCAGCGTGTTGGGTCCGGAGGAAAAAAAGTCCGAGTCCCTGGAAGCATTGGAAAAGGCTAAAGGTTTTGTTAGAAGCGAATTGGGTAAGAGAATGAGACTTAGGTATACACCTGAGATAAGCTTTAAATTTGATACTTCTATTGAGTATGGTGCAAAAATCATGAAACTCCTGGAAGGTGTCAAAGGTACGGAGAGTACGCATGAATAGTCTGCAAGAGATTGCCGGTTTCTTAAAAAAATTCAAAAAGGCGCTGATATGCGGTCATGCCATGCCGGACGGTGACAGTGTTGGTTCAGTTCTGGCTATGCGGCTTATTTTATCTGAAATCGGGGTTGAGAGTATCGCAGTTACTCCTGACCCCGTGCCAGCAATGTATGATTTTCTTCCTGGTGCAGATAAATTTGTAGAACTTTCACAAGCCCCCGACGACTTTGATCTGGCGGTAATTCTGGATTGCACTGACTTAGGCCGTCTTGGTTCTGATGGCGGCCCAAAGATAGCAAAAGCACAAAATGTTGTTAATATAGATCACCATGTCAGTAACGACGGATTCGGGACTTACTGTTATGTTGACGAAAAAGCTGCTGCCACTGGCGAGATTATATTCAACCTGGCCCAAGCGATGGGTATTAAGATCAACAAAGATATTGCTGCCAATCTTTATACATCAATTGTAATGGATACAGGTAGTTTCAGGTTTGACAATACTACAGATGCAACTCATGAGATAACCGCCGGGTTGATCAGAACGGGGATTAATGTTTCAGAAATTAACCGGAACCTATTTGAAAGAAAAGATGAAATTCAACTCAGGTTGTTGGGTTATGCACTTGGACAGCTAAAAATTACTGCCGAGGGCCGTGTTGCATGGATAACGATACCTCTGGATGTCCTGCATCGGATGGGCGCCTTGGATGAGCATGCCGACGGAATAATCAACTATCCAAGGCTGCTTAATGGTGTGGAGATTGGTATGTTATTCAGGGAAATCAACCCCGGAAGGTTTAAAGTAGGCTTTAGATCCAAGCAGGATGTCGATGTTAACAAGCTGGCTGCCAGGTTTGGCGGTGGAGGACATCCGCGGGCAGCAGGCTGTGCTATAGAGGGTACGCAGGAGGAAGTTGAACGCAGGGTTCTGGAGGCATGTATCGAGGAACTGGGAGGTTAAGCACTTTAAATATGGAGCAATGCTTGGTTGGTGTATTACATGGAACACACTGATATAAATGGTGTCATAAACGTCTTAAAACCTCCGGGAATGACCTCTCATGATGTGGTCAACTTTATCAGAAGAACACTTAAGACTAAAAAGGCTGGTCATACCGGTACCCTAGATCCCGGAGTTGCAGGGGTGCTGCCTGTATGTGTCGGCAAAGCCACTAAAATAATTGAATATATTAGTCACGACATTAAACAATATAGGGCGGAATTGACTTTGGGAAGGAGCACCGATACCCAGGATGGTTTCGGTGAAACTATAGCAGAGTTTGATGCCTCAGGGATAAGTTTGAGCAGTGTCACAGAAGCGATCAATTCCCTGAGAGGTGAAATTCAACAAGTTCCGCCAATGGTTTCAGCACTAAAATTTAAGGGCAGGAAATTATACGAACTTGCCCGCCAAGGTATCGAGGTTGAGCGTGAACCAAGAAAAGTACATATTTTTGAGACAAGAATTATAAAGTGCCAGGATTTTGGTACTCCGAATCCCAGAATGCTTTTTGACGTCAGCTGTTCTAAAGGTACATATGTGAGGACTATATGTCATGACCTCGGTAATTCTTTAGGCTGTGGGGGCTATATGTCTTTCCTGGTCAGAACCGGTGCAGGCATATTTAAGATCGAAGAATCCCTTACTGTTGAAGAAATTACAGAAGTGGTAGAGACTGGTGGGCTTAATGAAATTATGATGTCGATTAGCGAAGTTCTTCCACTGAAACAGATTTTAGTATATGACAATGTTGGGAAATCTATAAGTCATGGTAACCGCGTGTATACCGCAGGGGTTATAAACATGCCGGAGGATCTTGAAGAAAACCAAATCGTAAAACTTATAAACACTCAGAACCAATGTCTTGCTATAGCAAAAGTAATTAATGAAGCAAATAACGCCGAAACAGATATTGAACACAGAAAATATGTTTTTCAGCCCATAAAGGTTTTGTTTTAGGGAGGACAAGATGGACATTTACTACGGGTTGGACGATATAGGGTACTACAGTAATGTTGTTGCTGCCCTGGGAAACTTTGACGGAGTTCATTTAGGCCACCGTCAATTAATTCGAAAAGCAATTGAAAAGTCACAGCAGTTACGTGGTACAACCGCGGTTTTGACTTTTGATCCCCATCCTCTTAAAATATTGGATCCCGAATTCTCCCCACCGATGCTTTTATCGAAGGAAGAGAAGATAAAGAAATTATCTGAACTTGGAGCAGAACTCCTCATAATTATTCCTTTTTCCAAAGAATTTGCAAGATTAACTCCCCAAGAGTTCATAAAGGACATTTTAGCTGAAAAGCTAAATGCCAAAGGGGTTGTAATCGGATATAATTATACATTTGGTTTTAAGGGTCAGGGAACCCCTGAAATACTTTCTGCTTTGGCAGCAGACTATAGTATAGAAACCATTGTTGTCCCGCCTGTAACGTACCAGGGAGTTGAGGTTAGCAGTACTTTTATTCGAAGTTTGCTTGTAAAGGGAGAGGTGCATGAGGCCCAAAGATTCCTGGGATACTACCCGTTTATTCTATCTGAAGTTGTTGCAGGGGATCAAAGAGGCAGGAACATAGGTTTTCCTACGGCAAACCTTGAACCGGGGGAAGAAGTTCTGATTCCTGCCAACGGTGTATATGCTGTCCGGGTGTACATCGGGGAAGAAATTTTTAAAGGCGTTGCTAACATCGGTCTTCGTCCAACATTTAAACTGGACAAGCCCAGAAATATAGAGATTCACATATTTGATTTCTCCAATGATATTTATGGCAGGAAAGTAAAAGTTGAATTTGTACACCGTATTCGCGGTGAAAAGAAATTCGAATCTGTTCAGGAACTCATATCACAAATAGCTGAAGATGCAGGAAAAGCAAGGGAAGTATTGAAGGTATAGCAGTCAGAATAAATTACGACTACGGCCAATATACTAATAATGCAGTTACAATTTAATCTTTGGCTATTTTCCAAATAATAAAATAAATTTACATCATTAGCAATCTATGCTAAAATAATTAATTGTAAGTGCCCTTAATTGGAGGGAGGCATGGATATGGTAATTGCCCATTTCGATTCGAGGGATGAAGAAATCCGTAAGCTCATAAACCAGTTTGCAGAAATTTGCTTGACGAAAGAGTTCATTGAGCTAAAGACTGAGCTTGAGCAGGTTTACTTGAGGAACGGTATCGAAAATGCATTATTAACCGCATTTCAGGACGCAATCTATGCAATTCTTGCCCAACAGGACGGGGCAAGATGTAAAAAGCTTTACTGATGATGAGGTAGTGTTCAATGCGGATAATAATTACGGAACACGCACGGAAACGGCTGAAGGATTTGAGGCAGGAGAAGATTACTGCATCAGATATTATCAATGCAGCCCGGGAAATCCCGGGGAAAATACCAACGGCTACAAGGTTTCGAGGTTTTTTTGCCAAGTCTGGGCGGGTCTTTGATATTGTTGCTAAGGATATCTCGGAAGGTAGACTTGTGATAACAGTTATCGGAAAGTAACACCTGAATAAAAAAGGTTCAAATAGTCTATATTTGTTAATGGTGATGGGATTAATCCCATCCTGTTATATAAACCATTTGCTAGGGAACTCGAGTCTCCGACGGTTATCTTGGCTAATGGGGATAAATTCGTAAAGGAGGTGACATCATGGCGCTGGCAACTGAGAAGAAAAAAGGAATTATTGAGCAGCATAAGATTCATGAATCAGATACAGGCTCTCCGGAGGTACAGATTGCTATTCTTACCGAAAGAATCAATTACCTAACTGAGCACTTAAAGACTCATAAGAAAGACCACCATTCAAGGCGGGGTCTTCTTAAGATGGTCGGACAGAGGAGAGCTATGCTTAACTACCTCAAGAAGACTAAATTCGACCGGTACCGTGATATTATTGAAAAATTAGGCTTGAGACGATAGGAAAAAGCGGGCCGCAGCCCGCTTTTTTTCAAGTTTTTGGGAATTGAGTTCTGGCTATTGAATTATAGTTTTCTGAAATTAAGGTTTTCAATTTTTTCGATATGATAGAATTATGGTCATTATAGTTGGTAATAATATAATAGATATTTAGATGTTATTGTATTCTATACTAAATATAAAGGAGGGGAATAAACCCTATATGAGTGACAACAAAAGCGGTTTTTCTCGGAGCTTACTAGTGGGTGGCAGGGAAATGACCGTAGAAACCGGGAGAGTAGCTAAACAGGCCGGCGGTTCAGTACTCGTTCGCTATGGCGACACTGTCGTATTGGTTGCTGCTACCAGATCGGTGGAACCTAGACAGGGATTAGATTTTTTTCCGCTTACTGTAGATTATGAGGAAAGATTGTATGCTGTAGGAAAGATTCCTGGAGGATTTATTAAGCGGGAAGGTCGGCCCAGTGAAAAAGCAATCCTATCTGCAAGACTAATCGACCGACCCATAAGACCTCTGTTTCCCAAAGGTTACCGAAATGATGTACATGTAGTGGCAAGCGTTCTGTCTGTTGATCAGGATAACCCACAGGATGTTTGTGCAGTAATTGGAGCTTCTGCAGCCCTTACCCTGTCAGACATACCTTTTCAGGGGCCTATAGGGGCGGTAGTGGTTGGACGGGTTGACGGAAACTTTGTCATTAACCCGAACCTCGCCCAGGCAGAACATAGTGAACTGCACCTTACAGTGGCCGGAACAGCTGATGCAGTAATAATGGTGGAAGCTGGCGCTAAGGAAATACCCGAAGATGTTATGCTAGAGGCCATTATGTATGGGCATGAGGAGATAAAAAGAATTGTAGCCTTTATTTCGGAGTTCCGGGATGCAGCGTTAGCAAAGGGACTGGCTAAAGAGATTCATGACCACCAGCTTTTCATAACCGACGAAGAAATTCAGGCAGTGGTGAGTGAGTATGCACGTCCAAAAGTTGAACAAGCTGTTCAGGACTGTATTGATAACAAGTTGGACAAGCACACCAGAGAGAAAATGTTCCGTGACCTTAAAGAAGAAATCAAGCAGCATTTTGCCGAGGAACAGTTTCCTGATGAAGAACAGCTTAAACAAGTGGGTAATACTCTAGACAAGCTCGAAAAAGAAGCAATGCGCAAGTTTATTACTGAGAAAAGGATTCGTATTGACGGACGGGCTTTGGATGAGGTAAGACCAATTACCTGTGAAGTTTCAATACTGCCAAGAACCCATGGGACAGGCCTTTTTACCAGGGGACAGACTCAGGTTTTAAGTGTTGTAACCCTTGGGGCGGTTGGCGATGAGCAGATTCTTGATGGACTTGGAGTTGAGGATTCCAAGCGTTATATGCATCATTACAATTTCCCGCCATATAGTGTGGGTGAAGCAAGGTTTATGAGGGGACCAGGACGCCGGGAAATCGGCCATGGAGCTCTTGCTGAAAGGGCACTAGACCCTATGATTCCGTCAGAAGAAGAGTTTCCTTATACTATAAGAGTTGTGTCTGAAGTACTCGAATCCAATGGCTCTTCCTCAATGGGAAGTGTTTGTGGAAGTACTCTTAGTCTTATGGATGCAGGTGTACCCATCAAGGCTCCTGTAGCCGGTGTGGCCATGGGTCTTATAAAAGAAGGAGATAAGTTTGCTATTCTGACAGATATTCAGGGTATGGAGGACCACCTTGGCGATATGGATTTTAAAGTTGCCGGAACCAAGGCTGGTATCACAGCAATCCAGATGGATATCAAGATTGCGGGAATTAACAGGGATATTCTACAGGAAGCTTTGGAGCAGGCCAGACTGGGCAGAATACATATCATGGAGAAAATGCTTGAGGTTATTTCTGCTCCCAGACCTGAAATGTCTCCTTATGCACCAAGAATAATTACTTTTACGATTGATCCGGACAAGATTAGAACAGTAATCGGACCTGGTGGAAAGACAATCAAGAAGATTATCGATGAGACCGGAGTTAAGATTGATATCGAAGATGATGGCAGGGTATTTATCGCGGCTGTAGATGGTGAAGCAGGTAAACGCGCCCTGGAAATTATTGAGAGCCTTACAGCTGACGTAGAAGTAGGAAAAATCTATTTGGGCAAAGTCGTCAAGATTATGGATTTTGGGGCATTTGTCGAAGTTTTACCCGGCAAGGAAGGTCTCGTTCATATCTCCCAGCTGGCTGAACAGAGGGTAGGCAAGGTGGAAGATGTAGTTTCTGTTGGTGACGAAATAATGGTCAAAGTAATAAAGATAGACGAGCATGGAAGGGTCAATCTCTCCAGAAAAGAAGCTATCAAAGCACAACAAGCCAAAGAGAGTTAAAGTATAAAACCGATGAATATCGGTTTTTACTTTTTGTATAGCGAAAACCACTCGCTATGCGGGTGGTCATGATTAGTGGCAGGAAATATTATTGATAATGATGAAAAAGAAAAAATCTAACCACAGAGGGCACAGAGATCACAGAGAAATAATAATTAGTAAAATATAGGTAATTATAAGAAAACAAGTAGATATTATACGTAATAATCCTTTTTATTAAATTATTTTTACTCTGTGTTCTCTGTGTACTCTGTGGTTAATGAGTTTGTCTTAACCTGAACTCTAACTGATTTGTTTTGAATTATAACATAAAGGGGGATAATACATGCGGCTGGGGATACATATCTCAATTGGCGGTGGTTTTGACAAGGCGGTAAAAAACCTGGTGAAGCTTGGGTGTAATGCCTGTCAGATGTTTTCCAGGAGTCCGCGGGGAGGAAAAGCAAGGGCTTTGGGTGAAGCTGAAGTAAAAACCTTCAGGCAGCTTTGTCAAAATAATGACATAGACCCGGTTGTTGTACACATTCCTTATGTGCTTAACCTGGCTACATCTGACCATAAGATGCATGATTATGCAATCTCTATGGTTAAGGAAGATTTATACAGAGCCGACACTTTAGGTGCAGCTTACCTTGTTCTTCACATGGGCAGCCACAAGGGTGAAGGGATGGAAAAGGGGCTGGCCCAGGTGGCGGAAGCATTAAAGAAATCACTATCCGATTATGACGGCAGTACAGTCGTTTTACTCGAAAATACATCAGGTGCCGGGAAGGAAGTTGGGTTTACTTTTGAACATTTAAAATGGGTTTTGAACGAACTGGATAGTGGCAAAGCAGGAATTTGTTTTGACACGTGCCATGGATTTGCAGCCGGATATGATTTAGCAGATGAAGAGAAGGTTAAGAAAACATTTGATGAGATGGACAGAGTAGTTGGATTGTCCAGACTTAAACTGATTCACGCTAATGACTCCATGTACCCTTTAGGCTCTACAAAAGACAGACACGCCCATATAGGAAAAGGGTTTATAGGAGAAGCAGGATTTAAAGCAATACTCAAACATGAGGGACTCATAGACATACCCCTTATTTTGGAGACACCAATTGATGATCAGGGCGGCTGGGAGGAAAACCTTGAGACAATGAGACGAATCGCAAAAGACTAAATTTTTTTGATTTTTATTCCATGATAATTTAAAAAGTACTAATGCAGATTATGCATGGCAAAGTTATGCTGCTATTTATCCAAAAGACCCCTTATGGGGTTATTTTGCTTTATACAGTATGAAAAGGAGTTGTCATAATTCTATTTTTTTGTTATACTGAGTCTTCCTCTGCCGGATTAACGGGATTCTTAGTTCAGATGGAGTTTAGCTATTGGACAAAATGTTTATGTTAGACAGGAGTGGAGACAATGCTTAAAGAGAATAAATTTATGTTATTATTTATTATAGGTATAATGGTTACTCTAATGTTTGGCTCTTTTTATACACCGGCTGAAGCTGAGAACGGAGTTTACAGGGATCTTTCTCTTGGAATGATAGGCGGTGACGTCCGGCAGATGCAAATTGACCTATCTAAGAAAGGATACAAACTGGAACCCTCTGATGGCGTTTTTGGACTTAAAACACATCAGGCTGTTCTTTATTTTCAAAGGCGGAATGATTTAAAAGCCACCGGGGTTTTCGATAAAAAGACTAGAGAGGCTTTAGATGGGGGCCGGAACAAGGCCAGGTCACAGAATAAACGGGGAACAGTATCCCGAAGTTTTTCAAGGGATGACGTAATAATGCTGGCCAGGGCTGTAAGTGGTGAGGCAAGGGGAGAGTCCTTTGAAGGTCAGGTCGCTGTTGCAGCTGTAATTGTTAACAGAACCCAGTCCCGTGATTTTCCCCAAACCATTAAAGGAGTGGTTTTTCAGCCAGGGGCTTTCGATGCTGTGGAAGACGGACAGATATGGCTTGAGCCCAGTGAAAAATCAGTGAAAGCTGCTGAATTGGCACTGACGGGTTATGACCCGACAGGGAACGCCATTTATTACTGGAACCCTGCAAAGTCCACAAATAAGTGGATATGGTCACGACCAATAATTAAACGAATCGGCAGCCACGTTTTTGCTAGATGAAAAATAAGTGGTTTCTCACGGGAATCTCCTAAGAGGGATTCTCTTTTTTTACCCCAGTTTTTCGGAAATATTTTATTGAAATTACCAGAAATATACACTTTTTTGCAGGAAGAAGTAAAACGATATAGAATTATTTAATTAAGATAAATGATTATTTTATAGCTGGTTTAGCCCGATGAACGTTAGATAGGATGATTTTTGTGGTATCTTTGAGTTGCGAAGATAATATCCCTCTAAGACCGGACCTTATGATTTCCCTTCTACAGACAGTGACTGTTGGATTAATTGTGCTAGATATAGATGGTAATGTGATATTTGCTAACAAACAATTTGAAGATCTGCTCGGTTATTCGGCTGATGACATTATAGGTCTTTCACATATGAGAGCAGTGTCCATTTTAGTAGGTAAAACAAGTTATGACGAAATCAAGGAAAATCTACAAAAAACATTTCATGGTGAAAAAATAGCAAAAAAGCGTAAGTTCACCCACAAAAACGGGCAGATTGTCCCGCTTGAAGTCCAAAGCTACCCCTTTTTTGACAAGGATAACAAAATTGCTGGCAGCTTACTAATATTAAGGGATCTTCATGGAGACCTGATGGCCGAAATAACCAATTTGGTGAATTCTACTCTGAGTCTAAAGGAAGTGTTAGACAACACAGTTAAAGCAGTGGTCGAAAATTTGGGCCTGGAATCCACAGCGGTGTTTCTGTTAAATGAAGAAAAAAAGGAATTGGATTTAATTTGCTGCAATGCGTTCAAAACAGAGGAAGACCTGGCGAAGGTGAAGTGGAAAGTTGGTGAAGGCCCGCCCGGTAAAATAGTTCAGACAAGGGCTCCCGTCTATGTCAGAAACCTGAGGACGTGTCTAGACCTGCCGGAATTTGTGCGCCAGTTCCATGGAGATAAATCCAGTGTGGGATTCCCTCTCATTTGTAAAGATGAGCTCCTGGGGGTTATCGCTTTTGATGCTGATACTGTTAGGGATTTTTCTGACAAGGAAATGTTATCCTTCAAAAACATAGCCAGCCAAGTGGCTCTTGCTATATACAATGCACGGTTATTTTCCAAGCTTGAATATTTGTCAAATACCGATGGCTTGACAGGATTATTTAATCATAGGCGTTTTCAGGAACTTTTGAAGGAACATGTTTCACATGCACAGAAGGATCAATGTTCTTTCGGAATTCTGATGTTAGATGTAGATTATTTTAAAAGTTTTAATGACCGGTTTGGACATCTTCTGGGCGACCAACTACTTCAGGAGCTTGCTGAGGTGATAATAAAAAACGTTCGCAGCTGTGACATTGTTGCTCGTTACGGAGGAGAAGAGTTTGCTGTTATTCTTCCCAACTGTACTAAGGAAGTTGCGGTTACTATAGCACAACGAATTAGAATGGCTGTTGAAGAATCTAATTTTTGCAGTAACACCAAGGCCGCTGGGAAGATTACAGTTTCCATAGGTGCTGCCATGTACCCGGATGAAAAGAATAAACGGGAACTCTTGCTAAAAGCTGACAAAGCCCTGTATCTGGCCAAAGAGCTGGGACGAAACAGGATAGAAGTTTATGCAGGGTAATTGACGATTTATGTTCTGAACAAAATGGCAAAGATGCCTTTTGAAGCTAGGTCTTCAGAGGGCATTTATTATTTTCTGAGGGTTTTGAAGGGTGTGAAGACTATGGCAGAATTATGGACAGTTTTAGTGGGGAAACGATATGGCAAGGTGAATTATGCGTGATGTTGGCTAAAGCGGGTGTAATTACCAACTTGAAGAAAATATCTAAGCAGTAACGGATATGTTCGGCAATAGGTCTTAAATACTGTAGCTGATAAACCAACGACATTTTAACAGATTGCCTGTAGACCCCAAACCCTCTATAATCGAAAGGGTTTATCCGATTATTCAAATTTAGAAAGGGGAGGGACATGCAGATACTTGCGAATACAGCAAATCGTCGTACTACCGGAAGCGTTATTCTGTTATGCCTGTTGCTTTTTTTCTTGTCTCCCAGTAAGGTTCAGGCTGGAGAATCACGTGTCACAGATGCAAAAGGTCATGGTCTTATAAGCCTTGTTTCCAGGTGGGAAAAAAAGAGTGTCAAAGAGCAGGTATACTCTGAGGTTTACTCGCCAAATAAAGAAGTACTGGGCTTTTATACCAAAGATTGGAGTACCGATACTCTGTCACATGATTCCCTGAAAAAGAATACTGACAAAATTACAGGAATCGCTACATTTACCTACAAAATCAATTCGGAGGGAAAACTGGTCGGCAAAACTCCTAAAGCGGCATTGAAGGTCTCGCGCCAAAATGATATTGAAACCCTCGCATTGGTACATAACCTTTCTTCTTCTGGATTTAACAGGCAGTTAATTCATTCAATTCTTACAGATCCTGATTTAAGGGCCAAAACTATCTCAGAAATATATAAGACCCTGATTAAAAATGGATATGACGGAGTCAACATTGATTTCGAAAATATTTCACCACAAGACCGACAATACCTCAATTATTTTATGGAGGAATTAAAAGCCAAACTGGGTCCTGATGCGCTTAAGGTTACCATATCTGTTCCAGCCAAGACCTGGGACAATCCAACAGACGGCTGGAGCGGGGCTTTTGACTATGGTCACCTTGCAAAAACCGCTGATAAGATTATGCTGATGACTTATGATGAGCACTGGTTGGGTGGAACTCCTGGCCCCGTTGCTTCTCAACCATGGGTGGAAAAAGCAGCTGCCTATTCTTCCGCAGTAATTCCCGGGGAAAAGGTGCTGCTTGGCATAGGTAATTATGGTTATGACTGGATTGAAGGGGGAGCAGGATATAAGACAGTCCAGCAAAGGAATGCAGTTGCGTTGGCTTTGAATCACGGTGCGGAAATCCAATGGGATGCATCAAGTCAAACCCCATATTTCAACTACTGGAAAAGTTCAAAGAAACATGTGGTCTGGTTTGAAAGTATCCAGAGTGCTGCCTTTAAACTTGACCTTGTCAGGAAATACGGACTGGCGGGAATTGCAATCTGGAGGCTGGGTTTCGAAGCTCCAAGCTTTTGGGATGTAGTTGAGGATAAATTGAATGGTACCAATTAAGAGGATGCTGCTTTTATAGCATCTTATAAGTGGACAAACCCTAAATAAAGCAGAGGGGATGAGATATTTCCTCCACGGCGGCAACACCTCAGCTCGTTACCGGATCGCTTACGCTCTCCCTCTAGAGGACAACGGGGCTCTAAGCGCTGAAGACGCTAAGAGCCCCGACGCCGACAGCGCGGATGGCAGACTCGCCGCTTAAGGAAAAATCTCATCCCCTCTTTCTATTATGAAAGGGTTTGTCAAAAGTTGAGGATGCTGCTTTGGGGCGGCATCCTCTTTTAATTGGTATTGAATTTATCCTGGTTACTTTAAAGCGTTTGTTTATTCTGTGACGACAACCAGGTAGCTGGCGGTTTTGTTGTTTGAGGTTGTTGCTGTGATGACAGCATTTCCTGGCGCTATTGCTGTTACTTTACCGGTTTGAGTAACTATGGCGACAGAAGAATCACTGGTGCGCCATGTGAGTGAACTTATGGATGTACCGTCAGGATAGGCATTTACTGTTGGGTAATCGGACATCCCGACCAGTAGGGTACTGGTAATTTTGTTGAAGAGGATACCATACGCTGGCTTTTCAACCGATGGAACAACTGTAATAACACAACTTGCTTTCTTACTGCCGTCTGCCGAAGTAGCAGTTACCACGGCTGTACCGGTACGTTTGGCCTCAATAACTCCTGTATTAGTCACTGATACAATGCTTGTGTTATTGGAGGTCCAAATTACTTCCTGATTACTGGCATCCGAAGGCTCTAGTGAGTACTTCAGGGTGTCTTTTTCACCTACCGGAATGATTGTTTGCAGAAGATTAATCTTGACCTCATTAACAGCTTCCCATTCATCATCCGGGATGACCTTGACCAGGAGCTGGTCGGTTTTTCCACCGTCATTAGTTCTGACGGTAATTACAGCTGTTCCTTCAGATATTGCAGTTACCTTACCAGATTGATTTACAACAGCAACTGAAGTGTCTCCTGAAGTCCAGGTTAGGGATTTATCAGCGGCACTTGATGGTTCTACTGTTGCTGTCAGGGATCTTGTTGAACCCGGTTCTAAGGCAATGTAGGATGTTGTTTTGTCAATGGAGACAGAGGTAACAGATGCATTTGCTGAGACAACTTTGACGGAACAGGAGGCTATATATCGACCACTGGAAGTCATGGCAAATATTTGTGCGGTCCCGCTGCTTCTACCGGTTATTTTTCCGGATTGGTCAACAGTAGCTATGTTGGGATTGCCGGAAAACCAGGTAACTGAATCAGAAGTATTACCAGGCACCACTGTTGCTGTAAGCGTTTCAGATGAACCTACGATTAAAGTGGTGTTTGTTTTGTTTAGATAAATGCCTGTAACTTCTGTAGAGGGGTTTTGGGTACCTTCTGTGACAGTTACGGTACAACTGGCCACTTTGCTGAAATCAGAACGTGCAACGGCGTAAATTACAGCTTCGCCTGAAGTGATACCTGTAACCTTACCACTTGGGTTTACTGTTGCGATATCAGGTCTGGTTGAAAACCACAGTACGTGCTTGTTAGTGACATTAGCGGGTTTAACAAGGGCAGCAAGGCGCTCCCATGAACCTGCTGCAATGGTTGTTTTAGTTTTATTAAGGGTTATTCCTGTTACCTCAATTCCCTTGAATGGTTTTTTATTTACCTGTGGGTTAGGTTTAGGTGACTTTATCTTAGGTGCTTTTATCTTAGGTGCTTTTATCTTAGGTGCTTTGACCTTAGGGGCTTTACTTTTAACCCCGCCTCCGGTTTTCTTTGAGGTTTTACAAATTTTCATGGGCGATTTTTTTTCAAAGTAGTTATCGGCAAATACTGATGACGCTGACAAAAGCATAAATATCATGCTTAAAGCCAAGATTTTGAAGCTCTTGATTCTCATAAACACCCTCCTATGAAATTGAGACTATTAACGAAATGCTGTTAACGCACTTTTACAAAAGTTAAAATTTTAGTTTGAAGACTGACAGCTAGCAAATAGCACTAAATCTGCCTGTAACCACCTCCCCCGGCGTTGTAACTGAAAAGCTGATGGAAAGTTTGGGAAAAATTTGTATCTAAGTTTAAATACTACCGGGTGAAAGGCTTTTAGGGTGTAGTTTGGATAGAAAAAATAGTAATATTTGGTATTAATATCTCAGAAATTGTATTTCACATATCTTAACAGGTAGGCGAATAAGATTCTACGGGATTAAACATTTCTTGTCCGGAGGTTTTGGAAATGAAAATTTATTATTTTAGCTCAAAGTATATCATTAAAAAGACTGCACAGATTATCATTATTCTTTTGGCCCTAGTGCTAATACTAAAAATAACCCAGTATAATTTATTTAAACCTGTAATGAGCAATTTTGACCCCAATCGACTTACTATCGGTAATATCCTGTCAGGTTTCTGAATAAAATCAATAAGGTAAATACCATTTTGTCTGGGGGGATAGCATGAGAATTTATTATATTAATCTTCATAATGTAATGAAGAAGGCTGTCGTTCTTTTGGCTGTATTACTGGCAGCACTAGTTACGCTCAACTTTATAGGAAATAATATTTTTAAACCTACAACTAGCAGCTTTGAACCAATCTATCAGGGGAATCAGACAGAGAAGAAAATTGCCCTTACCTGTAATGTTGTCTGGGGAGAAGAGTATGTACCCGAGATGTTAAAAATATTAAAGAAAAATGATGTCAAGATGACTTTTTTTATGGGCGGAAAATGGGTTAAAGATTTTCCTGAGCTGACCAAACAGATTGCTGAGAATCACGAACTGGGAAATCACAGTTATTCGCATCCCCATCCCACTTTTATCAATAAAGAAGAAAATATTAGGGAAATTAAAAAGACTGAAGATGAAGTTTATAAAGTAACCAAGAATAAGATAAATTTGTATGCTCCGCCATATGGGGAGTTTAACAAGACTGTATTGGAAGCAGCCGGGGAGAGCGGTTACAAAGTTATTATGTGGAGCATTGACACAAGGGACTGGCAGCGTCCGGCTCCGGAGGTTATTGTTGAGCGTGTCATTGATAAAGCCCATAATGGTGCGATTGTACTCATGCATCCAACAGCTCCAACTGTTAAAGCGCTTCCGGTTCTCATTGAACAACTCAAAAAAAGAGGATACCAGTTAACTACAGTTTCTGATTGCATAGGAATTAAGTAAGTTAATTTTGGGTAGAAGCCACGGCAATCACTGGTGAACACGGCTGAAATGCTTTACTTAAATGTCCGTGGATATCAGTGATTTTTTATTTAAGATTTCGACTATAAGTGATGGGGAGAGAACGGGGTTGGCAAAACGATTAATTGCTTCGACCATTGTATTAACAATTTTTTACCTGATGATTTTTGAACCGGCTGTAATGGCACAGGGCAAACCCAATATTACTGCTGATGCTGCTATTTTGATGGATTTGAAGACAGGGCAGGTACTCTATGCGAAGAATCCTTTTAAGAAAAGACCTCCGGCCAGCACTACAAAAGTATTGACTGCACTAATAGCCATTGAAAGCGGAAAATCTAATCAAAAAATAAAAGTCAGCCGCCAGGCAGCATATACCGAAGGGTCCAGTATGCATCTGAAGGTTGGGGAAATTGTCAGTCTGTCGGATCTGATATACGGAGCGCTTATGCGTTCAGGTAATGACGCATGTGAGGCCATTGCAGAGTATTTGGCCGGCAGCCAAGAGCAATTTGCGTTACTAATGAATGTTAAGGCTTTATCACTGGGAGCTGTGAATTCACATTTTGTCAATCCTCACGGACTGCCGGATGATAAGCATTATACCTGTGCTTATGATTTAGCACTTATAGCACGTCATGCCTTAACCAATCCTATCTTTTCAAATATTGTCAGTACACGAAATAAGATGCTTACAGATACTGAAGGAGAGGCAGTAAGACGATTTTCAAATACTAACAAGCTTTTGTGGAAGTATTTGTGGGCAGATGGTGTAAAAACCGGTACAACAAATAAAGCCGGACAGTGCCTGATTTCTTCTGCAACCAAAGGGAACAGACAGTTGGTGGCAGTGGTTCTGCATAGTGGAAACCGCTGGCGGGATTCGATAGAGCTATTCGAGTTTGGGTTTAATCGGTTCGAATATTCGCAGGTAGCAGTTGCAGGCGCTGAGTTTGGCAAGCTTCAGGTCCAGAACGGGGAACAGATAAAAGTACCGGTTTCCTATGGGTCTGACCTTGGACTGCTCATCCCTCTGGATAAGCCGGATGCTGTTGAGAAAAGGCTGATTTACGATTCCTACCCTGCAGCACCCATAAAAAAAGGTCAGATAATTGGTTCGGTGAGTTATTTTGTAAACGGCAATTTTGCGGGAAGGGTTAGTCTTAAAGCCGCACAAGATGTTGATGAAAAGGGGTTGTGGACCAGGATTCAAGAGTGGTTCTATTTAACGGTAAAAAGCTTTTGGGGGACGTTGTTCCTAAACTAATAAATTATTTGTAGAGGAATTCCTGACTGTATATAGAAGCTATAAAGAATGTGCCTCTAAACATATAGGAGGGTTTAGTATATATGTATAATAAAACAACATTATCAAACGGTGTAAGAATTGTAACAGAAGAAATACCACATGTAAGATCGGTCTGTTTGGGTTTTTGGGTTGGAGCCGGTTCTCGTGATGAGGACGACAGCAATAACGGGATAGCCCATTTCATTGAACACATGATGTTCAAAGGGACAGAAAAGAGAACCGCCAAGGAAATAGCCGAAACCCTGGATGCAGTCGGGGGACAGCTTAATGCCTTTACTTCCAAAGAATATACTTGTTATTATGCCAAGGTACTTGATGAACATCTTGACATTGCTGTTGATTTGTTAGGTGACATGTTTTTTAATTCACTGTTTAAGGAAGACGATATCGAGAAAGAGAAAAATGTGATAATTGAAGAAATCAAGATGTATGAGGATGCCCCTGACGAACTGGTACATGATATTTTTGCCAGCACGTTGTGGAGTGGTCATGCCCTTGGCAGACCCGTTATAGGCACAGAAGAAATTATAAAGCGTTTGGGCAGGGAAGACCTCATTAGTTTCAAGGATCGATTCTATTCTCCCGATTCGGTGGTAGTAGCTGCGGCAGGCAATGTCAAGCATGATGAAATTATCCAAAAACTAGGTCCTATCTTTGAAAAGCTGAGAACTCAACCTGTAGAGAGACGGTATGTTGCTCCAAAGGTTCATAGCAGTATTCAGTCAAGAAAAAAAGATACTGAACAGGTTCACCTGTGCATAGGTACACCTGGACTTCCTATGGATCATGAGAACACATATGTTTTTCATATTTTAAACAGTGTATTGGGGGGAGGAATCAGTTCCCGCCTGTTCCAGGAAATCCGAGAGGAAAGAGGATTGGCCTATTCAGTGTATACGTACCAAAGTTCTTACAGGGATGCCGGACTTTTCTCAGTTTACGCAGGTTTAAGCCAGAATAATCTGGACCAGCTGATATCCCTTGTTGTAAGAGAGATGAAGGATTTCCGCTTAAACGGTATTACAAAGGGTGAGTTAAACAGGGCCAAAGAACAAATAAAAGGCAGCATGTACCTTGGACTGGAAAATGTTAGTAATAGGATGAGCCGTATAGGTAAATCAGAACTTTGCCTTAAACGATTGGTGACGATTGACGAGGCGGTCAAGAAAATAAATGATGTGACCCATGAATCTATAAAAGGTCTTGCGGAGTACCTGTTCAGAAATGAAAAAATAGTTGTGGCTGCAATTGGCCCGCAATTAGATAAGAAACGGCTAGAGGTTTGCCTTGATTAACGGAGGAGCATTGTGGAACACGTAAAAATAAGAATAAAAAGGACTAGTGCAGGCAAAGGGATTCCACTACCGCAGTATATGACAAATGGCGCTGCAGGTATGGATCTTTATGCGGCAGTTGAGGAACCAGAAACAATTCTACCGGGTGAAATTAAGCTGGTATCTTCTGGAATAAGCATAGCGTTACCTGAAGGATACGAGGCTCAGATAAGACCTAGGAGCGGACTCGCTTTAAAACATGGGATTACCATGGTCAACACTCCGGGAACCATTGATTCTGATTATAGGGGTGAAATAGGCCTGATTTTGACCAATCTTGGACAAGCCCCATTTATCATTAAACGAGGTGACCGTATTGCGCAGATGGTTATTAATAAGGTCGCCAGGGCAGATTTCCTTGAAGTTGAAGATTTGGATGAAACTGATCGGAGTACTGGAGGTTTTGGATCTACAGGAAAATAAATAGTTAGCATAGCAGATTGCGGTTAACAGTCAGCAGTGAAAGAAAAGATACTGCCAACTGCGGACGGCAGACTACCAAACAACTGACTTTCTTAAAAAAAAGGTGTGCGTTTTTAAACGCAAACCTTTTTTTCTACCAAGTTGTTATTATCCTGGACATCTAATAAGGTTTGGTACTGTATTATCCAACTCTACGATAATTACTTCATTACCAATTCTTTTTACAGCCTCCCATGGAATAATCATATTTTGGCGGTCTGCCCACAGACTAAAAAAGGTGTTTCTATGGGGTAGGACAATAGAATGAATTTCTCCTGTATGTATATCAATGAGCATATCGGCCTCGCCTATTACACCTAGCCTTGCACCGTCAACCAGATTAATAACTTCTTTGCCCTCAAGGTCACTGAGCCTGATGGTTTTCATAACCGCTACCCCCTTTAGAATAAGGCCGTACACAAAGAATATAGGCCTTATTAATTAATATGAAAGGGTGTCCGAGACTATTCTGATATTCCCCAAATTTAAAGTTTATTTTTGCGATTAATTTTATAGCTTTTTTCCAGTGCAGATCTTAGGTATCTGATGAACAGCGGGGCTACCGCCAGACCAGCAGCCAGATAAGATGCAATTAGGAAGGCTTTAAATGCCAGGTATAGACCACTGTCGAAGTTTCGCTCCAGAAACGCCAGCATGGAATTGTATGCAGTTGTTCCAGGGACAAGGGGGATGATTCCTGAAACTATATATACGGTTACAGGTTGTTTTTGAAATCTTGCCAGAATTTCTGCCAACGCTCCTATCATTAAAGCTCCGGCCACTGCTACCACAAGCTCTGGTACCCTTTGTCTCGACAGAGCCTCGCTGGTGGCCCATCCCATCATACCCGTAATACCGACCGTAATCCAGGCGGATTTTGGAGTGCGTAGGGTAATGCCTGTGAAAAGGGCAGTAGCAAAAGCTAGAAGTGAGTTGATTAACAAACCGGTACCTCCCTTTTTTAGGTAGAAAGAAATAATTAAAATAAATTTTTGAAATAACCAGCATATAAAGCCAGAGCGAAGCCTACACCTCCGGCCAAGGCGGCTGCCACCAGTAGTGCTTCAACCATCCTCAGGGTGCCTGATAGCAGGTCTCCTGAAATAAAGTCTCTGACAGCATTTGTGAGTGCAACTCCGGGGACGAGGGGGAGAAGGGCACCCACAACTATTTTATCCAAATGTTCCCCAAATCCAAAGTTCACGAATAATATACCAGTAAGGCCGGCAAATAAACCTGCAAGATAGTGCTGCAGTACATAAGCCAAATTAAATGCGGCGGCTCCTATTACTATTCTTACCACTGCAGTGGCTAACACGGCAGGTAAGAAGTCGGTCCAGCTGCCGCCAAGTAAAACTGTGGCTGCGCCAGAAGCAAAAGCTCCTGCCGACAATAGCCAAAGGCGGGGGAAATTTCCAGGTGTGTCAGTATAAATATCCTTAACTAAGGCCAGACCATCAGCAAGAGTAATCTTTCCGTCAGCAAATTTTCGGGAAATGTCATTTACTGCTGACACAACTGTCATGTTTGTATCCCGCTCGCGAATTCTTTTGGCTGTAGTCAGGCGAATCCCTTTGAACCTTCCATTAACAATGATTCCGGTTGGGAACACCAGCACCTCTGTTTCAGTGATTTGAGCCCTGTTGCAGATCCTTATTATAGTATCCTCAACCCTAGATGTTTCTGCACCGTTTTTCAGGAGAAGCTCACCGGCCAGACCGGCAAACTCCAGCGCCTCGTAGCCTGATATAAACATCAGTCCTTTACGGTTTTTAATTATGATTTCCCAAAACAGCTTCAGTATTCACTAGGCTGTCAATGACTTGCCCTTGACATATCTGCTAATTTATAAGAAAATAAAATTTAAGGTATTTTGTGTAAGCTAATTGTCGCAGCAAAGAAGCTGGTATTGTTTTTCAGAATTCGGTGGGAGGTTTATATATGAACACAAAAGTAATTGTAGTTGGTGCTGATGGCAGGATGGGCCGTGAGGTAGTAAAAACCGTGCTAAATGAAAGTGATCTGTCCCTGGTAGGTGCAGTTGATACCAGAAACCACGGTCTTGATGTTGGTGTCTTAACAGGTGGTACTCCGTGTGGGGTTCTTTTGGCAGGAAACCTTGGACGGGTTTTGGAGGAGACTGGGGCCGAAGTTGCGGTTGATTTTACCACACCTGAGATAATCAGAGAGAATTTGTCTGTCTATATTAGACACAAGGTAAATATAGTTATTGGGACAACCGGTTTATCCGAAGAGGATGTTGATGATATTGACAAGTCGGCAAGGGAGGCTGGAATAGGAGTGGTGATAGCCCCCAATTTTGCAATAGGCGCTATACTGATGATGAAGTTTGCAAGTATTGCTGCTAAGTATTTTCCCAATGTGGAGATTATTGAACTTCATCATGATGAGAAATTAGATGCACCGTCAGGCACTGCCATTAAAACGGCGGAATTAGTCAAGGCAGGCCGTGAATCCATCCGGCAGGGCCACCCTGAAGAACATGAAAAAATTACCGGTGCCAGGGGAGCCGAGTTTGACGGAATGCGTATTCATAGCATACGTCTTCCAGGATTCGTAGCTCATCAGGAGGTAATCTTCGGAGGCCTTGGCCAGACCTTAAGTATTAGACACGATTCCATTAACCGGGAATCTTTTATGCCTGGTGTCGTTCTTGCCATTAGAAAAGTACTTGATTTGAAAGGAGTGACTTATGGTCTGGAAAAACTGTTAACTGAATAATAAAAACCTTTTTTGACAAGCACCTCCCTTTGTACGGTTTCATATACTGTCAGTAGTTGGTCGTACAAAGGAGGTTGTGTCATGAGTTCTAGGCTCGCGGGAGCAGCCATCGCAGTCATTGGTGGTGATGACAGGGAAGTGGTCCTTGTTTCCGAACTGGTGAAGATGGGTGCTGACGTAAGAGTAGCAGGAATTTCTAAATTAGCGGAAAACAAATCTGTCCAGTGCTTTAAAAAGATCGAAGATGCAGTTAAAGGAGTACGCTTTGTTATACTCCCAATGCCGGGAATAGATGAGAATGGCTTTGTGAGGGCAAAGTACAGTACAGAGCCGCTGCTCTTAGACAAAAGCACAATGTTATCCTTTAATGATGACAGTGTGATGATTGTTGGATTCGCCCGACCACTACTAAAGAAACTTGCAAGCGAACGAGGAGTCAAAATTGTAGAAATTGCAGAAATGGATGAGGTTGCAATTCTCAATTCTATTCCTTCAGCCGAAGGCGCCATCAAAATGGCGATGGAAGCAACGGATATAACCCTTCACGGTAGTAATGTGATTGTTATCGGGTTTGGCCGGTGCGGTGTAACATTGGCAAGAATGCTAGCAGGTATCGGTGCTAAAACATCTGTAGTGGCAAGGAAACCCAAAGACCACGCACGTATCAGGGAAATGGGTCTCACGGCGTTTACCTATGAGCAGCTCAAAGACGTAATAGGAGCGGCTGATATCATATTCAACACGGTTCCTTCTATGGTTTTGGACAGAGAGATGCTGAAAACCGCTAATACAGAAGTTTACATTTGTGACATTGCCTCTTCACCTGGTGGTGTCGACTTTACGGCGGCCGGAGAACTGGGAATCAATGCTGTATTAGCTCCTGGGCTACCAGGTAAGGCAGCGCCGAAAACGGCAGGTTTGATTCTGGCACAGGTGATTCCGGGATTAATAGCAGCCGAACTCATGGATACATCCTCTTTATCCAATAGTGGATTACAGTAGTCGGGGGTGCTTGGATGCAACTAAAAGGTATTAAAATAGGTTTTGCTGTTACAGGCTCACACTGCACCATTAAAGAAGTCTTAAGCCAAGTTTCTTTGCTAGTCGAACGCGGCAGTGATGTATACCCAATTGTGTCTACCAGTGTAGATTGTGAAGATACAAGGTTCGGAAAGGCAGCTGACTGGAAAGAATTTTTAAAAAATACTACAGGACATGAAATAATTAAGACTGTTGTGGAAGCCGAACCAATTGGTCCACAAAGCCTCTTTGACATTATAGTGGTAGCTCCATGTACAGGGAATACATTGGCGAAGTTGGTCAATGGCATTACAGACAGCCCTGTATTAATGGCTGTAAAAGCTCATCTTAGGAACCAAAAGCCGGTTGTCATGGCAATATCAACAAATGATGGATTGGGTATGAACGCAAGAAATATCGGAATGCTCCTAAATATTAAAAATATTTACATGGTTCCTTTCGGGCAGGATAATCCTATTCAAAAAGCTAATTCTTTAGTAGCAAAGATGTCGCTGTTGCCAGAGACGATTGAGTACGCTCTGGATGGTAAACAGATTCAGCCTGTAATTATTCAATATCAAGAATAACTACGGCTGCGAATTAATATTTGAATGAAAAAATCTGTGCCGTTGGTGTTGGTGAAAAAGCCTTTGCAAGATATACAAACTTTACGGAGGGATGTACGTGAAAAAGTTCAATGTAGCAGTAGTAGGCGCCACCGGCGCGGTTGGACAAGAGTTACTAAAGATTTTGAAAGAACGGAATTTTCCTATAGGCCAATTAAAGCTATTGGCTACTGAGAGGTCGGCAGGTAAAAAGATAGAATATAATGGTACTGAATATATCGTTGAAAACACCACAGCGGAAGCTTTTGAAGGTGTTGACATAGCGCTTTTTGCAGGTGGCTCAGCCAGCAAGGATTTTGCCCGTGAAGCAGCCAACAGAGGTGCAGTTGTTGTAGATAACAGCAGCGCTTTTAGGATGGATCCTGATGTACCTTTGGTAGTTCCTGAGGTTAATCCGGAAGATGTTAAGCTGCACAAGGGAATTATTGCTAACCCTAACTGTTCAACCATTATTATGGTTGTAGCCTTAAAACCTGTCCATGATGCAGCAAAAATAAAAAGAGTGGTTGTTTCCACTTACCAGGCAGTATCAGGTGCGGGGAAAGAGGCAATAGATGAACTTGCCGCTCAGGTAAAGCTGCTTTCCGAAGGAAATGATGTTTCCGCTGAAGTTTTCCCCTATCAGATCGCTTATAATTTGATTCCACATATAGATGTTTTCTCTGACCTTGACTACACTAAAGAAGAGTGGAAGATGGTAAATGAGACCAAGAAGATTCTTCATGATGAAAGTATCCAGATAACTGCAACGACAGTAAGAGTTCCGATATTTAGAAGCCACTCTGAATCAGTTAATATTGAAACCGAGCGCAAAGTGTCAGCCACAGAGGCAAAGGAACTTCTAGCTAGTGCTCCCGGGGTAATTGTTCAGGATAAACCGGAGAAAAAAGAATATCCGATGCCTTTGTATACATCAGATAGGGACGAGGTTTTTATTGGTAGAATCAGGGAAGATAATTCCATCGCTAACGGATTAAATCTGTGGGTTGTTGCTGACCAACTAAGAAAGGGCGCAGCCACAAATGCTGTTCAGATAGCTGAACTGATAGTGAAATACAACTGTTTTCTTTAATTAACTGTTTTTAGGAGATGACAGGATGAAATACCTTGTTCAGAAGTTTGGTGGTACCTCAGTCAATTCTCCTGAGCGACGTGAGCAGGTTGCTAAAAAAATAATTAATGCTAAAAATGAAGGGTATACTCCGGTTGTGGTAGTATCAGCTATAGGAAGACAGGGTGACCCTTATGCAACAGATACCCTGTTGAAGTTTATAGAATCTGTTAATCCGGATCTCCCCCCGCGAGAAATGGATAATCTCATGGCCTGTGGAGAAATTATTTCCGGGGTTACTATGGCTGCCACTCTCGAAAAACATGGATACAAGGCCGCGTTTCTGACCGGAGGCCAGGCCGGGATAATTACAGACGATAATTTCACTGATGCACATATTATTGAAGTAAATCCTAAGAGGATTCATAAATTGTCAAATGAAGGGGTTATAGTTATTGTAGCCGGGTTTCAGGGAGAAACTGCAGACCAGTTGGTTACAACACTAGGTCGCGGCGGCAGTGATACAACAGCTGCAGCCCTTGGAGTGGCTTTAAATGCTGAAGCTGTTGACATATATACAGACGTAGACGGGATAATGACAGCTGATCCCAGGATAGTTGAAAACGCCAAAACCCTTGAAGTTATAACCTACAATGAAATTTGCCAGCTTGCACATGAAGGAGCTAAAGTAATACATCCAAGAGCTGTTGAAATAGCTATGCAGAAGAACATCCCACTAAGGATAAAATGTACTTTTTCCGATGCAATGGGCACTTTGGTAACTGCAGGTGCGGAAAACGGCTCTGTTGAGATAAAAAAGGATAAAATAATTACTGGAATAACACATATACCCAACGTAACTCAGCTAAAAATATTGACTTCAGATTACCCTGAAGTCGACAGCCCTCAGTTGAAGATACTCAAATCCATGGCGCTTGCAGGGATTAGTATTGACTTTATAAATGTCCACCCTGATGTAGTGATTTATACTGTTAAGGATAATGTTGAACCGAAAGCTGTGGAAGTATTAACTAATATGGGCTTTAATCCGATTGTTACTCCAAACTGTGCAAAGGTATCTGCTGTTGGAGCAGGGATGGCCGGTGTGCCGGGGGTTATGGCCAGTATCATGGAAGCATTGACAGCAATGGATATAAAGATACTGCAAACAGCCGATTCTCACTCTACTATTTGGTGTCTGGTCAAGCAGGAAGATATGGAAAAAGCAATAAGAGCACTGCATAGCTACTTTGCGTTAGGCGAATAACATCTAAATTACCTGAAGAATGGAAGGTGGAAGTATGGTATTTGGGCGTGTAATAACTGCAATGGTAACGCCGTTTGATTCAAACCTGGAAGTGGATTATGAAAAGACTCGAAAGCTTGCAAGATACCTCGTAGAAAATGGTTCCGATGGTATTGTGGTTGCTGGTACTACAGGCGAAGCGTCTACATTAACCAGTGATGAAAAGGTTAAACTCTTTAAAACTGTGGTTGATGAAGTAGGTGATAAAGCAAAAGTTATAGCAGGAACAGGAAATAACGATACAGCCGATTCGGTAGCACTGACTAAAGCCGCCCAAAAGGCCGGGGTACACGGTGTAATGGCAGTAGTTCCATATTACAACAAACCTCCACAGGAAGGTATTTACACACATTTTAAGATGATTGCCGAAGCAACTGATTTACCAGTTATGCTTTATAATATTCCTGGCAGGTCGGTTATTAATGCAACACCGGATACTATTGCCAGGTTGGCTGAGATAAAAAATATAGTTGCGGTGAAAGAAGCCGCAGGAAATCTTGAACAGGCTGCTGATATCAGACGAAGGACACCGGCTGATTTCACATTGTACTGTGGTGAAGACTCTTTAACTTTGCCTATGCTTTCTGTAGGCTCAAGCGGTGTTGTCAGTGTTGTTTCACACGTAGCTGGTGTTGAGATTCAAAGCATGATTAAGGCTTTTAATGACGGCGACGTACAGAAGGCTCAAAAAATTCACCTGGATTTATTCCCACTGTTTAAAGGGATGTTTATGACGACAAACCCAATTCCTGTGAAAGCAGCAATGAACTTGATGGGTATTGAAGTGGGAGGACTGCGTCCGCCTATTATCGATCCTACTGAAGAACAAACAAAATTTGTTGAGAATCTTTTAAAGTCTTACAAAAAGTTATAAGAGACATAACAAATCTCATTAAAAACCTCAGGAAGTACCGGATGGTATTCCTGAGGTTTTTAATTTTTTTGGATGCATGGGCAGAAGTCTGTTTGTTATATTCACACTCAAATATAAAAGACACCGTACGGTGTCTTTTAATCATCTTCTCCATCATCTTCTTCATCTTCGTCATCTTCATCGATTTCCGGTTTGAGGAATACATAACTGGCAGCATCAATTTTTGAAATATCAGTTTCGGCAGTGTATGCTAGTTCAAAGTCAGGTGAGGGGACAATTGTCGGTCCAAAATAGACCCACCCTGTGCCATCATGACTTTTGGACCAACTCAGTTTGAGAGGACCAATCTCCAATTGGTTACCTTTTCCTTCACCGGTTTCACCGAATCCAGTCGTGGTCTCAGGTGTCGTAAATATTCCGGTGCCGTCAGGTTGATACCACCAGACGTAGCGAACAAAACTGCCGCGATCGGCTGACGCCTGGTCAAAAGCCTGCACTGCGGCGTATTTTCCAAGGTGACGAATCAGTAAAATCTGTCCTGTTAACAACCGCATGGCCCTTTTTCCATGAGGAGGCTGGATATTAGTTATGATACTCCTCAGTCTGGCCTCTGCCTCTTCGTGACGGAGGGCGGATTCTCTAAGCTCTTTCAAAAGGGTTTCTATTTGATGTATTTGTTCTTCCAGAAGACGCGCCTTTTCAGTGTCGTTTTGTTCTCTGGCTTCGTTTGCATAAGTGTTAAGCTGGGCAGTCTTTCTAAAAGCTGCCAGTTCCATTTCTATTACGCTTTTTGCATATTTTGATGAACCGTAGCGTGACTGGAGATCAGTTTTCAGCTGTTCAATTTTTTCTTCAAGTTCCTCATCGTCACCAAGCATAAATTTTTCGTATATTTTATATCCGACGTAAGCCAGAACGATTACAGCTATAAGAACTCCAGCGATATACCAAAATTTCTCGGGGACCTTGTTGAAAAATTTTGTTATTTTATCTGTATACCCGGTTATTTTGTCCATTTGACAGATTGTCCCCCCTATAAGGTTAGCATTATATTAGAGCTTGAATAGTTTGGTTAAATTTATTCTCTAAATTAATTCTATTAAAGTATACATTTTACCTTCTTTAAGTAATCTAATTCTAAACTATCTCCGGTAGTATTTTTAGGGAAAATAATGTCAATACTATTTTTGATAAGTGATTGCCCGGTAAATAAATCCTTGTGATGAAAAATCAAATAAAGTATAATAAATCTAGGTGTTTATGGGCGGCTTTACCTTTTTAAAAACCTTAGGGTCGGACGGACGGATATAATAAAATAAATTCTCCTACTTCTCCTGGTTTTCTCGCAATCATTATTACCAAGAGACTAAGCTTGTTTTTTTTTCAGGAGGTGTAGTTATGGCTAGAGATGCAAAACTATCGTTAATTCCCCTGGGCGGACTTGGGGAAATTGGTAAAAACATGACGGTTGTGAAGTATGGAGAAAATATTTTAGTTATCGACTCGGGTCTAATGTTTCCGGAAGAGGAAATGCTGGGAATAGATATCGTTATTCCTGACATTACTTTTCTTCTGGAAAACAAGGAAATGGTTAGAGGGATTGTTCTGACCCACGGTCATGAAGACCATATCGGGGCTCTTCCTTATGTGTTGAGACAGATAAATGTGCCGGTATATGGAACAAAGCTGACATTGGGTTTACTCCAGGGCAAACTGAAGGAAAATGATGTTGCCGGTGGTGTAAAACTTAATACGGTTAAACCACGTGATGTTGTGGATATTGGACCATTTAAGGTTGAGTTTATCAGGGTCAGCCATAGTATTCCTGATGCAGTAGCTATCGCTATTCATACCCCTCAGGGGACTGTTCTGCATACTGGAGACTTTAAGTTTGACCAGACACCAGTTGATGGTCAAATTACTGACTTTTCAAGGTTGGCCGAATTGGGACATGAGGGAGTCCTTGTTTTGATGTCTGATAGCACCAACGTTGAACGTCCCGGCTATACCCTGTCCGAAAAAAGTGTGGGTCACACCTTTGACGAGACTTTCAGAGCGGCAAAGGGAAGGATTATTGTGGCAACATTTGCCAGTAACGTACATAGGCTTCAGCAGGCGATTGCCACAGCCTATAAGTATGAACGGAGAGTAGCAATTGCCGGCAGGAGTATGGTTAATGTAATTGGCATTGCATCAGAACTCGGTTACATTGATTTCCCCAAGGAACTTTTTGTAGAACTGGATGAAATAAACCGGCTGCCGGCAGACAAAGTGGTATTACTCACTACAGGAAGTCAGGGTGAACCTATGTCAGCCCTGACCAGAATGGCAATGAGGGACCATAGGCAGATAGATATTCTTCCAGGGGATACTGTTATAATCTCTGCAAACCCAATACCAGGCAATGAGAAGTTAGTCGCCCGAACCATAGATCACCTTTTCAAGCAGGGAGCCGATGTAATTTATGAATCCTTTTCAGGTATACACGTTTCCGGTCACCCAAGCCAGGAAGAACTGAAGTTGATGATGAACCTGGCTAAACCAAAATACTTTGTTCCTGTTCACGGCGAATACAGGCACCTTATTAAGCACGCCAATTTGGCTGCTGAACTTGGTATTCCCCGCAGTAATATTTTTGTCGGGGAAAACGGCGTTGTTCTGGAGTTTAATAAAAAATCCGCGCGTATGAACGGGCGGGTAACAGCAGGACGCGTTCTGGTAGACGGATTGGGTGTCGGTGATGTAGGGAACATTGTCCTTAGAGATCGCAAGCAGCTTTCTCAGGACGGTATACTTATAGTAGTGGTAACTATTAATAAGGAAAGTGGTCTGGTGGCTGCAGGTCCTGATATCGTTTCCAGAGGATTTGTTTACGTCCGAGAATCCGAGGAATTGATGGAGGAAGCCAAGGAAAAGGTTAAACTGGCCCTTGTGAAATGTGAAGAAAAAGGTGTTACCGAATGGGCATCCATTAAATCAAATGTAAGGGATGTAATTAGTAAATACTTATACGAGAAAACCAGAAGAAGACCAATGATACTGCCAATCATCATGGAAGTATAGGATTAAGCCGCTGTTGCGGCTTTTTCTGCTTTCGGGGGTAATCTTAAGACATGTTCGGGCCGGGAGGGGATGGGACATTTCCTCCACGGCGGCAACACCTCAGCTCGTTACCGGAACCCGTATACGCGGGTCTCCGACGAGCGGATGGCAGACTCGCCGTTCCGGAAAAATCCCATCCCCTCCCTAGACGAATTGCAATAAAAGATGTACCCCGGGGGAGAAAAAAGCCGGAAGCAGGCGGCTGGGGAATCTGGGGCGTGGGAAAGAAATATAAGCGGGATGGGATGTTTTCCACACGGCGGCAACACCTCAGCTTGTTACCGAATCGCTACGCTCTTCGACAAGCGGATGGCAGACTCGCCGCTTAGGAAAAATCCCATCCCCTCCCTAGACGATATGCGATAAAAGATGTACCCCGGGGGAGGAAAAAGCCGCAAGCAGGCGGCTGGGGAATCTGGGGCGTGGGAAAGAAATATAAGAGGGGATGGGATGTTTTCCACACGGCGGCAACACCTCAGCTTGTTACCGAATCGCTATCGCTCTTCGACAAGCGGATGGCAGACTCGCCGTTTAGGAAAAATCCCATCCCCTCCCTAGACGAATTGCAATAAAAGATGTACCCCGGGGGAGAAAAAAGCCGCAAGCAGGCGGCTGGGGGGAATCCTGGGGCGTGGGGAAAGAAGTTTGAGTTGAAGTAGAGAAGAAAATTTTGGTGAAATTTGTGGTGATGGGAGGTATAATGGAAGTATTGGGAATTATTTCATTATTTGTTTATGAACATGTTCGTATTTAGAGTGTTAGGTGAAATCGGCAGGGAGGCTACGATGTCAAAGAAAAAAAGATATCCAAAACATATGTATGTTGGGATTCTTAGGTGTCGATCTTATTATAATTGGCCTTTGGAAACAAGGGTTGTATCTGATACTCTTTCAACAAAGCTTAATGGACAACAGATTTACTTTACACTGCAATTTGTCAGCTATAATTTTCTTCAAGGGAATAAGAAGGAAACGCCACAAACAGAATTAGGGCCGATTATTGCAAGGGAAACAATTAGCCCCGATTTTTTTAGACTCGGGAGATACTTAGTAAAATCTCCGGAAGACATCTCCGAAATTTCTATAAAATATGGAGGTGCTTATCCTGGTGAAGTAGACATCCAATGCCACATCGGATGTGATACAGAATTACCTATTGAATCATTAGATTCAGAAGTATCACCTGTTCTCTACAGTTTACTAGGTACTCTATCAATCGCGACAAAGGATATTTTAATACCGGTTGCTCCTGCTCAATACAGTAAGATAAACCATGATGGAAAAAGAGAATTATTATGGAATGAACTTATGTATGTACATGAGCGCAAGACACATGAGGTTACTGTCCTGCGTGAATTGCTAGAGAAATATATTGACGTTAGGGCAACGATGACTCCTGAAGAGGGACGAGCTTTTGATACTGCAGCGAGAAGGATAGTTAGCTCGAAAAACGAGAAGGATTTAATTGACCGATATTGTGATTTATGGGAAGCCTGTGAATTTTTGTTGATAGGATTTAATGCAAAAGGCGATATTGTTTCAAGAATTGCACAAGCAATTGCATGTTATACCGGGGGAAATAAAGCAAAAATTGAGAATGGACTTGAGCTAAGAAACATTTACAAGGTTCGGAAAGAAGTTGTTCATGAAGCCTTACAAGATGAGCAACGGGTTGATACGTACATTAAACTGTTAGATGAAATAGCTAACCAACTGTTTAAGTGGCGACTGAAAATATCATACGCGAACTCTAAAATTATTGATCCATATCTCGACTAGGGTCCCCTGCCGACATCGCCTAACAACGCTGGAAACGGCTCCGCTGCGCTCCGACCCAACTTTTCCTGCCCGGATGCCGTTCTTTGGGGAGCCGTCTGTCACGGTTTTTGCGGCCGGGAGAATGGGTCTGGGGCAGCAAAAACCGCGCCAGCCGGTGGGCGGAAAAGTTCGTTTCCAGCAGATGCGTTAGGCAAAAGGATTTGGAATAGAGGAGAGTTTATGAAAATCCAATATGCATTTTTTCTTATAATTAATCTTTTAAGTTTCTTTTTGATTGGCTATGACAAGTTAAAGGCAAAAAACAGGGGTTGGCGAATTCCGGAATTGAATCTATTTGTTCTTGCTTTAATTGGTGGAGCAACAGGAATATTTATCGGAATGAAGGTATTTAGCCATAAGACTAGACACTTTTCTTTTAGGATAGGTATTCCGTTGTTGTTCGGTTTAAACGTTCTAACAGTTTATTTGATAACTTCTCACTTCAAACCTGCAGGCTAAAGGGGTCTTTTTCATGGAGTCAAATTAATAATTCCATCGATTAGTGTAATAAAATCCGTAGTTGATCAAGAGACTGTCTATCCCGATGTAGTATTTCACCTGCCAGATCCCTGGACGGATCATCAAGATTACCTCTTACTAATTTTTCAGACATGTTTATGCCTTTGGTTTCTCCTTCAATAGCTTTCTCAATAAGTTTTGAAGCTTCTGACTTTGAACCCAGCTGCATATTTATTTTGATTTCAGCCATAGTTCCCTTGAGGCCCAGATTTTCATGAGGCTGGCCGCCTAATTCTTGGATATGTTTTGCCAGTATTAAAATGTTTTGTCTATGATTATCTTGAACCTCTTGAAATATCTTTTTTACAGTTTCTTCTTGAGTCATAGAAATAAATATATTAAATACATCTACTGCCATATATTCGCCTTGTAGCATTTGGTTAAGAGCATTAATTGTATCTGATTGTTTATCCATTTCAGCAGCCCCTTTTGAGTAATTTTTTAGTTGCAGCATTGAACTTATTTTGCCACTTAGGAAAAAATTAATTCTCAAGTTTTGAAACAGCTGCAGAAACTTCAGTTTTTTGGAAACCGGAAGTGATAGATCATCGGACTTGGCCAGTCTGTAAGCATGTCATTTTCTGCTGCATGAGGGCCGCTGTTATGAATAAGTAAAGGGATTCCATCTGGTCTTCTCTCATCTGAAACAATTCCTATGTGCCACAAAGGGGCACCGTATACTACTATATCGCCACCCTGCCATTGCTTCAGATTTTCAACGTTGTTTGGGATAACTTCTGTGGTTAACGTGTTGGCATGACGTTTGAAAAAAGAGACAAGGTTCGGGACTCTTCGAAAATCAATGTTAGGTTCAGGTCTGCCGTTAACTCTGGGATAGGCTTGGAGGTTGTTTTTAATATCTATGTCTATCAGTGCTTTAAGATTATAACCTGCGTCTCTAAAGGATCTCCATATCACGTCTGTGCAGACACCTTCTGTTTCCGGGGGATATCCACCCCGGTAATAGGAGTCAATATATCTCGGTTTTCTAATGGCCTCCGCTCTTGCTCCCCGAACTATATCATCAAGGTCATCAATGCCGTCATTATCTTGGTCCTTGCCGGATAATACGCGTTCAATGTTGAGGGTTGGTGGGCGATTATTATAATTAGTGTGCCTTTCCTGGTCAGGATTGACGATAGAAAAATTATTATCATTTTTACAACCAACTATCAATAGGCTGGTAAAAAATATTATAATTAAACTGAATTTCTTCATCGATTAACACATCCTTTTCATTAATCATAGAACAATAGAACTTCTGTTACAAGGGTCTGAACAAATTATTGGCGGTTTGGGTGAATATGTTTTTAGAGAGTAATTTAAAATAAGGGGGAGTTATGATGGAGGATAAAAAAGTAATAAGTATTTTAAGGTTATTGTTTAATTCCACGGTAGTTAAGTACGGAAACAAGATCATAGAACTCGCAGGTGAGGAAGGTTATAACAGCTTTCAAAGTGAAACTGCAAACGGTCGGCAGTTAGTTCAAGCCTTTGGCCTAAAGACTATTGAAGACGTCTTTTATTTCATGAATGATGTTAATGGAATCCAATGGAAGAGGGAAGCGGACTCCTTTGTTACAGGATTTTGTCCTACCGCAGTAATTGGAAAGCAGATGAATGCCAAACCCACTTGCAAAGGGTGCTGCCTGATACCCCTAAACTCCATGGTCCAAGCAATAGAGCCTAGTGTTAAGCTTGAGATGCAGCAGACCATTTGGGAGACGGGCAAACCATGCATTTTTGATATTAACAGGAAATAAGTAATGGCTAATCCAATACCGTCCCGCTTATGGATCAGGCCAAATAAAAAATGGGGGCTATAAATTTAGCCACCCAATAACCTGCCGAAGCGGACTCCATTACCACTACATTCCACTATATAATTGTATTATCCCACACGCCAGCCTTTTTCCCGAGGCTCCGGCAGGTTGGGTTCTATAGTCGTCAGGGTTTTGATGAATGATTACTGATTTTCCTAATATATCTGAGACCATAAACTTGTTTGTAAAGAAAGACATTCTGGCAACTCCATTGTTTGAGAATAAAACAGGAAAGTCTCCCGGATGATTTCCATGTGGTTGGTTATTAGGGTTCCAATGACCGCCTGCAGCGGTAAATGGATTGTTTGGATCTCCTATCACACAGTTTCCATACTCGTGTATATGAAATCCATGAGGGCCAATGGGCGGCTGTTCTCCGATGGCTGGACGGTAAGCAGGAAGCCCAGTGACATAAACGCAAACCTCGGTTCCACCAATTACGTCTCTAAACCACACAGTTCCTAAGATTTGAGGGGCCAGCGGTCCACCTCTCATTTGAGCTACAGCCATTATTCCCTGAGGCCCGTGCCCGACAGATTGATTATAGAACATTATTCATCACTCCAGAAAAAATTTTTCTTTGGTAGTCCATTTTATGTTATAAATTTGAACTCTGTGTATACTACGAGTACCAAGAGTGACCAGGTGAATTATTACTGAAGACCTGCACGGGAGGAGATACATTTGAACTTTAAAAAAAGAATAGTCATTGTCACAGGAGCGGGAAAAGGAATCGGTAGAGGAATTGCACTTGCCTACGCTGAGTCTGGAGCCACGGTCATTATTGCTGAACAGGACTCCAAATTGGGTCAAGAGACCTGCCGGCTTATCAGTGATAAAGGTGGAAATGCATCTTTTATCTTAACTGATGTAAGTAAACCACAAAATATAACAGCTCTCATGACGGAAGTGGAAGCGCGTTATAAAGGTCTTGATATCTTAATCAACAATGCAGGCATTTCAGAGTGGAAATCACCTTATGAACTGACAGTGGAAGAATGGGACAGGGTTATAAATACAAATCTGCGGGGTGCTTTTCTGTGTGCCAGAGAAGCTGCGAAAATAATGCGCAAGGGAAATCATGGTTCAATAGTAAATATTTCTTCAACACGGGCAGTGATGTCAGAACCAAACTCAGAAGCTTATGCAGCGTCTAAGGGCGGTATTGTGGCTTTAACCCACGCACTGGCGGTATCATTCTCTCAAGATAATATTCAGGTAAATTGTATTAGCCCCGGTTGGATTGAAACCGGAGATTACAGGAAGCTTCGTGAGATTGATCATAGCCAACATCTTTCAAATAGGGTTGGCATCCCGGAAGACATCGCTCGGGCTTGTTTTTATCTAACCAGTGAGGGTAATAATTTTATAAATGGAACCAATCTCATTATAGATGGTGGGATGACGAGAAAAATGATTTATGAAATTTAGCGGTAGTTCCCTGACGTAAATATATGTAATTGAAAAAGGTGAAAAACTTGACTATACATATGAAAAATGTCTATTTGATTCGCGATAAAAATGTAATTCTAAGTAACATTAACTGGGACGTTCGACCTGGTGAACATTGGGCAATAATTGGGCTTAACGGTTCAGGAAAGACTTCACTTCTGAATATAATTAATGGCTACATTTATCCTACAAAAGGGGAAGTTTCTATCTTAGGAAAAGCCTTTGGTTCTAATGATTTAAGGGAATTAAGAAAATCAATTGGGTTCGTAAGTTCTTCATTACAAGAAATGATATATGGCAATGAAACTGTTGAAGATATTGTCTTAAGCGGTAAATACGCCAGCATTGGGTTGTACGAAAGCCCCAGCGAAGAAGATAGATGTCAGGCCTTGGATTTAATGGAGCAATTTGAATTGGCCGACTTAAGAATAAGGAAGTATTCCACTTTGTCTCAGGGAGAAAGGCAGAAAGTACTTCTAGCAAGGGCTTTGATGGGCATATTTTAGGCTTATTGCATTTGAAGTTCAGGGTTGCTGCTTAGTATCTTCTGCAATGACTCTTTTTCCTCATTAATCTCTTCTACTGTGCGGACACCCAAATGTCTTGCTATTGTAAGGGGCGGGCACCACCCCTGAATGGCATGCTGGAGCATAAACAGTGATGCGATTGCACCGAGGGCAAACCACTTTTTGTTAATTTTATAGCCCAACAGTGAAGATAGCAGCATGACAAGCCCAAAATTGGCTTGAAGTGTTCTCTCGGTATCCCACTCATGATTTAGCTCATCAAGCCTTTTATCAATATCTTTTCTGCTTAATCCAATATATTTGTTGACATTAGAATCAGTCTTTTGAGCTATTTTACGTTTCACTTTTTCGCTGGTGTTTATACTAGCTTTTGTATTGGTTGGGGGTAAGTGCATATCTATTGATTCTAAATTCATTAAATACTCTACTCCTCTTAATGATTTTGTATATAACTATTTGAAAGTTAGTATTTCTCATAAGGTTAAATCATATTACAGCTGAACTCTAACTGTAGGGTCATAAGCATTTTCAGGATCCACCAATGATACGAATTTGTGGCAGTGGGGGAAAAAAATGGTGAAATATATGCCGGTTTATTCTATAATAAAATTGCAGTTCAATTTTATTATTGGGAGAATAGTATGCTCAAATCAAACGAATCGCCTCTGGGGTTGGCCTGTTTTCTTGATGTGGAAACAACGGGGTTAAGTCCATACAAAGATGAAATAGTAGAACTGGCGCTATGCCTGTTTGAATTCCGGAGAGACAACGGGGAAATTATCAGAATTGTTGACCAGTACGTAGGGCTGCGTGACCCGGGAAAGCCCATACCACCTTATGTCAGCAACATTCATGGGATAAAGGACGAGGATGTTAGAGGAAAACGTCTAGATGATGAGGCTATCCGTGAAATGGTAAATAACGCTGAATTTATGGTTGCACATAATGCCAGATTTGACCGCGATTTTGTATGCAGGTTATATAACGAGTGTGCTCAAAAGCCCTGGTTGTGTTCAATGAGCGGTATAAACTGGGGCAAGAAAGGTTTTAGGTCAAGGGCGCTGCAAAACCTGTTGAGGGATCATAAAATAAAAGTTGATAAAGCTCACAGGGCAGACCACGATGTCAAAGCAGCATTAAGACTGCTGGCACAGGGAGGGAATGATGGCAGGACCTATTTTGGGGAACTTCTCGATAAACTTAAGTGAAGCCGCATTCAGCGGCTTAATTTATTTTTTACGCTAAATAATGCAGTTAAGTCTATAAACATTTTTTATGACAGTTCGATTGATAAAACCAAATAAATATGGTGAAAAATGGAATGTGTTGTAATATAATGGAATAGGTAGATGTTTTTTTACCGTCAAGAGTTGTTTTTTTGCAACGGCTAATTTCATAGTTAAATTTATAATGTTGATTAACTCATCGGCTGTTACGTTTTATAGAGAGGCAAATAAGGCGGGAACAAAACTGACAGCCGGGAGTTATTTTATTTTATACTAGGACGGTCTGTGCCGCCATTGAGGTAGGACGCCGAATTGGCGGGTACCCAAGGATTTGAAATTTGAGACGGTTTAGTTGACCAGATGGGGACACTGAAGAACCGGGCAAAATGCTAACCTCTTTGCATTAAGACGGAAAATCGGACATCTCTGCCCAAGCCAACTTTCATCAACTGATAACATTTGCGTATTTTTTAACCCACACGTTGCCATACTAACCAAGAGAAACCTCAAAAAATTGGGAGCGTGATTATAGATGTTTGATTTCGACTGGACGCGGTCGCCTGGCAGGAATGACGGTACACCGTTTAACCCCCATTTTCCCGGGGGAGGGCCGGGGATGCCGAATGACCCAAATATCCTGACACCACAACAACCCATGGTTCCAAATGCACCGGAAGGGGAGAATCCCGACGCGGTGCCGGGGCGGGTCAGGAAAACCAAGCAAGGAACCAATAAAAAAGGAAATGTAGATACCATCAAAGAACTAGGGCAGTTAACTGTTCCCCAGACCAAGACCAATATCCACTGCCTGCCCATAGTAGGGCAAATAGAAGGTCATATAGTTTTACCTCCACAGAACAAGACTACTAAATATGAACACATTATTCCTCAGCTTGTTGCTCTTGAGGAAAACCCGGAAATTGAGGGTGTACTTATAGTATTAAATACAATTGGCGGTGATGTCGAGGCAGGCCTGGCAATAGCTGAGATGATAACCAGCATGTCCAAACCTACCGTATCACTTGTCCTTGGAGGAGGGCATAGTATAGGTGCTCCAATAGCAGTTTCGGCTAATTATTCGTTTATTGCAGAAACTGCTAGTATGACTATTCACCCCATTAGGCTGACAGGTCTCGTTATAGGTGTTCCTCAGACCTATGAGTATCTTGATAAGATGCAGGACCGAGTAGTTAACTTCATAACCAGTCATTCCCAGGTTACCGACGAACAGCTCAGGGAACTAATGTTTAGAACCGGTGAGCTGGCGAGGGATATCGGCACGGTTCTGATAGGTAAAGATGCGGTGGAATGTGGTATGATTAACGAAATGGGCGGTATCTCGAGTGCGGTGGCAAAGCTTAACCAGCTTATCGCTCAAGAAAAGCAATCTTCTGGAGGTATAATTCAATGAGTTTCTTCTATATACCGATGGAAGCCTTTAATGAAGGATGGGAAAACAAGACTCCCGAGTACCGGGAACTGAACGTCGGTGGGGCCAAACTGCTGGTGGAACCCGTGGGGATGGATAGCTGCAGGGTAGTAAGGCTAATCAGTACCAACCCGGCAGACTACTTAAAAGACGAGTTTCAACCCGGCTCAGAGCTTCGGTTTATGCCACAGTATGGTAAAGAACAGAATACAGGTGAATTTTCAGTTTAAAAGTATTTTAAAAGAGAAGCGTCACCATAGGTGGCGCTTTCACATTTCACCATAAGGAATCTCCCCAACCCCAATCTTGTTTATGTTCTGAGTTATCTGACCCGAGACTGTAGCTTTATTATAATCAGGATGGTAGCTTACGGTCCGCTGCTGATTTAACCAGGCTAGGTTTTTTTAGAAAATAATTTATGATATAATTACTGATGTTGTTGCAAAAAATCCGGGGAGATGTGATTTAGACCATATTACAAGCTTTAACTGAAGCGGAATAAGGACAGCGAAATTAACTTTTGGGGGAGACTTAATGCAAATTCATCAAGTTGCTTCACCGATAAAAAATTTAATAGATGCTGGTATGAACATGAGGAAAGCCTTGGAGCTTCTTCAAAGTATGGATACTGAATTATTGCCTGTTATTGATAACGGAGAAATTAGCGGTATTATTACTATGCATATGGTAATGAAACACATATTATTGAATCGGGAATGGGAACATACAACAGTTAAAGAGTTAGCAAGTAAAAATTATCTAATTGTTGACCCTTTTACGCCTATTGAGAAGATAATTTATAGAGGTGAAAAATATATCATCCTTGCCAAGGACGGAAATGCTGCTGGTGTTGTTCATTTGAATGATACTTTTGTCAAAATGTATGAAAAAATGGCTGAGGTCAACGGTGAACTTGAAGGGATAATTGAGAGCATGCATGACGGCATCGGAGTGGCTGATGGGGAAGGGCGGATAGTCCGGTTAAATAAAAGTTATGAAAGGATAACTGGCCTAAACAAAGAAGAGGCTGGACTGGGAAAGTTATTGACAGAAGTGGAGAAAGAAGGCGTAATTTCTCAGTCTGTTGCATTGCAGGTACTAAAAAAGAAACAACCTGTTACTATTTCCCAACGTATTAAAACCGGAATAGAGATATTGGCTACAGGAATTCCGGTTTTAAACGCTGAAGGTAAGATAACCAGAGTGATTGTTAATTTCCGGGATTTATCCGAATTAAATCGTCTAAGGGAGGAAATCAATAAGTCTAAGAACCTTTCGGCACGTTATCATGTGGAACTAGAAACTCTGCGTGCGCAGCTGCGCCGGACCAACTTAAGTGTCAAAAGCCCTGAAATGAGTAGAGTGTTTGAACTTTCTAATTTAATAGCCTCTGTGGATACAACGGTTCTTATCACGGGAGAATCTGGCGTTGGAAAAGAAGTTATTGCAAGATATATTCACAATATGAGTCACCGTAGTAATGGTCCATTTATTCAGATTAACTGCGGGGCTATTCCTGATAATTTGCTGGAATCAGAATTATTTGGTTATGAAGGCGGGGCGTTCACCGGAGCAAGTAAGGACGGTAAGCCAGGATTATTTGAAGTTGCCAATAATGGCACTATATTCTTAGATGAAATTGCTGAAATGCCTCTTAATTTACAGGTTAAACTGCTATGTGCTTTACAGAATCACGAAATTTGCAGGATCGGGAGCACGAAACCTATAAAACTAGATGTGCGAATTATAGCTGCGACTAATAAGAATATTGAAATATTAATGAAACAGGGGAGGTTCAGAGAAGACCTTTTCTACAGGTTAAACGTTGTTCCTGTAAAAATTCCCCCCTTAAGAGAGCGTATTGAAGATATTTTACCCTTATCCATTGAATTTTTAACAAAATTTAACGAAAAATATTCCCGTAAGAAAAGATTTGACTTAAACGTCGTGCAAGCTTTAGAGAACTATTCCTGGCCAGGAAACATAAGGCAATTGGAAAATCTAATCGAAAGCTTGGTAATAACAACTCAAGAGGATTTAATAAAACCGCAGCATATTGCCAATTATTTAAAAATTCCCACTGGAAGTCAGGATGTAGAGCGCGAAGATATAATTATCAATGATATTATTCCTTTGAAAAGTGCATTATCAATAGTGGAAAAGGAACTGGTAAAAAGGGCGCTGAAAATACATGGAACTACGAGAAAAGCGGCAAGCGTGTTAGGAGTGGGCCATTCCAGCATAATCAGAAAAGTTGAAAAATACAAATTAGCACAAGAGTTAGTAAAATACCATCCTCGTAAAATAGATGATAAAGTTGAATAAAATCAGTTTATTCAAAATAAACCTGCGGGTCGTACTTTTCGTACCTGTATTTGCAACACAAAAAATGGGAGTTGCGCAAAGACTTAAAAAAGTAGCTTTGCGTAACTCCCATTTTACTTATATGTCAGCATTTTGTTTACTTATGAAACTACCTTTTGGTTGTCTGGTGCATAACCGGTCCAATACAATCATTATTTTCCCCTAAAACCGGTACAACCGATTAAAGTTTTATTTTGCCATTTAACCCCCGAAAATGCTGTTTGACGAAAAATATTAGATTTAGGCATAGCTTTTGCTTTACAAATAAAGTTTTCTTTACAGCAACGGTAAAGTTGCAGACGTAATGAGATAGATAAGTCAATGGTTAAATATCAAATATTATGGCATTTGACTAAATTGGTCACCTGGACCATAGTCGGTCCAAGGCGGACCGACTATGGTCCAGAAAACGATAATTATTACTAATATGAAAGCTGGATGCAACCAACTAAAGTTTTATTTGGCCGTATAACCCTCAAAAATGTTGTTTGACGAAAAAAATTAGATTTAGGCATAGCTTTTGCTTTATTAGGATATGAAACAAAGTTTGGCAAGTATTGAGGCATTTGACTAAACTTTTCATCTGGACCATGGGCGGTCCAAGATGGACCGACTGCGAACCAAAAAACAATAATTATTACTACCATGAAAACTGGATACAACCGACTAAAGTTTTATTTGGCCATATAACCCCCAAAAATGTTGTTTGACGAAAAATGTCGGATTTAGGAATAACTTTTGCTTTATAAAAGGTGTGACACAAAAGAAAGGGGGATTGTTTCATACAAAATAACCAGAGGTTTGAGCAATTTGACAAGTTCGAAAAAGAGGACCAATTTTATTCTGATTTGTGGGAGATGTTGGCTGAGAACTTAAACTGGAGGTGACAGATAAAAGATATTTTTTAATGCAACGGCTAAATGTCAATAGCCAATTGGGAAAAATGAGGAAGTAAAATGTGCTTGAGTATATATACGAGGAGGATTCAACATGAATAAAATTATGAGAAAATTGTTGTTATCACTAATAATTATTGCAATGATGCTATCATCTGCAGCGTGTAGTGGAAGTAATAAAACGGGGGCAGAAGGGGAAGCAAAATACACTTTTAAAATAGCCCACATTGCCCCTACAGCCCATTCCTTCAATGATGCTGCAGAAAAATTTAAGGAAGAATTAGAAGCGCGTTCAGGTGGAAGAATGACTGCACAAGTTTACCCAGCTGGCCAATTAGGTAATGAAGCAGATATGGTACAGCAGATTCAATCAGGTTCTGTTGACTTTGGAATTATTACCGCAGCATATCTGAGCTCCCGTGCTCCAGCATTTAGTGCGTGGTTTGCTCCCTATCTATTTGATGACTATAATGATGTAAATGAAGCCCGAAAAGCAGATGTAGCCAAAAAAGTGTTAGCAACTTTAAATGAGCAAGGCATTACTGGATTGGATTACCATTTTTCTGGTCATCGTACAATGTTATTTAAGGATAAGAAAGCCATGTCACCAGAAGATATGAAAGGTTTAAAACTTAGAGTAACACCAAGTCCTACTCTTCAAGATTGGTACAAGTCATTAGGTATTTCCCCGGAATCTCTTTCACTTCCTGATGTTTATCAAGCTGTACAAACTGGTGTTATTGACGGGATGGATATGGATTTAGATGTTACAGTACAAAATAAGTATTACGAAGTTGTAAAATATGGCGCAGTCACTAATCATATGGTTTGGCCTGGAGTTGCAATCACCAACAAGTCAAAACTAGAAAAAATGCCGGCTAAAGACCAGGAGATTGTCTTAAGTGCAATTAGTGCTGCTGTTGAGTATGCTAACAAGAAGCGTGCTGGTCAAGAGGGAGAGTTTAAGAAAATCTTAACGGATAATGGATTAGAGTTATATGAAATTGATAAGTCGGTGTTTAAGCAGCAAATTGAAGAATTTGACAAAAAATATGGAGCAGTGGACCCGCTTATTGATGAGTTTATCAAGGCTTTTAGGTAATGAAAAAAGGGGATGAACTTGTGCACTTTGTAAGTAATTTAATTGAACGTGTAGAAAAGACTGTATCTATGATTCTTATGTTTTGTATGGCAGTTATCATAATTGGTGCCGTGTTATTTCGTTACTTTTTAAATAACCCTGTATTTTGGGCCGGGGAAGTATCTATCTTTCTAATGATTTGGATTTCGTTTTTAGGGGGAAGCTTGGGACTTAAGAATAAGTCCCAAGCTGCCGTCTCAATTTTAGTTGAAAGATTACCACAAGCATTACAAAAGACCCTTAACATTATTGTACATATATTAATGCTTGGTTTTTTATTAGTACTAATTTATTACAGCTACCAGTGGCTATTATCAAGTAATGTAGCTTTTCAAAAGTCAACTGCGTTAAGAATGCCTATGTGGATTGCTTATATTTCAGTTCCTATTGGCTTAACTTTTTCCTTTATTCATCTAATATCGAACCTAATAGGCATAGTGCAGGGGGGGGAAGCTGAATGATAATAGCTGTTCTATTGTTCTTTCTTTTATTTTTGTTTATTGGTGTTCCTATTTCCTTAGTTCTTGCCATGACAACAATATTGTATATCATTCTTACTGGGAATCTAAGTTTATTAGAATCTACTCCCCAAAGGTTATTTTCAGGCTTAGATAATTTTGGACTGTTAGCCATACCGTTATTTATGCTGGCTGGAGAGTTGATGAATGCTGGAGGAATAACAACCCGCTTAGTTAATCTTGCGAAGGTATTGCTTGGTTTTGTAAGAGGCGGGCTTGCCTATGTTACAGTTTTAGCAAACATGTTACTTGCTTCAATATTAGGATCTGCCACTGCACAAGCAGCAATGATGAGTAAAGTATTAATTCCTGAGATGGAGAGAGAAGGCTATCCTAGAGAATTTGCTGCTGCATTAACTCTTGCTTCATCTGTTGTTGCACCAATAATTCCACCCAGCATGTTATTTATTATTTATGGTACACTATCAGGTGCTTCTATTGGTAGTCTTTTCCTGGCGGGTGTAATCCCAGGTCTACTGTTGGGAGCAGGTTTTATTATGTTGATTGTTCTTCTTGGCTATAAATACAACTATCCTAAGAGTGAACCAGCAAAGGTTTCTGAAATGTTAATAGCAGTTGTAAAAGTATTACCTGCTTTGTTTGTACCTTTTATAATTATCTGGGGAATTCTGAGTGGGGCATTTACACCTACTGAATCAGCTGCAGTTGCATGTTTCATTGCATTTATTGTAGGGGTGTTCTTGTATAAAGAGCTTACTGTTAAAAAAATGCCAGATATTTTAATAAATACAGTAGTTAATACAGCTACAGTAACTTTTCTAATTGCTACAGCAAATATCTTTGGGTGGTTAATTGCATTTGAACAAATTCCACAGATGTTAGCACAATCTATGTTATCGTTGTCAGATAATCCTTTGGTATTTTTACTATTAGCTAATTTATTCTTCTTATTAATAGGATTAGTAATCGATGGAATTGCTGCTATGATTATTGTTGTTCCTGTAATGATGCCCCTTTTAGGAATTTATAATATTGATCCAATACACTTTGGAGTTATTATGAGCATAAATTTAACTCTTGGTTTATTAACTCCACCTGTCGGAATTGGATTATTTGTGGTTTCCTCTATTGGTAAAGTTAAATTTGAAAAACTTGTAAAAAGTATTACTCCCTTTCTCATAGTTTCACTAATATGTCTTTTAATTATTACATACTGGTCTGACGCAGTATTGTGGATTCCTCGTCAATTTGGATTATAAATAGTTAAGATACATAACATGGAGGTGATACTCTTGGAAATTCAAATCCCAGAAAAATTTAATGCAGCTAATTTTTTACTAGATAGGCATATAAAAGAAGGAAGAGGAGATAAAGTTGCAATAGTTTGCCAAGGGCAAAAGGTGACTTACGAACAAGTTTTTCTAGAAGTTAATCGCCTGGGAAACGGCTTTCGAAGTTTGGGAGTAGAAATGGAAAACAGGGTGCTTTTACTCTCGCCCGATTTACCAGAGCTGATTTGTTCAATTTTAGCAGCAATGAAAATTGGTGCAGTGCCGGTAGTTACTAATACTATGCTGCCTGCCGCTGATATAGCGTATATCTTAAATGATTGCAGAGCAAAAGTAGCAGTTGTCCATCATTCCTTATTGCCCTTAGTAGAACAAGTGCAGGGAAGATTAGAATATCTAAAGCACCTGATCGTAATAGGTGATTGTAAAAAAGGCCAGATTTCTTACCAAAAATTAGTAGAGGATTCTTCTGAAGAATTAAAGCCCGCTTTAACTTCAAAAGACGATTCAGCAGTGTGGCAGTATAGCTCTGGTACTACAGGAACCCCCAAAGGGATAGTTCATATGCATAAAAGTATCTTTTATCACTTCCACAGCCATGCCCAAGGTATTTTAAATATAACTCCTGATGATAAAGTATTTTCCATAGCCAAATTGTTTTTTGGTTATGGACAGGGAAATGGGTTATATTGGCCTTTTGGTGCTGGAGCTACTACTATTTTGCTTCCAGACAGACCAGAGCCCGAAAATGTAGCTGAGCTAGTAACAAGGGAACGTCCGACAGTTTACTGTGGGGTACCTACTTCCTATAACGCTATTTTACAGCTGCCAAACTTAAAAGAGCGGTATGATTTCAGTTCTATTAGAATTTGTACTTCGGCTGGTGAAGCGCTCCCGGCTGCTATATACCAAAAATGGCTTGAAACATTCGGGGTAGAAATTATTGACGGTATTGGATCAACAGAATGCTTTCATGTCTTTATCTCCAATAGGCCAGGGCAGGTGGTATCAGGTTCAACTGGGCAGCCAATACCTGGGTTTGAAGCCAAATTAGTTGATGATCAAGGACAAGAAGTGCCTCCTGGAGAAATTGGAACCTTGTTAGTAAAAGGAGGCAGTGTATCTGCCGGTTATTGGAATAAACATGAAATGACACAGCGCACATTTCTGGGCGAGTGGGTAAGAACAGGAGATAAATTTTATAAAGATGAAAATGGTTACTATTGGTTTGCTGGACGTATGGATGATATGATAAAGGCGGGTGGCATTTGGGTTTCACCTATTGAAGTAGAAGGGATTCTAGTATCACATCCAGCAGTTCTAGAGTGTGGAGTAATTGGCGCTGAAGACAAAGATGGACTACTGAAACCAAAAGCGTTTGTCGTTTTAAAAGAAGGTAATAATCCTTCTGATGAGTTGACTAAAGAACTTCAAAAGTACGTTAAACAAAATGCCGCTCCTTTCAAATATCCCCGGTGGGTAGAGTATGCTGATGAATTACCCAAAACTCCAACAGGCAAATTACAGCGCTTTAAACTCAGGGAACTTGACAGTAGTAACAAAGCTTGGTAGTTACTATTTAAAACGCTCATATAAGTTTTTATCCTGTTAATCTTTAAATAAAAATCGCAAATCATCTAGGCTAGTTGTAATGATACGCTCCCTCTATAGTAGACAGTTGAAATAATAAAACTGTTTCTATAAGAGGGGGCATATTTTTTATGGCTAAATCAAGAGTGCCTGATGAGGTAAAAGTAAAAGCAGTCGGTTAGTTACTGATTTGACTAAATAGATTAGGACAGGCTAGATTTGAACATGCCAGGTTTTTTTAGAAAACGATTTATGATATAATTACTGATGTTGTGAAAAAAATCCGGGGAGATGTGATTTATGACCATATTACAAGCTGTGATTTTAGGTGTGGTACAAGGATTGACAGAATTTCTGCCCATCAGCAGTTCAGGGCATCTGGTCCTTTTTCAGAGGTATTTTGGATTAGAAGAATCAGTACTTACTTTTGATGTCTTGCTGCACCTTGGTACACTTGTAGCGGTTTTTGCAGTGTTTTGGAAGGATATAGTTTCAATGATTAAAAAGCCCTGGCAGAGGCTGACGTTATTAATCATTATTGCCACAATTCCAACGGGTCTGATGGGGCTTGGGCTTAAGGATTTTTTTGAAAAGCTGTTCGAATCGGGCAGAACTCTTGGCATTGAGTTTATAGCGACAGGATTTATTATCTGGTTTGCAGACCGAAGTACAGCCAAGCTAAAAAATATTGATCAGATTTCACATTTTGATGCAGCTTTTGTTGGCTTTATGCAGGGGATTGCTATACTTCCGGCAATTTCTCGTTCAGGACTGACAATAGCAGGTTCGCTTTTTAGAGGAATCAATCGTGAGGCTGCGGCACGTTTTTCCTTTCTCGTATCTATTCCGGCTATAGCAGGTGCAGCAGTGCTGGACCTTAAAGACATAATTGGACAGGGTCTCCCTGCGGGGCAACCCCTCCCCTTTATTGTAGGCCCAATAGTTGCAGCGATTTCTGGTTACTGGGCTATAAATTATATGATGAAGCTGCTGCGTGAAGGCAGTATGAAGGGTTTTGCATATTATGTATGGGCTTTGGGACTTATGGTAATTGGTCTTCAGTTAGCAGGCAAATTCTAATGCTGTGCTGCTGCGAAATTGAAAACTGTGGTTTTAACAAAGGATTTTCTTTACAAATGTAGAATTTAATACAGTTGAGGTGACTGTATTAATGCCAAAAATTACAGGACAGCATAAAAATGAACTTAAATATGAAATCATCGGCATTGGTTTTATGGCTTTTGCCGTTCTTTGTTTTGTCAGTCTTTTTACCAATTCTACCGGAGCTGTTGGCGGATTATTGGTTAAAGTAACCCGGTTCTTAGCGGGGGAGGGTAAATACGTCCTTCCACTGGCCATTGCTTATTTTGGTGTCAAAATGATAAAAGAGAGGAAGAAGGCACGATTTGGAGGTCAGGCGGTTGGCGCAATTTCCTTTTTTGTCCTTGTTCTCACTATGTTTCACCTGCAGCTTGATGTTACTGAAAAAGAACTATTTAAAGCCGGACTTGATGGAAATGGCGGGGGTATTGTAGGTGGTATTTCTGCTGCAATTATGCTGGCTGCTTTTGGCCGTACAGGGACCTATATCATCTGGACAGGGTTACTGATTATTACAATAGTGCTTATTACCAATATATCGTTCATTACAATAGCAGGAGTCCTAACCTCCAAGACTGCCGTTCTCTGGAACAGACTCAGGGAACTTGTAGCAACCTTTGTATATACTGAAGTGGACGAAGATGATGGTGATGATGAAAATACCGTACCCGATGCTCCTCAAGAAAAACGAAAGCTATTTTTAAATAGTAATGTATTTGATTTTCATAAGAAATTCCGTGAAGAGGATGAGGAAACTACCAGGAAAGATGAGGATGATATTGAATTTCCCCGGATAAATATTTACCCGGAGCCCATAGAAAAGGTTATTGGCAGTGACATGAACAAAGGAAGGGCTGAAACTATTGACATTGCCGAGCGTAGGGCACTAAGGGCCGGGAAACAAAGTGGGGTTATGGACAACCGCAGTACAGCGGATTTTAATTTGCCTCCCCTCAGCATCTTCGTACGCGGTACCAAGACAAAGAATCCTAAGATTAATAAAGACATAACCGGCAATGTCAGGATACTTGAAGAAACTCTGGAGAACTTCGGTGTAAAGGCAAAGGTGACCCAGGTATCCAGAGGTCCTGCTATAACCAGGTATGAATTGCAGCCTGCACCTGGTGTTAAGGTCAGCCGTATTGTAAGTCTGGCTGATGATATTGCTCTTAGTTTGGCTGCCTCAGGGGTCAGAATTGAAGCTCCTATCCCCGGAAAAGCTGCCGTGGGCATAGAAGTGCCTAATAAAGAGACATCTATGGTAACAATGAGGGAACTTCTGGAAAGTGACGAGTTTTCCAATTCACCCTCTAAGCTGACTTTTGTTTTGGGAAAAGATATAGCTGGGAAAGCTATTGTAGCTGACCTTTCCAAAATGCCTCATATGCTTATAGCCGGGGCAACAGGTTCAGGGAAGAGTGTTTGCATGAACACCTTGATAGGGAGCATCCTATTTAAAGCAACTCCTTCAGAGGTTAAACTTCTCATGATTGACCCTAAAATGGTTGAGCTGGCGACTTATAACGGTATCCCACATCTTATTTCCCCGGTTGTTACTGATCCTAAAAAGGCTGCTTCATCGTTAAGATGGGCTGTAAGGGAGATGGAGAAGAGGTACGAGTTATTCGCCAAAGCTGGAGTTCGAGACATGGAAAGGTTTAACCGGATTGTTGAGTCAGGAGAATTTCCACACGAAGCCGGGCCGCTGCCCTCAATAGTTGTAGTTATAGATGAATTAGCAGATTTGATGATGGTTGCTCCTGCAGATGTTGAAGATGCTATATGCCGGTTGGCCCAGATGGCCAGAGCGGCAGGAATGCACCTCGTAATTGCTACCCAGAGACCTTCGGTGGATGTTATTACAGGTCTGATTAAAGCAAATGTTCCTTCCCGTATTGCTTTTGCCGTTTCATCACAGATTGATTCACGGACAATTCTTGATATGGCCGGGGCAGAGAAACTTCTTGGTAAGGGGGACATGCTGTTCTTCCCGGTAGGAGCGGCAAAACCCTTAAGAGTACAGGGAGCCTTTATGTCAGATAAAGAAGTAGAAGCTCTGGTTTCATTTTTAAGGGAGCAAGGACAGCCTGAATTTATTGAAGGTGTTGTGCAGGCTGAATCTCAAAACACTGTTGAACAGGGAGAGGAAGATGAACTGTTTGGAGAGGCTGTACGGATATTGATTGAATGTGGTCAGGCTTCAATTTCAATGCTGCAGAGGAGACTGCGGATTGGATATGCCAGGGCAGCCAGACTGATAGATATGATGGAAGAACGGGGTATTGTGGGGAAATATGAAGGAAGCAAGCCCAGGTCTATCCTAATGACAATGGAACAGTACCAGAATACCTTCGAAAAGACTTAAGAGGTCTCTTAGATTTTGGAGGGGAAATTATGGCAATTAAACGAATTATGATAATTAGCCTTGTTATAGCAGCAGTTACTATCTTTAGTGGTTGTGCCCTTCGAAAAGCCAGTGAAACCGGTGAGTGGGAACAGTATGGCACAAAGGGTCCGAAAAAAGTAGGACTCGTCTTGTCGGCTTCTGAAAAAGAGGCATCCGCTGTTTATGAATCTGTTAGTGCTGCTGCCAATAAGGCGTCTTTAGAACAAGGAGCGGAATATCGTGTTATGGCACCAGGTGATCTTGTCAATGACAAGGAAACCTTGAAATACCTTGCGGAAAACCAGTATGATCTGATTTTAACAATTGGCCGGGGTATTGAAAAAGACCTTGCCAAAGTTGCTGACGAATATCCTGATATCGAGTTTGTCATAATTGGCGGGGAAGTGGATAGTTCTAATGTAACCAGCATCAAGTTTGACAGGGCCGAAGGCGCTTTTTTAGCCGGGGTTATGGCTGCATCAATTACAAAAACACAGACAGTCGGTTTTGTTGGTGCATCAGAGTCTGGTGACGGGAGAATTATGAATGGTTTTACCAGAGGAGTACAATATATCAACCTTATCGAAGGCAAGAAAGTTAAGGTGACTGTTGCATATGCAGGTATTACGTCAGAAGCAGGTGCTGATCCAGAAAGGGGCTATACCCTGGCGAACAATTTGTACTGGTCGGGATCTGACATTATTTTTTGCGCTTCTGGCAAGATGGCAACCGGGGTAGTAAAATCTGCGGCAGAAAACAAGCGATTAACTATAGCAAGCGATATCAAACTCTTGAATGATTTCCCCTGGAACGTATATGCAGCCGTCACTGACAAACAGGAAAATGCAGTATATGACCTTGTGAAAAAAGGCTTAGCGGGCAAGCTTGACGGTGGGTATACAGACTTCGGAGTAGCTGAAGGGGCTGTTGACCTAGTTGTTGGTATGAACGTATCAGAGGAGATAAAGTTAAAACTAAATGCTATAAAAGGAAAGGTAAAAAGCGGGCAGATAAAAACAGAAACAATCACTATACCTGAGGATTTAGTAACTGAAGTCAGCCAAATGCCTATCGACTGGAATAAGCAGCAGTCAGGCGCTCAAAGCTGGGGAAGGCAGGAACAAAGTCAGCCCGGTGCGGGCACCGGTGGTAATCAAGGGCAGAATCAGACCGGCGGAGGCACCGGAGATAAT
>JAENZX010000002.1:211411-339465 GCA_016841045.1 Thermincola carboxydiphila
GGGCACCGGTGGTAATCAAGGGCAGAATCAGACCGGCGGAGGCACCGGAGATAATCAAGGGCAGAATCAGACCGGCGGGGGCACCGGTGGTAATCAAGGGCAAAATCAGTCCGGCGAAGGCACAGGTGGCAGTGAAGTACAGTAACCGATATTTAGTAACTAACGGTGTCGCGTAAGCAGTTTGATTTTTTGCGCAATAGGGAAGATGAAAAGCATTAGCAAGAAGACGAGAGAAATGTAGCCGATTAGGGGGTACAACGTTCCGACAAGACCGGAGAAGCCTGCCTGGCTTAAGCCCAGGGCAAGAAACATCAAGATGACAGTAGTTCTTAAATAACTGTATCCGGTAAACTCTGCAACCCTTACAGAAAGACCGAAAATAGTCCCGATTATAGTAGTGAAGATTTCGGCCCAAAGAACAAGGGAAAAAACAAACTGTATTATTGTTGAAAAATGCCTGACCAAATACAGGCTGGGTATTTCAAAAAGTGCTGATGTAGGATAGTGACTAAGTATAGCCAGGTTAATAAACATAGCAAGTGAACCGAGACCGAGGCCGCCAATAATTCCTCCAAGGATAATAGGCCTTCGGTCTTTTATTTCACTCCCAAGTGGTGCCAGGACACAGACACTTAGAGTTATATTATAGGATGCGTAAAGCAGGGAGGACAAAAGCCAGTGTGAAGCAGCTCCTCTACCGGCAGGGATAAAGTCTTTAAGGGCAGCTGTTAGACTTTCAATGGAAAGAGCCGGTAAAGTGGCCAGTAAGCAAAAGGCAATCATAAAGGGCACTACTATTGAGTTGGCCTTGATAATACCTTTAAGACCAAAGAGGACTGTCAGAATTGTTATAACCAGGGTCAAACTAGTCCCAAACCAAAAGGAAATTCCCCACTGCTGAAGAAATACTGCGCCGGAACCCGCAAGCATTACACTTAGGGTCCCAAAAAGAAAGAGGCTGAGTAAAAGGTCCATAAAAGGACCAATATGTTTACCGCAAACGACTCTGATAACTTCCCCAAAAGACACAGCTCTCAGTTTACTGCTGATAATCATTATCATGGTACCGGACACACAAAACAGAAGACAGCTTAGGAAAAGACCAAGTATTCCGTCAGCTCCAAAGTGGGAAAAAAATTTCAAAAGTTCCTGTCCCGAGGCAAAGCCGGCGCCTACAATTGTTCCAACAAAGGTAGTCGCCACCTTCCAGGTATCTTTAGCAACATTGCTTACGTGTTGTGTCATTTTAGCACTCCTTTTCAAACCCTTTAAAGAAAATATATATAAAATACTTCAAAAAGATTACCCGAAACATAAATAAAAGGGTTATGTCTGCCGTTTGGCAAGCATAACCCTTTTATTTTTCTACTCTGTGTCTTGTCTCTGTACGTATCCACTGCTCAAAACCAATCCTTGTATTGATGAGGTTATTTTGATATATCTGCCTAAACCTGCCGTCATTCAGCCTGGGTCCGCAGATGAGATGAACAGGCTGATTTTTTTGGGCCAGGCGTTTACCAAAATCAAAAAGCTGGTATGATAAGATGTCTGCCTCAGGCATGGAATATCCGATAAAATACAATTCATCTGTGTCTCTTAAAGCCTCCAGTGCGTGAAACCAAAGATTCCGGAGAACGGGAAGTGTATAAGACTTAAAGAGTGTTGGAGCAATAATAAAGTGACGCAGGCTGACTGAATCGCCCTTATTGTCGCATGTTCCGCAGAAAGATTTAGACCTGTTTGCAAACTGATATATTTCACCGCATAAAGGGCAGTAATAAAGATTGATTGATCCATGAAGCTTTAAGAGCCTTACTGATTCCATTTCAAGCTCATCAGGTCTTATACAATAGCTATAGTTTTTACCGCATAGTTTAAGCAATTGTTCTACTACCAGGTCATAGTTAAAAGATATAATTACATCATTCTGCTTCACCAGTTTTCCAAAATCAGTGTATAATTCACGGCTTGCGTTGGTGTTTTCCGGGTTAAGAAGTTTAATGAACTCACCTATCAATAGTTCTTCGAAAAGCGAAACATTATTATAATCTACATGTGCGTAAGGTTTATAGTGTCTGATGAGGTCAAGGCGACTTAGAACTTCTTCCAGTCCGGAGGTATTGACCCAGTTTTTTTCTTTACGGAAGAGGAAATCACTGAGAAAGTCTTTTAGTTGTGTTATTTTTGTATCCTGGTGCTCAGGTGAAAAAATTGCCGGTAGAACGGCGCGGGACAGCGGTGCACCGGCATAGGTCGAAAAACCGGAACCCAATATATAAACCCGTTTCATAATAACCTCCAATGTGTAATCAAACACTTATAGGTTTAGGTTTTTCTAGCACCTTTATACCTTGACCATGAGAATTTGCTTTGATATACTAGTCCTTACAAGCTTTAAGATGACTTAATATTTGTTTATGAGGGTATTCTATGGAAAGATTAACTGAAAGAGAAAAGGAGATACTCGGAATACTTAGAAACAACCCTATGATTTCCCAGGAAGAACTGGCAGAACTTGTAGGGGTTACCAGGTCTGCAGCGGCAGTACATATCTCCAATCTGACAAAAAAGGGGCACATACTGGGCCGGGGTTATGTTTTTAATGATAGATCTTCGGTTTTTGTAGCTGGGCCTGTTTTTATGGAAGTAGATGCCTTTAACAATTCTGAAGGTCAAGAACTGGTGGACATAAAAATTGGCGGCCAGGGGTACGGGGTAGCCCGGTACCTGTCATCTCTTGGTGTACCTGTTTCGTTTGTAAGTGTTCTTGGCAGGGACGAATGGGGCAAAACTGTCACAGCGAACCTCCGGGAATATGGTGTTGATACAACGTACCTTTTTACACAGAGAGAGCTTCCTACTCCCAGACGTGTTATTTTCAGGAATAATTCTGAAGCACCAAAAATAGTTACAGACAGGCGTTCATTGGACAAACTTGGTCTTGAGAGCCTTAATACTTTAACATCGGCAGTGAAAGCCAGCCGGGCAGTCTTGCTGGATGCCTCTATGCCGTTGGATATACTAAACTTTTTTACCAGTTTGGCGACAGAAGCCGGAATTAATGCATGTGTTTTTGCTACGGAGGGTAGTGCTTTGGAATCACTAAAGCAAAATGACCTCCCGCTGTTTTTAGCAGTAGTTTCAAAGTCAGATGCAGAAATTGCTTCGGGCATTAAAATAAGAGATCTTGATGATGGGCTTCTAGCGGGGGAACATATTGCCGGATTAGGTTTTGAGTCTGTAGTAGTAATTGTCCCAGGGCAGGGGGTCTGCTCTACCGGCAGCTTGGAGAAGGTCACTGTCGGACTACCGCCTGGACAAAGTAATTTCCAGCAAATATGTATTGAAAGAATGATTGCCAACCTAACTGTTAACATTTTACAGGGGTATGATTTTCGCCAAAACCTGCGTCTGGCCATGGCAAATGCACTATCTGAAAAATGCTAAAAAATTTAACTAAATCCTAAAAGAAGGAAAAAGTTGACTGGTGTCGAATTATAGCGATTTGGAAAGGTGATTTCATGTCCAAAGAGATTACGGTTAGCGAGGCTCTGGCTTTGCCGGGAGCTAAACTCATAGATGTACGTTCTGAGTCTGAGTTTACAGAAGCTACGCTACCTGGGGCTTTAAACATTCCATTACTTAGGGATGAAGAAAGGATAATGGTAGGAACCCTTTATAAAAACGAGGGTGTAGACATCGCCAGGCGGCATGGAATTGATTTTGTTGCTCCAAGGCTGCCTCAGATGGTTCAACAATTTAAGGAGGCCTCCGGGGGAGCTCCATTAGTCGTTTTTTGTTGGCGCGGCGGTATGCGCAGTAAATCCATATGCTCAGTCCTTGAATCAGTCGGTTTACCGGTGTTTAGGCTTATTGGAGGCTATAAAGCTTACAGGCGATATGTTAACGAGTACCTTAACCGACCATTGCCACACAAAGTTGTTGTCATTCACGGTTTAACAGGAGTGGGAAAAACTGAGCTGCTGCAGGAACTGCGAAAGATGGACTTACCTTCTGTTGATCTGGAAGGACTTGCCAGCAATCGCGGTTCAGTGTTTGGACAGATAGGTCTTAAACCTCAGCCAAGTCAGAAAATGTTTGACGGGCTATTGGTTCAGGAACTCGCTTTTTGGGAATCTATAGGATATATAATTGTTGAATGTGAAAGTAAGCGGATTGGGAGAATCATTCTTCCAGGCTCTCTTGTGCAGGGGATGAAGTCAGCTGTAAGAATCTTAGCTTATTCTTCTATCGAGGCCCGTACGGAAAGGATAATCAGAATTTATGGCGGCTCTTCTGACCAAAACAGGGAGGAGCTAAAAAAAGCTATAGGTTCGCTAAATCAACGGTTGGGCAGGAATAAAGTTGTAGAATTAAATGAAATGCTTGATAAGGGTAATATCAATCAGGTTGTGCAATATCTTCTTATTAGCTACTATGATCCTTTGTACAAATACCCAAGTCAACCGTCGGACGAATATGATTTTAGTGTAGACACAGATGATATAAAAGCTGCTGCCGAGAAGATAAAAATTTTTTTGCGGAGGAAAATGCTCCGGTAAATATTCTGTGATTTGGAGGTGATATAATGCAAAGTATAGGCGAAGCCCTTAAAAATGCACGGGAACAAAAAGGAATCAGTCTGGAACAGGCTGAAGAAGATACAAAGATAAGAAAAAGATATCTTCAGGCGCTTGAAGACGGCGAATACAGTATAATTCCCGGCAGTGTATATGTAAAAGGTTTTTTACGTAACTACGCCAATTACCTTGGATTAAATCAGGAAGAAATCATGATAGAATATAAGCTTCTGAACTCTCCCGTAAGGGAAAACGGGCCACGTACCGATATTCAGGAAGCAATTAATAAAAGGCGCACAAGCAACAGGACCAACAGAAGGGCGAATATGATAACAGTGGTTGTTGCTCTTATTGCCTTATCAACATATGCGATTTATAGTTTTGTTTTTACCAGGCCCCAGGAAAGCCCCGATGCCAACCAGAACAAGGGACCTGTGCAGACAGAAAAACCTCTTCAGACTAATAATAAGCAGAATAAGGGTGCTGAAAAAAGTAACAATAAAATTAACGATAAACCTGGTACTGAAGACAATAAGGCAGGTATGCCGGACCAAGCCACTCCAGAAAAGATTGATTTAGTTGAAGGACCGGATGGTAAAATACCGGTGGCTGGAGATCAGGTTAAGGTTGTTCTCAAAGGTAATAAACAACCCTCGTGGGCAAGAGTTACTGTTGACGGGCGGATCATATTTACCGGTGAGATAAAACCTGGAGAAGTAAAGACTTATACCGGGAATAACGGTGTTAAGATCAGACTGGGTAATGCCGGTGGGGTTGAAGTCAATGTTAACGGTCAGGAACTGGGAACTCTAGGCTCCTTTGGGGAAGTTGTAGATAAAGAGTATTTAAAAGAATAATCAATGGAGGCGATATTCTATGGCAAAAGAAAACTCCTTTGACGTTGTTTCAGAGGTAAGCATGCAGGAAATTGACAATGCGCTTAATCAGGCAAGGAGAGAAATCGAGACTCGTTTTGATTTTAAAGACAGCAAAAGCGAAATCAAATACGAGAATGACGTTATTACTTTGATTTCTGATGATGATTTCAAACTAAAGAATGTTGTCGATATTTTGGAAAGTAAAATGGTTAAAAGGGGTATTGACTTAAAAACCTTAAAGTATGGGAAGGTTGAACCGGCGTCAGGTAATACAGTACGCCAGCAAGTAAATATTCAACAGGGTATAGATGCCGATTTGGCTAAACAAATTGTTAAAGATATTAAGAATTCCAAGATAAAAGTTCAGGCTTCAATCCAGGGTGATAAGGTCCGGGTTTCAGGCAAGGAAAGGGACGACTTACAAAAGGTAATCCAGATGCTTAAGGATAAAGATTACGAAGTCCCACTCCAGTTTACTAATTATCGTTCAAACTAATTTAACACAACCAATTTAACAAAGCTAATTAAACTACCCGTTGACATTGGAAAAAAATGTGTTACAATTAAACTATACTAAGCGGGTAAACAAACGGATAATCAATTAGGTAAAAAGTAAGGCGGGGAGATAAAGTGAACATTAATCAGGCTACAGACTATGCATTCAGAGCAGTCCTTTTCCTTGCCAAGCAGCCATCTGGAAAGGTGGTGGAGGCTCAGCACATATCACGGCAAGAAGTTATACCCATGCGATTTTTACTTAAAATTATGCCTTCTCTGATTAAGGCAGGGATTGTAAGGTCCCAGCGCGGAGTTGGCGGTGGTTATATGCTCGCTAAGAGTCCTGCGGAAATAACTTTTTTGAATATTGTAGAAGCCGTTGAGGGACCAATTCACATTAACCGGTGTCTTGAGGATTTTGATTACTGCAGCAAAAAGGGTGCTCCCGAATGCCAGGTTCACAGGGCCCTTGCTGGCGTACAGCAAAAACTCGTTAGTGAGTTAGATCGCATTAATTTTGCAGATATTCTGCAAGAGTAAAAATTTTACCCCAAAACTACACCAAAACGGTAATCAAGAGGCGGTGTGAAGCAAGTGAATTCCGAGGGCAGTCTGACAAAGCAGACTGTCTATTTTTTTTAGACTCAAGGGTCAACTATGTCATTTGATAATTGGTTTGCGTCACCAAACCTTCCTTCATTGTCAATTGTCAATTATTCATATTCACTCCCCACTATTTTTGCATCCCGCTCCAATCATGATATAATAAGAAAAATATGAATTCAGGTGAAAAAAGTGGATTTCAACAGATATCTTCCTATGACAAAAGAAGAAATGAATGAACGCGGATGGCATTATGTTGATTTTTTAATTATAACAGGAGATGCCTATGTAGATCATCCCAGCTTCGGCAGCGCCATAATCGGGAGGCTGCTTGAAAGTATGGGGTATAAGGTGGGAATAATTGCCCAGCCAAACTGGCGAAAGAAAGAAGCTTTTACCGCTTTGGGTAAACCGAGGTATGCGTGTCTTGTAACAGCAGGCAACCTTGATTCAATGGTTAACAATTATACAGGCAACAAGAAGCCAAGACATGAGGATCTCTATTCTCCCGGAGGTAAGACAGGCCGCCGGCCGGACAGGGCTGCCATTGTCTATTGTAATAAGATTAAAGAAGTTTGGTCAGAAGTTCCGCTTATTATTGGGGGGATAGAAGCAAGTCTTCGACGACTGGCGCATTATGACTACTGGGACGACGGCGTAAGGCGATCAATATTGCTGGATGCCAGGGCTGACTTACTGGTTTACGGAATGGGCGAAAAACAGATTGAGGAAATAGCTAAGAGACTCTCCAAAGGAAAGAAAATCGGAGATATAACTGATATTCCAGGGACAGTATATGCCGCCAGGGAAATTCCGGAAGGGAAAGTTGTTAATTTACCTTCTTTTGAAGAGGTTCGGGATGATAAAAGAAAATATGCTGATGCTTTTGCTCTAACATACCGTGAACAAAATCCTTATAATGGCAAGACTCTTATACAGCCTCATGGTAACAGGGTAGTTATCCAAAACCCCCCTGCGAAACCGTTTACCACAGAGGATATGGATAAGATTTATGAACTACCTTATATGAGGTCATATCATCCATCGTATGAAAAAGCGGGTGGAGTTCCAGCCCTAAAAGAAGTTGAATTTAGTATTACTGCTCAACGTGGTTGTTTTGGTTCCTGTTCCTTTTGTGCTCTCAATTTTCATCAAGGGTGTATTATTCAGGCCAGAAGTCATGAATCTATCCTCGAAGAAGCAAGGCTGCTTACAACTTTACCCGGTTTCAAAGGCATAATACATGATGTTGGCGGACCAACTGCCAATTTCCGTAAACCAGCCTGTATAAACCAGCAGCGTTCAGGGACGTGCCGCGATAAGCGCTGTCTTCACCCCGACAAGTGTAAAAACTTGAAGGTAGATCACTCAGATTTATTGGAACTGCTCAGAATAATAAGAAATTTACCGGGTGTAAAAAAGGTGTTTTTGCGGTCAGGACTGCGATACGATTATCTCTTATATGACAAAGATCCGGAAGTGCTTAAGGAAATCTGCAGCCACCATGTGAGTGGGCAGCTTAAAGTTGCTCCGGAGCACATTTCTCCTGAAGTACTCAAAATAATGCAGAAACCGGGCCCCCATGTTTATAAGAAATTTGTTCAGAAGTATAAGGAAGTAAACACAAAACTGGGCAAAAAACAGTACCTGGTTCCCTATTTTATCGCTTCACATCCAGGCTGTACTTTAAAGGAAGCTGTTAAGCTTGCTGAATACGTCAGAGATATGGGATACAATCCGGAACAGGTTCAGGATTTTACACCTACTCCGGGAAGCCTCTCAACGTGCATTTATTACAGCGGAATTAACCCATTGACCGGGGAAAGGGTGTATGTCCCCAGGTCGGTAAAAGAAAGGAAAATGCAAAGAGCACTGCTGCAGTACCGTAATCCGGCAAATAGAGAACTGGTGAAAGAAGCGCTCAAAAAGGCGGGACGACAGGATCTAATAGGAAAAGGCCCCAAATGCCTGGTCTGGTAAAAAATTTTGACATTGCAGTTTGTATACCATATACTAAACTATGTATGTTAAATTTCTTTCCGTAGTGAAAATGGTGAAAATGAAGGCGCTTGGTTATAAGTGGCCAGGCCTTATTGATAATGGGGGAACATTTAGTGCTTAAAGTTGGAGTTATCAGCCTTGGTTGTGCAAAAAATTCTGTTGATTCGGAAGTTATTATGGGTCTCCTTAAGCAGGATGGATACCAGATTACAGAGCATGAGGAGCAGGCCGATGTCCTGATTATAAATACTTGTGGCTTTATTAATTCGGCTAAGGAAGAGTCTGTAAATGCCATTCTGGATGCGGCTCAGTACAAGAAAAAAGGCTCTTGCAAAGCATTGGTAGTGGCTGGGTGTCTGTCTCAAAGGTACAAAGATGAGCTTTTGGCAGAAATTCCTGAAATTGACGGCCTTATCGGGACAGGTGAGATTCCCCGTATTGTGAATGTTGTCAGGGAGGCGGTCAGCGGGGAAAGGCCAGCTCATGTAAATACACCCGACTTCATTTATGACCATGAAATGCCGAGAGTTCTTTCAACTCCGGGGTATACTGCCTATGTAAAAGTTGCTGACGGTTGTGACAACCGGTGCAGTTACTGTGCTATTCCAGGTATAAGAGGAGGTTACCGAAGCAGGACGCTAGAATCTGTTACTCGGGAAGTATCACTTCTAACGGCAGGAGGAGTCCGGGAAATAAACCTTATTGCTCAGGATACAACCAGGTATGGTTTTGACCTTTACGGGGAATACAAACTTGACAGACTTCTAAAGAATCTGGTCGAAATTGACCATTTAACATGGATTAGGGTTTTATATGCATATCCGACCCATTTTACCGATAACTTGATTGAAATAATGGCTCGTTCAGAGAAAATTTGTAAGTACCTGGATATTCCACTTCAGCATTCTGATGATAAAATTTTAAAAGCAATGAACAGACGCGGCAGCAAATATGATATACTAAAACTAATAGAGAAATTAAGGTCAGGCATTCCTGATCTTTCTATAAGAACATCGTTTATTGTCGGATTTCCTGGCGAAACAGAGGAGAGCTTTCAAGATTTAGTACAATTTGTCAAAACCGTGCGATTTGACCGGATGGGGGTTTTTACCTATTCGCCCGAAGAAGGCACCACTGCAGCCGAATTTCCTGGACAGGTCCCTGATGAGGTTAAAGAAGAACGGCGCGATACACTTATGAAAATTCAACAGGAAATTTCTCTTGAAATAAATAAAAGTAAAATAGAGAAAAATCTGGATGTTTTGATTGAAGGGAAAGATCCTAAGGAAAAAGAATTATATGTTGGGCGGTCTGAGTTTGATGCGCCCGATGTAGACGGAAGTGTTTTTGTACGCGGGAAGGGACTAAGACCGGGTGATATAATTCCGGTAAAAATTACTCATGCCTATGAGTACGACTTGATTGGAGAGGTCATTAATGAATCTTCCTAACAAAATAACCCTGGCCAGAATATTCTTGGTCCCCGTATTTTTGCTGATTCTTTCAATTAAGATAAAATACGGCCAGTACCTTGCTGCTGTTGTATTTATTATCGCGGCCAGCACTGATGGGCTAGATGGGTATCTGGCCCGAAAGCGTAAAGAAGTTACGAAACTGGGTAAATTTATGGATCCTTTGGCTGACAAACTCCTGATATCTGCCGCTTTGATTTCCCTAGTTGAACTAGGGCAAATTACTGCCTGGGTGGCGTTTATTATAATTGGACGGGAGTTTGCAGTGACAGGGCTAAGGTCAATCGCAGCTGCTGACGGAGTAGTGATATCAGCCAGTAAGCTGGGAAAGGCCAAGACTGTCTCCCAGATTGTTGCCATTGTACTTTTGTTTATTCATGACTTTCCCTTCGACCTCCTAAATATCCAGGTTGGCAAATTTGCCATGGGTGTTGCAGTTTTCTTTACCATATGGTCAGGGTTGGATTATTTTAGAAGAGCCCGTCATCTTCTAAAGGCTGGTCAGGGTAAATGATGAAGACAGTTGTTACTATGCTGGCTTCTGGTCTGGGCTTGGGCCTGATTCCGTGGGCCCCGGGTACCTTCGGTACAATTATAGGAGTTGTTCTTGCCCTTTTGGTCCCAGATAATATTTACCTTATTTCTGCGGTATGTATCGGCGGAATTTGGGCTGCTAATGAAGGTGAAAAGATTTTTGAACAGCATGACAGTCCTAAGATTGTAATTGATGAAATTGCCGGTTTTCTTATAGCAGCATACAGCTGGCAGGGAGTGTACCTTATAGCTGCTTTTATACTCTTTAGGTTTTTTGATATACTCAAGCCTTTTCCGATAAAACAGCTGCAGAATCTTCCCGGTGGTCTTGGAGTAATGATTGACGATATTGCTGCAGGTATAATGACCAATATCGTACTGATGTTGTTTACAATATACGTTTTGTAAAAGGGGAATGTCCCAGGGCGTTCTTCTTTTTTTGTAACCTCGCCAAACTGATGGCCGGGGAATCCGGCGGGGCATTGCGCCAATTTTCCGCACCGGCGTCGGAGGAATCTAACCTTGCTCCTGGCGAAGTCACAGACTAAACCGCCTAATTCGACGTCCTGTCTCAGAGGCGGCTCCGCCGTCCGTGGCTCCGGTCTGTGACTTCGCTTAGCGGAGGCTTCGGTAAGATTCCTCACGACGCCGGTGCAAGGAAAATATTTGCGCAACACCCCGCCGGATTCCCGGACTTATTCGCAAGGTCAATAAAAAAATCCTGGGCAAGCACCCCATTACTTATGGGCGGGATGGCGGCTGGCAACCATTCAGCGGGCGTGACAAAAAGCCCCCTGGATTTTTTTACACAATGAAAATCGATAAATTATATGGTTATTTAAATAATAAATTATTTTCATTTACTCAATACTGTATTTACAATTTGGGAGTATGTCGAATAATAGACTCTCTGCGGCCTCTGTTTTTTTCTCTGTGTCCTCTGCGGTAATCTTTTCTTTTGCATACCATGACAGCTTAAAATTAAACAACGGCCATTAGGTTATAAAAAAAGCATGACCACTTAAGTCATGCTTTTTTATGCTATAACAGGGGCGACAGGAGGCGGGCGGCGGATTGGTACATCTTTACAGTAATAGGCCGCTCGGCAAAAGTTTGAGTTGATAACTTTATTGACTGTTCGAAGTCTGTGGCGAACGCACGGTCAACATCACTTACCAATTCCTTGTCGTATATCATGGCATTTACTTCGAAATTAAGCTGGAAGCTTCTCATATCAAGGTTAGCAGAGCCGAGAGATACGACCTCTCCGTCAACTGAGATTACCTTGGCATGAATAAAGCCTGGTTTGTATAGATATATTTCGACGCCGGCTTCCAAAAGTTCTTCAAAATAACTTTGGGAAGCACAGTACACAATCTTTCTGTCTGGCTTACCTGGAAGTATAATTTTAACGTCTATTCCGCTTAAAGCAGCGGTTTTTAAGGCCAGTAATATTCCTTCGTCAGGTATAAGATAAGGAGTAGATATATTGATCGACTTCTGGGCCGAATTTATCAGGGCGAAGTAAGACTGCTGAATAGTCTCCCAGTCGGAGTCCGGCCCGCTGGCAGCTATTTGAATCAATTTTCCGTCAAAATATTTAATTTCGGGAAAATAAGTTTGATCTGAAACGGTTTCGCCACTGACAAATTCCCAGTCAAGCAAAAATATTATCTGTAAATAGTGAACTGCTGTCCCCGTAAGCTGGAGGTGGGTATCCCGCCATTTACCAAGCTTGGGATGATAACCGAGATACTCGTCACCGATATTAAGTCCGCCAAGGAAACCCACTTTTCCGTCAATGACAACTATTTTTCGGTGGTTACGGTAATTAAGCCTGTTATTTATAAAAGGGAGTACAACAGGAAGAAATGGGAAAACCTTCACTCCGTTTTCACGTAATTCCCTTATATAACTTTTTGATAGACTCCACGATCCTACAGCATCATATATAACCTTAACCTTAATTCCTTCTCTGGCTTTACGGATAAGAATTTCTTTTAATTTTTGGCCAATGTTGTCATCCCTGATTATGTAGTATTCCAGGTGAATATGGTCAACAGCTTTTTCTATTTCGTTAAAAATGCTTGTGAAAGCCTCATGACCGTCAGAGAAAACCTGTGCATGATTGTTTTTAGTAAATGGTGCATTGGCATTTCGCAAGAGCAGGTTAACTAGTTTGTTTTTAGACCTTAAATATTCGACATCAGGATTTAGGTTAGCTTTGATGTAGCCAATCTGCCGTGTAACTATTCTTCTGAGGTGCTTCATCTCATTAATATACTTAGTTTTTACAAGTTTTCGTTTGCGGATATTTTGTCCAAAGACCAGATAAAAAATCAGACCCAATATGGGGAAGATGTTTAAAACGGCCAGCCAGGCCAGAGTCTTATAGGGGTTTCTTTTCTCCATAAAGATAAGAAAACTTACAACAAGCACAAGTATTGTTGAGAATACTGAATATACACCGAAGATTAATTTCCCGTATGACGCCCAAAAGTCAGCCCACATGTTTCCCCCTTGAATAACAAAATCTACAATACTATATTAAGCTAATTTTAATAAGGTTAGTCCGACGTGTCAAAGATTTTTGATATATTTTTATCTGAATGGTACAACTTGTCATTTATATAACATACTTTGTCGTAAAATAGCAGGATTTGTCTTATTAATCTAGAAATTATTTCTATGAAAGGAAGGTAGTCGAATGAACTGGCCGCTTAACTGGTTATATAAAGCTAAAATTAAAGTGACGATTCTAGTCACTTTTTTAATAATTGCTATAGTTCCAGTTGGTGCCGGTTTGACCTCTTACTTTTTTACAACCCGTCACTCACTTGAGGCTTCGGCGGTAAAACACCTTGAGAATCTTGCAATATGGGAGTCAGAGCTGGTCAGAGACTGGTTTAACCAGCAGATGAGAACTGTACGAATGCTGGCAAACTCTCCTGAGGTGAAGAAAAGAAATTTAGCTGGAATAAAGGTGATTGTAGAAAGAACGAGACAATATTTTCCCCAATTCAGGAATTTTGCGATTGTTGACAATAACGGAAATCTTATTTATGATACCGAAGGAATTTCAGATGTAAATGTTTCGGATCGAGATTATTTTAAGGCAGCTATGCGCGGAGAAGAGTATATATCGGAAATGCTGGTTGCGCGTACTTTTAAACGCCCATGTATGATTTTGTCTGTTCCAGTCATAGAAGACGGTGAAATTATAGGGCTTGTGTTTGGGTCAGTGACTGTTGAAGAACTTGGGAATGTTATGGGTTTTGCCATTGGGAAAACCGGAGAAAATTTTCTAATTGACCGGAATGGCAATCTGGTTTCAATTCCGATGTCTTTACAAAAAGCTGGGGTCGACCCCAACAAGCTGATTCCTGCCCCGAAGGATTTAAATTTGCCGGATGATTTCGAAAATAACAGAGTTGTAAATTATAAAGATAGCAGGAAAGTGGATGTTATAAGTATCACTAGATGGCTGCCGGATCTAAAGGTTCTATTGGTTACGAAGCAGGATAAATCCGAGGCACTGGAAGATACAGGAGGCTGGGGTCTAACCCTTAGTCTCGTAGTTGGTAACGGTCTGATATTGTTGATTTTACCGGTGATATGGTTTGTAGCTCATAGGATTTCGCGTCCACTTGTAAATATAACCACTGCAGTTAATGAGATAGCATCAGGGAACCTTTCCCATAGAATCGAATACGTAAAAGCCAACCAAGAGATAGAGCTTCTCGCTCAACAGATAAACGATATGGCATCAAACATGGAAGAGTCAATGAAAGTTAATGGAGAACAACTAGCGGAGCTTGAAGCACAGAAAGAAGAAATTAGCGCTCAGAATGATGAACTTTTAAGAGCCTATGAGCAGCTATCACAGGCTAATGTGGGTCTTCAGCAGCTTGCTACCACTGACCAGTTAACTGAGATTTATAACAGGCGGTATTTTATGGACCGGCTGCGGCGTGAGATTCTTATTTCACTGCGAAGTAAGCGGGCCCTCACGATTTTACTCATTGACATTGATTATTTTAAGTCAGTTAACGATACTTACGGACATAAGTCGGGGGACCAGGTACTAAAGGGACTTGTACAGGTGGTTTCAGAAAACATCAGAAGGTCCGACCTCCTGGCTCGCTTTGGTGGCGAGGAGTTTATCGTCCTTGCTCCAGAGACCAAACTTCAAGGGGGAATAGTCCTGGCAGAAAAAATTCGCACTGCAATAGATCGGCATGACTTTGAAATTGAAGGGGGTACCATTGAAATCACAGTCAGCATTGGCCTTGCGGAACTAAATGATTTCACAGGATCACCCCAAAAAACCGAAGACCAGCTTCTAATTATAGCAGACAAGCATTTATATGAAGCAAAGAGGAATGGAAGGAATCGGGTTGAGGGTGGTTTAAAGCAGTCTGATGCCATCTAGTCAAATAATGTCAAAAAACAGTAATTAGTACAATAAGTTGTATGTTGGTTTCTCAAATTCTGCGACTAGTTTCGCAGGATTTTTTTTTGTATTTGATATAAGATAATGTATGAAAGCTCGAAGGCAGATGAACAGTCCAGCCCAGGAGGTGACAAGCTAGTGATAAAAAAATACTGTCCTCACTGCAGGCAGACATCGTATTCCTCCTGTGCGGAGGGCGTTTGGATGTGTCCCACCTGCGATCAAGACATTTCTGGAGAACCGGTGCTGCCTCTGAACTCGGTTGGTGAATGGAAATTAAAGTTTGACGGCATCAAATCAGAACATTTACGCAATAAAGAAAGAAGACATCTAACATTGATAAGCAGTAGATAAATATTGATAACAATGCTCTCTATCTGATAGTAGAGGGCTTTTTTATTTCCATTTCCATAGATTCCATAAGGAAACATTACAAAAGTGTATGTTATAATGAGCTAGTAAATTAGAGAGGAGGAAACGTTTTGCAAATAAAAGGAATTAGAATTTACATCGTTTTAGCCGCTGTCGCAGTTACTCTTGCCATCCTCCTTACCGTACAGTTTTTTCACCAGAAATATAATGTGGAGCAGCCTCTTTTCAAACTTTACTCACAAACTAAACTTGTAAATGACGTAAAGCTGGAGGAAAAGGATAACTCCGTTACGGTGGTTCTTGACGTTAAGGAAACGGACAACCTCAGGAAGGCATATCAGGATCTTAACGAGTATACCAGTGAGATAATGGGAAATAAAAACTTTACGATTCAATTAAAGGATAAACGATCAAAAGTTCTTGAGAAAGCCTATTACGAGAGTCAGTTTATTATTTACGAAGCTATTGCAAAAGGCGACTTTACTAGAATGGCAGAGGTTATTGAGAAAAATGCCAACAAGGTAGGAGCCCGGTCAATGGTATTTGTTGACGAAAAAAATATTTATGTCGAATTTTTAAAAGATGGCAGCTACCTTTATGAGATAGTTCCTAGACAGCAAAAATCGCAGGCTGGCCTTGCGGATATGATAGGAAGTGATCAGCAGTGATAAAAAAAATTGTTAAAGAAATCAGCCTTGGCTCTGGCATTGCCATCCTTGGCTTTTTAGTCTGGAAGGGCTATGACATCCTTCCATTGATATTCATATTTGGTTTTTTCGCCGCTGTGTACTTTTTGGCTGAAAGCAAAGGAATGGTTAAGCCAGTGGGTTTTCAAAAGGTATCTTCGGGTAAAGGTACTACCGGAATTACTTTTAAGGATATCGGGGGGCAGGACTCTGCTATCAAAGAGCTTAAGGAAGCTCTAAACTTTATTATAAACTACGAGCAGATAAAAAAGCTGGGTATTCGCCCGCTAAAAGGTATTTTGCTTACGGGGCCTCCGGGAACAGGAAAAACCTTGTTGGCAAAAGCTGCTGCAAATTATACCGATGCAGTATTTGTAGCAACCAGTGGTAGTGAGTTTATCGAGATGTATGCCGGTGTTGGAGCCCAAAGGGTTAGAAAATTGTTTAAGACAGCCCGGGAAAATGCCGCGAAAGAAGGCAAAAACAATGCAATCATCTTTATTGATGAAATTGAAGTAGTTGGTGGCAAGAGGGGTTCTAACTCAAGCCATATGGAGTATGATCAAACTCTCAATCAATTGCTTGTAGAGATGGATGGGATGAAAACCGATGACTCTGTAAAGACACTTTTAATAGCGGCCACCAACAGGTCCGATATGCTTGACCCTGCATTGATGAGACCGGGGCGCTTTGACCGTCATGTAAAGGTGGACCTGCCAAGTAAAGATGGAAGGGAACAGATTCTTCGTATTCATACTCGCAATAAGCCGATGGCGGCAGACGTAAATCTATGTGACATTGCCAAAGAAACCTTCGGTTTCTCAGGCGCGCACCTTGAGAGTCTTACCAATGAAGCAGCTATTTACGCTTTTAGGGAGGCAGAGAAAGAAATTACCTCCCACCACTTTAAAGAAGCCGTAGATAAGGTTATGATGGGTGAGAAACTTGACAAAAGACCTAACCAGGCTGAGCTGAGGAGAGTGGCTGTCCACGAGACGGGCCATGCTTTGATAAGTGAAATTCTGAAACCGGGCTCAGTTTCAACCCTTACAATTAGTCCGAGGGGAAATGCTCTTGGCTACATGCGTCAGTCACCGGAAGACGATATTTATCTGTATACCCAAGACTATCTAGAAAAAGAGATTTGCATTGCTCTGGCTGGGGCATTAGCGGAAGAGGCTATCTTTGATAGCCGCAGTACCGGAAATGCCAATGATTTTGAACAGGCGGAGCGCTTAGCAAAAGAAATTGTTAATGCCGGTATGTCTTCCATGGGTACTGTTGCCAAAGCAAGCATTCCTCAGGATAGAATGCATAGTGTGGTGACAGAAATTCTACAAGAACAAGAGAACAAAATTAAGGAAATACTCAAACCCTACAGTGAAACCATTATCGAGATAACAGATATTTTACTTGAGAAGGAAAGGCTGTCAGGTGATGAGTTCAGAAAATTTATAAATTCAGAAAAGCAGTTGACCGCTTAGGTGAAAGGGGTGTCTCAGATGAGACACCCCTTTTAAATTACGGGTTTGGTTCAATGGCTTACAAGAAATAAATTTTATTTCGGCCTGAGAAGGTTTTACATGCTTGGTTAAAGAAATAATATTTCTTGGAAATCATTAAGGAAAGGTGGAGGTCCCATGAGGGCTGAACTAATTTCTACGGGGACAGAGATTTTGCTTGGACAGATATTAAACAGCAATGCCCAGTATCTCGGGCAGTGGTTAGCAGACCTGGGTATAGACTTATATTTTCAGACAACGGTTGGGGATAATGCTGAGCGCTTGGCGGATGTTATGAAAACGGCTATGGGGCGGGCTGATTTAATAATAGTTACCGGCGGGCTGGGGCCGACATCGGATGACCTCACTAAAGAAGCGATTTCGGAGCTTTTAGGCCTTGAATTAATCATGGATGAGAATTCATTAAGCAGCATAGAGGCTTTTTTCCTGGACAGAGGAAAAACTATGCCTGAAATAAACAAAAAACAGGCTTTGATTCCCAAAGGCGCTGTTGTAATTCCAAACAAAAGAGGTACAGCCCCTGGGGTTATTATTGAGCAGGGGTCAAAAACAATCGTTATACTTCCCGGTCCCCCGGTAGAGATGCAGCCGATGTTTGAGGAAACGGTAGTTCCACATTTTAAGAAGAAGTGCATCGGGGGTAGTGATGTCATAGTATCACGGGTGCTTAAGATACTAGGTCTTGGTGAATCAACGGTAGAAGAAAGAATAAATGATCTGGTTCTTCAGCAAAACAATCCAACCATAGCGTTCCTTGCGCCCAAGGGAGAAGTTTTTATACGTTTAACTGCAAAAGCAGAGAGTGAATCTGCTGCAGAAAAGCTTATTGAGACACCGGAGAAAGAGATCAGGAAGCGTTTTGGTACCTTCATATACGGGTCTGACAATGACTCTTTGGAAAAAGCGGTTATGCGTCTTCTGAAGGAAAAAAGCCTGACTGTTTCAACGGCTGAATCATGTACCGGAGGCTTGATTGCCAAAAGGCTTACAGATATTTCCGGAGCTTCCGAGAGCTTCATGAGTGGTATAGTGACATACGATAACCAGGCCAAAATGGACCTTCTTGGAGTCTCTCCTCAGACACTAGAGGCATACGGGGCTGTGAGTGAGGAAACTGCACTTGAAATGGTCAGGGGAGTAAGGAAAACATGTGGTACAGATGTCGCAGTATCAGTAACCGGAATAGCCGGCCCGGGAGGGGGAACCGCAGAAAAACCTGTAGGACTGGTCTACATCGGACTTGCAGACCATGACACTGCAGCTGCCAAGCGGTATTTGTTTACCGGAGACCGTGAAACTATCAGGTGGCAGGCAGCCAATACTGCACTTAACAAGCTTCGGCTTTATTTGATGAATTATACGGTATAAAAAAAGACTGGAAAAGTTTTAGAAAGGTAGATAAACTGCGGCATTTGAGGTTTTTGTGCAGTTCTGGTAATATTAGTGTGACAAAATGAATTAATCTGCTATAATGATAAATGGTGCGGATTTGTTGTACGATTTGAGGAGGAGTTTTTAAAGAATGTATGAAACGAAGAAGTTTGGACAACTTGAACTCAGTAAAAAGGTTTACAGCGCTATTGGCGATATGGGATTTGAAGAGCCATCGCCAATACAAGCTGCAGCTATACCGATATTGATGCAGGAAAAAGATGTTGTTGCACAGGCTCAAACAGGGACAGGTAAGACTGCGGCTTTTGGCATACCTATCGTGGAAAAGGTCAATACCAGATACCGCGGGGTGCAAGCCCTCATCCTCACTCCCACACGTGAGCTGGCAATCCAGGTAGCTGAGGAAATCACAAAGATAGGTAAATACCGGGAATTAAGAACCCTTGCTATATATGGTGGACAGTCAATCGATAGGCAGATACTGGCTTTACGAAGGGGTGTACAGGTAGTTGTCGGTACGCCGGGACGGATAATTGACCATCTAGGTCGCGGTACCCTTATTCTAAAAAGTTTACGTTTTATGATACTGGATGAAGCAGATGAAATGCTAGACATGGGCTTTATTGACGATATAGAAAAAATACTAAAGGAAACACCAGAAACAAAGCAGACTCTGCTGTTTTCAGCTACTATGCCGGAAGAAATTCAGCGACTGTCAAGAAAGTATCTCAAAAATCCTGAATTTCTTTCTGTCAGCAGGGATGAGCTTACCGTTCCACAAATTGAACAGGTTTTTTATGAAGTTAAGGCACACAACAAATTTGAGGGGTTATGCAGGGTACTTGATACTTCTGACATCAACCTTGCAATAATATTCTGCCGGACAAAACGCGGTGTTGATGAACTTGTTGCCGGTCTTGAAGCAAGGGGCTACGAAGCAGGCGGCTTGCATGGAGACCTTACTCAGGCTCAACGAAATAAGATAATGAGGAAATTCAGGGAAGGCAATATGGAGATGCTCGTTGCCACAGATGTTGCTGCACGGGGACTCGATATAGAAAATGTAAGTCATGTGATAAATTATGACATTCCTCAGGACCCGGAATCATATGTCCACCGCATTGGCCGGACGGGACGTGCCGGCAAGACCGGTATAGCCATGTCTTTTGTAGTACCCCAGGAGTACAGGCTGCTTCGGATGATTGAAAAAATGATTAATACTAGAATAACCAGGTGTAAACTTCCTTCGGTGGAAGATGTATTTGACCGCCAGAGGGAGGTTATTATTGAGCGGCTTGTAAGTACTATGCAGCTTGGTAGACTGAGCCACTACAGATCAATTATAGAAGACCTTGCAGCTGAATATGATGTTTATGAGGTTGCAGCTGCAGCGCTAAGGCTGGCTTTTGATTTGGAAGTTACCGGTGAAAAAAATGAACAGGATGATTTTGAGTTTGGTGATACCGGTGCTGAACCTGGAATGGTTCGTCTTTTCATGAATGTTGGACGAATGGAAGAACTGAGACCCCCTGACCTGATTAAAATCATTGCCGAAGAGGCGGGAATACCGGGCAGGGTTATTGGGGCTATCAGGATCTACGATAAATTTACCTTCGTTGAGGTACCCAAAGATGTAGCGGAGAAAGTGCTTTACTCTCTGCACAGGAATATTATAAAGGGTAAAAAAGTACATGTGGAGCCTGCTAAAGTACGTACGAGGTAAATCAAATTTAAAGCAACCGGTCTTCCGGTTGCTTTCCAATTTAGCATTAGAAAATATTTAATATTTATTTAATTGGCAAAGGGCGCAAAATAGTATATCTTTTATTTTAGGGGTAAAATAAAGTGAATTCGATAATTGTCTAGTTAACTACTACATATAAGGAGGAATAACCATGTCAACTGAAAACAACCTTAAAACAGCTTTTGCTGGGGAGTCCCAGGCTAACAGGAAGTACCTGGCCTTTGCTAAAAAGGCTGAAGAAGAAGGCTATCCGGGAGTCGCTAAACTGTTCCGAGCTGCAGCTGAGGCAGAGACTATCCATGCTATGAGCGAGTTTAAAGCTATGGGCGGCATTAAGTCAACTGCAGAAAACCTGCAGGCAGCTATTGAAGGAGAAACTGAAGAGTTTACCAACATGTACCCAGGGTTTATTGCCGAAGCTGAAAAAGAGGGGAACAACCAGGCTAAGCAGGCATTTAGAATGGCTAACGAGGCAGAAAAGGTTCATGCAGACTTATATAAGAAAGCCCTTACTGCTTTAGAAGAGAAAAAAGATATAGAGTATTATGTGTGTGAAGTATGTGGTAACATTGTTGAGGGTGAAGCAGCTGATAAATGTGCTATTTGTGGGGCACCAAAGAGTAAATTTAAGAATGTAGGATAGAGAATCGCGCCTTTGGGCGCGCTTTTTTTAGGGTGAAAAGTTCGGCTGCAACTCAGTTGGTGCCCGAATCGCTCCTTCGTCGATCTTTGGGCGATAAAGAAAATTAAGGCAGTGGTAAAAGGGGAAGAGTTTGAGGGAGGAATAATAAGGGTATTTGTTGAAGGTTTAGAGAAGGTCCTTTTGGGAATCAGGAAAATTTAAAAATAGAGAAGAATAAAAAACCGCCTATCAAAGGCGGTCAGAAAATTAGCATTTTGTGTTTATTTGCTGCTTTTAGCAGCAGCCCCCGGAACAGCTTTTACCTTTTTCTGAAATAGTAAAGCCTTTGCCGAGGAAACTGTTTGTGTAGTCGATCAGCAGATTTTGGTAACTGCTGTCCAGATCTTTACTAATTACAATTTTGAAATCACCATTTTCAAAAACCCTGTCATCATCATTAATTGACTTTTCCAAAGTCATGTCAAACCGCGGGCCGCTTCAGCCGCTTCCACCGTAATATACTCTGATGATTTCAGCGTTTTGACTGCTAAGAATTTTTTTCAATTCATCTTTGGCTTTTTCTGTTACATCTATCATTTTTAAGCACCTCCTTTTCTAAAGTATTATACCCTATAGGGGTATGTGTGTAAAGTTCTTTTTGAAGGATTTTATTATGAGTAATGTCGAATAATAAGTTTAAGTTGTAATTCCTTCCTTAACTTGGAGATATTCGCTAGATTACGCGGTCTTTAAGAAAATTTTTGGAGGAGGTATGAGATTATGAGTAATGCTGATATTAGTAAGGCATTCAGTAAATTATCAACTGCCTTGGTTGCTGATGCCTGCTTAAGACTAGGGGTTCAACTGCAGATTCCCCTGCCGGGGATAAAAGCGCTGATACCTGGCATGAAAATAGCCGGGCATATTTTTCCGGTGCGACACTTTGGCAGCATTGATATATTTTTTGAAGCTATGGGACAAGTTGAAGATGGAGATATTTTGGTAATTGATAATGACGGGAGAATGGATGAGGGCTGTATCGGTGACCTGACTGTTTTAGAAGCCCAGTTAGCAGGTCTTGGAGGCATCGTAATTAATGGATGCCATCGTGATACTACTGAACTTTTAAAATTAGGGTTTCCTATCTTCAGTTATGGCTCTTTCCCTGCTGGACCGCTGAGAAGGGGAAGAAGGCATCCCGGCACACATAAATCCACCCAATTTGCAAAGTTTGAGCAGTATAGGCAGGATTTCGTTTTGGCTGACGATGATGGGGTCATGTTTATTCCCAAGAGTCGTTCCCAGGAAATAATTGAAACAGCTACCAAAATTTTCGAAACTGAACGAAAACAGGCAGAATTAATAAAAACCGGGGTAAGTCTAAGGGAACAGTTTAAATTTAATGATTATTTAGCTAAGAGAGAGAAAGACCACGAATATACGTTTAGAATGCACCTGCGTAAACTGGGCGCAGCTATTGAAGAATAAAACAGAAGGATAAATTAGCCCCAAAAGGAGGGCGATAAAGTGAGCTTAGCAAAAACACTGCTTAACATTCCCTGGAAAGAAATTATAAATAATGCCCCGTTGATTTTTGAAGCGGCCAAAAAGGCCTATAAAACGGTGAATAAAGAGCCGGTTCCGCCAAAAGAACTGCCAGGCAGTAAAGCCGGAGATAATCAATCACTAACTGAAATCATGGAAATTATTGAGGAATTAAGAATAAATGAGGTAAGACAGGCTAAACTGGTGTCTGATTTGGCAGAACAGGTTAAGGCACTCTCTGAAGGAATACAGGATATTTCCTTTAGGCTAAATCTGTTTATGTATATAACTGCTAGCTCACTGTTATTGACTATATTTTTGCTGGTAAAAATCTTTTTTTTAACTTAAATAACCCGGCTGTATGCCGGTTTTTTTAACGCCTAAAAGAATACCCGGAAATTAATCCGGGTTAGAGGCCAGCTTGCAGCTTTGTAAGCATTCTGATGTAATGGTTAGCTTCCCTGGTGACATGGTCGGCAAGTAGAGGGGCTATCAACCCCTTAATTGTACACATAAGAATACCTTCTGTACCTGTCTTTTTAAAATCCCTTATTGAGCGGGTTGCATCAAGACTTCTTTGTGTAATGACATTTATCTGGTCTTGCCCCGCGGCAGCCGCCTCTGCTTCCTCTGTAAGCTCATCAAATCTGGCTGCAAATGCTTGGGCAGTTTCAAAGAGTTCTTCTTCTGTGGGATCCAGGTAATTACGGATAAACAATGCATGTTCTTCCATAAGCCTGTTCCAAAAGGCTTCCAGCTGGGCGGCCATTACTGGGTCATGGGGATTTTCGCCTCTTTGAAATTTAATTAGGTTTGCATTGTACATTAGAGCTTCGCGGCGGATGTGATCTAGTAATAGAGGAAAATTCCAGGTAAAAAGGGTACAGGAAAGCACTGAATCCCGGACTAAACGTTTAAATTCAGCAATTTGCGCAGATAGCACAATCCCTCTTTGATTAAGGGATGAAACAGCACGTGCCAGACCAGGGACATCCACAAATCCTAAATTGCCTCTAAGTGCCATCTCAGCACAAGTTATAGATGTATTGATGGGTATACCAGAGAGTTGTTGGGTTTTTTCCTCTGCCGGAAGGGTGTTATTTGTCACAAATTCCTGAGCTGCTATTGAATCTGCAGAAACTACACCGTTTGCAAGGTTCACAGCATCAGCTAACAAAGCAGTTGATGCGTTTTTTAGCAATTTTGCCTGTTGAATAAGATTAACATCTTTACTGACAAACCCTGCCTCCATAAATATAAGGTGTTCCTTCATTATCCGGGCCCAGAACAAGTGTGACTCAAGTGACATTCTGATATATTCGGCTCTGGTAAGCATTTTTCAATCCTCCCCACATATTTTATGACTATTTACGTTAACATAATATTCTTGGAAAAAATGTTATGTTCCAATTTAAATGAGTTTGTTTTAAACGGTTAGAGGCGTTATTTACTAATCAATGCAATAGTGCTACAATGGAAAGCAAATTAAGTTTTTTGGAGGGAAAAATTTTGCTCCTTTTAGCTGCAATGCTGATTCCGTTCATAGTTTTCCTGGGTGGTAGTTTCCTGCTGCACTATCCCCCAACCCTGGGGTTTTTATATTCCGTTAATGTCGTATTGATATATCTTGTACTTTGGGCGGTTTTAAACCAGGCTGTTAAGATTAATACGCAGAAAATTGGGATTGAAGGTAATAATCTGGTCTTAATTCGAAAAAAGTTATTTATGTCGTTTCCTCTATTAAGGGAGCAGGATCTGGAAATACCACTGGCCCAAATCAGAGAAATAATTCTTGTGCCTACAGGCGTAGGTTATCAGCTTACAGTTCGTTTTGCTCACAAGGAAAAGCTTATTGGCATAGATATAGATATAAATCCTTTATATCTGAGGAATTCGGAAATAATAAAGAAAGTGCTGGAATTAAAGCCGGAAATTAGTATTGATGAGAAATCTCTTAAGATACTTAATGAATTTAAGGATAAAATTACATCGTGGAAGAATGTCTACCTCATGTCTACACTAGTTATATGTCTTGCTCTTGTTATCTTTCTTGGGATAAGTGTGTATTTTGGTCATAAATTAGCGCTTTAACTTATGTAGGTGTTACGGAATTGTATGGAGGGGATGAATTTGAAAATACCAAAGAAGTCACTGGGTTTCTATAATGGCAGAGATGGGCAAAAAGCCTTTATCGCCTATAAGGGAAAGGTTTATGACGTTACTGAGCTGTATAAAGACGGGGAACACAACAGTTGTATTGCAGGAAATGACCTGACCGGCGTTCTTGAAATGATGCCTCATGGTGATGAAGTAGTTAGTAGATATCCGGTTGTTGGTGAGCTGGAGTAATCCTTTATGAAACCGGAGGTGTTTTTGCTTGGAAATTGACAGGTCATTACTCCTCGAACAGATAAAAAAGTTGGTTAGTGGTGAAGTATCCAGTGAAGATGTTGGATGGTGGGCCTATGACCTTCTGCTGGAAAAGGAATTAAAATATGAGCCATGTTATGAACAACTTCTAGGAGACGTATTAAGGTCACTTCATTATTTTCATGACACCGAGCCGTTAATGCAGCAGTTCTATCCGGATAAGACTGAGATTGATTATTACATAAGCTGTTTGAAAGGTGAACAAATTTACCAACGCTCCAGAGTGATACATTGGAAAGTGTAATAAGAAAATGTGATAAGTTTAATTTTAGAAAATGTAATTTGGATAGTGCGTTGTGGAGGGTCAGAAATGCGGGCTGCTGAGATACAGCACATAATCACCGGTCTCATTAACGGAATTGGAAAAAATGACCTTATTAATCTATCTCCAGGTAAAGTTATCACGGCATTTATAAAAGAGGTACAGGGGAATCACTGTATTCTTGTAAGTGAAGGGAAAGAATTTTCTGCCCGACTGGAGACAGACTTACCTGCCGGGCAGAATCTAAAGCTTCTGGTTGAGGGTGAAAAGAACGGAAAGACTGTTTTAAAATTACTTTCCAACAACGTTGATGATAATGAACTTCCTTTAAAAAATATTGTCACTAGGCTTGGTCTTAGCGAAAACAATATGAACCTTAAACTGGTTGGCGAAATGATTAAACAGCAGATGCCCCTTACACTTACCTCCACAGCCAGGCTTACTGGGTTTATTAATGGTCTTAATATCCCTGAACACGAAATTTGGATACCGGTTTTTATGGAAAACAATGGAATTAAGCTTACTCAACAAAACTATACTGGGGTCACCGGTCTCTTAACTGACATTCAGTTTATTAACAATGACTTGTCCAAGTTATCTGCAGAACTGCAAAGCCTCATAAACACAACTCAATCTGGGAGCGGGTTGGTTGAAACGACCCAAAAGGTGGTTAATATTTTAACCCAGTTAGAATTAAACCCAGACCAAGGGAGTGATACACTAGCAGCTAAATTAGAGTTAGCGGTGAGGCTGTTTTCCGAAACGAAAACCTCTCAGGCCGCTCCTACCGCACATGATATAAATATTGCAAAAGATCCGAAAGCGGTCGGGGAATTGGGTCCAATGCTTGACAAACTAGCGTTAAACCTTAAAGAATATAATTCTGGTGGACATAAAGAAATTATCAAGTTAATTCAAACTGTAACCGAAAAAATTGAATTTGTACGGAACTTTAATATTCAAACTGAAGCAGGCCGGGAAAATATGATGGTTTTTTATTCAACAGTGCAGTTTGAAGATAGATATGAACCGTTGAGATTAGCGGTAAAATACCGAGATGGAAAAGAAAAGAGCAATAACTTTTCTATATGTAAGCTTGAAATTAAGCTGAATACTCCTGGACTGGGAAGGGTAAAATGTGAAGTCCAGTTAGCACATAAAAATCTGACTTTGCAGTTTACAGCAACCAGTGAGCCGGCTGGCAAAGCTCTGGATGCCTTTGCAGGTGTATTGGCAAAACGCTTGGTTCAAATGGCTTATATTGTAGATTACCTTCCATCCAAAGTCGAAACTGAACCTGAGGATGAACTCATACCTGACAGAGGGGCTGACATGCAAGGTTTTTTTCAGTTAAACCTTACTGTTTGATGGGGTTTTTTGTGTTAGATTTTTGTGTTGGAAGGAAGGAAGTAATGAAGTCGCCTAAAAATAACGATAATTCAAATATTAATGATGATATTGCCGTCGCATTAGGATATGATGCCAAATCTATGACTGCCCCTTCAGTCTTAGCTGCCGGGAAAGGGCATGTTGCCCACAAAATTATTGATACAGCCCGCCAAAATAACATTCCTGTTGAGCAAGACCCTATGTTGGCTGAAGCGTTAAACCAACTTGAAATTGGTCAGGAAATTCCGGCGGAATTATATAAAGTTGTAGCAGAGATTCTTGTTTTTATTATGGAGACTAATCGCAATTACATAAGTTCTCAAAAATAGAAAGAGTGTCTGATTTTTAATCAGACACTTTTGTTTTGTGGCTCAGTTTCGATAACATTCATCTTTTCTTCGAGGTCCCTGGTGGCAATCGAGATTAATAGTTCTCTTGTTCTCCCGGCTTCTTGGCAGGAGTCTATATGTTCCCTGGTAATTTCATCATTTTCTCTTACTATTATATTACCGGAGTCATCCAGAACTCTTCGGGCTGCTCTTAGTCCTATAAGAACGTTAATATCATGTTCAGGAAGCTGCTGTTCTGAGTCATCTTTGGCAGTCTGCAGTCTGTCAATCCACCATTCATAGGAAGTCTTAAGCTGATTTTTCTTTTCGTTGAGAATTTCTCCGGTTTTGGAGAGGAGCTCTTTACTTTTTCCTTTGCCTGTCTTGGCTGCCTGTGTTAAGTTTTGGCCCAATATTTTGGATGCTTGACTTACCTGGCTTCTTGTCTTATCCCAGGCTTTTTCAAATTCTTCCTTCCACTTTTCAAAGTCATCCCTGAATTCACTAAGGTCACCTTTTATATTTTCAATGCTATTCTGAAGTCCGGTATCCTCCTTTTCGATTGTGTCTTCAACTTTCTCGATAGTTATAAGCAAATCCTTACCTATTAGGGTTACGGCTGCTGCAGGTATACTGGCCTTGCCTTTAACCAGGTTCCTGATTAAACCTCCTGATAATATGTATTTTTCTATATGACCTGTGTCAGCATTAAAATAGAAATCATCAACCGTCCCAATAAATTTTCCCTGGGAAGTAACCGCTCGCGAGTTATAAATGTCCTTGTCTCTGAGGATTTTTTCCATTGATGGGAGGTTACTAATAGGCAGGATATTATCCGAACTCTCCACGATTACTGCGTGTTCCCCAAAAGATCTAATTGCGCTGAATTCCACGCCTTTTGCATCCTTAAACAGGCCTTTTGAGCTGACAGTCAGACCGGCAACATTTTTAGACACTGGGTCAACAATTACTTTGAGAACAGTTCCGTTTTCTTCGCCCTGAAGTGAAATAACAGGCTTCCCGACTATATCCTGACTCTTTATAACAGGATTTCGTAGGTCTGTCATCAAAATACCTCCTTTTCCTTTCGACTTTCTATTATTAAATGTATTAGCACTTTTCATTTTAATCCGTATTAATTCAAAAAAAAATTTCTTAAGAACCATAAAAAAGCACCCATTCAGAGTGCTCGAATCACTCCTTCAGGGTGCTTTTCATTATTTGGATGTCAAAACTTAGTGAGTTTCTACGTCACGGGCTCCATTATTGCGAAGAACGTCTGCAGCACTGTTAATTTTGTCATCACTGGACTGAACAGCGGCAACAATATTGCCGCCTTTGACCTGGCCTTCATAGTACCTGCCGCGATCCTCCGGGATTCCCCAGTCAACAAGTCCTCCGGCAATGCCTCCGCTGGCAGCACCTGATAATAGCCCTGCAATAGGTCCTGCTGCAATGAGTGGCCCAATCCCAGGAATGGCGAGGGCTCCTGCTCCTACAGCCAAACCTGCAATTCCTCCGAGAACACCTCCGGTAGTCGCACCGTCAGTAAGAGAGTCTCCACCAAACATTACGCTGTTTTCATCAGTATTTGCATCTTTGTCTTCATTTTTGGCTACTATGGAAATTTCCTTGTCAAAGCCTTTATTTCTAAGCTCCGACACAGCTTTTTCAGCCTGGTCTTTAGAAGAGAATACACCAATTACAGTTTTGGACACTTTGAGCTTCCTCCTTTAAATTTATTGTTTACTATAAATTGTTGGGTACATAGATAGGATTCCCGGCTTGCAAAACAATATGTGATTTTTGATTATTTGGTTAATTAATGCGGATATAAATGATAACAAAATACAATAATAATACAAGCAAACCCAGTATTTATGGGTGTATGGACCGAACTCTAAAAAATTATTTATTTTTTTAGAAATTCTGTTATAATATTCTTATGTGCTTTTTAGAAAACTATATATTGGGAGGAATGAACAATGCTGCCAACGCCGAAAAAGTACTTCATAACTGCGGCGTCTGCTGAAGGCAGAAGTAATCTTACTGCCTTTGATAACGCATTACTTAAAGCAAGAATAGGTAATGTTAACCTGATTAGAGTAAGTAGTATCCTGCCGCCCGGAACGGAACTTGATGATGGGCTGCAGATTCCGCCCGGTTCATTGGTTCCGACTGCTTACGGTTCAATTGTTAGTGATGTTCCAGGAGAAACCATCGCTGCAGCAGTTGCAATAGGCTTGTCTGAGGATAGCTTTGGTGTTATCATGGAGTTTTCAGGAAAATGTAGTAAAGCCGAGGCTGAAGAGATAATTACAGGAATGGTGCGGGAGGCATTTGAGACCCGTGAAAAACCCTTAAAGGAAATAAAAGTGGCAGCGGTTGAGCATACAGTGGAAAAAATAGGCTGCGCATTTGCTGCCGTACCAATGTGGTATTAATTGTTTAAGGGGAGGCCTAGCGGACTCCCTTTTAAATTTAATATTTATAATATAAGTTTAAGGCTGAAATGGGCATCAAAATTAAGCCTTTAAGTAACAGAATCTAGGAGGATTTAGTATGGATCTTTGGGTAACAGAAAAACAGACAGAAATAATGGCAATAAGTTATAAGGTTAAAAAGACTCTGCATAGTGAGAAGACAGAATTTCAAGAACTGGCGGTCGTTGAAACAGAGCAGTTTGGCCGGATGCTGCTTCTTGACGGCATTATTCAAACCACTATAGGAGAAGAGTTTGTTTATCATGAGATGATGGCTCACGTACCTTTAAACACTCACCCAAATCCGAAAAAAGTTTTGGTTATCGGTGGAGGAGATGGCGGCGTTATCCGTGAAGTAGTTAAGCATCCTGCTGTTGAACAGGCAGTGCTTTGTGAGATTGATCGTAGGGTTGTAGAGGTTTCCAGGAAATATCTGCCCGAAATCAGCTGCGGATTGGATGACCCCAAAGTAACGGTCTTATATGCAGACGGAATCAAGCATGTCAAGGAAAACCCCAATACATATGATGTTATTATAGTTGATTCAACAGACCCCATTGGACCTGCAGAGGCGCTGTTTACAGAAGACTTTTATCATTCTGTTGCCGGTGCTTTAACTAAAGACGGTATAATGGTCGCTCAAACTGAGTCACCTTTTGTTACACCAGACCTTGTTTTAAGCTGCTATAAGAGGATTTCTTCTGCACTTCCTTTGACAAAGGTTTACCTTGCACATGTACCTGTATACCCCACTGGAATGTGGTCAATTACCATGGGCTCTAAAACCTACGATCCGGAAAAGGTCGATAAAACTAAAATATCTTCTTATCCAACGAGATATTATACACCTGAAATTCATTATGCTGCGTTTGCTCTGCCTAAATTTGTACAGGATTTGCTTAATGAAAAGGCGAAGTAGATTGAATTGCTTAGAATTTACCGGAGGTATATGAATTGGAACTAGTCGAACGATACTCAAACTACATTGGAAGTAACGATTCATACGAGGAAGCAGACACCGTAATTATTGGTGTTCCTATGGACTATACCGTTAGTTACCGGCCTGGTTCCAGGTTTGCACCTCAGGCAGTCAGAAACGTATCTTTTGGACTGGAAGAATATAGTGTTTATTTAGACCGTGACCTTGCTGAGTACAGCTATTTTGACTGGGGGGATATCAACCTGCCCCTGGGTAATGTCCCACTTAGTCTTGAGCGGATTGGGCAGGTTGCAGCTCAGGTATTTAGGGATAGTAAGTTCCCGATTTTTATTGGTGGAGAGCATTTGGTTTCCTATCCGATCATCAGGGAGGCTCAACGAAATTATCAGGATCTTGTTGTTATTCAGTTTGATGCTCATGCTGACCTTAGAACTGATTATCTTGGTGAGTCAAATTCCCATGCGACTGTTATGCGTAAAGCCTGTGAAATAGTCGGTGGCCGTAATTTGTACCAGTTTGGAATCCGGTCCGGAACACGCGAAGAATTTGCCTATGCCAAAGAAAATACTAATATTTATATAGATAAAGTCATTGAACCGTTAAAGCAGGTTGTTCCCACTCTTGGAAACCGTCCGGTTTATATAACTGTAGATATTGACGTGGTAGACGGGGCTTTTGCTCCGGGGACAGGTACAGTTGAACCAGGGGGCATATCTGCAAGGGAATTGATTGAGGCTTTTCATTCAATGTGCGGGCTTAATATTATTGGGATGGATATTGTAGAAATTGCACCTGCCTTTGACCAGTCAGAGAGAACCGCGATATTGGGAGCCAAGCTGATTAGGGAAGGGATACTTGGGTTTACAAAACCTTCTGCACGTTAAGTCCTTGACAAATCAATGACAGTACGCTACTATATAACATGTGTCAAAAACGGAATACGCTTCAACGAATGGGCGATTAGCTCAGCTGGGAGAGCGCCTGCCTTACAAGCAGGATGTCGGCAGTTCGATCCTGTCATCGCCCACCAAATTACGGAGCTGTGGTGTAGAGGCCTAACATGCCTGCCTGTCACGCAGGAGATCGCGAGTTCGAATCTCGTCAGCTCCGCCATTTTGCCACGGTAGCTCAGTCGGTAGAGCAGAGGACTGAAAATCCTCGTGTCGGCGGTTCGATTCCGTCCCGTGGCACCATCTAATTATAATATGCGGACTAGGTAAAAAAAATCTTAAAAAATCGGATATCACCAAAATTTACATTTGACTTCTCTGTGCCGACTATGCTATACTTATTTTTGTCGACACGGCAAATGGTTCGACATAAGGGCGATTAGCTCAGCTGGGAGAGCGCCTGCCTTACAAGCAGGATGTCGGCAGTTCGATCCTGTCATCGCCCACCAAATTACGGAGCTGTGGTGTAGAGGCCTAACATGCCTGCCTGTCACGCAGGAGATCGCGAGTTCGAATCTCGTCAGCTCCGCCATTTTGCCACGGTAGCTCAGTCGGTAGAGCAGAGGACTGAAAATCCTCGTGTCGGCGGTTCGATTCCGTCCCGTGGCACCATTTAATTTAAAAATATGCGGAAATAGCTCAGTGGTAGAGCATCGCCTTGCCAAGGCGAGGGTCGCGAGTTCGAATCTCGTTTTCCGCTCCATTAAAAAACAAAAACGCCAATAGGCGTTTTTATTTTTTTATGGAGCTGCTGATGCATGCTGAGAAAAATGCGATTTGGACTTCGTTGTGCGCCCCGACTCAATCCTCAACGTACGTTGAGTACGCCTCCGGTTGAGTCGGGTCGTACGCCTTGCCAAATCGCATTTTTCTACCTCTGGGTCTGAAAAGAAATAAAACATAAAAACATGAAACAAAAAAACATGAAACATAAAACAACACATATGAAAATCATTTATGAAAACTTGAATAGGACTAATGTTATTGACGGAGTATAATATAGATAGGAATATACATTGAGCTAGCAAATGCACGGCCTATATGGAGGAGACTATGGGCATTTTTAATGAGGATGCGGTTCAGATTTTGCGGCAAAGGTACTTGCTTAAGGATGCCGCAGGAAGTGTAATTGAAGATGCTGAAGCTATGATTAAAAGAGTGGCGGTGGCGGTGGCTGCTGCTGAGGATAAGAGGAGTTACTGGGAAGAAAAATTCTATGACCTACTGATAAGTCTGCGGTTTCTGCCTAACAGCCCGACTATTGCCAATGCAGGGAGGCCCAAAGGGCAGTTAGCCGCCTGTTTTGTTTTGCCGGTTCCCGATTCTATAGATGGTATTTTTGAGACCATTAAGCGGGCCGCTCTTATTCATAAGACCGGAGGTGGAACAGGATTTTGTTTTTCCGGCATTCGTCCCAAGGATGACCTGGTTTCTTCAACAGGTGGAGTGGCCTCTGGACCGGTGCCATTTATAAAGGCCTTCAATAGTGCCACAGATGCGGTAAAACAGGGCGGTATGCGCAGGGGTGCTAATATGGCAGTTCTTGACTACCAGCATCCGGATATTTTTGAATTCATTGACTTAAAGGAAGAAGAAGGGGTACTGCAAAACTTCAATATTTCTGTTAGTGTGGATGATAGGTTTATGTCAGGACTGGCTCATAACCGGGTTGTTGAGTTTATTAATCCCAGGAATGGTAAGGAGTACGGGAAAAATATTTCTTCCAATGAATTATTTGAGAGGTTGGTCAAGGCAGGATGGAGGAATGGTGAACCGGGAATTCTGTTTTTTGATCATATTAATGCAGCTAATACCTTACCTGGACTCGGCCCTATGAACGCTACCAATCCATGTGGGGAACAGCCGCTGCTTGATTATGAAACCTGTACCCTGGGCAGTCTCAATCTGCCTCTGTACGTGTCTGGAAATGCGGATGAGGACTTTAGGAAAAGGCTTGACTGGAAGAAGTTGAAGGAAGATATAACAACTGCAGTGCGTTTTCTTGACGATGTAATTGATGCTAATTATTATGTATTCCCCGAGATAGAACAGATAACAACAGCTAACCGCAAAATCGGCTTAGGTGTAATGGGTTTTGCCGATATGCTTGTTGAGTTGGGGGTGCCCTACGCTTCTAATCAAGCTCTGGAATTAATATCTGAGCTGATGGGCTTTATTATGACCAGTGCCAGGGAAGCCAGCCGGCTTATTGCTGAAGAAAAAGGATCTTTTGGAAACATTGATAAAAGCATTTTTAAAGGACAGCTTATGCGTAACGCAACAGTTACAACTATTGCCCCTACAGGTACCTTATCTATGCTGGCCGATGTCTCAAGTGGGATTGAACCATTGTTTGGCCTTAAGTTTACAAAAGAGGTTTTAAACGGCAGAAAGTTTACTGTGACCAACCGTAAATTTGAAGAGACTGCTAGAGCTAGGGGATTCTGGTCGGAAGATTTAATGGCTGAGATTGCGGAAAAGGGTAGTTTGGGCGGGGTTAATGGTGTGCCTGAAGATGTACGAAGGGTTTTTGTAACCTCTTTTGATATCTCACCTGAATGGCATGTCAGGGTCCAGGCGGTTTTTCAGTCACATGTTGATAATGCAGTGTCCAAGACTATAAATTTCCCCTTTGATGCGACTGTTGAACAGATCAAGGATACCTATATCCTGGCATGGAAGCTGGGGTGTAAGGGGCTAACCATATACAGGACAGGCTCGAGGGAGAGTCAGGTTCTCAGCTTTTCCGGCGATACCGAAGCAGGAGGAGCGAAAGCTACAGAGAGATGCACTGACTGTACTTATTGACATGTGCAATTTTCCTTTTGTGGTATACAATTTCAGCTAAACATTAGTTGACTTGATATGCCGTTTATGTTAATATATTATTTGTCACCGACAAGAACACACTTTTTCGAGGCGGCATGGCCAAGTGGCTAAGGCAGAGGACTGCAAATCCTTTATCCCCAGTTCGAATCTGGGTGCCGCCTCCATTTATATGCCCGAGTGGCGGAACTGGCAGACGCACAGGACTTAAAATCCTGCGAGGCTCAACCCTCGTACCGGTTCGACCCCGGTCTCGGGCACCATTTTAGAATATCAAGCATTCCAAGGTTTTTGCAAACGCAGACCTTGGAATTTTTTATTTTTACGCAATGCGTAGGATTTGATGTTTAAGTTGCGCAGGATTTAAAATTTATCCTCCTGTGGGTATCTCAAAAAAATCAATCAAATCTAAGGAGGATGATGGTTAATGGCAAATCAAAAAAACAAACTAAAAACATCTAAAAGGCAACGCAGGACTGGAAATCTTACGCAATCGTTAGCAGTTCAAATTACGCAGTTCCTAGTTCACTGTTACCAAAGAAACTTGACACAAAACACGGTTGATACATATGAACGGCATTTAGGTAAATTTGAGAAACACCTGGTTTCGATTGAACACTCTACTCTTGTTTCAGATATTGACAAGAATCATATAAATGCATATATTCTTTTACTCAAACAAGTAGAGACTTTGAGTCCTAATACTATCAATTCGGTCATACGGCATCTAAGGGCGTTTTTTTCGTATTTAGTTGAGAACTCAAATTGTAGAAAAAAGCCCATTAACGCAAGTGAAGAAATTGCGTGTTGATGAAGAGCCACTAAGGCCTTTCACAGATAGACAAATCAAATTGCTGTTAAGTCAACCCGATAAATCAACATATGTTGGGTATCGAGACTATATAATCATGAGCTTGTTACTTGGTACTGGAATAAGGGTGTCCGAATTAATTAATATAAGATTTGGGGATATTGACCTCCAACAAGGGAGTATTCTTGTTAGGGTATCAAAAGCCAGAAAACCGAGGTTAGTAGGACTTCCTAAATTATTAAGAGTAGATTTACAAAGGTTTTTTCAACTTTGTTACGAATCTTTGTCCCAAGAAGATTTTGTATTTCAGAATATTGATGGAGGACAAATTAGTGTTAGAACTGTACAGGAGCGAATAGCTAGTTACGGTAAACATTTAGGGATGATTGGGGTAAGGTGTAGTCCTCATACATTTCGAAGAACTTTTGCTATTTCTTATTTAAAGAATGGTGGGAGTACCGCATCTTTACGGCAACAGTTAGGGCATTCCTCATTACAAATCGTAGAAAAGTATCTTTATTGGTCTGATAAGGATATTTTAGTGGAACATGAAAAGTACAATCCTATTGATAAAATGAACTATTAATGAAGGAGACCAAGACCTGAAAAGTCGTTATTAGATATGGGAGTGGATATACAAGGCGATGGTGGTGGCCCAAATATTCGACTTAAATATAACTGGTAAAACTTTTGAAGGGTCAATTTGCTTTTTACTGTAAGCGTGGAATAATTCAAGGCTACCCACATAATATGAATAAGATATCTGTAATGCAGAATTTTACATTTATATTCAAAAAGGAGGAATTTTTGTAAAAAGCTCGAAAGGCATATATAAAAAGTGTCAAGAGGTAGGATTAAATTATGGGCTATTATATGGTCAAGTTCGATAATATTGTTACTTCGTTTAGTTTTTACAATAAGATATTGCCTCGACTACATTCATATTTTGTAATGGGGATAAGAGATGAAATAATGTTTGATTTTTCCGATGTTGAATTTGTTCAGCCATTAGTTTTACCAAATTTAATGGTGGTTGCATCTAAGTTAAAAGAGTATTTTAAAAACCCTATAAAGCTTTATATTCCTTGGAATCCGAAATTACTGTCTTATTTGAAGGATATTAATTTTTTTCTATTTGTTAAAAAGTTTTCACTGTTTGAAATTGATGAGAGATATACCGGTGGTTATCATAAACGAGTATTATATGATGAGTGCAAAACCTATGCCTTTGAATATGGTACTTCTAAAGAGATGATAAGAGAAGAACTCAGAAATTCTATCTCAATAATTGAAAAGATTTCTCAAAAACCTTCTGCTTTTACTGAGAGTTCATCTGAACGATTGCTACGCATTATTACAGAAATTTGCCATAACGCTTGTAATCATAGTGGTAATAAGTGTTTTGCTACATTTCAGTCTAATTACTCTACAAGGTCTAAATATAAGAAGGCCTACATCGCAATTTCAGATGGAGGTATTGGTTATTATGGTTCGTTTAAGGAACGATTAGAAAATGGGAGAGATATAGACCTTACAGTTACCGACAAGGAACATTTTTTATCTTTTAAAGATGACAAAAATTTGTATGCGATTTTGGAAGCCATTTTCTATCGCAAGGATTTTAAAATGTTTGGTATCTATCAAGTCATGACACAGGTTCTTCATAACAATGGAGTGGTTAGAATTCATAACGATGACACTCAATTGATTTTTACTAAAAAGAATTTTCTTAAATATATAAATAACTGGGATGCCTTAATTGAGGCGTTTAAGGGTTCACTTAAAAATGTAATTGATAATGAACTAGATATTCAATTCTCTCCATTAAGAAGAAATGAATCTAGATTAGCTGGTGTACATATTGAAATGGAAATTCCTCTTAATATGGAGGGTAGATAAAATGTATAGTTATCGGTTAAATGAAAACTCTCTATATATCCCTATTCATATGAATAAGATTTTCGGTGCAGAAAAAAGCAATTTTGAGAAAGACAATATTGACCAATTATTGGTAAACGATGTGAAGTCTGAGATATTAAAATTACAGTATGAAAATTATATTTTAGATTTTGCTTGGATGAAGTTTGTCAATGATATTAGTTTTATAAAGTTTATTCAGGAAATTCAAAGCCTTGATAAGGGTCTAATATTTATAAATTTAAGTGATGTAGTTTATGATTTTATTAAAAATGCGTCGTCTGACGAATTTTTATGTTCGGACGAATCTACAACAAAAATGTATAATAATCAAGGACAAGTTTACTGTGAATCAGTTGATATTTTAGAAATTGTAGCAGAGTTTAAAATCGATTTCGTAAAACACTATTTGAAAAACAACTCAATTCCAGGCCCTCAGTATTTAGAATCGTCAAATATTTGGAGTAATATGTACATTAACATTAAAAAAACATTTGTGGATACAGAAGTGTTTAACTTTTTCATCTACGAAATGTGTAACTTAATTATGACAAACTTTGATAAAAATAAGGACTTCAATTATCTCGTTTGTGCAAGTAATAACGGTGCTGCACTGGCAACCATTATTGGACAAGTTTTGAACATTGAAGTTTTATATTTGATGAATTTAGGACCGCATTTAACTTTACGGGACAGAGAATTTATTAATAAAATCAAAAAAGATAAAAAATATTTATTTGTTTTTGATTTTATCTGTTTAGGTACTGAATTAAAAATGGCAAAGACGATAGTTAGGATTAAAAAAGCCGATGTAGTGGGAGCGGTAGGGGTAGCCAAATTTCTGGCACCATCAAAAATGTCTGTTTTGGCTTTGGCTGATTTATACAATGATGATAAAGTTAAATACGAGGTAACTGTAAGAAAATCTTGATAAGGAGTAATTACAATGGGTCAGAACTTGGAAGAAAATTATTCATGTATAAAAAAGCTTGAGGGGACGGATTACCATAAGAATTGGAGGACACTTCGAGATACTTACGAGGGCGTTTTAAACGAAGGTCCTGTCAGGCAAGATATTGCTTTTACTCCCCATGACTATAGGCGACACTGCCAAAACATTTATTACTTTTTAAGTAACCTTTTGATTCCATCGGGAGCTTATAATACAATACTTAATCAAGAGCATCTCTTTATACTAGATGTTGCAGTTTTATTTCATGATATTATAATGGCTTTTGACCCTGATTTAAGAGAGACGCACAGTCTTGAAGCGAAGAACTACATTTTGGATATTTTGATGAAGGCAGATACAGGTCAGATACTATTATCTGAAGATGAGGCTGGTTTCATTGCGGATGTTGTTTTAGGACACAGTGATTTAAAAAAAGATGGAAAGGTCGTATCTTGTTCTATAGACTTACTTCCAGAAGCAAGTGATTGTATTGGTCGCCTAGGCCCTGTTAATGTAAAGCTATTGGCAGCCTTGCTTAGATTGGCTGATGAATTAGATGTAAATTCAAACAGGGTTGCTCGCATTGCGGCTGACAGGTATAACATTAACGAGGAGTCCAAAAAATTTTGGAGGCAATGTCTAATTCTTCAGATGGCTTCTACACATCCCAATGATACAAGTATTATTAGACTTATTCCTAAGCATGATAAAATAACGCGGGAATCGAACATTGAAGCCGATGTGAGATTACTTATCGAATGTAGGGATAAAATTAATAACGAACTGTCAATGCTTAATAAGAAGGTGTTTTTTAAACCTGGTGTGTTTCCTGGATGGAACTTTCACAAAGTAGTATTAGATGCAAAAGGAGAAATTGGTGAACGAATTGCAGACTTGGACGGCAAAAAGCCAAATCCTTTATCAGAAGCTGATACTTCTGTAGATACAAAAAAAAAAGAAAAAGAAGTAGTAACTGATGAGCAGTTTTCTAATCAACTTGAGAAATGGGTTCTTGAGAAGAAATTCGTTCTAAGTGGACATTATGTTAAGGACGAGGCAACTTCAGCTAGAGATTGGATAAACACTCACGGTGTATTAGAGGACAAATTATTTTTGCAAAAGATTACTGACAGGTTTATTACTTATTTAAATCCTGAAGAAAAATATTGTTTAGTAGGATTAGACTTTCCGGGAATAATGATATCTTCTAGCATAGGCTTTAAAACATCAAACCCCTTTTCTTATATGATTTCTGATAATGCTAAAAAATATCATGCTCCACAAGAAATAACCTTTCATATTAATGAAGGATATAAAATTATTCTTCTTACCGATGTAATTGTTACCGGCCAAACTGTAAGGGCGGCACTTGCAGAACTAAAAGAGAGAAACAAGGTTACTGATGAAGACATCTTTGGTATTTTCTCGATTTTCTACCGAAAACCCTGGGGTAAAAAAGTACAGAAGCATTGTAGCAGTAAAGAAAGTTTAATGAACAAGTTTGATACACAGTTAATAATATTAAACGACAGTTTCGGAATCGAATTATGTAGGAAAGAAACTTGCTGTTTTAAATCATACAATATTGATTTGTATTGTAACAAACCTATTGATTAAAAGGGGAAGAGAATACTATGAGAATAATTGAACCAAGCTTTGCTATTGAAGACAACATAGATGGACAAGTAATCTTGCAAAAAATTGAACGAGCAGGAAGAACCTGTTATAAAAGTGAAGATACTGCCTCTACTGAATCAGCAATAAAATTTATTAGAATGATAATTGCAAATGGTCATGAATCCGTTTTAGAGCATGAAAAAGTAACGGTTAGAATAATTTGCGATAGGGGAGTAACCCATGAATTAGTCAGACACAGAATTGCTAGTTACAGTCAAGAGAGTACTAGGTACTGTAACTATGCAAAAAATAAGTTCCAGAATGAACTAACATTTATTAAGCCTTCATTTTGGGATGAAAATAGTGATAAATATTCTATTTGGTTTGAAACAATGCGAAATATTGAGCAGAATTATTTAAGACTAATTGAGCTAGGAGCGGAACCTCAACAAGCAAGAAGTATTTTGCCAAATAGTTTAAAAACTGAAATTGTTGCTACTATGAATTTGAGAGAATGGAGACATTTTTTTAAATTAAGAACTACAGTAAAAGCCCATCCGCAGATTAGGGAAATAGCTAGACCACTATTAGATAAGTTCAAGGAATTAATCCCGGCAATTTTTGATGATATAAATTATAAATAACAGCCATAGGCTGTTTTTTTTTGCCGAAGTTTTTTACCAAATTGTAGAAGAATGTTATAATATAAAGATAGGGTTAAGGAGGTATAGATTTATGAACCAAAATGCCAATTTTTTGGCGTTTAGATACTTTCTAGTGCCTGTTTCCGAACAGATGACCATAAACCAGTTAACTGTAGAAGAAAAAGGTCTTATGATGAAACAAATTTTTACTATCTTAGAACAGAGTAATAAGCTTTCTCACAAGATACGAGAGAGAAAATACATATTATATCTGAAGGAAAAGATAACAGAAGAAATATATTTATGTAAATTTGCTAAAGAAATATTTAGAACCAAATATAATGAAGGTGAACATGATATAGAAAGTACACAAGAACAGGAATTTCCTTATGTATACGCCATAATTAACCTCAGAAGGCAAATTATATTAATTCAATCTAAAAGTGCGGTTTTTAGGGAATTATCTACTGTGAAGAATATTGTTGAGGACTGGTTTTATAATGAAATCGGATGGAGATTCGATTATATCTTTAAATTAGACGAAATAACTAATGAACATATCTTCTGGGACTATATTCAGGAATCTGAAAGTATATTTGAAGTCGATTTACGCATGAAGTCACCAAACCTTTTTGGTGGTAGACTTGAAGTTAGTTCTCTGTTAAAGCAAATTAATTTTACATTTAATAATACAGAGTCCACCCTTAAGTTAAAAAATGAACAGGGTAAATTGAAAATCGACAAGGAAAATTTGGATGATGCAGTTAAATATATAACTGGAGGCTGGTGGAGAATGGAAAATTAGAGTCCGAAGAAATAAAGAATATAGAGTTTACACAAGTAGAGAGAATGTCAAAAAAATAGATATTGATGTTGATTTTGAAGAGTACAACAAGCAAGATAGTAACCAAAAAATCATTAATGCTTTAGAAAAAGCGGACAATATTTTTGGGGAAGATTAATTATGCTAAAAAAGTTAATAGCAATGGTAATAATATTGGTGTTCTTTACCGTATCGGTTTTAATAGTCGAATCTAATCCTGGTATCCAACAATCTAAAATAATTAATGACGAGTTTATGTTGAATTTTTTGGGCCTTTTTTTGGGGGTATCGGTTGCGATTGTAACTTTTTTGTTTTCGTCGGTGGATAAAATAAGAGAATCAATAATTAAAGCAGGGTTTGACGGAGCAGCAAAGAAACAAACTGAAACAACCATCAATAACTTAATCGAAGAATTGAAACAGGATTCAATGGCTATATTTGTATTTCTAGTTTTGTTTTTTGGAACTATACTTTTAAAAGATATTGATGTACCATATCTAAAAATAGCTATTTGGGATAAATCAAGTATATTAAGTTCTATAAAGCTAACATTAGTGTTTTTAACTTTGTTTTCGATATATGATATTATTTCATCCACATTTTTATTGATGAAGGTATCGCATAAATTGGACATTACAGATGATTAACCCATAATTGCGTTATGACCACATTTGGAGGACTAGCAAGAAATTGAGAACCTCAATAGAGGTTTCTTTTTTTAATAAATACGAATCTAACACAATGACTATTATGTTAGATTGGTTGAAGTGTAAGCGTCAAATAAGACGGTGTATAGAAACTTCCCTAATTTCTTGAGACAATACTCTAAATTAGACTTGTTAGAGTTTTTCGACCTTAGTCGAAAAACTCCAACGAGGAGGTTTAGGGTTGAATACCAGGGCAGTTGCTCACCAATATCGACTAACGCAGTGGATGGAGATCATCCGTGAATGCCGGAGCAGTGGCCAGACTGTTTCAGCATGGTGTGCTGAGCATGGCATCAACCCCAAAAGTTACTACTATTGGCTCAGAAGAGTTCGCATGGCTGCTTGCGAGGCACTGCCATCGCTTACTGGTAATAACCCAATCGTGCCGGTAAATATGCCGCTACCTTCAACCGGTAGTGGTCCTGCGAATCAAGAATCATCGTCTGATATAGTTCTGCATCTTGGTGCTGTCACATTGGAGATCCGTAACACGGCATCCGCAGCGTTGATCGAGAGTACCCTGAGGGTTATGCAAAATATTAGGTGACATCTCAAAAGCAGAAAAAATATATGTTGCTTGCGGGTCACTGACATGCGATATATTGAATAAAGGCATGTTAACTAAAGTGTACTTCCAAACGGAAGTACCTGAGTTGATTGTGCCTTTTTGCTGCAATTCCAAGAGTTATTCTGCCGCTTTGTTTTAGAATATGAAAATTGGTAGTTTTATGCTATTTATGACTAATTTGGCAGGGAAAGTTATCGATTTGTTGAAAATAAATACAATGGAATTGTTGTGGTGCCAATAGGTTTGGCTCACAAAAGACCGAAGACGTAAAGTGCTTGAGTTACCTTTGCGGGAACATTTTTAGGATAAAGGGTGATACCATGGCTACTGTTACATTGGATACTTTATTTAGCAAAATGAATTTTACGCCAAACAAAAATCAAAGGCGAGCCATTGAACATGTTGACGGGCCGCTTTTTCTGGTGGCAGGTCCGGGATCAGGTAAAACACGTGTACTATTGTGGCGTACTGTTAACCTGATAGTATTTCATGGGGTTAATCCCGAAGAGATATTTTTGAGTACTTTTACAGAAAAGGCGGCATTGCAGTTAAAGCAGGGACTCTTGGCACTGCTTGCTTTGGCTTCCAGCGAAACTGGTTTACCTTATGACATATCGCAGATGTATGTAGGGACGATGCACTCCCTATGCCATAAATTAATATCTGATAGAAGAATAAACAAGAGGACTGGCAGTGCAAGGAAAGCTCCGGTTTTGCTTGATGAACTCGATCAGTATTTCTTTCTTTATGATCATTATTGGAAACAGGCAAGGCAACATGTTGGAATGCCCAATATAAATAGCTTTGTGAATAGTTATTTTGCTACTAATAGAAGAGCTACTACTTCAAAGCATGACGCAGTTAGAAATTGTCAGTCTCTCTTTAATAGGTTTTCAGAAGAATGTTTAACACCAGGTGAAATCAGAGAGAAAGCTCAAGACGATGAAATGATGGTAATGGCAGACCTGTATGAATATTATCTTGAAATGTTAAAGTCAGGACCAAGGCCGAGGGCGGATCTCTCATTAATACAGCAGGAGGGGTATAAGGTTTTAACTGAAAACCCGGATGCTGGTTGTGTATTTAAACACGTTATTGTGGACGAATATCAGGACACTAATGCAATCCAAGAAAAGATATATTTTGAACTAGCTGGGCACAAAAACATATGTGTTGTTGGAGATGATGATCAAGCATTATATCGCTTCAGAGGTGCGACTGTTGAAAACTTTGTTTTTTTTCCGGACAGGTGTAAAACTCGGGTGAAAAATGCTGAAATAACTAAAATACCGTTAGGAACAAACTATAGGTCTAGATCCGGCATTGTTGAATTATATTGTGATTTCATTGAAAAAGAAAATTGGGAGCATGAAGTAGAAGAAGAGAAGTTTTATAGGATTCATGATAAAGGAATAACTGCTCATAGAACAGATGATAAGATTGCAGTTGTGGCGACGTCACAGGGCCGGTCGGAAGCGGTTTGTGATGAAATAGCGGAACTTGTCAGTGAGCTTATACGTGAGAGAAAAGTTGTAGATCCAAATCAAATTGCATTTTTATACCCATCTTTAAATTGCGCTCATGTTCCACGTATGATTGACGCACTTGAAAGCCGTGGGCTTTCTGTTTATGCCCCACGTGCGATCAAATTCCTTAATAATCCTGAACCTGTGGCTATGATAGGCATGTTCATTAAAATTTTTGGCCACCCGGAAAGGAACCCAGAATTTGATTTTGGCTCAAACAGGGAGTTATTTGATTGGTTTGATCGCTGTGAAGCATCTGCTAATGAAATTATAAAAGTAGATCATAAGTTAACGAAATTCATAAAAGACAAGCAATTGGAACTAGCGCGAGTGGCTAGGGACTATCAGTACATATACGACGAAATAAATCAACATGAATGGAATTTGGATGATGAATTCAGTATTAGCGAGCATAGGCCAGTTTTTAGCAAATTGGATGTTCTAAGTAACGAAGCTAAACGTGATATTAAAGGAAAGAGACTAGAAGCAGTAGTAAAACGTCGGAGTGAACAAGGCAGGGCAGTGTCTCTGAAGTGGTTTGTAAATAGAGTTACTTCTCTTGACTGGTCAATCCTTGACTTATTTTATGAATTATGTGGATTTGACCATTTCGTTAAAATGTTTGATTTAGCCGAAAGCGGAGATGATGAAGGACCCATTTGCAATCTGGCATTAATAAGTCAGTACTTGGCACGTTATGTAGACGACCATCAGACACTAGTAACTGGTCAGTCAATCTTCACGGACTATTTTGTTAACCAGTTCTTTTCTAGCTATTTGAGGGCACTATTTAAGCTAGGAGAAACCGAGTACGAGGATGCAAATGATCCTTTTCCGCGAGGGCGTATTCCTTTTCTAACTATTCATCAGGCGAAGGGTTTAGAGTTTCCCGTAGTAGTATTAGGTAACATTACTCCAGCAAGACCTCCGCAAAGAGTAGAGGTAATCGTAAGGCCGTTGTTGGAAGGAGATTATGAGCCCTTAAGTAGATCAGGTGAATTTGATACCATGCGTAAATATTATGTAGCTTTGTCACGTGCCAAGAATCTATTGGTGATAGCAAATATGCGCGGTCCAGGAATACAAAGGCACAGGCATTTAAATGCATTGATAGATAACCTGCCATCAATTGAGGAACTGGATCTTGATGATGTACCAGCAGAGGACAGCTTAGATACGGAAGTACCTCGGGTGTATTCGTATACCGCTGATTATCTGTCCTATCTTGATTGTCCACGAAAATATATGCTATTTAGAAGGTTTTGCTCCTGCGCGTACAACAATAATGTTTTTTGGTAGTCTAGTACACCGTACTATCGAGGATCTTCACCACTTGATGATTGAAAGGAGGGGGGAGGGGTAATGAGTAAACATGACGATCAGGAAATTGAACAGTTTCTTGAAGAGGTTTTTAGTGAAAACTATGAACATTTGCATGCGGAAACAGGGCGTGGTATTACACCGGCTATGAGGCAGTTGGCCTGGGAACATGTTCGGGCATATTGGCGAAAGATGAGGTCAGTAGCAGAAAAGGTTACTGAAACTGAAGTACGACTCTCTTTACCCTCGCAGACTAGCCCTAGCGGAAAGCAATTTACTATTGAAGGCGTCGTGGACGTTGTGCGTGAAGGGGATGAGACAATTATTTATGATCTTAAGACGCACAATCCGGACATTGTCATGATTAATAAAGAAGCGTATGCTGGCCAGTTAAACGTTTATGCTCATATATGGCAAAAGTTAAGAGGTAATACCCCCGATGATATAGCCATAATTGCGACAGAACCCCCTGCGGAGGTAAGAAAAGCACTACAGGATAATGACATAGACGCATTGAAACGGAAAATGGCAAAATGGGATCCGGTAGTGCGCCTGAATTTCGACCAAAGTGCGGTAGACAAATGTGTTTCTCACTTTGGACAAATTGTAGACAATATTGAGAACCGACGTTTTGTCCCTCCTTCGCCGAAGGAATTGGGTAAGACAAAGCCAGGGCAAAAGGCACCTTTTGGAACTGCGGTGTGCCGGCATTGTGACGCTCGTTTTTCTTGCCGGTCATATGAAAAATATATGGCGTCAAAGGGCCGAAAGCGAACCGAGGTTATTGTACATGATGAGTCTGAATTAGAAACAGAACGGGAAGATTTTCTCGAAACAATGGTTGATGCAGAAACGGGTGTTTAGTTAAATACATAAGTTCTGTTGAAAAGATGTACAACTATCTGAAATTTTTGTATTCTAATTCCTGTTTCCCCAAAAGACAAAATATCAAATGATTAGATAGTTATTGAAATTATTTACAATGATAGTTCAGAAAGTAAAATGGCACTTGATTAAAGTGCCATTTTACTTTGAGGAGGAATATTTTATAAGTTTATCGAAATGAACCCGTTAGATTAAGTTCTAAAGTAAATACGGATTAATCGGTTTTCTAAAATTGCACAAACAACGCCGTCTTAGATTGTTATTTGTACCTACTGTAATAAGAAGTTATTGCGGTTATATAAATTGTTTAGGTTTCAGGCTGGCAGCAATATTCATTGTTCATAGCTGCGTAGCATGGTGGTATTTATCTGTGTGCCAATTACGGCTTGGTTTTTTGAGGTACAATCCATTGGTCTTCCACTTGCAATTGCTTGTTTCTATCACAGGTTTGAAAAAAGTAGGTTTTGAATCTAGTAATGACTATTAAAAAATATTTGATGATTAGGAGGAAAGTTGAACATGAATTCTTTTCTTCATATTAGTCAAGATTGGTATTTGAAAATTGCAGATTTAATTAAAACTGCAGATATTTCAAAAGATGATATACTGCTTGACGGTGAAAAGCTAAGCAATAGTACAGATTATAAAATAATTGTTTTAGAGATTTGGCCCGAAAAGATTGATTTTGATAAACTTCTTTTACTTTTATCAGAAGCGTTAGATGAAAACGGGACATTGTGTCTGGTTCTTCCGGCAGGATTTCTTTTTAGTCAAAGGGATAGGAATAACAGGCTAAATCTACTAAGCTCATTTCATTTGGAAGGAGTTGTAACATTAAAGCGGGGTGTTTTTAACACGGTTACAATTCCTTTATGTTTGCTTCTATTAAATAAGAAAAAGGGTAATACCTGGTTTACGACAGCATCTAACTTAGATGAGTTAAGATTGGTTTTGAATAACAGGAAAGATACGATTAATAGTAAGAGAAATATTTACCATTGCGATAAAGTTGACCCTAATAATTTGATGCCAGAGCATTATAATGGGGAAATAGCAAGAGTAAATCAAGTTTTAGATCAATATGAAACGAAAAAATTGAATGATGTAGCAGAACTATTTGTTGGTAAAAGTATTCCACAAGATGAGCTCGTACAAGAAAAGGGTTTTCAGTATATTAGACCAAGGAATATTAAAGATGAAAAACTAGTTCATTCGGGAGTTTACATTAAGAATGACCATCTCAGTAGATATGCTAAATACACGTTGCTATCAGGTGATATACTAATATCAAAGCAATTTGGACAGAGAAAAATAGCTCAAGTAACTGAAGAAGATTGCCCGGCTATAGCCTCAAATGGATTTATTGTTATTCGTCCAACGGAAATTCCGGAACAATATTTGTATAATTATCTTACTAGCACTGCAGGTAAGTCCATTTTTAATAAGCAGCTTGACTCAATTGAAACAGGGACAACGATTAGAAATCTTAATCTATCGGATATTAAAAAACTCAGAATTCCAATATTTGATAATGCAACAATGTTTGAGATGACAAACATCGATAATTTAGATAATATTAGTCTGATTAGATTAGCAGAGCGTTTGGAAAAAAGAGTATCTGAATACGAAATGCAGTGTTTAATTGTTTCCCAATTACAGGAACTCGGATGGGAAAAAGAAGAAATCAGAACAGATAATGTAATTTCAGTAAATGGTGATGTAAAATATCGTCCAGATATAGTTTTACAGTATAATGAAAAGGCAATTGCAATTGTTGAAATTAAATTAAGATATAATCTTATGTCTGAATTAAGAATTCAAATTTCAACTGCTTTAAAACAATATATAGAAGTGCCACTTGTAATAATAACTAATCTTAAAAAGTGTTATTTGTATTTTACCAGAACGGGAGAGCACAAAGTATTTAACAATATACCTTCAAAAGGTGATGTAATTGGTCTACTGGGTTACAGTGAGGTGAATGAATAATGAAGGAAGATATTTTATATCTTATTGATACCGTACTAAAAATACGTTCAGAGATTGAAACGCAAGGAATGGATATTAAAGACATATTTAATGAGGTTGAGGGCTTAAAGGAAGCCCGAATGAGAATGGAGAGCAAAATTGATAATATTAGTGTTCAGATATCAGAATTACTGACAGGTTTTAAAGACTTGAAAGGAGAAGTACGAAATTTCGAAGAAAAAATCAATTTAATGAATTTAAAACTAAGTCGTATTGAACAAAACATTGATTCAAATGAGCTCGAAGATTTTTATGCTTTAAGTCAGAGTAGTTATTGTAATTGGGATGTGTTGGATAATTTAACTCGTAAATTTATTCCGGTTGCTGAATACTTATTTTCGAAACTACAAAAGTTTAACGATGCAGATTACTCGCCGGTAATTCTTGAACTATGTAGAGCCATTGAAAACGAATTTTTGACAAAGATTTTTAAGAAGTATAGTTTAAAGCTTATTGAAAAAAAGGGAAGAAATTTAAATGCATTTTTACTCGTAGACCAAGCAAATCAGAAAACTAAAATATTCGCAAAGGCAATAAAAAAAGCAATAAGAACTAGAAATCCTGAATTTACGCTTGGACAAATGAATACGATACTATCTTTACTTAAGAATGAGGAGGAAGTCAGGAATAGCCCTTTACTGAAAGATTTAAATCATTTCATTTCTAATGAATACGACGCAGTAAGATTACTTCATATTGACTATATAAGTAAGATAAATAGAGTTGTTAATGACTTCCGTAATCCATCGGCACACCCGGAATTCATGGATCTAAGTAAGGCACAAGAATGTAAAGATATAATGCCTGACAGAATAGATTACTTGATGGATTGCGTTACGGCATAGATACAACTTGCATTTATACAGAAAGGTTGTAATCAAATTTGCTGTGGATTAAATGGTTCTTGGCTTTTAAATAATTAAATTGCATCGTTTAAAGATAATGTGTAATTATATTATATTTTACCCCTATCGAACGTCGGATAAGTTGATTAAAAAGTTGTGTCGTTTTTAAATATTAATTGGAGTAACTTTCAGTTCTCTCAAACTAAAGTTTTGAGGGAACTTTTTGTTGCCGGGGTGCACTATTTCAGCTGCAAAAGGAAAAATGCTCCTCCCAGAAAAATAAATTCTGAGCATAACACGAAAGGAATAATGAGATAATTGAAAATAGTAATTAAATTATTAAAAATAGTATTGACACTACGCTGGAATACTGATACTATATTACCATAATAAGGTAAGGCTTAAAAGTAACAAGAAGGAGTTGATAAATTGGAGGACAGGATATCTAAGTTCAATTACTTGATGATCGATGAATTAAGGGGCAAGATAAATGCAAATTCCTACGTAGAAGTTTTGTCAAAATTGTATTTGTTAGGATATATTAAGCAACTAAATACAATTGAAGAGATAGCAGAGATACATCCTCATCAAAACTCCCGTGAGTATCTCGAACTGTTGTTTGACAAAATTAGCTCTGAACTCCCGATGCTCAGTCAGGCCTTATATGATCTTAATGCTGAGAAGAGCCTAAGTGAGCCGACACTAGAGAGATTACTAAAATCGATACTGGATGTTCCATTTGATAAAGTGGATTGGAAGAACGCAATTGAAGATCTACTGAGCACTTCCGATGGTGGGAATACCGGAATTATCCAAACTCCACAGTGTTTGAATGAACTTGGAATTAAATTGCTGAATCTTCGGGATGGCAGCTTTTATGATGGAACTGCGGGTGTCAATGGCACAGCAATTGCCGCTTTTAAATATGCTCATGAAATAGGGTCAACCATCTCGCTGCATACCCAAGAGATTGCCCCTTCTCTTGCTGCTGTAGGTTCAATTAGAGCATTTATGCATGGAATCACCGATATACAAACTGCGGTAGGAGACACAATTGCAAACCCAACATTTACTGACGGAACCCAGTTAAAGAAATTTGATTATATTATGATGGATTTTCCATTTGGAATGGCTTGGCAATACAAAGAAAACGAATTAATATACGATAAATATTCAAGATTCATTTACGGAAAACCCACTAAATCAAGTTCAGAATGGTTGTTTGTATCCCATATTATTAAATCATTAAAAGTGACTGGTAAGGCTATTGTTATGCTTTCAGCTGGATCACTTTTTAATACAGGCACAGAAGCAATCAGAGAAAAAATTATTAAAGAAGATTTAATTGAAGCAGTTATTGCATTACCGGCAGGATTATTCAGCCATACCGCTATACCGGTAAATATGCTGATATTAAATAGGGAAAAGGAGAAAAAAGGTAAAATACTTTTTGTTAATGCAGAGGATATGGCTATAACAGCCTCAAGATCAAAAAAGGAAATTAGCAGTGAAAACATAACGAAAATTGCTGATATATACAAAAGAAGTTTAGAGGTTGATGAAATTAGTAAATTAGTCAATTTAGAAGAGCTTCACAAAAACATGTTAATTCCCAATAAATATGTTTCTAAAGCGGAGATCGAGACAGAGAAATTTGGAAAGGTCAAAATAAAGCCCGATGAAATAAAAAAATTGGATACATTAGAAAGATTAGGTGCTTTAGGAAAGTTTTATAGAGGAATTAATACCTCCTCTTGTACCGAAAATCCAGGGAACGGTAAATACAATATAATTAACCTTGCAGATGTGCAGGTTGGAGAATTAATCTTAGATAGTGTTACAAGATACGATATAAATAGAAACGCAAAGATTGACGAGTATACCGTGAGACCTGGAGATATTATTGTCTCTTGCAAAGGTACAGCGACTAAGATTTGCATTATCCCAGATCATACCGGTCAAATGCTTATTTCTCAAAACTTTATTGGCATTAGGTTAAGTGAACGTCAATCACCTAAGTTCATTAAAGAATTTTTGGAAAGTCCTCTTGGTAAATATCTGATTGCCAATAAACAGCTAGGTAGTACAATTACAATGTTAAATGTTAAGGATTTGCAAGAAGTACCGGTGTTATCAATACCCTTAAAAGAGCAAGAAACAATGGTAAAAAGATATGAGGAACTGGTAAAATCGATTAAATCTGAAATATTGAGATTAGAACAGGAAGCAAAAGAAGCACAACTTAATCTATATAAGCAAATGGGCATCGAAAAAACTTTTAAGTTAATGGGGGAGAAGAATAATGGATAATCAAACTTATAATCAAATTGTTAGTTTTATATGGGGTATTGCTGATGACTGTTTACGTGACGTCTATGTCAGGGGTAAGTATAGAGATGTTATCTTGCCTATGACAGTTATAAGACGTCTGGATGCAGTGCTTGAAGATAGCAAAGAAGCTGTGCTTGCGATGAAGAAAAAGCTGGATGAGGCTGGGATCTTAAATCAGACGGATGCTCTTTGTGCAGCAGCAGGAGAGGCCTTTTGCAACAGCTCACCATTTACTCTTAAAGACTTGAAATCAAGGGCTAAAAATCAGCAGTTAAAAGCCGACTTTATAGCATACTTAGATGGCTTTTCGCCGAATGTGCAAGAAATTCTTGAAAAGTTTAAGTTCAGAAATCAAATAGATACAATGATTGAAGCGGACATTTTAGGAGCGGTGATTGAGAAGTTCGTATCTCCGACTATCAATCTCAGCCCAAAGCCTGTTTATAACGATAAGGGCGAAGTTAAACTGCCAGGCCTTGACAATCACACAATGGGGGTTATCTTTGAGGAACTTATCCGTAGGTTCAATGAAGAGAACAATGAAGAAGCTGGAGAACACTTTACCCCTCGTGATGTAGTAGAACTTATGGCAGATTTGATCTTTATCCCTATTAAAGATCAGATCACTGATGGAACGTATCTTTTATACGACGGTGCAATTGGAACAGGTGGAATGGTTACGACTGGTGAAAAAAGAATTTTGGAGTTGGCCCAAGAGAATAACAAGCAAGTAGCGGTTCACTTATTTGGGCAAGAGATTAACCCAGAAACCTATGCAATCACCAAAGCCGACTTACTCCTTAAGGGCGACGGAGAAGAAGTAGAAAATATCAAATATGGTTCTACACTGTCCAATGATGCTCTACCTACTAAAGAATTTGACTTTATGATGAGTAACCCACCGTATGGTAAAGCATGGAAAACAGATGCAGAAAAACTTGGTGGCAAAACTGGCATTACAGACTCGAGATTTGTTATATCTTTCAAAGACGATCCCGAGTTTAAGATGATCCCCCGTGTTAGTGACGGGCAGATGCTTTTCCTTGCTAACAATATAGCTAAAATGAAGCACAATACAAAACTTGGCAGTAGGATTGCGGAAGTTCATAACGGGTCCTCCCTGTTTACCGGGGATGCCGGTGGAGGAGAGAGTAATTTAAGAAGGTATATTATCGAAAGTGATTACCTGGAGGCGATAATAGCCTTGCCTGAAAATATGTTTTACAATACAGGAATTGCAACTTATATTTGGATAGTTACCAATAGAAAGGAACAAAGACGAAAGGGCAAAGTTCAATTAATAGATGCAACAAACCTGAAAGCCCCCCTTAGAAAAAATCTAGGCAATAAAAACTGCGAATTGACTGAGGAGATTAGGAATCAAATCGCAGAAATGTTACTAAACTTCGAGGAAAACGAATATAGCAAAATATTTGATAATGAAGAATTCGGGTATTACAAGGTAACAATAAATAGACCACAAAGGGACGAAGAAGGCAAAATCATTACAGATAAGAAAGGTAATCCCAAAGCGGATAAGAATCTAACAGATACGGAGCAGATTCCTTTGAAATACGAAGGTGGAATTAAAAAATTCTTTGAGGAAGAAGTATTTCCCTATGCGCCTGATGCCTGGATTGACCACAGTAAGACACAGATTGGATACGAAATAAGTTTTACAAAGTATTTCTACAAACCAGTTAGGCTTCGTACTCTTGAAGAGATAAAAGCAGATATTATAGCGTTGGAAGCCGAAACTGATGGCTTACTCAATGAGACCATAGGGGGTTAAGGATTATGTCCACAGCATTTAAACCTTATGAAGAATACAAGCGGACTGAGTACGATTGGATAAATGAGGTTCCTTGCCACTGGCGGGAAGTACCCATCCGTGCAATTACAGAAGTTTCAAGCGAAAGAAATGGCAACAGAAATGATTTGGAACTATTGTCGGTATATAGAGAATATGGAGTAATTAAAAAAGCTTCAAGAGAAGATAACCACAATGTGGAAAGTCAGGATTTGTCAAATTATAAATTTGTCGATAAAGGTTATTTGGTACTAAACAAAATGAAAATGTGGCAAGGATCATTGGGCGTGTCAATTTATAGAGGTATTGTTAGCCCGGCCTACATAGTTTGTAAGCTAGTTGGTGACTTCAATTATTCGTACATTCATTATTTGCTACGTTCTCCGGGGTTCAAGACTATATATAATCGAATTTCTTACGGTGTGCGTGTTGGACAGTGGGACATGAGATACGATGATTTTAAAAATATAAAACTTTACATCCCGCCAAAAGAGGAACAAGACCAAATTGTTCGCTATCTTGACAGCTCAATTGCTAAGATTAATAAGTTTATAAAGACCAAGAAAAAGCTTATAGAGGTATTGAAAGAATACAAGCAAGCAGTTATAAATGAAGCGGTTACTAGAGGCTTAGACCCTAACGTAAGAACTAAACAATCAGGGGTTCCCTGGTTGGGTAACATTCCTGAACACTGGAATTTAGTAAGAGCCAAAAACCTTGTTAGGTATAAACACACAGTCGTTGGTCATAAAAGCGCTGATTATAGACTTTTGTCTTTAACCACAAATGGTGTTATTTTTCGTGATTTAGAAAATGCAAAAGGGAAATTCCCAAGTGATTTTTCTACCTACCAAGAAGTTAACCCTGGTGACATAATCTTCTGCTTATTTGATGTAGATGAGACACCCAGAACTGTAGGATTATCCGAGATAAAGGGAATGATTACAGGCGCGTATGATGTTTGTGAACATATTGGTGTGAACAGCGATATTAGATATTTATATTATTACTATCTATCAATAGATGACAAGAAGGCATTCAAACCTATTTATACAGGTTTGAGAAAGGTGATACCTAAAGATTTGTTTATGCAGCTCAAGACTCCGCAACCGCCAATAGCGGAGCAACAGGTAATAGTCCGTTATATTGAGCAAAAAACGAAAGCGATCGATAAAGTAATTACATCAACACAAAAAGAATTAGATCTTATTAGCGAATATCGGACACGCCTAATATCTGATGTAGTAACAGGTAAAATTGACGTAAGAGGCATGGCTGTTGACGATTTCAATGAAGAGTTAGAAGAAATAGAAGAAATGATAGAAGATGAGTTGGGCGGAGAGGAAGGTGATTTAGATGCCAACTAACACGAAAGAATCAGGTCTTGAAGCTTTAATTGTTGACTACCTCTTAAATGTCAACCAATATGAACAGGGTGAAAATGCAGACTACAACAAAGATTACGCTATAGATGAAACAAGGTTATTACGATTCTTAAGTAGTACTCAACCAGAAGAAGTTGAGAAATTGGGTATTCCTAATAGTGACCATAAAAAGGCACAGTTTTTAAATCGCTTGCAAGGAGAAATCGCAAAAAGGGGTATAATTGACGTCCTAAGAAATGGGATTAAAGCTTACCCCGCAAGTCTTATTATGTTTTATATGACCCCTTCGGCACAAAATGAAAAAGCTAAGGAAATGTTTGACCAGAATATCTTCAGCGTTACCAGACAACTCATGTATTCTAAGGATAACGTCCACCTGGCTCTGGATTTTGTGATCTTCATTAATGGATTACCTGTGATCACCTGTGAGCTAAAAAACAGGCTTACCAAGCAGAATGTTGACGACGCAGTCCATCAGTACAAAACGGATCGTGACCCAAGGGAGCTTTTGCTGCAATTTAAGAGATGTATGGTTCACTTCGCGGTTGATGACAATGAGATTAAAATGTGTACAAAGTTGGATGGAAAAAAGTCTTGGTTCTTACCCTTTAACAAGGGATATAACGGGGGAGCAGGTAATCCCCCAAACCCTGAAGGAATTAAGACTGATTACCTATGGAAATTCATATTAACCAAGGCAGAGTTATCAAATATTATAGAAAACTATGCCCAAGTAGTTGAAGAAACTGATGAGGATACGGGCAAAAAGAAGTACCAGCAAATTTTCCCGAGGTTTCATCAACTTTCAGTGGTAAAGGCTCTGCTATCTCATGCTAAAGAAAACGGAGCGGGACAGAAGTATTTGATACAACATAGTGCTGGCAGTGGAAAGTCTAATTCTATTGCCTGGTCTGCTCATCAATTAGTGGGACTTGAAAAAGATGGTAAGAGTATTTTTGACTCTGTCATAGTAGTTACCGACAGGGTCAACCTTGATAAGCAGCTTAAGAATACCATTAAACAGTTTATGCAGGTATCAAGTACGGTGGGTCATGCTGAGAACTCTGGTGATTTGAAAAAACTTTTATCAGAAGGCAAAAAAATTATTATCACCACTGTCCATAAGTTCCAATATATTCTTGATGATATCGGAAATGAACATAAGGGCAATAATTTTGCAATCATCATTGACGAAGCCCATTCCAGTCAAAGTGGTAGTATGTCGGCCAAGATGAACATGGCATTGTCCGGAGAATATGAAAATAGCGAGGAAGAATCAACAGAGGATAAGATTCTTAGATTGCTTGAGGGGCGTAAAATGCTGACAAATGCAAGCTACTTCGCATTTACGGCAACACCTAAGAACAAAACTCTCGAAATGTTTGGTGTTCCTGTTCCCAATGGCGACAAGGTACAACATAAACCGTTCCATAATTATACAATGAAGCAGGCTATACAAGAGGGTTTTATACTTGATGTGCTAAAGTATTACACTCCCATTAATAGCTATTATAAATTAGCTAAAACAGTGGAAGATGACCCCCTATTTGATAAGAAGAAAGCACAGAAAAAACTTAGAGCTTATGTAGAGTCCAATTCGTATGCGATATCACAAAAAGCGGAAATTATGGTGAATCATTTCCATGAACAGGTAATTGCCCGTGGTAAAATTGGAGGCAAGGCCCGTGCTATGGTGGTTACAAGCAGTATTGAGAGAGCTATTGAGTACTTCTATGCCATAGAAAAATGCTTAAAGGATAGGAAGAGTCAATATAAAGCCATTATCGCATTTTCTGGAGACAAGGAATACAATGGAAAGACTTTAAATGAAGCCAGCATAAATGGATTTCCTAGCAGTCAAATAGAAAAGAAGTTCAAGGCCGAGCCGTACAGATTTTTGGTGGTGGCAAACAAGTTTCAAACAGGATTTGATGAGCCGTTACTTCACACACTGTATGTAGATAAGGTTCTGACAGATATCAAGGCAGTACAAACCTTATCAAGGCTTAATAGAGCGCATCCTCAGAAGTACGACACCTTTGTATTGGATTTTGCTAACGATGTTGATACCATAAAAAAGGCTTTTGAAACCTATTACACAACTACAATACTTTCTGACGAGACTGATCCCAATAAGTTATACGACTTAATATCTGACATGGAACACCATCAAGTTTATACAGATTATCATGTTGAATCGGTTGTTGAGCTTTACTTAAAGGGCGCCGATCGCGATAAGCTTGATCCGTTGCTGGATGCATGTGCAAGGCTTTATGAAGATTTGGATGAAGATTCTCAGGTTAATTTTAAGGGAAGTGCAAAGGTCTTTGTTAGAACTTATGGATTCTTAGGTGCAATCTTATCTTATGGAAATCCAGAATGGGAGAAACTATCTATTTTCTTGAACTTGCTGATTCCAAAGTTACCATCACCTAAGGCTGATGATTTATCCCAAGGTATACTTGAAACGATTGACCTGGATAGTTACCGAGCTGAAGTTAATACGACTTTATCCATCGTATTAGAAGACCAAGGAGAATACACTGTTGATCCGGTGCCAGCCGGTAGTGGAGGGGGCATGGTAGGGGCGGAAATGGATTTGTTAAGTAGTATCCTAGCCACCTTTCATGATCTGTTTGGTAATATTCCTTGGAAAGATGAAGATCAAATTAAGCGTCACATAGCAGCTATCCCGGCATCGGTTTCACGGGACGTTGCATACCAAAATGCCATGAAAAACTCGGATAAACAGAATGCCAGAATGGAAAGTGAAAGAGCATTAAAGAAGGTAATTATGAATATAATGACCGATAATATGGAGCTCTTTAAGCAATATAATGATAATCCTTCCTTTAAGAAATGGTTATCTGATTTGGTGTTTGATACTACATATAATACTAACGGTGATGTCTTACAAGGGGAAGTTAATATGAATTAGGGATACTGGGAAGTCAAAAACATTGGGAGGTAAAGATGGCAGACATTAGGTTTGAGATAAAACAAAGCATAGGTTCAATTTCAGAGTCTTCGAAAGGCTGGGCAAAGGAACTTAATCTCATTAGTTGGAATGATAAAGAGCCCAAGTATGATCTGAGAGACTGGGATCCAACTCACGAAAAAATGGGTAAGGGTGTAACTTTAACAGCTGAAGAGTTGAAGAAACTGCGAGAGTTATTAAATAAGATGGAGCTCTAACGATTTGGATGTAAATTTGTTGTGTTTAATTGGGGGAGGTGTTCTCCGTCGACTACAAAGATAGAATTATAGCAAAAGTAGCGGATAAGGCATGTAAAAAGATTTGTCGAAAGACTATTAGATATCTCCAAGGGTTAAAAGATGATTGTTTACAATCGGGCGATGACACTCCGCTGGAAAATATCTGGGATGAAGTTTGTGTACAAATTCAAGGCGAAATGTCTAATTTTTGGGAATGTATATACTTAGAAGAGATACGGCGGGTTATTTTCTGGGAGGTTGCTGACCTTGAAGAAGAAGTTAAACAAGCGATTTGGTTTCAGACAACATCAGGATTTTATTGGGACGAAGACGATGAGGAAGAAGATGGACTCCTTTTTGATGACGATGAGATAATTGAGTACATAATAAACGACTATTTATTGCGCGAGGCTGGGAATTGGACAAATAAGCGCATTGAAAAATACCTAGAGTAGACATGAGCCGACTGAGGCAAATTTACCTTAGCCGGCTTATTTTATGTAGTTATTCCACAACTCCAGCTAGCGGTTTAAGACGAAAATAGTCCAAAGCTTGATTAACATCATGAAGATTGTATATTCTCTTCTCTAGGCAGAACTGTATTACCAAGTCAAAGGTATCACTTTCGGACAAGGAATAACCGGCAGCACTTAACAGTTTATCGGTATCTTTTTTGTTAAGTTCAAGGGCAATAGCTAGAGCAATAGTGGAATTTTTTCCGGGTCGGTAATCAGGGTTGGATTTTATTTTTGAAAAATGCCTACGGTCAATTCCCGCTTTTTTATAAATCTCTGCATCACTAGCCCCTGCTTTATCTATAAAGCTAAACAAAACCTGATTAAATGTTGGTTTTCGGGATTTGTTTATGTAATCGTCCAATTCAGTAGGCTGAATGCTTGGCTTAAAGCATTCAGAAAAATTTATTTCCTCATATTCGGCAGAGTTACAAACAATAAAATCAACGCTGGCCAAGTGATTTTTTACGTACTTTTTTAATTCTATCAGCAGCTTGTCCTCAAGCATCTTTAAGCAACCTCCCAAAATGTCGCTTGTCAAGCGACCAAATTATGGATGAACTCAGCTAATATTATATCATGAATAAAATTGAAAGGATGATTAATATGAACGTGAGTTTAACAGAAATTGTCTTTCTCCTTGACAGGAGCGGTTCTATGGGAGGGCTTGAAAGTGATACTATCGGAGGATTTAATGCTTTTATTGAGAAGCAGGGTCAGTTTGCAGGTGATACTATTGTCACAGCGGTGCTTTTTGATGACAGGTATGAAGTCCTATGGAACGGTATTGATGTAAACAAAGCTAAGCTAAAAGACAAGGACTATTATGTGAGAGGGTGTACAGCACTATTGGATGCAATCGGAAAAACCATCCTGGATGTTGGTTGCAGACTAGCAAAGACCAGTGAGGAGGAAAGGCCCGGGAAGGTAATATTCGTCATCACAACAGATGGTTTGGAAAATGCCAGTCGTGAATTTACTTATGAAAAAATTAAGGAGCTAATAAAACATCAGCAGGAGAAATATAGTTGGGAGTTCGTTTTCCTTGGTGCTAACATAGATGCTGCGAGAGAAGCGAATAGCATTGGAATTAGTACAGATAACGCATTTGATTTTGAAGCTACAAAATCAGGGGTAGAAAATATGTACTGTATGGTTAGTGAAGCAGTATCGGAAAAAAGAAATAACAAGATGAAGATCATTAATGACAAGGGAATGGAGTTATAAATCCGGCTTCTATAAGAAGTGATTTTGTACTTGGAGAGCATATTATTTAAAATTGGCCCGTGCCAAAGGGGGTCTCGCAGTTTTGATGAAATCAAACGCTGATATATGGTATAATATGGGTGTGTTGCGTCGAAAAAAGTAAATATACTGAGCAAAGAAAGACGGTGTTTGTAAATGAATGGTGAAAGATTATGGAATAAAATAACCATGAGTTTGGGAACTACTCCGATTGAAGTTGCCACTATACCGAGCAACAATAAAGAGCCACTTTGGTTCAGTGCTTATATGGATAATGGTGTTGTATACGTTGATAACTCTCAAGAGAAGAAACCTTCGACCAAAATGTCGCAGCGCCGTAAAATAACAAAAAAAGATTTTATAACTGTATACGCTTATTACCATCAGTGGGCAAAGGGGGAGAGACATTTAAGGCAGGAAGTTAGAATGCTCTCCCAAAACACGGCCTACATTTTTGGACTTATTGCAAGGTTTGAACAGGCTTTGTAGAGGAGAAGAACTGAATTAGATCAGAGAGGGTGGTAAAGATGAAGGTGATTTTAAGTAGAAAGGGATTTGACTCCTCAGCGGGCGGATATCCAAGTCCTCACTTTGTTCAAGATGGTAGATTACTTTCATTGCCAATACCCGAAGAAAATAGAAAAACAGTATTGATACCGGGAGAACATACGCTGATTTAAAATTTGATGATAGGTATTCATACCTTGATATAATGAAGCAATTGGGAATCAAAAAGTTCGAAAGTAAATTTGTTCATCATGATCCTGATATTAACCCCTTGGTCCTAAAAAATAGACACCGTGACTGGAGAGGGTTATTTGGTCAAAGTAGCAATGCCCAGTCACATTTAAGAAATAAAGGGGTCAAACTGGGAGATTTATTTTTATTCTTTGGATGGTTCCGCGACGTGGTTAAAACCTCCAACGGATATAAGTTTGTGAGTGGCACAGATCGGCATATTATTTGGGGATATCTGCAGGTTGATGAAATTCAAAGAATAGAACCAAACAAAGAATATCAGGAATGGAAAAGAGGTCACCCTCACTATTACTATAGAAACAGAGTACAGAATACAGGCTATATCGCCAGAAATAATCTAAGTTTCGCTCCTCACTTACCAGGTTATGGAGTTTTTGATTACAAGGATTCATTGGTCTTAACTTGTCCAGGTCAAATGAAACGATCAATTTGGAAATTTCCTAGATATTTTCATCCGAGCTACGGAACGAAAGTGAGCCACCATGAAAAATTATTCGACAAATTAAATAACCCTATATGGGAATTATTTGATGATCATTGCATCCTTAAAAGCTTTGGTAGAGGGGCAAGAATTTGTGCTTGAAGGTAATGATGAAGTTATTAAATGGGCTCACCAGTTGTTCTGAATATGGTCTAGGCCAATGGAATCTTGATAACAAACTACAAAAGTTGAGGGATTAATTATGCAAACACTAGAGTCACTAAAAAGCATTTTTAAAGACAGGATTTTCAAAATACCGGATTATCAACGCGGGTATGCCTGGCAAAAAAGACAGCTAAAAGATTTCTGGGAGGATATAGTTAACCTTCCGATTGAAAGGTTTCATTATACCGGTTTGCTGTCTTTAAAGCAGGTTCCAAAGACTGACTATGAAGGGGAGAATTGGACAGCAGAACGTTGGTTGATTAAGGATAGAGCTTTTAGGCCTTTTCATATTGTTGATGGTCAGCAAAGGCTGACAACTTTTGTGATTTTTATTAATGAGGTTCTGAACCTTATCAAGTCTATTCCAGAGAATGAAGGTAGGCCTGAGACAGATATTTATATTGGAACATTCAGTATCAAACAGATAAAAGAAGAATATCTTGTGGTTCATATGCCACCGCAGTTTTTAGTAAATACATATAAGTTTGGATACGAGAAGGATAACCCAAGCTTTAAATATCTTAGACATAAGATCCTGGGGGAACCTGATGGGGGTAGTATTACTGAAACTTTTTATACTTTGAACCTTGAAAATGCTAGACAATTTTTTAAGGAAAACCTGGAGAATTACTACAAAACATACGGACTTAGTGAGCTTGAGGCGCTTTTTAGAAAAGTAACACAGAATCTTATGTTCAACTTGCATGAAATTGAAGATGATTTTGACGTTTTTGTCGCATTTGAAACAATGAATAACCGGGGTAAGAAACTATCTAACTTAGAACTTTTGAAGAACCGTCTTATTTATTTGACGACTCTTTATGAACCATATGAAATCACTGAAGATGAAAGAGCAATTCTGCGATCAGAAATCAACGACGCATGGAAAGATGTTTATTACCAACTTGGTAGAAACAAGAAGAACCCATTATCAGATGATGACTTCCTCGTTGCCCACTGGATCATGTATTTTCAATACACGCGGCAAAAAGGTGACGATTATATCAAATTTCTTCTGGAAGAAAAATTCACTCCTCAAAATGTGTTTAATAAAAGCGAAGTCAAATTAGACGGCATAACTGCAATAACTGAACTAAGGGATCAGGATGCAGAGGAAGGGCCAGAGGAAAATGAAACCGAAGAAAGATCAGTAATGAGGGCAAAACTTGCACCAAAAGAAATATCGGACTACGTGAAAAGCCTCCAATCAGCAGCAGTACATTGGTTTAATTCGTTCAATCCTTTAAATAATCCAGATCTAACTCCAGAAGAGCAGCTTTGGCTTGACAGGCTGAACAGAATAGGAATTGCATACTTTCGACCACTGGTTGTGGCTTCCTACATTAGAGCTGATATATCAACTGCAAGTAGAGTTAAACTGTTTAAGGAGATTGAACGGTTCATATTCATTGCTTTTAGAGTTGGTAGGGCTTTGTCAACATATCGAAATAGCGAATATTACAGACTTACCAAGCAACTCAGGAGTGGGGACATTTCCGTTGATGAAATTTGCAATACATTAAGGGAACGAATTGACGAGTGGTTAAGTCCTGAAACAGCCTTTGATTTTCAGCCATTCAAAGCATATATTGGTAGACATTATAAAAATGGTGGCGGATTTTACTGGTGGAACGGGTTGCATTACTTCTTATATGAATATGAGACAGAAATGGTTATGCAGAATGGTAACCAGAAAATCGACTGGAATCTGTTTGTTAAAAGCGAAAAAGATAAAGTGTCGATAGAACATATTTATCCCCAGACCCCGGTGAACGACTATTGGAAGAACGCTTTTTCCGGCTATACGGATAAACAGAAGAAGCTTTTAACTGGATCACTCGGTAATCTTTTACCATTATCCAGGAGTAAGAACTCAAGTATGCAGAATGACAGTTTTCATGATAAAAAGTATGCACCAGGTAAATCGCATAAAGGATACACTGACGGCTCTCATAGTGAAATAGAGGTAGCTGCTTACCCTGAGTGGAATGCAAACATGATACTTGAGCGTGGGATAAAGTTGCTGGATTTTATGGAGAGAAGATGGAACATTAAGTTTGAAAGTGACGACAGCAAAAAGGAAATGCTGTTTTTGGATTTCATGTAAAAGTCAGTTCAGGGCGGTTTCCTTCTAATTCTTAACCAGGCTGTTAGAGGTGATAAAGTGGCAAAGTTAATTCCGGTCCAATATCACAAATGCCGATATCCAGAGGATATCAAACCAGTGATAACAGAAGTAGCTGGGCATTTTGATATTTCAAAGATAAACACTATAGGCGAGTATTCGCTTCACACAGAGTATGGTTTTACCAGTAGAAAATTTGATTATTCAACGAATTTGTAGATTTTATCTTAGATAGAGATAAAAACCAGCCAAAAGTAATAGAAATTCACCCACCCTTTTATAGTTATTTTCATTAAATTTTGGCGCCGATATGGTGACAAAGAACGCAAAAGAACACATGAAAATGCCCAACAACAACCATTAGAAAATTTGCGACCCTTATAGTACATAGATTGGCCAAATGCAGCAAAAGTCAGCTTTGTAGTTTGTAGTGGACTTAAAATCTTGCAAGGCTCAACCCCCGTACCGGTTCGACCCCGGTCTCGGGCACCACTTATGAAAAGATAAAGCCCTATGCTGGGGCTTTTTTTAGTTTGTGTTAAAGTTTTTGATTGACTCTTTCTTTGGTAAAAATAAACTATGCTATTGCCTGAAAAGAAAGCCCCAGGTGGTAGGTTTTACCTTTTAATGGCCTTTAGGCATTCAAAAACCCACTACAGTGCATTCTCTAGTGGGTTTAGCCTAACTGAATATAGAATCTAAACACGAGCGTCACTAAAAGAAAAGATTTAATAGCTATATATCTCTAGTGAATTTACATTCCGGAAAGCCGGTACGACCCCAGAATTTTCCTCGCTTACCGTTACGAGTAACCAGAGGTTTACCACAGCGGGGGCAGCTTTTTTCACTTGCTGCAGATGCTTGATTTATCGCCTGGTTCACTTCATCTTTAACCTGTTGGGCGATTCTACTGCCACCATTTTTACTCATTAACTCAATAAGCTTAGTTCTATCCCATAACTCAAGCCCATTCGATTTAGCTAGTTGGTGAGCGTTTTCGGAAAAATAGCTATTAGTTATAACTATACCCTTGTGCGCGTTGTAGTACTTTATTGCACCAATAACCTGTTGCACGGCCTCAATTCCTACAGTTTGTTTCCATCGTTTAGCCTGAATAACTATTTTTCGGCCGTCCTTTTCTAGAAATAAATCTGCACCATAATCTTCTGTACGTGGAGTTTGATATCCTTTATATCCTTGAGCTCGGAAATGAAGCAATAAAAATTCTTCAAATTTTTCACCACTCATTGTGTCTACTATATTGATACCGCTATCTAGCAACTTATAATTCCGTAATTGATAAATAATGACCTTTATTCCATAAATTACTGCAAAACTAATAATAAAAAAAATAATAGCTGCTTTTCCGCTTTGAGTTTTAGCCCAAACGTAATACGACAAAAGTAACATGACGCCAAATAATATGTTGAGCAATTCCTCAGTTGTATCTTTTGGTTTTCTAGCTCTCCCCACAAAATCTCCTCCAATAATAATTATGAACTCATTTTTCTAAGTGAGCCTTTTATAACTATTTTAACCATTATTTTACTATGTTGGCAACCCTAACTTAAAGATTGGAATTAATAACAGTTGTTAAATGACTCAATTTGGTTGATTTGCAGGGGAAATTAACCATTATGCCGAAAAATTGATAGACATTATTTTTGTAAAGTCCACAGGGAATATATGAACAATAACGTTGACCAGGAGGTTCTTATGAGCGATGAAAGATATAGTTGGTCGGGCCTAGGTGAGAGTCAAAATTTAATTGGCAGAAAAAAAGTAGATTGGTCAATATTTATGAATGGTACTCATGTTCCTATAGATTTTCACGGGGCTTTTAAGCTTGCTAATGGCGGGGTCCATCTCAATCGTGGAGAAAAACGCGAGATCACATTAATAATCAATGGTGTAAGCTATAGTGCTATGCTAGTTAATATAGATCGTAAAGGTGTGTTTATCGATACTTTGCAAGTAAGGTATGAGTCCAATGGAGAATTACGACAATTGATTAAACAAGAGTTTCAAAATAGCTTTGCATACATTCAGGCGGAAAGAGAGAAAAAAGCTTTAATAGGTGATAAAAGTTATACTGTTGTCCCTGATAATAAAGCGGAATATATCGAGTTTTATAAGACAAACGTTCCTTTTCAATACTTGTTAAAGTTAATAAAAAATACTGAACAAAACAGGAATATTTGGTGGGTTAACCAAGGAACAACCTTATCCTCCGAACGAGATGAAGGGATTCTATGGGCACCTCTTAAGTCAAAAAATGGGCAAAAATTATACCATTGGGAGACCATGTCAGAAGTGAAAAAAGGTGATATTATTTTACATTATGCAAATGGTGCTCTACGGTACGTAAGTGAAGTAACTACTCCAGCTATAGAGGCACCGAAACCCGCTTCCCTAGGAAATAACAGTTGGCAAGATATAGGTCGACTAGTTCGAACAGAATATTTTACTCTAAAACCTGTAATTGGATTAAATGATTTTTCTAAAGACTTATTAAAGCTAGACATACCACAGGGACCTATTGATGTTAACGGAAATGTTAAACAAGGGTATTTATTTAGATTCAGTTCCGATGCATTTAATATAATTATGCAAGCAAAATCGGAAGTTGTTTGGCCAAATTTTGCTCTTGTCAATAATTTGCCAGATGAAGGAAAATCTTCAGTGGGACTACATAAGGAAGAGGTAAACGCTATCAACCCCAGTGAACTTATAAACACTATCTACAATTACATATCTAAGAGAGGTTTTATTTATGAATCTGGATTGATAAAGAACTTTTATCTCTGTCTCAAAACCAAGCCATTCGTTATATTAGCAGGCATTTCGGGAACCGGCAAAAGTAAATTAGTCGAATTATTTGCTGAGGCAGTCGGAGCTACTTCAGAAAATGGACAATATACCTTAATACCTGTTCGCCCAGATTGGAACGACAGTTCAGACCTGCTAGGTTATAAGGATATCAACGGACAATTCCAAGCTGGTCCATTGACCAGGGTTATTGAAAAGGCAAGTAACAATTTGGACAAGCCATACTTTGTTTGTCTGGATGAAATGAACTTATCCAGAGTTGAATACTATTTCAGCGATTTTTTAAGTTTAATGGAAACAAAGAAGAAGCCTAAAAATGAGGCCTATTCCGAGCGCCTATTTCATGATGACTTCTTTGTCATAAAAGAGGATCTTGATAAATTTGGACCCTTAAGAATTCCCCCTAACCTATATGTCATCGGTACAGTCAACATGGATGAAACAACATTTCCATTTAGTAAAAAGGTTTTAGATAGAGCAAATACTATAGAATTCTCCGAAGTAGATTTTACTTTATTGCCAGCGAAAGAATCCTACCCAGTAGAAACATTAATCTCAAAAAACCAGTCTTTTGAGACGGAATATATTTATTTAAAGGACTGTTTAGAGGACGTTGAGTATGTAAGAATCATTAACGACAAATTAGACCGGATAAATAAAGTCTTAACTAATGCTAACTTACAGGTTGGATATAGGGTTAGAGACGAGATTTGTTTTTACATGATTTATAACAAAAGCTTCAAGTTACTGGATGAAGACGATGCCTTAGATTATGCAATTAAACAAAAAATTCTCCCCCGGATTCAAGGAAGTAGTAATCAAATATTTAAAGTACTTATAGAACTTTTCCAAATTGCTACGGGTCAAAACTACGCTAACGAAGATGGCAATGTAGCAGATTTAGCATTAAAATACGTTCAAGATAATAGTGAAGTTAAACCCTACCCTAGAAGTGCACGTAAAATGGCCACCATGTTAGGGAGGTTTGAAGATGGTTTTACCTCTTTCTGGCTCTAAGGAGAGAGAATTAATTGAAATTAAAACAGACGACCTCTTTATAATAGTAAAAGGGAGGCCAATCCATCCAACTGCAAATCACTTTCAGCTACATCGAAATGACAGGGGGGAATGGGAGCAGGCAACCCTGGAAATTGTCTCGTTTAATGGCGATTATTCAGCTCGGGTCTTTGATCCTTTTGAAGATGGGGTCAAAGATGGCTTATCGGAATATACGCCTGGTACAATGGTTTTCCCGTTCTTTTATGAACAGCAGAATTATAATATTCAAATTAAATCTTTAAAGGGTAAGGAACTACAATTTTATCACGAAAATAGACATATTAGAGATTCGATTACTCCTTTTACTGAGGATACCTATTCGGGCAATATCAATTTCAGAAGTGACATAGGATTCTCAGAATTGCAGATTTCATCATCAGGAAAACCTCTTTTAAAAATAAAATTAGAAGTATTTCCATCAAAAATTGACTATCGTAGAGATTTTCAGGAACTACTTAAAGATGTTAATGAGGAGATCTATAACCTAGCATATGACTTCTTAAAAAGGACTTATTTTGGCGCAAAGGTTACTTCAAATATTAAGCCCAGTTTAACTGAGTTCTTTAGTATTATTAGCCTTATTTTTGAAAAACTTATTAAGTCGTTAGAAATAATTAGAGGTAATCCTCATCATAAGATTGTAAGAGTTAACCACATAAATTGTGTGGAAAAAATAAAGAGGTTTGATCATCAGAGCACTAAGTGGCTCTGTAAACATCCAGAGGTTTTAAGTCCAACTGGCAATGGTCGTGGTATAGCCATTGGGGGACAGACCAATGCTCCACGAAATTATATTCCTCAAAAGTTACGGGAGAGCAGAAAGGAAATCACATATGATACTTTTGAAAACCGTTTTGTTAAGCTAGTATTAAAGAAGATTTCTCAAAGGTTAAACCATTTTCACAAAGAATACCTAAAGCTATATTCTGGTGATAACATGCGTTTTGACTCTCAATTAGATAAAAAGCTACGAGGTATGTCAGAGCGCCTGGGAAACTATTCAAGAATGGATTTTTTGACGGAGGCTACTGAAATTCATCAACTAAACAACATGTCCCTCGTCTTACAGATGGCTCCGGGTTATAGAGATGTTTACAAGTATTATTTAATGATTTTAAAAGGATTATCTATCCAATCAGATGTTTTTCAGCTATCTCTTAAGGATTTAGCAACACTATATGAATATTGGTGTTTCTTAGGCCTTAATAAACTTCTTAAGAAAAAATACAAACTCAAGAAAAATGATTTAATTAAAGTAAAAAATAATGGATTAGTAATAACCTTACGAAAAGACAATAGGGCAGTTATACACTATGAAAGCAAAAATGGAGAGAAGTTTTCATTGTCTTATCAAGACATGACAAAAGTACCTACATTAGCGCAAATTCCGGATAATGTCTTATCTTTAAGTAAAGAAGGGTCACAAACATCCTATAAATACGTATTTGATGCAAAGTATCGAGTAAATCCGGCTGTAGACGTAAATTATCAAAAAAAGCACAATAAACCTGGGCCCGAAGAAGATGATATTAATACTATGCACCGGTATAGAGATGCTATAGTGTATGGCAGTAAAGATGAAGGTTTTGAACGGTCTATATTTGGCGCTTTTGTTTTGTTTCCCTATAGTCATGAAGACTATTATTCTGGTAGGAATGATGGTTCACCTCATACTTTCTATGAGAGTATTAAACATGTCAACATTGGGGGGCTCCCCTTTCTACCTGGTCATACAAACTTGGTTGAGGAGTTCCTGGACGAGCTTATCTTAGATACTCCGGAGACAGCTGCAGAAAAGGCCCTAGTTCATGAAGGCACCGAGGAATATTATTTTAACAGGTTTTTGAAAAAGAATGTCTTTATTGGGTCACTAAGAAGCAGAGAACAGTGGGATATAAACTATAATCTAAATTTTTACCACACTCCATTAGAAAATGTTCAAAGTGAATTGAGCAGTTTAGAATATGTCGCTGTTTACAGGCGAAAAGAACTATTTAAAGACAATAATGGAATTTTGCATTATGGGAAAATAAAAGGTTTTAAGATATTACCTAGAGAGAAAATAACTGAAATAAAAAGTGATAAAAAAGGACTGTACGTACGTTTTGAAATAGAAGAATGGTTGGAGTTGCCTCAGAGAATCGTTCCTTTACAATATGGCGTTTATGATCGGCTGTTTACCACTATGCCATTATTATTGATAGCGAGAGAGTTGCCTGAGCTAAGTTTGCAGAATGGGGACGAACTAAGGCTATGGAAGGAAATCCGTAGAAATATACCTAATATTAGTGTCACAGCCAATGATAGAATGTTGGATAGTTCTCGTCTGAAAGATATAATTACTTTGTCCGGAGCAAGTATTAGGTTTACTGGCGACTATTTAATAGCTGAAAAGTCAGGCAGTAAAAGGCAATGGACATTAGAGGAGTTGCATAGAAACAGGATTAAGGTATTTAGAGAATTGAAAGACTTTTTGAAAGCTGATTAAGTGTAGAACATATCCTGCAAACCTCACCCCTCATCTCGCTCGACCCCTAATACATAACAAGGACAGATAATAATGAATCTAGATAATTTTGAAAGCTACATAGATAAGAGAATACTTGCAAGAGGTATAGGCTACTACGAAAATGATTATATTTCCTCTATTGAACAAGTTAGCGAAGGTGTTTACGAGGCCACCGTTTTAGGGACTAATGTATACCAAGTGGAGGCCGAACTTGATAATAAGGGTAATATAATTGAAACCTACTGTGACTGTCCTTATGACATGGGTGAATACTGCAAACACCAGGTGGCAGTTTTTCTGGCATTACGGGATAATATAAACAAGACAGCTGCGGAATGGCCATATAATACATCAATTATAAAAAGAAGCAAAAACAAAGATATTAAGAAAATCTTATCTGAAGCGACAAAGGACGACCTTGTTGATTTCATGTTGGACATTGCATCAGAGTACAAAATCAGGCAGCGGATTGAATTGAGCTTCGGCATCGATGACGATGAAGATGAAATAAATAATTGTATCATCATGATCCGAACATATATACAGAAGAATTCAGACCGGTCGGGTTTTGTACGTTATGAAGATACTTATGAAGCTGTAAAGGGTGCTGAAATGGTCCTTTATAAAGCTCGCAATGCCCGTTACCAAGACAAGCTTATGTATTCCTTGACGCTGACGTTGTGTGTTATTCGTGAAATGATGGATTTACTTAACGATTCCGATGATTTAGACGGTATTGTGGGCGGATTGATTCGGGAAGGGTTTGAATTGATTGAAAGCATTAGTAATGAAGAAACTTTAAGCGGTGAATGTAAACAAAAAATTTTCCATAAGCTTATGGAAGAGGCTTCTAACAAACGATATGACGGATGGGACGATTGGCGTCTGGAATTACTTGAGTCGTGTTCCCGGCTTGCAGACAGTCCTCAATTAAGAAATTATATGGATAACCACCTAATTTCTTTGATGGAAATAGAAAAGGGTGACTCATGGAGTTCCAATTATTTTACAGAAAAAATAAACTTGATTCGCTATCATATGATTGAAAAATATGATGGGAAGAAAAAGGCGCAGGAGTTTTTAAATCAGAATCTGAAATATTCAGAATTCAGGGAAATGGCAATAAAAAATGCTATGGATATAAAGGATTATGATAAGGTAATCAAGCTGGCACGAGATGGGGAGGAGCGGGATAAGAATTTCCTCGGTCTGGTAAAACAGTGGAAGCAATTTGGATATCAGGCTTATAAGAAATTAGCTAAACTGGAAGAAATGCGCGAACTCGCCTTAGATTTTGTACTTGATGGAAGCATGGAACACTATGATGAATTAAAAAACTCTTATAAAGCAAAAGATTGGATTTCTATTTATCCTAAAATAATTCTTATGTTGGAGACTTATAAGAAGACTCACAACAACGTTTATGTCCGCATTCTGATAGCGGAAGGGGAAAAACAAAAGCTTTTAGAGTTTGTTAAAGCAACCCCTTCGTCAATAGAAATCTATTACAAGTAACTTTTGCCTGATTATAAAGAGGAAGTTAAAGCTATTTTTGCATTATATATTGACCAAGCTGCCGCAAAGGCAAGTTCAAGGAGAGATTACCAACAAGTGTGTTTTATTATTCGAACCCTAAAACAAGCAACTGGAAAAAAAGCGGCTGCGGATGTCATTCAAAAGTTGCTTTTCAAGTATCCCCAAAAGCCTGCCTTAAGAGATGAATTGTCAAAAATTAGTCTTACTTGAACCGGTGTAAAAAACAGCCGTCCCAATCTGGGCGGCTAATTAGGAAATTTCCGAAAGGATTTATTTTCAATGAGTACGAAAAAGAATACCTAGTGGTCTTTATTTCTATTATAGTATTCCTCCTCCGAGCATTAAACGAAATATGCCAACAAGAATGGCAATCCCACAACAAATTATACCAGCAATGGATCCTGACCTTTTACCTTCTTTAGCAATAAAGAAGGCAATTACACTGAAAATTAAACCCAAACCGGATAACGGTATGTTAATCCAGTTCAGTAAACCAAGTAAAGGAATAAATCCGACAATCATTAAAAGAATAGATGCAATACCTGCAAGAAGACTTAAAATTTGCACATGAAATCCCCCTCAAATTTTTCTGTTATTGTTAATTTCTTTTATTTTTCATCAATTCCTTTTATAATATGATTCAATAAGGCAAAAGTGAAGTTACCATGATTGGTATCAGCCTGAGATTTGAATAATAAATGCAGAGAGAGTGATTCAAATGGATGTATTGGAAGAAATAAACCATTAGTTCAGTTGAGCCTCATCGTGTAGGAATAGCGAATTCTTTATTTTTTAACTCGATGAATGCGGGAATGGCAATTGGAGCCTGTGTTTTAGGAATCGTTGTAGGTATTGCCGTATATAGCAGCATTTATCTGGTTGGATTAGCGTTAATTATCGCTACTGGCCTTGAATATTATACTCTAACACATAAGAAACAAATACTACAAACTCATCTCAATCAGGTATAAGACATTGTACCGTTTTTGTCCCTGGGCGAAGTCCCCGTTTTGAAAGCTTAATAACATGATAGGCCTATGCAGTTTTGCAACATCCCTAGTAATTTATGAAAAATATGTCGAAAAATTTGTTGAGATTGCAGGAAAAAACCATCAATTGGTAGAAAATTCTGGTATCGGTTATTATATAGTAAAATAATCTCAGAAAGGAGGGGGAAGCAGTATCTTAATTCACTAACATCATAAGGAGAGAGTGGTATTGAAAATTTGTAGATTTATTAGAACACTTGTCTTGACTATAATATTAATTTGCTTATCCAGCGGTGTTGTTCTAGCTAACCCCTCATTCAGCGTCAAAGTTGATGGAGTAAATGTAAGTTCTGATTTGACGGTTTCTAGTCCAACTGCGAAAATCAATGTTTCTGATTTAGCAGAAGAGGCACTGGGAATTAAAATAAAATTGAACGGCAAATCTGTATCTGCCAAGACTGTGGCAGGAGAGGTGTATAGTTGGGAAGCAAATGCTTCGTTTTCTAACGGATCTAATGATTTGGTTATATCTGATGACAACGGGAATAGTGCTAAAACATATAGGATATTTTACACTACTTTGCCTGTACCTAGTCTTGCCTTAAGACTTAATTCTCTGAATCCCACGGGAAAGATAGAGGCCTTTAACAAAGCTTTAACTATTACGTATCCAAAAGATGATATTTTGGTGGATGATTCTGGAATACCCGTTTCTAGTTCTATAAACATTGAAATTTTATCACCAGATGATATTCCTGATAAATATCATTATTGGGCAAGCCCCAATATTCCGTTAATGTTTAGGATTAATACATCTGATTCTGCTGCAAGACTCTTGAGCCCGGGAAAACTTACCCTGACCTATGATAATAATATTAGCTTATCAATCTCCGATCAGATTGCTATTTGGTATAGTCCTGATGATGTTTGGAACGATGACGATAATAAAGTTCTTGGCGGTGTAGTGGATAGTAAAAAGTTTACAGTTACGGTTCCATTTCAATTTACTGGCACAGGATACTATGCAGTATTTTTGCCCCAAAGACAATTCGAAGATTTCATTAAACCGTCTACTGGAGTGTCAGTGAGCTGGTCTTATTCTCCTGTTATGTCATTATGGGGAAAAGGTGTAGCAGAACCAAATTGCTACGGAAATAATATCAACAATGGGCCAGAATGGTTTGGATTGTTGGATGATGCTGGTCAACAAACCTCTGTCACTCGTTTAGAGTTTGCTACAATGCTTGTTAAAGGATGGGGAGTTCCTTTGGTAACTAGCACCCAATCTATTTTTACTGATGTAACTTCAAGTGACCAGCCCGATAGTTCTAACTACTTTGGTACATCATATTCATCTGAGCTAAACTACTATAGTCCTTCGATAATTAATTATATTGAAAGCGCAACGCGTAAAGGAATTGTTACCGGCTACCCTGATAGAAGCTTTAAGCCAATGAATAAATTGACACGGGAAGAAGCTGCGGTGATGTTAGCCCGTGTTGCTAGTTTAGAACTAATAGATGATGATGAAAAGATAATGCAAGAACTCTCAGAAGTTTTTGAAGATGCAGATCAAATTTCTCAATGGGCTGCTCCTTCTGTGTTAGCTGCTTATAAAGCCAAGTTAATCGTTGGTATGAATGGTTCCAATCCTAAAATGTTTAAGTTTAGCGGAAGTGATCAGCTGTCCAGAGCTCAGGCAATAACATTTACCTACCGTTTACTAAAAAAATACAAAAAAATTTAGAAGCAACTTAGCCGAGGTAGCTTTACTTCCTTATAAAAAACAAGCAGATTGCAAAGATTGGAGCATTGCAATCTGTTTGTTTTTTCGGCCCTAAAAATCTTACATTTCAAATCGTGCTTTTCATATAGAATGTTCTAATTAATTTGATCTGCTCCCCTCTAATTTTGAAGGATTTTGGCGAAAATTTTTTGAATACTCATTATAGTAATTCATGTTTAAAATCTTCAAAAAGTTTATGAACATCATCAGCCTGAGATTTGACTAATAAATGCAGAGAGAGTGATTTAAATGGATGTATTAGGAAGAAGTTTGTCGGATGCGGCACAGACGTATTATAGCAAAATAACCGCGGAGTTAAAGTACCCGGTACAGATTGAAAGCCTTAACAGGGAGGCTCATCCGGGTACTGAAGGCTATTCTCAGTTTAATGATAATTTGCATAAGATTTATCTGGATCAGTCACTTAGCAATGAAGTGTTTGAAACAACTCTTTTAAAGGAGCTGTTGCATTGTAAGCACCAGGAAGTAAGTGCTCCCTGGGTAAGACCTGCCGTCGAGGACCAAAGGTTGTTGTTCTATGCAACCAACATTAACTCACTGGTAGCAGATATTTATATTGAAAAGCAGCTGTCTGAGATAGGCATGCATTCTGAGGAAAAGGATTTATCACGCCTTAATGAGCTGGTTTTAATGAGGGATGATGAATATCTGCCTCATATGCGCGATACTTATGTACATCTTTGTGCAACTTTGTTTACGATGATATTTTTTACCTGTGCAGACCGGGAAAGATACGAAGAAGTTGTACAATTGTTTGAAGATGATCAAGAGGTAATCAAATTAACTGAAACACTTATAGACATAATTAAAACTCACGGTTATTCAACACCGAGAGAGCAGATGAGAAGTATCAGGCGAATAGCTGTATGTTTTGGACTCAAAGGGAAATTACTTCTAGTCTATAATGGCACTGAAGCAATGATATAGGGGGTCTAACGGTGTCGGTTCATTCTACCACCAATCTTGACCAGTATGTCCATAATTTAATGACGGAAATCTTGAAGATAAATTGTTATAATTTAGACAGGTCTTATCAATTCTTTTAAAAGGGGAGGGTTTTTTTGAAACGATATTTGGTAATATTTCTTGTGATAGCTTTAATGTTAAGCACTGCCATACCTGTTTTTGCAGAAGGTGACCAAGGATTGAAAAGAATTGTAGATAGTTTGGTTTCACAAGTTTCTCAACTTGGTAGTGATATGCAAAACTTAACTGACAGGATTAGTAAAATCGAGACTAACAACGATAGCGTTGAAGCAAGAATTGATCAATTAGAAAACGATATTGCTAAACAAAAATCATTGAATGCACAACAACAACAAATAATCAATTCACAACAGGAAAACATTAAATCTTTAGAGGCTAAAGTTAAGGATTTAAGTATAAAGAAAGGCGAAGTTTTTATAAGAGTCGAGGTTTGGACTGAGGGGGCTCGCCCAGCATATATGTGGACAAATTCACCCGTGAAATTTACTAATCTTGACACTAATGCTTCATTCTATGTTGAAACTGACGATGAAGGAGAGTTCATAGGCTGGGTCGCTGAAGGAAGGTATAAAGTCTCTGTCGATGGTTATGAATCAAGTACCCCTTATGCTACAGGTTATGTAACGGTTTTACCTTATAAACAGACTTCAACAATTCACCTTGCAGTACAAAAATAAAAATAGACATTCTACGGCTGCTCTTGGGTAGCCGTTTTTTGTTTGAGTTTTTTCTATATGATAACTTGAACCTCGGAATTTTTATTTTTACGTAAAGAAAGGACAAAAGTGTCTGATCTTACCCCAGCAAATAATAAAATTTTGACGAATCTAATAAACGCGGGAGATGTTTATGACAGGAGAGTGGGTAATGAAAAGAAGTGAAGAACTGATTGGACTATCAGTGATTAGCATTGAAGAAGGAAAAGAGCTGGGCAGGGTGAGCGACTTCATAATTAACTCCATAGAAGGCAGTTTGGAATTTCTGGTGGTTGATACCGGCCTAAAGTATTTTGGAGTCAAGGTTCTTCCGTTCAACAAGGTTGAAGGGGTTGGGGAAGACGCGGTTACTGTACAAAGTCGTTCCTCTATCTCTTGGCGGTTGAGTCGGAAATTTTTGGATTTCTTGAAAAAAAGCGACGTGCGGGTTAAGGGGACGAAAATACTCACCACAAAGGGTAAGCTTGTAGGAATAGTTAGTGAATTTTTGATTGATGAAGATTCCGGGGGTGAGATTGCCGGTTGTATATTAATACCTGATGAAGGAAAAGGTAAACCGGGGATAATACCCTCCGAAGAGATAGTTACTTTTGGAAAAGACATTTTGGTGGTCAATGAAGGCATTGAAAACAATCTTTTGGACGGCTTCGTGGACTCCTACAAGCAGATAGCTTTGACTATTTGATTCTTCGTAACAAAAAGCAGATTGCAAAGACAAAAGTGATATGCTCCCTTTATAGTAGACAGTTGAAATAATAAAACTGTTTCTATAAAGGGGGCATATTTTTATGGGACGAAAATTCTTACATGTCAACTTGTGCCTTTTCATATAGAGTGGTCATTGTGTATTTAGAAGTCATTTTTTCGATAAGATAAGCGATTAATAGGTAGGAAGGAATACTGACTCCTATATGAATCGCAGTAAATTTTAGTCCCAGATTCGCTGATTCAAATAAAATAAAGGGTATTTTAGTACTAGACCAGGCACCTAAAAAGAATATAACGTAGGCCAAACGGGCACCTTTTTTGAGAAGTAAGGCTGCAATAGGAAAAGCACCATAAAGAGGGCCTGCAGCCGCTGAGCCGAGGAACAAGGCGATAAATATACCCTTAAAACCTGATTCTTGTCCCATAAGCTTAACCATAGTTTCCTTAGGTACCCATACATCCAGCAGGCCGACAAGTATAAATATTGCGGGAAGGATGGCCAGCATCTGGCCTATGTTATCTAGGGTAAGAAAGAATGCTTTCACACCTGCTGATTCATTAAAAATATATAAACCAACCATAACAGCAGTTAAAATTAATGTAAATTTATATCGTTGTAATAAATTCATCCTTACATCACCTGACCTATAATTAGAGTAAACAATATACAAGCTAGGAAAAACAACAGATTTCTTGTTATTGCCATTTCCTTGGTGAAATACTTGATTTCAACGGGTAAGGTAATAACTCCAACTGCAATAAGGGTTGACACTAGGGCTGCTACCTGGGGATAACCAGCTCCTCCTTCAAGTAGAGAGGCACCCAGCGGGAACCCAATAAAGGGTGGAATCATTGCAATTGATCCAATAATAAGGGAAATCGTTATACCTAAAACTCCAGACTCTTCACCAATTAGTCTTGTTATGGTGATTGGATCTAAAAGAGAAAGGGAAATACCAATAAAAATCATCATTGCAAAGACCTGCGGTAAGATATTCGAGAAGGACTTCCATGCTTTAACTAAAGCTTGCTTAGTTTTATTCTTATCCATTATAAAAGAGGCTAATAAGCCCATTAGAGCAATTGAGTAAAAGGCAATACCTGTCATTAAATTGTCACCACCTATTTTTTATTTTCTAAAGAATTATAATTTTTCAGGAAATACTCTAAGTTTTTTATTCTTTCTTGGATATCCTTTTTAAATTCGGCTAATTTCTCAAGGCCTATTGGGGTTATTTTATACCATTTCTTAGCAGGCCCAGGTTCTTCAGTATCCCAATAGGACTCTAATGCACCGGCTTTTTCTAGGTCTTGTAATGAGCGGTAAAGAATTGCGCTGTCAAGCTTGTTTGCAGGCAGTTCTTCCTCAATTTTCTTAAGTAGGCCCGATCCGTACGCAGGTTCTTCAGCCAAAAAAAGCAGAACAAAAGCCGGAGCGTGACGAGCATTTTTATAATTAGTAATGATAAAAACCTCCTAATCTAGTATTGGAAGCATATATGTGTTAATGACATTATAGTGTTAGAAACAGGTGAAGTCAATAACTTACAGGATAAAGGTTTTAAATTAATAAAATTAATATAATTTTAAATTGAATATTAACCAAGATTTTTCGACAATATTCTGTAGACGAAGGATGATTTTAAATTTTATAATAAAACTTGCGGTTAATTTATGTCAAAATTTAGAGGTTGGGTATCATGAGAGATGAGGATAAAACAAAGGAACAACTAATACAAGAGTTACGTAATTATCGTGCTTTGATTGAAAATAGTCCTGATGGTATTTTAGTGACCGTACCTGATGGAAGGATTATTAGTGCTAACCCCGCGGCATGCCGAATTTACGGCAGAACTGAAGAAGAAATTATTTCGGCAGGCAGGGAAGGAATAACCGTAAATGATGAAAAATTACAATTTGCCCTAAAAGAAAGAGAACTCACCGGTAGTTTCCAGCGAGAATTAAACATATACCGGAAGGATAATAGTATAATACCTATCGAAGCAACTTCAACTCTATTTAAGGATGCTGATGGAAAAATATTAACATCCCTGTTTGTACGGGATATTTCAAAGCGTAAACGACAAGAAGAAGCATTTAATAAGGTCTTCAGATATCATCCAATTGCGATGAGTATAACTAATGCTGATGACTGGACATATTTAGATGTAAACCATAGCTGGGAACATCTGACAGGATATTCAAGAGAAGAAGTAACTGGCAGAACCGTTAGAGACGTAAACTTATGGGAAAATTGGGAGAAGGTATGCCAAAAACACATTGAAAATTTCCCTAAAAACATTAATTATGAAGCGTCTATTACTGTAAAAAACGGTAATAAAAAGAATGTTTTGATTTCTACTGATTTAATTGCTATAGGTGACAATCGCTGTTTACTTATTGGCATAAATGATTTCACAGAAATGAAACGTTTACAACAGGAAATTAATCGACTGGACTGCTTAAAAACCATTGGACAAATGGCGTCTAGTATTGCACATGAAATCAGGAACCCAATGACTAGTATTAAAGGTTTCCTGCAGCTTCTCGCCAATAAAGAAACAGACCCCAAAAACACTGAGTACTACGATTTGATTATTGAAGAGCTTGATAGAGCAAACGATATAATATCTGAATTTTTATCAATTGCAAGGGACAAGATTGTTGATATGAAACCAGCATCTTTAAATGTCATTATTAATTCATTATTACCTATAATATTTTCAGATGCTATCAAGCAAGATAAACGCATTATATTTGAAAAAGGTAATATACCTAACATACCTGTAAATGATAAAGAGATACGGCAGCTGATACTTAACCTTGTTCGAAATGGACTTGAAGAAATGCCTGTTGGTTCAGATTTAATTATTGGAACTTATTTAGAGGAGGATATGGTAGTACTTTATGTTCGTGATGAAGGTGAAGGAATCAAACCTGAAATACTGGAGAAAATAGGCACACCATTTCTCACTACGAAGGATAATGGTACAGGTATAGGTTTGGCAGTTTGCTTCGGTATTGCAGAAAGGCACAATGCAAATATAGATTTTGAGACAGATACGACTGGAACAACTTTCTATGTGAGGTTTAAGATGCCCTCAAATCAAAGAAGAGAACTTGTCAGTTGATTTGATACTCCACTTAAATGTGGTCAAACTTTGGTTGTATTGTTTATATAGTTGATATCTAGGTCTGACGCTGTATGTGCTGTGAAGGAGGGTATAATGGGTAAAAAGCATTATATATTGTTTTCAACATTTATAATAGTTCTGATAATGTGGAATTATTGGATACCTCAGGCTAGACAGGTTTTTAATATAACACGCCCATTAAACGTCGACTTTTATGCTTATTATACGGCGGGCAGGGCATATAATGACGGTTTAGATTTTTATAAAGAAAATTATGGGTCTGACGTTGAGCGAAAACCGGGGTATTCAAGGTATATTTATCCGCCGACAATGGTTCCGTTTTTTGGTTTGCTTGCAAAATTTAGTTATGATGCAGCCCGCAAATTATGGCTGCTAATATATCTGTCGATATATTTTGCGACATCGCTTCTGGTTATTTACAAATTTAAAAAGTGGGAGTACTTTTTGATAAACACACTCATAACGATTTTATCTTCTCCCTTGCTGTTTCAAATAAGATTAGGTCAAGTAGACTTGATTGTCACATCATTGGTTGTATGCAGTTTTATGGCATATAATTGTAAACATAAATGGACATCTGCTTTATTGTTAACAACTGCAGCATTAATAAAAGTTAATCCGCTGTTGTTTTTGATTTATTTTATAATATTCAATAGAGATATAAGCTATTTTGCCAGGTACATTATATCTACTGCAGGAGTGGTTTTACTCTCGTTGCCCTTTACACCACTGCCTCTGTATGTTGAGTATATCATTAAAGTTCTTCCGGACATCAGTAATGGCTGGAATCACTTCTTTAACCAATCTTTGATTAGATTTATAGCAAATAACAGTATGCTTCCACAAACAGCATCTGCTCTAGGAATTTTATGCTTTGCTGTAATAGCCTGGTTCTTAGGAAAATATAAAGAAACCTATGCCTTCCAGGAAGTTGTTTTTTGTATGAATGGTTTAATTATTCTGCTGTTTTCAGGGATTGCATGGCATTGGACGTATGTATGGACCTTGATACCTTTATCTATGGTTATAGTGAAATTAATTGACTATGCCCAATTTAAAACGGTCTTATTTTTAGTTGTAGGCACCATTTTACTGCAAGCACAGTTAGTTACATTATTCAGTGCTGCAAATATTCTAGGAAACATAATTGTGTTAGGAACTTTAGCAATATATTTGAAAACACAAATCTCATTGTCAGCCAATTCTCATAATCTGGTTAGTAGACAAGAAGCAGTTTTCTAAGTAAGGTAAATCAAAGGTATATAGCTTTAACGAAAGGTTTAAGCAGGTGATGTCAGATTTAAGCAAGCAAATGGAAAACCAGCGCACAGATAGCCGCTGGTTTTTCGTCGTTATTACTTTAATCCAGCTCCTTAAGCAGCTGCAGGTCAGGTTCTCCATCGAGAAGGTCGTCGAATTTTTGAGTAAGGGCTTTGAAATAAGGAGTGTTTAGATGATTATCAAAGGCTTCTTTGTTTGCATATTTTTCGACAAAAGTAACTTCCAGCGGGTTATTTTCTGATACATGAGGTACATACATTTTACAGTCGGGTTCCTTTTCCGTTACTAGTTTAACCATATTTCTGCATTCCTCATAAAGCAGCGATTCCTTACCCGGTTTTGCTTTAAGCCTGGCAATCAAAGTGATCACTAAAATTACCCCCTTTTGTTTAGTTCAATTTAATAATAAGCTAATCATAGGCGCAGATCAAGAAAAATTTGGATGCAATGGTGTACATTGGAATTAATGGGGTTGCAAAATAAAATAGTTCTTGTTTGGGCTTTTTTTAGTTTATAATGTATTGTATAAAAGGTTTGTTGCTTTTATGTCAAAGTCGTTTACTGAAAAATTTTCTAAGGAATTGATTTGAAATGAACGAAATCATCAACATGAATATAAAAAATATTAGACAAAAAAGAATGGAGGTATCCCGGCTTTTGATGCAGTCCTCGTCAAATGTCAATAGCGTGGATATTGATGCTATTTCTTCTGACGATCTGCAATTATTATTTCAATTGTATGATCGAATTTTCCTAAATAATTGGTTCAACTTGAATTACAGGGGTCAACTTAAATTTTCTCTGTCCCGGCGACTGACAAGAAGTGCAGGTCTGACGAAGTGTCCTCGAAATATAGCCAGCATAAAGCCTGAGCAGCTGACCTTAGAAATTTGCATAGGTGTTGATTTCTTTTTTCAGTATAACCTGGTGGAGGGGAATAAATCTGTTGGTGGCATAACCACTTCCAACAGCCTGGAGGCTTTACAACTGGTTTTTGAGCATGAATTGTGCCATGTCATCGAATACGTCTGCTTCGGGACATCAAATTGCAGCTCAGACAGATTTAAAGCAATTGCCGGTAACCTCTTTGGACATACCGGCAAATTTCATAGTCTGCCCACCAATAAGCAGATAGCAAGCCAAAGGATGGGTCTTAAGCTTGGAGATGAGGTTTCATTTCCTTTTAAAGGCCATAAATTTCGCGGAATCCTGTACAAGATAAACAAAAGAGCAGTAGTGATGGTTAAAGATAAACAGGGGGAGTTTACTGATAAACAGGGGAATAGATATTCAAAATATTATGTTCCTCTAAGTATCTTAGAAAAGTAACATTTAAACTATATAGTTTTGGATTTAACACTAAAAACCAGCGTTACCGCTGGTTTTTGCAGTCTATTAGAGATAACGCTAATTTTTTCTGAAGTAACTGTTTCGAGGGTTTTCGGCAAAATTCGGCAGGAAAATACAATTTAATTAAGAATATTATAAGTTCAACATAAGAAGAAATTATAACCAGATTGACAATGGCTATAACTTGGGATAGGTGGTACTTAGGATGGACTACAGGTTTCTTCAAACCTATGAAACAGCATTGCAGGAAAATGAAGAGCTTTATCGCGTGGTCTGTGAAAATTCTCCTAATGCGGTTTTAATTTACGCGGAACAAAAAATAGAGTATGTAAACCCAAGAGGCGGCAAACTTTTTGGCTGCGGTTCTGATGTTCATAAGCTTATTGGCAAAGATGTACTAGAACTTATTGACCCTAATCATCGGGATAGGGTTAAAAAGTATATTAAACTAATGCTTAACACAAAACAGAGTATTCCAATGCTTCAGGAAAAAGTTCTGCGGTTAGACGGATGTATCATAAACGTAGATATTATGGGGGTATTTATTACATATAAAGGCATGCCCGCCGGCCTCTTAACATTTAGGGATATAACCGAAATGAAACGAATGGAAGAGGCTTTAAGAGACAGTGAAGAAAAGCTTCGCTATGCTTTTGATTTAGCTGCAATAGGAATGGCTATTATTGACCGTACGGGGACTTTTATAAAAGCTAACCAGTCTTTTTGCAATTTTATCGGATATTCGGAACAGGAATTGCTGTCTCTTCGATGTCAAGACATTACTCACTGCGATGATGTCAAGCTTCAGATTAAAGAAGAGTTGAGACTGTTTAGTGGCGAAATTGATTCATTCCAATTGGAAAAAAGATTTGTACATAAATCTGGGGAAGTAATATGGGGGCGTATAAAGGCTTCACTGGTTAAGGATACCTCAAATAAACCGCAGTATGTTGGGGCCGAAATCCAGGATATTACACAGCAGAAAAAAGCAGAGCTTGCTTGGCATTACAGTGAGGAAAAATTCAAGTTAATGTTTAACAACGCTGTTGATATAATGGTACTTATCAGGTTAAAAAACGGCGAAATGGAACAAATCCTTGAAGTTAATGATATTGTTTGTCGCATGTTTGGTTATACCAAACAAGAGTTTCAAAATAGTAGTGTTTTTGAACTGACAGCTCCCGAGGATCGGTATAAACTGCCGTTGATTGCAAACTCTCTTCAGAATGAAAAGCGCTATAGAGGTGAAGTAAAGGGAATTACTAAAAAGGGAGAAAGAATAGATTTAGAGTTAATCAGCCGGGTTTTTGAACTTAATGAAGAACAGGTTGTTTTTGTAGTTGCGAGAGATATCACAGAACGTAAGCTTGCAGAGGAAACGCTTCGAGTAAGTGAAGAAAAGTTCAGAAGTGCTTTTGATGATGCAGGTGTTGGAATGGTTATATCTGATCTTGACGGTGGTTTTATAAAAGTAAATGATGCCTTTACCAGGATTACCGGTTATTCAGAACAAGAACTTATTATGAAGGGTTTCAGTGATATAACTCTTCCCGAAGATAGTCAGAAGGTTCGTGATAACTTTATTTCAAAGATGATAAAAGGGAATGCAAAGACCTGTAATTTTCCGAGTCGCCTTATCCACAAAAAGGGAAATCTAATTTGGGTCTTGGCTAATGTCTCAGCTATTTATGATGGCAACGGCAAATTCCAGTTCGTGATTCATCAAATTCAGGATATAACCGAACAAAGAATTATTGAACAAGCTCTTAGGGAAAGTGAAGAAAAGTTTAGAATGATAGTGGATAACGCAAATGACAGCATTAATCTGATAAATGTTGATGAAGAGGATAGATTAGACACTGTCCGTGAGGCTAATAAAACAGCAGAACAGTATTTTGGGCACATAAAGGGAAAACCCGCTTATGAGCTTCTTCGTAAGGCTAAGCTAAAAAATGTTACGGAAAAAGAGATATTAGAAAGAATTCTTAATAATGAGAAAGTTATCTGGGAAGAGGATGTAGTTCGTGATGATGGTTCGGTAATACCTCTTGAGTTAAGTGGTAAATTATGTAGGATTAATAATGAAAGGGTTATATTGACTGTTGCCCGGGATATTTCCGAGCGGAAGTTGGCCGAAAATTACTTAATAGAAATGAACAACAAACTCAAGAGAGTTAATGAAGAGTTAGTGAAAACGGGACAGTATAAAAACGATTTCCTCAATACAATGACCCACGAATTGAAAACTCCTTTAACTGCAATACTAATACTCACTAGTGAGCTGCTATCAGAAAGTACAGGTGGTCTGACGGAACAGCAGGCAGAATATTTAAAGGATATTCAGGACAGTGCCAAACAGCTGCTGGATATGATTAACGACCTCTTAGCACTAGCTAAGATAGAATCTGGCAAGTTAGGCTTAAACCTCACCAGGATGAAAGTCGGGTCAGTTGCGTTTCAGGTAGTAAAAAAACTGCTTCCCCTAAAAAATAAGAATGAAATTAATATTAACATAAAAATTACTGATGAGCATATCATTATAGGTGATCAGAAGCGAATAGAACAAGTAGTAACCAATCTTTTGAGTAATGCAATCAAATTCAGTAAACCTAAAAATAGTATAGCCTTAATTGTACACGATGTTTCAGAACCTGCTGAAGGTGTAATAGTAAAGGTACAGGATTATGGGCCGGGGATACCCCAAGAAGAGCATCAACGTATTTTTGAGTCTTTTTATCAGGTCAGTACGGGCCTAACAAAAAGTTATCCTGGTTCCGGATTGGGTTTGGCATTGGTTAAAAAAATTGTAAATTTACATAACGGATGGGTTAAGGTGGAATCTTCACCAGGAACAGGGTCGGTTTTTTCAGTGTTTCTGCCGGTAAATCCTCAATTTACAGAGGATTTGGACTAAAGGAGGTGGATTTTTTTTGGAACTAATTAAAATTGTCATAGCCGATGATGACCCAAGAATACTGAAAGGACTTAAAAACTTCTTAACCAGAAATGGTTATCATGTTTTTACTGCGGCTAATGGCTGCGAAGTATTAAATCTTGTTAAGACCATTAAGCCGGATATATTGCTGCTTGATATCATGATGCCACAAATGGATGGTCTGGAAACCTGCCGGAAAATACGGGAAAGAAGTGATGTACCAATAATTTTTATTTCTGCCAAGACTGATATAACAGATAAAATTCTGGGGTTAGCTCTGGGCAGCGATGACTACATAACAAAACCTTTTGACAATGATGAACTGCTCTATAGGATTAAAGCTGTGCTCCGAAGAACGACGAATCATCATAATACTAATGCTCATTTGGTGAAGTTACCCGACATTGAGATTAACAAAGAATCCAGAACTGTGGAAATCAAAGGAAAACGAATTGAACTAACCCCAAAAGAGTTTGATTTTCTTTGGTTATTGGCCAGCCAACCGGAGCGGGTTTGGACTAAGGAACAGCTGCTTTTCAACATTTGGGAAACAGAGTTTTATGAAGACACCTCTGTAGTCACATCCCTTGTCAGACGGTTAAGGGATAAGATAGAGTCTGACCCGGTAAACCCCAGCTTTATTAAAACTGTAAGAGGGGTTGGATATAGGTTTTCGGTAGAGTCTGCTGAATAGCAGGCTCTTTTTAGGGGGTAGTTGTCAAAATAACTCGAAAATGTCATAAAAATGTCATAAAAATATAGAATGTGTATCATGTAAATTAGTAGTGATTACAATTAAAATATTACTAGTGGAGGAAAATGTTTACATAAATCAAACCCTCTCTTTTTTCGTCCTCCACCTTTTTAAGTTTTTAGCCAACTTTAAAACATCAATTGAGTTGATTATTGGTGTATTAAATTGGCTTTTTAATTTAGGGAACATACTGGTTGTTAAGAAATGATTTCTAAGGTATAAGCTGTATTTATATATTTTTGGGGAGTGGATGGATTTTGGGAAAAAAGAGTATAGAAGAAATTATTATCGAGGCACTTGAAAGTACACCTCGGTCCGGTAACGGCAGTCCCTCTAACGGCAGTCCCTCACAGAATTTGGCCTCCCTTGAAAAAGAGATGGAGAGACCCCGGAAAATTAACTCTGATGGTACTATAAAGGTACAAGACGGCAGGATTATAATAAAAAACCCGGTGGGTTACGGAAAATATCCTACTATATCTCCAAGTATGGGTATTAATGTTTTTGTAAATGGCAAACCGGTTAAAGACAGAGAAATTGTTACCGAAGAAACCCGGTTGGAAGTTATTATCGAACAAGACGAACCCCATTCCGGTTTAGATATTTTGGTGTCTGAAGATGAGTTGGAAGCGTATTGCACTATAAAACTAACTCCTGGCAAATTATACCGGTTGTCAAATAAAAATGAGAGCAACCATATAGTGATTCAACGGGAAGTTATTGAAGCAGTGTTTCCTGCTGCACCTGGCTTAGCAGATGTCAAAAAACGATTGTTGGATATGGGAATTCAATATGGTGTTGTTTTGGATCAGCTGGAGAATGAACTGAAATATCCGACCGGTCAGCCTGTTTTGGTAGCCAAGGGGATACCCCCTATACCCTCGCAAGACTCGATAGTGGATTACCTGTTTGAGATGGGGGATAACGCTGGCGGACCTTCCACCATAGGTCGGATAGACTATTTAGACCGTATGAACTTCCAGTCAGTTGAAGTGGGTACTGTGTTGGCTGTTAAACACCCACCTGTGCCGGGAAAAGACGGTTTAACAGTGAAAGGAAAAGAAATTCCGGCGGGTCAGACAAAAGATAGTTCCCTTAATGTAGGCAAGGGGGTTATCTTGGTGGATGGGGGACAAAAGGCTGTAGCCGCTGCCAGCGGCCGCCCGGTTTTGACTGGTGCAGGCAGGGTTATTAACGTTATACCCCTACTGACAATTCCTGGTGATGTTGATATCAGTACCGGGCACGTCAAGTTTAATGGTGATGTTTTAATTCAGGGAAATGTAATGGAAGGTCTGCTTGTCTACGCTACCGGAAGGGTAACAGTCTTGGGCAGTGTATATTCAGCAGCTATTGTAAGTAATAGTAACATTTACATTAAGAATAACGTTGTTAACAGTAAACTTCATGCTGGGGGCATTGCTGCCTTCTTTAATCGTGTACTTCCGGTTTTGAGGCAGTTACGCAATTATTTAAATGGGATTGATTCCGCAGTTAAGCAGTTAAAAAATAATAAGATGTTCTTAATGCAGGATTTACATATTAAAGGTGATGGCAACTTAATCAAACTGTTAATAGATGCAAAATTTAAGGAAGTTCCCAAGATAGTAGAAATTTTAGGAGAGTATACCAAGTCTTCGGTTTATACTTTAGATCCGTTAATTACCCAGTTTATTAGCTTGGTCCAGATGAAATTCAAAGGAGCTGGCCCTTTAACAATTACGTCAATGATCGAATTGGATCAGATTCGGCAACGGCTGGATGAAATCATTCAACATGGCGAGGAAGGTGATAGTGGTCCGGCAGATGTATCAATGGGATATGTACAAAGCTCCGTTGTTGAAGCAACCGGCAGCGTCGGGGTATTCAGAAAGGGAAGTTATCAGACAGATATATACGCCGGTAAAGATGTGGAGATCTCAGGTGTTTGCCGTGGCGGAGACATTAATGCCGGCGGCAACGTGAAGGTTTCCGATTTGGGTTCCGGGGCTTTGGTTTTGACCAGGATAAAACTTAATGAACTAGGCAGAGTTACAGCTTCCAGGGTGTTTCCAAATGTACACATCAGTGTGGGGGGGAAGGTATTTAAAACAGACTATGTGGTTCAAAACTTTAAATGTTATTGGAACCCCAACAAAGGCTTGATAATAGATAACAGCAATTTAGGGGGAATCGCAAATGCTTAATTCGAAGGTGCAGATATCAGGTGTAACCAAACTGGTTTCGCTGGAAGGTAGAATAGACATGTCCAACGCTGAAGAATTTGAAAAGCTACTTTTAAGTGATATGGACCGGATTCAGAATATAGAGCTTGATCTAAGTAATTTAACCTTCATTGATTCCACGGGTGTGGGACATCTTGTATCGGTAATTAAGAAATGTAAGCAGAATAACATATTATTTAAACTAAGCAATGTGACTGAAGGAATTGAACAGATATTAGAAATAATCGGTGTGTATGATATTTTAAAGTTACTATATAGCAGCGAAGCTTAGTTTATCCTTGGTTCAATTATACTGCAGAGTGGGTGACATTTTGAGCTGTAAGAGTTGCGATAAGAATAAAGTTTGTATGGACTGTTACGAACTAATAGACGGGGTGGCTTTACAGAGAAAATTGGCTATTCCTCAGAAAATAATTCTGGAAACTACTGATGGACAAAAATGCTTTGGAGAGCTATTAATTGTTAGTCCCGTTGGATTGGCTATCAAGATTGATAATTTGGTTTCAAGTCCGTGGTTTCTTATCAATATTCAAGGCAACTTCAAATTAAAAGTTCAGCGAATTGCCAACCGGGGAAAGGATAACTATCACGGTTTTGATATTATGGAAGTTCATCGTGATACCGGAATTTCAAGTAGATTAAATAATGAAGAGTATAAAGTTCTGGCAATGACATCTGACCAGCTAATCGATGAATTAACTGAAGACTTACCTGAAAGTGTCAAAAATATAGTCCAGGAGAGACTTAAAACCGAGTTGGAAAAAGGAAAAATTTTTGATGCATTAAAAGTTGGTCAGGCAATTAAGTATCAAAATAATAACTTTAAACCTCTGGGCCGGGGGACGGAGAAAATTAATTTGCCTCAAAAAGATTTGAGAGATATAGTGCAAAAATGCAGCAAGACAGGTTTGCCACAAAGAGAACTATTTGTGCAAGAGGACCAGATATATGATGTACATGGCATTCCTTTTGACTATCAAAGTGGTGGTTTGCTGCTTCTGGATGTAACTTCTGTAATAAATAAAGAACGTCAAATAAAGGAAAAAGAGCTTGAGATTTACCGTGAAGCCATTGAAGCCGTCACTGGCGGTAGGCTGATACTGGTTGGAAGGCTACAACTGACTTCTTATTGCTATGACAGTCAACCTGATTTTGAATTAACCATTAACGTTTCTGAGGAGATTGACAGAGTAAGAACCCAGGTGGCAAATCTGTTAAGAAATATTAAGTATCCCGAAAGAGAAATATTTCTGTTTACGGTCTGTATTTCAGAAGCAGTAACCAACGCTTTAAAGCATGCAGGTGCAGGAAGGTGCCGCTGTTGGGTTACGCCTGATAAGGTTATGGTGGAAATAGCAGATAGCGGACCGGGCATTAATTTTAAGGACTTGCCAAAGGCGACTTTGATGCAGCACTTCTCAACTACAAAATCCCTTGGATGCGGTTTTACAATAATGTTAAAGTTTTTAGATAAGATTGTTATGGCTACAGATCCGCATGGAACCACACTTATTTTAGAGAAAAAAATAGGGCCTCAAAAACAAAAAAGTATTGATGACTTGATTACTACCAATATTAGGGTAAGTTAAATTACAAATGACTCGATGGTTAAAGCCAAATGAGTACCCGTCAGGAGGTGACCCCCATGCCACTAAAGATTGAGGTCAGACAGTTTGCAAAAACAAGGTCCCTTATATTAGCTGGCGTTCTAGATTATTCTACAACAAGGGATTTTGAAAACAGTACAAGACAGCTTGAGGGGTTCAATAAACTGGTTATTGATTTTAAGGAGATCAGATTTATTGATTCAACGGGTATTTACAGTTTAGCTCAGGCTGTTACCAGGTATCAGGAAAAGGGTATTGCTGTTGAAGTACAAAATATATCCAAACCGATTTATGAAATTTTGGATATTTTAGGGCTAGTTTCGACATTTGGCAGTAAAGTTTTCATCCAATCTTAACAACTCTAAATACAGGAAAGAGAGTTGACACTATGTCCTGGTCATCAAGTTATTTAACAAAACTACAAAAAGAAATTGAGAAATATAAGGACCGTATGTTAAAAGTAGTCAAGTCAGAAAAGCAATTCAGCCGACAAAAAAATCTTATCAGAATTAGCCAGCAGTTAGATAATCTAATTCTAAGTTACCAGAGTTTTAGTAGAAATTTAAATTTATATCAGACTGAACCATATACAGTTGACTTTTATATGGACACAGATATAGATTTAAGTTTCGTATCATCTAATAACATAAAAAATAAGTATACGTTCTGCAATTCCGGTTCTTCAATCTGGTTAGCATATTCCCTCACAAATGAAAGTAATTATGAATTTATTATCGTTCAGGACCCAGACGGGGATTTAAAAGGAGTTTTAACAAGAGAAAAATTACAAAACTTATGTGTTAAAAGAACATCCAAGGGCATGATAAGTGACTACCTAGCCAATATTGGGAAAATCTTTGACAATGTACCGGTTAGTATTTTTATCCTGGATGAAGAATTTTTTATTGAATATGCCAACGCTGAAGCAATTAAAAATTTTAATGACATCCTGCCCGAAAGCTGCCTTTTTAAAAAAGCGGATATGTTATTCAGCGGTTTATTTGGCAAAAGTTTTAATCAATTTATTGAAACCGAATTTTGGCATAATATTAAGAATTATTCAACTTGTTCAGGGATAGAAGTCCAGCTCTTGAACTGTGTCAATTTAGTAGCCAATGTTAAGACTGTTCGTAATCACTTTGGCCGTAAGAATATAATTGTATGTTTAATGAATGTTGATGATTTGAAACAAGAGGTTGAGAAATTAGTCCTGAATTCTGATGATTTAATTCAGGCCCTGCGTTTATTTTTGCCATATCAGATTGAGGCAGAATTGAGAACGATACCGGAATACAGGGATATTTATAATTATGATACAGGAAAAATAACTATTATTTCAAAAATAAAGGATGGTGGCTACTGGCATGTGATAAATTGTCTGAGAATCATTGCTCAGCTCGACCGTACGGGTATTTTCCAAAAGTACGACATTGATAAGGACATTCTGGTTCAGGCAATTACTGTTCACGATATAGGAAAGAAACAGCCACAATTGGATATCGGTGAGACGTTAGACCCCAATGCTGTTTTTGAACCAGGGAAGCTTCATGCCAAACGTAGCGCTTTATACTGTAAACAAAATGGATATAGAAAAGAGACCATCCTTCTCGTGAAATATCATCATCATCATGAATACGAGATACCTAAGAACTGGTCACGAAAACTGCTGCTTGTCTTTAGGATATTTAAACTGATAGATGGACTTTCTGCTGCCATAACCAGGAGAAATGCGACAGTGAATTTCGAATTACAGGGGGATTTATTAGTTGTTCATGAAACTAACAAACAACGGCCTGAGTATTCACAAAAGTATAATTTAAGTTTAACGAGAAGGAATCATAGATGAAGAAAAAAAGAGAACAACTGTTAGCTCCAAAAGAAAAGAATAAATTATACAGACTTAATTTTAGAATAGCAGGAATTATATTATTCACACTTTTAACTTTAGCTGCCGTAATAATTATAAATGTTAAGCTTTATCAGGATTTGAATTCACATAATCAAATACAAAGAACCCTTTCCCGAATTGACGAACAAGTGCACCAGTTAAGTGATGTAAAATGGGTAATCATATCGGATCAGATTATAACCCAGGAAGAAATAGATCAGATTCAAAATAAAAAAAATTTAATCAGAAAACTTTTTGTTGAAATGGAAAATGGCTCTGTTCAACATGAACAATTTAATGTGATTCAAAAGGTTTTTGAAGAGTACAGTGTCTCTACTTCATTTTTGTTTAATTTAATTTCCAAGGGTGATTTCATAAAGGCTAATACTTATAATCATGAAACAGTTGAGCCAATTGCTAAAAAACTAAATGAACTCACTACTAAGGAAACTGAATTACACCATGAGTACTTAATGACAGAACAAAGAAAGTTTTTTAATACAGGGGTGACAGTAACTGCTATTGCTTTTATTTTATTTATTATCCTGGGCAGATATCTTCAAAAAAACCGCGAGTTTCTTTTATTTAATGACTTGATGTATTCACAAATTAGTTATATATTTGATGCTTCACATGAAGCGATTTGTGTAATTGACAGGAATTTAAACATTGTCCGTGCCAACACTACTTTCATAGATGAATTTGGAAGCAATGAAGATAAAAAATGCTGCGAACTTTGTTTTAATAAGCTTTGTCATACCGATTACTGCCACTTAAAGAGGATTGTCAATGGTGACGATTCTGTGGAAGATCTGGTTGACAGGAAACATGCCGATGGTTCTGTTAGATATTATTTGGTTACAGCTTGCCGTTACTACGATTATGAAGGAAATTTGATTGGGATTATTAAGAATTTCAAGGATGTGACGGAAAGAACTAATTATGTAATAATGCTGCGCCGGTACAAAATACTTACCAGATACGCGCGGGACATCATTCTGTTTACTGACAATGATGGTCTTATAATTGATGCAAACAATGCAGCGTTAAAGTTTTACGAGTATAGTAAAGAACAAATTCTGAGTTTAAATATTAGTGATTTGTATCCCCCGGAAGTGATGGCTCCAACTTTTGACCGGCAGGAGTTGGAAAAAGAAGGTTACACATTTGAAACTGTACATAAAAATAGAATTGGTACTAAAATCCCTGTTGAAGTAAGTTCCATAAGAGTCGATTTCGAAGACGAGAAGATTGTCATAAGCATAATAAGAGATATGACTGAACGAAAACTAGCAGAACAGTCATTAAACGATCAAAAAGAATTTGCAGAAAACCTAATCACTAGCTCAGCTATACCAATGTTTGTACTTGACCCACATCATAAAGTACTTATCTGGAATAAGGCTTGCGAAGAACTATTAGGTGTAAAGGCGAAGGAAGTCTTAGGAACAGGAAACCACTGGAAAGCATTCTATAAAACAAAGAATCAATGTCTGGCGGATGCAATAATAGACGACTCTCTTGAACATTTACCAGATGGATATATAAAAATGAATCAATCAAAAATAATAAAGAAAGGTCTGCATGCAGAGAATTGGGTACAGATAGGTGGTAAGAAAAAATATATATACATAGAAGCAGCACCGGTCTTCGATAGTAATAACAATCTGGTAGCAGCCGTGGAAATTGTGCAGGATTTTACCGAACGAAAAAATAATGAAGAGGAGCTCCTGAAATTTAATCGCAAGATTCAGTTGGAATTGGAACTTGCTTCCAAGGTTCAAAGGAGTATGCTTCCAAAGTTTATTCCTGACATACCCAACATTTGTTTTGCCTGGAAATCTGAACCCAGTATCTATGTTGGGGGCGACATGCTCGATATCTTTTATCTGGATAAAGACAAAATAGGGTTTTACCTCCTTGATGTGAAAGGGCATGGAATTGGTGCTGCTCTTACCGCAGTGACTTTAAACAATCATTTGAGATCAAATTATCGTACTCATGACCATTCTTACAATAACACTATCTTTTCACCTTCCGTTATTTTAACACAGCTCAATGAATATTTTACATCTGAAATAAATGCCTTCTTTACAATTCTTTACGGAATTATTGACATAAAAAATTTAGTAATGACATACGCAAGAGCAGGTCATTGTCTGCCCATAATCATTTCTAAGGATGGAACTTCAACTGTGCCGGAGCAGGGTGGCGTTGCAGTAGGTCTGCTAAAAGGTGCAGCTTATAGTGACATTACCATTAAATTGAAACAGGATGATAAAGTGCTTCTTTATACTGATGGAGTCCTAGAAAGTGACAGCGGCGTTTCAGCAAAACCCTTTTTAATCAATGACTTAGTAAATCAGGTAAGCACCTATAGACATGAATGTGTCGCTGACATCGTTGACAATATTATTTTACAGGCGAAAAAAAGAACTGAGACCCTGGAAGTAAGAGACGATATAACGGTTCTTGGTTTCGAACTTAATTAATTACTCTATGATGCACGATAAAATTTAATTCCAGGTGAAATGATGGGACCTTTATTATCAAAAAAAGGTAATCTTAAAAAGAAGCTTCTTTTGGAAGCTCACATTACTGTATTGCTCGTGCTTATCATAACAATTTTTCCTATTTATTATCATAAGAGACTGATACCAATTATTGCCGGCGTTTTTTTAATATGTTTTGGATTGGTCTCTCGTGCCGCCATCAGAAGGGCAGGTACCATTTTAAATTTAGAAAAGAATCTTGATCACAGTATACAGACTCAACTCCAACTGGAGCGCAGACTTAAGTTTGAAGAGCTTTTTTTCAATACATTTGAGCAGGCAGCAGTTGGGATAGTACATGCCAACCCTGAAGGCAGATTTATTAGGGTTAACAAGAAATTTTGCGAAATTGTCGGCTATGAATATGAAGAGATTTTAAAAATGAGTTTTAAAGATATCACATACCCCGACGATTTGCAGTCTGACCTTCAATTGCTTCAAAAACTAATCTCAGGGCAAATAGATAATTTCTCATTAGAAAAACGATACATAAAAAAAGATAAATCTCTGGTTTGGGTGGAACTTACTGTATCTGTCATTAAAGAAATCTGTGGAACGATTGATTATTTTATTGGAGTAATCGAAGATATTTCGGAACGAAAAAATATTGAACAGGAAATATTAAGGCAGAATCGAAGCATTCTGGCGGAGTTGCAGCTAGCCGCCAGTATTCAGAGAAAACTGCTTCCTGTTCGATTCCCCAAATATCCAATGGTTAACTTTTCTTGGGAGATGTACCCTAGCAATTACGTTGGGGGGGACATGTTTAATGTTTTTCAGCTGGACGAAGATAATATAGGTATTTACATTTTAGATGTTAAAGGACACGGTGTGTCCGCAGCTTTAAAGGCTATTGCTGTTAGTTACCTGATGAAACCCTCCGCGAGACCAAAATCCTATATCGACGGAAAAAACGTAGGTAACCGCATTTTTCGGCCCTCGGAAACATTGCTGCATTTGAATGAACGGTTAATGAGTGAATCTGGCAAAAACTTTTTTACCATGTTTTACGGTATCTTAAACCTCTCAACTTTAGAATTGACATATTCCATTGCAGGTCATAACCCGCCAATAATTTTTTCTGAACAAAGTTACCCTCAGGTATTAGATAAGGGCGGTCCAGCTGTTGGGCTAATTCCTAATCATTCTTTTGTAGATAAAACCCTTAAATTAAAAGGTGGGGATAAAGTTTTTTTACATACAGATGGTATTATTGAAGCTGAAGATTTAAGCAACAACCGTTTTGGACTGGAAAAATTATTAGATGTTATATATATTAACAGAACAAAATCTGTAGCTGAATTAACTACCATAGTAGGAGATGAAGTAATGTTGTACCTTGGCGGAAGGGCACTCTGTGATGATATGGCTATCCTAGCGTTTGAAATCACCTCATAATTGTAGTATGATTATTAAGTTACATAAACCTACCAAAAAAACGCGAAGTATAAGAGTAAAAAGCAGAAAACAAAACTTAATATTTTAATATACAGGTAAATACAGATTACGAAAGGAAGGATATCATGAGTTTCTTAGAATTGGCCAAAAGGAGATTTGCGGTAAGGAATTTTGAATCCAGGAAGGTTGAGGAAGAAAAGCTGTTGCAGATCCTTGAAGCTGGCAGGATTGCTCCAACAGCTGCGAATAAGCAGCCACAGCGCATAATTGTAGTTCGCGAGGATGCCGGACTGGAAAGGATTAAAAAAGCGGCAAGAATATTTGATGCTCCTTTAGCAGTTATAGTTTGTGCCGATCACAGCGCAGTATGGAAGAGGCCCTTTGACGGTAAGGTGACAGTAGATATTGATGCCACTATTGTTACCGACCACATGATGATGGAAGCCACCGAACTGGGCCTGGGGTCTGTTTGGATATGCTATTTCAAGCCTGACGTCTTAAGGAAGGAATTTAATATCCCGGAACATATTGAGCCGGTGAATATTTTAGCAATAGGATATAATGCCGGAGAAATTGCTTCCCCTGATAGGCACGATGAAGCCCGCAAACCTTTGAGTGAAACTGTATTTTACGAAAGCCTTTAAACTACTACTTACTTTAAACTACTACTTAATCGATATGACATTGTTAAATCTGTCATATTTAACAAATACCCATTCGCCGTCGTCAAAACGGGCAAGATCTTTATCTTCTACATAGACATAGACTGTTTTGGGTTCTCTCAGTGATAAGTCATCTGTGTCGTATATCTGATGTGTTATTACAAAGTGGGAGTTGTTAAAACCAGTTACTTTTGAGGTTATTTTGCCATAGAAGGTCTGTTCTTGGTTATAATCCGGAAAATCATGGACCATCTGGTAGTCTGGCCTTTGGAAATTAATGAATTGAATAGTTAGGGGTTTACGAGCAGGATAAAATCCTGCTTTTATTATTGAATCTCTTTGCATTAGGTTGTCAAAAATTACTGAAAGCTCTCCTCTCCTTAAACCAGCTTTAGCCCGGAAATTTCCTTTGTTGTCTCCCTTCAAAATTCCGTAGTAGACAGCAGCAGCTACGCTTTCTCTCAATGTTGGAGAAATACTCTGATAGTCTTTGAATTTGGCAGTAAGGTAATTTTTATCGGGCTGCTGTGCTTTTGCCAGTTCTAATGCCGCTACTATTGCATGGGCAGCATCTTCTCGGGTAATTGCCTGATCTGGATTAAAATCAAAAATAAAGCCAACTTTATAATGGATAGGAATAAATGATTTGGCTGCATCAATGTACAAAAACGATCTATGTTCAGGCCTGATGTCATAGAATGTCTGGCAGGCCTTTTTATTTAGCTTAAAATTAAAAAAATTAGTTAAGATTATGGCAAATTGCTCTCTGGTAGTTTTCTTGTCAGGTTTAAACGTATTATCATGAAAACCTTTAATGATTCCCGCCTGTGAAAGCTTTTGAATTGCACCGAAAGCCCAGTGGGTTGGGGGAACATCAATATAATTATTGCTAAAGGCTAAAACAGATTTTTGTACTAAAAGAAATATAAAGAAAAAAATAATAAGAGTCCTTAAGGGCTTCATTTCACAATACCACCATTCTTTAATTTACTTTTATGAACAATCTTTGGCCTCAGTAATAAAAAAAGCCCGTAAGGGCTAATAATAATTACTCGAAATTGCCTACACATCCTGTATCAATCCATTTCTTTAACGAGGCGTTCCATACGTAGGTTTTTTCGATTCCATTTTCCCCGACATCTTTGAACTTAATTCCGTTAGATTGCCAGTATCTTGTGTAGTTATCAGTACTCTCATAAGTTGATTGGCTGGTCTCTTTGGTCTGATCCTTTGGTTCTGGGGTTTGATCCTTGGACAATTCAACTTGGTTTGTTATTACGGGTTGACTTGAAGATTTTATAAGAAATTCTTTGACGGAACTAGTAATACTATTAGTTACAGCAAAGATGAGAATTCCACAAACAACGCCCATAATAAATATAAACGACTTATTTATTTTTGTTCCCTCCTCGTACAATAAGATGGGATTTTAAACTTAACTGACATGTCCCAATATTAATGCTTTTGTTTATTTTATTCGTTCAATTGGTAGTAATTCCTTCTTAACTTTCTAAAACTATCCAACATCATTTGATAGTGACATACTGCATAAATTCAAATTTAATAAATTTTGACCCTGAAAAAATTTGCTTTTATCGTATATTAATATATAGGGGGTAGTATCCTGGACTATCTCAAGGCAGCCTATAAATCAAAGGACTTGTTCCTGATGATGGGAGGGATGCGTAAAAAAGTCAATTAATAAACGAGTACTTGTCATAATCGGAAGCGATGACATACAATCCGTACCTGGACACTTGGATTGTATAGAGTTAGTAGTGTAACCGGCCTTTCAAAACATAAATACCACTAAGAGGTGAGTAATTATGAAAAAAATTTTTATGATGGTTCTGGCAGTTATTTTGCTGTTTGGAGTTTCTGCAAATACTTTTGCTGCTTCCAATCCAAAATACGTTGAAGTGAATATCTCAGCTCCAATGAAAGTAGAGGCAGGAGAAATTGTTACTTTAACTGCTGTCACACTCAAGCATGGTTCTGAATTTCAGGATGAATGGATTGGTGCTCAAAAGGTTAGTACAGTTTTGACTGAAGATGGCTACTATATTTCAACTGCTCAGGTCACGGCAAAGGAATTAGTTTCAGTGCAGTATAATATAACTATGACTGCTGGAAACGGCGGGGATTTTGTAGGACAGGCCTCAACAACAGTAGAATTGGACAATCCTGTAAGCGTGGTTGGAGCGGTAATAAAAAACGTAACTCCTGTTTCATGGATGACAGGTTTTTATACCGGTGATATATACCTAATCTTTAGTGATGGAACCACAATCAAAAATGGCTGTACTTATTTCGGCATAAGTGAAGAACAGGTTTCGAGAATAGTCGATGTGTCAGTTTTGGTAAATGATATACAATATAATTTTAATGTAGAGGTTTCAAAATAGTACTGTATAAGAGCCCCCAAGCGGGCTCTTTTTTGTTTTAGCAGAGTCTCGTTCTGTACTTGCTGCTTGTATTTAAACTGGAACCTTTTTCAAAAAATATAAATATTATTTATTAAAGGGAACTCACTCGATTAAACGTACATACATTACCTGCCTCTTCTACTTCTAGGAGATGGCTAACAGCCAACAAACAGCCCTTCTTTAACATATGGGCGAATAATTAATAATCTCCCCCTACTTATAATCAGGGACACATAAAATGGCCTCCTCTTATGGGGGCCTGTTCCCGTTTTAATTTGCCCCGACTGCTTTTTTTTAGGGTTTTTTGTAAATAGTAGAATAAGAGAAATTATCCACGGGCAAAAATACAATATACTGAGGCTGAATTTTTAGGGGTTGAGACTTTGTGGCTATAAAATTAACTGAAATGTGTAAGTATTACGGACGCGGAGCCTCCAAGGTATCTGCCCTTAAAGAAATAAACCTTGAAATTACACAGGGAGAAATTATTGCAATTATGGGTCCCTCAGGTTCAGGTAAATCAACACTTATGAATGTTATTGGTTTTCTGGACAGGCCTTCTGCAGGAATCTATGAGTTCAACGGAAAGAGGGTGGATGGACTCAATGACAATCAATTGGCAGCACTGAGGAATCGACATGTTGGGTTTGTGTTTCAGAACTTCAATCTTTTGCCGAGATATACTGCATTGGCCAATGTTGAAGTTCCGCTTATATATTCAGGAGTACCTGCACGCAAACGGCATAAGATTGCTGCTGAGCTTCTTGAGGTAGTAGGACTTAAGGACCGCATGAATCATAAGTCAAACGAATTATCTGGGGGGCAGAAGCAGCGAGTTGCCATAGCAAGGGCTCTCGCCAACCATCCATCCTTAATCCTTGCTGACGAACCGACAGGAAACCTGGACACAAAGTCAGGCAAAGAAATCATGAAACTTTTTGATACATTAAATAGTATAGGGGTTACTGTAGTACTTGTAACCCATGACCAGGAAATTGCAGATTATGCCAGACGAGTTTTATATATTAGAGATGGTTTAATTGAATCAGATTCAGGAATTCGCAAACAAATACAAAATCAGCAGTGGAGTACTGACAAAAGGCAGGGTAAAGTCAACATATGATTATTTATGATGCTTTGATAATTGCTATTAGGGGCCTCTTTGCAAATAAATTGAGGTCATTGTTAACGATGCTTGGAGTTATTATAGGGGTTGGTTCAGTGATAACTCTTGTTTCAATAGGAGAAGGCGTAAGATCTCACATATCCGGACAAATACAAGGTTTGGGGTCCAATATGGTACTGGTGACGCCGGGCAAAGGAACTGCCGGAGTAACTGCCACTTCATTGGGGGGAGCTGTAAGCAAACTCACCTTTGAGGATGCCCTTGCAGTTGAGAGGGAAGCGGCCTCAGTCAGTAATGTTGCGCCTGTTATCGAAAGCAGTGCAAACGCTGAATATGAAGAACGTCGGCTTACTCTGGTAAGCGGCACTACTGAGAGCTATAATGAAGTAAGAAATGCTGATCTCGCGTCAGGCAGGTTTATTTCAAGAGGGGATGTAGCTGCTTACAAGGATGTTGTTGTATTGGGGGACTTGGTAAAGAGGGAACTTTTTGGCGGAGCCAGTCCGATTGGCAAAACAGTTAAGGTTAATAATAAGCCCTTTAAAGTCATAGGTACCATGAAAAAAAAGGGTTATACTCTTACAATAAATAATGATGATCGTGTATTTATCCCTATAACTGTAGCTGAAGAGTTGTTTGATACTGAACAGGTCAGCATGATATTTGTGCAGGCCAGAAGTCCCGAGACGGTAAGTAATGCAGTTGACGAAACTAAAAGAATCATCACCAGAAGACACAAACGGAGAGATTTTGCAGTCAGTGAGCAAAAAGCTATTCTAAACACTTTTCAGGGAATTATGGGAACGCTGAGCGGAATGCTGGGAGGTATTGCCGGTGTTTCTCTCATTGTAGGTGGAATTGGAATAATGAATATAATGCTTGTTACGGTAACTGAAAGAACACGGGAAATAGGTATCAGGAAGGCTCTTGGAGCCAAGCGCAGAGATATCATGATTCAGTTTCTTATGGAATCAGTTTTTATCAGTGCTTTTGGAGGAGTTATAGGAATTGGGGTGGGGTTATGGGGATCTAGAATTTTAACAGATATTGTTCCAAAACTTCCAACGGTAATTTCACCTTGGTCTATCATAACAGCCTTTTCTTTTGCCCTTTTGGTAGGGTTGTTTTTTGGAATATACCCGGCTACAAAGGCTTCAAGGCTGGACCCTATTGTTGCCCTAAGGTATGAATGAAAATTAATTTCATTCTGGCAAAACACACCATTCTGGCAAAAGACTTGACTTCGGGAGAATTTTAGATATAATATAATTTACGTGACAAAAAATTGGGCGAGTAGTTCAGTGGGAGAACGCTTCCTTGACACGGAAGAGGTCGGAGGTTCAATTCCTCTCTCGCCCACCAAATGCAGTTGAGATTATCGTTTAAGAATAAAATACAATGTTTTACTGAAACTTTACGGCTGACCCTATATGGTCAGCTTTTTTGCATTTTGCTCCAGGTCTTTTTTACTTTTGTATACAAAAAAAAAATTAAACATATACTATTAGCAAATGGGGGTGAAATCATGCAAGCGTCGTTTTCAATTGGCGTCAAAGACAACGTTGACCTTTTAAGGAGTAAACTGGACACGGAATTTGCCCTGCTGCAGAATGATGGAATCAGAATCGATTGCGCTCAAACCCCCACCGGGGGATTAACATTTTTAGGATACAATATTTCAGATTATGGTAACTCAAATTATTCAGAAGAAGAAACCAGAATTATTTTTAAACATTACATTGCAAATGTAGTTTCTGATGTCATTCTTAATAGCTGGGAAAAGAATCTGCTTCAAGAAATCATAAAAGATAACTACTATTATTTCTTACCTGATGAGCAGCAGTTGATTTATGATATTGCTCTGAAGCATCTTAATCACGGTGTGGAAACAGACAATGAAGCATTTGTACAGTATTTAAGTAGAAAGACCATGGTTCTCCAGAAGCTTTTGGAATATCTTCACACAAATGATAAGCTTATTATTGACGGCTTTATAAAGTTCAGGCTGAAAGAATATTTACAGGAATTGTATTGTGCTGCAGACAGGGCTGTTGATGATTTTATGCTGGAAAAAGAGTATAAAGAGTTTATAAAACTACTGAAGTACTTTGTTGAGATTCAGGAGCCGCGTCTTCAAATGGTTCAGGTTTTGATTCAGCCGTCGGGATGCTTCAAATTACTTGATGAAAATAACAAAAATATCAGCAATGAATATCTTGATGGTTTTCTCATTGAGACAGGTGATCCTGAAATAAACTATGAAGATTTACTAATAAGCGCACTGATTACTATAGCGCCAAGCAGTGTTGTTCTTCATTTTTCAAACAATATGTCAGCAAGGGCCTATGACACAATTAAAAGTGTATTTGGTGAGCGGGTTACCTGCTGCGAAGGCTGCAGCATATGTACAGATGATAAATTCGAACATAATAACAGAGAGCGGAACTAAATAAAAAATAAATAAAAAATAAATAAAAAAACTTAAAAGCTGATAAAAACTAATTATGATAAGCAAAACAAATAAAAAAAATAACCTTGAAAGATCAGGCTGTGTCAAAAGAAGCACAGCCTTATTTTATGAAAAAATTTACATTTGAAGTTTAATCCCCGATTTGATATAGTTAGGGCAAAAATAAAGGGGTTAATTTCATGAAATCAATCATATTTTTAATCCCTGTTATTGGCGGGGTCACCGGTTGGGTAATTTTAAGTATAGCCCTGAAATTAGTTTTCCACCCTCGTGAACCTGTCAGGTTGTGGGGAAATATATCTTTTCAGGGACTTATACCAGGTAAACAGGCTCATCTTGCTTTCGGTATCAGAGAAATTTTAGAAACGCAGCTCCTGTGTGCAGTCTCCAAAGATACGGGAACTGCTCCCGAAGTTTTTAATAAAATCACTTCTTCGGTAGCCCGCACTGTGAGACAGAGAGCTGAACAAAAGTTACCGAGCATTTTGCCAACAGTGGTTAGGGAAAAGGTCTCAGCGGCAGTGGAGGATGTAGTATACCGGGAAGCCCCAGGATTTATTGAAGCTATACTTGATAACATGAGAAACAGGAGCGATAATGAGCAGGACCTTTGCATGATTGTGGAGGAAAAAATAAAGTGTTTTGATGCTGGAACGCTAGAAAAAGACTTATTGGACTCCAGAGAAGTATTTTACCTTAAGGTTGGAGGGGCTGTTATCGGATTTATGTCTGGATTACTTCAATTAGGAGTTATTTGGATGGCTGCAACTTGACAATTGATGAATTAAAATCTTATAATAAATCTATTAACTTTTAATTAAAGTTTAAAGGCATTGAGAAGGAAAAGTAAACCGCAAGCTTCTTTCAGAGAAAAAAGGCCTTGGCTGAAAGCCTTTTAAGAATGCACGGTTGAAAACCACCTTGGAGCTGTCAGACGGAAAACCAGTATGTCTGGCCGAGTAACGCCCGTTAAGCGTTCTTAAAGAGCCGGGAATTTTCCGGAATCAGGGTGGAACCACGGGAGCATACCTCTCGTCCCTGGCATTTGCCGGGGATGAGAGGTTTTTTATTTAGTGGAGAGTGAGGAGTGACTCCCTACTAGACTACAAGGAGGTAACTAAATCCATGATTAAGATTACTCTAAAAGATGGTTCAGTTAAAGAGTATGAAAAGGGAACAAAAGTTATTGACATTGCCAATGATATAAGCAGGGGGCTGGCAAAAAATGCATTGGCTGCCATACTTAACGGTAAGAAGGCTGACTTGGAGACTCCCGTCACTGAGGACAGCACTCTTGACATACTGACATTTGATAGTGAAGAAGGTCGTGACGTTTACCGCCATAGTACAGCACATATCATGGCTCAGGCAGTCAAAAACTTGAAACCGGGAGTAAAGTTCGGGATAGGTCCTTCAATCGCAGACGGGTTCTATTACGATTTTGATTTACCTGAGAACTTTTCTGCCGAGGACCTTGAGAAAATTGAAAAGGAAATAGAGAAGATTATCAAAGAGGACTATCCTTTCGAACGTATTGAGGTTTCGAGAGAAGAAGCCATCAGAATGTTTGAGGAGGCCGGTGAAAACTATAAAGTCGAACTTATCAGGGATCTGCCTGAGGATGCGGTGATAAGCTGCTATCGTCAGGGAGATTTTGTCGATCTCTGTGCAGGACCGCACGTTCCGTCAACAGGCAAAATTAAATCAGTTAAACTTATGAGTTTGGCAGGAGCTTATTGGCGTGGCAGTGAAAAGAACAAAATGCTGCAGCGAATCTATGGTACGTGTTTCCCCAAGAAATCGATGCTTGATGAACACCTTTTCAGGCTTGAAGAGGCAAAGAAAAGAGATCACCGTAAACTTGGAGCCGAACTGGAACTGTTTACGATGGAGGATGAGGGGCCAGGATTTCCCTTTTTCCACCCCAAGGGAATGATTCTGAGAAATGAGCTTGAGAGCTTCTGGCGTCAGCAGCATAAAAAAGCAGGGTATCAGGAAATAAGAACTCCTATTATACTGAATAGGACATTATGGGAGCAATCCGGACACTGGGATCATTATCAGGAGAACATGTATTTCACAAAGATTGACGATGTCGATTTTGCTGTTAAACCTATGAACTGTCCGGGGAGCATTTTAATCTATCGGTCAAAGCTCCATAGTTATCGTGACCTGCCAATAAGGATGGCAGAACTTGGATTGGTTCACAGGCACGAGTTGTCCGGCGCGCTTCATGGTTTAATGAGGGTTCGCTGCTTCACTCAGGATGATGCACATATTTTTATGCTTCCCTCGCAAATTACAGACGAGATTATCAGGGTTATAGACCTAATTGATAACTTCTACAAAGTATTTGGTTTCGAATACCATGTTGAATTAAGCACCAAACCTGAGAAGGCAATGGGTTCTGATGAGATTTGGGATATGGCAACTGATTCTCTTAAAAATGCTATTGAAGCCAGGGGTATGGATTATAAAGTTAATGAGGGTGATGGCGCATTCTACGGGCCGAAGATTGATTTTCATCTTACAGACTGCCTGGGAAGAACCTGGCAGTGCGGGACAATTCAGCTTGATTTTCTTATGCCCGAAAAGTTTGATTTGACTTATGTCGGGGAAGACGGACAGAAACACCGTCCTGTTATGATTCATAGGGTGGTTTTTGGCAGTATAGAAAGATTCATAGGTATATTAATAGAACATTTTGCCGGAGCGTTTCCTGTTTGGTTATCACCCGTGCAGGTTAAAATATTAACTGTTACTGACAGAGGACTGGAATACGCCCAAAAGATTCTGCAGGATATGGATGACGCCGGTATAAGAGCCGAAATAGACGGAAGAAACGAAAAGATTGGTTACAAAATAAGAGAAGCACAATTGGAGAAGGTGCCATATATGGCAGTAATAGGTGACAGAGAAGTGGAAAATGGCACTGCAGCAGTGCGGAAACGCGGTGAAGGTGATAAAGGCGCATTCGGCTTAAGCCAGTTTATCGAAATGGTAAAAGAAGATATAAAAAATAAGTGTTAGCATGAAGAAATATTAGCATGAACCAATATTAGAAATATAAGAAATATAAGAAATATAAGCATGAAGAAATATTTGACATCTGTATACTTGGATGATATAATGTTAAGGAATTTAATACAGTTGTTCAAGTAGAAGCCATCCGCTTCTCACCTTATGGCGCATATGCTGTTGATAAGGTTAATGTTAATAAATCATGTTGATTTATTTATTGTTTATGCTGTTTAGCGGGTGGTCTTATCGCCCGCTTTTATATTTGGTATTGTAGTACGTTTTGGAGGTGACTTGATAATTAGTAAAGAAATGCGTATCAATGAAGAAATCAAGGGGAAAGAGGTTCGGTTAATAGGTCCTGAAGGGGAACAGTTAGGAATCTTTTCTGTAAAGGAAGCCCTTCGTATCGCCCAAGAGAAGGACATTGATCTGGTCGAAATTTCCCCGAATGCTCAGCCTCCTGTTTGCCGTGTTATGGATTATGGTAAATACAGGTATGAGCAAAGTAAACGTGACAAAGAAACCCGTAAGAAGCAAAAAATCATTAGTGTTAAAGAAGTAAAAATCAGACCTAACATAGAGGACCACGACCTAAATGTCAAAACAAAGAATGCAATAAAGTTTCTTTCAGAAGGTGACAAAGTCAAGGTTACACTTATGTTCCGGGGACGAGAAATGGCTCATGCAGAGCTTGGCAAGCAGCTTATGAAAAGAGTGGCAGAAATGACTCAGGAAGTTGCAAACGTGGAACGTCATCCAAAAGTCGAAGGAAGAAATATGATAATGATTCTAACACCAAAACAGGACTAGAGAGGAGGAAGAACTATGCCTAAAATGAAAACACACCGGGGTGCAGCCAAGAGATTTAAGATGACGGGCTCCGGAAAAATAAAAAAGGCCAAGGCTTACAAAAGCCATATACTGGAGACTAAGAGTCCAAAGAGAAAGAGAAACCTCCGCAAAGCCGGGGTAGTTTCCGCAGCGGATGCAAAAAGGTTTAAGAATTTGCTTCCTTACGCATAGTCCGGGTAATTTAAATTAGAGGAGGTTATAGATGTGGCACGGATAAAGAGGGGTGTAACAGCCCGTAAAAGACATAAAAAAATACTTAAGCTGGCCAAGGGTTACTTTGGTTCCAAGAGCAAACTTTTCAGACCTGCAAATGAACAGGTATTAAAATCACTTTCATATGCATACCGGGATAGGAAAGCAAAGAAAAGGGATTTTAGAAAACTCTGGATTGCCAGAATTAATGCTGCTGCAAGAACTAATGGAATGTCTTACAGCAGACTGATAAACGGTCTAAAGCAGGCTGGAGTGGAAGTTAACCGCAAGATGCTTTCTGAACTGGCAATTAACGATGAAAAAGCATTCAGCCAACTGGTTGAGGTAGCTAAACAAAAAATTAACGCTTAATTAAATGTTTACAAAAGCACGGATGTTTATTAATCCGTGCTTTTATTTTTTATCTAAGTGAATTGATTATCATCTAATGAGTTAAACTATATTCTGCAGGGGTTCATTACCAAACACCAATCTTGAAGATGAAGCCTAGAGTTTCAGCATTAAATTATATTAAATTATATCTGAATAATGAGGTGCAGAAATGACTAAAGACATAATAGCCCGAGGGGTGATTGCCGGTGGAGCGGCGGCCATAATACAAAATCTTTATGCATTCCTAGTAAGAGCTGCTGGTTTCACAACTATGACTTATGCCGACTATGCCCGTGCAACATTATTTGATATGCGATATAATGACAACTTTGCTCAATTTCTGGGATACATCGGGCATTTTACATGGGATATTCTTTTGGGAGTTATTTTTGTACTTCTCATTAATAAGACATCAGAAAGCTTTTTAATATTAAAAAGTATAACTTATGGAGTTGTGATATGGTATATGGTTAAGGGTGCCCCGACCTTTTTCAGGCTGCCTGCCTTTTTAAGCATAACTCCACAATCTATGTTCTTTTTTTTCATTGGCTCAATCATCTTTGGTATAACCATTGCATTGACCTTAAAAATCCTTGATAATAACCGGCTAAATACATGACGATAGTAACTGCTAAAAAAGCATGCCATTAGGCGTGTTTTTTTTTAGGAGTTGCTTGCAAATCTTGTTAAATAATCTATAATATATATCGGTGGCAAAAAAAGGAGGAACCTGCGTATGGCAGGTACAAAAAGACGAATTAATATGAAAAAATACGAAAATGTTTTTGGCCGATTGTCACCGGCTCAGATTCTGGTGGTAGGGTTTGCAGTTCTTATACTTATCGGAACTATACTGCTTTCTCTTCCTATTGCTAGTTCGAGTGGTGAGCCTACCCCGGTTATAGATGCGTTTTTTACATCAACCTCAGCTGTTTGTGTAACTGGTTTGGTAGTTGTGGATACAGGTACACATTACTCACTGTTTGGTCAGACAGTGATATTGTTTTTAATTCAAATTGGCGGCCTGGGATTTATGACAATGGGCACACTATTTGCCTTTCTTATGGGTAAAAGAATAATGCTTAGGGAAAGACTTATTATGCAGGAAGCATACAACCAGCAGACCATAGAAGGGGTTGTTAGACTAGCCAAAATGATTCTTGCAATAACTTTTGTTATTGAAGGGATTGCTGCTGCAATTCTGGCATTAAGATGGTGGCCTGAATTTGGATTGGCTCGTGGGATTTTTTATGGTTTGTTTCATTCAATTTCTGCATTTAATAATGCCGGATTTGACCTGATGGGCGAGTACAGGAGTCTTACTCCGTTTGTTTCAGATGTACCTGTTAATATCATAATAACTGTTCTGGTAATTATAGGTGGTATTGGTTTCGGTGTAACAATGGATGTATATAGAAAAAGGTGTTGGCGGAAGTTCACCCTTCATACAAAATTGGTTTTAAGTATTTCGGCAGCATTACTGTTGTTGGGGATGTTATTAGTCTTTGTCCTGGAATACAGTAATGTTAAAACTCTCGGTCAACTGAGTCTGAGTGGAAAACTGCAGGCGGCCTGGTTTCAGGCGGTCATTCCAAGAACTGCAGGTTTTAACACAATTGACATTTCAGGCATGAGAAACGCCACCCAGTTTCTTTTTATAATCTTTATGTTCATCGGAGCATCTTCCGGCTCGACCGGTGGGGGTATCAAAACCTCTACCCTGGGAACTCTCATTGCAGCCGTATGGGCTCAAATCAAGGGGAAAAATGATGCTGAACTCTTTGAACGAAGATTACCAAAGGAAATTATATTCAGAGCTTTGACTATCACAATGGCTTCACTCTCGTTGGTGGTGTTTGTTACAATGCTTTTATCAATTACTGAGAAATCAGACTTTCTCACTATTCTTTTTGAGGCAACATCGGCTTTCGGAACAGTGGGGTTAAGCATGGGACTTACTACCAAACTTTCACTTTGGGGCAAAATCATCATTGCCTTGACCATGTACGTCGGAAGATTAGGACCAATTACAGTTGCTCTGGCTGTGGCTCAAAAGCAGGAAAAGGCTGTCTATCGTTATGCGGAAGAAAAAATAATGGTTGGTTAGAGGTGCAAAAATGAAACAGTTTGCCGTAATAGGTCTGGGCCGTTTTGGTGCCAGTGTTGCAAAATCGCTGACTGTAATGGGTTACGAGGTTCTTGCTATAGATGAAGACCAGGAAAGAATTCAGGAAATTGTCAACAGCGTAACACATGCTATCCAAGCTGACGCAACTGATGAAAATGCTTTAAAGGCTTTAGGGATCAGAAATTTTGATGTTGCTATTGTAAGCATCGGACATGACATGCAGGCCAGTATTCTAATTACTGTAATTCTAAAGGAACTCGGAGTGAAATATGTAGTTGCCAAGGCTCAAACTGAGCTTCATGGAAAAGTGCTTGATAAAGTAGGGGCGGATAAAGTAGTATATCCTGAACGTGATATGGGGGCCAGATTAGCTCATTCCCTTGTATCCTCTAATGTTTTGGATCATATTGAACTTTCGCCTGAACATAGCATACTTGAAGTAGTTGCGCCTGATAATATGGTGGATAAAACTCTGAAGCAATCGGCATTAAGGGCTGTATATGGTGTAACTGTAATGGCTATAAAAAGAGGTAAGGACCTTATTGTTTCCCCCTCTGCCGATGAGCCTATAAGGGAAAACGATATATTGGTTGTGATTGGTGAAAATGACAGACTTCATAATGTAGAGCGTGAGTAATATGACTGATTTATATATCACCAGTAAACAAAATAATCTTGTTAAGTTTGTGCGGGGATTAAGGGATAAGCGGAACCGGGAGAAAGAAGGCTGCTACCTCATTGAAGGAGTTAAATCAGTCCAGGAAGCAGTTACTGCAGGTGCCTGTCCTCTGAAACTGATTATATCTGAACGTGGTGATAAGTATTTTCTATTAGAGGAGGTATTCTCAGGCCTCGATGAAAATGTCCAGATATATAGGGTTACAGATGAGGTTATGAGTTATATGAGTGAGACGGATAGTCCGCAAGGTGTTATGGCAATTTTTCCGCTGCCGGAAGCTGACATTTCCACTATTTCAGTCAGTGAATCATCATTGTTGGTAGTTATTGATTCGGTTCAGGACCCTGGCAATGTTGGCACGATAATCCGGACTGCAGACGCATTCGGTGTCCAGGCAGTTGTTTTGACCAAAGGATGTGCCGATGTTTATAATTCCAAGACCCTTAGATCCTCAATGGGCTCAGTGTTTCATATCCCGGTAGTGCGTGATGTTGAAGCTGCTGATTTATGGGCATACTTTAAGGATAACGGAATATATGTTGCTGCCACTACCCTTGCGGAAAACTCGGTTACACTTCCTGAGATTGAGTTTACCAGACCGATGGCTCTGGTATTTGGCAGCGAGGGTAAAGGGGTTTCGCCGGAAATGGTTAATCATTCCGATGTGTTGGTAAAAATACCAATACCTGGTTCGGCTGAGTCGTTAAATGTCGCAGTAGCCTCCGGAATAGTACTGTATGAAGCCTCCCGACGGCTTGGTTCTAGTGCAAATCAAACTTGTAAATAAATTGGTATTATGTTATAATCAACTCGAAAGGTCCCCAAAAGAGATGAAAGGTTGTGGTCCGATGTTATCACCCGCCGAGTTTTTTTGGAGGATATTCGAAGCTACAGGTTCTGTTTCTGCATATATCTTATATAAGCGTTTAGCCGTACATTAGTGCGGTGATACATACAATTAAACAAGTCACCTTAAATGCAATGAGCGGGAAAAGTAACTTGGTTCGCCTTGCCAGGGAATAAAGGCCGTAGACTGGAAGCCTTTTCAAGTAAGATTCAGGTGAAGTTCGCCCGTTAGCAGCGGACTGAATTCAGTTTATTTTGATATTAGGTTTGGCCGGGAACTCCTCCCGTTAACAGGGAATAGGTATAGTTATAGCTTGTACCTGGGTGGAGATGGTTTGTTACATAAACAATAAAGGGTGGTACCGCGGAAGTAGCTTTCGTCCCTTACAAGGGATGAAAGCTTTTTGTTTGGGCTATTGAAAAACTTCGTACTGCTGCGTCATAAATTTTTTTGGAACCTCGACGTACGAACCAGTACGACTCGGCCCCCAAAAAATTTATTCCTTGCATTACTCGTTTTTCAATAGCCGAAACTCCAAGTAGGTAATGAAAAAGGGTTTATCAGCGTGGGGGCTTTTGCCAAAAATAAAATGATTAATTATAATATGAGATATGGGGAACATAACTCAAAGAATACCGTTACTTTATATCCTTTATTTCTTTGTGGTTCAAGATTTTAAAGCTATTTAGTTTAACAGTTTAATTTAATGTAATTGATGAGGAGGAAAAAGATGAAGGACAAGTTAAATTCTTTGAAGGAGCAGGCTCTTGGTGAGATAGCTGCTGCCGGGGGATTGGCAGAGTTGAATGATATTCGGGTTAAGTTCCTCGGCAAGAAAGGGGAGCTCACAGCAATATTAAGGGGTATGGGAACGCTTACCGCTGAGGAGCGTCCGCTAATAGGGCAGATTGCCAATGAAGTGCGTGAAGCAATTGAGCAGGCAATTAATCAGAAAATGTCTGAGCTTAAAGAAAATGAAAGACAGGAAAAGCTGAACAAAGAAACAATTGATGTTACTTTACCGGGACGCCCGTTTATGATAGGAAAACGCCATCCGCTGACAACGGTTTTGGATGAGATCAAGGAAATCTTTTTGGGCCTTGGTTTTGAAATAGCCGAAGGACCTGAAGTGGAACTTGACTATTACAACTTTGAAGCTTTGAATTTCCCTGCCGACCATCCGGCAAGGGACATGCAGGATTCTTTTTACATAAGTCCGGGAGTGTTATTAAGGACACATACTTCACCGGTACAGCCAAGGGTTATGGAGAAAAAGGCACCTCATATACCAGTTAAAGTTATAGCTCCCGGTAAGGTTTACCGTAGGGATGATGATGCAACTCATTCCCCTATGTTTCATCAGGTAGAGGGGTTTGTAATAGATAAAGAGATCTCTTTCAGTGATTTAAAAGGAATATTACTAACAGTTGTACGTCAGATGTTTGGGGCTGATAGACAAATAAGGCTGCGGCCGAGCTTTTTCCCTTTTACAGAGCCGAGTGCCGAGGTTGATGTTTCCTGTATGTCATGCAATGGCAGCGGATGCCGGGTTTGTTCACATACCGGTTGGCTTGAAATACTGGGCTCGGGTATGATCCATCCAAACGTACTAAAAATGTCGGGTTATGATCCTGAACAGGTGACAGGGTTTGCCTTTGGTCTCGGGATTGAGAGGATCGCTATGTTAAAGTATGGTATTGATGATCTCAGGTTGTTGTTTGACAATGACAAGCGGTTCCTGGCTCAGTTCTAGTTTGCAATTGAGTTTCTTAATTTAAGGAGGAAAGACATGAGGGTTTCATATAAATGGCTTAAAGAATATGTTGATATACCTGTTTCACCGGAGGAACTGGCTGAAAGAATGACCATGACTGGTGTGGCTGTTGAAAACATTGAATACATGGGAAAGAACCTGAACAAAATCGTAACTGCCAGAATTGAAACTATTTCTCCGCATCCAAATGCGGACAAACTGGTGGTTTGTCAGATAAACACAGGTTCAGAAAATCTCCAGGTTGTGACTGGGGCGCCTAATGTCAGAGAAGGACAAGTAGTCCTTCTGGCTTTGGTGGGAGCGACCCTGCCTGACATGAAAATAACCAGGGCCAAGCTAAGGGGTGTTGAATCCTTTGGTATGCTGTGCTCTGCCCAGGAATTAGGACTTGACCCGGAAAATTTTCCGCCCGAACAGCGAAACGGTATTCTTGAATTCCCAGGGGATACCCCTCTTGGTGTTGATGTAAAAGAGCTGCTTGGGTTGGACGATGTGATTCTTGAATTGGAGTTAACTCCCAACAGGGCCGATTGTCTAAGCATGGTAGGGGTTGCCCGTGAGGTGTCTGCAGTACTTGGTACTGCTCTAAAACTACCGGAAATTAATGTAACAGAAACTGAAGAATCCATTGACGGCAAAGTGTCAATCAACATCAATGAACCGGAACTTTGTGGACGTTATGTGGGTCGGTTAATTCGTAATGTGAAGATTGGTCCTTCCCCCAACTGGATGCAGCAAAGGCTTCAGGCTGCAGGCGTAAGGCCTATCAGCAATATGGTTGATGTTACTAACTATGTGATGCTGGAACTTGGACAGCCTCTTCACGCCTTTGATTATGGTAAACTAAAGGATCAGACTATTATAGTTAGGCGGGCTGAAGAAGGGGAGAAGTTATATTCACTCGACAATGTTGAGCGTACCCTGACATCAGATATGCTTGTTATTACTGACCCCGCTGGTCCGGCAGCTATTGCTGGCGTTATGGGCGGGCTTGAATCTGAGATAACTGATTCTACAACATCAGTATTATTGGAAGCCGCATATTTTAAACCGGCCAGCATTCACAGGACCTCAAAGAACCTAAACCTTCGGTCGGAGTCGTCAATGAGGTTCGAAAAAGGAATAGATATAAACGGGTGTCTTAATGCTGCAAACAGAGCCTGCCAGCTTATTCAGGAAATGGGTGCAGGAGAAATTGTCTCCGGGTTTGTAGATAATCACCCTTCACCCTCGGGAAATACCGTCATAAGGCTCAGACCCGACAGGATAAAGCTGATTGTAGGGGTTGAAGTGCCTGGAGATAGAATAAAGGAAATAATGTTAAACCTCGGCTTTAATGTTAAAGAAGATGGCGGAGATTTTCTGGTAGAAGTTCCGACAAGAAGAGGAGACATTTCTCTGGAAATTGACTTGATAGAAGAAGTTGCCAGGCTGTATGGTTACAATAACATACCCATTACCCTTCCGGAAGGTGCGAGTACAGAGGGGCGTAAAACTGAAGTTCAGGCAGCAGTGGATAGGATATTAGATTTAATGACTGAATGCGGGTTAAATGAAATAATTACCCTTAGTTTCATGAACCCTCGTAACTTTGATATGCTGAATCTGCCAATGGATGATTCAAGACGTGTGGCTGTTACCGTTGAAAATCCTCTCAGTGAGGAACAAAGGGTCTTAAGAACTACGGTCCTGCCCGGATTATTAGATATCCTTGCCCGCAACTCAGCCAGAAAGAACAAGGATCTTGCAATGTTTGAGGTTGGCCGGGTATTTGTTCCTGTCATAGGGGAAAAACTCCCCAAAGAAATTTTGACTCTTGGTGCCGTGGTTTCAGGAAAGACACCAGGTAACTGGCAGGTCAGGTCTTACGAAATGGATTTTTATTATCTTAAAGGGATTCTCGAATCGTTGTTTAGAGCCTTAAATATAAGTGGATACAGTTTTGTCCCTGAAAAAGGCAACCATGCATTCCATCCGGGAAGAGCTGCGTCTGTGAGATTAAACAATGAAGACATTGCAGTTATCGGAGAAATTCACCCGAGTGTAACAGAGAATTATAAGCTTAATGAGAGAGTCTATGCTATGGAAGTTAATCTGGAAAAGGTTATTAATGCCTGTAAAGGGCTAAAGAGAATCGAACCCCTGCCAAAATATCCCTCGATGGAAAGAGATATGGCTATTGTTGTCCAAAGGGATGTTCATGCGGGTGAAATCATTGATGATATTAAAAAGAACGGCGGAAAGCTTCTTAAAAGGGTTGAACTTTTTGATATTTATGAAGGGGAACAAATTGAAAAAGGTTACAAGAGTCTGGCTTTTGCATTACAGTTCCAGGCGGCAGACAGAACATTGACTGATGAGGAAGTAACTGATGCTTATGAAAAAATACGTAATGCCTTATCCCAGACCCATAATGCGCAGCTGAGAGCCTAGGTTTTTTTGGTCTACCCCGAAATTAATCGACAAAAATTGGCATTTTATGCAGGAATTCAACGGACTATGACGAATACTTGATTATCCATAATGAAATTTTTGTATTCAGTTAGTTCGTTGGGGGGAACGGTAATTGGGGGATAAAGGCAGAGCCGTTGTTCAGATTTTTGGCGAGGAGTATATAATGCGTGGAGATGCCAGCTCAGAATACATGGAGATGCTGGCAGGTTACATCGACAAGAAAATGAAACACATTGCAAACCGTCAGCCACTTTTACCTATATCAAAAGTTGCCGTTCTGGCAGCGCTAAATGTAGCTGATGAACTAAGTAAGCTGCAGGAAGATTATGATACCTTGGTTAAACTGATGGAAGGTAAAAAGCAGGCATAAAATTTGGGTTGTCTCAAAAATGAGGCAACCTCTTGTTTTTAGGACATAATAAGTTTGGGGAAAATAAATCCGGAGTCCTAATTCTAAGAGTGACCGGAGGAATTTATAATGAAGCAGGTAGAAAATATAGAAGTTGCTTGGATCATGAGTGAAGTAGCTGACTTGCTTGAACTGCAGGGTGAGAGTGTTTTTAAAGTCAGAGCATATAGGAAAGCTGCAAAAACAATAGCAAATTTGACTACTGCACTATCCGTTCTAGTTTCACAAAAGAAGCTCGAAGAAATTCCGGGAATCGGAAAGGCCATTGCAGGAAAAATTGAAGAACTAATTAAAACTGGCAGGATTAAATACTATGACGATTTAAAAAAGAGTGTCCCTGAAGGTCTGCCAGAAATTTTACATATTCCGGGTGTAGGGGCAAAAATGGCTCGGGAACTCTACAATAGGCTTGGAGTAACAACTGTAACTGAGTTAGAGGAGGCTGCTAAAAAGAGACTCCTAAGGAATCTTCCGGGTATGGGAAGCAAAACTGAGATGAATATAATTAGAGGAATCGAAATGCTTAGGGGAGGGATTGACTTTACTACCCTCGGAATCGCCGATTCAATTGCCGAATCATTTATTTCTTTTATGCGGAATCTGCCAGGAGTTAATTTGGTTGGTGCCGCAGGGAGCACAAGGAGAATGAAGGATTCTATCGGTGATATTGATATTGTTGTCGGGGCACGCGCTCCCGAAAAAGTTATAGAAATGTTCCTGAAACACCCACAGGTTAAATCTGTAATTGCACATGGGGAGACAAAAGCAAGTGTTGTTACATTTATGGGTGTACAAACTGACCTCATGGTAGTTACCCCGGAGCAGTACTGGAGCGCACTTCATCATTTTACGGGTTCAAAAGAACACAATGTTCGGCTCAGGGAGATAGCCCATAAAAGGGGTCTAAAGATTAACGAATACGGTGTTTTTAACAGGGAGGATGATTCACTCTTACCAGTAAACAGTGAAGAAGATATATACAATCTTCTGGGCCTCTCATATATACCACCTGAAATTAGGGAAGACCTTGGTGAAATTGAAGCTGCCGAAACGGGGGAAATACCAGATTTAATTGAACTGACGGATATTAATGGAGACCTGCACCTGCATTCCAACTGGAGCGACGGTGTAAATACCATTGATCAGATTGTCAATAAAGCAAGAGAAATAGGGTACGAATATATTGCTATAACGGATCACTCCAAGTCTCTGGGCATTGCCAGGGGGTTATCTATAGATAAACTTGTGGAGCAAGGAGAATACATAAAGTCGCTAAACAGGGAACTCGATGATATCGAGGTTATTTCGGGGATAGAAACGGATATTCTTGCTAATGAAGATTTGGATTACCCTGATGAAATACTGGCAAAGAGAGATGTAGTTGTTGCTTCCATTCATTCCGGTTTCAAGCAGGAAGGTGAGAAGATAACCGGACGAATCATTTCAGCAATGAAAAATAAGCATGTCGATATTATAGCCCACCCTACCGGTAGATTGGTTGCTCGGAGGGATCCTTATTCTGTTGATCTTGATGCTGTTTTTGATGCTGCAGTCAAATATGGGACAGCACTGGAAATCAACTCATCTCCCGACCGCTTGGATTTGAGTGATAAATATGTCAGGAAGGCCGCCCAAATGGGCATAAAGATATGTATAAATACTGATGCCCATGATATTGCCAGAATGGATGAGATGAAATATGGTGTAGGCACAGCACGCCGGGGTTGGCTAAAAAAAGAAGATGTCGTCAATACAATGGATTTTAAGGATTTGATTAAATATTTAAAAGATTAGTACTAACGTTTTGACACTTGGTGGATAATAAAAACCGTATGAAGTCATAATAAAGACAAAAGATTAACCGACACGTAACGTAAAAATTCAAAATATTTTTGTAAATATTATTATCTTAACAGGAATTTTCTTCCTAACAGAGAATAGAATACTGAATATTGAGTATTTGTTGAAATATTCTTGTTAAATCAAGGAGGTTACCAATATTGAATGTTGGACAGATATATGAACTGGCTGTAGAAAATGGAATTAACAACGATCCTAGAGGTAGAAAAGAAGTTGAAAAGTCGCTTAAAAAAGCTGAAAAGTCTTATGCAGAGTTAAAAGTAGATGAAAAAAAGGAATTTGATGTTGAGAAACTAAAAAATCCATACAGTGATACAAGAATTCTCTACGGCAAACCGGAGACTGAGGTTAGGAAAGTTCTTGTTGGTATAGATATAGAAGTTGGGGAAATCCTGATAGCAGACAGACTCAGGGAAAAAGGGGAGCAGGTGGATTTAGTCATAGCACATCATCCTGAAGGTTCAGCGCTGATTGGTCTTCATCAGGTGATGGGTATGCAGTCAGATATCATGCAGACTTTGGGTGTACCAATTAGTGTAGCAGAAGGGATAATGGTTTCACGGATAAGCGAAGTTAAGAGAGGGCTCCTGCCCCTTAATTACAATAAAGCGGTAGACGCCGCAAGGTTATTTGATATACCTTTAATGTGTATACATACACCTGCCGATAACATGGTTACAAGTTATCTACAGAAATTAATTGACAAAAAAGAACCGGAAACATTGGAAGATGTTATAAAAGCTTTGAAGGAAATCCCGGAATACTCCGAAGCTGCCAAGTCAGGAGCTGGACCTACTGTTGTAGTTGGTGACAAGGGTCGTAGAACGGGAAAAGTTTTTGTGGACATGACCGGGGGAACAAGTGGATCTGAAGATGCCTTTGCCAAGCTATCTCAGGCCGGTGTAGGAACTATTGTAGGTATGCACATTGGTGAGAAACATCGTAAAGAAGCAGAAAAGAACCATATAAATGTCATTATTGCGGGACATATGGCCAGTGACTCACTGGGCATGAACCTGATTCTCGACGAATTAGCCAGGCAGGGGATTGAAATAATCAGCTGTTCGGGATTAACCAGGTATTCCAGAATTTAACTTTGAAAAACGTGGCTAAAAGTCACGTTTTTTTTGTATACCAAATATCTGTCTTACTAATGGAGGTTGTAATGAAAATACCAGAACTTTTATCTCCGGTTGGAAGCAAAGAAGCTCTAAAAGCGGCGGTTCAAAACGGTGCTGATGCCGTTTATTTGGGTGGCAAAATGTTCAGCGCCAGGCAGTATGCGTCCAATTTTGAACGTGATGAGCTGCGTGAGGCTTTTGAGTATGCTCATGTGAGGGGAGTCAAAGTTTATGTTACAGCAAATACACTTTTACATGACAAAGAATTTTTTGAAGCAGTAGATTACTTAAAATTTTTGTATGAAGCAGGTGCGGATGGGATTATTATTCAGGATATCGGGGTTTTACGGGTGGTTGAAAAAATTATTCCTGACCTACCACTTCATGCTAGTACCCAGATGACAATTCACAATAGTCCGGGAGTGGAAACGCTAAAAAAGCATAATTTTACGAGAATAGTCCTTGCCCGGGAGGTGTCCCTCCAGGAAATAGCCGAAATCAAGAAGAAAACAGGAGTGGAAATAGAGGTTTTTGTTCATGGTGCACTTTGTGTGTCTTATTCCGGTCAATGTCTGATGAGCAGTATGATAGGCGGTCGCAGCGGCAACAGGGGTAGGTGTGCTCAACCGTGTCGTATGGAGTATTCACTCGTTGATAAAAATGGACGGGCGCTGGTTAATTCAGCAGAAGTGGGGAGTCACTTGTTAAGCCCCATGGATCTGAATATGGTAAAAAACATACCTGAACTGGTTGAAGCCGGAGTAGATTCTTTAAAAATAGAGGGAAGAATGAAACGTCCCGAATATGTTGCTACAGTAACCAGGATTTACAGAGAAGCACTGGATAGATTTAAGAGTGCTCCAGAAAGTTACTCAGTTGATGATAAATCACTGAAAAACCTCACTCAAATTTTTAACCGCGGGTTTACGACAGGTTATTTTTTTGGTAAGCAGGGCAGGGATATGATGAGTTATAAACGGCCCAATAATCGGGGGCTGCGTCTTGGAAGGGTGGCAAACACCAACCGCGCGGAGAGAATGGTTGAAATAGTATTGGAAGATACCTTGAGAAAGGGTGACGGAATCGAATTTTGGGTGACAGAGGGCGGTCGCAGAGGCATCGTTGTAAACCGTATCATAATGAATGGCCGTCCGGTGGAACAGGCACCGGCAGGAGCAAAAGTATGGATTGATGCAGAAGGGAAAATAAGGCCCGGTGACCGCATTTTTAAGACCCATGACGTAGAGCTTATTTCCCACGCTGAAGCGAGTTTCACTTCTCCTAAAGAGATCAAAAAGATACCATTATATTTTAAAATCAATGCGCGAATAGGCTCAACGTTCACAATTTCCGTAACAGATAGTGAAGACAACAGCTTTACTGCTGTCAGTGAGTTTTTGGGTCAGGAGGCTCTTAATAAACCATTGACTGCTGATTCTTTGCGCCAGCAGACAGATCGTCTGGGGAACACCCCTTATTCCATTGGACGGTTGGAAGCGTTTATTGACGAGGGTGTGATGATTCCGGTAAGTGTTATAAATGAAACAAGGCGAAAAGCGCTGGATGGGTTATCTGAAGTCAGGGCAAAGGTCAAAAGGCCCCTGATTGGAGAGCAAAAATTTAATGAACTCGTAACTCAGGTCATGAGATTAAATGGCAATGAGTCATTTAAAGATAAACAATCGCCTGAAAACATGAAACTTTCTATCAGGGTGAACAGTCTGGAATTAGTTAAATCAGCTGCCGAAGCCGGAGCAGATATAATATACTTTGGTGGGACAAACCTTCTGATGGGTGAAAAAGTTGTTAAGGATGAATTACAAGAAGCTCTTGACATTTGCAGCAGCCAGGGAGTTCAGCTTGTAATTGCGACACCACGAATCATAAGGGAAAATGAGCTGAAATTTGTTTCGCCGCTGTTACAATTTGCCTCTAAAAATGATTTAGCGTTTCTTGGTGCCAATCTGGGAACCCTGCAGCAGGCGTTTGATTGTGAAATCACTAAAGTTTACAGTGACTTTTCACTTAATGTATTTAACTCACATGCATTGAAATGGCTGGTTGACAACTTCCAGTTGTCACAGGCCACTATTTCACCGGAACTTACTTTTGAGCAGATTGCTAAAATATCAAATGTATCGGAAATTCCGCTGGAGGCAGTCGTTGAAGGCCATCTACCATTAATGGTTACAGAATATTGTCCGGAGGGTGCTTTACTCGGAGATATGAAGACAGGCACCAAGTGCAAGCGTCCCTGCTCTAGAGACTTTGGGGCAGGCTTGCAGGATAGGCTAGGACTGGTATTTCCCATATCCCGCGATGAGTTCTGTCGTAATTATATCCATAATGCCAAAGAACTGAGCATGATTGGGGATCTGAATTCTCTCTATAAAGCAGGAATCTCAGTACTACGGGTTGAAGCCTCAATAGAAGTTCCGGAAAAGTTGAGAACATTAGTAAGGATATGGCGGCAGGAACTTGATGATTTCATTAGAAATTTCAAAGGCTATGAGCCAAACCCGGGTGCAAAAGCCAAAATCGAGGAACTAAGCCCCGCCGGATTAACAAAGGGACACTATTACAGAGGCGTTGAGTGAGGGAGACAATGGACGAGCTAAATTTAAAAAGGCTTGAATATCATAAGATTATCGGCCTCCTACAGGATTGCACAACCTTTAATATAAGCAGGGAACTGGCGTTAGAGATTAAGCCATTGAATGACCTGGAGGAGATTGAAAAGAAACTTAAAGAGACAACTGAAGCTAAAGAGATAATTAGACGTGAACCTGATCTTCCATTGGGAGGACTCAGAGATATTAGAAGGCTTCTTAAGAAGTCCATGGTAGGCGGAATACTCGAACCATCAGAATTAATGGAAGTTGCGGATACGCTTTTTAGTCTGAGACGGTTAAAAGCTTTTTTTAAGGACAAGGGGGAAAGCTATACTATCATAGCTGAAATGACCAACCAGTTGGCTGTAGTACGGGAACTGGAGGATAGAATACGAGAAAGTATAACCCCTGGTGCTGAGGTAGCAGATAATGCTTCACCTGACCTCAGGAGGTTGAGGAGCGGAATACGGAATATTCAGGCGTCTCTAAAGGACAAACTGGATTCTATCATACGTTCCGCAGAATATCAGAAATATCTACAGGACCCGATAGTTACTATGCGTGGGGATAGGTATGTGGTTCCTGTAAAACAGGAGTACCGGGGAAATTTCCCCGGAATTATTCATGACCAGTCGGCCAGTGGAGCGACTCTTTTTATTGAACCAATGGCTGTGGTTGAAAAGAATAACGAACTTAGAAGATTGATGCTTGAAGAAAAACAGGAGATAGTCAGGATTCTTACCAAACTTACTGAGTTTGTCAAGGCTTATCATGAAGAAATTTTAACTAGTGTAATAACAGCCGGGGAAATTGACCTGATATTTGCTAAGGGGAAACTAAGCCAGCGCATGGACGGCGGTGAACCCAAAATTAATAATAATAACTACATCAACTTAGTTGGAGCGAGACACCCTCTGCTGCGTGTCGAGGCTGTCCCGATAAGTGTCAGGCTCGGTCGGGAATTTGGCATTATTGTTATTACCGGTCCCAACACTGGAGGAAAAACCGTTGCTTTAAAAACAGTGGGCTTACTGGTCTTAATGGCCCAGTCGGGACTTCATATTCCAGCGGAGAATGGATCTGAAACAGGTGTGTTTAACAGGGTCTGTGCTGATATTGGAGATGAACAGTCAATTGAACAGTCCCTTAGTACTTTCTCCTCACACATGATAAATATAATCAATATCCTTGGAACAGTTAACGAAAACTCATTGGTTTTATTTGACGAGTTGGGTGCCGGTACTGACCCCACTGAAGGAGCAGCACTGGCAATGGCTATTCTTGACTATCTTGATACCAGGAAAGTAAAAGTCATCGCAACTACGCATTATAGTGAACTTAAGGCCTTTGCTTTTAACCGGCACGGTGTAGAAAATGCTTCGGTTGAATTTGATATAGAAACCTTAAGGCCTACATATAAGCTAAACATTGGGCAGCCTGGCAGCAGCAGCGCTTTTGAGATTGCCAGGAGACTTGGTCTGAGTGAGGGTATTGTTAATAAGGCAAAGGAAGCGCTGTCGGGGGAAGATATTCAGGTAAGCGAACTCATCCGGCATTTGGAAGTTGACAGACGTACTGCAGAGACAGATCGGACGGAAGCCGGACAGTTAAAGAACGAACTGGAAAGGCTTAAAAAAGAATATGAACAAAAGCTTCGGGAAATTACAGTTAAGCGACATGATGTTATGGAAAAAGCCCGTCAGGAGGCTGCTGAATACAGGCGAAAGGCGAGGCTGGAGGCTGAGGAGTTAATTAGGGAGATAAAAGGGGCTGCAGCACAGGGAGCAAGCCAGAAAAGTCTCACAGCAGCTCAGAGTGCAAAAAAACGCCTGGGGCAGCTTGGTGCCGATGAGGATACACCTGTTCCAACGGTAGCTTATGGTGAAGTACCGCGGATAATTAAAAAAGGGCAAGAGGTTTTTCTGCCAAAATATAACCAGCACGGTATTGCTCTTACTGATTCCGATAATACGGGAAATGCTGCTGTTCAGGTGGGCGTTATGAAGCTGACACTTCCACTTTCAGAGCTTAGACTTGAAAAAGCGAAAAGCATTTCTGAAACAGGTGCACCTAAAGTAATGGCGGAAAAAGCAAAGCAAATTGTCACTGAGTTAGATCTTAGGGGAATGACTGTAGATGAAGCAATGGAAGCTGTCGAAAAGTACCTTGATGATGCGTATCTGGCCGGTCTTCCCAAGGCATACATAATTCACGGAAAAGGTACAGGTGCATTGAGGAAAGCAATAACTGGTTTTCTTTCGAGACACAGGTTTGTTAAGAACCATAGACTTGGTGAATACGGCGAAGGCGGAGCAGGAGTGACGGTGGTAGAATTGCAATAGGGAGAGTTAGTAATTGACAATTGAAACTTGACAATTGTCAATTGATAATGCACAATGGACAGTTGAAAGTTGACAATTGACGATGTAGGAAGGTTATCGAAAAAATGATAAAATCCCGCTGTTTCCAAAACAGCGGGATTTATTGTTGACACATACTAAACTGGTCTTTTAATATCTGTTATAATTTCTGCCACGATATCTATTATTTTGGACCGGTTTCTTTGTTTTCTGATGTTCAGGTATGTCGCACACCTTAGAAGGCATCTCACCCGGAGGGTAGCTTATATATTGGATAACCTCAGGCGGACACCCGCCATCTTCGCTTGGGCCTGGAACAATAGCAAGATGCGCTTCACTGTGAATCGGGTCGGTGCAGACCGGGACAGTGGCTGTTCCGCTATTATTTCCGGAATTATAGTCGGGATGGATTTTACAGGTGTCAACAGGCTCTTTACCTTTGAGAAATGACTTTTTCACCACACTTGGACACGCCGAGGTTGGCAGCTGATCTGACTCGGAACAAACTTCCACAAGGACATGAGCATCACATTCCTTGGTAGGAAGGGAACCCTTGGCAAAAACGTCTTTTACCAGCGAGTCTTCAGGACACAGCTCACTGGGCTTATTACCGGATTCCGAACATACAGTCGCATATACGATATCTTTCGGTTTTGGGAACTCTTTTACCGGGAGATTTTTATGTGCTTCCTTCATTACAGATTTCCAGATTTTTGCAGGGTATGTTCCGCCATAAACCCTTGGCATTGTCGTTGGAGTATCGTGTCCCATCCATACGACAGATACCAACTCGGGGGTGTAACCTGCAAACCATGCATCTTTGTCATCACTTGTTGTTCCAGTTTTTCCTGCCACAGGTCTTTTCCCCAGTGAAGCAGCATAACCGGTTCCTCCCTTGACTGCGGATTCAAGCATACTGGTCATTAGGAAGGCTGTAGTTTTCTTCATAGCTATGGTTTTCTTGGGTCGAACTTCTTCAATAATATTATGATCCCTGTCTTCAATTCTGGTAATTGCAGTAGGTTGAATATAGACTCCTTCGTTGGCGAAGGCCCCATAAGCGCTTGCCAGTTCAAGGGGTTTAACGCCTCTGGTTATTCCGCCCAAGGCCGTTGAGAGGTGTTCATCTTCGCCTTTAACTAAGGACGTAATTCCTAGTTTTTTTGCAAATTCAATAGATTTTTGGACACCTGTTTCTTCCATGATTTTAACGGCGGCAACGTTAACTGAAAACATTGTTGCAGTCCTGTAAGTAATATATCCGCGGTATTTGCCGTCGTAATTTCTGACTGGCCAGGTACCATACTTTGTTGGAACATCATTTACAACATCAGATGGTGATTTACCCCTTTCCAGAGCGGGGCCGTATGCCACCACCGGTTTAAATGTGGAACCAGGCTGTCTGACAGCATCAGTAGCCCTGTTAAACTGGCGTTTCTGCTTGTGTTCACGTCCACCGACTATGGCTTTTATATATCCGGTGTGAGGGTCTAATACAACAACAGCAGCCTGAGGTTGAATCACACCTTTTTTATCGTATTTTGCCTTGGGAAAGTTCTTGGGATCAGCAAGCGCACGTTCTGCTGCTGTCTGTACTTTCGGGTCTACAGTTGTATAAACATGGAGACCTCCTTTGTAGACCTGGGTTTCACCATATTTTTCTATAAGAAGATCTGTGATGTAATCTACAAAGTAAGGAAACTTGTATTTCTCCACATGTCGTGACTTACCGTCATTTACAAGAGAAACAGGCTTTGCGGATGCGGCAGCAGCTTGGTCTTCGCTAATAAAATCGTTTCTGACCATAGTGGTAAGAACAATGTTCCGTCTTCTTGTTGCTGCTTCAAGGTCTTTGAAGGGGTCATAATTGTTAGGCGCTTTGGGGAGACCTGCAAGAAGTGCTGCTTCCTCAAGATTAAGCTTTTCAAGATTGTCTTTGCCGAAGTACACCATTGCGGCGCTTTTAATACCGTACGCACCTTCACCAAAATAAATGCGGTTTAGATACATTTCGAAAATGTCGTCTTTGGGGTAATTTCGTTCAAGCTGGATGGCCAACATTGCTTCCTGAATCTTACGCTTAAAAGTTTTCTCGGGTGATAAAAAGGCCATTTTTACCACCTGCTGCGTGATTGTACTTGCACCCTGTGCTCTGCTTCCGCTCTTGATATCGGCTATAGTTGCGCCTACGATGCGCCTGAGGTCCAGACCTTTGTGTTCATAAAACCTGGTGTCTTCGATTGAAAGGAAAGCACTCTTTACTAAATCGGGAACCTGTTCTATATCAATGGGGTCACGGTTCTCTACATATATCTTATTTATCAGGTTTCCATCTTTGTCATATATGTAGGAAGGCATGTTTGTCTGCAGTGGTTTGGGGTTCCATGCAGGCATATCTCTTAAACCATAAATTACAAGCCCGGCGGCAGAAGCGGCTCCAATCACGGCAAGCAAAATGCCTATGACTAAACCGAGTCTCCAATAATTCACTTTTCGGATAGTGCGTCGTCTGGGGGGCCTGTGAGCGTCTGTCAATTTTATCACCCCTTAGTGAGAGTATACTTATGATTATAACATATCATCAGCCTAAAGTTAATCCTTTTGGGCATGTTGCGAAGCTGCCCTCCTTTTGCTATACTGATAAGGTAGATTGGCAGGGAGGAGATTCATTTTGGAAACAGTAGAAAATCAAGCAGTCGAAAAAGAATTGGCAAGACAATTGGAAATTATCAAAAGAGGCGCCGCAGAAATTGTGCCTGAAAATGAACTTATTCAAAAAATCAGGAAATCTATCACAAATAACAAACCTCTACATATAAAACTTGGACTTGACCCGACGGCACCGGATATTCATTTGGGACATACTGTAGTACTCCAAAAACTCAGGCAGTTTCAGGATTTGGGTCATAATATTACAATCATACTCGGGGACTATACAGGCCGGATCGGTGACCCCACCGGGAAGTCGGAAACCCGAAAACAGCTTACTGAAGAAGAAGTTTTGGCAAATGCCAGAACTTATGAGGAGCAGATATTTAAGATTCTTGATAAAGAGAAAACAAAGGTTGTCTTTAATAGTCAGTGGCTTGCTCCGATGACTTTTGCCGATGTTATCAAGCTGGCCGCCAAATATACTGTTGCACGAATGTTGGAACGTGATGATTTTGCCAAAAGGTTTAAGAACGAACTCCCCATCAGTGTTCATGAGTTCTTTTATCCTCTGATGCAGGGATATGACTCAGTAGCTCTTGAGGCTGATGTTGAGCTTGGTGGTACTGATCAAAAATTTAACCTGCTTATGGGAAGGCATCTTCAGAAGGAATACGGGCAGGAATCCCAGGTGGCCTTCATGATGCCTATACTTGAAGGTCTTGACGGTGTACAGAAAATGAGCAAAAGTCTTGGCAATTATATTGGCATAAACGAATCTCCAAGGGAAATGTACGGTAAGACCATGTCAATAGCAGATGAGTTAATGATTAGGTATTTTGAGTTAGTCACCCCCGTATCAAATGAAGAGATTAACCGGCTAAAAACCGGATTGCAAGACGGCACCATTCATCCCAGGGATTTAAAGATGCGTCTGGCAAGGGAGATAGTCACCTTTTATCATGACCAGGAGGCAGCAATACGCGCCGAGGAAGAATTTAAAAATATTTTTCAGAAAAAAGAACTACCTGATGAAATACCGGAGTATCTTTTGGATAACCGGGAGCTTGAGGAGGGCCAAATTTGGCTGCCTAAGCTGCTAGCTCTTGCAGGGTTAGTTTCAAGTACCAGTGAGGGGCGACGTCTTATTCAGCAGGGAGCGGTTAAAGTTGGGGACGAGAAGATAACTGATCCTGGTACTAATTTTATTCCGTTGGATGGAACAATTATTAAAGCAGGGAAAAGAAAATTTGCAAAAATTATTGTTAAATGAGAAGGGCTGGTTTCAGCCCTTTTTTATTATGTTACTGCTGCGTTACATAACATCTGCTTACTATTTGAAGGTAGATAAGCTGCCTATTGATCCATTAGGACTATTAGGCAGCTTTTCATCTTTCTCTTTTTATGCGAAATTGATATGAAACTCTTCACCAAATTGTATAACTCAACATATACTGGTTAATGGAGGTGAACGTCTTGTTTAACCAACCCCGTTATCCCAAGAAGATATTCATCTGTATAATAATTCTTTTAAGTATTACCGTAGTGCCCTTTGCTATTCTAGAAAGTAACCTAAAACCTACAATTGTAGCTATCGCTAAGGCAGAAGCCGAACTAATAGCGGTCAAGGCCATTCAGGATGCGGTTAATGAAAAAGTAGCTAAATCAGTAGAGTATAAGGATTTAATATTTATCAGGACTGACAACAGGGGAAGAGTTGTGCTGATGCAGGCTAATACTATAAAGATAAACTCCTTGGCGGCAGAAACAATTTTGGATATCCAAAGGAGTTTATCAAAACTAGAAGGAAAAGTTATACCTATTCCATTAGGTCAGGCTTTACAAAGCCAGCTTCTTGCAGCTTACGGACCTAAAATTAAAGTTACCCTAGTACCCATTGGTACTGTTAAGGTAAAAGTAGCTGATGATTTTCAACAGGCAGGAATCAACCAGACACGTCACAGATTATACTTAAATGTGTTCAGTAAGGTAAAGATTATAATCCCGCTGGTTACTGACAATATAGAAGTAGCTGCTCAGGTGCCAATTGCCGAAACAATTATTGTAGGGGAAGTGCCGCAGACCTATCTGAATCTGGATTTGGGAAGAGGAAAGTAAAGTTGTTTTTGAAATAAACTACTATATAATGTTCAGTTAATGATTAAATATTATTTTAGCGCCCATAATAACTAAGGCAGTGGAATAATGTTCTTGCAGTTATTTTATAGTTTCGCAGCCATCCGTTAAGTTTGCAGCTGTTACATAAGAAATTTTATTTATAAACAGTTAAAGTATCAACTGAGAAGAGGTATTAAAAATGGTACTAAAAATTTGAAAAAATCGATATAAATTCTTGACAATGTAAACATCAATATGATATATTAGTCAATGTCGGTGCTGCGGACGGAATATTATAATATTTCAGTAAAACTGCACCGAAAAGTCCAAAAACTACCAGTTGACTTTAATAGAGTGAATGTGGTAAGATGACATTCCGCGGTTGGGTGACCGACCGAGGGACAAGCAAAACAAAAAATTACCAGTTG